>CAWCFH010000013.1:0-251718 GCA_963794885.1 uncultured Actinomycetota bacterium
CCACCGGCTCGAACTGAGCCACTCACGCCGGTGGGCGACCTTGCTGACTAGCTTGACGTAGCGGGTCCCTTGCCGACCCACCGCCAATGCTTGAGCGTATTCGGCGATACGCCTCCGTAACGGAAGTCCGTCTAGTCTGCGCTGATCAGAATTGGAAGACGACTCGAGCTGGGATCCGGCCAGCGAGCACGTCGTCAATCGAGTCGTTGACCTCGTCGAGCTTGCGGTCGATCGCGATGACCTTGGTACGGCCGGCGGCGTGCAGGTTGAACACGTCGGCCAGGTCGTTGCGGGTGCCCACGATGGAGCCGATGACGGTCTTGCCGTTGATCACGGTGTCGAAGATCGGCAGGTTCAATGCGCCGTTGTCGGCGGGCAAGGCGACACAGACCAGTCGTCCGCCGCGGCGCAGGGAGCGGTAGGCCTGGTCGAAGGAGGCCGGGGACGCGGCGAGCGCGACAGCGACGTCGGCGCCGCCGAGAGCCTGGATCGCCTCGACGGGATCGGTCATCGCGGCGTTGATGACATGGTCAGCACCGAGTTCGGTGGCCATTTGGAGTTTGTTGTCTTCGATGTCGACGCCGATCACGAAGGCGCCGGCGATGCGAGCGTATTGCAGTGCAAGGTGTCCCAGGCCGCCGACGCCGAAGATCGCGACGGTCTCGGCAGGTTTGACTCCGGCGACCTTGATGGCCTTGTAGGTGGTGACGCCAGCGCAGGTCAGCGGTGCCGCGTCGCGTGAGGAGACCGCGTCGGGCACCAGGGTGGCGAAGGCGGCGGGGACGAGCGCGTACTCGGCGAAGGTGCCGTTGACCGAGTAGCCGGAGTTCTGCTGCTTCTCACACAGCGTCTCCCAGCCGCCGATGCAGTGCCGGCATTCTCCGCAGGCGTAGCCCAGCCAGGCGATCGCGACCCGGTCACCGATCTTGCGGGTGGTGACCCCAGCACCCAGTGTCTCCACGATGCCGATGCCCTCATGCCCGGGCGTGAACGGCACGGTGGGCTTGACCGGCCAGTCGCCGTGGGCGGCGTGGATGTCGGTGTGGCACAGTCCGCTGGTCTCCATCCGGACCAGCACCTCGCCCGTTCCGGGCTCGGGGATGGGCAGGTCCTGGATTTGCAGCGGTGCGTGGAAATCGGTGACAACGGCGGCCTTCATGGCGCGCTCCAATCAATCTGTGAGGTGGTGGATGGTGGGGTGCGGGTCAGCGGCTGCGTGTTCGCTGCCGCGCAGACTGGTGACCGGGTCACGAAGTGCAGGTTGTCCCCGGCCGCGAGCGAGAAGTCTTCGGGCTCACCGGGGGCGACGTCGAGGACGAAATGGTCCTGGTGCCAGGCCTCGTCAAGTCGTCGGTCGATGTAGAACGGGCAGCCATCGATGTCGCCGAGCAGCACATCGATGTCGCCGATGACGAACTCGCCGTCGGCGTAGCACATCGGGGTGCTTCCGGCGCAGCAGCCGCCGGACTGGATGAACATCACCTTCTCGCCCCGAGCGGCACGCAGGCGACTTATCGCCTGGCGTGCCGCCACGGTGGCGGTGATGCGGCTACCGATCGATGCAGTCACTCGATGCTCAGAACAGGCCGAGCGGCTTGGTGCTGTAGCTGACCAGCAGGTTCTTGGTCTGGCTGTAGTGATCGAGCATCATCCGGTGGTTCTCCCGGCCGATGCCAGAGATCTTGTAACCGCCGAACGCTGCTCCGGCCGGGTACTGGTGGTAGCAGTTCGTCCACACCCGTCCGGCCTTGATGCCGCGGCCCATCGTGTAGGCGCGGTTGCCGTCGCGGGTCCACACACCGGCGCCCAGCCCGTACAGGGTGTCGTTGGCGATCGCCAGTGCCTCGGCATCGTCCTTGAACGTGGTCACTGCCAGGACGGGTCCGAAGATCTCCTCCTGGAACACCCGCATGTTGTTGGTGCCCTTGAGCACGGTCGGCTCGAAGTAGTAGCCGTCGGCGAACTCGTCACCCTCGACAGTTGCGCGGTGGCCGCCGATGAGAACCTCGGCGCCCTCGTTGCGGCCGATCTCGACGTAGGAGGCGATCTTGTCGATCTGCTGCTGGGAGACCTGCGCGCCGATCTGGGTGTCGGTGTCGAGCGGATCGCCTTGCCGGATAGCCGCGATCCGCTCCAGGCAGCGAGCCATGAACCGCTCGTAGATGTCTTCCTGGATCAGCGCGCGCGACGGGCAGGTGCAGACCTCGCCCTTGTTGAACGCGTAGAGCACGAGGCCTTCGACGGCCTTGTCGAGGAACTCGTCGTCGTGGGCCATGACGTCGCTGAAGAAGATGTTCGGCGACTTACCACCGAGTTCGACCGTCGACGGGATCAGGTTCTGGGCCGCGTACTGCATGATCAGCCGGCCGGTCACCGTCTCTCCGGTGAACGAGACCTTCGCGATGCGCGGATTCGCCGCCAATGCCTTGCCGATTTCAGCACCCGGACCGGTGACCACGTTGATGACACCCTGCGGCACGACGTCCTCGATGGTCTCCATCAGCTTCAGGATCGACCACGGCGTCGGGGAGGCGGGCTTGAGCACGGAACAGTTGCCAGCGGCCAGCGCGGGAGCGAGCTTCCAGGCAGCCATCAACAGCGGGAAGTTGAACGGGATGATCTGCCCGACAACACCGAGCGGCTCGCGGAAGTGATAGGCGATCAGGTCCTTCTCGATCTCGGTCGAGCGGCCCTCCTCCGCGCGCGCCGCAGCGGCGAAATAGCGGAAATGATCAACTACCAGTGGGATGTCAGCGGCAAGGGTCTCCCTAACCGGTTTGCCGTTCTCCCAGCTCTCGGCAACAGCAAGCATCTCCTTGTTCTTCTCGACCGCGTCAGCAATCGCGTTCAGCACCTCGGCGCGTGCGGTCGCGGACTTCTCGCCCCAGCTGTCCTTGGCGGAATGGGCGGCATCCAGCGCGAGCTCGACGTCTTCCGGCGTGGAATCAGCGACCTCGGTGATCGGGCCGGCGGTGGCAGGGGAAAGGTCGACGCGATACTTGCCCTGCGTCGGCGCGAGCCACTTGCCGCCGATGAAGTTCTCATAGCGCGGCGCAACCGCAACGATGCTTCCCGGCCGTCCTGGAGCTGCGTACTTCATAGCGTTCTCCCTAGTCTCAAACGGATCGTCGGCCACGAAGACGCCGACGTGCTTTCCGTCCGGACACGTGTGGGCGGGAAGAAATCCGTGCTTACGACTCAACGCCGATCACGGCGCACCAAGCAGGGTCGAAAGTCCCAACCGGACCTGAGATATCAGTCTCACCATCGCTGCTGCCGGCTGCTGACCTATCCCACCCGTATCAGCGCTCGTAGAAGGGTTTCTTCGTGGTCGCGATCCGCACACTGCCGCCGCACACCGGAGCTTAGGTATCGTCCGCGGCGGACCTTGCGTGCAGCCTGTCGTTCTCTGCGCTGCCGATTGGAGACTCGTTGGTGCTCGACCGCGCGCGACCCGCGGATCTGTCCGGGAACGTTGTAGCGGTAGCCGGCGCGGACCGCACGGCGATCTGTGTCTATCAAAATGTTCACCAACGCGAACATGAGGATGCCGCCGCTGACAGCGACGCCGGTAAACAGCCGAGTCCCGAATGGACTGGGCAGTAGCGCCATGAGCAAGACGAATACAGGAACGACGAGCATGGCCCAGCGGGCAAAATGACGCAGGATCCTGCGCGCCAGCTCGACGCGCAGATCGATCGTTAGCGCGCTCCTGGATCTGCATTCATCGAGCTGGTAGACCCCGGCGGAAGGCGCGGCCGTTCACAGTTGTGTTGACGATCGCGGACGGATCGACACTTCCGGGGGGTATTCCAGAAGGAGGGCTCGTCTGCGCGCTCGCTGAGTTTTACCGGGTGCCCGTGAGCACGTCTTGTGGGAGACATGGTGTCGGCGGCGTGTGTTCTCATCGAACGAGGCCAGTCTTGTAGGCCAAGATGACTGCCTGGACGCGGTCACGCAGGTTGAGTTTGGTGAGAATGCGGGAGACGTGGGTCTTGACTGTTGTTTCGGCGAGGACGAGTTGTGCTGCGATTTCGCCGTTGGAGAAGCCACTGCCGACTAGTGTCAGGATTTCGATTTCACGTGTAGTCAGACGGCTGAGGTGTTTGGCTCGGTCGCGGGTTTGGGGGCGGCCGAGGAACTCTTGGACCAGACGACGGGTGATCGTAGGCGCGACAAGTGTGTCTCCGGAGGCCACGGCACGCACGGCGTGGATGAGGTCGTCTCGTCGAACGTCTTTGAGTAAGAACCCGCTGGCCCCGGCCTGGAACGCGTCATAGACGTGTTCGTCGAGATCGAAGGTGGTCAGCATCAGCACCCGCACGCCTGGCTGGCTGGTGATGTGCCGGGTCGCTTCGATGCCATCCATGATCGGCATGCGGACGTCCATGAGAACGACGTCCGGGGTCAGGTCGTGGCACATGGTGATCGCGTCGCGGCCGTTGGCTGCCTCGCCGACGACCTCGATGTCGGGTTGGGTGGTGAGGATGAGGGTGAATCCGGTACGGACGAGTTCTTGGTCGTCGGTGATGAGCGTTCGGATCATTGGTCGCACGGAATCGTGAGCCGAGCGCTGACTATATGGCCGCCACCGGGCCGAGGGCCTAGCGACAATTCGCCGTCGTAGGCGGCGACACGTTCTCGCATGCCGATCACGCCGTGTCCTTCTGTGGCCTCCGGCGTGATGCCGTGGCCGTCGTCGGCGACCTCGATGTCGATTCGCTGTGCGCGGCGGCTGATCACGATGGACACGTTGTGCGCGCCGGCGTGTTTGACGACGTTCGTCAACGCCTCTTGCACGATCCGGTAGGCAGCAAGGTCGACGCCCGGGGGGAGGGCTTCCTCGGTCGCGTCGAGACTGAGGTCGACGGCGATTCCCGCGTCGCGCAGGGTTGTCGCGATTTCGGATAGGTCGTCGAGCCCGGGTTGCGGAAGGAGCGTGGCTGGCGCTGTGGCCCCAGGCCTGAGGATCGCCAGCAGCCGTCGCAGCTCGCCCAGCGCCTGGCGGCCCGATTCCTGGACCGCGATCAGCGGGGAACGAGCCTGCTCGGGTGTGGTGTCGAGCATCGCTTCGGCGGCCGACGCCTGGATGACCATGACGCTCACCGAGTGCGCGATGACGTCGTGCAGCTCGCGGGCGATCTTCACCTTCTCCTCCGCGATTGCCTTCTCGATCAGGTCCGCGCGACGGGCATCGAGCTCGAGGACGGTGGCCTGAAGCTGGTCCGCTACGCGCCGGTACGCACCGGCGGCACGTCCGATGACGACTGCTGCGGCGAGCACGAACACCGCGAAGCTCGACTTCAACACTCCGCTCGATGGCACCGCGGCAATGAATACGAGCACGAGGCCGATCACCCATGCCGTGGTCACACCCCGCCAGCTCGTGCGGCCGGCCAGGGTGTACAGCGCGACGAACCCGGCGATGATCACCGCGTAGTTGCCTTGCTGGGCGACGCCGAGCAGCCCGATGGCGCAGATCGTCGCGAATGTGGTGGCCCACGCGGCCCAGGGGGATCTGCGGCGAAGCAGCATGCCCGCACCGAGGATCGTGCCGCCGAGCACGGCTACCCAGATCGGCCCGGACACATTCCCGGTCGCCACCTGCGTGATCAACGCTCCGGCGACCAGTGCCCCCAGGGCGAGGTCGCCTGCACCGTTGCGGTTGATCGTCCGGTTCACCGGCAAACGATAGGCCCGGCTCGACGCAACCGCATCATTCCGGGGATGTACGCGGCTACTTCCGCGTCATGACACGACGCGAGAGCAACTACGCCAGAAAGCCCATCGGCTCGTTCCGTCGTCGGACGACCTCACCGCGTCGAACACCTACCGTCGTGAATCGAGTTCACCTCGACACTCTTGGAGGCAGCGATGACATCCAGCGGAAATCGATCGGTGGCGGTGATCGGACTCGGCTCCATGGTGCTGATCGTCGCCGGTGTAGCCAGTGGACCAGCGAAGATCATCAGCACCAACTCCTCGGTGGCCAAGATCGCGGCGAGCGTGGGCACGCACACGCAGCTGCAAGCGGTGTCGAACACCGTCACGATTCTCGGGGCGTTCCTCTTCCTCGCATTCGCCGCCAACATCTCCCACCGCCTGCGAGGCACGACGAGCACTGCGCCGCTGGGCATGTGCCTCACTGCAATCGCCGCGATCATCGCCGTCTTCACCACCCTGGACGTCGTGGTCCTCACCGCATTGAGCTTCCTGTCCAAGCAGGGCGGATTGACCGCAGAACCGCAGCTCACCCGGCTGCTCTATCACCTCTACAACGGGATCTTCATGCCAGGCCTGGCCCACCTCGGCTTTGCCGCGTATTTCGCGATCATTGGCCTCGGTGCCAGGCGCGGCGTGCTGCAACCGCGGTGGGTGGCCTGGCCCAGCCTCGTCCTCGCGCCCCTCGCCCTCCTCAACGGCGTCATCGGACTCACCGCCTCCAACGGCGGAGCGTTCCCAATCGCGCCCCTCGCCGTCCTCGGCTTCGTCGTCATCACCGTCACGCTGAGTATTTCGCTCCTACGCGACCGGACCCTGCCAGACAACCTCGCCGCACCAGTCGATGACCGCGGTGTGGTGACAACCGTACGAAGCGACTAAATGCCCACAGCGCGTGTCCACTGCCCGCCGGGGAGCAAGCGAACACACCGAGACTCGTACTAGACACGAATCTTCGCCGTTCCCTAACGACGCCTCTGGGATACCCACTGCTTCGGGGATCGACGTCGGGGTACGGGCGCTGGTGATCGGGATGTGTACCCGATCTGTACCAGGCTCGAAATCATGATCATTGCGAGAACGGTGCAGGCCCGTAAAATATGGCCTATTTGCTCCCCCGACTGGACTCGAACCAGTAACCCTTCGATTAACAGTCGAATGCTCTGCCAATTGAGCTACGGGGGACTGCCGTGCAACCGGACGAGTTTATCCCAGCACCGCACCCGCTCGCGTCCGGGTTAGGGTGATCGGATGAAGCTTTCGTTCTTGCTCGGCGGCGCTGTCGGCTATGTCCTGGGTGCGAAGGCCGGCCGGGAACGGTACGAGGCCATCGTTCGGGTCGGCCGCCGCGTTGCGGGCAGCCAAACCATCCAGTCGGCCGCAGGAGTGTTCCAGGCCCAGGTCGACGACCTTGCCGGACGGGTACGCGAGCTGGTCTCGGCGAAGATCTCCGGTGGCGACGCGCCGGCCGCGGTGCACCACGCCAACGGCGCGCGCCGGCCTTAGTCGCGCGCCTCGTACTCGGCGCGCAGGATCGCCAGCCGCGCGCTCACTGCCGAACGCACCTGATCGGTATCCGGCGTCCCGTCCTCGAGCCGGGCCCACCAGCGCACGCCGTCCTGCCCGGGAATCCTTCGGGCGACGAAGCGAGCGGCACCACCGGCTACGCCCACGAGCTCTGAGCGCACCACGTTCGACTCGATCCGCTTGCGCACGACCGGTGGCAGGTCGCGTGGCACCTCGAGCACGGCGGCGACCGGCGCGCGATCGACGAGCAGCAAGTCATCGACCACGTCAGCCTCGATGACGCGTAGCGAGCCGTCCTGCCAGACCGCCTTGATGATGTACTGCCAGCCGATCAGCCGCGGACCGTCATCGGACGGCCACCACAGCCCGGCCGGTGTCGCGAGCACGACCCCGCCGCCCTGCACGTCGGCCCATGACACGATCCGCTCGTCGCGGGGCAGTTGCGCGACGAGGTCGGCCGGCGGCGCCTCGCGCCGATGGAACAACTTCACCTACGGCCCGCCGATCGCCCGCTCGCGCAATCCGCGGCGCAGGCTCTCCAACGCGATCAGCTCGCCGAACAGCCGGGCATGCTCCTCGGGCTGTTCCTGCGGGTTGATGCCGCTGCAGCTTCGACTTCAGCGCGCCCACCTGCCGCGCGGCGACGATCTCGTGCATGCGCGCGAGCACGGCGTCGGCGTAGCGCTCCTGCCCGTCGGTGCCCGAATGCAGCGGCTCGACTGCAAGAGCGTGGACGCCCGACCGCAACGCTTCGTCCAAGTGCTGCTCGACCTTCTCCGTCCAGCCGGGTCCGGCAACGGCAGCCGACGTGCCACCGGCCGCCGCGATCGCGCCGCGCAGCGAGCGGTGCGCGGGCAGCAGGAATGCCTCGGGCTCGAGCGCGTCGAACTGCGGGCCGGCGACCGCGGGCAGCTGCAGGGCGACCTTGAGCGCTTCCCGCTCGACCGACGCGGTGGCGTCGTCGACCTTCTCGACGGGACGTTCGGCCGCCGGCGTCTCGGGACGGTGGCCCGAACGCACCATGCCGCGCACCCGCTGCACGACACGCAGCGGGTCGTCGATGCCGACGAGGCCGCCGAGCCGGCGCGCGTACTCGTCGCGCAGGCCGTGATCCTTGATCTGCGCGACGAGCGGAACGCCGCGGTCGAGCGCGGTCGATCGTCCCTCGGCGGTGTCAAGATCGAACCGCGCGACGGTCGAGCGCAGCACGAACTCGACCAGCGGAATGCGCCGCGCGACGAGATCGAGCACCGCGGTGTCGCCGGACTTCTGCCGCAGCTCGCACGGATCCATCCCGGTCGGCTCGATCGCGACGAACGTCTGCGCCATGAACTTCTGGTCGTCGCCGAACGCGCGCTCGGCTGCCTTCATACCGGCCGCATCACCGTCGAAGGTGAAGATCACCTCACCGGTGAACGAGTCGGAGTCCATCAGCAACCGCCGGATCACCGACACGTGCTCCGACCCGAACGCGGTACCGCAGGTGGCGACGGCAGTAGTGACGCCGGACAGGTGGCAGGCCATCACGTCGGTGTAGCCCTCGACGATGACTGCGCGGTGCTGGCGGGCGATCTCGCGCTTGGCCAGGTCGACGCCGTACAGCAGCTGGCTCTTCTTGTAGATCGGCGTCTCGGGCGTGTTGAGGTACTTCGCCTCGACCTTGTCGTCGTCGAACAGCCGCCGCGCCCCGAACCCGACGACGTCACCGCCGGTGTCGCGGATCGGCCAGAGCAACCTGCGGTGGAAGCGGTCGATCAACCCGCCTCGTCCTGATTCGCGCGACAGGCCACCGATGGTCAGCTCGTGCGGCGTGAAGCTCTTCCCGAGCAGATGGTTGGTGAGCGCGTCCCAGCCCGCAGGTGCGAACCCGCAGCCGAATTGCTCGGCCACCGCCTGGTCGAAGCCGCGCTCGGCCAGGAACTCACGAGCGACGAGAGCCTCGGGACTGCGCAGCTGCTCGGCATAGAACCGCTGTGCCTCGGCGTGTGCTTCTACTAGGCGGCCGCGTTGCCCGGGCACGCGTTTCGGCGCGTTCGATCCTTCGATGTAACGCAGCTGGATGCCGCTACGTCCGGCTAACCGCTCGACCGCATCGGTGAAGTCGAGATGCTCGATGTTCTGGACGAACCGGATGACATCGCCGCCCGCCCCGCACCCAAAACAATGGTATAGACCACGGGCCGGCGACACCGAGAGGGACGGCGACTTCTCGTCGTGGAACGGGCAGATGCCCTTCAGGTTGCCGCCACCGGCATTACGCAGCTGGACGTGCTCGCCGATGATGTCGGCGATCGGCGTCTTTTCGCGGACGAGGGCGATGTCCTCGTCCCGAATCCGCCCTGCCACGCGATGAGTCTAGGCGCGCAGGCCGACATCCGGACGGCCGGTGGACAACCCGCACGCCAGCGGGCTCAGCCAGGCAGGTTGAGGTCCTTGTCCTTTTGCTCCTCGAGTTGGCGCTGCTCGATCTCGATCGCTTTCTTGACCTTGTCCGGCTCCATCGCCAGGCCAACCGCGTAGTAGAAGATCACCAGGCTGAAAGCGACAACGACGACGAGGTCGATCCAGTTCGGTAACGCTTTGTGCCCGCCGTAGCGCCCGATCAGGCTGATGAGCGTTATTCCAATCAGCCACGGCCAGATCCAGGAGGCGGCGCGCCAGTCGATGTCGGGCCGGCGAACGTCCTTGTTGCGATGCAGCGCGACCTCGAACAGCACCCGCCCGATGAAGATCGCGAAGAGCAGTTTCCACATCGCCTCGAAGCCGCCCCAATAGATGATCAAGTTCGCCGCGCAGAACGCCACCGGGTTCAACACCTTCGGATACGGCGCGTGGTACGGCCGCTCTCGGTCCGGGTCCCGCAGATGCAATGCAGCGAGCGAGACGGGTGCGAACGCGTACATGATCGCGGTCGCGCCGGTCACCAGCCCGACGAGTGAGTTCCAACTGGGGAACGGCAAGAACGTGATCTCACCAAGGATGAAGGCCAACAGGATCGACCACATCGGCACGCCGTTCTTGTTGGTCTCGGTGAGTTTGTCGCTGATCACCTCTTCCTCACCGAGCGCGTAGGACAGTCGCGCCGAGGTGCCGAGGTAGATAAGGCCGGTTCCACCGGGCGAGATGACCGCGTCGACCAGGAGGATTGTCGCGAGCCAGCTAGCACCCACCGCGATCGCGATCGTGTAGTACGGGCCGAAGTCGCCCTTGCCAATTGGCTGCGCCCAGCTATGCGCGACGTTCGCCGGGGAGATGCCACCGATGAACGCGACCTCGAGCAGGATGTATACCGCTGCGCCGATGAACATTGCTGAGATGATCGCGCGCGAGATGTCCTTCTTCGGGTTGCGGGCTTCACCGGCCATCTGCACGGCTTGCTCGAACCCCTGCAGCGCGAACACGACGCCGGCGGGTAGCGCTGCAAAAATGCCGTGCGCACCGTAGGGCGCAAATCCGCCGCCTGCGGTGAAGTTCGAAGAGTGGAAACTCAGCGACATGATCACGACGACGGCGAGGACCGGGATCGCGGCCTTCCAGATCACCATGATCGTGTTGCTGTCAGACAAGAGTTTGGCGCCGAGCAGGTTGATGACCGTGAAGAGCAGCATCGCCGCGCTGGCGATCAACAAGCCAAGACCGTTGAGCGTGCCATTCGTGTGCAACATCAGGAAATGCTTCTTGGCCCACTGCGTCGAGTTCAGGTAGGAGATCGCCGCCTCGACCTCGATCGGCGCGATCGTCACCGCCTGCAGGTACGCCGCCCAACCGGCCGTGAAGCCGGCGAGCGTGCCGAACGCAAAGTACGGGAACCTCGCCGTTCCTCCGGCAACCGGGTAGGCCGCGCCGAGTTCGGCGTGGACAAGCGCCAGCGTCATCAGCATGAACGCGGCGAGGATCCACGAGATCAGCGACGCCGGCCCCGCCGCTTGCGCGGCGCCGAGCGCGCCGAGCAGCCAGCCCGAGCCGATGATCGAACCGAGCGAGATGAAGAGCAGGCCCCAGAAGCCGATGCTTCGTCGCAGATCACGCGAGGTGCCCGACTTTGCCCCCGGCGCCGTTCCTACTGCCATTTTGTGACCCCCACTCTTCGAAGACCAACGGTCGCAGCGGGCAAAACGGACTTCCACCGCGTTTGCTCAAGATATCGGAGCGGATCGGTTGTACCCGAAGAAGTACCTAGAGAATCGCCGTATGGACATCGAAGTCACCACTGAACCGGAGCAAATGCCTCCGCCTGCTGATGTCGAGGCGCTGCTCGCGGCCGCCTCGGTGCGGCTGGGCCCGAGCGATGCCGCCGAACTCGCCCAGGCCTCGGCCCGGATGTACTCATGGGCGCGGGCGATCCCCGGTGCCGCGACGGTGTCGGCCCGCGACCACGGACGCCTCGTCGGATTCGGGTACGGCTACTCCTGGGACTGGACCGCGATGACCGATGCCTGGTCGCGGCGGTTGCACGACCGGCTCGGGCAGCTCGCCGGCGAGCTCGATGAGTCGTTCTCGATCGTGCTGCTGGTGGTGCATCCCGACGCCCGGCGGCATCACCTGGGCGCGCGACTGCTCGGCTCGCTACTGGCGCAGGCCGACGAACCGATCACCTGGCTCCAGACCGCAGCGGACTCACCCACCAAGGCGCTGTGCGCATGGGCCGGCTGGCAGGCGCTCGACGACGACGCCGACCCGGTGATCATGCTGCACCGTCGCTAGCGCGCAGGACGCGGGCGGACGAGCCGCTGGTGCCACACCACCGCAGAGGTGTCGGTCAGCTGCGCGATCTGGTCGATCACCACGCGCAACCGATCGGCGTCATCGGCGGCCGCGTGCCATGCCGCCACGAGACTGCGGTCGAGCGCACCGGGCGCCCCGTCGAGCACCGCACCGACGAGTTCGGTGAGCAGCGTGCGTTGCGCCGCCTGGCGCTCGGCCGCCCCCGGGCGGGCCATCACGTAATGCGCCGCAATGGCCTTGAGCAGCGCACATTCCGCGACCACGCGATCGGGAACGACGAGATCGGCGTCGTAGCGTCCCAGCGGCCCGTCACCATGCACGGCTCGGGTCGCGGTGATAGCCGCTCCGGACAGCCGGCCGACCAGCTCACTGGTCGCCCGCTTGGCCGCCGCCTGTGCCGCCGACGTCCCGTCGTAGTCGGCCAGATCGCGCAACGTGGGCAGCTCGAGCAAGTCGTCGAGGACGGCCGCGAGGTCGATCGCCGAGCGCGCGGAGTACTGCCCGGCAGCGATGTCGCACAGTTGCGCCCGCGCGTCCTCACCCACGTTGCCCAGCTTGATCATCGAGCTGTGCACGCCGTCCTCGACATCGTGGACGGAGTAAGCCACGTCATCGGCCCAGTCCATCACCTGCGCCTCGAGGCAGCGGCGACCGTCCGGGGCCGCCGAGCGTAGCCACGCGAACGCGTCGGCGTCGGCCGCGTAGTAGCCGAACTTGCGAGTGCCCGCACGCTGCGGCCACGGGTACTTGCAGGTCGCATCCAGCGTGGCTCGCGTGAGGTTGAGCCCGCCGGGCTCGCCGTTCGCGTGCAGCACCTTCGCCTCGAGGCGGGTGAGCACGCGCAGGGTCTGCGCGTTGCCCTCGAAGCCACCGCACGCTGCGGCGACCGCGTGCAGCGCGTCTTCGCCGTTGTGCCCGAACGGCGGATGCCCGATGTCGTGCGCCAGCCCGGCCGCGTCGACGATGTCCGGATCGCAGCCCAGCGCAGCGCCGATCTCGCGACCGATCTGCGCGACTTCCAGCGAGTGGGTCAGGCGGGTGCGCGGGAAGTCGTCCTCGCCCGGCACGACGACCTGGGTCTTGTCGGCGAGGCGGCGGAACGCGTAGGAATGCAGCACCCGAGCGCGGTCACGCTCGAACTCACCGCGCGGAGCCAGCCCCGCAGCGGCCCGCTTGGGCGGCTCGGCGACCCGCCGCTCCTTGGTCGCGGGGCCATAGGCGAACACCACGTCAGACCTGTTCGTCGACCCAGTCGCTGAAGCGCAGCAAGGTGTCGATCCACAGCCCGATCGAGTACTTCAACTGCGATCGCGTGACGCCCGGGTCGAAGTCGTAGCACTGCTCGGCGCAGATGCCGACGCGGCCGTCGTCGGGCAGCACCGTGTATGCCTTCGGGAACAGCTTGCTGCGATTCCACTCGTCCAGCAGCAGTGCCAGCGACCCGCGCTGCTCGACCTCGAAACGGCGGTTGAGATAGAGCCGGGCCTGCAGGATCTCGCGCTTCTCGCCGTAGAAGAACAGGTAGACGCTGCACTTCTCCCAGCGCACCACCAGATCGCCGTCCTCATCGATCGAGTGCTTCAGGCCGAACTCGTCCAGGATTTGTTCGACGAGTGCGAGTGTCGGCAGCACCATCGTGCCGCCGTCCGGATCAGGGCGCCGGGCGATCGGTTGAGCGACATCGGGACGGGACAGTTCTGGGCGGGACCTGCGGCGGAACACGCCTCGACGTTACCCGCTCGGTGCCGGCCGCGAGTCGGATATCTGGTCGGGCGACAACGGCACGACACACGTACCGGCCAGGCTCGGCGAGCGGACGATCAGGCCCACGCCGACGACCATCGCCAGCAGGCACGAGGACTCGGCGGCAAGTCCACCGGCCGACACCGCCACCGTGTCACCGAGCAGCCCGATACCCAGCGCGATGCCGACGATCGGCTCCAACGCGGTGATCGGCGGTAACGAGCAGTCGAGCCTGGCCGCCTTGAACGCGCTCTGCGCGAGCAGGATGCCTACCACCGCCGAGCCCACCACGACATAGACCCAGATGTGCAGGAAGAGCGCGACGACGCCGCGCCGCTCCACCTCGATCAGCGCCGCTCTGGTCGCGGCGTCCTGCAGGCCGAACAGCAGGCCCGCAGCGCTCGCGAGCCAGATCGACTCCCCGATCAGGCCCTGCCGCTTGCCGACCACCACGCAGCCGACGACGGCCACCACGATGGCCACGATGGCGATCACGATCGGCACCGTGTCCGCCTCGTTGCTGTGCCCGCTGTGCGGGTTGCCCACCGCCAGGAACACGCCGAGCGCTCCGGACAGCAGCACCGCGCCGACGATCTCACGCCAGCTGGGACGACTGCGCACCAGCAATGCGGCAACGGCCAGCGCGAACAGGAGGTTCGTGGAGAGCAGCGGCTCGACCACGGCCACCGCTGCGAGTTGCAGGGCGAGCCCGGAGAGCAACTGGCCGACGACCATGCAGCCGATCCCGGCCCACCACAGCGGGCGGTGCATGAGATCCCACAGCAACTCGAACCGCAGCATCTCCGACAGCGGTGCGGTGGCTGCCACCCGCTGCTGGAGCACGTAGCCGATCGCGAGCAGCAGCGCCGCCAGCACTCCAATCGGATAGACCATGATCGATCAGCTCCGCGCCGGGTCGCCGGGCCGCTGCGCAAGCGGATCGTCAGTCGGGATCATCCCGTCGTCCTCATTCACCGCCGCAAGCAGCGGTGACCGTGCGAGCACCGAGACGCCGACGCCGAGCAGCACCATCCCGCCCGTGGCGAGTACCAGCCATGCGCCGGTCCGCGTCGTTTCGTTGTAGACGAGGACGCCCCAGAGCACCGAGACGATCGGATCCATCAAGGTGAATCCCGGCTGCGAGGCGAGCAGCGGGCCGGTGTGCAGCGCCCACTGCATGACGACCACCCCGAGCAGGCCGAACCCGGCGGCGGCGTAGGTCTGCCAGGTGGTGAGCATGCCGAGGATGCCGTGCGCGCTGAGTTGCTCGACGGTCTCCTTGATCAACGTCGCGGTGAAGCCGAAGCAGGTGCCGGCAGCCGCGCCGAGGCAGGCCGCCCGCCAGGTCCGTCCGCCTCGCTTGCCGGCGACGATGAGGGCGCCGATGGTCGCGGTCGTCGCGGTGCCCGCGACCACGTAGGTGAAGTGGCTGACGTGTGACTCGTCGCCCGGCTGCGGGTCGAGGCTGGCCACGAGCGCAATCATCCCCGCCGTCATCGCGAAGATCGCCGACCACTCGAGGCGGCCGAGCGGGGCAGCGAACACGTGACCTGCGACGAGCATGGTCAGCGGCACTTCGAGGGTGATGATCGGCTCGACCGCGGAAAGCTGGCCCAGACTGAGCGCGACGGCCTGCAGGACGAACGACACGACCATCCCGGAGAAGCCGAGCAGCCAGGTCTTGCGCCGGATGAGCCGGGCGAGCACGCGCACACCGAATTCGTGGCCCGGATCCTGTTCCAGGCTGGCCCGGCGCTGCATGACGTTCGCGACGGCGTTCCCGAGCGCGGCGACGGCCGCGCACAGGAAGCTGAGCAGGTCGGCGCCGTCCACGGCCTTAACGCTAGGCCGTCGGGCAAAGCCGTGATTTCACCCGCGCGGCATCGCCCCGGCGTCAAGTGGCGTCGAGTTGCGCCGCCACACCCGCCAGACGCCGTCATCGCAACGTCGCCAGCAGTCGGACAGGATGAAGATTCCGCTGCGATCGGCGCCGGCGACCGTCGCGTGCTGATCGGCGATCTGCAGGACGAGGGCAACGTCGTCGTCGACGTCGGCCCGGCGGGCGAGGATCGAGTAACCGTGCACGACGTAGTCGGGCAGCATGCGCAGCCACTCGACACGGGACACGCTGACGTCGGCCGGCTTGACCAGGACGAGCGCGTAGTCGGGATGCAGAAAGTCGTCGATGCCCTCGACGTCGCGCGCCTCGATCGCCTCTTGCCAGGCATCCGCGCGCGCCAGCACGTCCTGCTCACTCACCGGCCACCGACCGGCCTGCCTCGAGGCGGGCCACGGGCACACGGAACGGTGAGCACGACACGTAGTCGAGACCCACGTCCTCGAAGAAGTGCACGGACTCGGGGTCACCGCCGTGCTCGCCGCACACGCCCAGTTTGATCCCGGGCCGCATCGAGCGGCCGCGCTCGACCGCGATGCGGATGAGCTCGCCGACGCCCTCGCGGTCGATCGACTCGAACGGGCTGACGCCGAAGATGCCCTTCTCGAGGTAGGCGGAGAAGAACGCCGCCTCGACGTCGTCGCGGGAGAAGCCCCAGGTGGTCTGGGTGAGGTCGTTGGTGCCGAAGGAGAAGAACTCGGCCGCTTCGGCGATCTGGTCGGCGGTCAGCGCGGCGCGCGGCAGTTCGATCATCGTGCCGATGAGGAACTCGAGATGCACACCGGTCTCGCCGCGCACCTCGCGGGCCACCTGGATGATGTCCTGCTTGACGGTCTCGAACTCCTGCACGTTCGCGACCAGCGGCACCATGATCTCGACGCGCGGCACGCCACCGGCCTTGATCCGCTCGGCGGCGGCTTCGAGGATCGCGCGGGCCTGCATCTGGAACAGGCCCGGGATGACCACGCCGAGCCGCACGCCGCGCAGGCCGAGCATCGGGTTCTGCTCGTGCAGCTTGTGCACGGCCTGCAGCATCCGCAGGTCGCCCTCACGCTTCTCGCCGCGCGCCTCGGCCACGGCCACGCGCACGGACAGTTCGGTGATGTCGGGCAGGAACTCGTGCAGTGGCGGGTCGAGCAGCCGGATGGTCACCGGCAGGCCGTCCATCGCTTCGAGAATGCCGACGAAGTCCTCGCGCTGCAGCGGCAGCAGCTCGACGAGTTCCTTCTCCTGCTCCTCGTCCGAATCGGCCAGGATCAAGCCGCTCGACCAGTTGACGGCGTTCGCCGAGGAACATGTGCTCGGTGCGGCACAGCCCGATGCCTTGCGCGCCGAAGCGTCGGGCGCGGGCGGCGTCCTCGGCGGTGTCGGCGTTGGCCCGCACCGACATCCGGCGCGCGCCGTCGGCGTGCTTCATGATCCGGTCGACAGCCACGACCAGGTCGTCGTCCTCGTCGATCGTGCCCTCTTCGAAGTAGGTGACGACCGGCGAGTCGACGACCGGCACCTCGCCGGCGTACACCTCGCCGGACGTGCCGTCGATCGAGATGACATCGCCCTCGTGGATCTCGACGCTGCCGTGCCCGTGCGCGTCCCGGGCCCGCAGGATGCGTTGCTTGGTGTTGACGTCGAGCGACTCGGCGCCGCACACGCAGGTCTTGCCCATGCCGCGCGCGACGACCGCGGCGTGCGAGGTCTTGCCGCCGCGGCTGGTCAGGATGCCGTTCGCGGCGATCATGCCGTTGAGGTCGTCCGGGTTCGTCTCGCGGCGCACGAGGATCACCGCTTCGCCCGAGCGTGACCACTTGACTGCGGTGTAGGAGTCGAAGACCACCTTGCCCACCGCGGCGCCGGGTGAGGCGTTCATGCCCTGCGCGATCTTCTTCGCCTTGCCGGTCTTGATCGCATCGGTGTCGAAGCGCGGGAACATCAGCTGCGCCAGCTGTGCGCCCGAGACACGCGACACCGCTTCGTCCATGTCGATCAGACCTTGGTCGACCAGCTGCGTCGCGATGCGGAACGCCGCACCAGCGGTGCGCTTGCCTACCCGGGTCTGCAGCATCCAGAGCTTGCCGCGCTCGATGGTGAACTCGATGTCGCACAGGTCCTTGTAGTGCTCCTCGAGGGTCTGCATGTTCTGCAGCAACTCGGCATAGGACTTCTTGTCGATCTTCTCCAGATCGGCCAGCGGCACGGTGTTGCGGATTCCGGCGACGACGTCTTCACCCTGGGCGTTCTGCAGATAGTCGCCGTAGATGCCCTGCGCGCCCGAGGCCGGGTCGCGGGTGAACGCCACGCCGGTGCCCGACTCCATGTCGAGGTTGCCGAACACCATCGCCACGATGTTGACCGCCGTGCCGTCGTCGCCCGGGATCCGCTCCTGCCGGCGGTAGATGACCGCCCGGTCGGTGTGCCACGACTCGAAGACCGCGCGGACGGTGAGATCCATCTGGTCACGCGGATCCTGCGGGAACGGCCGCCCGGCATGCTCGACGACGATGTCCTTGAACGTCTCGACCAGCTTGCGCATGTCCTCGGCGTCCAGATCGAGGTCGTTCTCGGTGTCCTTGGCCTTCTTAGCCGCCTCCATGGCGTCCTCGAAGTGGTCGCCGTCGATGCCGAGCACGGTCTTGCCGAACATCTGGATCAGCCGGCGGTAGGAGTCGAAGGCGAACCGCTCGTTGCCCGACTGCGCCGCCAGCCCACGAACCGACTGGTCGTTGAGCCCGACGTTGAGCACCGTCTCCATCATCCCGGGCATCGACATCTTCGCCCCGGAGCGCACCGATACCAGCAACGGGTCATCGGACTGGCCGAGCTTCTTGCCCATCGCCTGCTCCAGCGAGGCCAGGTGTTCGCTGACCTCCTCGGCCAGCCCCTCGGGTTCGCGCCCGGTCTTGAGGAACGCGCGGCACGCCTCGGTCGTGATCGTGAACCCGGGCGGCACCGGCAGGCCGAGGTTGGTCATTTCGGCCAGGTTCGCGCCCTTGCCGCCGAGCAGATCCTTCATGTCCTTACTGCCCTCGGCGAAGTCGTAGACGTACTTTTCCGTCCGAGGCATGGGGAGCACTCCGTCCGTCCGGGGCTGGTCGTTGCAGCTTAACTGCAGCGATCGGGTGGTCGGCCGTTACCGGAGCGAACCTTGGGGTAAATCACGCTCGAGCGAGCTGCTTCAGTTGACACTTGTGCACTGAAATGATTACGTCGAGGGCGAACCTGCCGGGGAGGCTCAGTGGTCGAGAGTGGAGCAGTACCCAGGATTTCTGGCGCGCGCCGGCGGTTTCTGAACGCTGCGCGCGCGCTGACCACTCCCCTGCTGCCGGACGACTACTTCGCGCTGATCAACCCGCGCTGGTCGACGCGTGAGCTCACCGGACGGGTCATCCGGGTGCGCCAGGAGACCGAGGACGCGACGACCATCGTGATCAAGCCCGACTTCGACTGGCCGGTACACAAGTCCGGCCAGTACCTGCGGATCGGGATGGAGATCAACGGCATCCGGCACTGGCGTGCGTACACGATCACGTCCGACCCGAACCATCCCGAGGGCGTCGTCAGCGTGACGGTGAAGTACACCAAGGGCGGCAAGATGTCGCCGGTCTTCACCCGCTACGTGCAGCCCGGGCACAAGGTGTTCCTCGGCGATGTCGAGGGCGAGTTCCTGCTCCCGGACTCGATGCCGGCCAAGACGCTGTGGATCTCGGCCGGCAGCGGCATCACGCCGATCATGAGCATGCTGCGCGAACTGGACCGCAAGGCCGAACTGAGCGACGCGGTGCACATCCACAGCTGCCGATCCGAAGACGACATGATCTTCGGACGGATGCTGCGCCGGCTGGCGCGCCGGGTCGAGGGCTACCAGCTCAAGGAGATCCACACCTCCGAGCAACCCCGCTTCGAGCCGGCGCAACTGGACGAGCTGTGTCCCGACTGGACCGAGCGCGAGACGTTCCTGTCCGGGCCGCGCGAGCTCATCGACGCGGTCGAGGAGCTCTACGAGAAGGCGGGCCGAGCAGAACACCTGCACACCGAACGGTTCCAGCCGATCGTCGGCATCGGCGGTGGTGACGGCGACGGCGGGACGGTGCGGTTCCGGGTCTCCGACTCCGAGGCGAAGTGCGACGCCGGCGTCTCGATCCTGGTCGGCGGCGAGGACGCCGGCGCTGACGCTGCCGTTCGGCTGCCGGATGGGTATCTGCCACACCTGCGTCGGACGACTGCAAGGACGGCGCGGTGCGCGACGTCCGCACCGGCGCCATCGAGCAGGCGAGCGGGCAGATGGTTCGCACCTGCATCAATGCCCCTGAAGGCCACATCGAGATCGATCTCTAGGAGAGGTATGCCCTACGACCAGGACAACCCGCTGTACCAGCTCAGCGAGCAGGACTTCGAGGAGATCGGCAAGGCCTTCGACGAGCTGCACGAGAAGGTGAAGGCCGATCTCGGCGAAAGCGACGCGCGCTACATCCGCAGCATGATCACGCTGCACCGACGGCTCGGCGCCCTGTCGCGGCTCGTCCTGATCTTCTCGAAGTACAAGCCCGCGTGGGTGCGTCGGCACGGCCGGACTGTCGGTGGCGAAGATCCTCGAGAACATGGAGATCGGGCACAACGTCCTGCACGGCCAGTGGGACTGGATGAACGACCCGACGATCCACTCGTCCACCTGGGACTGGGACACCGCCTCGCCGGCCGCCGCGTGGAAGCACTCGCACAACTACGTGCACCACACGTTCACCAACGTGATCGGCAAGGACAACGACGTCGGCTACGAGATCATGCGTATCGACGCGCGGCAGAAGTGGCGCTGGCCCTACCTCTTCCAGCCGATCTACAACCTGCTGCTGATGGCGCTGTTCGAGTGGGGCGTGGCGTTGCACGATCTCGACTTCGACAAGATCAAGAGCGGCGAGAAGCCGAAGAAGCAGGTCATCGACGAGCTCAAGGCGATCGGCGTCAAGGCGCGCCGGCAGATCGTCAAGGACTACGTGCGTCTACCCGGCGCTGTCCGGCAAGAACTACAAGTCGACGATGAAGGCGAACGCGCTGGCCAACATCGTGCGCAACGTGTGGTCGCACGCGATCATCTTCTGCGGGCACTTCCCCGACCAGACCTACATGTTCACCGAGGACGAGGTGCAGAACGAGTCGCGCGGGCAGTGGTACGTGCGCCAGCTGATCGGGGCGGCGAACATCGACGGCGGCGCCGTTCTTCCACGTGATGGCCGGCAACCTGTCCTTCCAGGTCGAGCACCACCTCTACCCGGACATGCCCAGCTCGCGGTACCAGCAGATCGCGCCGCGGGTGAAGGAGATCTGCGAGAAGTACGGCCTGCCCTACAACACCGGACCGATGCGCAAGCAGTGGGGCACCGTGCAGCGCACGATCGCCCGGCTGGCCTTCCCGGGCGGCGCGCCGCGGCCCGAAGCCCGGCCCGTACAAGGCGCCGGAGCAGGAAGCCCCGCGCAAGGAGACGGTGCCCGCCTTCCCGTAGGAACTTGGCCCCGCTGCAGGGCGACACGCCGCAAAACACCCTGCAGCGCGGCCAAGAGTCAGCCGCCGCTGTTGTCCAGTTCCGCACCGGCGGGGACGGCCCGCGAGCCGCGCGAGTCGAGCCAGCCCTCGGGCAGCGACGACGGCGCGGGCGCCGCTGGTGCGCCCGCGCGGCTGGCCGATGACCGCCTCCGGGAACGGCTGATCGAGATCGAGCCGGGCGAGCAGGTCGTCCAGCTCGGCCAGCGACGACGCCTGCGCCATCGCGGTGCGCAGTTCGCTGCCCACCGCGAAACCCTTGAGGTACCACGCGACGTGCTTGCGGAAGTCGGTGACGCCGCGCTGCTCGCTGGCCTCCCACTCGGCGAGCAGTTCGGCGTGCCGGCGCATCACCCGCGCGACCTCGGCCAGCGCGGGCCGGATGCGCTCGGGCCGTCCGTCGAAAGCCGCAGCGAGATCGGCGAACAGCCACGGCCGCCCAAGGCAGCCGCGCCCGACGACGACGCCCGCGCAGCCGGTCGTAGCGCACCATGCGCAGTGCGTCGTCGGCCTCCCAGATGTCGCCGTTGCCCAGCACCGGGATGTCCAGCAGCGTCGGCCAGGTCGGCGATCGCGTCCCAGTCGGCGCGTGCCGCCGTAGAACTGCGCCGCCGTGCGGCCGTGCAGCGCGACATGCCGCACGCCGGCGTCCTGCGCGCGCAGCCCCGCCTCGCGATAGGTCACGTGCTCGTCGTCGATGCCCACGCGCATCTTGACCGTCACCGGCAGCCCGCCGGCGTTGCGTACCGCGGCGGTGACGATGTCGTCGAACAGGCCGATCCGCCACGGCAGCGCCGAGCCGCCGCCCTTGCGGGTCACCTTGGGCACCGGGCAGCCGAAGTTCAGGTCGATGTGGTCGGCGAGATCGTCCTCGACGATCATGCGCACTGCCGCGCCGACGACGGCCGGGTCGACGCCGTAGAGCTGGATCGAGCGCGGCGTCTCGTCCGCCTCGAAGCGCATCAGCCTCATCGTCTTCGGGTTGCGCTCGACCAGCGCGCGGGTCGTGATCATCTCCGACACGAACAGGCCGCGCTCCGGCAGCGCCGGCTGCTCGCGGCACAGCCGCCGGAAAGCCGTGTTGGTGATGCCCGCCATCGGCGCCAGCACCACCGGCGGGTCGGCGACGACGCGCTCGGACAGGACGAGCGGCGCGATGTCGGGTCAGCATCCGATCAGACGGGCGCCCAGGTACGCCTCGACCTGGTCGAGCGGCACCCGCTCCTGGGTCATCGAGTCGCGGTCACGAACGGTCACCGCCTGGTCGTCCAATGTCTCGAAGTCGACGGTGACGCAGAACGGCGTGCCGATCTCGTCCTGGCGGCGGTAGCGCCGTCCGATCGCCTGCGCGTCGTCGAAGTCGACGTTCCAGTGCTTGCGCAACGACGCGGCAAGATCGCGCGCCACCGGCGACAGATCGGCATTGCGCGACAGCGGCAGCACGGCGGCCTTGACCGGGGCGAGCCGCTTGTCGAGGCGCAACACGGTGCGCTTCTCCATGACGCCCTTGGCGTTGGGCGCTTCGTCCTCGGAGTACGCGTCGAGCAGGAACGCGAGAACGGCACGCGTGAGCCCGGCAGCCGGTTCGATGACGTACGGCGTCCAGCGCTCGTTCTTCTCCTGGTCGAAGTAGGTCAGGTCGGTGCCCGAGTGCTTCGAGTGCGTCTTCAGGTCGAAGTCGGTGCGGTTCGCGATGCCCTCGAGCTCAGCGAACTCCGAGCCGCCGAAGCCGAACTTGTACTCGATGTCGACGGTGCGCGTCGAGTAGTGCGACAGCTTCTCCTTCGGGTGCTCGAAGCAGGCGCAGGTTGTCAGGGTTGATGCCGAGGTCGACGTACCAGTTCCAGCGCTGCTCGAGCCAGTACTCGTGCCACTTCTCGTCGGTGCCGGGCTCGACGAAGTACTCCATCTCCATCTGCTCGAACTCGCGGGTGCGGAAGATGAAGTTGCCGGGCGTGATCTCGTTGCGGAAGCTCTTGCCGGTCTGCGCGATACCGAACGGCGGCTTCTTGCGCGCCGTGGTCATCACGTTGAGGAAGTTGACGAAGATGCCCTGCGCGGTCTCCGGACGCAGGTAGTGCAGGCCCGAGTCGTCCTCGACCGGGCCCAGGTAGGTACGCAGCATGCCGTTGAACTGCTTGGGGTCGCTCCACTGGCCTCGCGTGCCGCAGTTCGGGCACGGGATCTCGGCCAGGCCGTCGACCGGTGCCCGGCCCTTGCGCGCCTCGAACTCCTCCTCGAGGTGGTCGGCGCGGAACCGGCGGTGGCAGTGCAGGCATTCGGTCAGCGGATCGCTGAACGTGGCGACATGCCCGGATGCCTCCCACACCTGCGGGGCGAGGATGACGGCCGAATCGATGCCGACGATGTCGTCACGACTGGTGACCATCGCCTTCCACCACTGCCGGCGGACATTCTCTTTGAGTTCGACGCCGAGCGGGCCGTAGTCCCACGCGGATCGCGAGCCGCCGTAGATCTCACTGGACGGAAAGACGAACCCGCGTCGCTTGCTCAGGTTGACGACGGCGTCATTTCGGGCAGTGAACGTGTCGGCGGGCACTCGGCGGTCTCCACAGAAGTCTTGGCAGGAGGCTCCAGCGTATCCGGCGGCCGTTTCGCCTTTCGCCACCGCTCGATCCGGTTCCCCGCCACGCAGACGAGCGCAGCCGCGAGCCAGCCGGCCAGACAGTCGGAGAAGAAGTGCTCCGCGGTGTACACGAGGGTGAACGCCATGAAGATCGGGTAGGCGACGAGGAACGGCCGCCACCACTTGTTCACGCGCCGCCACATGAAGATCGTGAACAGCATGATCCCGCCGGCATGCAGGGACGGAACGGCGGCAACGAGATCGACGCCGTTCTGGCCGAACTTGATCAGATCGCTGGCGAAGTTCAGATGCAGCTCCCCGAACCCGCGGCCGACGAGTCGTTCGACGACGGGACTTGCGCCGATGATGCGTCTGGTGCATCTGTCCGAGCAGACCACCGTTCGGAACCTCGATCCGGCGCGAGTCCCATGCACGGCGGGTTGTACGGATGGTTGGCCACCTGCCGGCCCGGCACAACGCCGCCGCCCACGGTGGCGCGGCGGGGGTCAGCGCGAAGAACGTGAAGCCGATGAACGACAGCGCGACGAACCGCAACGTCCACCGATAGAAATCGCGCCTGCTGCGCAGCCACAGCACCGCGGCTGTCACGTACGGCAGGAAGAAGAACGACACGTAGCACAGCGCGACCAGCACCTCCCACCACTGCACCTGCGGGTAGAGGATGTGCTCTTGCAACCACACCGTCGGCTCGTGCCCGAAGAAGACGATCTTGTCGACGTCGACCTGCGGGTGCCACCACGTCGGCATGCCGAGCGAGTCCGAGAAGCCGCGCAGGTAGTCGTAGGCGATGAGAACCATCGCCAGCGGGAAGAAGTCGAGCAGGACGAGCAAGACGTTGCGCTTGCCGATGCTCCACGCGAACAAGCCGATCGACAGCCACATCAGCAGGTCGGAGCGGTAGTACGGGATGCCGCGCTCGTAGATGTATTCGGCCAGCAGCACTGCCCATACCGAGATCGCGATCCACCGGACGCCGCGAATCACGTCGGGCGTCAGCCACCGCGGGCGCGGCAAGATCCGGATCTTCATAGCCCGGTCTCGCGGTCACTGGGGTGCACGACGAGATCGCCGCCTGCGGACAGCTCCGCCAGCGACTCGAACGAGCTCGGCAGGTCGAGCGCGTCGCCGAGCAGTGGCGTGGCTCGCAGCTTCACGTCGTAGTTGCCGAGCGCGCGCCGGTACGAGCCCACGTTCTCCCACTCGGTGAGCAGCAGCCACGCGCTGTCGTCGTCGGTGCTGCGTCCCAAGGTTCCGCGTACGAAACCGGGACGGGCCGAAGCGCGGTCAGCGCCTCCTGTGCGCGTGCGGCGAGATCGGCATGATCGGAGTGGAAGTGGGTGACCGAGATCAAGGACCGTCCTCCGGTGCCACCACGACCGGCCCAGCGGCGCCGAAGCGTCGGTTGCGCTGCGCGTACGACACGCACGCCGCCCACAGGTGGCGCCGGTCGAACTCGGGCCAGGGGGTGTCGATGAACATCAGCTCGGCGTAGGCCGACTGCCACAGCAGGAAGTTGGACGTGCGCTGCTCGCCCGAGGTCCGGATGAAGAGATCGACGTCGGGCAGGTCGGGTTCGTACAGATGAGCCGCGATCGTCCGCTCATCGATCTTGCCCGGATTGAGTTGACCACTCTGCGCGCTCACGGGCGATGGCGCGAACGGCGTCGACGAGCTCGGCCCGGCCGCCGTAGTTCACGCAGAACTGCAGGGTGAGCCGGTCGTTGTCGCGGGTGTACTGCTCGGCGTCCTCGAGCTGGTCGATCACGCTGCGCCACAACCGCGGCCGCCGGCCGGCCCACCGGATCCGCACGCCGAGTTCGGCGAGCTCGTCGCGGCGGCGCCGGATCACGTCCTTGTTGAAGCCCATCAGGAAGCGGACCTCTTCGGGCGTGCGCCGCCAGTTCTCGGTCGAGAACGCGTACGCCGAGATCGTCCCGATCGCCGATCTGCATGGCGCCGTGCAGGACGTCCATCAGCGACGCCTCGCCCGCCCGGTGGCCCTCAGTACGGGGCAGCCCGCGGCTGTGCGCCCAGCGACCATTGCCGTCCATCACGATCGCGACGTGCTTGGGCACCGCATTGGACGCGATGTCCGGCGGTTGCTCGCCGGACGGGTGTGGCGGCGGATCGGGCCACTTGCGCCGGCCACGACTGAAGGCGCGGACGGGCGTGGTCATCGCGACAGGCTATCTCGCGGTCACTGACAATCCGGCTAAGGATTAGGCACGATCCACCAACGGTAGTGATCGCAGCCCACGCTCGAGATGCCATTGCAGGTGTGCCGCGATCAATCCGCTGGCCTCCCGGCGCGCCGACACGGCGCGAGAGATCGGCGCTCGCCCAGTCGCCGCCGAGCAGTGCCGAGAGCAGCGACGATCGTCTCGGGCTGGGGGCGGGCCGAGCCGGCCGGGCGGCAGTCGTCGCACACGGCTCCCCCGGCGGCGACATTGAAGGCCGCGTGCGGGCCGGGCGCCGAACATTTCGCGCATTCGGTCAGCGCCGGCTCCCACCCGGCATCGCCGTGCCGCGGATGAAGAACGCGTCGAGGACGAGGCTGGGATCGTGCTCGCGCAGGGCGAGCGCACGCAGCGCGCCGACGACGAGCAGGTACAGGCGCAGCGACGGCTCGCCCTCGTCGGTGAGCCGTTCGGCGGTCTCGCAGATCGCCGAACCGCCGTCCAGCGCGGGTAGTCGTTGGCGACCTGCGCGCCGTACGCACCGATCGACTCGGTCTGCTGCACGATGTCGAGACCGCGCTCGCCGCCCGGCGCGCGCTGCTCCGGCGGGAGCCGGGTGTAGAGCTGCACGTCGATGTGGCTGCCGGGCTCGAGCCGCGCGCCGAACTTCGAAGTGGTGCGCCGCACGCCCTTGCCGACCGCGCGCACCCGGCCGTGCCGGCGGGTGAGCAGGGTGATGATGCGGTCGGCCTCGCCGAGCTTGTGCACCCGCAGGACGACCGCCTCGTCACGGTAGAGCGGCATCGTCTCCGATCGTCCCACCGTCGGTCGTGACTGGTGTCGGTCGCGACGCGCGCAACCGCGACGAAGCAGCGCGGTCGCGCAGCACCCCCATCAGCAGCCCGGCGGCGATCGTGACGGTGAACGCGACCCGGGCGCCGTGCGCGTCGGCGATGCCGCCGACCACGGCCGCGCCGGCGCCGTAGCCGAGGTTGAGCCCGGTGATCACCCAGGCCAGGCCTTCGGTCAGCGACTGGCTCGGCACCAGAACCTCGACCAGCCCGAAGGCAGTGATCAGCGTCGGCGCGGTGCCCAGTCCGACGACGAACGCGCAGACTGCCAGGGCGCCGATATTGACCGCGGCCAGGTAGACGACGGGCAGGACGGCGAAGATCGAGGCCTGCAGCCGGAACCGGGTCAGCACGGCGGCCCGCCACCGCTTCGCGCCGTACACCAGCCCGGACAGCGCGCTGCCGCCGGCAAACAGCGCGAGCGGCAATCCGCTCAGGCCGCGGTGGCCGTGCTGGCCGCAGAAAGCCACCATCGTCACCTCGGCGCTGGCGAACAGCGCGCCCATCGCGACCATGGCGAGCGTGAGCAGGATGATTCCGCGATAGCGCAGGGCGGCCGGCCGCTTCGGGCCGCCGACCGGATGCGGCGGCGGTTCGGTGGCGCTGTTGCGACCGAGAGCCAGACGGCCCCGGTTCCGATCAGTGCGCAGCAGACGTAGAGCACGTACACCGGGTCGGTCTGGGTCGCGATCAACGTGGCGATCAACGGGCCGACGACGAAGATCAGCTCGTCGAGTACCGACTCGAGCGAGTACGCGGTCGTCAGTTCCGGCTTGCCCGCCAGCACGAGTGACCAGCGGGCGCGGACGAGCGAGCCGACCGACAGGTAGGTGAAGCCGGCGACGATGGTCGGGATGACGAGAAGCCAATCCGGCGCGTCGTTCTCGAGCAGGATCGCCAGGACGATCGTCGAGCCGAGCGTGAGCGCCGAAGCCGGCAGCAGCATCCGGCCCTGCCCGTAGCGATCGACGAGCCGGGCGAGCAACGGATTGCCCGGCGCCGCGCCGAGGATGTACGACGCGCTCAGCACACCGGCGAACCCGTAGTCGCCGGTTCGTCCCGAGATGATCAGGACGAGTCCGATCGGGAACATCGCGATCGGCATGCGCATGACGAAGCCCGCGGCCGCGAACGCGAAGCTGCCCGGGGCGCGGAAGATCGCGCGGTAGGTCTCGACCATCGTCAGAAGCCGAGCCGGTCGAGCTTCTTCGGATCGCGCTGCCAGTCGGCCTCGACGGCGACGTGCAGATCCAGGTGCACGCGGGTGTCCAGCAGCGCTTCGATGCCTGCCGCGCGGTGATGCCGATCTGCTTGAGCCTGGCGCCGCGCGTTCCGATCACGATGCCCTTCTGGCTGTCGCGCTCGAGATGGATCGTCGCGTAGATGAGCGTGCGCTCCGGAGCGACATCGGTTTCCTCGACGGTGACCGCGATGGAGTGCGGCAGTTCGTCGCGCACACCCTCGAGCGCTGCTTCGCGAATCAGCTCGGCGATGCGCGTGTCGAGAGCGTTGTCGGTGGTGATGTCGTCGGGGTAGAGCTGCGGCCCTTCCGGCAGGTGGCTGATCAGGATGTCGGCGAGCAGGTCGACCTGCTCGCCGGACACGGCCGACACCGGCACGACGTCGGCGAAGTCGGCCAGCTCCGACACCGCCAGCAATTGCTCGGCGACCTGACGCTTGGAGGCGACATCGGTCTTGGTCACGATCGCGATCAGCGGCGCGCGCAGGCTCGACAGCTCGTTGGCGATGTAGCGATCGCCCGGCCCGACCCGCTGATCGGCAGGCACGCAGAATCCGACGACGTCGACATCGGAGAGCGTGGCGCGAACGACGTCGTTGAGCCGCTCGCCGAGCAACGTGCGCGGCCGGTGCAGCCCGGGTGTGTCGACAAGCACAATTTGCGCGTCGACACGATTGACGATGCCCCGCACGGCGTGCCGGGTGGTTTGCGGTTTGTCGCTGGTGATCACGATCTTGCTGCCGACGAGGGCGTTGGTCAGGGTCGACTTGCCGGCGTTGGGACGGCCGACGAAGCAGGCAAAACCCGACCGATGCACTCGTTCACGATACGGGCAGGGCCTAACGTGAATAGTGGAGCGCGGATCACCATGCCGCGCTCACATCGTGGAGAGGACATCGTGCGAGTTGCCTTGCGAGTCGTGGCCGTGCTGACTGCGCTGACCGTACTGTCGGCCTGCACTTTCCGTAGCGGCGGCAAGTCGTCGGCAGCGCCGTCGACCGCCGTCCAGACGCAGATCGTGACCACGACGCCCTCGCAGTCCCCGATCAGGATCGTCCCGCCGATCAAAACCGGTCCGACGACAGCGGCCACTGCGTCCACCTGCCCGCTCCTCGATGAGGCGTCGGCTACGAAAAGGGGCGGCATGCGGTTGGGCAAGATCACTGTGCTGCGCAGCGGCGGCCGGGTAGTTGGCTGCCGGTTCTACGGGCTGCAGCACCCCAATGCGAGCTGCGACGCGTCCTGCCTGCAAAAGGAGCGACTGCCCGGCCCGAATCAACCTGCGATCGAGATCGAGACGTATCGCTACCCATCAGCGAAGGATGCGCACAACGGCTTCGTCCGCATGAGCGAGCAGCAAGGCACCAACCTCCAGCAGGACAAGATCGTCGGCCAGGCAGTCGGGCTGTGCTTCCAGACGCACTTCTACGCCAACGACAACGGCACCGACTGGGCGTGCGCGTTCAGCAAGGGCACGACGGTGGCGGTCGTGCGGACGGTCGTCACCAGCCCAGCGCTGACCGCGATCCTCGTCGCGCGCGCGGTTGCCAGCCGGGTGTGATCGCACACCGGTACGGCGCAGATCGCGTCACAGTTCGGCGAGCTGTCGGTACCGGACGGCGAGCGCCGGGCCGGCACGATCGTGATCATCCACGGCGGGTTCTGGCGCGATCGTTATGACCTCTCATTGGGACGTCCGCTCGCCGCCGATCTCGTGCAGCGCGGCTATGCGGTGTGGAATCTCGAGTACCGCCGCGTCGGGAACGGCGGCGGCTGGCCGATGACGTTCGACGATGTCGCGGCCGGGATCGACCTGCTGGCCGACCTCGATGTCGACACCGCGCATGTGGTCGCGCTCGGACACAGCGCGGGCGGGCATCTCGCGACCTGGGCTGCAGGGCGTGCCGATCCACGGGTCGCGCTCACCGGCGTCGTATCGCAGGCCGGTGTGCTTGGGCTCGAGCGGTGCGCGCAGGAGCGGTTGAGCGACGGTGCCGCACTCGAGCTGATGGGCGGCAGGCCCGACGAGCTGCCGTCGCCGTACCGGCTGGCTGACCCGCTTGCCGCCGTCCCCATCGAGGTGCCGGTCGTCTGCGTGCACGCGCGGGCTGACGCAAATGTGCCGTTCGCCTACTCCGTCGCTTATGTCGCGGCAGCCACCGCAGCTGGTGGGTCGGCGGTGCTGCACGAGGCAGCCGGCGACCACTTCACCCTCATCGACCCGGGCTCACCGGATTGGGCCATCGCGGTCGATGCGCTGCCGGGTCTGCTTGCTGATTGAACCAATTCCTAGGCGGTCGCGTAGCAACACCTGTGCGGGCCCTGCTGATCTTCGTCTCCGGGGCGGCGTGCGCCTGCGCGGTCGCGGTTCCCGCCGTCGTCGGCCTGACGGGCAATCCCTCGTTCAGCCAGCGGATCCCGGTGCGCGCACCGGCCGCGGCGCACCTCGTCACGTTCGATCCGGCCGGCCACGCCGTCGAGCAGTCCGCCGCGGCTGCCAGCGCCTCCCGCACGCCGTCCGAGCAGCGCCGCCACGACGATCCCGCCGAGCAGCCGACCACCGCGCAGCGCTCCGGATCGTCGGACCGGTCGCAGGAGCCTTCGCACAGCGACGGGGAAACGGCCACGCCGCAGCCTTCGGCGAGCCGGACCGAGGATCGGCACCGGCACCGCGACGGAGGCTCGGGTGGCGGCCGTGGTCCGGGGTCGGGGAAGGGCTCCAGCAGCAGCCCCAGCCCGAGCAGCCCTAGCCCGAGCGGCACTTCGGGAAGCAGGGGCCGGGGTCGCGGCGGGTCCGGTGGCGGCGGCGGGTCCGGTGGCGGCGGCGGGTCCGGTGGCGGCGGCGGCGGGTCCGGCGGCGGCGGTGGCGGCGGTGGCGGTGGGCCGGGCAGCGGCGGCGGCAGCTCAGCAGTAGCAGCACCAGCTCGGGAGGCGGCGGTTCGGGCGGCAGCGGTTCGGGCAGCGGCGGCTCAGGCGGCGGGCACGGTGGCAATGACCACTGACGCCACGCTGGCCAAGAGCGCGCCAGTAGCCACATCGGGCGGCACCTGGGTCGTCATCACCGAGCGCGGCGCCCCGTCGAAGCGGGTGCGCGCGCCCCGGCTGCGCAGCGCATTGCTGCAGGTCGGCGCGGCCGGGGTTGTCGTGGTCGCGATCGTTGCCATCATCGGCGGGTTGATCAGCCGCCGGATCGCCGAGAGCCAGGCCGTCCACGAGGCGGCCCAGCTCACCAACATCCTGGCCGAGAGCGTCATCCAACCGGCGCTGACCGACGCGATGGCAACCGACACCGCGGCTGCGGCCAAGCTCAACCGAATCGTGCACACCCAAGTGCTGTCCAGCTCACTCGTTCGGGTGAAGGTCTGGAACAAGCAGGGCGAGATCGTGTACTCCGACGAACCGCGCCTCGTCGGCGCGAACTTCGGCCTGGATGCGGGCGCGCGCGCCGCGCTGACCCATCCGCAGGTGCGCTCGGCAATCAGCGATCTGAAGGAACCCGAGAACCGGTTCGAGCGCGGGCGCGGCACGATGCTCGAGGTCTACCGCCCGGTGTGGACACCGGCTGGGCATCCGCTGCTGTTCGAGACCTACTTCCGGTACGACCAGGTGAGCGACCGTGCGTCGCAACTGTGGCGCGGCTTCGCCGGGATTACGTTGAGCAGCATCGTGGCCGTCGTCGTGCTGATGATCCCGCTGATGTGGGCGCTGGTCGGCCGTGCCCGGCGGGCGCACCAGCAGCGCGAGGCGATGTTGCAGCGCGCGATGGACGCGTCCCTCGATGAACGCCGCCGGATCGCTGCCGATCTGCACGACGGCGTTGTGCAGGAACTCGTCGCAGCGTCCTTTGCGGTTGCCGGTAGTGCTCAGGACGCCGCTTCGCGTGGCGACACCGAGCTCGCCGAACAGTTGCGTTCGGCCGGGGATACCGTGCGTACCAGCATTGGTGGCATGCGTTCGTTGCTCGTCGACATCTATCCGGCGAACCTTCGCAGCGCCGGACTCGCGCCGGCATTGCGCGATCTCGCCGGGACGGTGCGCACTCGCGTCACTGTCGAGGTCTCCGAGGAGGCCGCAGATGCGTTGACCGCCGAGCAGCAGGAGGCTGTGTTCCGAGTGGCTCAAGAGTGCTTACGCAACGCGGCATCGCACGCCGATGCGCACGAGATTCGCCTTGTCTGCAGCAAGATTCGGCCGCGGTCGTGCTCGTAGTCGCCGACGACGGCGTCGGCTTCGACCCGTCGACCACTCGTCCCGAGGGCCATTTCGGGCTTGCGCTGATCGACGATCTGGCGCGCAATGCGGGCGCCGAGCTTGCCGTCCGCAGCGCGCCCGGCGCAGGCACGACATGGCGATTGAGCATTCCGGCATGATTCGCGTCTTGCTGGTTGATGATCACCAGCTTGTCCGCGCCGGGTTGTCGACACTGCTCGCCGCGACCGAAGACATCACCGTTGTCGGCGAGGCAGCCGATGGACGAGCCGCGGTGACGGCGGTCGCGAAGTCCGACGTCGATGTCGTGCTGATGGATCTGTCCATGCCTGTGCTCGACGGCGTCGCGGCTACCCGCGAGGTGTTGCGGGCAAAGCCGGAGGTCCGGGTGGTAGTGCTTTCGTCGTTCTCGGATCAGTCCCGGGTGCGCGAGGCGATATCGGCAGGCGCCATCGGCTACGTGCTCAAGGACTGCGGTCCGGACGAGCTGCTGTCGGCCGTCCGTTCGGCTGCCGCGGGACACGCTCCGCTCGATCCCCGGGTGGCCGGCGCGCTGTTGCCGCGTGCGGACCCGGGCGAGCGGCTCACCTCGCGCGAGACCGAGGTGCTGCGGCTGGCCAGCAAGGGCATGGCGAACAAGCAGATCGCGCGGGCGTTGGGCATCACCGAGCGCACGGTCAAGGTGCATCTCGGCAACGTGTTCCGGCGGATCGGTGTCGCCGATCGCACTTCGGCCGCACTCTGGGCGCGCGAGAACCTGACCTAACGCCTTGGCCCACTGATCTACGTCTCGCGCTAGCTACTCACCCATCGCGTTTAGCCGGTGTCGGCGAAGTCGAAGTCTTGGAGGTGGTGGGCGGTATTGCGTCTGGGTTTTCGTTGCGGGTCGAGCCATGCTGGTGGGGTCCATTGCGGGACGCCGTTGACGATGTGCACTTCCCAGCCGCGGCGTTCGAACTCGCGGTGGTGGTAGGCGCACAGTAGGCACAGGTTGTGACAGCGCGGTTGGTCCGCCGAGGTTCCAGGGGATGACGTGGTGGGCTTGGCACCAGGCTGGTGGTCGGGTGCAGCCGGGGAAGCAGCAGCCTTTGTCTCGCGCTGCCAGGGCGAGGCGTTGCCCGCAGGAGGCGAGGCGGCGGCGTTGGCCGTAGGACAGGATGCCGCCGGCGTCGTCGAACACGACCGGGATGACGGTGGCCTCAGAGGCGAGCCGGAGCAGGGTGGCCACCGGGATGAGGTCGCCGTGGCCGGTGGTGGCATAGCCGGTCTGTTCACGCAGCTGGGTCTCGGACAGGTGGGCGAGCACGGTGACCGGTGCGCCACCGGAGTCGGGCAGGGTGCCGGAGCGCAGCAGCCGCAGCCCGGCTTCGAGCAGCGCGTCGTGGCGGCGCTGCCCGGCAGTGCGCGGGTCGGGTTCCACGGTGCCGCACGGTGCCGTCCTCGGTGTTGTCGGCGGGTTGGGGTGCCGACAGGGCGTCGAGGATCGGTTTCCAGATCGCACCCAGTTCCGGGGTGAACCGCCCGTACGGGCTGGTGGTGCCGTCGCGGTTGTCGCGCAACCCGAAATCACGCCGGCGCTGCTGGTCCTGCTCACGGGGTGCGACACCGTCCTGGTCGATGCGGGCCAGCAGCACCAGCCCGGCCTTGGCCACCTCACCGGGATGCAGATGACGAGCCTGCTCGACCAGGGTCGTCTCCACCAGCCCGCTGAACTGCGGCGGCCAGATGCGCGGGGATCGCCTCGATCACCTTCACGATCATGCTGGCGTGCTCGGCCGAGATCTGGCCCGCACGCTGCGCGGCGGCAATCACCGGCAGGATCGGGTCCAGCACCTCCCCCGACGAGGGCACCCGCCGCGGGCCCAGGTCACGGGCCCGCGCCACCCGCGCTTTCGCCTCACCCGGGCGTGATCCGCAACAGCTCGACCAGCAGACTGGCCGGGCTGCTCGCCCCATAGTCCCCGGCGATATTGCGCTCCACCACCGTGGCGATCAGCCGCTGATCCACCGCGGCATCCACCCGCCGCTGCACCTCACGCGCGACCAGCAACGCAGCGACCTCCGCAGCGGACATCGCGTCCAGCTCGACACCGAGCAGCAGCTCATTGGCGTCGCGGTGCAGCGCGACCGCGCCAGCCGCCTCGGCCGCCGCACCGCTGACAAATTCACCGTCCGCCACAAGCCCAACATTAGAACAGGGGTACGACAGTTTTCGGGGTCGCAGAGCAAAGTCCGCCCAAGATTTCTGATCAAATTTTTCGAGTGGTGGGATCTGCCTTGAGTGTCGGGAAATATCTCGCCATCCGCGCGATAACCCGCCACTCGCGACGCACCGCCGCCGCGGCGCCGGCTTGGACAGGACCGGAACGCAACCCGTGCAGACCTTTGCAACCGACCAACCGCTCGCCTCGGGCCGCGGGAGCGATCCACCCCGGCTGGCTTTCTCGAATGGTGGGATCTGTCTCGAGTAGCCGGAAATACCTCGCCACCCGCGCAACAACCCGCCACTCGCGTTACTGGCTCGGGACGCAGCGGACCTCAGGCGCGGCACCTGACGACGTCTTCTTCGCCGCGACCTTGCCGTCGATGCGCACCGAGCAGGCGAGCGTGCCATGCACGTTGCCGGCTACGGACGCACCGGCCCGGTAGCCCACCGCGTTTCCGGTGATCGTGATCGTCTTCGTCCACGGCAGCGGTTGATCCTTGATGACCTTTGCGTTCTGGCTCTCGTCGAAGTAGTAGATCGTCGGGTTCTGCACAGTCCCGGTGATCGAATAGACGACGGTGTGCTTCGTGTCGCTCGAGTTCGTGGTCAGGTTCAGCGTGATGACGCCACCGATCGCAACAACGGCAACGCAGAGTGCCCAGAACCACGGTTGCTTGTACAAGAGCGTCTATCCCGCCACGGTTCCGTCGGCGGCGGCGCGGTGAATGACCGCGGCCGGCGCGACATCGCGCACCGCTGCCTCGCCCGCGTCGTCGGCCGCATCGTCACCAAGGACGACGGCCGCTTCCAGGCCGGGCGCGCCCGAGGACACCGCCATCGCGACAGCGACCTGCAAGGCCGACAGTTGCAATGACGGCAGCGCGACGGTGGCGGCGACGTACGTGCGGCCGTCGGTGTCGCGCACGGCTGCGCCCTGCGCGCCCCGGGTGCGCGCACGCGCCGAGCGGGCGAGGGTCACCAGCTTGGCGTCCTCGGGATCCAGGTCAGGCATGTGCGGCGGGTTCCTCCGTCGTGGCGGGCTCGACGTCGCGTCGGCTGAGGCAGCCGGGCCACCAGCACCGTATCGATCCGGTTGCGCCGCCCGCCGGCGCTTTCGGCCGTGAGGCTCAGACCGAACGCTTCCGCGTGCGCGCCGGGAATCGGCACGCGGCCGAGCGCATCGGCGAGCAGGCCGCCGACGGTCTCGATGTCGTCGCGATCGGGCACGTCGACGCCGAACAACTCGCGCAGGTCCTCGACCGCGAGCCGCGCCGAGACTCGCGCGGTGTCTGCGTCGATGCGTTCGATCGGCGCGCGCTCGTCCTCGTCGTACTCGTCGGTGATCTCGCCGACGATCTCTTCGAGGATGTCCTCGATGGTGACGAGGCCGGCGGTGCCGCCGTACTCGTCGATCACGATCGCGATGTGGGTGCGTTTGGCCTGCATCTCGCGCAGCAACTCGTCGACCGGTTTCGATTCGGGGACGTAGCTGACCTGCCGCATGACTTCTTCGACCGTCGTCGTGCGCGCCCGATCGGCGTCCTGCGCGCGGCGCGCCAGATCCTTCAAATACGCGACACCAACGACGTCATCGGCGTTCTCGCCGGTCACCGGGATACGCGAGAAACCGCTGCGCAACGCAAGGGCCAGCGCCTGCGGAACGGTCTTGCTCTTCTCGATCCACACCACCTCGGTGCGCGGAACCATCACCTCGCGCGCGATGGTGTCGCCGAGCTCGAACACCGACTGGATCATCTCTCGCTCGCCGTGCTCGACGACCCCGCGCTCCTCTGCCATGTCGACGAGTTCGCGCAACTCCACTTCGGACGCGAACGGCCCATCGCGGAACCCGCGGCCGGGCGTGACCGCATTGCCGAACAGGATCAGCAGCGATGCCAGCGGATTGAACATCCGGCCGAGGATGCGAACTGCGCCGGCGCCGGCGAGTGCGACGGTGTTCGGATGCTGGCGCCCGATCGTGCGCGGTCCGACGCCAACCAGTGCGTACAAGACGACGACCATGACGAGCACCGTGAGCAGCGTTACCGGCCAGTGCGTGCCGAACTCCGCACGCGCGACGATCGTGACGAGCACCGTCGCCGTCAACTCGCACGTGACGCCGCAACAGCAGCAGCAGGTTCGTGTACCGCGCTCGGTCGTTCACGATCGTGCGCAGCGCCTTTGCGCCCTTGCGTTCCTCGCGCAGGAACTCCTCGACCCGGGCTACCGAAACCCGCGCCAGCGCCGAGTCGACGCACGCGAACAAGCCGCCCAGCGGCACCAGGCAGATGGCGACGACGAGTGCAATGACGTCGGACGGAGCGTCATCGGTTCCGCGCCGAGTCGCGAACCTCGCCACCGGTGCCCGGCAGCGGCGCACGGATCGGCTCACGTCCGGTCGACGCCGTCCAGCCGGCGACGATGCGGGCCTGCAGCTCGAACATCTCGCGCTCCTCGTCCGGGTCGCCGTGGTCGTACCCAAGCAGGTGCAGGATGCCGTGCGTGCACAACAGGTGCAGCTCGGACTCAGTCGAGTGTCCCGCGGATGCCGCCTGATCGGCAGCTACCGCCGGGCAGAGGACGACGTCACCGAGCATCGCCTCGGCAGCGCCCTCGTCGGTCGGCGGCGGTGCGGACGGATCGAGCCGGTCGAGCGGGCCATCGGCTGCGTCCATCGGAAAGGCCATCACGTCGGTCGGGCCGGGCAGATCCATCCACTGCACGTGCAGCGCAGCCATCGCGTCCGGGTCGAGCAAGACGACCGAGAGCTCGGCGAGCGGATCGATCTTCATCTGCTCCAGCACGAACCGCCCAAGCTTGGCGAGCGCGGCCTCGTCGACCGCAACCCCCGACTCGTTATTGATCTCGATGCTCACCGTCGTGGCTTGGCGGCTGCCGGGGCGCGCGGTGCTGCGCGCGGCCTCGGTGGCGTCATAACGCTCGTACGCGTCGACGATCTCGCCGACCAGGCGATGCCGCACCACATCGGTCGAGGTGAGGTAGGCGAAGTGCACGTCCTCGATGTCGCCGAGAATGTGCCGCACGACGCGCAGCCCGCTCTTCTGATCGCCGGGCAGGTCGACCTGGGTGACGTCGCCGGTCACGACGATCCGCGAACCGAACCCGAGCCGGGTCAGGAACATCTTCATCTGCTCGGGCGTCGTGTTCTGCGCCTCGTCCAAGATGATGAACGCGTCATTGAGGCTTCGGCCCCGCATGTAGGCCAGCGGGGCGATCTCGATCGTCCCCGCCTGGGTGAGCCGCGGGATCGAGTCCGGATCCATCATGTCGTGCAGCGCGTCGAGCAGCGGCCGCAGGTACGGATCGATCTTGTCGTACAGCGTGCCGGGCAGGAAGCCGAGCCGCTCGCCGGCCTCGACGGCCGGGCGGGTCAGGATGATCCGGTTGACCTGCTTGGCCTGCAGCGCCTGCACTGCCTTGGCAACCGCGAGATAGGTCTTGCCGGTGCCGGCCGGGCCGATGCCGAACACCACGGTGTGCTTGTCGATGGCGTCGACGTAGCGCTTCTGGTTCAAGCGTCTTGGGACGGATGTTCTTCCCGCGCCGGGACAGGATGTTGAGGCTGAGCACCTCGGCGGGCCGCTCACCGCTGTCGGCGTGCAGGATGCCCAGGGCGCGCTGCACCGAGTCCGGCGTCAGGTGCTGGCCGGACTTGATCAGCTCGAGGAGCTCTTCGAACAGCCGGACGGCGATCGCGTTGTCTGCGGCTGGCCCGGTGATCGTGATCTCGTTCCCGCGCACGTGCACGTCGCTGTCGAGGCTCTTCTCGATGACGCGGAGCAGCTCATCACGGGAACCGAGCAGAGAGACCATGGCCTGCTCGCCGGGAACGACGATGACGGTGGAGACGCGGTCCGTGCTGGGTGTCGGATCGGACAAGTTCTGCTCTCTGGTCGGCGACTGCGGTACGCGTCCCAGTGTACGGCGCAATCCGGGCCCTCCAGCGGTTTTATCCGGGCGGCCAGCCCATCGGCCGGCCGGCGAGCACATGAGCGTGCAGGTGGAACACGCTCTGGCCGACCTCGGCGCCGGTGTTGGCGACGGTCCGGAAGTGCTCGAGCCCCTGCTGGGCCGCCAAGCCCCGGATACCGGCCAGGAAACCCGCGCTGGCGGCCTCGTCGCGACCGATGTCACCGATATCGGTGAAGTGCTCGCGCGGCACGATCAGCAGGTGGGTGGGCGCCTGCGGGTTGGTGTCTTCGAACGCGACGGTGTGCTCGTCCTCGTAGACCTTGGTGGCCGGGATCTCGCCCGCCACGATCTTGCAGAACACGCAGTTCGGATCGGCCATGGCCGAAGGTTACCGATGCTGCAGGCGGCTACGGCGCCCGGACGACCCAGGTCGCGATCTCGGTCCGGGTCGTGAAGCCGAGCTTGCCCAGGATGCTGCGCACGTGCGTCTCGACCGTCCGCTCGGACAGCACGAGCCGGTCGGCGATCTCGCGATTCGACAGCGCCTCAGCGACCAGCTGGGCGACCTCGGTCTCGCGACCGGTCAATGGCGACGCCGATCGCCGCGCCGACTCGAGCGCCACGATGACTTCGGTGGCGGTGGCCAGCGGCCCGGGCATGTCCAGCCGCCGGAACTCGGCCGCGGCCTGCTCGCACAACCCGAGCGCGGCATCCAGCTCGCGACCGGCGGCGAGCAGCGACTGCGCCCAGCCGAGCCGGCTCAGTGCGGTGAACGGCCGCGCACCGATCCGCACGTCCATCGGCGACCGCATCGGCGTAGTGCACAAGCGACTCGTCGAGCCGGTCAGCGACCCGGGCGAGATCGCCGAGCAGCAGTGCGGTGGCGCCTTGGCTGAAGACGCCGCCCGACCCGTCGGCCGCGTAGTAGGGCGCCATCGGTGCGAGCAAATCGTGCACGGTGGACGCGACCTCGGCGTCACCGAGCATCGTTGCGGCCAGGCCGATCTGGCTCAAGGTCGGTGCCCAGCGAACGCCGACCGGAAAGCTGGCCGGCAATTCGCGGAACTCCTCGAACTCGGCGCGGGCCAACTCGGTGTGGCCCTGAAGTGCGTGGATCAGCGGTACCGAGATGCGTACCAGCGGCATGGGCGGGGCAGCCGCGAGCACCTCGTCAGCTCTGGCGGGCAGCTCAGCGGGATCGCCGCGCAGCAGCGCCAGCTGCATCCGGAACGCGAACGAGAGACCGACCAACGACATGTCGCCAACCCGCCACCCCAACGCGGTGGCCGCGTCGTCGGCCTCTCGTGCTGCCGCGAAGTCACCGGTCAGCGCGCACAACGTCGCGCGGTGGCGCAGGTAGTGCCAGCGCGCGAGCACGGACCGGCGCTCGGTCGCGACCCGGTCGATCTCAGCCAGCTCGAGCTCGACCTCGCGCATCGTCCCGAGCTGGATCGCTGCGTTCAGCCGCCAGAGGTGGCCCCACATCGCCGCCATCGGTCGATGCGTGGCCCGCCCGAGCTCGACCGCTCGACGGCCCAGCTCGAGCCGCTCGGTGACCGTGTCCGGCACGGTGATCGCGAGATGGCGGGCCGCGATCGCTTCGAGGATCGCGCCGGAGTCGCCGGACAGTTCGGCCTCGTGCCAACGCCTCGGCAGCCAGCTCGGCCGCGCGCGGGCCGCCTTCGGTCTCGGCCACGACGACCGCGCACTGCGCAAGCAGCCGCGACCGCAAGGCATGTTCGTCCGGCTGCAAGCAGTTCGAGCGCGCGCGTGCAGATCGGCACGATCTGCTTCAACACCGCGCGATCGCCGCTGCCGTGAATGACCAGGCCGGCGGCAGCCAGCAGGTCGGGCCGGCCGGCCGATTCGGCCAGTTCGGCGGCCTCCACGCAGAGCCGTGCGGCTGGCTCGGCGAACCCGTCCAGGTCCACCGCCTCGGCAAGCCGGATCAGCAGCCTGCGCGAGCTCGTCGTCGGCCAGCGTCTGTGGCGCGTGCGCACGCCACGGCCAGCTCCGCGAAGCGGACCGCATCGTCGTGCGCCAGCGCCGCGCGCGCTGCCTCGCCGGCCAGCCGCGCCCAGGGCAGGCACTTCGCCAGCTCGCCGGCCCGGTGCCAATGGCGTCGGCGATCGACGCGGCCGCCGGCTTGCCCGCTGGTCTTCGAGCGCCGCGGCTGCCCGGCTGTGCAGCTCGATGCGCTGCTCGGTACCCAGCTCGGCATAGACCGCGTCACGGACGAGCGCGTGCTCGAACGCCAAGCCGTCGGCGTCACGGAGCACGCCTGCCGCCCGCGCCCGCTCCAGCTCAGCGTCGACGGAGCCGGTGCCGGTCATCGCGGCGAGGACGGCAGGGTCGATGCGCTCGCCGAGGACGCTGGCTGCCGTCACGACCTCGCGCACCGCCTGGTCGAGGCCGGCGACCCGTGCCGCGACGAGCCGGCGCAGCTGCGGCCGGTCGGCCATCAGCGCGTCCAACGTGGTCTGCCGATCGTGCCAGCTCCGCGGCCACCAGCGCGACGAGCAGCGGGTTGCCGTCCAGTCGCGCGCTGCAGCGCGTCGGCCGCCCGTTCGTCGCGCACGTCCGGTCAGCACCGGCAACCACGCCGCGAGGTCTGCCGTGGACAGGCCCGCCAGCGGCAGCGCCACCGCCGTGTCGCCCCGGACGAGGTCGGCCAGCACCGCGACGCAACGCCGCGCCCTCGTCGCGATAGGTGACAAGAACGGCCAGGCGCGACGACGCCGATCTCGGCAGCGACGTGGCGCAACAGCAGCAGTGAGGTGCGGTCGGCCCAGTGCAGGTCTTCAAGCACGACCAGTAGCCCGGCCGGCGCGGCATCAGCGTGCAGCAATTCGGTGATCGCGCCGAACAGGCCGAACCGCGCGGCGGCGTCAGAGTCGTCGGCGTCGACCGCTGGCAGCGCATCGACGCCGGGTCGTCCGCGCAGGGCGCGCAACCACGGCCACAGCGGCGGTGCTCCGGCATCGTCGATCGCGTAGCCGCGTGCGACCGCCATCGCGCGGACCTCAGCAGCACTGATCGCTGCTTCGGCGAGCCGGCTCTTGCCGATGCCGGCCGGGCCGCTGATCAGCAGCAGGCGCCCGTGGCCCGACCGCGCCTCGTCGAGCGCGCGGTCGATCCCGGCCAGCTCGGCCGACCGTCCGACCAGCGTCCGCATCGGGTCAGTATTGCCGTGCGTACCCGAATTCAGTACCGGGATACGCGCTGGCACTGATGCTCAACGCCGCCATGGCGCCGACCGTGAACGCACCACATTCCACAACGGGAGGTACCCATGTACGCGCAACTCACCTACTTCGACGGGCCGCGCAGTGCCGAGCTGGTCGCCGCGTCCGAGCGGGCCGGGCGGGAGCGGATCACGCCGGCGATCGAGGGCGACGAGCAGCTCCGCGATCAGCTGGTAGCCGTGCTCGTGTGCCGCCACGACGACGGCGGCGAGGTCGTCGTCTCGGTCATGAAGACCCGCGAGGCGATCGATCGCGCCGTCGAGGTGATCATGAGCACCGACCTGCTGCCGGGCGAGGACCCCGCGTTGCTCTCCGACCCGGATCGCGTCGAGGTCGTCGAGGTCGTCGACTTCCGTATCGCCGCCGGACAACCGTCATGACCAGCGTCCTGAGCCGACGGTGGGAACTGATGACCTCGCTGTCCAGCGCCGGTTTCACCGTGCGCAGCCTCGGCCGGCCGGTTCGTGGCCAGGTCCCGATCCGGCACGCGGCGATCGAGGTCGACAACACGGGACGACCTACCTCGGTGCACGCCGAACTCGACCTGGCCGGTCTTGACACCTCGAATGCGCGCCGCGACCGCGACCTGCGCAAGCCGCACCTGCTCGACACCGCCCGGTTCCCGACCATGATCTTCACCAGCACCAGCACCAGCGTCGAAGCCGGCGGCGACCACTGGCTACTGCCCGGCCGGCTCTCGGCGCGCGGTGCCGAGATCGATCTGGTGCTCACCGCGACGGCGAGCCACGACAGCACGCGGGTGACCGTTCGCGCGAGCGCCGCCTTCGATCGGCGCGAGCTCGGGATCCGGGCGCCGCGGATCATGATCGGCCGGCGCATCGACGTGCTGATCGAGGCGGTCTTACGCCCAGCGGCCGAGGCGTAACGACAACGCAGCCAGGGCGGCGGCGCCGGCGGTGGACGTGCGCAGCACCGGGTCACCGAGCCGCACCGCCGTCGCTCCGGCCGAGGCGAACCGGGCTGAGTTCGTCGTCGCTGATGCCACCCTCGGGCCCGACGACCACCACCACGTCGCCGGACGGCGGCAGCGAAGCGCCGGCCAGCGTGGTGGTGGCGCCTTCGTGCAGGACGAGCGCAGTCGCACCCGCGAGCCGATCCGCAACCGCTGCGGTGCCGGCCAGCTCGGCGACCGCCGGCACCCAGGCGCGGCGGCTCTGCTTGGCAGCCTCGCGGGCCACCCGGCGCCAGCGCTCGAGGGCCTTGTCGCCGCGTGCACCGTGCCACTGCGCGACCGACCGCGAGGCCGACCAGGGCACGATCTCGTCCACCCCGAGCTCGGTCATCGTCTCGACGGCCAGCTCCGCGCGATCGCCCTTGGGCAGCGCCTGCACGACGATCAGCCGCGGATCCGGCAGGGCAACCATCGACCTCGACTTGACGTTCAGCTTGAGGCCGGTCGGCAGGACGGCGGTGACCACGCACTCGAGCACCGCACCGCGCCCGTCGCCGAGCAGCAGCTGTTCGCCCACATTGAGCCGGCGCACCCGGGCGGCATGCCGTCCCTCGTCGCCGCCGAGCTCGACATCGTCACCGGCGGGCAGCGCGTCGACCAGGAACAGCGGTGGCGTCATTGCCGGAAGGCGTCGCGCACCTTGCCCAGCAGACCGCCGCCCTTGGTCACCGCGGCGACCTCTTCATTGCGCAGCGCGGCGAGCTCGCGCAGCAACCGCTCCTGCTCGTCGTCGAGGCGGGTCGGCACCCGCACGTCGACGTGCACATGCAGATCACCCCGCGCGCTGCTGCGCAGCTTGGGCACGCCCTTGCCGCGCAGCGTGAGCACGGTGCCGCTCTGCGTGCCGGCCCGGATGTCGAGCTTCTCTTCGCCGTCGAGCGTGGTCAGCACGAGATCGGTGCCGAGCGCCGCTGCGGTCATCGGGACCTCGATGCTGCAGTGCAGGTCGCTGCCCTCGCGACTGAAGGTGTCGTGCGCCGCCTCGACGATCTCGACGTACAGGTCGCCGGCCGGCCCGCCGCCCGGGCCGACCTCGCCCTGACCGGACAGCCGGATGCGCATGCCGTCCTCGATGCCGGCCGGCACGTCGACGCTGATCGTCCGGCGGGCGCGAACCCGGCCCTCGGTGCCGCAGGTCGGGCACGGCGACGGGATCTGCTCGCCGGTGCCGGCACACGCGCTGCACGCACGGGTGGTCATCACCTGGCCGAGGAACGAGCGCTGCACCGACTGGAGCTCGCCGGTGCCGCCGCAGGTCGCGCAGGTGCGCGGCGACGTCCCCGGGGCACAACCCGATCCGGAGCAGGTGTCGCAGCGCACGGCGGTCTCGACGTTGAGCTCGCGGCGCACGCCGAAGGCGGCCTCGTCGAGGGTGAGCGTCATCTGCAGCAACGCATCGGCACCGGCACGCACCCGGCTGCGGCGCGATCGGCCGCCACCACCGGCGGCACCGCCGAAGAACGCCTCGAAGACGTCACCGAACCCACCGAAGCCGGAGAACGGGTTGCCGGCCGTCCCGGCGCCCTGCGAGAGCGGATCACCGCCGAGGTCGACGACGCGGCGCTTCTCCGGATCGGAGAGCACTTCGTATGCGGTGGTGACCTCTTTGAAGCGGTCTTGCGCGGCCGGGTCCGGGTTGACGTCGGGGTGCAGTTCGCGGGCCAGCCGGCGGTAGGCGCGCTTGAGCTCCTCGGGCGTCGCGTCCTTGCGAACGCCGAGCATCCCGTAGTAGTCCCGGGGTGAATCAGCCACTACACGTCCTCTGCATATCTCTGGCACTCACCGACGGCGAGTGCCAGGCCCCAGCGTACCGACTTACCGTTCAGCGAGCAGATCGCCGACGTAGTGTGCGACGGCCGCCACCCGCGCCATGGTGTGCGCGTAATCCATCCGCCGCGGACCGAGCACGCCGACTGCGCCGAGTGCCGAGCCGCGCGCACCGTAACCGCTGGTCACGACGGACGCGCCGATCAATCCTTCGTGCTGCGTCTCGTTGCCGATCCGCACGACGACGTGGCTGGTGGCCGTCGACTGGTCGAGCAGCCGCAGCAACACCACCTGCTCCTCGAGTGCCTCGAGCACCGGCCGGATCGCCGGGAAATCCAGCGCGTTCTCGGTGAGGTTCGCGGTGCCACCGAGCACGATGCGGTCGCTGTGCTGCTCGATGAGCGCCTCCAGCAGCACGGAGGTCAACGTCGCGAGCAGCCCGCGCATCTCTGGCGCGGTCTGCTGCGGGAGGTCGCCGACGATCTCGGGCGCCTCGGACAGCAGCCGGTCGCGCAGCCGCAGGTTCAACGTCGAGCGCAGGTCGAAGACGGCGTCCTCGGTCACCGGGGTCGGCAGGTCGACGACGCGCTGCTCGACCCGTCCGGTGTCGGTGATCAGGACGAGCATCAGCCGCGAGTCGGTCAGCCGAACGAGTTCCAGGTGCCGAACCCGCGACCGCGACAGCGACGGGTACTGGACGACGGCCACGTGCTTGGTGAGTTGCGCCAGCGTGCGGACGGCCCGGTGCAGCACGTCATCGAGATCGGCCGCCCCGTCGAGGAAGGTCTGGATCGCCCGGCGCTCGGCATTCGACAGCGGCTTGAGCTGGGTGAGCCGGTCGACGAAGAGGCGGTATCCGGCATCGGTCGGGATGCGCCCGGCACTGGTGTGCGGCTGGGCGATCAGGCCTTCCTCCTCGAGCAGGGCCATGTCGTTACGGATCGTCGCCGGCGAGACACCCAGGTTGTGCCGATCGGCCAGCGACTTGCTGCCAACCGGCTCGTTCGTGGCGATGAAGTCCTCGATGATGGCGCGCAGGACCTCGAGCTTCCGCTCTCCGGTCACCATTACCTGCAACTCCTCAGGGCTCGTCCGACGTCTTTCAGCTTAGAGCGCAGCGCGGCGGAATCTGTGCGGCTACTAGGGTTGTATCCGGACTGAGGGGGACGATCGTGATCTTCAAGCGGGTGCAGGACGGGCGTCCTTACCCCGATCACGGATTCTCCGCGCGGGATTGGGCCAACGTGGCGCCGCGCACGATCCGGCTCGAGGAGCTCACCACCACGAAGAAGGAACTCGCCCTCGACCAGCTCCTGGACGAGGATTCGACGTTCTACGGTGATCTGTTCCCGCATGCCGTCCAGTGGCACGGCGAGATCTACCTCGAGGACGGGCTGCACCGCGCGTTGCGAGCGGCATTGGAGAACCGCCACACCATCCACGTCCGCATCCTCGACCTCGACGCGCTCGGTCGCCGCCAGCAGAAAGCCTGACGCCGCCGATCAGGCGAGCAGTTCGCGCACCACGGCGTCGGCCATCAGCCGGCCGCGCTGGGTGAGCACGACCCGCCCGTAGGCCGCCGCGTCGTGCTCGACCAGCCCCCAGCTCGCCAGCTGCGGGAGGGTGCCGCGCGCGGCGTCGCTCAGCTCCTCGGTCGGCAACCCGTCGCGCATGCGCACTCCGAGCATGACCCGCTCGGTATAGCGGGCAACCGGGTCGAGCGTCTCGCGCCCGGCCGCCGGGCTCTGCCCCGCCTCGACCATCGCGGTGTACCGGACCGGGTGCTTCACGTTCCACCAGCGCACGCCGCTGACGTGGCTGTGCGCACCGGGCCCGACGCCCCACCAGTTGTCGTCGGACCAGTACGAGCTCGTTGTGGCGGCACCGTGCTGCGTCCGACTCGCGCCCAGTTCGACACCTCGTACCAGTCGAAGCCCGCCGCTGACAAGCGTCTCGTCAGCCATGACGTACCGGTCGGCCAGGACGTCGTCGTCGGGGGCCGGGACGACTCCGGCGTTGACCTGCCGGGCAAGTGCAGTGCCGTCCTCGACCACGAGTGCGTACGCGCTGATGTGATCGGGCTCGGCGGCGACGGCCGCATCGAGGGAACGCTGCCAGTCGGCGTCGGTCTCGTAGGGTGCGCCGTAGATCAGGTCGAGGTTGACGTGCTCGAACCCCGCGGCATGGGCCTCGGCCACCGCCGCCTCCGGACGGCCCGGCCGGTGCCGTCGGTCGAGCACCTCGAGCACGCGCGGCACGGCCGACTGCATGCCCAGCGACACCCGGGTGAACCCGGCTTCGCGCAGCTTGGCGAAGTAGCCGGGCGTGACCGTCTCGGGATTGGCCTCGGTGCTGATCTCGACGTCATCGGCCAGGCCGAACTGCTCGCCGATCTCGGCGATCGACCAGCCCGAGGTGCTCGGCCGGCAGCAGGGTCGGCGTGCCGCCGCCGAAGAAGACCGTCGACACCGGCGGGATGCGCTCGCCGAGCACATCGCCGTCGCTGAGCACGTCAGCTGCGAGCCGGATCTCGTGCAGCACGGTGTCGGCGTACGTGCCGCGGCTGACGCCCGGCCCGAGTTCAGCGGCGGTATAGGTGTTGAAGTCGCAGTACCCGCACCTGGTGTCGCAGAACGGCACGTGCACGTAGACGCCGAAGCGGACGCCGGTCGCGGCATCCAGCGTGGTGCGCCGCAGCCGCCCGTCAGGGGGCGCGGGATCACCGGTCGGCAGGGCGGAGGGCACGGATCAAGTGTGCGTCATCACCGGCTGGAATCCGGTCAGGACGGCGGGCTGTCGGGCAGGTCGCGCATCGTGCGCAAGGGCGAGAAGTACAGGACGAAGACGGGCAGCAGGCTGCCGATGACCAGAACCCATACCGCGGTACGCGGGCCGAACAGCGCCGCCAACGTGCCGCCGAGCAGGGCGCCCAGTGGCATCGTGCCGAACAGCACGAAGCGCATCGTCGCGACCACTCGTCCCAGCAGCTTCGGCGGGCAGTACGCCTGCCGGAAACTGCCGATCGTGACGTTGTAGACGAGCACACCTATCAGCGTCACCACATTGCCGACGACGAAGAAGATCAGGCCCGGCCCGCGCGATGTGAGCGGGATGAGCAAAGCGAACGGTGTCGTCGCGGCCATCCCCAGCCACACCGCCCGCGAGGTGCCGATCCAGCGCGCCACCGGGCGGGCGATCGCCGCACCGATGACCGCGCCCAACCCGACCAGTGCGAGTAGCAGGCCGACGAGCCCGGCTTCGAGATGCACGCTGCGCACCAGGAACAGCACGACGATGGCTTGGTAACCGATGAAGAAGAAGTTGCCGAGCGCCGGCGAGATCGTCATGACCCGCAACAGCGGATCGGCCCGCACGTAACGCGCGCCTTCGGCGATCTCGGCGCGCACGCTCTGCCGCTCGGTGAGAATCGGGGCCGGTTCGCTGGCACGGATCCCGAGCAGCGCGACGACCGACACCAGGTAGCTGGCCGCATCGGCGATCAGCGCGAACGGCGCCCGGAACAGTTGCACGAGCAGGCCACCGATGCCGGGGCCGACAACGCTGGCGACGGCCTGGCTGCCCTGGAGCTTCGCGTTGCCCTCGCCGAGGTCGTCGCGCTCGATCAGCACGGGCAGGAACGACTGGTAGGCGACCTGGAAGACGACGGTCGCGAGCCCGGTTGCCAGCGCGACGGCGAAGAGCTGGCCGATCGTGAGCGCGTCAAGGGCCGCGGCCAGCGGCACGCTGCCGATGAGCACGAGCCGCACGACGTCGCAGCGGATCAGCAGCGGGCGCTTGCGCGAGCGGTCGACCCAGGCGCCGGCCGGCAAGCCGATGACCAGCCACGGCAGCCATTCCAGCGCCGAGAGCAAGCCCACCTCGAACGCCGACGCGTGCAGGTACAGCACGGCGACGAGCGGGAGCACAACCGAGCTGATCGACGTTCCGACGTCGCTGATCGACTGGCCGACCCAAAGCAGGCGGAAGTCGCGGTGGTGCAGCAGCCCACCCCGACCGGCGCGACGCGCACCGGGCATCGCGGCAGGGGCGGCACCGGCGCTCATGGTGTCGCCGACGTCGAGACGGTCGGCGCCGGACTCGGCCCGTGGTCCCCGTCCGACTGCAGCGCGCGCACCGAGTAGCCGATCGCCAGCGCGGCGATCAAGATGATCAGCGCTAGCAGCGGGCGGCGGACGCGTGGCACGGACGATCACTCTAGTTTTGTCCGGACGCAGCGGTGCAGCAGACTGTGATCGCGCCGCGAACCGCGGCCTGACCAGCCGAAGGTGGACCATGGCAGTTTCCCGGCGCGTTGCGATCGTTGCTGCGGTCGTCTCGGTAGTGGGGCTGCTCAGCACCGTCCCGTCCCAGGCGCGAGCTCGGCAGCACTCCACCGCGCGGCAACAGTCATCCCCGCGGCTGCACTGGTCGCGGTGCGGGAGCGCCGACCTGCGCGCGGCGGGGGCGCGATGCGCGACCTTGCGCGTTCCGCTCGACTACAGCCATCCGACCGGCCGCAAGATCACCCTGGCGCTCGCGCGAGTCCGGCACACCGTTCCGGCGTCGCGGTACAAGGGCGTGATGCTCACCAACCCGGGCGGCCCCGGCAGCGCGGGCCGCTACCTGGCCGGAATCGGCGCGTACGTACCGCACAACGTCGGTGCCTCCTATGACTGGATCGGGATCGACCCGCGCGGTACCGGCGCAAGCCGTCCCGCCGTCTCGTGCGACAAGCACTACTTCACGCTTCGACCGGCCCAACTATGACCCCGGCCCGGCCGGCAGACCTGCGGGCCTGGCTGTCGCGCAGCAAGCGGTTCGCGCGTGCGTGCGGCCGCGTCAACGGCACGCTCCTCGACCACATGACCACCGAGCGACTCGGCGCGAGACCTCGACGCGATCCGCGTCGCGTTGCGGGTTCGGCAGATCAACTTCTACGGCTTCTCCTACGGCACCTATCTCGGCCAGGTGTACGCGACGCTGTTCCCGACGCACATCTCGCACATGGTGCTCGACAGCAACGTCGACCCGACGCGGGTCTGGTACGGCGCGAACCTCGACCAGGACACGGCTTTCCAGCGCAACACCAAGATCTGGTTCCGCTGGCTCGCGAACTACAACGGCGTCTACCACCTGGGCAGCACCGAGCAGGCCGTCGAGCGTCGCTGGTACCGCATCCGCGCCAGGCTTGCCAAGCATGCCGACCACGGCATCGGTCCGGACGAGTGGACTGACGTCTTCCTCGACGCGGAGTACTACCAGTCGACCTGGCTGGACGAGGCCCACCTGTTCGCCGGCTACGTGCACCATCACAGCTTCAAAGCCATTAGAGGTGCGTACACCCGCGCGCACAACGACCGCGAGTTCGCGGTGTACAACGCGGTGCAGTGCACCGACACGCAATGGCCGACGTCCTGGCAGGTGTGGTCGCACGACAACACCCGAGTGAACAAGACGGGCGCCGTTCGAGACGTGGGCGAACGCCTGGTTCAACGCGCCGTGCCTGTACTGGCCGGCCGCCGCGCATACCCCGGTCACGATCACCGGCAAGGGCGGCCCTCGCGCACTGCTCATCGACGAGACCAATGACGCCGCCACGCCGTACAGCGGCAGCCTCGAGGTGCGCAAGCTCTTCCGCAGGTCGCGGCTGATCGCGTTGCCTGGCGGTACCTCGCACGCCAACTCGCTCTTCGGCGACACCTGCCTCGACAACCGGATCGCTGCGTATCTGAAGAGCGGCCGGTTGCCCGCCCGCAAGCACGGCAACAGAGCCGACGCGACGTGCCGGCCGCTCCCCCGCCCTCGCCCGTAAACATTGGCGTGCTTCGATCAAGGCATGAGCGACGCTTGCGGAGCGAATCAAAGGTATCGGGCGGCAGATCGAGCGAAGCGAGAAATGCCATGAGTGAGGCGCTATCCGCTGAGACAGTGACGATCGCCGGCGCCGGCGGGGACGAGATCGAGGCCTATCTCGCCCGTCCGGCCGAAGACACCAGCCGCGGCGGCGTCGTGGTGATCCATCACATGCCGGGCTACGACCGCGCCACCAAAGAGATCACGCGGCGCTTCGCCGAACTCGGCTACGACGCGATCTGCCCGAACCTGTACTCGCGCGAAGCGCCGGGCGCGGCTCCGGACGACGCCGCGGCGACGGCACGCGCCAACGGCGGCGTTCCGGACGCGCGCCTGATCGGCGACGTGGGCGGCGCCGCCGAGTACCTGCGCGGGCTGCCGACCTCCAACGGCAAGGTCGGCGTCATCGGGTACTGCTCGGGCGGACGGCAGAGCGTGCTGGCCGCGTGCAATCTCGACCTGGACGCAGCCGTCGACTGCTACGGCGCATTCGTCACCGGCACGCCGCCGGAGGGCTACCCGCTGCAGGTGACCAACCTCGTCGACCAGCTCCCGAACCTGCGGTGCCCGCTGCTTGGCCTGTTCGGAAACGAGGACAAATTCCCGTCGCCGCAACACGTGGACGAGCTGGAACAGCTGCTCAAGGACAACGGCAAGAGCTACGAGTTCCACCGCTACGACGACACCGGCCACGGCTTCTTCGCAGTCGACCGCGCGATGTACCGCGTCGAGGCCGCCAACGAGGGGTGGCAACGCATCGCCGAGTTCTACGCAACGAACCTGGGCGGCTGAGCATGTGCACCTACGCGACGATGCAGTCGGCGATGACGGGCAGCGCCAAGGGCCCGAACGGTTCGTGGTTCAAGGTGACCGACGCCACCGTGTACTTCGACCACCCGGTGCACGCCATGGCCGAGCACACCCTCAACATCGACCTGGCCGACCCCTCGCGCGGCCCGTCCGCTCGCGTCGCGGTCGAGCTGACCGCCGCGTCGGCGCGTGACCTGGTGAAGGCGATCGAGGCTGCCCTGGCCTCGGCACCGCCCGAACTGACCGGATAGTTTCAAGGACATGCGCGCCGCCTACGCCGAATCGATCAACGCCGACAATCCGCTCGACGGGCTGGTGATCGGCGAACGGCCGGATCCGACCCCACCTGACGGCTGGACGCGCGTCGCAGTCAAGGCGGCCAGCCTCAACCACCACGACTTGTGGACGTTGAAAGGTGTCGGGATCAAGCAGGAACAGCTGCCGATGATCCTCGGGTGCGACGCGGCCGGAATCGACGAAGCGACCGGCGACGAAGTCGTCGTGCACTCAGTGATCAACACGCCGGGCTGGACCGGCGATGACACCCTCGATCCGGGACGGACGCTGCTCTCGGAGAAGCATCAGGGCTCGATCGCCGAGTACGTGATCGTCCCCTCGCGCAACGTAGTGCCCAAGCCGGCTGATCTCTCATGGGCCGAAGCGGCCTGCCTGTCGACCGCGTGGCTGACCGCATACCGGATGCTGTTCACCCAGGCGCAGTTGAAACCCGGGTCGTCGGTGCTGGTGCAAGGTGCCTCGGGCGGCGTCGCCACTGCCTGCATCGCGATGGCGCGGGCAGCCGGCATGCAGGTGTATGCGACCGCCCGCACTGAGGCCAAGCAGGCGAAGGCACTCGAGCTCGGGGCGCACGAGTCATTCGCCTCCGGCGCGCGGCTGCCGCAGCGGGTCGACGCGGTCATGGAGACCATCGGCGAGGCAACCTGGTCGCACTCGCTCAAGTCGCTGAAACCGGGCGGCAAACTGGTCGTGTGCGGCGCGACGTCCGGCGCGAACCCACCGGCCGACCTGAACCGCGTCTTCTTCCTGCAGTTGCAGGTGCTCGGCTCCACGATGGGGACGAAGGCCGAGCTGGCCGGGTTGATCTCGTTCCTGCACGTCACCGGCCTGCGTCCGCTGATCGACCGCACGATCCCGCTCGAGTCCGCGGCCGAAGGGCTGCAGGCTATTGCCTCCGGCGATCTTGTCGGAAAGATCGTGCTCGAGCTCTAGATGGCCGGTCCCCCTGGAAGCGGTCAGTCGCAGATCGCGGTCGTGTGCGCAGCCTTCGATGCTGACGGCGACCGGGCGATCGCCGAACTGCGCGCACTCGTGCGCTCCCTCGGCGGGCGGGCGGCGCACAAGCCCGCACATCGTCCGCACCTGACCTTGTCCGCGGCGGCGGTCGACGAGCCCGGCGGGGTGGTCCGCGTCGCCGCGCGCGTGGCGAAGCGGCACGAGCCGTTTCGGCTGCGCCTCAGCGAGGTCGGCACCTTCGGACGCGGTGATGTCGTCTGGATCGGACCGTCGCGGTCAGGTCCGCTGACCGCGCTGCAGCGCGACGTCTACTCGTCCCTGGTCGACGCCGGCCACCCACCGGCGTTCGCCGGGCAGAGCAACCCGCGCGGCTGGCGGCCGCACTGCACGATCGCCCGCTGGATGCCGCCCGATGTGCTCGAAGCGCTGCGCGAGCGCTTCGAAACCATGTACGTCAACGTCGATGCGATCGCGACCGTTGTCGTCGGCGGCCACGGCGATGTCGGGTACGCCGCTATGCCTGTCCGTAAAGGTGTTCGACGCTGAGCCGCACGAGCAAGCGCTTGTCGTGCACCATCGCGGCGCGGTAGTCGTCCCAGTCGGGGTGCTCGCCGTTGATCGCGCGGTACACCTCGATCAGTTCCTCGACCGTGTCGTCGTTCGGGTCGGCGGCGACCGGAGTCAGCTCGGCGGTGCCATCAGCCACGGCCCAGTGCCAGAAGTCGTCGCTGGCAACGTGGTAGCTGGCGCGCGGGTCGCGAGCGAGGTTGCGGGTCTTGACCCGGTCGGCGGTCACCGAGACACGCAACAATCCGGTGGACGGGTCGAAGGTGTGGCTCACGTTCGACAGCTGCGGGCGGCCGTCCGACTTGATCGTGACCAGCACGCCACGGTGGATCGACGCCACCAACTCGCGTAATCCGCTATCAGTCACTTCTTCGCCACCTCCACGTCGCCGGTTGAGAGCGCGGCGATGAAGGCCTCTTGCGGAACCTCGACCCGGCCGACCATCTTCATCCGCTTCTTGCCTTCCTTCTGCTTCTCGAGCAGCTTGCGCTTACGGGTGATGTCACCGCCGTAGCACTTGGCGAGCACGTCCTTACGCATCGCCCGGATGTTCTCGCGTGCGATCACCCGCGAACCGATCGCTGCCTGGATCGGTACCTCGAACTGCTGCCGCGGGATCAGCTTGCGCAACTTCCCGGTCATGGACGTGCCGTACGCGTACGCCTTGTCCTTGTGGATGATCGCCGAGAACGCGTCGACCGTCTCGCCCTGCAGCAGGATGTCGACCTTCACCAGATCGGCCGCCTGCTCACCGGCCTGCTCGTAGTCGAGGCTGGCGTAGCCGCGGGTGCGCGACTTCAGCTGGTCGAAGAAGTCGAAGATGATCTCGGCGAGCGGCAGCGTGTAGCGCAGCTCGACACGGGTCTCGGACAGGTAGTCGATGCCGCCCAGCGCGCCGCGCCGATCCTGGCACAGCTCCATGATCGCGCCGATGTACTCACTCGGCGTGATGATCATCGCCTTGACGATCGGTTCGTACACCTCGGCGATCTTCTGCCCGCTCGGCCAGTCGGAGGGGTTGGTGACGACGTACTCCGACCCGTCCTCGAGCACCACCCGGTTGACCACGTTCGGCGCGGTGCTGATCAGATCGAGGTCGAACTCGCGCTCGAGCCGATCGCGGGTGATCTCGAGGTGCAGCAGGCCGAGGAAGCCGCATCGGAAGCCGAAGCCCAGCGCGGCGCTGGACTCCGGCTCGTAGACCAGCGCGGCGTCGTTGAGGCGAAGCCGATCCAGGGCGTCACGCAGCAACGGGAAGTCGGAGCCGTCGATCGGGTACAGGCCGGAGTACACCATCGGCCGCGGGTCGCGGTACCCGCCGAGTGACTCCTTGGCCGGCTTGGCGGCGTCGGTGACCGTATCGCCCACGCGCGATTGCCGGACGTCCTTCACCCCGGTGATCAGGTAGCCGACCTCGCCGACCCCAAGCCCCTCAGTCGGCTTCGGTTCGGGCGAGATGACGCCGATCTCGAGCAGCTCGTGGGTCGCCCCGGTCGACATCATCTTGATCCGCTGCCGCGGGCTGAAGTGGCCGTCGATCACCCGGATGTAGGTGATGACGCCGCGGTAGATGTCGTAGACCGAGTCGAAGATCATCGCCCGCGGTGGCGCCTCGGCCTCGCCGACCGGCGAGGGCACCTCGCGGCAGATGAGGTCGAGCAGCGCGGAAACGCCCTCGCCCGTCTTCGCGCTCACCCGGAGCACGTCGTCGGGTTCGCAGCCGATGATGTGCGCGAGTTCGGCCGCATAGAGGTCCGGCTGCGCGGCCGGGAGGTCGATCTTGTTGAGGACCGGGATGATGTGCAGGTCGTTCTCGAGGGCCAGGTAGAGGTTGGCGAGGGTCTGTGCCTCGATGCCCTGCGCGGCATCGACGAGCAGGATGGCGCCCTCGCAGGCAGCCAGGCTGCGCGACACCTCGTAGGTGAAGTCGACGTGGCCGGGCGTGTCGATCATGTCCAGCACGTACTCGACGCCGTCGTCGTCGAGCCGTCCACGGCATCCGGACGTTCTGGGACTTGATGGTGATCCCGCGCTCGCGCTCGATGTCCATCCGGTCGAGATACTGCGCACGCATCTGCCGGCCCTCGACGACGCCGGTGAGCTGCAGCATGCGGTCGGCGAGCGTCGACTTGCCGTGGTCGATGTGGGCGATGATGCAGAAGTTGCGGATGCGCGCCGGATCGGTACGGCCGACGATCGTCGGCGAAACGGTCAAGGTTCTCACTCCGGCTCAAGTGCGTGGACCCTTCTATGGTCGCACGCACGCGGTCGGCACCGGTTAGCCTGCAGTCATGAGCGAGATCGTGGTGCTCTCGGGGAGCGCCCACCCCGTTTTCGCTCAGCAGCTGTGCGATGCGCTGGGCGTGCCGCTGTCGCCCACCGAGATCCGGCGATTCAGCAACGACTGCCTGTGGGTGCAGATCGGCGAGAACTGCCGCCAGCGTGAGGTTTACGTGGTGCAGCCCCTCGTTCCGCCGACGCAGGAGCACCTCGTCGAACTGCTGCTCATGCTGGACGCGGCCCGCGGCGCATCGGCGGCGCAGGTGACCGCGGTCATCCCGCACTACGCGTACGCCCGGTCGGACAAGAAGGACGCCTCGCGGATCTCGATCGCCGGCCGGCTGGTCGCCGACATGCTGGTGACGGCCGGTGCCGACCGGGTGCTGACCATGACGCTGCACGCGCCGCAGGTGCACGGATTCTTCTCCGTCCCGGTGGATCACCTCACCGCTATCGGCGAGCTGGCCGATCACTTCCGCGGGCGCGACCTCGCCAACACCGTGGTGGTCTCGCCCGATCTGGGCAACGCCAAGACGGCCACCCAGTTCTCGCGCCTGCTCGGCCTGCCGGTCGCGGCCGGATCCAAGCAGCGGCTCTCCGACGACAAGGTCGTGATCGACGCGATCGTCGGCGATGTGCGCGGCAAGCGCGCGATCGTGCTGGACGACGAGATCGCCACCGGCGGGTCGATCATCGAGCTGCTCGACCGGCTTGCCGAGCAGAACTGCACCGACGTCGCGATCGCGTGCACGCACGGCTTGTTCGCCGGGAAGGCGTTGCAGCGGCTGCGCGACCACCCGAGCGTGTCCGAGGTGGTGACGACCGACACCGTGCCGTCCCCAGTGGTCGATTGGCCGGAGTTCACGGTGCGCTCGGTGGCCCCGCTGTTCGCCGAAGCGATCTCGCGCATCCACGGCGGGGAGTCGATCAGCAGCCTGTTCGACGGGGTCGACCCGACGCACGGACCGCCGCAGCAGCAGCTGCCGTTCGGCAATGGCTGAGCCGAGCGGGCGCGTCTCGACGCTCGAATTGTTCTTCGATCTGGTGTTCGTGTTCACGATCAGCCAGGTGGCCGTCATCGTCGAGCTGCATCCGTGGTCGTTCGCCGCGATCGCGCAGGCCGCTGTCGAGCTGGTGGTCATCTACTGGATGTACGGCGGATTCGCCTGGCTCACGAACACGCTGGGCACGGCCAGCACGAGACAGCGGATCGTGCTGCTCGCGGGCATGGCGGCATTCCTGATCGTGTCGCTCGCCGTGCCCGGGGCATTCGGTGGCGACGATCTCGCGTTCGGAGCCGCCTACTTGGTGCTCAATCTCGTGCATTTGGGCGGATTCCTGCTGCGCGGGTCGGCAACATTCGCGGCGATGCTGCGGCTGGGTGGGACGAACCTCGTCGCGGCACTGCTGATCCTCGCCGCCGGCTTCACGTCGGGCTCCGCGCGCTGGGCGCTGTGGATCGCGGCGCTGCTGATCCAGATCGTGCCGGCGCTCTTGTCGAACACGCCGGGGAATTTCGCGCTGAACGCGGAGCACTTCGCCGAGCGACACGGCTTGATGATCATCATCGTGCTCGGTGAATCGTTGGTCGGCGTGGCTGTCGCCGCGCAGGGCGAACGCGTCAGCGGCGTGCTGGTGTTCGGCATGCTCTGCGTGCTGAGCACGGCTGCCGCCATGTGGTGGTGCTATTTCGACGGCGAGGACGACGCCGCTGCACGGCGGCTGGCCGCAGTGCCGGATTCGCGGCGCGGCTATCTCGGCCTGGTGGGTTACGACGGGACGCACGTGCTCATGCTGGGCGGCGTGATCGCCGTGGCGGCCGGCTCGCGGCTGTCGCTGCCCGATTTCACCGAGCCCACCTCTACCGCCGCTGCCGGGCTGATCGCCGGCGGGACGGCGGTGTACCTGCTCGGCCTCGCGGCGTTTCGTGCCGTGGTCGGGCATGCTCCGCCGTGGGGCCGGGTGCTCTTCGCAGTCATCGTGGTGGCCACCGTTCCGCTGGGGACAGCGCAGAGCGCCGCGGCACAGTTGCTAGGCGTGGCGGCAGTGCTCGCCGTCCTGCTCGCGGTGGAAACGTGGGGTCCGGCCTACCTCGGCCGACCCCGTCCGGCAGGATGACAGGCATGACCGCACCCAGCGATCCCCGCGCCGTCGTCGAATTCCGCGTTCCCGCCGCCGACCTCAAGGTCGGCGATCTGGTCAACACCTCGCCCGGAGAGGGCGACTGGCAGCAGGTGCTCGGCGTGTACCGCTCGGCGTCGGACAGCCCGCCCTCGGATGACCTGAGCGGCCTCGTCGAGAAGCTCGGTGGCCGCTACGTCGTCGTCACCCTGACCGACCTGGTGCCCGTGGACGGCGGGATCTACTTTGCCGAGGGCGCCGCGCTCGTGGCCGGCGCCGACGAGAGCGAGGATCAGACGGTCGAAGACGCCGTCGGCGACTCCGACGGTGAGCGAGTGTACCTGTACACGAAGTTCGAACTGGTCACCATCCGCGCTGCGCGCTGAGCCTCGCACCCGCGCGATTTGGGGCAGTCCGAGCGCCGCTGGTATCCTGGCGAGGTTGTCCGCGGGCCGGTTTCATCGGCGTGCATCGCGTGCATCGCGCGCAAGACCATCAACCAACTACAACGTCGAGGCTTTCTTCGTGGCGAACATCAAGTCCCAGATCAAGCGGATCCGCACCAATGAGGCGGCCCGCCTGCGCAACAAGAGCGTGCGCTCGTCGCTCAAGACCGCCGTGCGCCGGTTCCGCGAGGCCGCAGACAGCGGTGATCGGGCCGCTGCCGTCGAGGCGATGAGCACCGCCGTCCGTCAACTCGACAAGGCCGCCAGCAAGGGCGTCATCCACGCCAACCAGGCGGCCAACAAGAAGTCGGCGATGGCCCAGCGCGTCAACGCGCTCTAGAACTCACCTCGCGTCAGCCCGCGCACCGGAGGGTGTGCGGGCTTTCTGCTGTCCAGAACCAGCGCCCGCCCGCGGCTCGCGGGTCAGGCCGCGAAACGGACGCACCACTACCGAGCCGTCGTCGAGGAACCGGACCGCGACGTTGCGCACCGTGGCACCGGGCCCCCAGCCGGTGAGGATCTCGACCTCGCGGCTGCCCAGGAAGTAGTGCCGGCCGACCAGGCGAGTACCCCCGACCCGCTCGCGCGCCATTACCGCCCGTCGGCGCGCGCCTGGGCCAGCCGGCGGACGGCGCGCTCGAGCGCCCAGGCGGGGTTGGCCGCCTCACCCTTGACGTCGGCGTTGAGCACCGCCACCACGCCCAAGGCGCGGCGCACACCCGCCTCGGTCCAGCCCCGGCTCTGCGACTGCGCCCGCTTCACCTTCCACGGGGGCATGCCGAGCTTGGACGCGAGCTGGTACTCGTTGCCCCGACCTGCCGACCCGACCCGCGCGATCGTGCGCACGCCGTCGGCGAGCGCGTCGGCGATGACGACGTGCGGCACACCCACATCCAGCGCGTAGCGCAGTGCCTCGAGGGCGGCCGGCGCGTTGCCCACCACGGCAAGGTCGGAGATCGCGAAACCGGACACCTCGGCCCGGCCCTGGTGGTACGCGCGCACCGTGTCGACGTCGATGATGCCGCCGGAATCGCTGACCAGCTGTGCGCTCGTGGCTGCGAGCTCGCGCAGATCGCTGCCCACCGCGTCGAGCAGCGCTGCGACGGCCGCCGGCTCGATCCGGCCGCCCGCACGGCGAACCTCGGCCCGCACGAAGTCGGCCCGCTCATCGGCTCGGGTGACCTTGGCGCACGGGATCTCGAGCGCGCCGAGTTTGCGGCAGGTTTCGAGCAGCGCCTTGCCCTTGGCGCCGCCGGCGTGCTGGAGCAGCAATGTCGTGCCCTCGGCCGGCGTCTCGAGATACGGCGTGAGCACCGCGATCGCCGCGTTGCGCAGGTCCTGCGCGGTGCGGATGACGAGCAGCCGCGCGTCGCCGAACAGCGACGGGCCGAGCAGCTCGTGCAGCTCCGGCCCGTCGATGTCGCTGCCGGCGCGCTCGCTCTCGCTCAGGTCGGGATCGCGGCGGCGCGCCGCGGCGCTGACCGCGCTGATCGAGCGAGTGACCAGCAACTCCTCGTCCCCGACGAGCAGGACGAGCGCAGGCAGCGGCTCGGGCAGGTCGTCGAGTGATACAGCGCGAACTGCGCGGACGGCGGCCATCTGCCCATCCTGGCATCCGGCGCTGACCGCACTGGCCGAACCAGCCCTTGTCAGCGGTCAGATATCGAGTACTATACCGAGTATGCTACTCGAATCACCGCTGTCATGAGCGTCCGGCATGCCCTGCTGGCGCTGCTCCAGGAGGGGCCCAAGTACGGGCTGCAGCTTCGTCAGGAGTTCGAGGAGCGAACCGGCGAGGTCTGGCCGCTGAACGTGGGCCAGGTGTACTTGACCCTGCAGCGACTCGAGCGCGACGGGCTTGTCGAGTCCGACGGCGAGGGCGAGTCCAGCCCGCAGAAGGACTTCCGGATCACCGCGGCCGGTGCCGGCGAGCTGTCGACGTGGCTGCGCACGCCACCGGACTTGAGCTCACCGCCGCGCGACGAACTGGTGATCAAGATCCTGGTGGCTGCGCGCTTGCCCGAGGTCGACGTGCACGAGGTGATCCAGACCCACCGCCGGTACCTGGTCGAGCTGATGCAGCAATGGACCCGGCTCAAGGAGGACGAGGCCGACCTCGACCTTTCCTTCGCCCTCGTCGTGGATGCCGAACTGTTCCGGCTGGACTCGGTCGTGCGGTGGCTGGACACCGCGGACGGGCGATTGAAGCGAGCCGCGCTCGAGCCGCCGCGCCAGGACACTGCCGGGTTGCCGATGCCGAAGCGGCGCAGAGTGGGAGTACCGAAATGACCACGCTCGAACTTCTCGCAGTGTCCAAGGTCTACGGGCACGGCGCCGGCGAAGTGCATGCCCTTCGGGATATCGACGTCTGCGTCGAGGCCGGCACGCTGGTGGCGGTGATGGGGCCCAGCGGGTCGGGCAAGAGCACCCTGTTGACGATCGCCGGCAGCTTGGAAGACCCGACGAGCGGCGAAGTCCGGGTCGACGGCCAACCCGTCTCGACCATGTCTCGCAACACGAAGGCCCGGCTGCGCCGCCGATCGATCGGCTACGTGTTCCAGGACTACAACCTGCTCGCCGGGCTGACTGCGGCTGAGAATGTCGCGCTGCCACTCGAGTTGGACGGGCAACCGGCCCGCAGGGCAAGTTCTGCAGCGCTCGCCATCCTCGACGAGCTGGGCCTCGCCGATCACGCGCCCCGCTTCCCCGACGAGCTGTCCGGCGGAGAGCGGCAGCGCGTCGCCATCGCCCGCGCGATCGTCGGCGACCGGCAACTGCTCCTGGCCGACGAGCCGTCAGGTGCGTTGGACTCGGCAAACGGCGAGGCGGTCATGCGAGTGCTGTTGACCGCGTGCCGCCGCGGCGTAGCCGCCGTAGTGGTCACCCACGACGCGCAGCTGGCGTCGTGGGCCGATCGGGTGATCTTCCTTCGGGACGGCCGGATCGTCGACCAGACGAGGCCGCCGGCCGGGCCCGAGTCGCTGCTTGCGCACACCCCCGAACGATGACCAGCGCGGTACTGGACCGTCGCGCCGCCGTGGCGGGCGGCGGGGGAATGCCCGCGCGGCGCGCGATGGTCCGGTGGGGATGGCGGCTTTTCCGGCGGGAGTGGCGCCAGCAGCTCCTCGTGCTCGCGCTCATCATCGTGGCCGTGGCCGCGACCGTTCTCGGCGGAGCGATCGCCACCAACACACCGCCGCCGGCCCGATCCGGGTTCGGCACTGCCGATCACCTGGTCACGCTGCCCGGTTCCGATCCCCAGCTGGCCGGCGACATCGCTGCGATCAAGGCGCATGTCGGGGCCATCGATGTCATTGCGAACCAGAGCATCACGACCGGTCTCGTAGCAGGCGCCGACGAGCGCGCCCAGGACCCGCACGGCGCCTACGGCGCCCCGATGCTCGCCCTCGTCATGGGCCATTACCCGGCAGCACCGGATCAGGTTGCGATGACCGCCCAGCTCGCGTCGACGTTCGGGGTGAGTACCGGCGGCATCTGGCACGACGCAGGTCGTAGCCTGCGCGTGGTCGGCCTCGTCGAGAATCCGCAGAACCTGCTCGACAACTTCGCCCTCGTCCAGCCCGGCCAGCTCAGCGCGCCGAGCCAGGTCACGGTCCTGTTCGACGCGACGTCCGCGACCGTCGCGAGAATGCATCTCGGAAACGGGATCACCGCGGTGACACCGCAGCACTCCAACGGGATCCCGCCGGCCGTCGTCGTGTTCGCGATCGCCCTCGTGGGGTTGATCTTCATCGGACTGGTGGCGACAGCGGGTTTCACCGTGCTCGCCCAGCGCCGGTTGCGCGGTCTCGGTGTGCTCTCGTCCCTCGGCGCGACGGATCGCAACGTGCGGCTCGTGCTGCTCGCCAACGGGCTGGCCGTCGGTGTCGTCGGCGCACTCAGCGGAGCCGTGATCGGATTCGCGATCTGGATCGGTTACGTTCCGCACCTCGCGGCCAGCGCCCACCACCGGATCGCCTGGACCGCCGTCCCGTGGTGGTTGGTCGTCGCAGCCGTCGTGCTCGCCGTGCTGACCGCTGCGCTTGCTGCTCGTCGTCCCGCGCGGGGCGTCACGAGTCTCTCGGTGGTCGCCGCCCTGTCCGGACGGCCCGCTCCACCGAAACGGGTGCATCGCTCGTTCGTGCCCGGCCTCGCCCTGCTGCTGGTCGGCACGCTGCTGCTTGCAACCTCTGGCGGCTGGGGCGGCAATTCCGGCCGCGACACGCTGTTCCAACTCGGCGGACTGCTGGCCTGCGCGATCGGCGTGCTGTTTCTCGCGCCCGCCGCCATCGCGATACTCGCGGTGACCGCCCGCCACGCACCGGTCTCGGGACGGATCGCATTGCGCGACCTCGCCCGCTATCGCGCACGGTCCGGCGCCGCGCTCGCGGCAGCGAGCTTCGCGGTACTCATCGCGATGCTGATCACCCTCATCGCGACGGGCCGGTTCGCCGACCCGGTCGACTATTTCGGGCCGAACCTGCCGGCGAACGAGCTGGTCGTGTACGCCCCGACAACCGACTGCGGACCTGGTTGCACGCCCGCCGGTACCACGCTGTCGCGAGCCCAGCTGCGCAGCCACGTGAGAGCGATCGCCACGTCGCTGGGCAGCCATGACGTGCTGAGCCTCGACTCGACCGATGCCGTGCTCGGGCAGGCTTCCGGCCCGGAGATCCGCGGCGGTCCGGGGACCGTCTACCTCGCCACCCCAGCGCTGCTCGCCCACTACGGCATCGATTCCAACTCGATCGACCCGACCACGACGCTGCTGACCTCACGACCCGGTCTGGCCGGCACCGCGCGACTGCGCCTGGTCTACGGGAACCCGAGCCACCCGAAGGCCGATGTCAAGACCGTCGATGATCCGTCGATCCAGACATTGCCGCAGTTGCCCACTGACACCTCCGAGCCCAACCTGCTGGTGACCGTGGCCGCGGCACACCGGCTAGGCCTGCAGGTGACCGCATCGACGGCATGGCTCATTCATGCCGACCACTCGCTGACCGCGCTCGAGACCAACGCCGCGCGCCAAGCTGCAGTCGCCGCGGGCATGACGATCGAGACGAAGAGCGAGGCGCCGTCGCTTGCTCAGCTGCGCGACTACTCGACCATCGTCGGCATCCTGGTCGCTCTCGGCGTGCTGGCGATGACCGTCGGGCTCATCCGTAGCGAGACCGCTGGTGAACTGCGCACGCTGACGGCCACGGGAGCGAGCAGCTACACCCGACGCAGCATCACCGCGACCACGGCTGGTGCACTCGGACTGCTCGGCGCGCTGCTCGGCACCGCCGTGGCGTACCTGGCCACAGTCGCGTTCTTCCACAACCAGCTCAGCGAGCGGATGGGCAACGTTCCGGTGCTCGACCTTGCGCTGGTTCTGGTGGGTTTGCCCGCAGCAGCAGCGGCCGGCGGCTGGTTGTTCGCGGGACGGCAGCCGGCGGGCATCGCGCGCCAGCCGATCGAGTAGCGGCCAGCGCGCGGCGGAGATCGCCCGACGCATGCCGGCGGGCGCAGCCACGGCATCCTGAGATCCGAAGCACCGCGGCAGCCGCCGCTCACACGGCGGATCGAGAACTGGGCCTGCGCGGTGAACCGCGGCACCGCCGTCGAGTCGCGCCCCTGCCGTGCCGGGCCACGTGCGGCCAACTCGCTCGCGACCGTCCCCCGCTGCACCGTGGTCAATCGCGCGGACGGCCCGACGACGGCCACATCGCCATCGAGATCGGTGCGCCGCACCGGGACGCCGAGCTTCGCGAGTTCGGTCAGCAGCAGCGGGGACGGATGGCCGTAGTCGTTGTGCAGACCGACGCTGATCACGCCGACGCGCGCGCGCACGGCCGCGAGAAAATCCGGATCGAAGTACGCCGAGCCGTGGTGCGGCACCTTGAGCACGTCGGCGCTGACGTCGATGCCCTGTGCCAACATCGCCTGCTGCGCCTCGACCTCGACATCACCTGGCAACAGGATGGTGGTGTCGCCGACAGTCGCGCGGAGCACCAGCGACGAGTTGTTCGGGTCGGAGCGGGTGTCGTGGAAGGCGACCTGGGGCGCCAGCACCTGCAGATGCACCTGGCCCACATCGAACTGGCTGCCGACCGGCGGAGTCGAGATCGTCAGCCCGTGCTGGGCCAGCACGCCTTGCACCATTGCCACCCCACTGGCCGGCTCGGCGAGCGGTCCGGTGATCACCCGATCGACGGCCCGGCCGTGGAAAACGCCGACGATGCCGCCGACGTGGTCGAGGTGGTAGTGGCTGAAGATCAGTAGCGCGACGCGGGTGATGCCCAGGTCGCGCAGGCAGTGGTCGACCGCGACCGGATCAGGGCCGGCGTCGATCTCGACCGCGGTGTGCGCCGCGGCCGGCAGCACGATCGCGTCACCCTGGCCGATGTCGCACGCCACCATGACCCAGCCCGGCGGCGGCCAGCCGGAGATGATGGCGCGTACCGGGATCTGGATCAGCGCGGCCACGACGGCGCCGACGGCGAGCAGCCGCCAGATCCCGGAACGGCAGGCGAGAAAGGCGATCGTCGCGAAGACCACGAGCAGCGCCAGTCCCCCGGCCACACCGCCAGGCCAGCCCAGGCTTGCTCCGTCGAGACCGCCCAGGCGCTCGGCCACCAGGACCAGCCAGCGGCACGGCCACCCGGCCAGCCACGCCAGTACTCGGGCACCGCCGAGCCACACCGGCGCGATCGCCGCGGCGACGAACCCGAACACCGTGGCCGGCGCGACCGCGGGCTCGGCGAGCACGTTCGCCGGGATGGCGACGAGGCTCACCCGTCCGGAGATCGCCGCGATGACCGGTGCCGTGACCGCATGTGCCGCGGCGGCCACCGCGATCGCTTCGGCTACGCCGATCGGCACGTGCCAGCGCCGTAGCTGGGCCGCCCATCCCGGTGCGATCAGCAACAGCGCGCCGGTGGCCAGGGCCGACATGGCGAAGCCGGCGTTGGTGCACAGCGTCGGATCCCAGATCAACAACGCCAGCACGGTCGCCGACAGCGCAGGCACCGCCTGCCTCGGCCGTCCGGCGGCGAGCGAGCCGAGAGCGATCCCCGCCATCAACGCAGCGCGCAGCACGCTCGGCGAAGGCCGGGCGACCACCACGAAAGCCACGAGCACGAGCGCGCCGAGCGCGCCGCACACCCATGGCCGCGCGCCGGCGCGCCGCAGCGCGAGCAAGACGATGCCCAGCACGATCGAGCAGTTCGTACCGCTCACCGCAACGAGGTGGGTCAGCCCGGCGATCCGGAACCGTTCGACGAGCACGGGATCGAGCGCGTTGGTGTCGCCATCGACGAGGCCGGGCAGCAGCCCGCGTTCCTCGATCGGCAGCACTGTTGACGCGGCACGCAGACCCGACCGGACGCGCCCGGCAACGCGCTGCCACCACGGTGGTTGGCCGATGAGCTCCGGTGGCCGCTGCGCGAACAGCGTTGCGCCGGTCGACCCTGCGTCCAGCGACGGCTGCAACGTGCCGTCGACTTGCACCCGCTGGCCGGGCAGCACGTCGGCCCACCCGTAGGCGGGCGCGAGGACGAGCACCGGACCGGACACCCGCCATCGAGTGCCCGCCACGTCCAGCGTGTCGGCGTCGGTCTCGACCGAGACGCGCGGTGCACCGGCGACCCCCGTTGCGGCGAGGGTGTGCGGATCGCCAGACACCGTCAGCTCGGCGCTGACTGCCTCGTGCTGCGCGGCAAGCACCATGAGTGGCGACGCGCGAGCCTGCCAGAGCCGTCCCGCGAACGGCACGAGAACCAGCGCGATGCAGAATCCCGCCGCTGCGACGGTCGCGCCGGCTCGTGGCCATCGGCGCCGCGCCACGACGCCGAACGTGGCGACGACACCGGCCCACCCGGCGATCACCAGCGTCGTCAGCGGGGCCAACGGCAGGCACAGTGCCAGCGCCAGCCACGCCGCGGCAGCGGCGATCGCCAGCCGAATATCGGTCATGCCGTCACGGGGTCACCAGCGGGCGCGGCTGCGCGAAGCGATCTTGTGCAGACTCGCGGGCTACTGCCGGCGTGTCTGCACAAGATCGATGTCGGGCGCAGAGAATCGGTGGCCGAAGCGGGTCGCCGGTCACAGCGACACCAAGCGCTTTGATTTCGGCGAACTTGGCCGGGCCGATCCCACTCACGTCCTGGAGCTGGTCGATCGATGTGAATTCGCCATGCGCATCGCGCCAGTCGAGGATGTCCTGACTGAGCACGGGTCCGACGCCGGGCAGGGTTTCGAGCTGCTCGAGCGTGGCGGTGTTCAGGTTGACGATCATCGGCGCGGGAGAGGTTGAGACCGCGCCACCGGGTACGGGTGCCGCGCCGCCGCCGGTCGAGGCGGGCTGCGTGCCCCACCACGATCTGCTCGCCGTCACGCAGCGGTTCGGCGAGGTTGAGTGCCAGCGTGCTCACCCCCGGCGTGGCGCCGCCGGCGGCGCGGATCGCGTCGTACACCCGCGAGCCGGGCGCCAGCTGATAGATACCGGGGTGCTGCACCTTGCCCGCGACGTCGACAACGATCGGCACACCGGACGCCGTCGCTGACACCGATGCCGACACCGACGGCACGCCGGCGGACACCGCGGCGGACACGCCGACGGACACGGAATCGCTCGTCGACCCGATCGGCGACGAGGTGAGCGTGGCCGGCCCGCCGGCCGGACCCGAGATCGGCACCTCCTGCGGCCTCGACGGCGGCCAGCCACCAGCCCGTCGCGGCGATAGCCGCGATCAGCAACACGCCCAGCGCGGCGGCGCCGCGCCGGCCCGGATCCCACCGCAACCGGGCACGCCAACCCGCCGCCGGTTCGTCGCGCGATCCGTGCCGCGGCACGTGCCGATCGAAATCGGGCCCCGGCAACCAGGCCGGCCCAGGTGTTCCGAGCGCCCGGCCGCCCGGTTCCTCCGGCCGCACCGCCAGCAGCTCCCGAACCCGCGCAGCGACTCTCGCCCGCTCGCCCCGTCCGGGGCGCCCCGCCGCACGCACGACCAGGACGCTACGAAGATCACGCACCGAGCGAGCGCTGACCAGTCCGAATGTGGACGACTCCAACGACTGTGGACGGCCCGGCCGGAACCGTCAGCCGGCCGTGCTAGCGGCGCGGCCGAAACTCATTGCCGGACGAGGATGGTCCCGATCACGCCTGGCCCGAGATGAGCGCCCAGCACCGGACCGAGCTCGCCCACCGACAGCTCGCCCAGCAACGGCAGCTCAGTACGCAACTGGTCGGCGACCATCTTCGCGCGCGCCTCGGCGGCCAGATGGTGCACCGCGACGTCGACCTGGTCACGCCCGGCCGCCTCGACGGTCAACGCCACCAGCCGGGCGAGCGCACGCGTCGGCGTGCGCACCTTCTCAAGGGCAACGATCTGGCCCTCCACCATCTGCAGCAGCGGCTTGACCGACAGCGAGGTCGCGAACAGGGCGGCCGCCGTCCCGATCCGGCCGCCGCGGCGCAAGTACTCAAGCGTGTCGACGTAGAACAGCGTGCGCGTGCGATCGACCACGCTCGTTGCCGCTTGCTGCACGTCGGCCGCCGATGCACCGTCCGCCGCAGCCCGTGCCGCGGCACGTACCGCAAAGCCCGAGTCCCGCTGCCGTCCCGCGCGAGTCGACGACGCGCACTACGCCGTAGCCGAAGTCCTGCGAGGCAAGCACGGCCGACTCCCACGTGCCGGACAGCGCAGCGGCAAGGTGGATCGACACGACGTGATCAGCACCGCCGTCGAGTGCAGAACGGTACGCGGTCGCGAACTCGGCCGGCGACGGCCGCGACGTCGATACGGACACCTTCGCCCGCAACGCTGCCACGACATCGGCCGGCGTGACATCGACGCCGTCGACCGCGGTGCGCGAACCGAGATGCACGCGCAGCGGCAACGACACGCACGTCAGCACAGTCGTCAGGCAGGTACGCCGTCGAATCGGTGACTATCGCAACGCGCGGCACGTCAGAGTCCGCTCACGGACGGATCAGACCACGAAGTTGACGAGACGGCCAGGCACCGCGACGACGCGACGTGTGTCGCGGCCGTCCAACGCTGCCGCGATCTTCGCGTCGGCCCGAGCCGCCGCTTCCAGGCTCTCAGCGTCCGAGCCGGCCGGCGACGATGATCACCGAACGCAGCTTGCCGTTGACCTGCACCGGCACCTCGACGGTGTCGTCGATCAGCAGTGCTTCGTCAGCCACCGGGAAGTCCGTCCACGCCAACGAGGACGAGTGACCCAGCCGAGACCACAACTCCTCGGCGATGTGCGGCGCCAGCGGTGCCAGCATCAGCACCAACGCCTCGGCCACCTCGCGCGGCGCTCCGCCGTTGGGGTAGGCCTGCGTCACGGCGTTGTTCAGCTCGGTGATTCGCGCGATCGAGGTGTTGAAGCGCAGCGTCTCGTATCCCTCACGCACCGCATGGATCGCCTTGTGCAGCTGGCGATTCAACGCATCCGGGACGGGATCGTCGGAAACGTGCAGCGCGCCGGTCTGTCTCGTCCAGGACAACTCGCCACACCCGCTGCAACAGCCGGTACGGACCGACGATCGCCTTCGCGTCCCACGGCCGCGACTGCTCCAGCGGACCGCTGAACATCTCGAACATCCGGAACGTGTCCGCGCCGAAGCGCTCGATGAACTCGTCCGGGTTGATGACGTTCTTCAGGCTCTTGCCGATCTTGCCGAACTCGACGTTGACCTCTTCGTCGCCGAAGTAGTAGTGCCCGTCGCGCTCGGCGACCTCGGCCGCCTCGACGTAGAAGCCGTCCTTGTTCGTGTAGGCCGGCAGCTGCAGCATGCCCTGGTTGACCAGCCGGTGGAACGGCTCGGACGAGCTGACGTAGCCCAGGTCGTACAGCACCTTGTGCCAGAAGCGCGCATACAGCAGGTGCAGCACTGCATGCTCGACACCGCCGACGTACAGCTCGACACCGCCCAAGGGACGGTCGGCAGTCGGGCCCATCCAGTAGTGCTCGACCTCCGGGTCGACCAGCGCCTCGGTGTTCGTCGGGTCCAGGTATCGCAATTCGTACCAGCACGAACCGGCCCAGTTCGGCATCGTGTTCGTCTCGCGACGATAGGTCCGCGGTCCGTCGCCTAAATCCAGCTCGACAGTGACCCAGTCGGTCAGCCTGCCCAGCGGCGGTTCGGGCAGCGAGTCGACGTCGTCGGGCGGGAACGACTTCGGCGAGAAGTCGTCGGTCTCCGGCAACTCGACCGGCAGCATCGACTCGGGCACGGCGATGGGCAGCCCGGTCTCGTCATACAGGATCGGGAACGGCTCGCCCCAGTACCGCTGCCGCGAGAACAACCAGTCGCGCAGCCGGTAGGTGACCGCGCCGCGACCGTGTCCGTTGGCTTCCAGCCACTCGATGATCGTCGCCTTGGCGTCGTCGACGGCCATGCCGTCCAGGAAGCCGGAGTTGATCGCCGGGCCGTCGCCGGTGAACGCCTTGCCCTCGAATCCCTCGGTCGGTTGCACCGTGCGCACGATCGGCAGGTCGAAGATCTCGGCGAACTCCCAGTCGCGTTCGTCCTGCCCAGGCACGGCCATGATCGCGCCGGTGCCGTAACCCATCAGTACGTAGTCGGCGATGAAGATCGGGATCGGCTTTTCGGTAACAGGATTCGTGGCGAACGCGCCGATGAACACCCCGGTCTTCTGCTTGCCCTCGGCCTGCCTGTCCACCTCCGACTTGGACGCCGCGAACTTGCGGTACGCGTCGACCGCTTCGCCCGGTGACGCGTGCGAGCCGGTCCACGCCGGCGAGGTGGCGTCCGGCCATACCTCCGCGGTCAACTCGTCGACCAGCGGATGTTCCGGTGCCAGCACCATGTAGGTCGCGCCGAACACGGTGTCCGGCCTCGTGGTGAAGACCTCGATCGCGGCATTGCCCGCCGGGAAGCTGATATGCGCGCCGGTCGAGCGGCCGATCCAGTTGCGCTGCATCGTGCGCACCTTCTCCGGCCAGTCGATCTTGTCCAGATCGTCGATCAGCCGGTCGGCGTACGCGGTGATGCGCATCATCCACTGCGGCAGCGGCTTGCGGAAGACCGGCACGTTGCCGCGCTCACTGCGCCCGTCGGCGGTGACCTCCTCGTTGGCCAGCACGGTGCCCAGGCCCGGAGCCCAGTTCACCATCGACTCGGCGCGATAGGCCAGCCGGTGGTTGTCGACGACCTGACGGCGCTCGACATCGTTCAGCTCGGCCCACGATTTGCCGAACGGGTTGGTGCCGGGCAGCGGCTCGCGCGAGTCGTCGTCCAGCCCGGCGATCAGCTCTGCGACCGGACGTGCCTTGTCAGCGATCGGGTCGTACCAGGAGTTGAAGATCTGCAGGAAGATCCACTGCGTCCAGCGGTAGAACGCCGGATCGGTCGTGGCGACGCGCCTGCGCTCGTCGTGCCCCAGGCCCAAGCGCCGCAACTGGGTCAGGAAGATCTCGATGTTGCCGTAGGTCGTGGTGCGCGGGTGTTGCCCGGTCTGCACCGCGTACTGCTCGGCCGGCAGGCCGAACGCGTCGAAGCCCATCGTGTGCAGCACGTTCGAGCCGCGCATCCGCAGGTAGCGCGCGTAGACGTCGGTGCCGATGTAGCCGAGCGGATGCCCGACATGCAGACCAGCGCCGGACGGGTACGGGAACATGTCCATCACATACGCGTGCGGCCGGATGGCGACCCGGTCAAAGCCGTCGTCCAGCGGTCCGCTCGGGTTCGGCGCGTTGAAGGTGCCCTCGCCGGCCCAGCGCTCCTGCCAGCTCGTCTCGATCGAGTCGGCGACCGCGGCGGTGTACCGGAAGGGCGGGACGTCGGCGTTGACGTCGTCTGGTTGGTTCATCGGAAACTCCCGGGGAAATTGGCCTTGGACAAACCAAGAGCCCCTGCAGACGTGCAGAGGCTCTGCCGCGCAAACTCGGCGAAACGAGTCAGCGCGGCGGTCCAAGAAGAAGTCGACGAACCCGCATGTTTCATATCGTACTCAACCGGTACCGAAACGCCGAGCGAGATGGGTGCACGCCCCGCGCCCGCCGTCCGTCGCCGCCGGACGCGGGGGCACCTACCTGCCGACTCTAGGCGCAGTGGACGGTGCTCCTCATGCCGGGACGGCTATGGCGTTGCTCACCCGCGAGCAGGATGTCCGCGCTGTCCGTTTTGCGCGAGAACAGGCGGTCCTAGGCCTCCGCGTCGGACGCGTCCTCGCCGGCATCGACCAGGATCGGCAGCGGAACGACGGCGCCCGGAGTCCCGATGTTGTGCGCACGCAGCCGCCACACCGGCTTCGTACCGTCGTGCTGTTCGGAGGTCAGTTCCGACCAATGGCAATTGGCCAACGGTCCGAGGACGTGGACCCGCTGATCGAGGCCGAGCAGTGCCGTGGTCAGTGCCATCGCCGTCGCGCTGTGCGTCACGATGACCGCCGTCGCTACGTCAGGAAGGTCAGCGAACGCTGCCAATGCGCGCTCGGCCACCTCCTCGCGGCTCTCGCCGCCGCGGCCGGCTGACGTCGCGCCCGGCGATCCAGTCGGCGAACTCGTCGGGATACTTCGCGGCGACCTCGTCACGGGTCAGCCCTTCCCAGTGCCCGAGCGAGCGCTCCCGCAGCCGCCGCTCGGCGCGCACCTGCAGACCGATCGCAGCGCTGACCAGTTCGGCAGTCTGCATGGCTCGTGCCGCGTCGGAGCTGACCAGCAGGTCAGGATGCACCGATGCGATCAGCGCCGCCACCTCGTAGGCCTGCATCCGGCCCACGTCGTCGAGGGGCGGGTCGGCCTGTCCCTGGAAGCGGCGCTGCGCGTTCCACTCGGTTCGGCCGTGCCGCAGCAGGATGAGCCTCATCGCTCGCCGGCGGCGCGATCGGTGAACGGGATGGGCGGGCAGTCCTTCCACAGCCGTTCGAGCGCGTAGAAGACCCGTTCCTCCGAATGCTGCACGTGCACGACGATGTCGCCGTAGTCGAGCAACACCCAGCGGCCGTCCCTGCGGCCTTCCCGCCGGATCGGTTTGACACCGTGCAGGCGCAGCTTCTCCTCGACCTCGTCGACGATCGCCTCGACCTGCCGCTCGTTGTTGCCGGTCGCGAGCACGAACACGTCGGTAATAGCCAGGCGCTCGCTGACATCGATGAGCACGATGTCAGTGCCGAGCTTGTCGGCCGCCGCCTGCGCAGCTACCAGGGCAGCCTCGCGGGCCTCGTCCGTTGCAGTCATTGGTCCCAAGTGTACGGACCGGGCGAACCCGACTACCGCGGCTTGCGATGATGCCGCTTCGGCGCCGGCCTGCGGTACACGAACAGGCCGTCCGGGACGAGCCGTGGGCGCCCGTCGGAGGGATGGTTGAGGACGTGGTTGTTCCGCACCATGATCGTCGACCCGCCGCCGTCAAAGACCATTCCGGTCCAGCAGTGCCGGTTGAGCATGTACCTGCGCATCTGGTTGAACGTGACGCCCGCCGAGCGCGTCGACCGGCCGTCGACGATGCCGAGAAACAGGTGGCGCTTGTCCCGCGAGACGCAGGCGAAGGTCTCCGGGTTGCGCTCGCGCGGATAGAAGTACTGCGTCGTGTCGACCCAACGCTTGCCACCACGCACCAGCACGGCCACGCCGGATGCCAGCGCGGTGATCTTCGCCTTGCCGAGACCGGGCACCTGCCATCTGAATTTCAGAGCCACATGAGTGCCGCGACGCAGTGTCTTGACCCACGCCAGGTCGTTCGAGCCACAGGCCACCAGCGCGCGATGGTCGCTGCGAATCCGGGTGTACCTGAGCAAGTGCGGCTTGATGCTCAGCACCTGCCAGCCCGTGGCCCGCGTCGGCAGAGTGTGGCCGAGCGTGACGACCGTGCAGCCGTGCGGCAGGCGCATGCTGTCGTGGTTGGACGTGAGTTCGGTCAGCCGCCGGTTCTCGATCGAGACGTCATCGTTGATGCCGTGCACGATGCGCCCGTTGGCGGTGACCGTGTACGGCGTCGCGCCGATGAAGGCCTTGCCGTTCGAGGTGAAGTACAGATTGGCCTGGTGCACGGTCGACGGGGTTTTCCAGACGGTGCCGCCGCTGACGAAGCCTTGGCGGGGCACTACGTGCCTTGCCCAATGGAAAGCGTCGGTATTGATGCCGGCAAGCGCATGCGTGCGCCGCGCCATGTTCGGGATCGATTCACGGCGACCGCCGATGTGGTTGTGCGCAACCACTGGCCGGAACCGGAAGTCACCAACCCTCAACCGCATCAGCCACGCGTCGCTCGAGTAGATGCGGGCACGGACGACATTGATCGCCGGCGGTTTGGGTCTGTGATGGTGGTGGCCGTGCCGAACAGGCTTATGCGTTGCCGCAGCCGGCCCGCTGAGCGCGGCGACGACGGTCAATGACGCAATGACGCAAGCGACGGCGCGCTTCATCAGGCTTTCCGATACAGGCGGTGCTTGTTGATGTACTGCACCACGCCGTCGGGCACCAGGTACCAGACCGGGCGACCGTCTGCGACCCGTTCACGGCAGTCGCTCGAGGAGATGGCCATCGCGGGCACATCGAGCAATCGCACCGAATCACTCGGCAGATGCTCGTCGGAGAGTTCATATCCAGGGCGGGTCACGCCGACGAAGTGCGCCATCTGCAGCGCCTCCTCCGCGTTCTTCCAGGACAGGATCTGCGCAAGAGCATCCGCGCCGGTGATGAAGAAGAGCTCTGCCCCAGGGTGTTGCGCAGCGATGTCGCTGATGGTGTCGATCGTGTAGGTCGGCCCGGCGCGATCGATATCGACCCGGCTGACCCAGAACCGCGGGTTGGACGCGGTGGCGATGACGGCCATCAGATAGCGGTGTTCTGCCGGGCTGACCTCGCGCTCCGACTTCTGCCACGGCTCGCCGGTGGGGACGAAGATCACTTCGTCGAGGTGATAGAGCGTCGCGACCTCGCTGGCCGCGACGAGGTGGCCGTGATGGATCGGGTCGAAGGTGCCACCCATGATGCCGACCCGGCGCGCGCTCATGTGCGAGATATTAGGGCCGTCCTGGGAGAGAACCGGCGATTCGATCGAGGATCTCGTCGAGCAGGGCGCGACTGTTGGCGAAGTTCAGCCGCACCCAGCCTGTCGCCGCCGGGTCGTAGTCGGGCCCGGATGCGAGTTCAAGACCGGCGTGCTCGCGGAAGTACGCGGCCGGATCGGCGGGCAGTTGCGCCGCGCGGCAGTCGAGCCAGGCGAGGTAGCCGGCATCCGGCATGCGCATCGAGATGCCGGGCAGTTGCTGCGACCCGGGCAGCGAGGTGATCGCGTTGTGCGCGCAGGTGCGCACGCAGCTCAGCGAGCCAACCGTCGCAGTCGCGCCAGGCCGCGATCGTCGCCTCGACACCGAGCGTGCTCGGCAGGCCGTACAGGTCGGGCGGCTGCGCGTTCCACCGGTCGCGCAGCCATTGCGGCCCGACGTGCGCGACTGCCGTGCGCACGCCGGCGATGTTGTACGCCTTGGTCGCCGACGTGAGGGTGACCGTGCGTGCCGCGGCGTGGGCGCTGAGCGAAGCGAACGGGATGTGCTCGTGCGGCTCGTGCACGAGTTCGGCGTGGATCTCGTCGGACACCACCAGCAGGTCGTGTGCCTCGGCGACGTCAGCGAGCTGCTGCAGTTCGGCGCGGGTGAACGCCCGTCCGGTCGGGTTGTGCGGATTCACCAGCAGCAGCACCCGTGCCGTGGCCGCAGCGGCTTCGAGACCGGCGGGGTCCCAGGACCAACTGTCGCCCGACGGCGTCAGCTGCACCGGAACGAGACGGCGATGCATGGTCGCGATCGCGGCCGGGAACGGCGGGTAGTTCGGCAGATGCGCGGCGACCCCGTCGCCCGGCTCGGTCGCAAGGTCGAGGATGACTTGGACGGCCTGGATGAGGTCGGCGAGCGGGCGCACGTGCTCAGCCGGTGCATCCCATCCGAAGCTGCGCTTCATCCGCTCGGCGAACACGTCGGCGAGCGGGTTCTGCGACCAGTCCGGATAGCCGAGGTCACCGCGGTCGAGCATGCCCGGTGATCGCGGCACGGATCGGCGGCGCGACCGGGAAGTCCATGTCGGCCACCCAGGCCGGGATCAGGTCGGGGCCGGGGCGCGCCCATTTCACGCCGCGCTTGCCGCGCAGCCACGCCATCGGCGGATCAAAGGCCGGCGGGCCGGCCCGCAGCGCGTCACGCAGCACCTCCATCTGGCCGTGGTGCTGCGCGACCTCCTCGTAGACGTGCATCAGGACGCCGGCCTGGTCGAGTTCGCGGTGCGGGCCGCGCGCCCAGTCGTCCGGCGGAAGTGCCGGCGCCGCGTTGGAATCAGCGTCGGCAACGTCAGCGGCGAACTGTGCGAGCACCGCATCGGTGCGCACCAGCAGGTCACCGACCGGGCCGGTCGCGACGAACTCGGCGTCGCGGTCGCGATGCACGTCGCGGCCGAGGTTGACCTGCCCGGCCCAGTACTCGATCACGCCGAGGCAGTGCGTCAGCAATGCGTACGCCGTGTTCGCGCCGGGGACGTCCGGCTTGGTGCCGGCAAGATCGTCACCGAGCTCGGCGACGATGCCGGCCATTCCGCGCACGGCACGCTCGACGAAGTACAGGAAGTCGTCATCGCTCAGCGACACGGTCATGCAGTACAGCCTTGCAGGCAGGCGGCTACCAGTGCACGCCGCGCAGGATGTGCGCGAACGCGACGCTCTCGCTCGTCGGCTCGTCGGACCGCGAGCGGTCGGCGCCGCGCGCCGCCTTCGAGTCCGGGAACATCTTGTAGCCGTAGTTCATGACGACGTCCACGCCGCGCGGCGCGACCTGGTAGGCCAGCGCGCCGAAGTTGCCGAGCGTCGTGCCGACCTTCTTCGGCTTGCGGATCATCGCCTTGCAGATCATGTCCGCGGCCTCGGTCGGCGTCATCGTCGGGAACCGGTCGTACATCGTCGTCGGCGCGATCATCGGCGTGCGGACGAGCGGCATGTGGATCGTCGTCAGGTGCACGCCGTCCTGCAGCACCTCGGACGCGATGCAGCGGCGAGAACGCGTCGAGCGCCGCCTTCGACGCGACGTAGGCCGAGAAGCGCGGCGTGTTCGTCTGCACGCCGATCGAGCTGATGTTGATGATCTGCCCGCCCTTGCGACCGTCCGGCGCCGGCTGGCGCATCACCGGCAGCAGGGTCAGGATCGAGCCGCACGGCGCCGAAGTAGTTCAGCTGCATCGTCCGCTCGAAGTCGTGGAAGCGGTCGTAGGACAGCGCGATCGAGCGGCGGATCGAGCGGCCGGCGTTGTTCACCAGGACGTCGACGCGGCCGTGCTCCTGCAGCACTTCCTTGGCCATCCGCTCGATGTCGCTCATGTCGGAGAGGTCGCAGCGGTGCACGAACGCGACGCCGCCGAGCGTCCTCGATCTCGGTCTTGGTCTGCTCGAGCTTCTCGACGCCGCGCGCGACGAGGATGACCTTGCCGCCGGCCGCGCCGACCCGCAGTGCGGTCGCCCGGCCGATGCCCGACGACGCGCCGGTGATCATCACGGTCTTGCCCTTGATCGCGCGGGCGAGCGAGCGGTCCTTGCGGCGGTCCGGGCTGTACGTGCGCTCCCAGTACTCCCAGAGCGTCTGCGCGTAGGACGACGAGCGGCGGCACCTCGATGCTCCGAACCGGCCAGCGCTTCCTGCGTCTTCGTCGAGTCGAAGTTCGTCGGGTAGTTGACGTAGTGCAGCACCTCGCGCGGGATGCCGAGCTCGGCGAGCACGAGGTCGGTCGCCTGCTTGGCGCCCGGCAGCCGCGACGGCGACAGCCCGCAGCGGCTTGGGGATCGCGCGGACCGCCGACTCGATCGGCTTGGTGTCGACGTTGTACGCGAACTGCGGCGCCTTCGCCGCCTTGGCGAACGCGTTGGCCATCTGCCCGACGGTCATCGGCTCGCGGGTCGGTGAGGTGGAACGCCCGCCCGTCCAGGCCCGGCTGGTGGGCGAGGTAGTCCATCGCCTTGGCGACGTAGTCGACCGGGACGATGTTGATCGGGCCGCCCTCGATGCCGATGCCGCGCAGCCAGGACGGCGAGAGCCCGCGCAGCCGCTGGATCGCGCGGAAGAAGTAGTACGGCCCGTCGATCTTGTCGATCTCGCCGGTCTCGGAGCTGCCGACGACGATGCCGGGGCGGTAGACGCGCCACGGGATCGTCGACTCTTCGCGGACCACGCGCTCGGACTCGTGCTTGGTCGCGTAGTACGGGTTGTTGTCGACGTCGGTCGCCTCGTCGAACATGTCCTCGGTGAACGTGCCCTTGTACAGGCCCGCGGCGGCGATCGAGCTGACCTGGTGGAAGTGCTCGGCGTGCACGGCCTCGGCAAGCTGCAGCGCGTGCCGGGTGCCCTCGACGTTCGCCACGCCGCTGGCTGTCGGCGTCGGCGGTGAGGTCGTAGATGGCGGCGAGGTGGAAGAAGTGCTCGATCTTGCCGTTGAGCTGCTCGATCTCGTCGGCCTCGACGCCCGAGGCGGTCCTTCGACAGGTCGCCGACGACCGGGACGATGCGGTCGTCGTCGGCGCCGAGGCGCTCGCGCAGATCGTCGAGCTTGTCGAGCGAGCTGGCCCGGCACAGCGCGTAGATCGTGCCCTCGCGCTCGAGCAGTTCGGCGAGCAGGAACCGTCCGATGAACCCGGTCGCGCCCGGTCACGAAGTACGCCATGTAGTCCCCCAGATCGGCTGCTCGTGCCACGTCAGTGTGGTCGAGTGGCGGGAAATGCGCCAACCGACGTGGGGAAAACCGCACCGTCGACGACGGGTCTCTGGCTCCATCGAGATCGACGCCGCGCGCGCAGATCGAGCATGGCGCGGTATGAGCATGTCCGCGCTCTCTGCCAAGCTGGTGCGGCAATGACCGCGCGCACCTTGCCTGCCCCGCTGGCCGGTGTTCACCGCCGGCGGACCTGGGGCGAGCTGCTGTACGCCGTGCTCGGCCTGCCGCTAGGGCATCGCGTGGCTTCGTCTTCACGGTGACCACGCTGTCGGTCAGCGCCGGCCTGCTCGTCACCTTCGTCGGCCTGCCGCTGCTCGCGGTGACCGGCCTGGTCTCGCCGCTATTTCGGGCGCGGTCATCGGCGGGCTCGGCAACGTGCTGCTCGGCGAGACGATCCCCGCGCCGGCGCCGTTCCGTGCGCGTCCGGGCCTGTTCGGCTGGATCGGCTCGTGCCTGACCGACGGCACGGCCTGGCGGGCGCGGCTGTACCTGCTGCTCAAGCTGCCGCTCGGCATCCTCACGTTCGTCACCGCGGTCGCGTTCTACGCTACGGGCTCGGCGCGCTCACCTACGCGATCTGGCGGCCGTTCCTGCCGTGCAACACGACCGGCGACCGGCGCTGCCATCGCGGCGCGACATTCGGCAGCAACTACACGCTCGACACGCCGTTCCGGATCGTCCTGATCGCGCGTGGCCGGCGTGCTGCTCCTGCTCGCCGCGCCGTGGGTGGTGCGCGGCGTCGTCGTGGTCGACCGGGTGCTCGTGCGCGGCACTGCTCGGGACCGACCCGGCGCGACGAGCGGGTCGAGGAACTCGAGCAGTCGCGCGCGATCGCGGTGGACGACGCGGCGACGACGCTGCGCCGCATCGAGCGCGATCTGCACGACGGCACGCAGGCGCGTCTGGTCGCGCTTGCGATGAACGTCGGGCTGGCCAAGGAGAAACTCGCCGAGGGCGGCGATCCGGCCGAGGCGCAGCGACTGCTCGACTCCGCGCACCCGACGGCGAAGGACGCGATCGCCGAGGTGCGCGACCTGGCGAGGGGCATCCATCCGCCCGTCCTCGACGCCGGGCTCGACACGGCGCTGGCCACCCTCGCCGCGAACAGCGCCGTGCCGGTGCCGGCTGACGACCGCTCGCCGACGCGGCCGTCGCGCCGGCGATCGAGACGATCGCGTACTTCTGCGTCGCCGAACTGCTGACCAACGTGGCCAAGCACAGCGGTGCTCGCGTCGGCGACGGTCGACGCGCGCACGGACGGCGGCGACGCTGCGGCTGACGGTGAGCGACAACGGCTCGCGGCGGCGCGCAGGTCGGCGCGGGGACGGGGCTGACCGGGCTGCCGAACGGGTCGGCACGGTCGACGGCACGCTGATCGTGCACAGCCCGCCCGGCGGCCCGACCGTCGGTCGACCATCCGCCTGCCGATCGGGACTGAGCCCCGATGAGAGTCGATGATCGCCGAGGACAGCGCGATCCTGCGGGACGGGCTGGTGCAGCTGCTGGTCGATCGCGGGCACGAGGTGGTTGCCGCGGTCGGCCGACGGCGACGCGCTGCGCGCCGCGGTGGCCGCCGACCCGCCGGACGTGTGCGTGATCGACATCCGGATGCCGCCGTCGTTCACCGACGAGGGCTTGCGCGCCGCGATCGCGTTGCGGCGCTCGCATCCCGACGTCGGCGTGCTGGTCTTCTCGCAGTACGTCGAGACGCGGTACGCCGCCGAGTTGCTCTCCGGCTCGCCGCGCGGAGTCGGGTACCTGCTCAAGGACCGCGTCGCCGACGTCCGCGAGTTCGTCGAGGCGCTGCAGCGGGTGGCCGACGGCGGGACTGCGCTGGACCCCGAGGTCGTCTCCCAGCTGCTCGGTGCGTCGCCGGCGACGCGAGTGCTCTCGACGCTGACGCCGCGCGAGCGCGAGGTGCTCGCAACGAATGGCCGAAGGCCTGTCGAACAGCCGGCATCGCCGCGGCGCTCGTCGTGCTCGGACGGAGCGGTCGAGAAGCACATCGCGAACATCTTCACCAAGCTCGACCTGCCCCGACCGAGACCGACAACCGGCGGGTGCTGGCGCGTCTTGCGCTATCTCGGCGCGGAGCTCGGACACGCCAGGGCGACTGCGGCGCGAGCAACTGAGCGAGGACGAGCCGTTCCCACGGTCAGGCCGGCCAGCACCCACAGGCTGGTCGTAAACGCATGCGACACCGCGCCACCGCCGAAGAACACCACGCCGATGACGGCCACGCCCAGCGAACCTCCGACCTGCTGCGCGGTCGTGAGCACTCCCGCGGCCGACCCGGCGTGCAGCGGATCGACCGATGCCAGCACCGTCGACGCCAGCGGGACCAGGACCAGGCCGATGCCGAAGCCGACCAGCACCAGCCCCGGAATGAGCTCGAGCGACGAGGGCGTACGTGCTGCACAGACCAGCGCGGCGCACCCGGCGGCCACGGTGAGCGCGCCCGCCGCGAGGATCTGGCGCCCGAGCCGAACTGCGAGCCGCGCGGCAACGACCATCGCAGCGAAGTAGCCGGCGCCGACCGCGGCGAACAGTGTCCCGGAGAAGAGCGCGTCGAACCCGCGACCCTGCTGCAGGTAGAGGGCGAGCACGAAGAACAGCGCAGCGGGGACAAGCGCGAAGGTCAGCGCGGTCAGCGACCCCACCGCGAACGACCGGTCGCGGAACAGTGCGAGCTGCACCAGCGGCGCACGGTGCCGCGATTGATGGCGGACGAACAGCGTCACGAGTAGTGGTGCCACTGCCAGCGACACCCACGTCCACGTCGGCCACCCGTGCTCGCGTCCCTCGATGAGCGGGAGGACGAGCGCGCTCACCGCGAGCGTGACCAGACCCGCCCCGGTCAGGTCCAGACGCGCCGCCGCGCCGCGTGACTCGGGCACGACGCAGGTCACCAACAGCCGCGCGGCCAGTCCGATCGGAACGTTGATCAGGAAGATGGCTCGCCAGCCAAGCCCGAGCAGGTTGGCCTGGATGAGCACACCTCCGACGAGCTGGCCGAGCACGCCGGCGATGCCCATCGCGAGGCCGTACGCAGCAAACGCAGTCGCGCGCTGCCGGCCGGTGTAGACGGTGCCGAGGATCGCGAGCACCTGCGGCGTCAGCAGTGCGCCGGCGCCGCCTTGCATGAGCCGGGCAGCAACGAGTACGCCGACGCTCGGTGCGAGTCCGCATGCGGCCGACGTCGCGGTGAACAGCACCAGACCGAGCGCGAACATCCGGCGCCGCCCGTACAGATCGCCGAGCCGACCGCCAGTGATCATGCCGGCTGCGAAGGTCAGCCCGTACCCAGCGACGACGAGTGAGACTGCGGACGGTTCCGCATGCAGGTCCGCCTGCATCGAGGGCAGCGCGACATTGACGATGAAGAAGTCGAGGAACGTGACGAAGGTGCCGGCCAGCACCACGAGCAGCGGTGCCCAGCCGGCGGTTCGTCCCTCGACGCCACGTCCGACGGTGAGCGTGCCGGCCATCAGCCCGGCACCTTGTCGAGGAAGCCGAGCACGCTGTCGATGTGACCATCGCCGTCGAGGGTGACCACGTCGAAGCCGAGCACGATCGGTTCGGCTCCTTGCGGGCCGAGACCCCAGCTGAAGCGAGCTTGCCGATGATGCGCGTCGACCGGGCCGACCGCGGTGAACACGAACCCCGGGAATTGTTGCTGAACTGCGGCGATAGTGGCGTCGAGCGCGGCACGGCCCGCTATCTCGACGAGCGGGTCGGTGTAGCGCGGGTGCTCCTCCAGTTCTCGGCGATGAGTGCGCGACGTGCCTCGCCGTCGGTCTCGTTCCAGCACGCGAGGTACTGCTCGAGCAGATCAGACATGAGGATTCCCTTTCGTAGTTGATGATTCGTCCAAGATCGTGGCGGCTCATCGGCGGTGCGTCGATTACGCGTGAGGTAATGCCTGGCCATGACCTCGCAGGTAATCGCGCTGCGTGCGTGTGATCGCTACCGTCGGTCAGGTGACGCTCACAGCCCCCACCCCGGTCGGCCAGCTGCTGCGCGAATGGCGCGAGCGGCGCCGGCTCAGCCAGCTCGATCTGTCGATCCAGGCCGATATTTCGACGAGGCACCTGAGCTTCGTCGAGACCGGTCGGTCACGGCCGACTCCGGAGATGATCTTGCGGCTCACTGAGCAGCTGGAGGTGCCGTTGCGCGAGCGCAATCAGCTACTGCTCGCCGGCGGGTACGCACCCGCCTACCCGCAGCATGGGATGGACGAACCGGAGCTCGCGTCCGTCCGGGCTGCGTTACGGCAGGTACTGCGTGGACACGAGCCGTATCCGGCAGTGGTCATCAACCGCTGGTGGGACATGGTCGATGCGAACGCGGCGATCGCGACCTTGATCGAAGGCTGCGCGCCGCACTTGCTCGAGCCGCCGGTGAACGTGCTGCGGTTGAGCTTGCATCCGGACGGGATGGCGGCACGCATCGTCAATCTCGGCGCAATGGCGAGCGCACCTGCTCGAACAGCTGCATCGGCGTGCGCTGCAGAACGGCGACTCGCGGCTGCAGGAGCTGGAGGCCGAGCTTCGGGGCTATCCCGGCGACCACTCTGCCGGCGTCGCACCAACCGACGTGGTGCTGCCTTTGCTCTTGCGCGCACGGCGATCGGCGAGCTGTCGCTGTTCAGCATCGAGGCGCGCGTCGGGACGGCCACTGACGTCACGGTTGAGGAGTTGACGATCGAGACGTTCTATCCCGCGGACGAAGCGACGGCCGAGGCGCTGCGCGGAATCGGCGGCTAGCCCGGCCACAGGAACGGGCGTCAGCTAGACGCGCCAGGTCGCTCCGTAGATCACCTGGTGATACCGAGAGGTCGAGTACGGCGGCGGCTTGGACGACACCGCCCAGACCGCGTACAGCCGTCCGGGCGCGATGGCCTCGCCGATGTAGTCACCCGGGAAGTAGCCACCGGCCCGCGCGGCGTACTTCAACTCCGACCTCGGGCCGACCACGCTCGGCGGCGCGAAGCTGCGTCCGCCGTTGTCCGAGACCGACAGCTGTTGCTGCACGAAGCCGCCGGCGTGCCGTGCCTGCGTCCTCGTCCCATACGCCACGTAAACGGTCCCGCCGCGTGCAACGACATCGACATTGACTCGTTGCACGCCGTCGACATCGCCGCGCGACACCCGCACCGGTGACGACCATTGCCGTCCGTTGGTCGAGTACGAGACGTACACCGGATCGGTGGTGCCGACCCCGCCCTCCCAAACCACGTACATCGTGTGCGTCACCGAGTCGATGTCAGCCGCGAACAGGCAGCAGCGCACGTTGTCGGCGTATCCGCCAGCGTTGTTGGTCACCTCGGTCTCGGCAGACCATGTTGCCCCGCCGTCCTTCGAGATGGCTGCATACACCGACCCACTCGCGTTGATGGGTGGGGATTGGGTCGCGTTGCGCTGCATGCTCGCGCGCGGGCTTTCCGGCCGAGCGCCCGGGACGGCGTCAGGCACGGCGCCACCCGCGCCGAAATCGTAGAACGTGTCCACGATCGAGCCATCCGGAAGGATCATCGGTTGCGAGTCCTGCGAGCCGTGATCAATCGGGGTGACGTAGGACGTGGCGCTCCACGTGCGGCCCTTGTCGTCCGACCAGCGCACCGCCTGCGGCGCGCTGATGTAGTTCTGGCCGCGGTACCGGAACGGCGTCCAGAACTGGTAGACCCGTCCGAAATGCGGACTCGCGGTCGAGTTGTCGACGACCAACCAGTTCTTGTCATCGGAGTAGTTGCAGCTCGAGCTCTTATGCGCGTAGTGCGGCTTGCCCCAGTGCTGTCCGCCGTCGGTCGAGCGCAGCACGGCGACCGCGGTCGGGCACCTGGTCGCGTAGAACACCAGAACCGAGAGATAGGCCGTGCCATCGGCAGCGAATGCGACGACCGGATCCGACGCGCGGTCGTACGGACCGCCGGTCGCCTTGGTGATTCCGTGCACAGCTCGGTGCTGCCAATGCGCGCCGCCATCGGTCGTCCACGCGGCCGAGATGTCGACCGCGCCGCCATCCTTGAACCGGGAGTCGTGCGCGACGGCGATCGCGACGTTTCTGTTCACCGGAGACACTGCGACGTCCGGCTCGACGACCGTGTCCGGCTCGGACCCGGAATTCGAGGCGACGTCCTGCCGGCTCACCTGGCCCACGTGCACCACGCTCGGCGCGGTAGATCTCGCTGCCGCAGCCGGCGCAAGCACCGCCGCCGCCAGCAGGACGGCGGACGAAACGAGCGAGGATCGAGCGAACGCGATGGGCCATGAAGACACACTCCGGCGAGCAGGGTGGTAACCGACAATTCGGACTATTCTCTAACTCTGGCCAGCAGTGTCAACGTAACAAGCTCCGACATCCGCAGTCGTAGGTTACGAGCCACGCGGTACGGCGAAGGTTCGCAGCGTTCCCTCATGCGGCACGACGTCGGCCCAGGCGGCACTGATCTCGTACACCGCGACCGCACTGGTCGGGTAGCCGGAGTGCATGCCTTCGGCCGCATCGCGATCGCCGTTGCCGTCGTCGAGCGCGAGCGCGAGCTGCTCGAAGGAGGGGTTGTGACCGACGAGGGCGAGAGTCTCGACCTCCGCGGGGGTGTCACGGATGACGTCGAACAGCCCGTCGACGTCGTTGTCGTAGATCCGGTCGTCGACGTTCAGTTCCGCAATGTCGGCCAGTTCGGCCTGCGCGCTGTTCCACGTTTGGCGTGCTCGCAGGGCGGGCGACACCACGACCCGGTCGGGCGTGATCCCGCCTTGACGCAGCAACTCGCCGATGGCGGTCGCATCGCGGCGTCCGCGATCGGTTAGCGCCCGCTCGATGTCCACCGGACCCTGCTCGGTCTTGGCATGGCGGATCAGCACGATGCGCTTGGTCATCAGTGGCCACGCAGCTTCGTCACCCGCACCCGAAGCGGCACGGAGTACTGCTGCGCGAACCGCTGCGGATCGGAGCCCATGTTGCGATACGCTCGGCGTACTTCGCGAGGTAGACCTCGTTCTGGTCGGCGGACGAAACGTCGAGCGCCTGCTCGGCCACGCCGGTGAGCACGACGATGTCGCCACCGCGACCATCGCCGTCGAAATGCAACGACACCCGCGGGCGGACAGCGACGTGCTCGAGCCGCTTGGCGTTGTTGGCGTTGTAGATCAACAGCGCGTCAGCGTCCTCCTCCCAGAGGAACCACACCGGGTTGGGTTGCGGCGTGCCGTCGGCGCTGGTCGTGGTCAGCCAGATCACGATCTCGTCGCTGCAACCTGCGCGCGCCCGCGTTCCGAAATCTGAATCAGGGATGACAGCCATAGCCACGAGCCGTAATCACCAACCGAGCTCGTGCAGCCGGTCGTCGCCGATGCCGAAGTGGTGCCCGACCTCGTGCACGACGGTCCGGCGCACCTCGTCGATCACCTGCTCCTCGGTATGACACATCGCCAGGATCGCCTTGCGGAATATGGTGATCCGATCCGGCATGACGCCCGAGTACTGGTGCGTGCGCGCGGTCAGCGGGACGCCCTGGTAGAGGCCGAGCAGGCGAGCCGTCTCCGCCGTCCTCGTCGATGGTGACGGCAACGTTGCGCATCAACTTGCCCAGCGCCGGCGGCAGGCTGTCGAGTGCCTCGCTCACCATCGCCTCGAACTGAGCGATCGGCACCTCGATCAGCGCACGTGCCCATCGCCGGTGACGATCCACTTCGTCGACGTGAGTTCGGCGAGCCCCATCGGACCGCGGGCGTGCATCTTCTGGGTCGATATGCCGATCTCGGCGCCGAAGCCGAACTCGGCCCCGTCGGTGAACCGGGTCGAGGCGTTCACCATCACCGCGGCCGAGTCGACGCGCGCGACGAACCGGCGTGCGGTGTCGATGTCGCGCGTCACGATCGCCTCGGTGTGGCCGGACGACCACCGCCTGATGTGCGCGATCGCCTCGTCGACATCGGCGACGACTCGTGCGGCCATGTCCAGCGAGAGGTACTCGCGCTCCCAGTCGTCATCGGTGGCCGGCTCGCACGCCGTCGAGTGCGGCGAACGCGTCGTCACCGTGCACGACCACACCGCACGTCTGCAGCGCCGACGTGATGCGCGGCAGGAACTCGTCGGCGATGGCGCGGTGCACCAGCAGCGTCTCGGCCGAGTTGCACACGCTCACCCGCGACGTCTTCGAATTCACCACGATGCGCTCGGCCATGTCCAGATCGGCGGCCGCGTCGACGTAGACGTGCACGTTGCCCACGCCGGTCTCGATCACCGGCACCGTCGCATTCTCGACAACGAAGTTGATCAGCCCGGCGCCGCCGCGCGGGATGATGAGATCGACCAGCCCGCGGGCACGCAGCAGGTGCCCGACGCTGCCGCGGTCCGTGCCCGGGCACCAACTGCACCGCATCGCGCGGCAGGCCGGCCTTCTCTGCGGCGGTCGGCGAGCACCTCGACGAGGGCCGTGTTCGACTCGTACGCCGAGGCCGAACCGCGCAACAGCGCGGCATTGCCGCTCTTGAGCGCCAGCCCGGCGGCGTCGACCGTCACGTTGGGGCGGGCCTCGTAGATCATCGCAAGCACGCCGAACGGCACGCGTACCTGGCGGATCTCGAGGCCGTTGGGCTGCACGTAGCCGCGCAGCACCTCGCCGACCGGATCCGGCAACGCGGCGACATCGCGCAGCCCCTGGGCCATCGCGGCCACCCGCTCGGCGTCGAGCGCAGCCGGTCGAGCAGGCTCTCGGCGTGCCGGCCGCCCGCCCGGCGTCGACGTCGCGGGCGTTGGCGCGCAGGATCGGCCTCGGTCGCGTCATCGAGCGCGTCGGCCATCGCGTGCAGCGCTGCGTCCTTGGCGGCCCTGCTGGCCGGAGCCAGGTCGGCGGCGGCCTCGCGGCGCGCGCGCGACGCGCACCGGCTACGTGGACGTCCGGCACTCGCGTAGCCGCCGAGGCGTCACGCGCGACGGAACCGACGAATGTTCGCCCCGGCGCCGTGCGGAAGTGCTCGCGCACGGCGGGCGGGTGACGAAGTACAGCAGCCCCGCAGGACGAGCGACTGCAGCACCTGCTCGGCACGCATCCACCGGGTACGGGGTCAGCCACAGGCCCAGACCGACGATCCCGGCACGATCAGGAAGCACCCGCGATAGGCCCAGCGCCGACCGCGCAGCAGGCCCGCACGAGGAAGACGTAGATGACGCTCACGACCACGTTCCCGAGCGCGCGCCCCAGATCCGGTCGCGTAGCCTGCCGCAACGCATCCCGCGGCCGGATCGGGATGTGCCGGTGGTCGAGCTGGTAGTTGATGATCGAGTTCTTGTCGCGAACACGATGATCGTCACGACGATCGAGAGTCCGAGGTTCACCAGCAGCAGCACGACCACCGGCCGCAGCGCGGAGGGCGGTACCGCAGCGACCGTGCGATCGTGGAGGCGGCGGCGGGGAGCATCGCGGATACTCGCGGTTGCGAATCCGTTTACAGCAGGACGAGGTCGTCGCGGTGCACGACCTCGCGACGGAACTCCGCCGGTAGTTCCACGGTCTTGTGGCCGAGCAGCGCCGGCAGGTCGGCAGCGTCGTACCCGACGAGCCCGCGCGCGACCACCGCACCGTCGGGCCCGGCGAGCTCGACCGGCTCGCCCGAGTAGAAGTCGCCGATCACTGCGGTGACGCCGGCCGGCAGCAGCGACATCCGGCGCTGGACGACCGCGGCCACGGCGCCCGCGTCGAGCACGAGCCGGCCGCGCGGCGTCGTCGCGTACCGCAGCCAGAACAGCCGCGACGTCGACCGGTCGCCGGCCGGGTGGAACAACGTGCCCGTCTCGCCACGCAGCGCGTCGGTCGACGGCCGATGAGCCGGCGAGCAGCACCGGGATGCCTTCGCTGGTCGCGATCGCAGCCGCGTCGATCTTCGTGACCATGCCGCCGGAGCCGACGTGGCTGCCCGACCGCGACACGTCGACACCGGCCAGCTCTGCCATCGACGCGACTTCGGCGATGAAGCGCGACTCGGGACGGCCCGGCTTGCCCGTGTAGAGGCCGTCGACGTCGGAGAGCAGCACGAGCGCGTCGGCCTGCACGAGGTGGGCGACCAGCGCGGCGAGGCGATCGTTGTCGCCGAAGCGGATCTCGTGGGTGGCGACGGTGTCGTTCTCGTTCACGATCGGAATGACGCCGAGCGCGAGCAGCCGCTCGAGGGTGCGGTTGGCGTTGCGGTAATGGCCGCGGCGGTGCAGGTCGTCAGCCGTGAGCAGCACCTGGCCGACCCGGAGCCCGTACCGCGCGAAGGACACCGCGTACCGCTCGGCGAGCAGCAGCTGGCCGACGCTGGCAGCCGCCTGCTGGGTCGCCAGGTCGCGCGGGCGGGTCTTGAGCCCCAGCGGCCCGATGCCGGCAGCGATGGCGCCCGACGTGACGACGCACGACCTGCTGCCCGCCTGCTGCCGGGCCGCGAGCGCGTCGACGAGGCAGTCCAGCCGGGCCGGGTCGAGCTGGCCGCGCGAGGTGAGCGACGACGAGCCGACCTTGACGACCGTCCGCGCAGCCGCGGCTATCCGGTCGCGCGAGCGCTCGTCGCGTCCGTTGTCACCAGGCATGCGTCATTCGTCATGACTGCGGCGGGCCTTCTTGGCCGCGAGCCGCTCGTCGGCGCGCGGGCGGACATCGGCTTCGAGGCGGGCGTCGTAGCCACGCCGGGTCGGCAGGTACTCGGGTTCCTCGACGCCGCCGCTGCGGCTCGAAGTCGAAGGTGACCTCGCCGATGGTGACGGCGTCGCCCTGCTCGGCGCCCAGCTTGGCCAGCTTCGCCTCGACACCGAGCCGGGCGAGCCGGTCGGACAGATAGCCGACGGCCTCGTCGTTGGAGAAGTCGGTCTGCTGCACCCAGCGCTCCGGCTTCTCGCCGCGCACGAGGTAGCCGTCGTCGAGCGGGACGATCGTGAAGCCGGCGTCGTTGACGGCCCTGGGCTGGAGCACGATGCGTGTCGACTCGGGCGCCGGACGGGACTTGCGATCGGCGTCGACCTCTGCGGCGAGCGCGAAGGTCAGTGCGCGCAGGCCCTCGTGCGACACGGCGGAGATCTCGAAGACGCGCATCCCGCGGGCCTCGAGGTCGGGACGGACCAGATCGGCCAGGTCGCGCGCCTCCGGTACGTCCACCTTGTTCAGCGCGACGAGCCGCGGCTTGCTCAGCAGCTCACCGAAGGTTCCCTCGTACTGGCCGAGCTCACGCTCGAGCGCGTCAAGATCGCTGATCGGATCGCGGCCGGGGTCGAGCGTGGCGCAGTCGAGCACATGCAGCAGCACGGAGCACCGTTCGACGTGGCGCAGGAAGTCCAGTCCCAGGCCCTTGCCCTGCGCTGCCCCCGGGATCAGGCCGGGCACGTCGGCGACGGTGAACGTCGTGCCGCCACCGGCGTCGACGACGCCGAGGTTGGGGACGAGCGTGGTGAACGGGTAGTCGGCGATCTTCGGGCGGGCAGCCGACATCGCCGCGATCAGTGACGACTTGCCCGCGCTCGGGAAGCCGACCAGCCCGACGTCGGCGACCGACTTGAGTTCGAGGACGACGTCGCGCAGCTCGCCGGGCTCGCCCAGCAGTGCGAATCCGGGAGCCTTGCGCCGCGTCGAGGCCAGCGAAGCGTTGCCCAGGCCGCCCCGTCCGCCTTGCGCGGCGATGAACCGGGTCCCGATGCCGATCAGGTCGGCGAGCACCTCGCCGTCGGGCGAGACGACGACGGTGCCGTCGGGCACGCGCAGCTCGAGGTCGGCGCCGTCGCCGCCGTTGCGGTGGCTGCCGGCGCCCTGCTTGCCGTTGCCGGCGTGCTGGTGCGGGTGATGGTGGAAGTCGAGCAGCGTGTGCACGTTCTGGTCGACGACGAGGACGACGTTGCCGCCACGGCCGCCGTTGCCGCCGTCCGGACCGCCCAGCGGCTTGAACTTCTCCCGATGCACCGACGCGACGCCGTGCCCGCCGTTGCCGGCTGCCACATGCAGCACGACGCGGTCGACGAAGCTAGCCATGTCCGCCTCTCCGGCCCTAACTGCTGTCGTCTCGGTCCCGGCCGGACGACACGACACGCTGGTGCCTGAGGCTTCCAGCGCATTCTCTAAACGATGTTTACGGTCTTGCGTCCACGCGAGGTGCCGAACTGCACGCTGCCCGCGGCCAGCGCGAAGAGCGTGTCGTCCTTGCCGCGACCGACGTTGTTGCCGGGGTGGAACTTGGTGCCGCGCTGGCGGATGAGGATCTCGCCGGCCTTGACCTCCTGGCCGCCGTAGCGCTTCACGCCGAGGAACTGAGCGTTCGAGTCGCGGCCGTTGCGGGAGCTGGATGCACCCTTCTTATGTGCCATGTCGCTACTCCCTCACTTGCCGCTGGAGATGCCGGTGACCTTCACCTGGGTCAGCTTCTGACGGTGCCCCATGCGCTTGTGGTAGCCGGTCTTGTTCTTGTACTTGTGGATGCGGATCTTCGGGCCCTTGGTCTGTGCGACCACCTCAGCGGTGACGTTGACCTTGGCCAGCTTGTCGGCGTCGTGGGTGACGGTTTCGCCATCGACGAGCAGGATCGCGGCGAGCGCGACTTCGGCGCCGGGAGCGACGTCGAGCTTCTCGACCTCGATCACATCGCCTTCGGCGACCCTGTACTGCTTGCCGCCGGTCTTGACGATGGCGTACATCGTGCCCAACTCCTTGAATTTGCTGAATTTTCGCTGCTTCAGCGCCGCATACGAACACGTGGCCCACCTGACGGTAGGCCGTCGTACAGATTACCGGGCGCACCGTGCCGGAAGCAAAACGCCTTCCGTCCCCGCCGGTCAGCCGGCCGCTGGCGGGCCGGCCGGGCGCGACGCGGCCCGGCGGCGACGCGGGCGCGCAGCCGCCTTGGCCGGGGCCTTCGACCGCAGCCACCTTGACCGGTGCCGGCGACTCGACCTCCGGCCCGGTGGCAACCGCCTCGACCGCGTCGAGGGTCGCGGCGTCGCGCCGGCGGCCTCGGCTCCGCGACTTCCGGCGACGCTCGGTTCAGGCGTCGGGTCGGCTCGGCACGGGCGTTCGGCCGCACTGTCGATGACCTCGGCGGCGAGCTGGTCGGCGTCGAGCTCCGAGCCGGACAGCACGGCGGTGACCGCATCGAGCTCCAGCTCAGCGGTTTCGTCGTCCGGATGGGCCGCCTTGTGGATGGCGTTCATCGCGGCGAGCGCCTTGGTGCGCTGCTCGGTGCTCACCGGCGGCTCGGCTTCCTCGGCGGTTTCGGCGCGCTTGCCGCCGCGCTTGCGCCGCGCCTTGGTCTTGCCGTCGCCGCTGTCGTCACCGTCGGCCGTTGCCGTTCGCCGACGAACTACCGCGCTCGACGGGCTCGGTGTGCAGGATGACGCCGCGTCCGTGGCAGACCTCGCACGGTCTCGCTGAACGCCTCGAGCAGGCCTTCGCCCACCCGCTTGCGGGTCATCTGCACCAGGCCGAGCGAGGTCACCTCGGCGACCTGGTGCTTCGTGCGGTCGCGGCCGAGGCATTCGGTGAGCCGGCGCAGCACCAGCTCGCGGTTCGACTCGAGCACCATGTCGATGAAGTCGATCACGACGATGCCGCCGACGTCGCGCAGCCGGAGCTGGCGGACGATCTCCTCGGCAGCCTCGAGGTTGTTGCGCGTGACCGTCTGCTCGAGGTTGCCGCCCGAGCCGACGAACTTGCCGGTGTTGACGTCGATGACCGTCATCGCCTCGGTGCGGTCGATGACCAGCGAACCGCCGGAGGGCAGCCACACCTTGCGGTCGAGTGCCTTCATGATCTGCTCGTCGACGCGTAGGTCGGCGAACAGGTCGCTGTCACCGGTGTGCCGCGACACCCGCGCGCCGAGGTCGGGCGCGACGCCCTCGATGTACTCCGAGACCGTCTCCAGGCTTCGTCGCCCTGCACGATCAGCTTCTTGAAGTCCTCGTTGAACACGTCGCGGACGACGCGGATCGCCAGGTCGGGCTCGCCGTGCACCAGCGTCGGCGCGGCCGAGGTCTTCTCGGCCTTCTTCGAGATCTTGGCCCACTCGGCCTGCAGCCGCTCGACGTCGCGGGCGAGGTCTTCCTCGCTCGCGCCCTCGGCCGCGGTGCGGACGATCACGCCGGCGTCCTCGGGGACGACCTTCTTCAGGATCGCCTTGAGCCGATGCCGCTCGGTGTCGGGCAGCCGCCGGCTGATGCCGGTCATGCCGCCGCCCGGCACGTAGACCAGGAAGCGGCCGGGCAGCGACACCTGGCTGGTCAGGCGGGCGCCCTTGTGCCCGATCGGGTCCTTGGTCACCTGGACGAGCACGGCGTCGCCGGCCTTGAGCGCCTGCTCGATCGCGCGCGACTTGCCCTCCAGCCCGGCGGCGTCCCAGTTCACCTCGCCGGCGTAGAGCACGCCGTTGCGGCCCTTGCCGATGTCGATGAACGCGGCCTCCATCGACGGGAGCACGTTCTGCACCCGGCCGAGGTAGACGTTGCCGACGTAGGAGTGTCGCGCTGGCCCGGGTGACGTAGTGCTCGACGAGCACGTCGTCCTCGAGCACCGCGATCTGGGTGCGATCGCCGTTCTGGCGTACCGCCATCACCCGGTCGACGGCCTCGCGGCGGGCCAGGAACTCCGACTCGGTCAGGATCGGCGGGCGGCGGCGGTTGGTGTCGCGGCCGTCGCGGCGGCGCTGGCGCCGCGCTTCGAGCCGGGTCGATCCCTTGACGCCCTTGACGCCGTCGTCGTCGGTGTCCTTCGCTGTCCTTGGCCGCGGCCTTTGCGCCGCCACCCTTCTTCGCGGCTTCCTTGCGACTTGGGTTCACGCACGTGGACGACGGTGTTCGGCGGGTCGTCCTCGACGGTCTCGCCGTCGGCACCCGTGCCCGAACCGGACCGGCGCCGGCGGCGCCGGCGGTGGGTCGTCGCCGATCCGTCGCCGCCGGCCTCGTCGGCGGCGGCGTCTGCGTCGGCATCTGCCGCCTCGGCGCTCTCGGTGGGCGCGCTCTCGGTGGCCTCGTCGTCGGCTTCGCCGGCCTCGTCGGCCGGCTTCTGGCCGCCGCCGCTGCCACGGCCGCGGCGCCCGCGCCGGCGCCGCTTGCGGGCTGCCCCGGTTGCCTCGGCCTCGGCGGCCTCGCGGACGTCCTCGGGCTCAGCAGTCTGGTCCTCGGCGTCCTCGGCGACGGTGATGTCCGGACCGTCGGCGGCCGGTTCGTCGCCGTCGGCGCGGCGGTGGCCGGCCGGGGCCGAGGCGGCCCGGCGGCGACGCCGCGGTGTGGTGTCGGCGCTCGGCGCCACGAACAGCACGACGGGAGCGCCCGCGTCGGCCGGCGCGGCTTCCGGTGCGGCCTCTGACGTGGCTTCCGGTTCAGCCGCTGCCGTGGCCGCGGCCTGGTCGGCGGCCGCATGCGCGGTGCGGACCCGCTCGACCTGGTCCGGCGTCGAGGGTCGATGACGCGGTCTTGGTGCCCTCGCCGAGCTCGGCGAGCAGGGCCACCAGTTGCTTGCTGGCGATCCCGAGGTCCTTCGCGAGCGCGGAAACGCGCACCCGCTTGGGTGGGACGGTCGGGGGAACGCTGGATGAATCGGTGGAATGTGTCGAATCGTCGTTGTCGAGCATCTGCTCGGCTCAGCTCCGTTCTAGGCCTCCGGGCGCGGCTCGTCTCACAGGACGATCCGCGACCGCACGAAGGCGGTTGTGGCCGGCAACCCAGCGGGCTCCCGGCAAAGTCTTCATCGGTCGGCAGCTGATGGCTTCAACTCGCCGCCCGGTTTGGGTGGTCGTACTACGACGCAGTCCGGTCGGTCGCGCGGTCGGTGGCCAGCGGATCGCTGACCGCACCGTTTTCATCGAGCGGTCCCTGCGCCACGCGTACCACGACCGGCGGTGCGGTTAGGGCGAGACCGTCGACGATCCGCAGTGCGGCGAGGACGTCGTCGGGTCGTACGGACGGGGTTACCTGCCGAACAACCAAGACCAGTATCGCACGTTCGCCGGGTTGGATCTCGGCGAGGACGATCGCGGGCCGCACATCGATGGTGCGCCTGCCGTCCTTGGTCAGCCGTTCGACGGTGAGTTCGTCGAGGGCGAGCAGCTTCTCGACCGCGGCCGTGAGGTCCGCGACGGCGACGCCGGGCAGCTCCATCCGCCAGCGCGAGCCCTGCATTCGCTCGGCGAGCGAGCCAGGGCCGGCACGGACCACCTCGAGGATGTCCAGACCGTCGGGCAGCGCCTCGTCCAGCGCGATCCGGACCGCCGCCGGGTCGGACTCGCGGGCCAGCCCGATCTCGAGGTACTCGGCCTCGCTGGCCACACCGGTCGGGGCAGCCCCGACGTAGCTGATCTTGGGGTGCGGCGAGAAGCCGGCCGAGTACCCCATCGGGATCTCGGCGCGGCGCAGCGCGCGCTCGAAGGCTCGGGCGAAGTCGCGGTGCGAGCTGAACCGCAGCCGGCCGCGCTTGGCGTAGTGCACCCGCAGCCGCTGCACCACCGGGGGCGGCGGCGGCCCGCTCGGAACTCGGCGCGCCATCAGCGGCCGGTCATCGAGGGACGATGGGCAGCAGCGAGCGGCCGGTCGGGCCGACCTGGATGTCGGTGCCCAGGTTGGAGCACACCCCGCAGTCGAAGCACGGCGTCCAGCGGCAGTCGTCCTGCTCGAATTCGCCCAGCGCGTCCTGCCAGTCGTCCCAGAGCCACTGCTTGTCCAGACCGGAGTCGAGGTGGTCCCAGGGCAGCACCTCGTCACCGTCCCGCTCGCGGGTGGTGAACCAGGCGATGTCGACCCCGTCGAGCGCGCTGTCGGCGCATGCGAGCCAGCGCGCGAACGAGAAGTGCTCCGACCAGCCGTCGAAGCGGCCGCCGTCGCGCCAGACGGCCTCGATCACGGCGCCGACCCGGCGGTCGCCGCGCGAGAGCAGTCCCTCGACCAGCGACGGCTCGCCGTCGTGGTAGCGCATGCCGACGTTGCGGCCGAGCGACCGCTCGGCGTTGATGGCCGCCCGCAGCTTGCGCAGCCGGTCGTCGATGACCTCCGGCGCGCACTGGGCGGCCCACTGGAACGGCGTGTGCGGCTTGGGCACGAAGCCGCCGATCGAGACCGTGCAGCGGATGTCCTTCGAGCCGGTCGCCTCGCGCCCGGCGCGGATGACGTCGTGCGCCATGCCGGCGATCTCGAGCACGTCCTCGTCGGTCTCGGTCGGCAGGCCGCACATGAAGTACAGCTTCACCTGCCGCCAACCCTGCGCGTAGGCGGTGCTGACGGTGCGGATCAGGTCGTCCTTGCTGACCATCTTGTTGATCACCCGGCGCAGCCGTTCCGACCCGCCTTCGGGCGCGAACGTGAGCCCCGAGCGGCGCCCGCTGCGCGAGAACTCGTTGGCCAGGTCGATGTTGAACGCGTCGACACGGGTCGACGGCAGCGACAGGCTGATCTTGTCGTCCTCGTACCGATCGGCGAGTTGCTTGGCCATCTCGCCGATCTCGGAGTGATCGGCCGACGACAGCGACAGCAGGCCGACCTCCTCGAACCCGGTCGCGCGCAGGCCCTGGTCGACCATCGCCCCGACCGTCTCGATGGAGCGCTCGCGCACCGGACGGGTGATCATGCCGGCCTGGCAGAACCGGCACCCGCGGGTGCAGCCACGGAAGATCTCGACCGACATCCGCTCGTGCACCGTCTCGGCGAGCGGCACGAGCGGCGTCTTCGGGTACGGCCACTCGTCGAGGTTCATCACGGTGTGCTTGGTGACCCGCTCGGGGACGCCCGCGCGGTTGGGGACGACCGACTCGATCCGTCCGTCGGGCAGGTAGCTGACGTCGTAGAACCGCGGCACGTACACCCCGCCGGTCGCCGCGAGCCTCAGCAGCAGTCCGTCACGGCCCTCGGGACGGCCCGCCCGCTGCCAGTCGCGCACGACGTCGGTGATCGCACCGACCGCCTGCTCGCCGTCGCCGAGGACGGCGGCGTCGATGAAGTCGGCGACCGGCTCAGGGTTGAACGCGGCATGGCCGCCGGCGACGACGATCGGGTGTGACGTCGTCGCGTTCTGCAGCGTGCAGCGGGATGCCGGCGAGATCGAGCGCGGTGAGCAGGTTCGTGTAGCCCAGTTCGGTGCTGAACGAGACGCCGAGCAGGTCGAACGCGGCGACCGGCCGGTGCGCGTCGACGGTGAACTGCCCGACCCGGTGCTCGCGCATCAGCGCCTCGAGATCGGGCCAGACCGCGTAGGTGCGCTCGGCAAGCGCGTCCGAGCGCTCGTTGATCACCTCGTACAGGATCTGCACGCCCTGGTTGGGCAGCCCCACCTCGTACGCGTCGGGATACATCAGCGCCCAGTGGACGTCGACCTCGTCCCAGTCCTTGACGTGCGAGTTGAGCTCGCCGCCGACGTACTGGATCGGCTTGCTGACCTTGGGCAGCAAGGGTTCCAGCTCTGGGAACAGCGAGGCGACAGGCACGCCTCCCGAGTCTACGGCCAGCGGCTCTGCGAGGATCGCCGCGTGCGTCCCGTCCCCCCGCAGGTGCTCCTGCTCGGCAGCATCGCGTCGGTGCAGTTCGGGGCCGCGTTCGCGAACAAGCTGTTCGCGCAGGCCGGTCCGGGCGGCGTGGTGTTCCTGCGGCTGGCCTTGTCGGCGTTGATGCTCACTGCCGTCGTCCGTCCCTCGCTGCGTGGCCGGACGCGCAGCGATCTGCTCGCGGTGCTCGCGTACGGACTGATCCTCGGGACGATGAACTGGTCGTTCTACGAGTCGCTGGCCCGGCTGCCCATCGGCGTGGCGGTGACGATCGAGTTCGTCGGACCGCTCGCGGTCGCGATCGCCGGCTCGCGGCGGCTGCTCGACATCGTGTGGGTCGCGCTGGCCGGCGGCGGGGTCGTGCTGCTGGCACTGCGCGGAGACAGGCACGACATCAGCGCGCTCGGCGTGCTGCTCGCGCTCGTCGCAGGTGCTTGTTGGGCCGGGTACATCTTGGTGTCCAAGCGGGTCGGGTCGACGTTCGCGCAGCTGGACGGGCTGGCGATCGCGTTGTGCATCGGCACCCTGGTCGTGGTGCCCGCGGGCATCGTCCAAGGCGGATCGGCGCTGCTTCGCCTGTCGGTGATCGGCGGCGGAATCGGTGTGGCGATGCTGTCGTCGATCATCCCGTACTCGCTCGAACTGGTCGCGCTGCGCCGGTTGCGGGCGGCCACCTTCGGCTTGCTGATGAGCCTCGAACCGGCCGTGGCAGCGCTGGCCGGCATCCTCGTCCTCGGGCAGGCGCTGCACGCGGTGACGCTCGCGGCGATCGTGATGGTCGTGATCGCGAGCGTGGGCACGACGCTTGCATCGCGCGCCCAGCAGGTCGAACTCGAGGTGGCCGCCGGCCCGCAATGACCGGTCGTCAGCGCTCGACGAGCGACGAGCGACGGATCGCGAACAGCACGCCGACGGCGAGACCTTGCGCGAACATGGACGATCCGCCGTAGGACACGAACGGCAGCGGCAGGCCGGTGACGGGCATCAGGCCGAGGTTCATGCCGATGTTCTGGAACGCCTGGAACGCGAACCAGCAGACGATGCCGACCGCGACCAGATGCCCCGTGCGATCTGCCCGCCGCGCGATGACGATGCCGCGCCAGCACAGCACGCCGAACAACGCGATGACCACGACGCCGCCGACGAAGCCGAACTCCTCGCCGAGCACCGAGAAGATGAAGTCGGTGCGCTGCTCGGGCACGTAGCCGCCGTTGGTCTGCGGGCCGTTGAACAGTCCGGTACCGAACATGCCGCCGTTCGCGATGGCGATGTGCGCCTGGTTGATGTTGTAGGCCGCACCCTGCGGGTCGTGCATCGGATTGGTGAACGCGCCGAAGCGGGCCAGCTGGTAGTCGGCCAGCAGGCCCATCTTCACCACGATGAATGCGCCGACCACGCCGAACACGAGCAGGCCGACCGTCCACCGCGCGCGGACGCCAGCAGCGACGAGCACTCCGAACGCGGCAGCGCCGACGACCATCGCCGAGCCGAGGTCGGGCTGCAGCATGATCAGCGCCAGCGGGATTGCGATGAGGACGAGCGCGATCAGCACGTCGACCGTCGTCGGCGGCAGCGTCGCGCGATCGCGACTGCGTTGCGCGAACAGGACGGCCAGGCCGATCACCAGGCCGAGCTTCATGAACTCCGACGGCTGGATCTCGAAGCCGCCGCCGAGCCGGATCCAGGCATGGGCACCGTTGATCGTCACACCGGCCGCGAGCACGAGCAGCAGCCCGAATATGCCTGCCAGATAGACGAATGGTCCTGAGCGGCGCAGCATCTTCGCGTCCAACCGCGACGCACCGATCGTGAGCACGGCCGCGATCGCGAGGTTGATCAGGTGCCGGTAGAGGTAACCGTTCGGGTTGTGCCCGGCCGCCCGCTCCACGTCGCGGGTGGCCGCCCAGACCAGCACCGCCCCGATCAGCGCAAGTGCGACGGCGGTGGCGGCCAGCAACCAGTCGACGCGCGCGACGCGCCGCTCGGTGGGCGTGATGAGCGGCTCGAGCAGGTCGAAGGGCGCGCGCGGATCGCGCGCAGTCATCGTCATCGGACCGTCCCAGCCCAAGTCATCATCGGTTCTCCTCCAGGCCGCTCGCTACGCTCGGGCCCGTCATCGAATCGATCCGCTCCTGATGTCGCGGACTGGCTATCTGGCTCTTCGCGCGAGCGCTCATTGCGTTGGCGCGATCTTGGGCAGGTGCTGGGCCGGGCGCTCACCAGGGATGATCGGCTTCTTGCCATTGGCTCCCAGCAGGCCGTCCCAGATGCGCTTGAGCATCGGTCCCGCCGCGGTGGCGCCCGTGCCGGCCTGCTCGACCATGCCGACCAGGACGAACCGTGCGCGCACGTGGTGGCCCTTCTTGGTGTGGTAGATCGGCCCCCACGTAGCCAGCCACGACGTGTCGCCCCTGCCGTACACCTCGGCCGTGCCGGTCTTGCCGCCGATCCGCGCACGGTAGGCCGAGTCCAGGTAGGCGAACGCGCCCGACACCGCCCAACCGCGGCCGAAGTTGAGCGAGTTCGCGATGTAGTCGAGCAGTGTCGGCGACACCCGCACCGTGTCATGCACGCTGGGCTTGATCGTCTTGACCAGCTTGCCCTTGGCATTGACGATCCCCCAGCCGAGCTTCGGGCTGAAGATCCGTCCACCGTTCACCAGAGCTGAGTACGCGACCGCGAGTTGCAGCGGGGACATCGTCGTCTCGCCCTGCCCGATCGCCATGTCGGCGTTGTCACCAGCGCGGTAGCGCCAGCCGTCCGTGCAGTTCTCGGATGCGAGCTGGGTCAGGTAGGCACGATCGGTGGGATTGGTGATGTCGGGATAACCCTTCCTGGCCGCCGCGCAGTACGCCTTCTTGTTCGCCTTCCAGCGCGCCAGCCGCGTCTCGCGATCGGCGTACGAACCGGTTGCCTGCTCGTTGGCCGGCAAGTCGATCCCGGGCGCGCGGCCGACACCGAACTCCGCCGCGGTGTGCTGCAGGTACTCATGCGGCTTCTTGCCTTCAGCGATCCGCTGCTCGTCGGCGTAGTACTCGTTGGCCGCCGGCACGTAGAAGAACGTGTCGCACGAGTACCCGAGCGCGTCCTGCAGCGAGATCGGCGCGCCGAACGACTCGCTGTCGAAGTTCGTCTTGACCCGCCCGTCGATCGAGACCGATCCCGGACACGGGTACGTGCCGGTCATCGAGATCTCGTGATGGGTCACCAGCGACGACGTGGTGATCAGCTTGAACGTCGACCCCGGCGCGTAGGCGCCGGCGATCGCTCGGCTCAGCAGCGGATCGTCTGCGCTCGGCGCAGTGAGCGCCTGGTAGTTCTTGTTCGAGATGCCGCCGACGAACAGTTGCGGGTTGTAGTCGGGATAGCTCGCCACGGCGAGCACCCGACCGGTCTGCGGATCCATCGCGACGACTGCTCCACCCGTCGCGGGCTCGCCGGCCTTGCGCGAGTCGCTGATCTGCTGCGCGAGTGACTGCTCGGCCAACTGCTGCAGTTTGAGGTTGATGCTGGTGACGAGGGTGTCGCCCTGCTTCGGTGCGGTGTAGCCACCGTTGGATACCGAATAGCCTTGCGGGCTCAGGTTCTTCGTCTCGATGCCGTCGACACCGCGCAACCACTTGTCGTACTGCGCCTCGAGTCCGGCAGCCCCGATCGTGTCCGCATCGGTGAGCTTGTGGTTGTTCTTCTTGTCGGCCTGGGTGACCTGCGCCGTGTAGCCGAGGACGTGCCCGGCGAGCGCGCCGTACGGATAGCTCGGCAGCGTCACCGTCTGGATCGCGACGCCCGGGTAGTCCTCACGGTGCTCGCTGATCGCCAGCAGGGTCGAGGTCGGCAGGTGGGAGGCGACCGGCACCGGCTGGTACGGCTCGCCGGTCCAGCACGGCGCGGGAACCTTCGACGAGCACGGGGTGATCTCGGCGGCGAGGCGGGTCTCGCTCATGTGCAGCAGGTTGGCAACCTTGGTCAGGACCGCCGCCCCGTGGTTGGGCAGCCCGTTGATCCGGTCCTGATCGATCGTCATCACCTGGACCGAGGTGTTGGCGACGAGCACGTGCCCGGTCGAGTCGACGATCAACCCGCGCGGTGCTGGGACGACGATGTCGCCTGGATGCAGCATCCCGGCCGTTTGCGTGGGCTTGTGCGGGTCGAGCATCTGCACCCAGTACAACCTGCTGATCAGCGTGAGCACGAGCGAGACGACCAGCACCACGATGATGCTGAACCGGCGGGCGCCGACCTCCCGCTTCCTCATCGCCGCCCGCTCCCTCACCGGACCTCCTCGGCAGTGAGCAGCCCGACCGGTCGCGGCGCGCGCAACGTCTCGCTGTGCAGGAACAACCGGACGAGTGGCACGACCGCCAGCGCAACGATGCCGTCGATCAACGTCGCGACGATGCCCTGCCGCATCGCGGTGTCGAGGTTCGCGCCGCCGCTCGAGCCGACAACGCCGAGGAACAAGGTGGCCACGACGCTCGCGACACCGCACACGAGCGTGGCGGTGATGACATCGCGCAGCACCCACGACCGCGGCGTCGCGCAACTGCCGCACACCACGCCGATGCCGAGCCAGCACAGCGCGAGCACACCGGCCGGATGCGCCGATCCGAGATCGGCGATCAGCCCGGTAGCGAACCCGAACGCCACACCGGTTCCGGGGCCGTCGACGAGCGCGATGGCCGCGATCAGCACGGCCGGCAGGCTCACCGGCAACGGCAAGGTGAGCGGCCCGATCAGCATCGCCTGAAGCAGCAGTGCGGTGAGCAGCGCGGCGCAGGCCGCGGCCACCCGCGCACGGTTCACCGTCCGCCCGCCAGGTTCGCCGGTTGCACGGCCGAACGTGTGCCCGCTCGACCGCCGCCGCTGAGGATCACCCCGACGAGATCGAGCGCGGTCGGCGAGCTGGTCGGCTCGGCCAGCGCCAGCGTCGTGCCGCCGGCAGCCACTCGCACCGCGGTGATCTTGCCGACGGCCAGGTCGGCGATGTACGAGCTCGACCCGGCCGGTCCGGTGTCGAGCTGATCGCCGACACGCAGCTTCGCCTTCGGGTCGAGCGGGCGGAACTTGAACCCGTCCGCACCGAGCCCGGTTGCCACACCGACCTGACCGGTGCGCAGGTCACGCGCTCCGACACCGGATCCCGGGTCGACGGCGAGCAACACGACCGAGGTCGCCGTGTCGGCGTGCAGCACCCGCCCGACCAGGCCGTTGCCGTCGGTCACGCTCTGGCCGACCTTGACGCCGCTGGACGTCCCGGTGTCGATGGTGACCGTCCAGTCGAAGCCTTCGGACGGACTGATCGCCAACACGCGCGCCGGCAACACCCGGTAGCGGCCGTCGGTCGCGGACAGTCGCAGCCGGGCCAGCTCGGCGGCCGTGCGGCGATCGGTGTTGATGTCGGCGAGTTGCTTCTTCAGCACGGCGTTCTCGTGCTGCAACACCCGCACCCGCTCCTCGTTCGAGCTGGCGTGCGGAACTCCCTGGACGAAGCGGCGAACGGGGCCCAGTACAGAGTCGGTGCCGCGGTAGAGCGAGCCGAGCAGGCCGCGTACCCCGCTGTGCGCGGTGCTCAGGCTCGACCCGGTCAGGTCGAGGGTGAGGAAGCAGGCGGCCACGGCTGCGAGCACGACTGCTGCCACCCGCTGGCGCCGGGTGAGCCGAGGGGTCTGCCGCTTCATGCTCGGCTATCGACGATGGCCGTCGATGACGACCTTCTGCAGCTGGTCGAAGTGCTCGACGACGGTGGCCGTGCCGAGCACGACCGAGTCGAGCGGCCGATCAGCAACCAGCACGGGGATGCCGATCTCGTGCTGCAGCCGGGCGTCCAACCCGCGCAGCAGCGCGCCGCCGCCGGTGAGCACGATGCCGCGGCTCACGAGGTCGCCGGCCAGCTCGGGCGGGCAGCGATCCAGGGTCGTACGGACGGCCGAGACGATGCGGCCGATCGGCAGCTCCATCGCCTTGCGCAGCTCGTCGCCGGAGACGGACACATTGCGGGGCAGGCCGGTGCCCATGTCCCGTCCGCGGATCTCGGCCTTGCGCGGGCCGGCGACCGGGAAGGCGGAGCCGACCGAGATCTTGAGTTCCTCGGCGGTGCGCTCGCCGATGAGCAGCGAGAACTCGGTGCGGATGTGATCGACGATCGCCATGTCGAGCGCGTTGCCGGCGACGCGGAGCGAGGTCGAGGCCACGATCCCGCCGAGGGCGAGCACGGCCACCTCTGTCGTGCCGCCGCCGATGTCGACGACCATCGAGCCGGACGGCTGGTTGACCGGCAGGCCGGCACCGATCGCGGCCGCCATCGGCTCGGGGATGATGTGCACGCGCCGCGCCCCGGCGGCGTAAGCCGATTCGGACACCGCGCGCTGCTCGACGCTGGTGATCGCCGAGGGCACGCAGATCACGATGCGCGGCCCGGTGAACGCGCCGCGGCGGCGCAGCACCTTGCGCACGAAGTAGCGCAGCATCTCGGCGGTGATCTCGTAGTCGGCGATCACGCCGTCGCGCAGCGGCCGGATTGCCTTGATGTGGCCGGGCGTGCGCCCGATCATCCGCTTGGCCTCGGCGCCGACCGCGACAACTGCGTTGGTGTTGGTGTCCACCGCGACCACGGACGGCTCGTCGAGCAAGATGCCGCGGCCGCGCGCGTACACGAGCGTGTTCGCCGTGCCGAGATCGATCGCCAGATCGCCACCGAGCAGCTCACCACCGCGCGGAGCGCCCAACGAGCGCGCGATCGAGGTGATGCTCACGGTTGATCCTTTTCGTCGCGGCAGCAGGGCAGAGACCGGCCCGAAACGGATCGTAAGGTTGCGCGAGCGTGAAACCTTGGTGCGACGCGCGGGACTGGAGTAACAGTTGTGACTACTGGGACTAGCCGGCCGGGAACCAGAGTGCGATCTCGCGTTCGGCTGATTCCGGCGAGTCCGAGCCATGGACGAGGTTCTGCACGACCTTGAGCCCCCAGTCGCGACCGAGGTCGCCGCGGATCGTCCCGGGCAGCGCCACGGTCGGATCGGTCGCGCCGGCCAGGGCGCGGAAGCCTTCGATGACCCGTTCGCCCTCGGCGAGCACCGCGACCACCGGTCCGGAGAGCATGAACTCGACCAGCGGCTCGTAGAACGGCTTGCCGAGGTGCTCGGCGTAGTGCTCGGCGAGCAGGTCAGGTGTCGCGCGGCGTAGCTCGAGGGCGACGATCCGGTAGCCCTTTGCCTCGATGCGGCGCAGGATCTCGCCCACCATGCCGCGGGCGACACCATCGGGCTTGACGAGGATCAAGGTCTGCTCGGCCATGACCGAAAGCCTAGGGGCAGCCCACCGTGGTCACTGCGGTGGTCCGCACGCTGGTCCAACTCTGGTAGTAGCTGGCCATCGTCACGATCGTGCCGGCCGGCACGCTGTCGGGCGGAACATAAGAGGTCACGGTCCGCGTACCCGGCACGGTCTCGGAGTACTCGGCGCCGCTGTACTTGCCGTACACGAGGTAGCCGCTCGCGTAGGTGTCCGTCGTGATCGTCCAGGTGATCTTGATCCGCCCGCCGCTGCCGTAGCACGTGACCTTCATGTTGGACGGCGCCGAGAGAGTGTCGCTGGTGATCGACATCGCCGCCGGGGCGGTGACGCGGGTGAACTTCGCGCTTGCCGCGGCCGGGATGGCAGCGAGCAGCAGCGCGAGCAAGGCGACGAAGGCGGACCGCACAGCCCTCACGCCGTCCCGGCGGGCTTGCGGCGTGACGGGCGCCAGATGGCGAACAGCGCAGAAATGATCAGGATCGCGGGGACGACGCGGGTGAGCGCAAGCTGCACCAGCGGCTGGCGCATGAAGCGGATGACGTCGCCGACGACCGGCAGCACCGTCTTGACGATCCACACCGACGAACCGGCAGCTGAGCGCGCGGTCCACGGGTCCGCGCCGTTGTTGGCATCACCCTTGGTACGGAACGAGACCGAGCCGTCCTTGTTGATGTGCACCCAGCTGACCCGGTGGCTCTCGACGCGGTGGTCGTCGACCGGGATGTGATAGCTGATGATCTGGCCGACCTTGAGGTCGGTGGCCTTCTCTTCGACGTCGACGATGACGTCACCGGGATTGATCGTGGGGACCATGCTGCCGGTGAGCATCGTGGCCGTGCGGTAGTGCAGCACACGCGGACCGACGGTCATGCCGAGCAGGACCACTCCGGCGAGCACCACCAGCAAGGTGCCGAGTGCGCTCACCGTCGTGCCGATGACCTTGCTGCCGGTCGAGCGGACTGCGACCGGGCGGTGCCGGCCGGAGGGCACCCGCTTGGCAACGGTTGTGGTCATGGCGGGCGCTCCTGTCTGGGCCGGTGCGGATCAAAGGCACCGGGTGGCCCGTCAGGTTCGACGGGCCACCCGGGTCGTGCGGGGGGCTTACTTGCTGGTGGCGGCGCGCTGCGTTCCGGTGAAGGCGAAGCTGATCACCGAGCTGGCGCCCTGGAGGTTGTTGCCCGCAGCAACGGGGAGGCTCATCGTGACCATCAGGTTGTCGCTCTGCCCGTTGGTGAGCGCGGACAGGCCCGACAGCGCGAGGTTCGCGCCGATGATCGACTGCTGCGCGAGCACGGTCGTCTTGGTGCCGCCACAGGTGTAGGTGTACGCAGGCGCGGTACCGGCTTCGACCCACACCGTCGAGCACTTCTCGATCTTCATCTGCAGGCCGTTGGGGTCGGTGTCGAGTGGCGAACTGGTGGTGGCGGTGGTGGACAGCGTGATTGCGGAGAGGGTCTGGTCGCCGCCGTTGGACAGGGTGACCGCGCGCTGCATGGTGTCGCCGGGGACGATGCCGGTGGCGGCGACGGTCAGGCGGTTGGCCGCGGTGCCGTTGGCGCCGAGCGCGATGGCCACGGTGCCGCTGCTGACCGACGCGCTGGCCGAGGTGGTGGAGGTGAACGAACCGAAGGTGCCCAGACCGGCAGCGCCGGCGGCGGCGGCAAGCAGGGCGGCGGACGCGAGCAGCTTCGCGCGGGTGGAGAGGACTGCGGACATTTTCTAGCTCCTTGGGTGGAAACGGGTGGTGGGAAGTTCGGGATGATTTCTAGGCCTTCGCGACTCGTGAAGTGCCGGTAAAGAAAGAATGGGCCCCGAACCTCAGCTAACGCGGAACACACACTAAGAAGATGTTGAAGCTTCACCGAATATCCGCGGGTTCGTCTTGAGGTTCCGCATAGGAAACGAGCTCCTGCCCAGGCATATGCATCTAAACCGGATCTTTCGCGAGCCGGATGATCGGAAACCCGTGTCCCGCTGTACCGGAGGCGGGCAACATCGCTAACCTCGCGAACGTGAGTGAGCACGATCGGGATGCCGTCGTCATCGAGGACGATCCGGACGTCCGCGCGCTGCTCGTCGAACTTCTGCAGCAAAGTGGCTTCGCGGTGACCGACTGCTCGGCAGGCGCCGAGGGACTGCGAGCGGTCCGCGAGAAGGACCCGGATCTGGTCACTCTCGACCTCAACCTGCCCGACTTGGACGGCATCGAGGTCTGCCGGCGGCTGCGCGAGACGAGCGAGGCCTACGTCATCATGCTGACGGCACGGCCCGACGAGATCGACCGATTGGTGGGCCTCGAGACCGGCGCGGACGACTACTTGACCAAGCCGTTCAGCCCGCGGGAACTGCGCGCACGCGTCGCGGCGATGATGCGCCGGCCCCGACGGCGCGCGACGGCCCCGGCCGAGGCCGAGCAGGCGCAGGCCGACAGCGCCGAGGTCATGCGCCTCGGCGACCTCGAAGTGGATCTCGAGGGCCGCCTGGCCCACCTCGAAGGCACCGAGCTGCCGCTCACCCGGATCGAGTTCGACCTGCTGGCCACCCTGCTCAGCGGGCCCCGGCGGGTCTGGCCGCGAGAAACCCTGCTGCGCACCGTCTGGGGTACCGAATGGGCCGGCGACGGGCACCTGGTCGAGGTGCACATGGGCAACCTGCGTCGCAAGCTCGGCGATGACCCCCGCAACGGGCGCTACATCCGCACCGTCCGAGGCGTCGGCTACCGGCTCGGTTCCGGTGTGGCCTCGGATGGGGAATGACCGCCCCGTCCGCTGAGAACGCCCGGCTCGCCGCACTCGCCGCGTACGACGTAATAGGCGCAGGCCCGAGCGATCCGACGATCACCGAGCTGACCGCGCTCTGCGAGCTCGCGGCCACGCTGGTCGGCGTCTCCAGCGCCGTCGTGAACCTGTTCGACGACCGGTTCCAGCACCAGGTCGCGGCCTTCGGTGTCGATCCGACACCTTGCCGGCGCGATGAAGCGATGTGTCAGACGACGCTGGCCGAGGGCCGCGACATCGTGGTGCGCGACGCCGCGAGCGACGAGCGCTTCGCGTCCTCGCCGTGGGTCGACGGCCGCCTCGCGCGGATCCGGCTGTACTGCTCGACGATCCTGCGCACACCCGAAGGGCACGCAATCGGCACGCTGTGCGTCTTCGACGAGACCCCGCGCGACGTGTCCGATGCGCAAGTGCGCGGTCTGGCACTGCTCAGCCGCCAGGTCGTCGACATCCTGGAGCTGCGGCTGCAGGGCAATCAGCTGCGGCGCGCCAACCGCGAGCTGTCCCGCTCACAGGATCGGCTCGCGTCCTTCGCCGGGCAGATCAGCCACGACCTGAAGGCCCCCATCACCGCCATCCTCGGGTTCACCGAATTGCTCAGCGACCTCGACACGATCGCCGAGGATCCGACTATCTCGGCCTATGTCGGGCGCTGCGCCTCGGCGGCAAGTCGCATGCTCGCCATGATCGACGACCTGCTCGCGTTCGCCCGGGTCGGTGCCACGCACGCGCCGCGCGCCAACCCGCTCGACTCGGTCGTCCCGGAGGCGCTCGACGATCTCGGGATGCTGGCCGGCGACGCCGACGTGACCTGGTCCGGCCCCGACATCACCGCCGACCTCCCGCAACTGCGCGCGCTGCTGCGCAACCTGCTGAGCAACGCGATCACCTACCGCGGTGACGGCCGCGCGACCGTTGCGGTGACCAGTGAGCGGGTCGCCGAGAGCATGGTGCTCCGCGTGATCGACAACGGGCCCGGAATCCCGGCCGAGAGCCGCGAGGAGGTCATCCGTCCCCTCGTCCGGCTGCGCAAGGACGTGCCCGGTGCCGGCCTGGGGCTGGCGGTGTGTGCCCGCATCGTGGCCGCACACGGCGGTTCGCTGCGGATCACCGAGACACCGGGCGGGGGCACGACCGCGACGGTCGTCCTGCCGGTCTGAGCCGGCGACGACAAGAAAACTGGCGGTCCCGCTCGTCGGTGCCCTGGTCCGACGAGCAGAACCGCCAGGTCGATGACCGGCCTTCGGCGGTGCGTGCCCCGCCGGCCGGCCCACAGTCAGGTGCCGATCCCCCGCATCGGCACCGCGTCACCCCGGTCGCGTCCCACCCACATGACCCGATGACAGTTCATCCCGCGCTGCGAGATGGAGTCGATCTCCGTGCATCCGCCGGCCATTGAGCAGCTCATGCGGTACGCGCGAGCAGCTGGTCGACACGGTGCACCAGTTCTCGCGGACTGAAAGGTTTGGGCAGATAGTCGTCGCAGCCGGCTGCGTAGCCGGCGGCGACATCCTCACTCGAGGATTCGGCGCTGATCAGGAGGATCGGGCTGCCGGCGGTCTCGCTGCTCGCCTTGAGCTGGCGGCAGACCTCCAGCCCGCTGAGATCAGGCATCCGGACGTCCAGGACGTAAACGTGCGCGCCATCGCGACGGGCCACGGCGAGCGCCGAGACGCCGCCATCGACCGTTTCGGCGTGGAAGCCCGCCTTGGTCAGGATCGTCGACACCAGAGCGCGGATATCTTCATCGTCGTCAGCGATGAGAACGCTGCTGGCGATGCCCATATCCCCTAGCCCCTGCTTTCAGTCTCTGTTGTGAGAGCGGGTGGCGGCCGGCTCCCCCCGCAGGACCGGCCGCAACACCCACGGTTGACTGTGCTGCGCGATTCTCAGAACCTGGCTGGTGCGGCATGCAAGGTTGACGAGGTTCTCCCTCAAGTACGAATCAAGGCTGTTCCGACATTCCGGGATGCCGGTCAGGAGGTCAGAATCCGCCATCCGCCCGGCGTCCCGACGAGGTCACGACGCAGGAACAGCAACCGGCCCCAGACTCCGGCGAAGATCGCTGCGATGATCAGCATGGCCACCAGCCAGATGCCGGTCAGCACGAACAGAACCTGCAACGCCGATCCCAGCCCGATGCCCCACGAGCGCCGCAGCAGCCCCGCAGCGGCGATCATCACCAATGCGAGCGCGACCAGCATGACGGTCTTCGCGACCCCTAGACCGCCGTCGCTGAAGGCAAGTGCGCGCGGTACCAGGAGGGTGACCACGGCCTCCAGGCCGAGCACTCCGGCCAGCGCGCCCCGCGTGGCCCGGTCGGCGCGCTGGGCACGCTGGGCGCGCTGGGCAGCGTCGTCCGCGTCGTCCGCGTCGTCGGTCACTGGCCCGTCGCCCCGAGCAGGGTGCGGGCCTCGCCGGCGGTGACGACCGAGCCGGTCACCAGCACGCCCGTACCGGCCAGGATGTCGTCACCGGTGTCCTCGGCCAGCCTCACGGCCGCCTCGAGCGCGTCGTCGAGCCGCGGTTCCACCGTCACCCGGTCCGCGCCGAACACGTCGACGGCCTGAGCGGCCAGCGCGTCCACCGCGAGGGCCCGGTTCGAGCTGTTCTCGGTGACCACCACCTCGGCGGCGATGGGTTCGAGCTGCTCGAGGATGCCGCGCACGTCCTTGTCGGTGAGCATGGCGACCACGGCCACCAGCCGCCGGAAGTCGAACGCCTCGTTGATGGCGGCGACGGTGGCTGCCATGCCGGCCGGGTTGTGCGCCGCGTCGACCAGGATCGTCGGGGCGGACCGGACCGCTTCGAGCCGCCCGGGAGATCGGACGGTCGCGAAGGCGGCTCGCACGGTCGCCACGTCCAACGGCCCCGTCGCAGTGCCGGCGCCGAGGAACGCCTCGACGGCCGCCAGCGCGCAGGCCGCGTTCTCGGCCTGGTGCGCGCCGTGCAGCGGGAGGAACACCTCGTCGTAGACGCCGCCGAGACCTTGCAGCGTGACCACTTGACCGCCCACGGCAACCCGACGGTCGAGCACGCCGAACTCGAGCCCCTCGCGCGCGACGACCGCCTCGACCTCGACGGCACGCAGCAGCAGCTGCTCAGCGGCTTCGGGTTTCTGCGCGGCGAGGATGGCCGCGGCGCCCGGCTTGATGATGCCGGCCTTCTCGCGCGCGATGACGTCAACGGTGCTGCCGAGGTACTGCGTGTGGTCGAGGTCGATCGGCGTCACCACGGCGACATCGGCATCGATGGCGTTGGTGGCGTCCCACTCGCCGCCCAGCCCGACTTCAACGACGGCCACATCGATCGGGGCGTCGGCGAAGATCGCGTATGCCAGCGCGACCATCACCTCGAAGAAGCACAGCTTGATGTCGAACTGGCCGTCGACGAGCTCGAGGTAGGGCGCCAGCTCGCGGTAGCCCTCGACGAAGGTGCGGTGCGTCGACCGGCTCACCGTCGAGAACGATCCGTTCGGTGATGTCGACAGGTGCGGGCTGGTGAACCGGCCGGTGCGCAAGCCGAATCCGCGCAGCAGCTCGTCGATCATCCGGGCGGTCGTGGTCTTCCCGTTCGTGCCGGTCAGGTGGATCGACCGGTAACTGCGTTGCGGCTCGCCGAGCAGGTCGAGCAGGGCCTCGATCCGCTCGCGGGTGGGGTGCATGCGGCCCTCGCCCCAGCGGCTGGTGACGTCGGCCTCGACCTGTCGCAGCAGTGCTGCGTACACGCTCCTTCTCGAGTCATCGCGTTCGCGCAGGCGGCGGCAGCGCGTCGAGCGCGGCGGTGATGCGGGCGACGTCGGCTTCGCGGCGGCGAGCCGATCACGCACCTTCGCCACCACGGCGTCGGGCGCCTTGCCGGTGAACTGCTCGTTGCCCGAGCTTGCCGAGTTCGTCGTCGCGCTCCTTCTCCGCCGCGGCGAAAGTCCTTCGAGCAGCCGGGCGCGCTCGGCGGCCACGTCGATCGTGCCGGACAGATCGAACTCGATCCGCACGCCGGCCGCCGTGGTCAGCGACGCGGTGGTCGGCGAAGTCGTCGCCTGGCTCGTCCAGGCGAAGCAACGCGCGCACCGCGGCTTCGTCGAGGTCAGCACCGCCGGTGAACCGTGCGGGGACGCGTCTGCGAGGGCTTGACCGCCCCTTGCTCGGAGCGGAATCTGCGCACCTCGGTGACCACGCTCTGCACCGCTCTGACGGCGGCCTCGGCCGATGCGTCGGCGCGGCCGGTGTCGGCCTGCGGCCAGTCGGCGACGACCAGTGACTCCTCGCCGGTGAGCGCCGTCCACAATGCCTCGGTCACGAACGGCACGAACGGATGCAGCAGGCGCAGCAGGGTGTCGAGCACCTCGCCGAGCACCCGCCGCGTGTCGTCGCCGGACGGGCCGGCGAGCGAGCAGCTTGGCCAGCTCGATGTACCAGTCGCACACCTCGTCCCACGCGAAGTGATAGAGCAGGTCGGCGATCTTGGCGAACTCGAACCGCTCGTAGAGCGCGTCGACCTCGGTGATGACCGACTGCAGCCGCGACAGGATCCACGCGTCGGCGCCGGTCACGATCCTGCGGCAGCGGGCCGTCGACGGTCGCGCCGCTGCATCAGTGCGAACCGGGTGGCGTTCCACAGCTTCGTGCAGAAGTTGCGGGCACCGACCACCCACTCCTCGTTGATCGCCTGGTCGGCGCCGGGGTTCGCGCCCTGCAGCAGCGACATCCGCATCGCGTCGGCGCCGTAGTCGTCCATCCACAACAGCGGATCGACGACGTTGCCGCGTGACTTGGACATCTTCTTGCCCGAACTGTCACGCACGAGCCCGGTCAGCAGCACGGTCTTGAACGGCACCTGGTCGTCCATCGCGTACAGGCCCGAACAGCATCATCCGAACGACCCAGAAGAAGAGGATGTCGTAGCCGGTGACCAGCACGGTCGTCGGGTAGTACCGGCGCAGCTCGGCGGTGTCGTCGGGCCAGCCCGAGCGTCGAGAACGGCCAGAGCGCGGACGAGAACCAGGTGTCGAGCACGTCCTCGTCCTGCGTCCAGCCGCGCGGCGGCGTCTCATCGGGGCCGATGCACACCTCGTCACCGTCGGGCGAGTACCAGACGGGGATGCGGTGGCCCCACCACAGCTGCCGGCTGATGCACCAGTCGCGCAAGCCGTCGACCCACTGGAAGTAGCGCGACGTCATCGACGGCGGTTCGAACTTCATCCGGCCGTCGCGCACCGCATCGCCGGCCGCCTTGGCCAGCGTCTCGACGCGCACCCACCACTGCAGCGACAGCGCGCGGCTCGATCGTCGCGTCGCAGCTCGAGCAGTGCCCCACCGAGTGCAGGTACGGCCGCTTCTCGGCGACGATCCGGCCGTCCTCCCGAAGCGCGGCGACGATCGCGAAGCGTGCCTCGAGCCGGTCGAGGCCGTCGAACGGTCCCGGCGCGGTGATCACCGCACGCTCGTCCATGATCGATCGGCATCGGCAGGTCGTGCCGGCGGCCGATCTCGAAGTCGTTCGGGTCGTGCGCCGGCGTCACCTTCACCGCTCCGGTGCCGAAGGACGGATCGACGTGCTCGTCGGCGATGATCGGGATGCGTCCGGTTGGTCAGCGGCAGGGCGACCTCGGTGCCGATCAGGTGCTGGTAGCGCTCGTCGTCCGGGTGCACCGCGACCGCGGTGTCGCCGAGCATCGTCTCGGCGCGCGTCGTCGCGACCACGATCGACCCGTCGCCGTCGCCGTACCGGATCGAGATCAGCTCGCCGGGTTCGTCGATGTGGTCGACCTCGGCATCGCTGAGCGCGGTGAGATCGCGTGGGCACCAGTTGATGATTCGTTCGGCGCGGTAGATCAGCTCGTTGTCGTAGAGGCTCTTGAAGATCGTCTGCACGGCACGGGACAGGCCGTCGTCGAGGGTGAACCGTTCGCGCGTCCAGTCGACGCCGTCGCCGAGGCGGCGCATCTGGCCGAGGATCTGACCGCCGAAGCGCTCCTTCCACTCCCAGACCTTGGCGACGAACTCGTCGCGGGAGTAGTCGAAGCGGCCCTTGCCCTCGGTCTCGGCGAGGTACCGCTCGACAAGGGTGTGCACCGCCGATGCTCGCGTGATCCATGCCCGGCAGCCACAGCACGTCGAATCCGCGCATCCGCGCGCGGCGGGTCAGGGCATCCATCATCGAGTGCTGCAGCGCGTGGCCGAGGTGCAGGTTGCCGGTCACGTTAGGCGGCGGGATGACGATCGAGTACGGCGGCTTGGCGCTCGTCGGATCTGCGGTGAAGTAGCCGCGTTCCTCCCACCGCGCGTACAACGGGCCCTCTACCTCAGCCGGCGCGTACTGCGTCGGGAGGTCGGGGCGAGGGGTCGCGGCATCGGTCACGCGTCGATTCTATGGACGGTGCCGTGCGAGATATCCGGTGGCGCTGATAGGTGCTGCAGGCCACCATCGCGCTATGGCACTGGCGACGACCACCGACACCGCAACACTGGTGCGGCTGGCGCATGCGGTCATCGCCGCCGACCCGTTGCGCAACACCGTGTTCGGCAGCATCGCGTTCGGCGCCGAGCAGGACGACGCGACCGCGTGGGCGGCGCATCCGGTCGGCAAGCCACTCGTGCTCGCGGCCCGGTCGCAGCCCTACACCGCGGTCACGTTCACGCCCGGGTGGTCGGAGCCGAACGGGCCGAGGTGGTCGACACGCTGGTCGGGCTCGACCCGGCTCCGGCCGCTCTCGCCGGGCCGAGCCAGGTTGTGGAGCCGATCGCCGCCGCGCTCGGCACGCCTGTCACGGGGCGGATGGACGAGCGGCTGTTCCGCCTTGACGAACTCGCCGGGCCGAGCGGTGTAGCCGGATCGGCACGGCTGGCCGGCGCGGATGACAGCGATTGGCTCGGCGACTGGTACACCGCCTTCACCATCGAGGCGTTCGGCCGGATACCGCCAGGTTTCGACGCACGCAAGATGGTGCAGCGCGGCGTTGCTGCGATCGCGCGCCTGGCTCTGGTTGGACGATGCGGGCGTGCCGCGGTCGTTCGCGGTAAGGCATCCGGCGGTGAGTGGCGTATCGCGCATCGGCCCCGTCTACACACCGCCGGACGCACGCGGTCACGGCTACGGTTCGGCGGCGACAGCGGCGGCGACCAAGGACATCCTCGACGAAGGTGCGGTGCCCTGTCTGTACACCGACCTGGCCAACCCGACGTCGAATCGGATCTACCAGTCGCTGGGCTACTACGCCGTGCTCGACCGAACGTTGCTGCGGTTCAACTGATCAGCCGCTCGAACGCGGTGCGGCGGCAAGCCACCGCTCGAACGACTCGAACGAGTACGGCCGTCCGAGGAACGCGGCGACGAGATCGGCAGCGTCTGCTGACCCGCCGCGCGCGAGCACAGTGTCGCGGTAGCGGCGCGCAACCGTGGGTTCGAACAGGTCGCCGTCGTCGAACGCGGAGAACATGTCCTTCGCGATGACCTTGCTCCACATGTACGTGTAGTACGCCGAGGTGTAACCGGCCAGATGACCGAACGACGCCTGGTAGTGGGTGCCGTCGAGGTAGGCGAACATGTCGTAGTTGCGTTGCGTCTCGCGCACGGCTGCCGTGAGATCGGCGGGACGATCGCGATGCAGGAGGTAGGACAGCGCCGCATAGAACATCTGGGTGCGGACGAGGTAGCCCTTCCCGAATTCCTCGGCTTCGCGCATCCGCTCCACCAACGGACGCGGGATCGGATTGCCGTCAGCGTCAAGCGCAAACTGCTGAAGTACGTCGGCGTCCCAGGCCCATTCCTCGAGCATCTGCGACGGCGCCTCGACGAAGTCCCACTCAGTGGCTACGCCGGAGAACCGCTTATAGCGTTGCTGGCCGCCGAGCACGTGATGCACGAGGTGCCCGAACTCGTGGAACAGCGTCACCACCTCGTGGTGCTCCATCACCGCGCGCGAGAAGTTGCAGGCGAGCACGCCCTCCGGCAGTTGCCGATCGGTGATACCCGCGGCGATGTCGAACTGCGCGGCGTGCTTGAACTTGCCCTCGCGCGGATGCAGATCAAGGTAGATGCGACCGATGCGCTCGTCCGCCACGACGACGTCGTAAGCCGTCACGTCCTCGTGCCACACCGGAATGTCCGTGCGTGGCCGGTATTCGACTCCGAACAGGCGCGCAGTCGCGTCGAGCAAACCGTCGCGCACCCGCTGGAAGTCGAAGTACTGCCGCACCTCCTGCGCATCGACGTCGTAGACCTCGCGACGCACCAGCTCCTCGTAGTAGACGGAGTCGGCGCGGCTGAGCGTCGTGGCGTCCGGATCGTCGCGGCGGCGGCGCGCGAGCAGCACGTCGAAGTCACGCTGGGCGGAATCCGCTGATGACGCGGTGATCTTGTCGACGAATTCGATGATCGCATCGCCGGTGCCGATCATCTTGACCTCGGCGTCGTAGTCAGGCCAGCTGGCGTAGCCGAGCAGCTCGGCCAGCTCGGCGCGAAGTGCCAGCATCTCGGCGAGCACGGCGTCGTTCTGCGGCCACGCGCGGTTGAGGAACTCGATCACGAGCGCTTCGCGGGCCGCGGCGTCGTGCGCGAAGGTCCGGAAGGGCATGACGTCGGGGTAGTCGGTGGTGATCGTGACCAGGCCGTCGTCGCCGGGCGGGTGGGCGTCGATGAAGTCCTGCGGCAGGCCGGCCAGCTGCTCGGGGCGCAGCTTGATGGATCGCACGTCGTCGCGGATGGCCCGGCCGAAGTCCTGGCCGAGCACGGTGAGCCGATCAGCGATCTCGCGAACCGCGTGCCCGGACCTCGTCGTCGCGATCGACGCCGCTGCGGCGGAAGTCGCGCAGGATGAGCCGGCGCAGCCGGCGCGCGTCGGCATCGCCCTCGTCCGCCGTGGCGGCGACGACCTCGTAGAGGCCGCGATCAAGGCCGCGATCGGTCACGAGCCGGCTGATCTCCTGCGCGCGCGCCTCCGCCAGCGTGCGCACGGCTTCGTCGGGATGGACCTCGGCGAACACGCTGGCGGCAGACGCCGCGTCGTCCAACGCGATGTCGGCGTCGTTCCAGAGCCCGAGCACTTCAGCGGTCGTGCGCGCGGCGCCGTCCTTGAGCTCGGACAGCGCGCGGCGGGCGGTGTCGAGGCGGGCGTCGATGTGTTCGGCCAGCCAGTCCGTCCAAGACTCGTCGGGGCGGGCAGCGCAACGAATTCGGTCATTTCGCTGACCCTACTTCGGGGGCCTCGCTGGGGAAGGCGAATATCGAGAAGCGAACCCGGCGGGCATCGTCGGGTCGGTCACCCGCAGCGCGATCGCGGTAGTCGTCGAGCAACTTCTCGATCGTGGCGCCGATCTCTTTGAGTTCCTCGGGCAGCAGCCACACGCGTCCACTGGCCACGATCGAGGCATCCTGCCACTGCTTGCTCTCCGCACCCCGTCGGTTGATCCACGCGGCGAATTGCTCGCCGAGTCGCGACAGCACGATCGTGCCCAGCGCCGCGGCCTCCGCGATGCCCGAGTCGGATTCGACCTGCAGGTATGCCCCGGCTGCGCGCCAGGGCCGCTCGCGGCCGTCGCCGGCGTGCTCGACGCGCTCGACGATGCCGACCTTCTCGAGGCTGCGCAGGTGATAGCTCATCGCACTCGGGGTCAAGCCGGAGATCTGTGCGCACTCGGTGGCGGTCAGCTCGGCGCCCGAGTACAGCTCCTCGATCACTGCCAGGCGGGCGGGGTGCGCCAGGGCGCGGATGGCCTTCGGGTCGGTGATCTTCACCGGGTCGCGGGTCGTCACGTTCTGAAACATTACCTTGACGTCTGAGATATGAAGCATTAGCTTCGCAATATGTCTTTCACATCTGCGCCCTCGGCTCAGCGCGACGTCTTGCTGGTTGTCGGGGCCAAGTCCGTGTCCTGGCTCGGCGACGAGGTGGCGATGGTGGCACTCGTGCTGCTGCTGCAGTCGCAGGGACGCGGCGCGATGGCCGTCGCCGGCCTGCTGATCGCCAACGCCCTGCCGATGGTGCTGCTGTCGGGCTTCGTGGGCCGCATCGTGGATCGGTTCGACAACCGGGCGCTGCTGGTGGGGTCGAGCCTGACCCAGGCGGCACTGTGCACGACGCTGGCGTTCGTGTCCGCCCCGGCGGCCGTGCTCGTCCTGGTCGCCCTGCTCGGGCGCCGGGCAGTGCATCAACTCCGCGACCTGGGCTGCGCTGCTGCCGACCATCGTCGGGGTCGACGACCTGCCCAAGGCGGTCGGGATGTCGCAGATCGGCACGACGCTGGCGGGCATCGTCGCGCCCGCGCTCGGCGGCCTGCTCACCGGGCTGTACGGCGCGCGGGTGCCGTTGCTGATCGACGCAGCGAGCTTCCTCGCCGTCTTCGCCGCGGCCGTGCTGATCCACGCCCGGCGCGAGGTGTCAGCGCCGGCGTCGGGCGCGAAGCGGCACGGCGGCCTGGCCATCGTGCGCCGTGACGGGCTGCTGCGGCCGCTGTTCGTGCTGCTGGCGCTGTTCGCGCTGATCGGCTCGATGGTCAACGTCGTCGAGGTGTTCCTCGTGCGCGAGACGCTGCATGCCAGCACCACGTGGTACGGCATCAGCGGCGCGGCGTTCGGAATCGGTGCGTTGACCGGCGCGGTGCTGTCGAGCCGGTTGTCCGGAACGTCGACGCTGGCGCGCGGATTGGTGGCTTCGATGGTCGGGCTGTCGGTCGGGCTGTGCGCGATCGGCGAGGCACCGTCGGTCGTGTGGGTGTTGCCTGCTGCGTTCATCACCGGCGCGGCGAACGGCGTGCTCAACGTGACGCTCGTCGTCGCTGGTGATCGGACGGACGCTGGCAGCCGAACGAGGGCGGGTCGGGGCGTTGCTGAACGGCATCGCGTCCGGAACACAGCTGGTGGCCTTCGCCGCGGGTGGCGCGCTGGTCGGCGTACCTGAGCCCGCGCACGGTGTTCGTGCTGGCCGGCGGGTTTGCGCTGTTGGCACCGGTTTTCTCGGACATCGGGTGGTGCGCGCAGCCGCAGATACGGGCACGGCAGAATCTGCAGATGGCGCCGACTCCAGTTGCAGCATGACCGAGCTTGCAAGCTCACCATTGGGTACAGCATCGCAGGCAGCCGCCGGAGGAGGACGCATGACAGCCCGATCCGGTGGGGGCTGATGGCCACCGGCGGGATCGCTCGAGACCTTCGCTCCGACCTGGCTTTCGTTCCCGACGCCGAGCTGGTCGCGGTCGGCTCGCGGACGCAGGAGTCCGCCGACGCGTTCGGCGACCGAGTTCGGCGTGCCGCAGCGGCACGCTTCGTACGCAGCGCTGGCCGACGATCCCGAGGTGGACGCGATCTACGTCTCGCCGCCGCATCCGTTCCACCAGGACGCGACCCTGCTCGCGCTGCGCGGCGGCAAGGCCGTCCTCTGCGAGAAGCCGTTCGCGATGGATCTCGCCGAGGCGCAAGAGATGGTGTCGCTGCGCGCGATCGTCGGGCACCCTGCTCGTCGAGGCGATGTGGACCCGGTTCCTGCCGACGATGATCCGGGTGCGCGAGATTCTTGCGGCGGGCACGCTCGGCGTCGCTGGTGTACTTGACCGCCGAGCACGGCCAGTGGTTCGCCGACGATCCGGAGTTCCGGCTGTTCGCGCCGTCCCTCGGTGGTGGCGCGCTGCTCGACCTCGGCATCTACCCGATCTCGTTCGCGCACATGGTGCTCGGTGCGCCGGCGCGGATCACCGCCGTGAGCGACCCGGCGTTCACCGGCGTGGACAAGACGACGTCGGCGATCCTCCAGTACGAGGGCGGCGCGCATGCGGTCGTGACCACGTCGCTGGCTGCCGCGTCGAACAACCCGGCCGTCATCTACGGCAGCGAGGCGCGCCTGGAACTGGACGGCTGGTTCTACACGCCCGACCTCGTTCCGCGTGGTGGCGCGCGACGGCACGGTGCTCGAGTCGTACACGCCGCCGGCCGGCGGGCGCGGCATGGAGCACGAGGCGGCCGAGGTCGGGCGCTGCCTGCGCGAGGGGCTGACCGAGAGCCCGCTGATGCCGTTGGACGAGACGCTCGCGGTGATGGCGACGATGGACGAGATCCGCCGCCAGATCGGCCTCGACTACGCCAAGCTGCACTAGCGCTGCCCCTCCCGTCCCCTCTTGGCCCCGCTGCAGGGTGTTTCGCGGCGTGTCGCCCTGCTGCGGGGCCAAGACTCAGCCGACGAGCCGGCGGCGCGCCGCGCGGATGGCGAGGACGTCGCGGCGGCAGCCTGCGACGTCGTCGTGCAGGCGGAAGTGCTCAGCCGCACGGTGTGCCAGCCGAGCTTGGCTAGGGCAATGTCGCGCGTCTCGTCCCGGGCGCGCTGCTCGTCGCTCGAGTGGTACGCGCGTCCGTCCAGCTCGATGTTGAGCAGCTCTGCCTCGTAGGCCATGTCCAGCCAGTACGTCTTGCCGCCGATCACCACTTTGCGCTGGCGCTGCGCGTCGTCAAGCCCGGGGACGTTGAAGACGTCGGTGTAGCCCCACAGCTCCAGCTCGCTGTGGCAGCCGGCCAGGATCAGCCCGACGAGCTCGCGCAGCGACGCGGCTTGCTTCACCCACCACATGCGCTCGGCCAGGTCGCGGATGCGCTCGCGGGTTGATCAGCCGGCGTTGGGCCGCCTGGATGAGCGGGGCGCGCTGCATCGGCCCGTCCAGCAGTGGCCAGCTGGTCACCAGCGCGAGTTCCGGTCGCACGACCGGCACGTCGTCGCGGACGACGGCCGACAGCGGCAGCAGCGTGCGATGCACGACCAACTGGCCGGGCACGCCGCGCGGGTGTCGCGGGTTGTATGCCGTCACGTGGATCAGTGCGTCGTCGGGCACCGGTAGGCCGCACCGCCGCAAGCCGGTCACGATGGCTGAGCGCCGCCTCCCCGCCGACGCTGTAGAGGGCCGCGCGCTCGCGCACTTCCAGATCGTCGGCGTCCCACGGTCGGGCGTAGGTGCGCGGGAACACCGTCACCAGCTCGTTACGTCGCACCTGGTCATCAAGGGTCGCGCGGCTGATCGCGGCGAGCAGATCCGCCCGGCCGGCGACGCGCCCGTGAGCTGCCAAGCACATCGTCGATATCCACCGTCACGGCGAGCGAGGATTCCGCACCGGACGACCGGCGCGGTGCCGCGCTCGTTCGCCTGTGGACGACGCCGCCTGCTGTGCAGAACCGGTTTGGCCCCCGTGCAGGGAGAAACGCCGTTGCGGCCCCTGCAGAGGGGCCAAGTCGGAACGGGTTAGGCCGACTTTTCGCGGGGGGCGCGCTTGGGCGTCTCGCGCGGGACCAGCGTCGGGTAGACGTGGTCGAGCACCGTCTCGCGGGTGATCAGCACGCGGGCGACGTCCTCACGGGACGGCACCTCGTACATCACCGAGAGCAGCACTTCTTCCATGATGGCGCGCAGCCCGCGCGCGCCGGTGCCGCGCAGCACGGCTTGATCGGCGATCGCCTCGAGCGCGTCGTCGCCGAATTCGAGTTCGACGTTGTCGAGTTCGAACAGCTTCTCGTACTGCTTGACCAGCGCGTTGCGCGGCTCGGTGAGGATCTTCACCAGCGCGTCGCGGTCGAGCGGCCGCACGGACGTGATGCACGGGCAGCCGGCCGATGAACTCGGGGATGAGCCCGAACTTGATCAGATCCTCGGGCATGACCTCGCCGAACACGTCGCGCTGGTCGCGCTCGAACTTGCTGTGCACCTCCGCACCGAAGCCGAGGCCCTTCTTGCCGATCCGCGCCTCGATGATGGTGTCGAGCCCGGCGAACGCGCCGCCGACGATGAACAGCACGTTGGTGGTGTCGATCTGGATGAATTCCTGGTGCGGGTGCTTGCGGCCGCCCTGCGGCGGAACAGACGCGGTCGTCCCCTCGAGGATCTTCAGCAGCGCCTGCTGCACGCCCTCGCCGGACACGTCACGCGTGATCGACGGGTTCTCGGCCTTGCGGGCGATCTTGTCGACCTCGTCGATGTAGATGATCCCGGTCTCGGCGCGCTTGACGTCGTAGTCGGCCGCCTGGATGAGCTTGAGCAGGATGTTCTCGACGTCCTCGCCGACGTAGCCGGCCTCGGTCAGCGCGGTCGCGTCGGCGATGGCGAACGGGACGTTGAGCATCCGCGCGAGCGTCTGCGCGAGCAGCGTCTTCCCGGATCCGGTCGGCCCGAGCAGCAGGATGTTGGACTTGGCCAGCTCGACGGCCGACTCGGCGTTGCGGGGCTTGCTGTCGCCGCCGGCCTGGACCCGCTTGTAGTGGTTGTAGACCGCCACCGCGAGGGTGCGCTTGGTGTGGTCCTGCCCGACGACGTAGCTGTTCAGGAACTCGTTGATCTCCGACGGCTTGGGCAGCTCGTCGAAGGTGAACTCGCTGGTCTCGGCGAGTTCCTCCTCGATGATCTCGTTGCACAGGTCGATGCACTCGTCGCAGATGTAGACGCCGGGTCCAGCAATGAGCTTCTTGACCTGCTTCTGGCTCTTTCCGCAGAAAGAACACTTCAGCAGGTCCCCGGTCTCGCCGACACGTGGCACGGGTGAGTCGTCCTCTCCGTCGAATACTTCGCGGTGGCACCGGCTATGCAGGCACCTCGGGCTAGAACGCTACCTGGAAAGCGCGCGGAAGTCCGCTGTAAACACGCTCAGGACGGTCGCCGGGTCGTCCGCAGAGTCAGGTAGTCGACCATCTTCCGGCTGGTGATGACCTCGTCGACGACCCCGTATTCCTTGGCCTGCGCCGCGGTGAGGATCGTGTCGCGCTCGATGTCGGCGCGGATCTTCTCCTCCGTCTGGCCGGTGTGATGGGCCAGGATCGACTCCAGCAGGGCACGCATCCGCATGATCTCGTTGGCCTGGATCTCGAGGTCGGTCACCTGGCCCTGGCCCTCGCCGGACGGCTGGTGGATCAGCACTCGCGAGTTCTGCAGCGCGTACCGCTTGCCCTTCGTGCCGGCGGCAAGCAGGACGGCGGCGGCCGACGCGGCCTGGCCCATGCAGTAGGTCTGCACCTCGGGACGGACGAACTGCAGCGTGTCGTAGATCGCCGTCAGCGCCGTGAACGAGCCGCCCGGCGAGTTGATGTAGATCAGGATGTCGCGGTCGGGGTCGTTGGACTCCAGCACGATCAGCTGCGCGATCACGTCGTTGGCGACGACGTCGTCGATCGGCGCGCCGAGGAAGATGATGCGCTCCTCGAACAGCTTGTTGTACGGGTTGGACTCCTTGATGCCGTAGTTCGTCCGCTCGACGAAGGACGGCAGCACGTATCGCGACTCGGGCAAGTGCAGCCCGGGCGGCGTGAAGAGCTCGCTCATAGTGGTCTTCCCTCTCAGGCCGGGGCCGGGCCGGGGCCGTTGGGCACCTGCGCCAGCCGGCTCACGACGTGGTCGACGAAGCCGTACTCGCGCGCGGCCTCGGCGGTGAACCACCGGTCACGCTCGGAGTCGGCCTGGATCTGCTCGAGCGGCTGGCCGGTGTGCTCGGCGATGAGCTTGGCCATCTCGACCTTGGTGAGCTTGAACTGCTCGGCCTGGATGGCGATGTCGGACGCGGTACCGCCGATGCCGGCTGACGGCTGGTGCATCAGGATCCGAGCGTGCGGCAGCGCATAGCGCTTGCCCGGCGTGCCAGCCGAGAGCAGGAACTGCCCCATCGACGCGGCCAGCCCCATCGCGTAGGTCGACACGTCACAATCGACGAACTGCATCGTGTCGAAGATGGCCATGCCCGCGGTGACCGAGCCACCCGGCGAGTTGATGTAGAGCGCGATGTCGCGCGTCGGGCTCCTCGGCCGCGAGCAGCAGCAGCTGGGCGCAGATCTGGTTGGCGATCGTGTCGTCGACCGGCTGCCCGAGGAAGATGATCCGTTCGCGCAGCAGGCGGTCGTAGACCGAGTCGTTGAGCGTCATGCCCGGGCTCGAGCTGCGCATCTCGGTAGCCCGGATCGGCTGGGGGTCGAAGCGACTCACGTCGGCGGACCTTCCTTCACATCTGGTTGGTGACATCGACACTAACGAAGCGGACGACGGTAGAAGTCCCGATTGGGCCCGCGTTCGCTGAGGGCGTGACTACTCGACGTCCTCCGCGTCATCGTCGTCATCGTCGTCGGATGCGCTCGCGGCGAGGTCGGCGATCGCGTTCGGCGCCAGCGCGGAGAGGTCGACGGTGTTGCCGGACGCGTCGGTGATCACGGCGTGCTCGAGCAGGTCGGCCAGCGCCTTGTTCCGCCGGACGTCGGCGACCAGCGCCGGCAGGTTGCCCGACTGCATGACCTGGCTGGCGAACTCCTGCGGCGCCATCTGGTAGCGCGCCGCCTGCCGCACGAGGTACTCGGTCAGCTCGGCGTCGCCGACGTTCACCTCGGCCTTGTCGGCGACCGCGTCGAGCAGGAACTGCGCGCGCACCGACTTCTCGGCGCTCTCGCGCAGCTCGGCGGTGAACTCGTCGCGGGTCTTGCCCTCGCGCTCGAGGTAGCTGTCGAACAGCTCGTCGTCGTGTCCGAGCGAGTGCACGACCTCGTGCTCGCGGTAGTCGACCTCGGCCTGGACGGCGGACTCGGGCACCGGGAACTCGACGGTGTCGACAAGTTGCTCGACGAGCTTGTCGCGTGCCTGCGCGCCCTGCTCGAGCTTCTTGACGGTGCCCAGCCGCTCGCGCAGGTCGTCGCGCAGCTCGTCGATGGTGTCGAACTCGCTGGCCAGCTGGGCGAACTCGTCGTCGAGCGTCGGGCAGTTCCTTCTCCTTCACCGAGTTGACGGTGACGGTGATGTCGGCGTCGTCGCCGGCCCGCTCGCCCTGCTGCAGCTTCGCGGCGAACGTCAGCGTGTCGCCCGCGTTGGCACCGACCAGCGCGTCGTCGAGCCCGTCGACCAGATCACCGGAACCGACCTCGTAGGACATGCCCTTGGCCGAGCCGGCCTCGATCTCGGCGCCGTCGATCGACGCGCTGAGGTCGATGCGACACGTAGTCGCCGGTCTGCACGGCGCGCTCGACGCCCTTCAGGCTGCCGAAGCGCTCCTGCAGCGATCCGAGCTGCTCGTCGACGTCGGCGTCGCTCACCTCGGCGTCGTCGACGCTGACGGCGATGCCCGTCGAGGTCGGGCAGCTCGATCTCGGGGCGCACGTCGACCTCGGCGGTGAAGCTGAGCGGCTCGTTCTCGGTGAACGCGGCGACGTCGGTGGTGACGTTGATGTCGGGCTGGCCGAGTGCCTTCAGCTCGTGCTCACGGGCGGCCTCGATGTACTTGCGCGGGACGACCTCGTTGACCGCCTCCTCGAGTACCGCCGCCCGGCCGACCCGCTGGTCGATGATCCGGGCCGGCACCTTGCCCGGGCGGAACCCCGGGATGCGGATCTGCGCGCCGATCTTCTTGTATGCCGCGTCCAGGCTGGGCTGGAGCTCCTCGAACGGCACCTCGACGGAGAGCCGCACACGGGTCGGACTCAGGTTCTCGGCGGTGCTCTTCACTGCTGCGGTGCTCCTCGGACGGGGTCAGGTGGGCGCAATCGATGACAGCAAGGGCGCAGGCGCTGCCCAGTCGGGGTGGCGGGATTCGAACCCACGGCCCCTCGCTCCCAAAGCGAGTGCGCTACCAAGCTGCGCCACACCCCGGGCGCTGTCAGCCGCCCAGTCTACGGGCGCGAGAACGGTGCCCGATCCAGCAGTGCCCGTCAGTGGTCAGTTCGGGGCGTCGGTGGTCAGTTGCAACTGACCACCGACCACCGAGACCGACCACTGACGACGGGCTTAGCGCGGGCGGTGCCGGTAGAACTGGATCACCTGCTGGAACGTGGGCCGGTTCTGCCAGTCGATCGCCGGTTGCCCGACGATGCCGAGCGCCCGGAACTGGATCGCGTCGAAGACCGGCATGGTCTGGCCGGCCGCCTTGGAGTCGGTCGACGCGGTCCAGGACGCCACCTTGTCCGTGCCGTTGGCGGTGACCAGCGCCTTGTAGGTCTTGCGCAGCGCCGCGCTCGACGGTCTTGTGGCAGGTCGCCGGACCGCCGGCGCATTCGCGCTTGGTGATCACCCTGGTGAACCCGTCGCGGGGGTGCCGGCCGAGCAGCTGCTGCAGGGTCGCGACCAGGTAGCTCTCGTACCCGCCGTCATAGGCACTGCCCAGGTGTGCTCCGCCCGAGTTCGGCGTGTTCACCAACTGCATCGGCAGCACCTTGTAGGCAGCGGCGGTCGCACCGCCGGTCGAGCCGGCCGAGCCGAGCCCGCCCGCCTTCAGGATCGGGTCGTAGATCGCGCGGATCAGGTTCGGCATCAACTCGTCGGAGATCGCGACCGCCGCGTGCGTACTGGTACTGCGTGTCGCCGGCGTGGGCCTTGCGCCGGTGCGAGCCGTGCTTGACCCAGGTGCGCAGGGTCGTCAGCATCGCCTGCACGCCGGCCGGACTCGGTGCCGTCCCTTGAGGTACTTCAGCAGCAGCGGCATGACCGACACGCCGTCGAGATCCTGCGACGCGGCAGTCTCCATCGCCTTGACGACGTCCGAGCGCGTGACCTGGTTGTGGGTCCGCGCAGCTTCCGCTGCAACTGGTGCACGAGCAGGATCGAGCGGTACACCTGCCCGTAGTCGTACTGGTCGTCGGCGGCGGCGAAGCCGGGCGCCGGCTTGTTGTTCCAGCTGATGAAGAAGCCCTGCTTCGGGTTCACCTCGTGCACGTGCTTGTCCGGCGCGAGGAAGCCGCGCCACTCGGACTTGCCGGTGCCCCACGTCGGCAGGCTCGGGTCGACGTTGCGCGGGCGGATCGGATCCTTGCCGCTCACGAAGTAGCCGGTGTCGCGGTTGTCGACGTAGAACCAGTTGAACGTGTACTGGATCTCGCCCGCGTACTTCATCCACGACTTGACGTCGTGCGTCAGCTTCGGCTCGCCCCAGCCGAGGAACCCGACCACCGAGTCGACGTCGTGGTTGTAGGTCGAGCGCTGGGTGACGATCGCGACCGGCTTGCCGTGCGCGGTCGTCCAGCCCTGCACGATGCCGTGGCGGGTCCGGTAGATCGTGTGGTTGAGCTGTGCGCGGCGCGCCCAGGCCGCCGGGCTTCGGGCAGGCCGTCTCGTCGTACTCCTCCTTGGTCATCGGCCGGCACTTGCCCTTGTAGAGGTAGTACGTGCCGTTCGCGGCGGGCTTGCCGCCGTTCGGGTTGCAGATCTTCTCCAGGCGCTGGTCGATCACGTCGCTGCCTGCGGAGGTCGCCGACCAGGCGAAGTCCTCGCCGCGGCCGAGTTCGACCAGGCCGGTGCCCGGGAAGGACGCGCCCTCGGCGTCGTAGTGCGGCGAGTGCAGGTCTTCCTCGGCGAGGATCTGCGGCGCGTAGTACGACACCTGCGGTCCGAACACGGCGATCGGGTGGCCGCCCTCGGCGTGGTTGGCGTTCACGACGAGCGCGTTGCTCATGTGTTTGGGCATCGAGTTGAGGCCCTTGATGATCGACATCGCTTCGGAGTTCGGCGGCGTGCACGCTGCAGTTCGGATCGGTGTCCACCGGGCCACCGGTGACCGGCGCCTTGTAGTCGGGCAGCGCGGTCGTGGACGGGTCGATCTTGCCGTGGTGCTCGTACGGGAACGACTTGTCGACGACGGTGGTCGCGGCGACCGGGTCGTTGCTCATGCGGAACTCGTGGAATGCCTTCGAGCCGCCCTTCGCGCCGAGCTGCTTCTGCAGGTACTGCAGCAGGTTGGCGTTGGCGATCTCGCTGCCGCCGCCCTTGCCGAAGATGCCGCCGATCAGGCCGGCGATCGCGACGACGTCCTGCACGCCCCAGTCCTGCGGGACGGCCTTGTCACCCGCGGCCGCGTAGTCGGCAGGCAGCGCGGTGGGATCGGTGTGCGTCTTGGCGACGTAGGCGTTCACGCCCGCGACGTAGTTCTCGATCATCTGCTTGGCCAGCTTGCCCTGCTCGCCGTACTCCTTCGGCAGCCGGTTGATCTGCGCGATCGCGCGCGCCTTCGTGTACGGGGCGAGCAGCAGCTGGTCGTGGTCCATCTGCTCGAACTCGCACGACGAGCCGAGGAACGAGGCGAGGGTGCCCTCGCCGTAGTGGCGCAGCACGTCCATCAGGAACAGCCGGTCCTCGGCCTGCGCGTAGCCGGCGCCGAACGAGAGCGCCTGGTCGGTGTTGCCGTAGATGTGCGGCACGTCGTGGGTGTCGCGGTAGATCGTCACGCCCGCTTCGGCGTCTCGGTGCGGGTGATGTCGGCCGGTTTGACGCCGAAGGATTCGTCGTCGTAGTACTTGCCGAGCGTCGCATCGGTCAGTTTGGGGTAGCCGTAGAGCAGGTTCGCGTACTTGCCCAGCTGGTCCTGGCTGTTCGGCGGCCGGGTGCCGTTGGCCTCGAACTGCGCCGCGTCGGTGGCGTTGACCAGGCCGTTCTCGCCCGGCGGCAGGATGCTCACGCCCGTCCGTCGGCGTAGTCGTTCGCCCGGTACGCGTGCGACGGCACGCTGGTGCGCGGTTGGCGGTGCGGTGGCCCTCGGCGCGGCACCGGCCGTCCCCGATGTCGCCGTGACGGCCAACCCGGCCGCGGTGACGATTGACGAAGCGAGCGCGATCCACCGCATACCCCGGGTACGTGCCACTGTTGATTCCTCCCGCTGAACGAGAACAGGTTTCAGTTCGTTCTCGACACCTTCGCCCGATTCGCGGCGTGGCGCCACTTGAACCGGAGCGGGAGTGGCATACCCGACTACGCGCCGGTCGAATCCGATCAACCGGTTGCGGGGCTCGCCGCGGTAGGTGCCGAAGCTCCAGCGGTTGCCCTCCGGGTCGCGGATCGCGAAGTCACGCGAGCCGTAGTCGGTCTCGTGCAGCTCGTCGGTGATCTCGGCGCCGCCGGCCTTGACCCGGTCGAACAGAGCGTCCGGATCGTCCACGACGACGTACGCGCCGAAGGTTCCGGGCTGGATCGGCCAGCGGTCGTCGCCGTCGTCGCGGATCGAGCCGAGCATGATCCCGCCGCCGAGCGGCCAGGACAGCTGGGCGTGGTGCACGACGTCGCCGTCGGCGTAGACGACGGTCTCTTCGAAGCCGACGACGTCGACGAGGAACCGGATCAGCGCCGAGCGCGTCGGTGGCGCGGAGCGTGGGCCAGACCTGAGGTGGAGGTGCATCAGTCATGAGCGCCGATCCTGCTCGGTCGTCCGGCGGTGGCACTTGGATGTTTCCGACCTCGGCCGCGAGCCAGGCCGTCGGGCTCAAGCCGGTGAAGGCGACGAAGTCGCGGACCAGGTGCGACTGGTCGAAGTAGCCGCAGCGGGCGGCCACGTCGGCGCCGGGCGCGCGCGCGGACCATCCGCCGGGCGCGGTCGAAGCGGATGACGCGGGCGGCCATCTTCGGCGTCAGCCCGATCTCGGTGCGGAACTGCGCGGCGAGGTGCCGCTCGCTCCAGCCCGACCTCGCGCGCGATGGCGGCGACCGAGGCGGTGCCGCGGCTGGCCTGCAACATCCGCCAGGCCTGGCACACCTCGCGCGGCGGGCGGCGCGTCTCGTCCAGCCGGGCGCCGAGGTAGCTGGTCGAGCAGGGCGAAGCGGCGCGGCCAGTCCGGGGCCGCAGCGAGACGCTCGTGCAGGTCGTCGGCGAGCGGGCCGAGCACGTCGACGGCGTGCCAGGTCGATGCTGGCCAGCTCGCCGGCCGGCAGGCCGAGCAGGGCACGCGCGCCGAGCGGGCTCATCGTCAGCTGGATGCCGGACTGGGCGCCGTCGTGCATCGACGACGGCCGGCGACGTGTGCAGCCCGCCGACCAGCGCATCGAAGCTGCCGGGCTGCTCGGGACGGGTCGACGTGCTGGGCGATGTGCAGCGGTTCGTGCAGCGTGAAGATGACCGTGAGCCACGGCGACGGCAGCCCGAGGTGCCGCATCGGGGCGACACCTCGCTCGCGGTAGCCGTGGTGCTCGCCGACGACCGCGCGCAGCGGGCCTCGCGGGCGCACCGACACCGCTTCGCGGATCACGTCTCTAGATTGTGCTGGAGCGGGCGACGAGAATCGAACTCGCGTAATCAGTTTGGAAGACTGAGGCTCTACCATTGAGCTACGCCCGCGGAACGGTCGGAAACCGGCCGGGGATCACGATACCGGTTCGCGCTGGCATCATTCGAACCGTGAGCGAGCGAAGCGAGCGAACCATGGGCATCGAGCTGCGCCGTTCGGCGCGAGCGAAGCGAGGTCGACCGTGAATCTTTCGCGGTTGACCGGGCCACCGATGGCATTGCACCTCGGCGGCGAGTTGCTGCCCATGGTCGGCCGGGTGCGCATGTACGTCTGCGGCATCACCCCGTACGACGTCACGCACCTCGGACATGCCGCCACCTACATCTGGTCCGACGCGGTCGATCGGGTGCTCACCTGGCATGGCCACACCGTGACCGTCGCGCGCAACGTCACCGACGTCGACGAGGTGCTCTTCGCCGAAGCCCGCCGCCGCGGCGAGCCGTATTCGATGCTCGCGACACTGCAGCGCGCGACGTTCGAGTCGACGATGGCGACGCTGCGGGTGCGCGTGCCCGACCACTCCCCCACGGCGGCGCAGGCGGTCGGCCACGTGGTGCAGCTGGCGTCGGCGCTGCTCGCTCGTGGCGGCGCGTACCTGCGCGGCGGGACCGTGTACGCACGCACCTCGGCCGCGCCTTCGGTCGCGGCGCTCGACCGCGACACGGCGCTGAAGCTGTCCGCCGAGTACCACGACCATCCCGACGCCCCGGACAAGGACGACCCGCTCGACATCGCCGTCTGGCAGGAGACGTCCGACGACGAGGTCAGCTGGCCCAGCCCGTGGGGTGACGGCCGTCCCGGCTGGCATGCCGAGTGTGCGGCGATGGTGCTGTCGCTGTTCGGCCCGAGCATCGACATCCACTGCGGCGGGGCCGACCTCGCCTACCCCCACCACGCGTGCGAGGCGGCGCTGGCCGAGGCGGCCACCGGCGTGGCACCGTTCGCGCGGGCCTGGATGCGTGCGGGCATCGTCGGCGTCAACGGCGCCAAGATGGCGAAGTCGACCGGCAACCTCATCCTGATCGAAGACTTGCTCCGCGACTACACACCAGCGGCGCTTCGGCTGCTGTGTCTGAACCGTTCCTGGGCGGCGCCGTGGGAGTTCACGACGAGCGAGCTCGACGCGACCGCGTCGCTCGTCGAGGATCTCTACTCGGCCGCTGCCCGTCCCGATGGGTCGACGAGCGGGCTGGCGGCCGTCCCCGCTGCGCTGCTGCGCGACCTGGACGTGCCGACCGCGCTCGCCATCGCCCTCGAGGACGGCGGTCAGGCGGCCCGCAACCTGATCGAGATCCTCGCGCTCAGCTGACCTTCTTGGCCCCGTAGCAGGGCGACACGCCGCACCGCGCCCTGCAGCGGGGCCAAGCGGGTCAGCCCTGCTCGCGCAGTGCGCGGATGCTCTCCTTCAGCGATCCCATGGTGGCCAGCACCGCAGTCGGCTCGTACCCGCAGTGCGCCATGCAGTTGTTGCAGCGCGGGTCGCGGCCACGGCCGTACTTCTCCCACTCGGTCGTCTCGACGAGCTCCTTGTACGTCTTCGCGTAGCCGTCGCTCATCAGGTAGCAGGGCTTCTGCCAGCCGAGCAGCGAGTAGGACGGGATGCCCCACGCGGTGCACTGGAAGTCGACCTTGCCCTCGAGGAAGTCGAGGAACAGCGGCGAGTGGTTGAGCCGCCACCGCTTGCGGTTGCCGCCGGAGAACGCCTTCTTGAACAGCTCGCGTGTCTCGGTGACGCCGAGGAAGTGATCCTGGTCGGGCGCCTTCTCATACGCGTAGGCCGGCGACAGCATCATGCTGTCGACCTCGAGGTCGTCGTTGAGGTAGTTGAGCACGTCGATGATCGTTCTGCGGCGTATCGGTGTTGAAGAAGGTCGAGTTGGTGGTGACCTTGAAGCCCTTCTCCTTCAGGAACTTGATCGCCTCGATCGCCTCGTCGAACACGCCTTCCTTGTCGACGGATTCGTCGTGCCGCTCGCGCATCCCATCGATGTGGATCGCGAACGACAGATAGCGCGACGGCTTCAGATCGAAGCGGTCGAACCGCTTGCGCACCAGCTCGGCGTTCGTGCAGAGCACGACGTACTTCTTGCGCTTGACCAACTCGTTGATCATGACATCGATCTGCGGGTGCATCAGCGGCTCGCCACCGGCGATCGACACCACGGGCGCGCCACACTCTTCGACTGCGGCGACCGCACGCTCGACCGGCATCCGCTGGCGCAGCAGGTCATGCGGGTGCTGGATCTTGCCGCAGCCCTGACAGGCGAGGTTGCAGGCGAACAGCGGCTCGAGCTCCACGACGAGCGGGAACTTGTCGCGCCGCTTGATGTACTTCTGCTCGAACGCGTACCACCCGATGTGAATGGCTTGGCGGAATGGAACTGGCATCAGCCTGCAACCCCCTTGGGAAGGGTGAATTTGATCATTTCATCGGCGACGATACGTTCATCGACCTCGACCGGTCCCAACGCGCGCAGCGTAGCGACGACCTCATCGACGAGATTGGGCGGAGCCGACGCGCCGGCGGTCAGGCCGATCGTGCGCCGGTGCAGCAACCATTCGGGCAACAGTTGCGACGCGTCGTCGGCCAGGTGCGCCTCGACACCGGCGCGCTGGGCCACCTCGACCAACCGCAACGAGTTGGACGAGTTCTGCGAACCGAGCACGATCACCACGTCGGACTCGGCCGCTATGGCGAGCACGGCATTCTGCCGGTTGGTGGTCGCGTAGCAGATGTCGTCGGTCGCTGAGGACTCGATCAGCGGGAAGCGTTTGCGCAGCACACCGACGGTCTCTTCCGCCTCGTCGACGGCAAGCGTGGTCTGCAGCAGGACGGCGACCTTGCCCGGATCGGCGACGTCGATCCGCTCGGCCTCGGCGGCGTTCTGTACCAGCCGGATCTGACCGGGAACCTCGCCGAGCGTGCCTTCGGTCTCGTCGTGCCCGGCGTGGCCGACCAGCAGAACGGTGTCGCCGCGCGCTGCGAACCGGCGCGCCTCGGCGTGCACCTTGCCCACCAGCGGGCAGGTGGCGTCGATGACGTTGAGCTTGCGGCGGGCGGCCTCTTCACGAACCGACGGAGCCACTCCGTGCGCCGAGAACACCACGGTCGTGTCGTCAGGCACGTCGTCCAGCTCGTCGACGAACACCGCGCCTTGCCGCTCGAGGTCGGCGACCACGTGCTGGTTGTGCACGATCTGGCGCCGCACGTAGATCGGGCGCGGGTAGCGCTGCAGCGCGAGCTCGACGATGTCGATGGCGCGCTCGACGCCGGCGCAGAACGCACGCGGCGAGCCGAGCACGATGCGTCGCGGGCCGGCGAGATCGGCCCACCGCACCAGCGCCGGGCCGGTGCGTCGCAGCACGCGCAGCGCCTTGATCCCGGCCGGGACGGTCGCCAGCCGGTTCACCGGATTGGCGACGGTGTCGACGATGACGCGCACGACGGCGATCGGCGTGCCGCTCAACTGCTTCGTGGCGGCGCGGGCGATCGCCGCCGACTCCATGTCCGCGGCCAGCGCGCCCGTCGCGGCGAGCCGGTCGCGCTCGCGCACGCTGTTCACGAGGTGGTCGGTGCTGACGATCGGGCCGACCCGCACCCGCAAGCCCATCCGGCGCAGGTCGGCAGCCAGTGGCCCGCCGGCGCGCAGCACGGCACGGCCGTGGGCATCGCGCACCTCGTTGGCGACGATGACGTCGCCAGGGCGAAGGGACGGATCGAGCGCACCGGCCACGCCGGCCACCACGATGGCGCCAGGGTGGGCCTGCACGAGCGCCGGCAGCCAGCTGGCGACCCGGCTCGTACCCATGCCGCAGCGCGCGAGCTGCGCGCCCGGAACGTGGCCGGCGAGCGCGGCGTACTCGCTGCGCAGCGCGGTGACGACCAGCAGCCCGTCACCCATCGCTCACCTCCTCGTGCTCGCGCAGGTAGCGCCCGAGCGCGCTGATCGGGAACACCAGGCGGTACATCTCGTAGTTGATGTAGAAGTCGCCGGGGAATCCCGTCCCGGTGTAAAGATCTTCGTCCCACCCGCCGTCAACGCGCTGCTGATTTAGCAGCCAGCGCACGCCGCGAGCCGCGGATTCCGACGCCGGGTCGACGGCGATGAGTGCGAGCAGCGCCCAGGCGGTCTGCGACGCGGTCGACGCGCCACGACCACGCCACGTGTCGTCGGTGTACGAGCGCAGGTCCTCGCCCCAGCCGCCGTCGTCGTTCTGGTGATCCTCCAGCCATGCGACGGCACGCTGGATCCGCTCGTCGTCAGGGGCCATCCCTACCGCGATGAGCGCGGGCACGACTGCGCCGGTGCCGTAGACGTAGTTGGTGCCCCACCGCCCGAACCAGGAGCCGTCGGCCTCTTGCGCCTTGAGCAGCCACTGCACCCCGCGCTGGGTGGCCCGATCGTCGCGGTGCCCGGTGTGCGCGAGCATCTCGACCGCGTGCGCGGTGACATCGGCCGACGGGGGGTCGATGACCGCCCCGAAGTCGCTGAACGGCAACTTCTCGATCAGCCGGCGGGTGTTGTCGGCATCGAAGGCGCCCCAGCCGCCGTCCGAGCTCTGCATGCCGATCACCCAGTCGATGCCGCGTTGCACCGCCGCCGCACCGCCGGGGAGGCTGGCCATCGGGCCAGGGCGAGCACGACCTCGGCGGTGTCGTCGATGTCCGGGTAGGCGTCGTTGGCGAACTCGAAGGCCCACCCGGCCGGCGCGAGGTCGGGACGTTTCACCGACCAGTCGCCGCGCACCGTGATCTCTTCACCGAGGATCCATTCGCCGGCCTTCGCCAGTGCCGGGTGCTCGGGAGCCATCCCGGCGTCGAGCAGCGCGGTCAGGGCGAGGCAGGCGTCCCACACCGGCGACTGGCAGGCTTCCAGCCGCCGCACGATGCCCTCGTCGGTCTCTTCGCGGACGAGGAATCCTTCGAGGCCTTCGATCGCGGCCGACATCACCGGATGGTGGTTCGGGTAGCCGAGCAGGTGCAGCGCGAGGATCGAATAGACCCATGGCGGCTGGATGCCGCCCCAGCCACCGTCGTCCTCCTGCCGGGCGATGATCCACTCGGCCGCGCGCCGCATCGCGTGCGCCCGTCCGGGCTTGGCCGGCGCGCGGTCGTAGATCTTGAGTGCGCGGTCGAGCACGTTGAACGCGCTGCCGACGAGCCCGGTGCGTCGCGCCGGCGGGCGGGTTCCCGTGCGCAACTCGGCCAGTTCGAACGGCAGGGGACGGACCGGGCGCAGCGTCGCCACCACGGTGATCGGCACGACGGTCTGGCGCGCCCAGCAGGCCCAGTCGTAGACGTTGAGCGGAACCCACTTCGGCAGCAGGATCAGCTCGGGCGGCATCGCCGGCAGGTCGTCCCACGACCACTCGCCGAACAGCGCGAGCCAGATCCGGGTGAACACCCGGCTGGCTTCGATGCCGCCGTTGTCGAGGATGAACTCGCGGGCGTTCTTCAGGTGCGGCTCGTCGACATCGTCCCCGGCCAACCGGAGCGCGGTGTAGGCCTCGATCGTCGTGGACAGGTCGCCAGGTCCGCCCTCGAAGTTCGCCCAGGTGCCGTCGATGCGTTGCTGCGAGCGGATCCAGCGCGCCGGCCTGCTCGAGTTCGTCGGCGGTGATGATGCCGAGGAACTGGCGCAACAGCAGGTCTTCGGCATCCATGGTGACGTTGGTGCGCAGTTCGCCCTTCCACCAGCCCTCCGGGGCCTGCCGGTCGAGCAGGTGCTGCTTGGGCGGCGGCGAGCGCGGTGCGCACTTCGTCCAAGAAGGCAGCACTTCCCGGGCTCGTCACTGGTTGCTCCTCGATGGTCATGTGCGGGTCAGCGGTCGCGGTCGACGACGTAGCGGGCGAGGGCGGCGAGCGGCTCGGTGGCGCCCGCCGGCACGTTGAGCTGATCGAGTCGGGCCATGGCGTCGGCCAGCCGCGCGTCGGCCTGCTCGACGGCGAAATCGAGGCCGCCCGCTTCACCGACCAGCTTGCTCGCCAGCGCGACGTCCTCGTCGGCGACGAGCGGGCCGTTGGCGAGCATCTCGCCGAGCCGCTTGGCGGCACCGTTCGAGCCGCTCAATGCGGCGACGATGGGTGCGCTGCGCTTGTTCGCGCGGATGTCGGACGAGGACGACTTGCCGGTGCGTGACGGATCGCCGGTGATCCCGAGGATGTCGTCGACCAGCTGGAACGCGATGCCCACGTCATGCCCGAACGCACGCAACAGCTCGACTGATTCCCGATCGGCGCCGGCGGCCACCGCACCGATCGCGGTGGCGCACGCCAGCAGGGCGGCAGTCTTGCCCGCTTCCATCGTCATCACGTCGTCGACGGTGACGCCGGTGCGGCCTTCGAGGTCGAGATCCTCCGACTGGCCGGCGATCAGTTCCTGGATCGCCGTGAGCAGCACCGGCAGGCACGCGACGTTGCCGCCGAGTTGCAGCGCCTCGATCGCGGCGACCAGCATCGCGTTGCCGGCGAGAATCGCCTGGCCCTCGCCGAAGACCACCCAGCCCGTCGGGCGGTGGCGGCGCACGACGTCGCGATCCATGACGTCGTCGTGCAGCAGTGAGAAGTTGTGCACGAGTTCCACCGCGACCGCGGCCGGCACTGCCTGCCCGGCCGGCGCGCCGAGTGCCTCGGCGGCCAGCACCGTGAACGCCGGACGGATGGCCTTTCCGCCGGCCTCGGTCGGTGACCCGTCGGCGTCCACCCAGCCCATCTGGTAGCTGACCACGCGCCGCATGATCTCGTTGTCGAGCTCGCCGATCGCGGCCCGCATCGCGGGGTCGACCAGTCCGCGGACCCGCCCGAGAACCTCGTTGATATCGGTCACGATGTCACCTCCGACGCGCCTCGGTCTGCGGCCGCACTCACCGGATCCTTCTGCAACGCGGCCTCAGCCGCCGCGTTGCCACTCCGCACGGCACTTTCCATGGTGTCCGGCCATCCTGTGTCGGTCCACGCGCCGCCAGCCACACGCCGGGCAGCCCGCTCGCCGCCGACGGGCGCATCCGCCAGGTGCCGGCCGCCTGCCGGAAGGTCGCCCGGCGCTCCCGGGTGACGAAGGCGTCGACGACCTGGGCCCGCTTGGCGCCGGGAAGCAACGCGGCGAGCTCGGCCTGGAACTGGTCGGTGAGCACCTTGCTGGGCGTGTCGACCAGCGCGTCGGCTGCGGACACGGTGATGGCGAGGTACTGCGCTTGGCGATGCTGGTGACGCACCGTTGACGGCTCCGTGCGATCGAAGATCCACTGGACGGGCGAGCCTACCGCGGCGGCGAACGGCAGGTCGGTGACCCGGCGGTCATAGATGACATGCACGTTGACGATCGGCGATGCGCCCAGGCCCTGCGCCGGAGCCGCTTCGGTGTTGCCCAGGCCGGGCGCAGCGGCGAACGCCTCGGCCGCCGGTGTCGCCAGCACGACCTGATCGGCCGACCATGATCGCCGGCCGTCCGGCCCGGTCGCGTCGACCGTGACGCCCGACCCGGCGGGCTCAACACTGTCGACCCGCATGCCGGTGAGCACCTCGACCCCGGCGGCGGTCAGCGCCCGCTCGGCCGCCGTCGAGTGCAGGTCGCCCAGCGGGACGGCCGCATAACCCACGTCGGCCGCGTCGGCGGTGTCGAGCAGTCCGGTGCGGAACACCTTGGCCGCGAGGGCCAGCGACGCCTCGTCCGGGCGGAGGTTCAGCGTCGCGACGGCGATGATTCCCCACAGCCGCTCGATCGTCGCGTCGTTCTGGCCGTGCTTGCGCAGGTAGTCACCGAGGGTGAGCGCATCAAGGCTGCGATCGCTCGGATCGAGGCTGCGCAGCGCGAGCGCGCCGCGGGCGGCGCGGGCGCGGTCGGGCGGCGAGAGCAGCGCGTACCGGGCAAGGGCCGCGGTGAGGTGCAGCGGCGCGGGTATCCCCCGCGAGCGCCGCAGGCGCGCCGATCGACCGCCGGCCTTGAGCACCGGGATGTCCAGCCGGTCCTGCAGGGTGACCAGCTCCGTGGCACCGAGCCGTTCGATGAGGTCGCGGTAGGCGGTGCAGCAGCGCAGGAAGACGTGCTGGCCGTTGTCGATGGTCAGCTCGCCACGGCGGAACGAGAACGCGGCACCGCCCAGACGGGGGCGGCGCTCGAGCAGCGTCACCGACCGGCCGGCGTCGCTCAGGCGCAGCGCGGCGGCGATGCCGGCCAGGCCGCCGCCCACGACCACTGCGGTATCAGCCATGACTGCGCCCCGGCCTGGTCAGCGCTCGTGCTGCGACGCGCAGCTTGTCGCGGGTGGGCAGGCTGACCCGCGTGCTGAAGACCCGCTGCGGCTCGGCCGCGATGCGGGTCAGCAACTCGTGGTAGATGCCGGCCATTGCCGCGCAGCAGGCCGCGCTGCGGCGGTCGAGCAACGGCAACAGTTGCAGGCCGCGGTCGTACCAGCCCCAGGCGCGTGCGGCCTCGAACCGGACGAGCTCGGCGAGAGCGCCGTGCTGCGGGTCGAGGCTGCCGTCGGCGCCCACGATGAGCTCGGCATCGAACAGGGCGAGGTCGCGCGAGGGGAGGTACGTGCGCCCGTTCAGGAAGTCCTCGCGGATGTCGCGCAGGATGTTCGTCAGCTGCAGGGCGACACCGAGCGCGTCGGCGAGGTCGTGCGCGCGGGCGGCAGTTGTGGGATCGAGTTCCGGCGCGAAGACGCCCAGCGAGAGCCGCCCGATCGAGCCGGCGACGCATCGGCAGTACTCGACGAGTTCGTCCAGCGTCTCGTAGCGGCGGCCCTGGACGTCCATCTCGCAACCGTCGACGAGTTCGCCGAACGCGCTCAACGGGATGGGCAGCGTTCGCGCGGAATCGGCGAGCGCCACCTGGACGAGATCGTCGCTTCCCGGATCGGGAGCCGTCGAATGCTTGCGGGCGTCGGCGAGCAGCCGCAGCTTCTCTGCCTCGGGCAGGTCGCCGTCGCCGATGTCGTCGATGCGGCGGGCCATCGCGTAGACCGCCGACAGCGCGCGACGTTTCGCCGTCGGCAGCAGCCGGATCCCCCAGGCGAAGTTGCGGGCCTGCTCGCGGGTGATCCGCTCGCACTCGGCGTAGGCGGCATCGATGCTCATCTGCCCACCACCCGCTTGGCGAGCACCCCCGCGGTACGCAGCTTGCCGGGCTTGATGGTGCGCGAGAGCACGTCGTAGTCGGCTGCGCGCAGCGCCGCGGCGGTGGCCTGACCTCCGGCGAGGTAGCCGGCCACGGCGAGCCGCGACCAGCCGGACAGCCGGCGCACCAGCGGCGGACCCGCGGCCAGGAGCTCCTCGGCCCGGCGCACCTCACGCGCGACCACGCTGCGCAGCGCCGATGGCGTCGTGGTGGCCTCGAGCTGGGCGGCGGTCACGCCTTCGTCAGCGAGATCGTCCTGCGGCAGGTAGACCCGCCCCATCCGGGCGTCCTCAGCCACGTCCTGGCAGTGTTCGAGCACCTGCAGCGCGGAGCAGACCGCGTCGGAATCGGCGACGTTTCGCTCGTCGTCGGCATTGGCCAGGCGCAGCACGATCCGTCCGATCGGGGCGGCGGAGTAGCGGCAGTAGTTCATGAGGTCGGCGAACGTGGGGTACACCTTCTGGCGCTGGTCCATCCGGTTGGCCTCGATGAGGTCCAGGAACGGCTGACTGTGCAGGTTGGCCGAGCTGATCCACGGCCGCAGTCCGGTGACGGGGGCCAGCGAGGTCGGCATCCCCTGCCAGGCACCGCGCACCTCGTCGGCGACCGCGTCGAGCAGCGCAAGCCGGTCACCGGGAGCTTCGTCGCCGACATCGTCGACGAAGCGGGCAAAGGCATAGACCGCGGTCAGCGCGGAGCGCACCCGGCGCGGCAGGACACGCAGGGCGACCGGGAAGTTCTCGGCCGCCATCTGGGCGGCCGAGCGGTCGGCAACCGAGGTCAGCACACGGAAGGCGTCTGGCCGCACGGCACGGGTCAGCGGCTCTCCCCCGGAGCTGCTGTCCTGCACCATCCCCCGCTCACAAACTAGAACACGTTGTTGATACTTAGCTCAGCTAATTGTTTCGCCAACGGTCTATCACATTCCAACGGACCGACACATCGGTTAAGTGCCGCACGCGTTACGAGCACGCTAATACCGGTGGCTAGTCTCCGGGTTAGTCTCCGGTTGGAAGCGCGGACGGAGTGGGGTCAATGTCGAGCGACGGGATCGATCTGCGTGGGTTGCTGAAGGCCCGCGGCGACGAGCGCTACGCCTTGCATGCGCAGTACGGAAATCCGCAGCTCGGGCGCACGCTGCACGCAATCGGCTTCGACAAGACCTACGTGCGGGCCGAGGGTGCCTACCTCTACGACGAGGCCGGCGACGAGTACCTCGACATGCTCTCCGGGTTCGGAGTGTTCGCCCTGGGCCGGCATCACCCGGCGATCCGCCAGGCGCTGCACGACGTCATCGACGCCGACCTCGCCGATCTCACCCAGTTCGACGCACCGCCGCTGGCTGGACTGCTGGCCGAGGCGCTGGTGGCCAAGGTGCCGCATCTGGACCGGGTGTACTTCAGCAACAGCGGCACCGAAGCGGTCGAGGCGGCCCTGAAGTTCGCGCGGTACGCGACACGGCGCCGGCGCATCCTCTACTGCGACCACGCATTCCACGGCCTCACCGCCGGCTCGCTGTCGATCAACGGCGCGAAGGAGTTCCGCGCCGGTTTCGAGCCGCTGCTGCCCGACACCGCGATCGGTTTCGGCGATCTCGCCGGGCTGCACCGCGAACTGCGCAAGGGCGATGTCGCCGGCCTGATCGTCGAGCCCATCCAGGGCAAGGGCGTGGCCGTGGCGCCGCCGGGGTTCCTGCGCGAGGCGCAGCGGTTGCTGCACGAGCACAAGGCATTGCTGATCGCCGACGAGGTGCAGACCGGCATCGGCCGCACCGGCGACTTCTTCGCCTTCGAGCACGACGGCGTCGAGCCGGATCTGGTCGCCGCGGCCAAGCCGCTGTCGGGCGGGTACATCCCGATCGGCGCCACCATCGGCCGCGACTGGATCTGGCAGAAGGTCTTCTCGTCGATGGACCGCGTGCTCGTGCACGACTCGACGTTCGGGTCGAACGCGCAGGCGATGGCGGCCGGTCTCGCCACGCTGCACGTCTTCGAGGCCGAGGACGTCGTGGGCAACGCGCGCCGGGTCGGCGACGCACTTCGTTCGCGGCTTGCCGAGTTGCAGGGCCGGTACGACTTCATCGCCGACGTGCGCGGGCGCGGGCTGATGATCGGCATCGAGTTCGGCCGTCCCTCGTCGCTGAAGCTGCGCGCCGGCTGGACCGCGCTGCAGGCCGCCCGCAAGGGCCTGTTCGCGCAGACCGTGGTCAATGCGCTGTTCCACAAGCACCGGATCCTGACCCAGGTCTCCGGTGATCACCTCGAGGTGATCAAGCTGATCCCGCCGCTCACCATCGGCGAGCGCGAGGTCGACCGGTTCGTTGACGGCTTCGTCGACGTCATGGACGAGGCTCGCGCGGCAACGGCCTGGTGTGGCAGTTCGGCAAGACGCTCATCAAGCAAGCCCGCGCCAACTGAGCGGTCGGCCTGATCGCCGTCAGCCGCGCAGAACCGGCGACGACCACGCGTCGCTCCACCGTCAGGCTCAGCGCAACAGCGAGACCACGTGCGGGACGAGCGCGCGCAGCGCCTGGCCGCGATGGCTGATCGCGTCCTTCTCGTCCGTCGGCAGTTCGGCGCTCGTCACCTCGTAGCCGGCCGGCACGAAGATCGGGTCGTAGCCGAACCCGTTCTCGCCGCGCGGCGTGCGGATCAGCCGGCCCGGCATCCGGCCGTCGACGACGATCTCGCCGGCCGCCGACACGAACGCCACCGCGCACACGAACGCAGCGCCGAGCCGCTCGTCCGGGAGTGTCGGCGAGCTGGGCGAGCACGAGCTGCAGGTTCGCCTCGTCGTCGCCGTGCGCGACCCGACCAGCGTGCCGACAGCACGCCGGGCATGCCGTTGAGCGCGTCGACGGTCAGCCCGGAATCATCGGCGACCGTCGGCAGTCCGGTGTGCGCGTATCCCTCGCGCGCCTTGATCAGCGCGTTGTCGGCGAATGTCGCGCCGCTCTCGGGCACCTCGTCGTACGGCTCGACGTCGTCGAGGCCGAGCACCGTCGAGCTCGGGGACGGCCGGGGCGAGGATGCGCCGCATCTCGGCCAGCTTCTTCGCGGTTGCGTGACGCCAGCAGCAGTTCGGTCAAGCCTCACTCATGCCCGAGCGCGTCGTGCTGGAACTCGGTCAAGTTCGCACAGCCGGCGACCGCGAGGTCGAGCAGCGCGTCCAGCTCGTCGCGGCGGAACGGCACGCCCTCGGCCGTGCCCTGCACCTCGACGAACGTCCCGTCGCCGGTGACGACGACGTTCATGTCGGTCTCGGCGCGCACGTCCTCTTCGTACATCAGGTCGAGGCGCGGCTCGCCGTCGATGACGCCGACCGACACCGCCGAGATCGAGTTGATCAGCGGCTCGGGACGGGCCAGCGCGCCCTGCGCGCTCGAGCCAGCGCACCGCGTCGGCGAGCGCGACGTAGGCGCCGGTGATCGCGGCGGTGCGGGTGCCGCCGTCGGCCTGCAGCACGTCGCAGTCGATCGAGATCGAGTTCTCGCCGAGCGCCGGACAGATCGATCGCGGCCCGCAGCGAGCGTCCGATCAGCCGCGAGATCTCGTGGGTGCGCCCGCCGATGCGTCCCTTGACCGACTCGCGGTCGTTGCGGGTGAGGGTGGCGCGCGGCAGCATCGCGTACTCGGCGGTCACCCAGCCCAGCCCGCTGCCCTTGCGCCAGCGCGGCACGCCCTGCTGCACCGACGCCGCGCACAGCACCTTCGTCTCGCCGAACTCGACCAGCGCCGACCCCTCGGCGTACTTCTGCCAGTCGCGGGTGATCGTGACCGGACGCAGCTGGTCGGCCGCGCGGCCGTCGGGGCGAGACATGCCACGAGCCTACGAAGCGGCCGCCGACAGCGCCGTGCCAGCGGGGTGTCAGCCGCTGCCAGCGACGTGTGCGCGCGCGTGCCAGCGCGCACCGCACATCGTGCCATGACCATGCACCAACTACGCCATCGAAGCCGAAGGGCTGACCAAGCGCTTCGGCGAGCACCCAGGCCCTCGCCGGGATCGACCTGGCCGTGCGCCCGGGCACCGTGCTCGGCGTCCTCGGGCCCGAACGGCGCCGGCAAGACCACCGCCGTCCGCATCCTGGCCACGCTGCTGCGCGCCGACGCCGGCACGGCCCGGGTCGGCGGCTACGACGTGGTCCGCGACGCCGAGCAGGTGCGCCGCACGATCGGCCTGACCGGGCAGTACGCCTCGGTCGACGAGGACCTGACCGGCATGCAGAACCTCGTCATGATCGGCCAGCTGCTCGACCTGTCGACACCGCGACGCCCGGGCCCGGGCCCGCGAGCTGCTCGACTGGTTCGACCTCACCGAGGCCGCCGGCCGGCGTGGCCAAGACCTACTCCGGCGGCATGCGCCGCCGCCTCGACCTCGCCGCCTCGCTCGTCGGGCGGCCGTCGGTGATCTTCCTCGACGAGCCGACCACCGGGCTCGACCCGGCCAAGCGCGAGGACATGTGGGACGTCGTCCGCCAGCCTCGTCGCCGACGGCTCGACCGTGCTGCTCACGACGCAGTACCTCGAGGAGGCCGACGCGCTCGCCGACGAGATCACCGTCATCGACCGCGGCAGCGTCATCGCCCACGACACCCCGTACGGCCTCAAGCGCATCGTCGGCGGCCAGCGGCTCTCGGTCCGCCCGGCCGACCCGGCCCATCTGGACACGCTGGGCCGGCTGCTCGCCGAGCTGACCGGCGCCGCGCCCGGAACCGGACGGCCGCGACCGGCTCACGGTCAAGGTCGACAGCGACGAGATCCTGCCGATCGCGGTGTCCCGGCTGCACGCGGCCGGCATCCGCGTCGACGAGCTGTCCCTGCACCTGCCCAGCCTGGACGAGGTGTTCTTCACCCTCACCGGCACCCGCACCGCTGACCGACAAGGAGGACGCGGCATGACCACCACCATCGACGCCGTCGACGTCAGAGCCCACGCGCGGTCACGCCGACCGCAGCCCGGCCAGCGACCGGCAGGCGGCGCTCCCTGCGCCACGCGCTCGTCCTCGCCAAGCGCAGCCTGATCAAGACGATGCGCACGCCCGAGCAGCTGATCGACGTGACCGTCCAGCCGATCATCTTCCTGCTGCTGTTCGTGTACGTCTTCGGCGGCGCGATCGGCGGCGGCGGTCGCGGCACGAGTACCTGCAGTTCCTGCTGCCCGGCCTGCTCGGGCAGGGCATCGCGATGGGCAGCATCGCGCTCGGCCAGAACCTCAACGCCGACATCGAGAAGGGCGTGTTCGACCGGTTCCGCTCGCTGCCGATCGCGCGCTCGGCGCCGCTCGTCGGCGCGGTGATCGCCGACTTCTTCCGCTACCTGATCCTGTGCGTGATCTTCGTCGGCTTCGGCTACGTGATCGGCTTCCGCATCGAGACCAACCCGGTCGCGCTCCTCGCCGGCGATCGGCGTCGCCATCGCGTTCGCGCTGTGCTTCTGCTGGATCTCGGTGTGGGTCGGCATGAAGGCCCGGACGTCCGGCGCGGTGCAGGGCATCATGTTCCTGCTGATCTTCCCGCTGTCGTTCGGCAGCAGCACCTTCGTCCCGACCAACTCGATGCCGGGCTGGCTGCAGGCGTTCGCGAAGGTCAACCCGATCACCCAGCTCGTCGGACGTCGTCCGCGGCCTGATGGTCGGCGGGCCGGTCGCCGACGCACCTGCTCTGGACGGTCGGCTGGATGGCCGGCCTGCTGGCGGTGTTCGTGCCGCTGGCGATGCGGGCCTACAAGCGCGCGCGCGTCTAGGCCGACTGAGAGCCTCGGCCGGGTCGAGCTGCTGCAACGCGGCGTCCCGGTCGAGGCTCTTGCCGTGCGCGTAGCGCTCGTCGAACTCGTCGGCCCGAGCGACCGCGCGCAGGTGCGCGGTCAGCCGGGCGATGTCCGGCGACGTCGGATCGTCGGCGCCGCGCAGCCGGGCCGCCGCGCCGAGCACTCGCGCCGCGATCGCGCGTGCCACCCGTCGGCCGCGATGTCGGCGAGCACGACACCGACCGCGGCGATGATCGGCAGGTCGTTCGTGCCGACGCGCCGCCGCGTACGCGTCGCGGCCGAGGGCCGCGGCGCCGTCGATGTCGCCGTCGCGCGAAGGCCAGCCGGGCCGACATGACGAGCACGATCGCGCGGCCGTGCCCGTGCGCCGGGATGGCCGGCCGTGCATCGCCGACGACCCGGCGCATCGCCTCGCCGTGCAGCGCGCGGGCGCGCTCGAGGTCGCCGGCCTGCACGCTCGATCTCGGCGAGCATGCTCAACGTGAAGACCGACTCGATCGCCGAGCCCGGTCGCTCGGCGCTCTCGGCGGCCCGCTCGATCAAGCGCGCGCGCCTTGCGGGTCGCCGCGGCGCATGGCGAGGTCGGCCGAGCCGCACGAGCAGGAACGCTTCGTCCTCGTGCGACTTCAGTCTGCGCCATCAGGTCGAACGCCTCGGCGTAGGCAGCCTCGGCCTGGTCGAGGTCGCCGTCGCAGCGTGTGCATCATCGCCTTGCCCGCGCAGCGTGTTCGCCAGTCCCCAGCGCTCGCCGAGCGCGCGGAACTCGGCGAGCGCGACGTCGACGTCGGCGCGCATCGCGCTCGACGTCGCCTTCGTTCTCGGCGAGGTTCGCGCGGAACATGCGCGACCGCAGCGCGCACCCATGGATCGGCGCTGGCCAGGCCTTCGTCGAGCATCTGCTCGGTGAGCTCCTCGTCACCGGCGAAGAAGGCAACCGCCGGGCGCAGGATGCCGAGCATCGGATGACTCGTCGGGCGCGCACGTCGGCCAGGTGCTCGGCCACCGTCTTGCAGCTGCTGCACGCCCTCGTCGACGTCGGTCGGCGGCCGTCCGCAGCCGCGGCGGCGTTCATCGCGTACAGCGCGCGCGCGATCCAGCGCAGGTCGTCGTCGGTGCCGCCCGGCACGGCGAGCGCATCGGCCATCCAGGCGCTGATGTCGCCGTGGTTGCCGAGCATCATCGCGAACCCGCCGAGCCCGATCGCGACGTGCAGCGCGCCGTCGGCGTCGCCGATGTCGCAGCGGAACCGCAGCGCGGCGAGGATGTTCTCGCGCTCGTCGGTGAGCCGGTCGAACCACGGCAGCTGATCGCGGCTGGTCAGATGCGGTTCGGCCTCATCGAGCAGCGCGGCGAAGTAGTCGGCGTGCCGGCTGCGCAGCGCGGTCGAGTTCGCCGCGCTCGCCGAGCCGCTCGGCGCCGTACTCGCGGATCGTCTCGAGCATGCGCAGCCGCGCGCCCGTCGCCGACGCGCTGCAGCAGCGACTTGTCGACGAGCGAGCCGAGCAGGTCGGGGACGTCCGTCGGCGGGAACGACGTCGTCGGCGCACGACCGCGATCGCGCTGTGCGTCGATCACGCCGGCCGGGAACACCGCGAGCCGCTCGACGAGCAGCCGCTCCGGCTCGGTGAGCAGGTCCCAGCTCCACTCGACGACCGCGCGCAGGGTGCGGTGCCGCGGCAGCGCGGTGCGGCTGCCGCCGGTCAGCAGCCGGAACCGGTCGGACAGCCGCGCCGCGATCTCGGCCAGCGGCAGCGTGCGCAGCCGCGCCGCGGCCAGTTCGATCGCCAGCGGCAGGCCGTCCAGCCGGCGCACGATCTCGATCACGGTCGCGACGTTCGTGTCGTCGACGGCGAAGTCGGGACGGGCCGCGGCGGCGCGGTCGGCGAACAGCCGCACCGCGGGGTACTCGAGCGCCAGCGGCGCCGAGGCGTCCGGCGCGGGCTGGCCGAGCGGCGGCACCGCGAGCACGACCTCGCCGATGATGCCGAGCGGTTCGCGGCTGGTCGCGAGCACGCGCAGCTCGGGACACTGGCCGAGCAGGTGCTCGGCCAGCCGCGCGCTGGCGTCGATCAGGTGCTCGCAGTTGTCGAGCACGAGCACCGCGCGCCTTGTCGGCGAGGACGTCGACGAGGCGGCTCTCGGCGTCCTGCGGCGGCGCGCGTACGGGCGCCGGTCGAGCAGGTTCTTCTCGCGCAGGCCGAGCGCGCCGAGCACGGCCTGCGCGATGTCGGCGCCGTCGGTGACCGGCGCGAGTTCGGCCAGCCACACGCCGTCGCGCGTGACCAGCCGCGCGCCGGCCTCGTTGGCCAGCCGGGTCTTGCCGGCGCCGCCCGGCCCGACGAGCGTGACGAGCCGGTTCTCCTGCAGCGCCTTGCCGACGCGGCGCGACCTCCTCGTCGCGGCCGACGAAGCTGGTCAGCTGCGCCTTGAGATTGGTGCGCCGGGCGACGGCCGGTCGTCGGCCGACCGGTCGATCTCGCCGCGCAGCACGGCGAGGTGGACGGCCTGCAGTTCGGCCGACGGGTCGACGCCGAGCTCGTCGGCGAGCCGTTCGCGGATGCGCTCGTACGCGCGCAGCGCGTCGGCCTGCCGCCTGAGCTGCGCCAGCGCGGTCACCAGCTGCTCGGCGATCCGCTCGTCGAGCGGGAAGTCGGCGGCCAGCGCCTCGAGCTCGGGCACGACGATGTCGGCCGTCGCCGAGCGCGATGTCGGCGGTGACCCGGTCGAGCGACCGCCGCGAGGCGCAGCTCGTCGAGCCGCGCGGCCGGCACGCGCAAGGCGTCGCCGGCGTCGGCCAGCGCCGGCCCGCGCCACAGCGCGAGCGCCTCGCGCAGCACCCGCGCCGCACGGGCCGGATCGCCGTCGCGCAGCGCGCGCGATCCCTCGGCGGCCAGCGCCTCGAAGCGGTGCGCGTCGACGTCGTCCGGCTCGACGTCGAGCCGGTAGCCGGCCGGCGACTGGCCGACCGTCGCCGCCGCCCCGAGCGCGCGGCGCAGCCGCGAGACGAGCGTCTGCAACGCGTTGGCCTCGTCGGCCGGCGGCTCGATCGCCCCACACCGCGTCGATCAGGACGCGCCGGCGCGACCGGCCGGCCGGCGTCGAGGGCGAGCCGCACCAGCAGGGCGCGCAACCGCGCGCCGGTCACCTCGATCGGGTGCGCCGCGGTCGTCGCGAACCTCGAGCGGGCCGAGGATCCCCACCTGCACCCGTCCACTGTCCCACGCGAGAGGATCTCGTTATGCGTAGCGAGACCCTTCGGATCCGGACCGGCGGCACGGCCACCGTGCACGACCTGACCGGCGAGTGCGCCGAGTTCGTGCGCGGCGAGGCCGACGGCCTGCTCAGCGTGTTCGTCCCGCACGCGACCGCCGGGCTGGCGATCCTCGAGACCGGCGCGGGCAGCGACGACGATCTGCTCGTCGCGATCGACGCTCTGCTGCCCCGCGACGAGCGCTGGTCGCACCAGCACGGGTCGCCGGGACACGGCCGCGACCACGTGCTGCCGGCGTTCATCGCGCCGTCGATCACCGTTCCGGTGCTCGGCGGGCGGATGCAGCTCGGCACGTGGCAGTCGGTGTGCCTCGTCGACACCAACATCGACAACGCCGAGCGCGAGGTGCGGCTCAGCTTCCTGCCGGGCTGACCCGGCGGCGCACCTCGCCCGAGTCGGCGAACGTGCGGATCTCGCGCGCGGTCTGGCCGGCATGGCTGCGGTGCGGCGTGTGCCCGGCGCCGTCGATCATGTGCACCACCGACCACGGCAGCATCGTCGCGGCGTTCTTGGCATGCCAGGCCGGCAGCACCCGGTCGTCGCGGCCCCACAGGATCAGGATCGGGATGCTGGGATCGATCTTGGCGAACTGGCTGCGCTCGGGGTTCGCGTTGAGCGCAAGGCTGTGCTGCACGCTCGTGCGGAACTGCGCTCGCGCCTCCTCGGTGCGCAGCCGGTCGTAGGTCTCCATCAGCTCGGCGATGCGCACCCGGCTGTCCTGGCCCGACCGGCCGTCGACGCGCGACGCGATCCGCTCGATCGTGCGCGATGTGCGGGGGCCGTACAGCGAGCGCAGCAGCCGCGTTCCGAACCGGGTGCCGATGAGCGGGATGAGCGGGTTCAGCTCGGCGCCGAAGCCGCCCGGCGCCACCAGCACGAGACCGGCGCACCGCTGCGGATGGCCGTGCGCGGTGATCAGGCTGACCGCGCCGCCGAACGAGTGCCCGACCAGCACCGCGGTCGTCGATCCCGAGCCTGGCCAGCAGCGCGTCGAGCCCGTCGGCGAGTTCGCTCGCGTCGGGCACGCGGTCGACCACCGAGCGCAACGAGTAGCCGGGCAGGTCGACGGTGACGACGCGGTAGTCGTCGGCGAGAGCCGCCACGACGCGGTCCCACGCCGAGGAGTCGGTGCCGAGCCCGTGCACGAACACGATCGCCTCGCCCGCGCCGGAGTCGGTGAAGATCCACTCAGGAGGCGCGCTCTCTGCAGGGTCGCTCGATGGCGGCTCGCTCACCGACCGCTCACCTCGCCCCCGCGCTCGCTGAGGTGGTAACCCTAATCGGTCTGCTTACCGCCGCTTCGATGCTGGAGATCAGTCTCACGCAGCATCTGTTTGAGGGCGGGCCGCTTCTCGAGGATCTCGGCGAGCTTGTCGTAATCCAGGCGCAGGGCGCGCACCCGTCCGCGAGCTGGCGACCGTCGCCTTGCGCTGGCCACCCTCGATGTAGGCCATCTCGCCGAGGATCGCTCCGGGCGACAGCGTCGCGATCTCCTCGCGCCCGGCGAGCACCTTCGCCTCGCCGTCGAGCAGGACGTAGGCGGCATCGGCCGGCGTGCCCTCCTGCACGAACGCCCAGCCGTCGGGCAAGGTCACCACGCTGCCCGCCTCGGCGAGCGCGCGGATGTCGTCCTTGCCGCAGCTTCGCAGGCTGGGCAGCTCGGCGAGTTCGTCGGCCAGCGCGCGTTGCTTCCGGTTCTGCACTGTGCCTCCTGGTAGCAGGGTGGCGGGCGCTGTTCGTGACCTGCTTGTGACGCTGTGCCACAGCATCCGGGAGGGCGCGGGCGGCCGCAAGTCAGGGCAGCCGCGACTGGAAACCCTTACGTCGCGAATACGGTTTGGCATGAGGATTTGCCGGTTACCCTCTCATCGGCGCGGCTGCGGCCTACGGGGCCGGTCCTGTCAGTGGCCGCGTGTGCGCTCGCGCAGCTTGGTTCGTCCAGGCTGCAGCGTGGCGCACGTAACGCCGGTGACGAGCCAAGCGTCGCCGGCGTTACCACGTGTCGCACAGTCGCAGGTTCGTGATCAGCCGGCGGGACGGATCCGTCCGCGCACCGCACCCGAGGCCGAGTTCGGGACGTGCCGACGTGGCCGGCACCCGGCCGCTGATCACGACCTCGTCACCGTCGGCGAGGAAGGTGCGTGCGGAGCCGTCGGCCAGCCGCAGCGGCACCGACCCGCCACGAGTGAGCTCGAGCAGGCAGCCGCAGCTGATCGCGCGTCGGGCCCGGACACCGTTCCGGACGCGAACAGATCGCCGGGGCGTACCGACGCGCCGTTGACGGTCATGTGCGCGAGCATCTGCGCCGCCGTCCAGTACATCGACGCGAACGGCGGGCGCGAGATCAGCGCGCCGTTGATCTCGACGCTCAGCTCGATGTCGAGGCCGCCACGGCTTCGGCGGCCGGCGTCGTCGAGGTAGGGCAGCAGTGCCGACGTCGCGCGCCGGCGGCAGCGCACCCGCGCGTCGTCGAACGCGTCGAGCGGCACGACCCACGGCGACACCGAGGTGGCGAACGACTTGCCGAGGAACGGGCCGAGCGGCACCGTCTCCCAGGCCTGGATGTCGCGCGCCGACCAGTCGTTGACCAGGCACACGCCGAAGATGTGCTCGCGGGCCTCGTCGAGGCGCACCGGCGACTGCCGAGTTCGGTCGCGCGCACCGAGGACGAAGCCCGACCTCGGCTTCGAAGTCGAGGCGTTGCGACGGTCCGAACGTCGGCACCGTCGCCGCCACGCAGCTGTCCGGACGGACGCACGATCGTCGGTGCGCCGACACGACGACCGTGCCGGACCGGCCGTGATAGCCGATCGGCAGGTGCTTCCAGTTCGGCGTCAGCGGCTCGCCGTCCGGGCGGAACAGCCGTCCGACGTTGGTCGCGTGGTGCTCGGAGGCATAGAAGTCGACGTAGTCGCCGACCGTGAACGGCAGGAGCAGCCGCAGCCCGTCGAGCGGGTGCAGGTGCGGCTCGACCGCGTCTCGGTGCGCGTCGTCGGTGAGCCACGATCGCGACCGCGCCGCGCAGCTCGCGCCACGTCTCGAGCCCGGCCGCCAGCAGCGGGTTGAGCACCGGGCCGGCGACCAGCGGCGCCAGATCGGGCCGAAGCGCCGCACACGCGGCTGCCAGGTCGAGCACCGAAGTCACCGATCCGGACGACGAGCGCGGGCGACGCCGTCGAGAACGGCGCTGCCGTAGGGCAGGTTGTGCACTCCGAACGGATGCTCAGGCCCTACCCCGGCGACCCAGGATGCGCGTCACGCACTGCCCTGCGGGCCGCGTCCCGACCACGACCAGGCGTAGCGCCCGTCGTCACTGGCCCGCGCGCCCTCGCCGAGCCGCAGCGGGCGGAACGTGTCGACCATGACCGCGAGCTCGTCGAAGAACTCGGCGCCGATCGACCGCTCGTACGCGCCCGGGCTGCGGGCCGTGCGAGTGCCCGCCGGGATGCAGCGACACCGAGCCCTGCCCGATGCCCGAGCCCTTGCGCGCCTCGTAGTTGCCGCCGCAGTAGAACATCACCTCGTCGGAGTCGACGTTCGAGTGGTAGTACGGCACCGGGATCGACAGCGGGTGGTAGTCGACCTTGCGCGGCACGAAGTTGCAGATCACGAAGTTGTTGCCCTCGAACACCTGGTGCGCCGGCGGCGGTTGGTGGATCCGTCCGGTGATCGGCTCGAAGTCGGCCACGTTGAACGTGTACGGGTAGAGGCAGCCGTCCCAGCCGACGAGGTCGAACGGGTGGTGCGGCGACGACGTGGATCGTGCCGGCGATGCCGGACGGGCCGGAGCCGCGGTGCTTGATGTAGACCTCGACGTCGGTGCCGTCGAGCTGCGGCGGGTCGCCCGGGCCGTGCAGATCGCGCTCGCAGAACGGCGCGTGCTCGAGCAGCTGCCCGAACTTCGACAGGTAGCGGCGCGCGGGCGTGATGTGGCTGTTCGCCTCGATGCAGTAGGCGCGCAGCGGCCCGTCCGCCGTGTCGGGCAGCCAGCGGTGCGTGGTGGCGCGCGGCAGCAGCACGTAGTCGCCCTGCTCGCGCCTGGCAGCGGTCCGAAGATCGTCTCGACGGTCGCGTTGCCCGCCTCGACGTACACGCACTCGTCGCCGATCGCGTTGCGGTACAGCGGTGATTCGCCGACCGGCGACCACGTAGGAGATCCGCACGTCGTCGTTGCCGAGCACCAGGCGCCGCCCGGTGACCGCGTCGGTCGTCTCGACGTCGGCGTCCTTGAACAGCTCGGGCAGCCGCAGGTGCAGCGGCATGAGCGGCTCGTTGGGCACGGTCTGCGTGGTCGGGCAGCAGCCAGCGGACGCACGTCGACCAGTGCCGACGGGATCTCGCGGTGGTAGAGCAGCGACGAGTCGGAGGAGAAGCCCTCCTCGCCCATCAGCTCCTCGAAGTAGAGCCGGCCGTCCGGGTCACGGTGCTGGGTGTGCCGCTTCGGCGGCACGCTGCCGCGCTGCTGGTAGTAGGCCATGGCGTGCCTCCTGTCGTGTTCAGAAGTTGCCGCGCAGCGCCTGCTCGCGCTCGATGGCCTCGAACAGGGCCTGGAAGTTGCCCTTGCCGAAACCGAGCGAGCCGTGCCGCTCGATGAACTCGAAGAACACCGTAGGCCGATCGCCGAGCGGTTTGGTGAAGATCTGCAGCAAGTAGCCGTCCTCGTCGCGGTCGACGAGGATGCCGCGCTGCTGCAACTCCTCGATCGGGACGCGCACCTCGCCGATCCGGGCGCGCAGCTCCGGGTCCTCGTAGTACGGTCGCCGGCGTGGTCAGGAACTCGACGCCCTTGGCCCGCAAGCACGTCGACCGTGCGCAGGATGTCGTTGGTCGCCAGCGCGACGTGTTGCGCGCCCGGGCCTTGGTAGTACTCGAGGTACTCGTCGATCTGGCTCTTCTTCTTGCCGACCGCCGGCTCGTTGAGCGGGAACTTGACGCGGTGGTTGCCGCTCGCGACGACCTTGCTCATCAGCGCCGAGTACTCGGTGGCGATGTCGTCGCCGACGAACTCGGCCATGTTGGTGAAGCCCATGACGCGGTTGTAGAACTCGACCCACTCGTCCATGTGACCGAGCTCGACGTTGCCGACCACGTGATCGACGGCCTGGAAGATCCGCTTGTCGTGCTGCACCGTCGAGCGTCCGCGCGACGTAGCCGGGCAGGTACGGACCGGTGTAGCGCGACCGATCGACGAGGGTGTGCCGGGTGTCGCCGTAGGCGGCGATGGCGGCCATGCGCACCGTGCCGTGCTCGTCGGTCACGTCGTGCGGCTCGTCGAGCACGGTCGCGCCCGTCGTCCGGGCGTGGGCGATGCAGCGGTCGACGTCGGGGACCTGCAGCGCGATGTCGGCGATGCCGTCGCCGTGCGGTGCTCAGACGGCGCGATCAGCGGGCTGTCCGGCTCGACCGGGCCGTTGAGCACGAACCGCGCGGCGCCGCTCTTGAGCACGTAGGAGTGGTGGTCGCGCAGGCCGGTCGACGGGCCGGCGTAGGCGACGAGCTCCATGCCGTAGACGACCTGGTAGTAGAGCGCGGCCTGCGTCGCGTTGCCGACCACCCAGACCAGCGCGTCCCAGCCGGTGATCGGGAACGGGTCGTTGCTCGGGTCGTAGTCGACGAGCCCGACGAGTTCCCGGAGCTGCTCGAGGCTGAGGTTGGCCAGTCGTTCCTGATCGGTGAGGGTCTGCTCGACGGTCATACGTGCCATCCAAATCCGCAGTCGACCACTTGGCAATCCGGCTAGCCTGCACTAGACAATCCGTGCAATCGGTAGACTCAATTCCGACCATCACTGAGCAGATTGGCTAAGTCAGTGAACCTTGACGCTCTCGACGTCCGGTTGCTGCGCCTGCTCGACGAGAATCCCCGCGTCGGCGTGCTCGAACTGTCCCGCCTGGCGGGGGTGGCACGGGCCACCGTCAGCGCGCGGATGCAACGCTGGCACAGCGCCGGCGTGGTCATCGGCTACGGCCCACAGCTCGATCTGGAGGCGGCCGGTTTCGCGGTGCAGGCGCTGGCCACCCTCGAGATCGCGCAGGGGCAGCTGTCCGAGATCAGCGAGTTCCTGTCCTCCTTGCCCGGCGTCATCGAGGCCTACGCGACGACCGGCACCGGCGACGTCGTGTGCCGATTGGCCGCAGCGTCCAACGCGGACCTGCAGGATCTGCTGTTGCGAGTTGAACGAGTCCGACGCCATCCGGCGATCGACGAGCGTGGTCATCCTCTCGACTGTCGTGGCCCCGCGCGTCATCCCGTTGCTCGTGAGCCAGGACGCCGATGCGTAGCGCGGCGCTCCTCGTGGCCGCATTGGGCGCGCTGGTGGTTTCGCTTCCCTCAGCGGTCGCCGCGAAGACGACTTCGCAGCGCACTCGGGTGTACGCGATCGGCGATTCGGTCATGATCGACACCAAGTCCGACCTGCGGCACGACATCAGCGGCATCGTGATCAACGCAGATGTCAGCCGCCAGGTCGCAGCCGGGATTCGCATCCTGCAGCGGCAGCAGCGCAACGGCACGATCGCGCGGACCACCGTGTTCGGTCTCGGCACCAACGGAACGTTCACCGCGAGCACAGATGCGACAAGCGATCCGGCTCACGGCCGACCACAAGCTCGTCGTGATCACTACGCACTGCCCCTACTGCGACTGGACAGCAAGGAACAACCGGACGGTGCGCAGGTGGTGCACTCGGGCCAGGCACTGCTGGGTTGCGGCGTTCCAGGGAAGTGCCCGCAACCATCCGGAGTGGTTCACCGATGACGGCGTACACATGCCGCCACACAGTGCCGGCACGCGGCGTTACGCGGCGATCGTCAGGGACGCGGTCAATGCGGCGAGCGGGTAGCTCAGCCGCCCGGCGGTGACGAGTTTCAGGCCACCGACCGGCCGATGGGTGCGGACCCAGCGCACGAGCGCGGCCGCAGGCACCGGGCGGCTGATGGCGTAACCCTGCGCCACGTGGCAACCGAGCTTCTTCAGTTCGGCCAGTGTCACGGCGTCCTCGACGCCTTCGGCGACGACGCGCAGGTTCAGGTTGGCGCCGAGGCTGGCAATGCTGCGGATCAGCGCCCGGCTGTTCGTGTCGTTGTCGCCGACCAGGCCACGCACGAACGACTGGTCGATCTTGATCTCACTGACCGGGAGCCGCTGCAAGTACGACAGGCTCGAGTACCCGGTGCCGAAATCGTCGAGCGACAGACATGCGCCCAAGGCGTTGAGCTGGTTCAGAATCGGCAAGGTCTGCTCGGGATCACCCATGATGCTGCTCTCAGTGATCTCCAGGATGAGCCGGTCGGCCGGGACGTCGGTTCGGCAAAGCGCGTCCTGCACCCGCCGGGGCAGATCCGGGTCGTTGATATTGCGCGCCGACAGGTTGACCGCCACGCCCATGTCCAGACCGGCGTGCAGCCAGCGCGAACAATCGCGCAGCGCGCCCTCGAGCACGAGCGGGGTGAGCACGTTGATCAGGCCGGTCGCCTCGGCGAGCGGAATGAATCGATCCGGAGCGATCGTGCCGAGCGTTGGGTGGTTCCAACGGACCAGTGCCTCGGCACTCGAGATCGCGCCGGTCGCCAGATCCATCTTCGGCTGATAGTGCAGGCCGAACTGCTCGGTGTGGTTGTTCAGGGCATTGCGGAGATCGGCCAGCAGCGCGAGCCGTTCGATGCGCCCGCGATCCATCTCGGCGTCATAGATGGCTACCCGCGAATCGTTGGTCTTCGCCTCGTACATCGCGGTGTCGGCCTGGCGCAACAACTCGGTTTCGCGTGCCGTCGGCGAGGTCAGCGCCACGCCGACGCTGGCCGACGGCGCGAGCATCGCCTCGTCGAATGCGACTGGTGCGGCGATCTGATCCGCGACGCGTTCGGCGATGGCTCGCGCGCTCGCTGCAGATTCGAGGGTCGGCAGCAGCACTGCGAACTCGTCGCCGCCCAGGCGCGCGACCGTTGCGTCGGCCGGCACGCACTCGCGCAACCGCTCGGCGACGACGAGCAGCAGCCGGTCGCCGACCTCGTGGCCGAGCGCGTCGTTGACCTCCTTGAAGCGGTCGAGGTCGAGCAGCAGGACCGCGGCGAGCGCGGTCGGATCGGCGAGCACGGCATCGATCCGGTTGGTCAGGTGCGTCCGATTCGAGAGACCTGTCAGCGCATCATGTGTCGCGTCGTAGCCGAGCCGCTCGACGAGGCGCGTGCTCTGGATCGCCACAGCAAGGTGTCCGGTCAGGGTCTGCAGCAGGGTCAGGTCGTCAGCGGTGAACGTGGTGATCTCGCCGAGCCGGTCGGTCGCACTCACGGTGCCGACCAAGCCGCTCGACTCGGGGAACGCGACCACCATGGCATCGCGCACGCCGTGCGCCTTGAGCCACCGGCTGACCGCTGGGTCCTTAGCGCCGCGCGCGGCGAGCATCGGCTCCTCGTCGGTGAGCGCGCGCACCATCACCCAGTCGGACGGATCGACCTCGCGATGCGCCGATAGTGACCACGTCGTCCTCGTCGACGGACATGACGAGCGCGGACGACGCATCGGTGCCGTGCGCGGGTCCACCAGCGTCACCTCGGCCGTCCCCGCGCGAAGTAGCCGTCGGATCCGGCACAGCAGGTGGTCGGCCAGCGCCTCGATCGATTCGGCGCCGACACCGAGGGTGACGAATTCGTGGACGAGCGAGAGCGACTGGTGCTGGCGGCGGGTCTTGGCGTGCCCGATGTAGCCGAACGTGCCCACTGCGGCGAGCACGATCACCACTGCCAGGCCGAACCCGCCTTGCCGCACGAGCAGCAGCGCGCCGAAGCCGAAGATCGTCGCCACCACACTGAGCACCAGCAGCGGGCATCAGCACCTCAGCGACATCGCGCCGGGCCAGCGGACCGTTGTGCAGACGGATCAGCACGAGCACGAAACCGCACATCAGCTGGTCGACCAGCGCCAGCACGATGATCGTGATCGACACCGGACCATGCGCCGAGGTCGGACGAGGTCCGGAGCAGCAGATGCAGCAACGCCGCGTCCAACGCGGCTTCGAAGGCGTACGCCGCAGTGTTGTAGATCGTCTTCTGCAAGGCGATGCGCTGCACGCCGAACGCGAGCAGCGATCCGGCGAGGCGAGCCAGCACGAAGATCGCTGGTGACAGCACCAGCACGCCGAGTAGCGAGCGGCACGCCGGCGAGCGTCAACGAGTGCGCCTGCCGGCGAAACTCGATGTTCATCAGGAACTGCTCGGCGCACAGGAAGGTTGCCGCGATCCCGGCAGCGAGCACCGGTACCGGGAGGTGTTCGATCAGCAGCGGCCGGTTCGGCGTCGCCACGGTCAGGAGCACTGCCAGCGCGGCAAGTGCCGCGCTGAGCAGGAGCGTCCAGACCGCAGGGGTCAGCCGGCTGCGCATGGTTACTGCCAGGCTTCGTCGGACCATCGAGCCGACGACCACCGCGCCGACGACCAGCGTGCCGATGACCAGCGGGCCGACGACCAGCGTGCGGAATCCCAGTTGGCGTCGCTCCAGCGCGCCGACGACCAGCGCGCCGACGACCAGCGCGCCGACTGCGTGCCATCGCCGGAGGTGTCCCAGCCGGCTCCGGTCCACGGGACGCCCATCCAGTTGCCGCCGGACCATGACGTACCTGCCGATGCAGCGGCCCACCATGCGGCCGGGTCCCACGGGTTGCCCTGGATGTCGATCTCGCCGTCGAACGGATTGCCGTCCGCGTCGACCAGTTCGCTCGCTGCCGCGCGCGGCCTGCAGCGAACCCTGGCCCGTCGAGACCGGGAAGGTCTGGGTGTAGTTCGGCGCCGACTTGCCGGTCAGCGTGTTCAGGATCGAACCGAGCAGGCCCGGGCCGGAGACGAAGTTCTTCGCCGCCGACAGCGTGGCCTCGATGTCGACCTGGCCCGCACCGGCGTATCGCGAGCTGGCGTTGACCGACGACGCGCCGGCCATCAGCAGGCCCTTCACCTGGTCCGGGGTGAGGTTCGGGTACGCCTGGAGCAGCAGGGCGACGGAGCCGGAGACGACCGCCGCCGCCTGGCTCGTGCCACTGCCGCGGAACAGCCGTCCGGTGGTGTCGCCGTCGACCTGGCCCTCGGGGTGGTTCTGATCGACGAACGAGCCCGGGTCGCGCAGCGACGTGATCGAGGTGCCTGGCGCGATGAGGTCGGCGTGGCGGGCGGCGCTGCCCGTGCTGCTGAACGACGCCAGGTCGGGGTGGTTCCACCCGCTGGTCGTCGTCGCCGCTGTCCGACGCGCCGACCGCGATCACGTACGGGTCGATCGCCGGGTCGTCGAGGACCGGCGAGCTCTGGCCGGCGTTGCCCGCCGACACGACGACGACCAGGCCGTGCCGCCACGCGTTCTCGGCTGCGGCAGCGAGCGGGTCGAGCTGGTAGGGCTGCACCGAGTCGGTACCGAAGGACAGGTTCACCACGCGCACCGGCGTGCCGTCGGCAGCGGTCTGGTGCTCGGTGATCCAGTTCAGCGCGGCGATCACCTGGCTGACGTCGGTGCTGCCGTCAGTCGTCGCGAGTTTGATCGACTCGAGCTCTGCGTCGGGAGCGACACCGAGCTCGGTGTTCGGGTTGAGTTGCTTGATGGTCTTGGCGGTCAGCGCGCCGCCGTCGTGCGCGGCGATGATGCCGGCCAGGTGGGTGCCGTGCCCGTAGGTGTCTTGATCGGTGAGCACGCCGTTGCCCTCGATCGAGAGGTCAGGGCCGTAGGTCAGCTTGTTCGGGCCGGTGAGTCCGGGGACGGCGGCGGTGCCGCTGTCGAGCAGCGCGACGGCTACACCCTGCCCGGTGATCTGGCGCTTCTGCGCGTCGGTCTGCAACCACACGTCGCGCGCGCCGATCGCGTTCTCGATCGTGTACAGCGAACCCGGGTCGTCCTTGGCCGTGTAGTTGCCGTTGCTCCCCGTCGAGAGCAGGTCGGCGAGCGGGTCGCCCCACTTGGAGGAGTTGAAATTGCCGCGGTCGGTGACGCCGGCACCTGCCGGGTGGGCACTGACGGCGGTGGCCGGCCCCAGGACGAGCACGCCCGCGGCGAGGGTGAGCGCGGCGAGAGTCGCGCTGGCTCGGCGGGTTGGAGCGATGCGGGGGGTCTGCATGTGGGTGCTCTCTGTGTGTCTCAGGGCGGGCAGCTGGCCACTTACTTCACACAGAACCTACACAAATTTAACTTCGATCACAACTGCTTCCGCGGATATATCTATCCGGAGAGGCGACCAACGGATCGGCTGCTGCATCCACCGTCCTGAGCCCGCATCCCGTCAGCGTCAGGGCCGCCAAGAGCGTTACTGAGGATGTCGGCAGGTTGTCTCCAAACCTGATTGCTGCGCGCCGGTTTGCGGAATCTGACTGGCGTGGATCTTGCCCAGAATGCGGCCTCGCGGGTTATCACCGCGGGCACCGTGATCGATTCGCGGTACCGGCTGGTGGCTCGACTCGGCGTCGGCGGCGTCGCAGACGTGTGGCGGGCCGCCGACGAACGCCTGCACCGGCACGTCGCGCTGAAGCTGTTCCGTCCCGACACCACCGACCCCGCGCGCGAACGCGCCGAGCTGGAACTGCTTGCGCGCTTGTCGCATCCAGGACTGGTGACGGTGTTCGACGCCGGCGTCGACGACCACCCGTTCACCGGGCGGCGCGCCTACCTCGTGATGGAGTTCGTCGACGGCGTCACCCTGCGCCAGCACCTGACGAACGGCGCGATCGCCGCGCACCAAGTCGCGCGGTTCGGCCTCCACCTCAGCCACGCGCTGGCCTACGTCCACAGCCGCGGCGTCGTGCACCGTGACGTGAAGCCGGCCAACATCCTGCTGCGTCTCGACACCGGCACGGCCAAGCTCACCGACTTCGGCGTGGCCCGCGCCCTCGATGCAGACCACATCACCGCGGCCGGTTGCGTTGTGGGTACCGCCAACTACATCAGCCCGGAGCAACTGCGCGGCGCACAGAGCACGCCGGCCAGTGACGTCTACTCGCTCGGGCTCGTGCTGCTCGAATCACTCACCGGAACGCCGGCCTACCCGGGCTCGGGCGTCGACGCGGCCCTCGTCCGGCTGACCCGCCAGCCGGAGATCCCGACCCGATGGGGCCGCGAATGGCACACCCTGCTGACCAGAGCACTCGCGGCCGATCCGTCCACCCGACCCGGCGCTGCCGAACTCTCCTTGCCCCTCGCGGCCCTCGCCGCGACACCGCCCCCGGCGGACGAGCCGACGCACGACCCGGCGTACGAGCCGCCGGTTGTGGAGGAGGTCGAACCCGACGACGTGCTGCCCTTGAGCATCGGGCAGTGGCAGGTGCCGCAAGAGCGGCAGCGGCGCTCCGGTATACGACGGACCGGGAAGCACCGCCGCCGCCAAGCGGCTTGATCAGCTGACGGTGATGGTGATGACTGCGCTGCGCGAGGCGTTGTAGGCCGAGTCGCCCTGGAACACCACGCGGTACTGCTCCTTGTGCCCCTTCTTGTTACCGGGGGTCACCGGGACCGACGTCTGACCGTTGGCGTCAGTCGGCGTCGTGATCGCAACCGGGTCGCTGAACTTGTGCGTGGAAGCGTCGCGCTTCTCGAGGTAGAGCGTCTCGCCCGCAAGCCGCTTCTTGCCTGACTTGAGCGTCGCGGTGAGCGACACCTTGTGTTTCGGCGCGGTCGTGGCGTGCGCGGCCTTCAGCGTGATGCTGGTCGGCTTGACGGTCGGCTTGGCCGACGGCGCTGCGACCGCGGGGGCGGCCATCAGTCCGGCGGCAAGGACACCGACGATTGGCAGGAGTGCAGAGGCGGGTTTCACAGGGGGTCCTCCGTAATGCGAAGAAGGCCGGCCGATCCGGCTTCAGTCCTCCAGCGCCCTGGCAGCGTCAACCGTTACGTGCCGCAGTGCGTTCCCCGCCGTCAGTGCCTCAGACGTTGAAGCGGAACTCGACCACGTCGCCGTCGGCCATCACGTAGTCCTTGCCCTCGATGCGCACCTTGCCGCGCGCTTTCGCCTCAGCCATCGAGCCGGCCGAGACGAGATCGTCGAAGGACACGATCTCGGCCTTGATGAAGCCGCGTTCGAAGTCGGTGTGGATCACGCCTGCTGCCTGCGGCGCGGTCGAGCCGGCCTTGATTGTCCACGCGCGCGATTCCTTGGGACCGGCGGTGAGGAAGGTCTGCAGGCCGAGCGTGGCGAACCCGATCCGCGCAAGCTGATCGATGCCGGACTCTTCCTGGCCCATCGACTGCAACAACTCCAGCGCTTCGTCGTCGGGCAGCTCGATCAGCTCGGATTCGGTCTTCGCGTCGAGGAAGATCGCCTCGGCCGGCGCAACGAGAGCGCGCAGCTCTTCGGTGAATTCGGGATTGGCGATCTCGTCCGGGTCGACGTTGAACGCGTAGAGGAACGGCTTGGCGGTCATGAGGTGCAGTTCGCGCAACGGCCCGCGATCGAGGCCTGACCCGAAGATGGTCTTCCCGGTCTGCAGCACCTCGCGAGCCTGCTCGGCCGCGTCGATCAGGCTCTGCTTGTCCTTCTGCAGCCGAGCCTCTTTCTGCAGTCGGGGCAATGCGTTCTCAATCGTCTGCAGGTCGGCCAGGATCAGCTCGGTGTTGATCGTCTCGATGTCGTCGGCGGGCGAGACCTTGCCGTCGACGTGGACGACGTTCGGGTCGCTGAATGCACGGATCACCTGGCAGATCGCGTCGGCCTCGCGGATGTTGGCCAGGAACTTGTTGCCCAGCCCTTCGCCCGTGCTCGCGCCGCGGACGATGCCTGCGATGTCGACGAACGAGACGGTGGCAGGGACGGTCTTGGCCGAGCTGAACAGCTTGGTGAGCACATCGAGGCGCCGATCGGGCACGCCGACGACGCCGATGTTGGGATCGATGGTGGCGAACGGGTAGTTCGCGGCCAGCACGTCGTTCTTGGTCAGGGCGTTGAAAAGCGTGGACTTTCCGACGTTGGGCAATCCGACGATGCCGATGGTCAAACTCACGGGCCGTCAGTCTACGGACGTCCCCGAAACTGTCGGACCACCGTGTCAGCATCCGGCTATGAACGCAGTGATCATCATCGTCGCGCTCGTCGCCGGCACGCTGATCGGCTGGTTGCTCTGCGCGCGGCGGGCCGAAGGCGAGGTACGTGCTGCGGTGACCGACGCCGCAGCCTTGCGCGCGACCTTGCAGAACGAATACGCCGCCGCCGAGCGGCGCGAGGCACTGCTGTTGCGTGCCGACGCCGAGTCGCGAGAAGCGTTGGGTGCCGAGGCTGCCGAGGCACTCGAGCAAGTGCAGATCCAGCTGGTCGAGCTGCAGCGCGGGCGGGCGAGCTCCGACGCGGTGCTGCGCGAGCAGGCGCGCGCCATGACCGATGCGTCGCGACTGCTGCAGACCGAGGCCGCCCAGCTGGTGACAGCGCTGCGCGCCCCGCACGTGCGGGGTCGGTGGGGCGAGATGCAACTCGAGCGTGTCGTCGAGGCAGCCGGCATGGCCGAACACATCGACTACGACACCCAGGTCGCGCAGGCTGCCGACGGGTCGACCCAGCGGCCCGACCTCGTCGTGCGGCTCGCGGGCGGCAAGCACATCGTCGTCGACTCCAAGGTCGCCTTCAGCGCCTACCTCGACGCCGCGCAGGCACGCGACGAGCCGACTCGTGACGCCCGGATGAAAGCCCATGCCAAGCAGATGCGCCAGCACGTCGACCAGCTCGCGGCCAAGTCGTACTGGCAACGGTTCACCCCGACCCCCGAGTTCGTCGTCTGCTTCGTCCCTGCTGACGCGTTTCTCGATGCCGCGCTGCGTGAGGATGCCGCGCTGCTCGAGCACGCGTTCAGCAACAACGTCGTCCTGGCGACGCCGTCGACGCTGGTCGCGTTGCTCCGCACCGTGGCCTACACGTGGCGGCAAGAGGCGTTGGCGGCCAACGCCGAAGCCGTGCACGAACTCGGCCGCGAGCTCTACCGGCGCATCTCGACGATGGGCAGCCACGTCGAGCGGCTCGGCCGCAGCCTCGGCGGCGCGGTGGCCGCGTACAACGACGCGGTCGGGTCACTCGAGCGCCGGGTGGTGTCCACGGCACGGCGGATGAGCGAGCTCGGCGTGGTCGCGCCTGACGCTGAACTGGTGGCTGCAGAGCCGCTTCTCGACGCGATTCCGCGGCCCCTGACGGCGGCCGAACTGGTCGAACCAAGGCTGGTTGCCTTACGCGGCGCCGAGCGCGACGGCGCCTGATTCGGCACGCCGGGTTCCTTTCGTCCCGAGAATCGCCTGAGCGCGGGCGTGGAATCTGCCGGATTTCAAGGCCGAAGCGATAACGTGAGGTCAAGTTCAGGCTCGTGGCGGCTTTGCAGCCTGGGTACACCGCTGGGTAGACCCGCTACGGAGCGGTGCCGTTTTCGAAGGAGGAGAGGTCGTAGGTGGCTGACGCGTCAGTGCCGCGAGGCTCCGCCGATCCCGGGTGGGGCCCGGCGACGTCGGTGCGCTCGGCAGCTGCCGACGCTCCCCCAGCGCCGCGCGCCGCCCGCACCAACGGCCACAACGCCGAGTGGGACTCCGCCTTCTATCCGCAGCCCAGCACCCCGAGGGCCTCGGCTCGCGAACGGCTCGAGGCCACCGGTCCCGCGCAGCCGTGAGCGCGGCCTGCCTGGCTGGGGCGGATTGCTGGTACTGGCCGTCGCATACCACACTCGGCATTTTGTTCGATGCGGCCCGCGGGCATCAGCTCGCGTCGGCTTCAACGTCGGCATCATCGCCGGATCGGTCATCGCGATCCTGCTCGTGCGCCGCTCGGGCATGTTCCCGGTCGTCGTCGCACCGCCGATCGTCTACTCCCTCGGCGCCGGCATCTCGCTGTATTTGCGCTCAGGCGGATTGCACGACCGCGGCGTGCTCATCGACGCCGCGACGAACTGGCTGGTGTACGGCTTCCCGGCCATCGCCGCCGCGACCGCCAGCGTGCTGATCATCGCCGGCATCCGGCTCATCGTCCGTCGGTAACGCCAACCTGACCGATCAGGCAGGCGCCTGGCAGGACGGGCACCAGAACAGATTGCGGCCGACCAGCACCTCGTGCGGATCTCCGTGTCGCAGATCCGGCACGGTAGCCCGGCGCGGCGGTAGACGTACACCGCCTCTTCGCGGTTGAGCACGCCACGCTTGCGCGCCCGGTCCTCGGGGCGCACCGTGACGATCCGCCCGGTCCGCACGCCCGAAGCCATCAGCGCCCCGCAGGTCGGCCCACATCTGGGCCCAACGGCCGGATCGAGGGGTGTCCCGGGCAGGAACGGGTCGACGCGATGGCGGTACAGCAGTTCGGCTCGGTACACGTTGCCGATCCCGGCCAGCACCTGCTGGTCCATCAGCAGCGCGGCGATCGTCGTCTTGGATCGCGCGATCCGCCGCAACGCGGCAGCCGGGATCGGCATCCCGGCGCAGCGGATCCGGACCCAGCCGGGCCAGGATCGCCTTCCGCTCAGCCGGCGTCGACCAGCTCGCACGCGGTCGCCCCGCGCAGGTCGGCCCAGTACCCGGCGCCGGTCAGGCGCAGGCGGAGCGCGCCGACCGGCGGCGGCGGGTCGCCCGTCCCGTCGAGGAACTTGCCGTACAGCCCCAGGTGCACGTGCAGCAGAACGGCGCCCTCGTAGTGATGCAGCAAGTGCTTGCCATAGGCCTCGGCCCGCACCAGCGCGCGACCGTCGATCCGTGCGGCGCCGTCGGCGAACCGGCCCTGCGGGCTCACCGCGTGCACGACTGAGCCGCCGAAGAGCTTCTGCTGCCGGCGCGCGAGCCGGTGCAGCGTGTGACCCTCGGGCACCTACGCTGCGGTGCCGTTCGGCGTGCCGGCCCGAAGGTCGCGCCGCAACTCCTGCGGGAGCGCGAAGGTCAGCCGCTCCTCGGTGTGCGTGACCTCTTCGACGTCGCCGTAGCCGCGCTCGGCGAGCCACTCGACGCACGTCCTGCACCAGCACCTCGGGCACCGACGCGCCGGACGACAGGCCGACCGTGGTCACGCCGTCGAGCCAGGCCTCGTCGATCGCCGCGGCGTTCTCGACGAGGTAACGCGGTGCGCGCACCGGCCGCCAGCGCGACCTCGACCATCCGCACCGAGTTGGACGAGTTCGACGAGCCGACGACCAGGAAGAGCTCGACCTCGGGCGCGATCGTCTTGACCGCGGCCTGGCGGTTCTGCGTCGCGTAGCAGATGTCGTCGGACGGCGGCGACTGCAGCGCGGGAACCGCTCGCGCAGCGCATCGACGGTCTGCATCGTCTCGTCGACCGACAGCGTGGTCTGCGAGAGCCAGACCACCCGTTCCGGGTCGCGCACCGCGACGTTGGCCACGTCGTGCGGGCCGTCGACCAGCGTGATGTTGTCGGGCGCCTCGCCGGTCGTGCCGACGACCTCTTCATGGCCCTCATGGCCGATCAGCAGGATGTCGTAGTCGTCCTTGGCGAACCGCCGCACCTCGTGGTGCACCTTGGTCACCAGCGGACAGGTGGCGTCGATGGTGCGCAGCTGCGCGCGCGCGGCCTGCTCGTGCACCTCGGGCGCGACGCCGTGGGCGGAGAACACGACGAGCGAGCCCTCGGGAACCTCCGCGTTCTCCTCGACGAAGATCGCCCCGCGCGCCTCGAGGGCGCGGACGACGTGCAGGTTGTGGACGATCTGCTTGCGCACGTAGACCGGCGCGCCGTAGTGCTCGAGGGCGTGCTCGACCGTCTGGACGGCGCGGTCGACGCCTGCGCAGTAGCCGCGCGGCTTGGCGAGCAGCACGCGGCCACGAGTTGTCGAATCGGTGGTAGTCATCCCCGCTTATGGTACGGACAGGACCGATGGGGCACCCTTGACTCATGCCCCCGCTGCCATCGGCCGTTCGAGCCGCATTAGGTCTGGCCGCCACCATGCTCGACGAGGCCAAGACCCTGCCCGACAAGGCGATCGAGCTGCCGATGCTCGCTATCAGCAAGACCCTGCAGTTCTCGCTGCGCGCCCAGCGCGGATACGCGGCCCTCGCCGCCCGGGGTGACGAACTTCTCGCTGCCCGCCAGATCACCGACGACGCCCCCGAATGGGCCAAGTTCGACGAGCCGGTCGACGACGCGCCGCGCCCCCGTCCGGCCAAGACGGTGCGCGCGCCTCGCAACGGCGCCCCGTCGGCGTTCGACAACGTCGCGGACGACTGAGACACCCCGCGGCGTGCCGAAACTCGAAACCTCCCCGGAGTCGCCGGTTCCCGTCCGGGTGATCGCGATGAAGATCGGTGAGTGGATCGCCCGCCTCGGTGAGGTGTGGATCGAGGGCCAGATCGCCCAGCTCACCCGCCGTCCCGGTGTCTCGACCCAGTTCCTCACCTTGCGCGACCCGGACGCGAACATCTCGCTGACCGTGACGTGCCCGCGCAGCATCCTCGCCGACAGCATCGTGGAGGGCACCCGGGTGGTGCTCCGAGCGCGTCCCGACTTCTACCTCGAGCGCGGCACGTTGAGCCTGCGGGCCAGCGACATCCGCCAGGTCGGCCTCGGCGAGCTACTGGCCCGGCTGGAACAGCTCAAGCGACTGCTCGCCGCGGAAGGACTGTTCGCCGCGGAGCACAAGCGTCGACTGCCGTTCCTGCCACAGCGGATCGGGCTGATCACCGGACGCGCCAGTGCGGCCGAGCGAGACGTGGTCGAGAACGCCCGGCGCAGGCTGCCCGGTATCGAGTTCCGCATCGAGAACGTGGCGACCCAGGGCGCCACCGCCGTCAACGAGATGGTGGCCGCGCTCGAACGGCTCGACCAGGATCGGTCCGTCGACGTGATCGTCATCGCCCGCGGCGGCGGAAGCGTGGAGGACCTCCTGCCGTTCAGCAACGAATCGCTGGTCCGCGCGGTCTTCGCGGCGGTGACGCCGGTCGTGAGCGCCGTTGGGCATGAGACGGACGTGCCGTTGCTCGACCACGTCGCCGACCTGGCCGTTTCGACACCCACCGACGCGGCCAAGCGGATCGTCCCCGACCTCGAGGACGAGACCCGCGCAGTGGCCGAGCTGCGCCGGCGCGCCCGCGACACGATCCATCGCCGGCTCGAGCGCGAGGCCGAGCTGATGGCCGGGCTGCCGGAGCGGATGCGCGCCAGCATCCGGATCAGGATCGACCGCGAGCGCGACGATGCGCGCGCGCAGCGCGACCGAATCCGGCGCCGGATGCAGGCCCTGCTCGAATCGGCAGGTGCCGACCTCGAGCACGTTCGTGCGCGGGTGCGCACCCTCTCGCCGCAGGCCACCCTCGACCGCGGCTACGCGGTGGTGCGGCGCCCGGACGGCACCGTGATCCGCGACGCCGCCGAGGCGTTCGGCGCGCTGCGGATCCGCGTCGCGCGCGGCGAGTTCGACGCGACCGTCCCGTAGGGTCTCTGCCGTGACTGAGCCGAGCTACGAACAGGCCCGCGCGGAACTGCGCGAGATCGTGGCCAAGCTGGAATCCGGCGGCCAGTCGCTCGAGGAGTCGCTCGCGCTGTGGGAGCGCGGCGAGCAACTCGCCGATATCTGCCAGCGGTGGCTGGACGGCGCGAGCGCGCGCCTCGACCACACGATCGCCGAGCACGACGCGTCGTCCTGACTTTCAGATGACTTCGGCCGCGCGGGACTTCGCGGTGCTGTAGGTGAACCGGTCGGCCGCGACGGGCGCACTCGTGCCGCCGGCGGTTTCGGCGCGGACATCGACCACACCAGCCGAGCCGCGCGGACTCGTCACCGTGCACTTGGACGCGGTGCAGGTCACCGCGGTCGCCTTGTCGAGCCCGAAGGTGACGATCGCACCCGCCAGGTGGGTGCCGGTGACCACCACGCGGGTGCCCCCGGCGATGCCGCCGGACGCCGGGCTGACGCCGGTGACGGTCGGGGTCGCCGGTGCCGGCGCGAGGTAGGTGAACTGGTCAGCGGCCGACCTGGGACTGACGCCACCGCCCGTCGTCGCGCGGATGTCGATCGTACCGACCGGGCCGGCCGGTGCTGTCGCCGTGCAACTGGTCGCGGTGCAGGACACCGTCGTCGCGGCCGTCGAGCCGAACGCGATCGAAGCTCCAGCCAGGCCGGTGCCCGCGATGGTCACCACCGTGCCGCCGTCGGTCGACCCGCTCACCGGGCTCACCGCGGTGATGGCCGGCGGTTGCTTGGGCGCGGCGCCGTAGCCGAAGCGATCATCGCCGGTAGCCGCGGATGGGCCGTTCGGTGTGGTCACTCGCACGTGCACCACCCCGCTCGAGCCGGCCGGCGCGGTCGCCACGATGTGCCCCGGATCGACGACGGTGAACGTGGCCGCCGCCGAGCCGAAGCTGACCGCGGAGCGCCGCCCAGGTTCGCGCCGGTGATCGTGACTGACGTGCCTCCCGCGGTCGGGCCGTGATCGGGGCTGACGTCGCTGACGGCAGGCGGCTGCGGCGCGGTGATGCCGGCGACGTGCAGCACCTTTGCACCGCCGAACTCGGTCACCCACAGCGATCCGTCAGCGGTCATGTGCAGGTAGCGCGGCTGGTCGCTCAACTGCCCACCGGGCAACGCGTAGTCGACGACCTTTCCGGTGGTCGGGTCCAGCGCGCTCACCTCGTCGACATTCGGGTCGGTGAACCACATCCGGCCGTCCGCACCGTAGGTGAGCCCCTCCGGGTCGTAGTCGGGAGCGGGCAGCGGGTAGTCGGTCACCTGGCCGGCCGTGGTCACCGCGGCGATCGTCCCGGTGGCTTCCTCGGCCAGCCAAAGCCGTCCGTCCGGCCCGGTGCTCAACCCCCACGACGCTGCACCGGCATCGGGAAGTGGATATTCGTGGACCGTTCCGTCGGTGCTGATCGCGCCTATCGCGTCGCCGGCTTCCTCGGTGAACCACAGCCGCCCGTCCTGCCCGGTCACGATGTTGTACGGGACAACGGTCGGATCCGGCAGGTGGTAGAGCGTCACCGCACCGGCCGTGGTGATTGCACCGATCGCACCGGATTCGGCCAGGGTGAACCACAACCGGCCGTCCGGCCCGGGCGTGATGAACCGGATGTCGCCAGGTATGCCGGGCACGTGGTACTCGGTCTGCGCGCCGCCCGAGTCGACCGCGACGATCTCGTTGGTCTTCTCCTCGGTGTACCACATTCGACCGTCCGGTCCCTTGGTGATGCCGACCGGCATCGTCGCCGACGCCGGCACCGTCGGCATGGTGGTGACCGTGCCGTCGCTGGCTATCCGGCCGATCTTGTCGTTGTTCGGCATGGTGAACCACAGGTCGCCGCCGATCCCGGGGACGATCGCTCCGCCGCCGGTGGCGGTGGTCACCCCGGGAATCGCATTCTCCGAGATCGCGATGCGCGAGTACGCGTAATGCGAGTGGGTACTCACCGGTGACGTTCCGCCCGGCGTCGTCGCGGTGACATCACTGGTGCCCGCCGTTCCGGGCGGCGCGTTGAACGCGCAGGTTGTCGCGGTGCAGATGACCTGCGTGGCGCTGGCCCCGCCGACCTGTACGGCCGCGCCGTAGAGGTCCGTGCCGGTGATCGTCACGCGCGTCCCACCCGTCGACGGGCCGCCGGCCGGCTTGACCTTGCTGATCGTCGGCGGTGGCGGTGCCTCGTAGCTGAACACATCGGCCGGTGTGATCGCCGATTGCGAGCCAACCTGCACGCGCACGTCGACCTGGCCGGATCCGGGCGGCGACGTCGCGGTGCACGACGTGGCGAGACAGGTAACTGCGGTAGCGAGCGTCGTACCGAAGCGCACCGAACCGTTGGTCAGGTTCGTGCCCGAGATCGTGACCGGCGTCCCGCCTGCTTGCGACCCGTGATCAGGCGATAGCCCGGTCACCGCCGGGAGCGCCGACGCGGTGAACGTGTACTTGTCGGCGCTGGTAATTGCCGACGTCCCGGCCGGTGTCGTCACCGTGACGTCGACCTGCCCGGCCGAGGCCTGCGATCTCGACAGCACCGTGCAACTCGTGTCCGAGGTGCACGTCGTCGACGCGGCGAACGTGCCGAACCTGACCGTGCCACCGGACAGGTTCGTGCCGGTGACCGTCACCTGGTCGCCGCCGAGCGTGGTGCCCGAGTTCGGCGAGACGCCGGTTACCGTCGGCGCGGGCCGCACCGTGTAGGTGAACTTGTCGGCGGCCGTCAGCGGCGACTTGGTGATGAACGGGCTCTGCACCTGAATGTCCACGGTGCCCGGGCTAGATTGCGCCGGAGCGGTGACGTCGCACTCGGTGTCGGTGCAGGTTCCGTCGGCGAAGCGGGTGCCGAACTCGACTGTGGCGTCGCCGAGGTTGGTGCCCTTGATCGTCACCGGCAGGCCGCCAGCGGTGAACCCGGTATTGGGCGTGACGGACGTGATGGTGGGCTCGATGTAGGTGAACTCGTCGTCGGAGGAGGTCTGCGACTTGCCCTGCGGGGTGCGCACCGTGATGTGCACCGGCCCGACCGTCGTCGCGTCGGGCGACCGAGCTGTGCACAGAGTCTGCGTGCATGTCGTCTCAACCGCCTCGCGGCCGGCGAAGAAGACCCGCCCGTTGGTCAGATCCGCACCGTGGATGTCGACCTCGGTGAAGCCGGCTAGCCAGCCCTTGTCCGGTTCGATCCGGCTGACCACCGGCTTGGCGAGGCGGGCATAGCTGAAGCCGGCGGCGGCCGACGAGCCGGCGAAGGTCTTCACCTTCACCGCCGCCGCGCCGATCGAGCCTGGCGGCGTGGTCACGATGCACGACGTCGGGCCGCAGGTGCCATCGGCGAAGGCCCCGCCGATCGTGACGGTGCCGGCATCAAGATGCGATCCCACCACCGCCACGTTGGTGCCGCCGTCGACAGTTCCGGAGTCCGGACTGACGTCGGTGATGACCGGTTTCGGACCGGCGGTGTAGGTGAAGCGGTCCGCAGGCACCGCCTGCGACTCACCGTCGTTGCTCAACACGCTGATGCGGGTCACGCCGTCATGTCCGGGCGGCGCGGTGGCCACGCACTTCGTGCGGGTGCAGATGCCGTCCTGGGCCCAGGTGTTGCCGAAGTTGACCATTGCGCTGTCGCCACCGAGGTTCGTACCGGTGATGGTGACCTTCGTGCCGCCGGTGTCCGGTCCGTTCGACGGGGACACCTTGGTGATCTTCGGCGCGGCCTTCGGGTCGTAGGTGAACTGATCTGCTGCGGTGACGGCGGACGAACCGGCGGAGCTGTACAGCAACACGTCGCTGGTGCCCGGGTCGCCGAACGGTGTCGTCGCGGTGATGTGCGAGTCGTCGACGACGGCGAAGGTCGGCGCGTCCTCGCCGAAGTCACCGCCGAACCGGACGTCGGTGACACCGGTGAAGTTGTTTCCGGTGATGGTCACGTGGTCGCCGCCGAGATCCGACCCGTGGTTCGGCGTGATGCCGGTGATCACCGGCGCCGGCTCGGTCGGCGGTGCAGTCACGAGGAAGGTGAACTGATCGGCCGGGCTGGTCGCTGAGGTGCCGCTGCTGGTCGCCACCGTGATGTCGACCGGTATCGCCGCCGCGCTCGGCGGCGCCTGCGCCGAGCAGGACGTATCGGTGCACGACCACTGCGCCGCCTCGGTCGGCCCGAAGTACACCGTTCCGCCGAGCAGACCGGAACCGAAGATCGTCACGCGGGTTCCGCCGGCTTTCGCCCCGGCCGCCGGGAACACGTGCGTCACGTGTGGTGTCTTCGGTTCGACGTAGCGCACGCGATCGGTTGCCGAGATCCGGGACGGGCCACCGGGGCCCACCGCCGTGACATCGACCGTCCCGACGCCAGGCGGGGCGGTGACCGTGCAGCTGGTCTCCCGGCAGAACAGGTCGGCGCCCTGCCCATGACCGGGTGACGACGGGCCGAAGTTGATGCCGGTGACCGAGGCCAGGTTCGTCCCGCTGACCGTCACCGTCGTCCAACCGGACACCGGAATACGAGCCGGACTGACCGATGCGACGACCGGCGGGTTGTAGTCGGCCGTGCCCGTCGCCCATGTCGCGAGGCCGTCCATCGCATCGGCTGCCACGTCGTTACTCTGGCCGGCCAGCGCCGCGGCGCCGTCCTGGGTTGCGGGCAGCAGGGTCGGGTCGACGGCCACCATGTTCTGCGCGATCTGGCGCTGCACGGCAGTCGATACGCCCAGCGCGGTGAACTTCGCAGCTTGGTCGGCCGCGAAGCCGTGCTCGAGCTGGCCCCACATCACGAACGCGTCGTGCGCGGTGACCGTGAACTGCGGGGTGTCCGGTGCGAGCGCGGCCTGCAGGTCGCCGAAGAGGGCCGGCAGGGCGCGCAGCGACTTCGCGGCGCGGCCGGCCAGATCGGCCAGCGCCGCCATCTGCCGGCCGTGCCAGTAACTGTCTGCGGCGTTGTCGGCGCCCCAGATCCGATCCAGCGTCGTGAGAACTGCGCGCATCCTGCCGATGGCCTGGGCGAGGCCCTGCTCGAGTGCGGACAGCGCGGCCTGCTGGTTGGTGCTGAGGCCGTCCGGCGCAGGCAGGATCGGGGGCGGGTCAGGCGTCGCTATCTGCTGGTAGTTGGCGTCGGGCGGATCATGCTCGGCGACCCCGTCGAGGACGCCGTCGAGCACGTCGCTGTAGGTGTTGATGTTCGACCAGGCGTTGTGCAGGGTTCCGCACAGGCTGCACAGCTCGTCGACGATCGCGTCGCGGGCCGCCTCGGCCATGTCCTCGAGCTGGTTGCCCAGCGAGGAGCTGTGGGTCAGTGCGCACTTGATGTGCGCGTTCGAGGTCGCCGGTGGCGGCGGCCCGAGGTCGAACCCGATGTTGTCCCGCTCGGCGAAGCCGCCGGCCAGGCCGACATCCTGCACGATGACCCACAGCGTGTAGTGCCCCGCCCCGTGATAGTCACCGAGGCCGTCAGGGCGCAGCAGGATGTGGAAGTGCTGCGTAACGTCGTGCGCGACGCTGGTGCCGGCGTGCATGTCCGAGCTGCCGAAGCCGCCCGACCAGCCGGACACGGCGTAGGGACCGTTCGGCTGGTCGTTCGGGGGCGGGATGAACGTCGCCGAGATCGTCACCGGAATCACCGGCGAACCGTGGTCGACGAAACCCTCGCAGTCGCTGGTCGTGGTCATGGTGGGGCTGCCCACGTGGACGCTGTTGATGATCACCAGCTCGCCACCGGCGGCATGCGCCGGGGTATCCACGCCGGCGACCAGGGCCGCACCAAGTCCGAGCACCGTCACAAATGCACGCAGTCGACGTCGCATCCGTCCCCTCCCAAGAACGCTACGAACGCCCAAATGGTGCGACGGGAACGCGAAACCGGCAACTGCCTTATGGCGTGGCAGGACCAGGTTGGCGCACATATGCCATCACAAACCCGGGCATAGCGGATCGCATTCGTTCACAGCCGGCGCACAGTGGTCAGTTCAGAGCGGCGGCACGTCCGGCTCGGGCTGGCGCAGGTACATCCCGGCGATCGCGGCGAGCAACACCGCTGCCCCGATCAGGCCGAGCGTGCCGAGCCGCTCGTGCAGCGCCACCGCCGCGAGCACCGCCGCCGCGAGCGGTTCGAGCAGGCTCAGCACGCCCGCGGTCTCCGATGACACCGAGCGCAGGCCGAGGTAGAACAGCCCATAGGCGAGCGCCGTCGGCACGATCCCGATGTAGATCAGCCAGCCGGACGCGATCGCATCGTGCGGCCAGTACAGCCCGATCGGCACCGCGAACGGCACGAGCACGAGCGCACCGATTGCGCTGGTTGCCCCGGTGAGCAGCAGCGGATCGCCTTCGCCGGCGATGCGGTGATTGACCACCGTGGTCGCGGCGTAGCCGAGCCCGGCGGCGACCGAAGCCAGCAGCCCGACCAGCGGGTGCGACCCGCCCGAGTGCGAGCCACGTCCGATCGAGATCAGGACGAGACCGGCGACGGCGGAGGCCACGATGGCGCTCGGACCGAGTCCGGGCAGTCGCCGCCGGGTCACCGCGCCCCACGCGGTCAACGCGATCGGCGCCACCGCCAGGCTGACCAGCGTCGACACGCTGACACCCACGTACTGCACGCCGACGAAATACAGCGCCTGATAGCTGCCCAACCCGGCACCGGCGACGACGAGGCGCCAGCGATGCAGCGCGAACGCCGTTCGCGCGCGCTGCCACCCGCTGCGGCCGAACAAGGCGAACAGGGCGATGGCAGCGATGATGAGGCGCAGGCAGCCGATGGGGACGGCGGCCAGCCCGCTGCGGTCGTGCACGATCGCGACCGCGACGCCGGTCGTGCCCCAGAGCAGCGCCCCGGCGCTGACCGCGAACAGTCCTGCGCGCGCGCCCAACCGGGTGCGCAGACGTGAAGAAATGACCATGAAAGTAGCGCTCCAGAATCAGCCAATGGGACGGCGGAGGAGCACGCGTCGGTGACGGCGCCCCGGGATTACCGGGGCGGCGGGAGGATCGCGCAGCAGCTGGTCATGGCCGGAGCGTAGCGGCTCGACCGCACACCGGCCGATCGACTTCTGAAAGGATGAGTCCCCGACCCCGTGCCGAGAGGAACTCCGCCATGACCGACGGTCCCCCCGACACCACTAGCGGCCCGGCGCGTTCCCGCTGCGCTCGCCGTTCCCCGCCAGGCCCCCGACCGCAACCTCGCCCTTGAGATCGTCCGGGTGACCGAGGCCGCGGCCATGGCCGCCGGACGCTGGGTCGGACGTGGCGACAAGAACGGCGGCGACGGCGCAGCGGTCGACGCCATGCGCGCGCTGATCGGCACGGTGTCGATGCGCGGCATCGTCGTGATCGGCGAGGGCGAGAAGGACGAAGCGCCGATGCTCTACAACGGCGAGGAGGTCGGCGACGGCACCGGGCCGCTGTGCGACGTCGCGGTTGACCCGATCGACGGCACCACGCTGATGGCCAAGGGCATGCCGAATTCGGTTGCGGTGATCGCGGTCGCCGAACGCGGCAGCATGTTCGATCCGTCGGCCGTCTTCTACATGGACAAGATCGCGACCGGACCGGACGCGGCCGACGTCATCGACATCACCGCGCCGGTCGCCGAGAACATCCGGCGGGTGGCGAAGGCCAAGCACGGCAACGTCGAGGACGTCACCGTCTGCGTGCTCGATCGGCCGCGGCACGAACAGCTCGTGCAGGAGGTGCGCGAAGCCGGCGCGCGGATCCGGTTCATCAGCGACGGCGATGTCGCCGGGGCGATCTCGGCGGCGCGTCCGGGTACCGGGGTCGACCTGCTGCTGGGCATCGGCGGCACGCCCGAGGGGATCATCGCTGCGGCCGCGCTGCGCTGCATGGGCGGCGCGATGCAGGCGCGGCTCTGGCCGCAGGACGATGCCGAGCGCGAGAAGGCGATCGCCGCCGGTCACGATCTCGACCGGGTGCTGCAGACCGCGGATCTCGTCAAGGGCGAGGACATCTTCTTCTGCGCGACGGGCATCACTGACGGCGAGTTGTTGCGCGGCGTGCGCTACTACGCCGACTCGGTGCAGACCGAGTCGATCGTGATGCGATCGAAGTCAGGGACGATCCGACTCATCGACTCCTTGCACCAACTCGGCAAGCTGCGTGCATACTCCGCGGTGGACTTCGACAGGCATTCGTAGCCACAGGGAGGCGTCATGTTGGTCGTCACGACGGACGAGATTCGCGGATGGGACGTACAACGCGTCTGCGGTGAGGTGTTCGGCGTGGCGTTGCGCGCCCGCCCAGCGCCCGGCGCGGAGGGCGAGGCGGCCCTGACCGAGAGCCGCAACGACGTGCTGACGAAGATGCTCGAGCATGCCCGCGTCGAAGGGCGGCAACGCCGTGGTCGGCCTGCGCTTCGAGAGCAACAGCCTCGGGGACGGATCGACCGAGCTGTGCGCGTACGGCACCGCTGTCGTCGCCTGCCGGTGGACGAAGGCGCCAAGCAGACCGCCACCGCGCTCGGCTACGGCCAGCCGAGCGCCGACCCGGCGGCCGCACAGCAGCAGCCGCGCAGCAGCAACCCGCCCAGCAGGGCTACCGCCAGCAGCAGTACCCGCAACAGGGCTACCCGCAGCAGGGCTACCGGGTACGGCCAGCAGCAGCGGCTACCCGGGCTACGGCCAGCAGCAGTACCCGGGCCAGCAGCAGTACCCGCAGCAGCCGGGCTACCAGCAGTACCCGCAGCAGGGCTACCCCCAGCAGTAGCTCATAGGCTCGGGTGCACCATCCCGCCGAGCCCATGGAGTCCAGCCGTGTCAAGAGCCCGAGTACCGCATCGAGAAGGACTCGATGGGCGAGGTGCGGGTGCCCGCCGCGGCCAAGTGGCGCGCGCAGACCCAGCGAGCTGTCGAGAACTTTCCGATCTCCGTTCCGTCCGATCGACCGCGACCTGATCGGCGCGCTCGCCTCGATCAAGGGCGCGTCGGCGCGCGCGTGCGCGGCGAGCGCGGCATGCTCGACGCCGACGAAGGCCGCGCGCGATCCACGACGCCGCCGCTGAGGTCGCGCGCGGCAAGTGGGACGCCGAGTTCCCGATAGACGTCTTCCAGACCGGCTCGGGCACTTCGTCCAACATGAACGCCAACGAGGTCATCGCCACGCTGGCGGCCGAGCGGCTCGGCTCGAGCCGTGCACCCGAACGACGACGTGAACGATCCGTTCTCGTCCAACGACCAGTTCCCGGCCGCGATCCACATCGCCGCGACCCGCGCGATCAAGGTCGAGCTCATCCCGGCGCTCGAGCATCTCGCGGCAGCGCTGGCGGCGAAGGCCGAGCGAGTTCGCGACGGTCGTGAAGTCCGGCCGCACGCACCTCATGGACGCCACGCCGGTCACCCTCGGCCAGGAGTTCGCCGGCTACGCAGCGCAGGTGCGCTACGGCGTCGACCGGCTGCGCGACGCGCTGCCGCGGATCGGCGAACTGCCGCTCGGCGGCACGGCGGTCGGCACCGGCATCAACGCGCCGGCCGGGCTGGCCGCGCGAGGTCATCGCCAAGCTCGCCGAGGACATGGACCTGCCGCTGACCGAGGCGCGCGACCACTTCGAGGCGCAGGGCTCGCGCGACGCGCTCGTCGAGGCGAGCGGCGTGCTGCGCACGATCGCGGTCGGCCTGAACAAGATCAGCAACGACATCCGCTGGATGGGCTCCGGCCCGCGCACCGGGCTGACCGAGGTCTTCCTGCCCGACCTGCAGCCCGGTTCGTCGATCATGCCCGGCAAGGTGAATCCGGTGCTGTGCGAGGCGGTCTGCCAGGTCGTCGCGCAGGTCGTCGGCAACGACGCGGCGGTCGCGTGGGGCGGCGCGGACGGCAACTTCGAGCTGAACGTGATGCTGCCGGTGATCGCGCGCAACATGCTCGAGTCGATCCGGCTGATCGCCAACGTCTCGCGCGTGTTCGCCGACCGGTGCATCGCCGGCATCGAGGCGAACGTCGAGCGCTGCCGCGAGTACGCCGAGTCGTCGCCGTCGATCGTCACGCCGCTGAACCACTACGTCGGCTACGACGAGGCCGGCAAGATCGCCAAGCAGGCGCTGGCCGAGCGCAAGACGATCCGCGAGGTCGTCATCGAGCGCGGCCACGTGCCGGGCGCGATCAGCGAGGAGAAGTTGGACGAGGTGCTCGACGTCCTCTCGATGACCACGCCGAAGGTAGGCCGCGATGGCGAAGGTGTACGACGAGATCGACGACAGGCTGCGCGCACTGGTTGCGGCGCAGCCGATGTTCTTCGTGGCGACCGCGCCGCTGGCCGCCGACGGTCACGTCAACGTCTCGCCCAAGGGGATGGACGGGACGTTCGCCGTGCTCGGCGAGCACCAGGTCGGCTATCTCGACTACTTCGGCAGCGGCATCGAGACGGTGGCGCACCTGCGCGAGAACGGCCGCATCGTCGTCATGTTCTGCGCGTTCGACGGACCACCGAAGATCGTCCGGCTGCACGGCCGCGGCCACACCCTGCGTCCCGGCGACGACGGCTTCGCCGCACTGCGCGCGACGATTCTCGAAGGCACCGCGACAAGGGCGTGCGCTCGATCATCGTCGTCGACATCGAGCGGATCAGCGACTCGTGCGGCTTCTCGGTGCCGCTACATGCAGCACGTCGCTGATCGCGACGTGCTCGACGTCGCGCAGCGAGCGGCGCGACGACGACTACTTCGTCGAGTACGCGCGCGACGAAGAACGCCACCAGCATCGACGGGTTGCCGGGCCTCTAGCGCCGCGCGACGCTTCCACGCCGCGGGGAGCACGAGCGCGGCGATGGTCAGCTTGATCGCGTCCCCGATCAGGAACGGCGTCACGCCGAGATCGATCGCCTTCGCGCGCGAGACACGTGCAGGTTGTTGGCCAGCCAGATCGTGCCGATGGTCAGCAGGATCGCGTCGCCGACGGCCATCAGGCCGATCGCGGACAGCACCGAGCGGTCGTTGCCGCGGCGGGCCAGCTCGCCGACGACGCCCGCGGCGACGACGAAGCCGATGATGTAGCCGAACGACGCGCCGCCCCAGCCGTGCGTGTGATTGGCGAACCACGGCACGCCGAAGCCGCCCGCGACCAGGTAGAGCGCCATCGACAGCAGCCCGCGCACCGAACCCAGCGCGGCGCCGGTGAGCAGCACGGCGAGGGTCTGCAGGGTGAACGGCACCGGCGTGATCGACGGGATCGTGCACCGAGACCTGTGCGGCCAGGCCGGTCAGGCCGGCGCCGCCGACGACGAGGGCCGCGTCGCGGACCAAGCGTCCCGGGGATCAGATCGGCGAGGACGATGCGCTGACGGACGGCGGCTGTGGTCATGGCTCGAAGGCTATCGGGACGCGCCGCGCTCGAGGCACCGTGGTCTGACTCACGCTGTCGGCCGGCGAACCGCTCGAGCCAGCGCCGGCCATCGTCCGGCGAGCCGGCCGTGCGCGTCGGCAACGCGCGCCCAGCCGGTCGACCATGGCCGCGAAGTTCAGCGGGTTGTAGACGTCCTCCTCGTAGGAGAACAGGTTCTCACCCGCGTAGTGCAGGATCGTCAGGTTCGGCGCCTCGTGCACAGCTGCCGTCGCCCGGGTCGCGCATCACGTTGCGGATCTCGCAGACGATCCAGGCCGCGCTCGTGTCGAACACCGCCCAGCCGACCGGGAAGTCGACCATGCGTTGCCGGGGAAGCTGGTCATCGTCCGAACCGCCCAGTCGGCAATGCGATCCCGCCCGGAGAACCGCCCGTACGCATGCTCGTTGTAGTCGGCGTCCGCGGGTGAACAGGCCGGCGAACAGCGTCCAGTCGCCGGTCGCGGCCGCCCGGCGCACGGTCTGCTGGTAGTGCTCGAGAGCCGCCTCGAGTTCAGCGCGGGTCGCCATCCCGGCACGCTACCCGTGCTGTGGAACACGTTCTACTCAGCTCGCCGAGCAGACCGGTCCGAGTGTCACCCTGACGGCATGAAGCGCTACGACACGGTGCTTTCGCGGCTGGCGACGATCCCGATCTTCGCCGGCTGCACCCGCCGCGAGCTCTCGCTCGTGTCGCGCCTGGCGACCGAGGTCGACGTGGCTGCCGGCGCCGAGCTGACCACCCAGGGACGGCCCGGCAACGAGTTCGCGATCGTGCTCGACGGCACCGCGACGGTCGCGGTCAACGGTGCGGTCGGTCAGCACGCTCGGCGCCGGCGACCCTACGGCGAGATGGCCCTGCTCGACGACGGGCCGCGCACCGCGACGATCACCGCGCAGTCGCCGATGAGCCTGGCCGTCGTCGGCCGGCGCGACTTCCGCAACCTGCTCGACCAGTCGCCGATCCTCGCCCGCACGCTGCTGGTCGGGCTGGCCCGCCGGCTGCGCGAGGTCGACTCGACCGCCTCCGACTCGCTCGCCAGTCAGCGAGCTCGGCGCGGCTGGCGCACCAGCGGCAGCGTGACGGTGAACCGCGAGCCCGCGCCCGGGCTCGGACGTCGACGCTGCACCGTGCCGTCGTGCCGCTCGACGATGCTCTTCACGATGGCCAGGCCCAGCCCGTTGCCGCTGATCGAGTTGGCGCGCGCGGTCGACGCGCGGAAGAACCGGGTGAACAGATGCGGCTGCTCGTCGGCCGGGATGCCGATGCCGGTGTCGGTGATCGCGATGCGACAGCGTGCCGTCGTCGGACGTGCGACGTCCACGTCGATCCGCCCGCCGCTCGGCGTGTACTTCGACGCGTTGCTCAGCAGGTTCACCAGCACGCGGTCGAGCTGCTCGGCGTCGCCGCGCACCACGAGCGCGCTCGATCGGCACGTTGACGCGTCAGCTCCTGGTCGCGCTCGGCGATCTCGGGACGCACCGTGTCGATCGCCGCCGGCCACGATGCCTGCGACGTCACGACATCGGTGCTGCTGAACGGCTCGAGCGAGTCGGCGGCGTCGAGCCGGACGAGCACGAGCAGGTTGTCGACGAGGCGCGCCGAGCCGCTCGGAGTTGCGCAGGGCGACGTCGAGCATGCCGTGCTGGGCCTCGGTGAGCGGCTCGTCGTCGAGCAGTTCGAGATAGCCGTGGACGCTCGTCAGCGGCGTGCGCAGCTCGTGCGAGATCGTGCCCGACGAGATCGGTGCGGATCCGGTCGAGCTCGCGCAGGCTGGCCGTCGCCGCGCGCTGCTGCTCGAGCGCGTCGAGCAGCGCCCGCTCGGACTCCTTGATCGTGTGGATGTCCTGGATCTGCTTGATGACGTGCGACGGCACGCCGGCGGCATCGCGCACGACCGCGTAGGTCACCTCGACCCACACCGCCCGCCCGGACGGCGCGCAGGAACCGCTTGCGCAGCTTGCGCCGACCGAGCCGCCGGACAGGTCGGGCTGCAGGGCGACGTCCTCGGGATGGGTGACGTCGGCGACCGCGACGCCGACCAGGTCCTCGGGATCGCGGCCGAGGATGCGCGGCGAAGGCCGGATTGACGCGCAGGAACCGCTCGGTCGGCTCCTGCACGGTGGTGAGCGCGATGCCGATCGGCGCGCCCTCGAACGCCTCGCGGAAACTTGCCTCGCTCACGGCGAGCGCGGCGAGCATCTCCTGCCGCTCCAGCTCGGCACGCGTCGCTCGGTGATGTCGCGCGCGACGCTGAGCACCAGCTTCTGCGCCGTCCGGGCCGTCGACGCGGCAGCGCCGCGAACTCGTACGAGCGCCCGTCGGACAGATCCATCTCGACCTGGACCGGCTCGTGCCGGGCCGCGCTCGTAAACGCGGCCCGGCCCGCTGCGCGGTCCGGCTCCTGGAAGAAGTCCTCGATCGGGCGGCCGACGAACTGCGCCGGGTCGGCGCCGGTCTTCGCCAGCCAGTGCCCGCCGATCGTGACGCAGCGCAACTGCTCGTCGCACAGTCCGACCGTCGTCGAGGGCAGCCGTGCTCGACCAGCAGCCGGTAGATCTCGCGCTGGCGCCGCCAGCGATCTGCATCGCCTGCGCGCGCCTGCGGTGACGTCGGTGCCGATGCCGACGTAGCCGGAGACGGTGCCGGACGTGTCGCGTGATGCCGCTGATCGACAGCGAGACGATGATGCGCCGGCCGTCCTTCGTGAGGCATGTCCAGTCGCGGATCTCGACGCGCCCGTCGCGCAGCGTTGGTCGCCAGCATCGCGGCAACCCGGGCTCGACGCCGAGTCGCGCGCGCAGCGCCGGCGTCTCGTCCGGGTCGTGGAAGCTCAGCATCGTCGTCTGGCCGACGACCTCGTCGGCCGCGCCAGCCGAGCATCCGTTCGGCGCCGGGGTTGAACACGGTGATCGTGCCGTCGAGGTCGCAGCCGATGATCAGATGCCCGGTGGCGGCGCGCAGCACGGCGTCCAGCTGCGATTCCACCGGTTCGAGCGCGCTGACACCCGAGCCGCTTCGCGCTGCCGCTGGGTGACCAGCGAGTGCAACGTCGGCCCGACGAAGGCGGCGATCGGCGATCGTCAGCGCGGCGCGGCGCCAGTCGTCGGCGGTCAGCCCGCCGGCGATGACCAGGGGCGGCACGAGCATGGCCAGCACGACCCCGGCGATCGACGAGCCAGACCAGTCGGCGGCTGCCGTAGAAGCCGAGCCAGATGACGGCGATCAGCGTCAGCGCCGCCGAACCCGTTGACCGCGTCGCGCTCGGCGCCGCGCCAGCACGCGGCAACGGCGAGCAGCAGGAACGGCGCCGCGGTCTGCAGCCGCGGCTCGGTGCGTGCTGCGGCCGACCGCCGCGATCACGCAGGTCAGCACGAACAGCGCGACCGCAGCGAAGGCCCAGCCCGGCCGCACGACCAGCGCCGGCGAGGCCCCGAGGGTGACCTGGACCGCGGTCGCAGCAGCGAGCAGCAGCGGTGTACGGATCGCGGTACACGCGCCGCCACCAGTGTGCTCACCGTGCCAGGCATGTCCGGCGTCTCTCCTGTTCGCAAGCGGCTTCGGCGAGTGCCGCGTCAAACGGAGAATTTACATCCGGAGATCGCTAGAGCGGAAGATCTTCGAGCATCTCGGTGACCAGAGCGGCGATCGGAGACCGCTCAGAGCGGGTCAAAGTGACGTGCGCGAACAGCGGATGGCCGCGCAACGCCTCGATCACCGCCGCGACTCCGTCGTGGCGCCCGACGCGCAGGTTGTCGCGCTGCGCGACGTCGTGGGTGAGCACCACGCGCGACCCGGCACCGATGCGCGAGAGCACGGTGAGCAGCACGTTGCGCTCGAGCGACTGCGCCTCGTCGACGATGACGTAGGAGTCGTGCAGCGACCGGCCGCGGATGTGGGTCAGCGGCAGCACTTCGAGCATGCCGCGGTCGATCACCTCGTCCATCACGTCGGCGGAGACGAGCGCGCCGAGGGTGTCGAACACCGCCTGCGCCCAGGGCGCCATCTTCTCGTTCTCGCTGCCGGGCAGGTAGCCGAGTTCCTGGCCACCGACGGCGTAGAGCGGGCGGAACACGACGACGCGCTTGTGCAGCCGCCGCTCGAGCACGGCCTCGAGCCCGGCGCACAGCGCCAGCGCGGACTTGCCGGTGCCGGCGCGTCCGCCCAGCGACACGATGCCGATCTCGGGGTCGAGCAGCAGGTCGAGCGCGATGCGCTGCTCGGCGGATCGGCCGCGCAGCCCGAACGCCTCGCGGTCGCCGCGGACCAGCCGCACCTGCTTGTCCGGGGTGATCCGGGCCAGCGCCGAGCCGCGCGGCGAGTGCAGCACCAGGCCGGTGTGGCACGGGTGATCGGCCACCGGCGCGAAGTCGGGCTCCTCGACGAGGTCGAGCGGCTCGCCGTCGTAGAGCAGGTCGATGGTCTCCGCGCGACACCTCGGCCTCGGCCATCCCGCTCCAGCCGGTGGAGTCGGCGACCGGGTGCATGCGGTACTCGTCGCGAGTTCAGCCCGACCGAGGCTGCCTTGACCCGCAGCGGCATGTCCTTGGTGACCAGCGTGACGTTGCGCCCGTCGGTGCCGAGGTTCAGCGCGACGGCGAGGATGCGCGAGTCGTTGCTGTCGACGCGGAAGCCGGCGGGCAGCATCGACAGGTCGGAGTGGTTGAGCTCGACGTGCAGGGTGCCGCCGTCGTCACCGATCGGTACCGGCGCATCGAGGCGGCCGTGCTTGATCCGCAGTTCGTCCAGCACCCGCAGCGTCTGGCGGGCGAACCAGCCCAGCTCGGGGTGGTGCCGCTTGCCTTCCAGCTCGCTGATCACCACGAGCGGCAGGACGACCTCGTGCTCGGCGAAACGGCCGAGCGCGCCGGGATCGGACAGCAGCACCGAGGTGTCGAGGACGAAGGTACGGACGGTAACGGGGTCAGACACAGACCGCTCCAGTAAGGGGATCGAGCGCGGTCAGGCATCCGCCAGGACATCTCGCCGCGCAACCGTGGTCCGGCGGTCCGTCCTCGGCAAGCGTGCCGAACGGAACCGGCCGGTCCCACTCGCTGGAGCACACCACCGTGTCGGGACCTCCCAGCGACGCGGACGGGCCCGCCGCCGGTGACGACGCTACGTCTCGGCGCGACCCCAGCAGGGCAGACGCGCCGATGATTCATCTCACCGTCACGTCTGCGCTGGAACCTCGGCCGGACGGGACGCATCCGCGCCCCACTGCGACCACGAACCGGGATACAGCGCGAGGTCAGCGAAACCGGCGAGGTGCAGCGCGAGCAGGTCGTGGCAGGCGGTCACGCCGGAACCGCAGTAGGCGACCACCGGGCCGTCGCCGAGATCGGCGAACCGCTCGCGCAGCTCGGCGGCCGGGCGGAAGCTGCCCGGTGTCGCCGAGGTTGCCCGGCCAGGGCGCGCTGCGCGCGCCGGGGATGTGGCCCGGCCGCGGGTCGATCGCCGGGTCGCCCGCCGCATACCGCTGCGCGCTGCGGGCATCGAGGACGTCGCGTCGCCGGCAGCCAGGTCGTCGGCGGACACGAAACCGGTGCGCCGGCCACGGGCGCGCCGCGCGCCGCACCGGCTGAGGTGTCGGGACAGCCGTCGGTCAGCTCGCCGGGCCAGGCCGCCAGCCCGCCGTCGAGCACCGCCACCGGTTCGTCGAGCACGTGCAGCAGCCACCACAGCCGGGCCGCGGTCGAGCCGCCGGCATCGTCGTAGGCGACGACCGGGGTGCCCGCGGCGATGCCGGCCCGTCCCAGCGCCGCGGCGAAGCGTTCCGGCGACGGCAGCGGGTGGCGACCGTCGGCCGGCGTGGCCGGATCGGACAGCTCGGTGTCGATGTCGAGCCAGACCGCGCCGGGGATGTGCCCGGCGGCGTATGCGTCGCGTCCGGACGGACCGTTCAGGTACCAGCGGACGTCGACGACGCGGACGTCGTCGAGATGCGCGGCGAGCCAATCCGCCGAGACGAGCGCACCTGGCATTTCACTTGCCATACCGACGCTGGCGGGTGCCGTAGTCGCGCAGCGCGCGCAGGAAGTCGATCTTGCGGAAGTCCGGCCACAGCGCGTCGCAGAAGTAGAACTCGGAGTGCACCGACTGCCACAGCAGGAAGCCGGACAGCCGCTGCTCGCCGGAGGTGCGGATCACCAGGTCGGGATCGGGCTGGCCCTTCGTGTAGAGGTGCTCGGCGATGTGGTCGACGTCGATCACCTCGGCGAGCTCCTCGATGGACGTCCCGGCCGCGGCGTGCTCGTTGAGCAGCGAGCGGACGGCGTCGGCGATCTCGCGGCGCCCGCCGTACCCGACGGCGACGTTCACGGTCAGCCCGTCGCGCTCGGCGGTGCGTTCCTCGGCGTCCTTCAACGAACGCGCGGTCTCGTCCGGCAGCAGGTCGAGCGCGCCCATCGGATGCACCCGCCAGGGATTGCCGTCGGCGGCGAGTTCCTGGGCCACGCCGGCGATGATGCGCAGCAGCGGCTCGAGTTCGCTGGCGTCACGGTGCAGGTTGTCGGTCGACAGCAGCCAGATGGTCACGTGCTCGACGCCGGCTTCCTGGCACCAGGTGAGCAGGTTCGAGATGTGCCGCGCACCGGCCAGGTGGCCCTCGCTGACGTCCTCGAAGCCTGCCTCGCGCGCCCACCGGCGGTTGCCGTCGATCATGATCGCGACGTGGCGCGGGTGCGGGCAGCCCGGCGAGGTCGGCTGCGCAGCCGGCGCTCGTACACCGAGTAGACGGCGTTTCTCAGGCCCACACCGAAAACCCTAGCGCTGTAGGCGGCGTCCCTTGAGAAGTCTCATCGGCTCCTCATGCCGTCAGTCCGCGCGCCCGTAGCCTGGACGTCATGACGGCGACCGGACCAGTACCAGCCGCGCTGGTGACTGCGGTCGCCGAACTCAAGCCGCGCCTGCGCGGCTGGTTGCACGCCTACGCCGCCGCCCTGTCGATCGCGAGCGGCGCAGCGCTGATCGCGGTGTCGGCGGCCGTCCGCGGCGGCGCGGCGGGGGTGACCACCACGATCTACTGCGGCACGGTCACGTTGCTGTTCGGGACGTCCGCGCTCTACCACCGGCTGAACTGGAGCCCGCGCGCGCACGCGATGATGAAGCGGCTCGACCACTCGATGATCTTCGTGTTCATCGCCGGGACGTACACGCCGATCGCGGCGCTGACCGCTCGGGCACTCGGCGGCGGTCGCGGTGCTGGTCACGGTGTGGTCCGGTGCCGTGTTCGGGGTCGGGCTGCAGACGCTGTGGCCGTCGTCGCCGCGCTGGCTGACCGTGCCGTGCTACATCGCGCTCGGCTGGGTTGCGGTGTTCGTCCTGCCGGATTTGCTGCACAACGCCGGGGTGGCCGCGTTCGTGCTGATCCTGATCGGCGGCGTGGTCTACACGATCGGCGGGATCGTGTACGGGCTGCGCCGGCCCAATCCGCTGCCCGGGATCTTCGGCTTCCACGAGGTGTTCCACGCCTGCACGCTCGTCGCCGCCCTGTGCCACTACGTGGCGATCTGGCTCGTCGTCTTCAGCTGAGCCCGCGCCGTCCCGTCCGTCCCGTCCGCCGTCCGTCCCGTCCCGCCCGTCCCGCCCCTCCCGTCTGATGAGTGGCGCGTTTCGCCCCTGGGTGGCGCGATATATCGCGCCACTCACCACCCGAACGCGCCACTCACCCGTCGCTGGAATACGAGCGGGGTTTACTTCGTTGTGTCGTCATGTAATGATGTAATCATTGCAAGTCAGTAAGGAGACTGAAATGAAAAGCAACGAAGCAATTGACGGACGATCCGAGCGCCGACACCGGCGCGGCGAGGGACGCGGGCACGGCCATGGCCACCGCGGGCGCGGCTTCGGCCGGCCCGGCGGCTGGCAGCAGGCCGATCTGCCCCCGGCCGACGACGCGGCCGCCTGGCTGGCCGGACGGCTGCCCGACGACTGGTTCGTCGGCGAGCCGACCGTGACCGTCGACCGCGAGGAGATCATCGTGACCGGCGAGCTGCCGGCCCCGGAGAAGTCGGACGACGCGCCCGAGGCGGTCGCCGAAGGGCGAATCAGCCGGTTCCGCGAGCAGACCCGCGACGAGCGGATCAAGATCGCGAACGAGGCCGAGGGCCGCTACGGCCGCAAGGTCGCATGGGGCGCCTCGCTGGGCGAGACCCGGGTGCTGTTCACGCACCTGGCCGTCCCGGTGATGACCCGGCTGCGCCAGGACGAGCGCCGCGTGCTCGACACGCTCGTCGACGCCGGAGTGGCCCGGTCACGGTCCGACGCACTCGCGTGGTGCGTGACCCTGGTCGGCGAGCACACCGACGAGTGGCTCAGCAGCCTGCGCACCGCGATGTCCGAGGTGGACAAGGTGCGCGCCGAGGGCCCGTCCCTCTAACACCGCTGGTGAGCTGGGACGCTGAGGTCGGCAGCGGGTGCGTGACCGGCAGGTCGCAGACCATGCCGCGGCACACGTAGGCGGCCGCCCCGCCATTGACCAGGGGACGGTCGGCCAGCAGCGCCACGCCGGGCGCATCCGGCTCGCCCGCCACCACCACCGCGCCGGGCGGGCGGTGCAGCCAGGCCGTGCGGATCAGCTCGGCATCGTCGCCGACGACGGCCACCTGCACCGGCCCGGCCACCAGCCCCTGCGCGGCGGTGAGCGCCCAGCCCAGGAACCGCGGCTGCTGCACGCCGAGCACGCCGACGATCCGCAGCGCGTCTTCGGCCAGCCCGCGATGCGAGAGCGATCCGGTCAGCGCCGAATAGGTCAGCAGCGCGTTGGCCAGGGCACTCGACCCCGACGGCGCCGCATTGTCGGTCGGGTCGCGTGGCCGGCGAACCAGCACCTCGGCGTCGTCGCCGGTGTCGTAGAACCCGCCCTGACCGTCGGTGAACCGCGCGGCCGCGACGCCGAGCAGATCGCCGGCCAGCTCCAGCCAGCGCGGCGAGCCGGTCGCCTGGTGCAGCACCAGCAAGCCTTCGGCGAGATCGCCGTAGTCCTCGGCGACTGCGAGCGCGTCGCCGACCGCACCGTCTCGCGATGTGCGCCGCAACCGGCCGTCGACGAGGTGCGTGCTGAGCAGCAATTCCGCGCAGCGCACTGCCGCGTCGAGATAGCGCTGGTCGAGCAGCACGCCCGCTTCGGCCAGCGCAGCGATCGCCAGGCCGTTCCAGGCAGTCACGACCTTGTCGTCACGAGCGGGCTGCGGACGAGTCGTGCGCGCCGCGAGCAGCAACCCGCGAAACTCCTCCCACTGCGCCACATCAGCCGGGTCGGTGCGCAGTTGCAGCGTCGACGCGCCGTGCTCGAACGTCCCCTCTGCTGTGACACCGAACAGCTCGGCCGCGACGGACGCATCGGCACCGAGCACGTCACGCAACTGGTCCTGCGTCCACACGTACGTGAGCCCTTCGACACCTTCGGTGTCCGCGTCGAGCGCGGACGCGAAGCCGCCGTCTGTCGTGCCGAGATCGCGCAGCAGGAAGTCTGCCGTCTCGCGCGCGATCCGCTCGGCCAGCGGCGAACCCGACAGCCGCCACCAGTGCAGGTACCCCCGCAGCAGCTGCGCGTTGTCGTAGAGCATCTTCTCGAAGTGCGGCACGACCCAGTGCGCGTCGACGGTGTAGCGCGCGAAGCCGCCGGCCAGCTGGTCGTACATCCCGCCGCGCGCCATCGCCTCGAACGTCTGCGCTGCCATCGCCAACGCCGTCGGGTCGCCGGTGCGCTCGTGCTGGCGCAGCAGGAACTCGAGCACCATCGACGGCGGGAACTTCGGCGCCGTCCCGAACCCGCCGTTGTCGGCGTCGAACTGCGGGACGAGCCGTGCGGCCGCCGCGTCGAGCTGCGCCGCGTCCGGCGCCGGGCCACGCGCCGGCGTCGCCTCCGACGCTTGCGCGAGCGCGTCGACGATCCGCTGCCCCGCCGCGAGCACCTCGTCACGCCGGTCGCGCCACGCTTCGGTGATCGCCTCCAGGAGCTGGACGAAGTGCGCGCGCGGGAAGAATGTGCCTGCGTAGAAAGGTGATCCGTCCGGCGTGAGAACGCAGGTCATCGGCCAGCCGCCCTGCCCGGTGAGCGCAGTGGTGGCGTCCATGTAGACCGCGTCGACGTCGGGCCGCTCCTCGCGGTCGACCTTGACGTTCACGAAGTTGGCGTTCATCACCGCGGCCACGTCCTCGCGCTCGAACGAGTCGTGGGCCATCACGTGGCACCAGTGGCACGCGGCGTAGCCGACCGACAGCAGGATCGGCACGTCGCGTCGCGGGCTTCGGCGAAGGCCTCGTCGCCCCACTCCTACCAGTCGACCGGGTTGTCGGCGTGCTGGCGCAGGTAGGGCGAGGTGGAGGACGCGAGCCGGTTCACCTACCCCACGCTAGCCGCGCGGCATGCTCACTTCGCCGGGCACGTCGCGAAGCTCAGCGTCGCCCGCACCGTGTTCCGCGAACTGCCCTTGCCGAACAGGACCGTGCCGTGCAGCGTGTATTTCTTGCCCGGCGCCAGCGTCGCGCCGTTGATCCGGTCCTTCTTGACCGCCTGGCTTCCGAGCTTGAGCGTGCGGGTGCGGACCGCCCAGTTCTTGGCCGGGTTGGCGTTGAGCTTGATGTGCACGAGCCCCGGCGGCAGGCACGTTGTCGGACCGATCAGCGAGATCTTGCCGCCCTTGCCCTGCGCGTGCACCGTGCGCGTTGTGTCCGGCAGCGGCACGCGCAGCACGTGCAGGATGTCACCGTTGGCATTGGCGGTCTCGGTCGACCACACCACCGTTGCGACACCCCGCGACGCCGGACGCGATCTGCGGGAGGAACGTCACTGTGCCGCCGGCCGTGAACCGGTGGATCGCAGCGGTGTTGTCGTTGACGAAGTTGGCGACGGTGATCTGGCCGCATTCGTTCGCCACATCCAGCAGCCGCCCGCTGGGATCGGTGCTGGCGTCGTGCGAGCCAGGAGCGCAGTCGTTGTGATCGGCGGTCAACGCCGGCTTGCTGAAGCCGCGCCCGTTCCACTTCGCGATCGCGGGCCGGTAGAACTGCGGCCCGGAAGTCGCGATCAGCCGCACGCCGTGAGCGGTGCCTTTGAGATCCGAGAGCGCGTTCGTCCAGGTTCCCGCGACCTTGTGGAACGCACCGAATTTGCCTGCCGCGGTTCCGGTCGAATACTGCGCCGCCTCCGACACTGCGCCGTACTTGTCGATGGTCACGATCGGCTTGCCCTTGGTGAACGCGATTTGTGCGCCGCCGAGAAGGAACGGCGTCTTGACCGTCGTATGGGCCGCGCTCAGGCCGGGATGGATCTGCAGGGTCTGGTCCGAGAACGCCGGGATGGCAAGTGTCCAGATGGCGAACTGCGGCCCGAACTCGACGTCCATGAGCGTCGCGTGGCTCGGCGCATCCGCGACGTCGGTGCCCGCGGACAGATTCAGCCCGTGTACCGCGGTGGCCTCGGCGATCTCACCGCCTTCCGGACCGTTCTGCGAGGCCGTCGTGTCGTGGAACCACACGAGGGTGACCTTCCCGCCGGACGGTGGCGTGAGCACCCGCAACCCGGACGCCGTCGAGCCATCGATCGCGCTGATGGTTTGCACGCCACCGACGCATGCGTTTGCGCCTGGCGGCAGCTTGCAGAGGTGCACGGAGCGCACGCCGCCCTTGATCGTCGATGCCGAGAGCCACGCGATGTACGCGTTGCCTGCAGCATCGGCGGCCACGTCATAGCTGCCGAAGTCCTGGTGGGTGGCCAGCACCAATCGCTTGGTCGACACCGCGGCGGCATGGGTCGCCGCCGATGGCGTCGCGAGCACGAGACCGGTGGCCATCAGGACTGCGCCGGCGGCGGCGGTGCCCAACCGGGTCAGGACGGTTACGCGCATGGCAACTCCACAGGCAAAGTAGGGATGTCGGGCCGAACGATAAGGCCGCGCACCAGGGTCGGTAAAGGACCGATCAGGCAGAGATCTCGATGACGGTGATGCCCGCTCCCGGACGGCTGCCCATGGTGGCCAGCTCGGCAGGCGCCTGGTCGAGTCCGATGATCCGTTGCACGAGCCGTGCGGGGTCGAGCTCGCCGGCCGCGATGCGCGCGAGCAGTTCCGGATAGTCGCGCGCCGCCATGCCGTGGCTGCCGACCAACTGCAGCTCGCCGGCGATCACCGCGGCCACGACCGACTCCGGCACCGCGCCGATGCCGGCTGCCAGCCCCACTTGCACGTGCGTGCCCCGCGGACGGAGGCAGCCCACCGAGTCGAGGAAGGTCGATGCGCTGCCGAGGGCGTCGAGCGAGGCGGCCGCTCCCCCGCCGGTCAGCTCGCGGATCGCCGGTACGACCGGGGCCTGTGCCGGGTCGAGCGCGGCAGCCGCGCCGAACGAGCTGGCCAGCGCACGTGCAGCGCCAGACGTGTCTACGGCGATCACTCGATTGCCCTGCGCGACCGCGATCATCACCGCTGCCAGCCCTACCCCGCCGCAGCCGTGCACGGCCAGCCACTCGCCGGGCGCCGCCGCCGCGCGGTGCACGACGGCGCGATACGCGGTCGCGAACCGGCAGCCGAGACTGGCCGCAGTGGCGAACTCCAGCCGCGTCGGGCAGCGCGACGACGTTCACATCGGCGTTGTCGACGGCGACGTGTTGTGCGAACGAGCCCCACCCGGTGAAGCCCGGCTGGGTCTGCCGCTCGCACACCTGAAAGTCGCCACGCAGGCAGGTCGGGCACCGCCCGCAGGCGCACACGAACGGCACGGTGACCCGGTCGCCGATCCGGCAGCCCCGGACGGCTGGGCCGACAGCGCTGACCACACCGGCGAATTCGTGGCCGGGTACGTGCGGCAGCACGATGTCGGGGTCGTGGCCCATCCAGCCGTGCCAGTCGCTTCGGCACAGCCCGGTCGCGGCGACGTCGACGACGACCCCGGCCGGCGGGCAGACCGGGTCGGGCACCGTCACCACCTCGGGCAGCGAGCCGAACGCTGCGAACAGGACGGCCCGCACTGCGCCTTCCTAGCTGTTGCGGATCGCGCGCACGGCCCACGCGATCGTGGTGACGATCGCGTCGATGGTGCGATCGTCGTCGGCGGTGAAGATTCGCTTGTCGGCCCACTGCAGGACGAGCCAGCCCACTGACTCGCCGTGCAGCTCAAGCGATCGCGCACGCTGCACAGTGCCGCCCTCGAGCACCGGGAAGCTGTCGTCCGCGCGAACGTCGGCGAATTCGTCGGCTTCCGGCCAGGAGATGTCCGGGTCGGCGACGTAGTGCAGTTCGGACGGATCGTCGGGGTCGACGACCCAGATAGCTGTGTGCACGCAGTCGAAGTGCTTCGATCGCGACCCGGAGCAGCGCGCGCGAGACGTCGGACAGCGTGGCAGCTCGCGACAACCGCTCGGTCAGTGCAGCCAGCAACTGCGCGCGTTGCGACGCATCGGTGGCCGCACGTGCTGCTTCGGCCGCCGCTCGCCGAGATTCGCGCAACGCGATCTCGGTGGAGCACGCCGCGGCGAGATCCTCGAGGATGCGCAGTTCCGGTCCGGCCCACTCGCGCGGCACGGCGTCCAGCGCGCACAGCGAGCCGATGACGGCGCCCGAGGCGTCTCGGATCGGGTAGCCGGCGTATCCGACGATGCCGTACGCGGCTATCGACGCGTTGTCCCACACCAGCGGATCGAGCCGGGCGTCCGGGACCACCACAGCCGCCCTGCTGGCTACGACGTGCTTGCAGAACGAGAACGACAACGGCGTCTCCCGCGTGGCCGCGAGATCGGCCGGCAGACCCACCGCGCCCGGGAACACCTGCCGGTCGTGCTCAACGATCGTGACCAGCGCGATCGGTACGCGCAGCGTCGACTGCACGAGCCGCGCGTAGCGGTCGAGGGATGCGTCAGGCAGGACGGGCTGTGGCTCGTCGTCGAAGAGCAACGCCGCATCGACCAGCCGGGCGGCCCAGCGACGTACGTCGGGCCCAACGGCTCGCTCCGGCGCGGCGCGCAGCACCTCGCCACCGCCCGGCTGGGCTGGTGGACCGCCTTCCCCCGAGGCTTTGATGCGGCAGATCGTACAGTCGGGAGATGCCAGATCGCGCGTACGACATCGTCCTGTTCGGCGCAACCGGGTTCGCCGGCGAGGCTGACCGCGGAATACCTGGCCCGGCACGCGCCGGCGGACTGTCGCTGGGCATTGGCCGGACGCAATGTCGGCAAGCTCGAGAACGTGCGCGCCCAGCTCGCAGCGATCGACCCGGCGCTTTCGACGCTGAAACTGCTCGACGCCGACTCCAGCAACCCGGCGTCGCTGCGCGCCATCGCCGCCGATGCGCGGGTCATCGCGAGCACCGTCGGGCCGTACATCGTCCACGGCGAGCCGCTCGTCGCGGCGTGCGCCGAGGCCGGCACCGACTACCTCGACCTGACCGGCGAGCCGGAGTTCGTCGACACCATGTACCTGCGCTATCACGAGCAGGCCCAGCGCAGCGGCGCGCGGCTCGTCCACGCGTGCGGGTTCGACTCGATCCCTTACGACATCGGCGCGTATTACACCGTGCTTCAGCTTCCTGAAGGCGTGCCGCTCACCGTTCACGGCTACGTCGAGGCGTCGGGACGGCCGTCCGGTGGAACCGCGCATTCGGCGCTCACCGCCTTCTCGCGATTCCCGTCGCTCATCGCCGCGGCGCGTGAGCGCAAGCGGGCCGAGCCGGCGCTGACGGGTCGATCGGTACACGCCGGTGCGGGCCTGCCGCATCGCGCCGCGGCGACCGGCGGCTGGGCGCTGCCGATGCCGACGCTCGATCCGCAGATCGTCGGCCGCTCGGCGCGCGCCCTCGATCGGTACGGCCCGGACTTCCGCTACACGCATTGCGCATCCGTCCCGCATCTTTGGACGGCCGCCGGGCTGGCCGCCGGCGTGGGTGGGCTGGTTGCGCTCGCCCAGGTGCCGCCGGCCCGCAACGCACTGCTCAAGCGGATGCCGCAGGGCGAGGGACCATCGCGCCGCAGGAGCGGGCGCGCAGCTGGTTCCGCGTGACCTTCGTCGGCGAGGGTGGCGGGCAACGCGTGGTGACCCGCGTTTCGGGCGGGGATCCCGGCTACGACGAGACCGCTCGGATGCTCGGCGAGGCGGCACTCGCGCTCGCCGTGGACGACCTGCCGACGACGTCCGGTCAGGTCACCACCGCCACCGCGATGGGCGACGCGTTGCTCGCCCGGCTACAGAAGTCCGGGATGCAGTTCGAGGTCCTCGAGTCGTCCTAGCTCTCGAGGTGCCGAGGGCCTTGCTCAGCATCGTCGGTCGGCGCAGTGCTCCGGGGGAACTGCGTGGTGGCCTGCGTTTCGTCGCCGGCCACGTCGTCGCTGCTCTGCTCTGAGCGTTGCGCCGCCCACCCCTGGCCTTGCGCGGGTTGGTCGGCCGCAGGCAGCACCGCGGTGTGCTCACCGCCGGAGTCGGTCGGCGTCGTTTCGGTCGCGCTGCTCGTATCCGGGGTGCGGTCGGTGTCGCTGCCCGACCATGGCGAGGGGCTCGCGGTCGGGCCGGGTAGCGGTGCCGGCTGCCACGGCCGGTCGGGGTCGTCGTCACGCGTCCACGGCGCGCCGAACGTCGGCGTGACGGGTGCGGCGATGACCTCGGTGCGGCGGCTGACCACCGCCGTGATGCCGGCCGCCAGACCGACGACGAGGCCGAACGCGAGCCCGGCGAACGCGGTGGCCGGCCCCGGCGAGATGCTCGAGAACAGGATGTCGTCGGCCTTGCCTTGACCCGCGTAGCCGGGGAACGCGCTCTGGTCGAAGATCGCGGCGCGGACGTAGGAGCCGAGCAGGGTGGCCACGACCACGGTGAACCACGCGGCGAAGAAGGATTGCCAGAAGCCACCCTTGCCACGGCAGACCACCGGGACGAGCAACAAGGTCAGGATCAGGACGGCACCGACATTGGCCAGGTTGGCGACCCACGCGTGCGCGACGTCGCCACCAGAGGGCGGGCTGAATCGCCAGGCATAGACGTTGACTGAGTGCGCCATGTGATCACCGAACGTTCCGGCGTTGGCGTGGCGCGCGATCGAGTCGGTGACCCACTGGTTGCCCAGCGCGGCAATGAGGATCAGCAAGATGACGAACGAGACGATCGCCGTCAGCCAGGGACGGGCTTTGGTCACCGTTGCCCCGGGAACTGTGGGGTTCGGGGCTGCCCAGGCTCCGGTGTCCGACGGCAACCATCCGGCAGTGGGCTCCGAACGTTGCGGATCATCGTTGGTCGGCTGCATACCGCCGCACCCTAGTGAACGAGCGGGATTGCATCGACTCATACCGCTCGTGTCCACACATAGACTCGACGCATGTCCGAACAGCCCGACGAAGTCGTCACCCCGGAACCTGGCGAGACGGTGTCTCACGACATCCCGATGGCCGAACACCTCAAGCATGCGATCGCCGCCGACTGGGATCCGGCGCCGCCGATGCCGCACCCGGCACGTCCCGACGGGGCCCCGTCGGCGGCCGCACACCGGGCCGCCCTCTCGCGCGAGTTCCCCGGTCGTCTCGTCGTCGTCAAGGCCGGCGAGCTACAAGGTGCGCGCGAACGACACCGACTACCCGTTCCGCGCCGACAGCTCGTTCACCTGGCTGACCGGCGAGACGGTCGCCGATGCCGTTCTGGTGCTCGCGCCGTCCGGCCAGGGGCACGAGGCGACGCTCTACGTCGGCGTCTACGCCCAGCCCGGCGAGGTCGGCTACTTCACCAGCCGCACGCACGGCGCGGTCTGGGTCGGCAACGTGCCCTCGCCCGAGGACACCGAAGCGGCGCTGGCCCTGCGCACCCGTCCGCTGCGCGAACTCGACGCCGACCTGGCCCGTTTTGCCGACGCGCCCCGGCCGGACGAGACCGAGTTGGCTCGCGTGCTCGACGAGTTGCGCCTGGTCAAGGACGACTGGGAGGTCGGCCGGCTGCGGTACGCGTGCGAGGTCACCGCACGCGGGTTCGCCGATGTGGTGCGCGAGCTGCCCATCGTCACCGGCCGCGCCGACGTGCGCGGTGAGCGCTGGCTCGAGGGCACGTTCTGGCGGCGCGCCCGGCTCGAGGGCAACGAGGTCGGCTACACCTCCATCGTCGGCTCGGGACAGCACGCCACGACGCTGCACTGGTGGCGCAACAACGGTGCGGTCGACCCCGGTGGCCTGCTGCTCGCCGACATGGGCGTCGAGACCGACGAGCTGTACACCGCCGACGTCACACGCACCATGCCGGTGTCGGGCGAGTGGAGCCCGGCCCAGCTACGGGTCTACCGCGCGGTGCAGGAAGCTCAAGCGGCCGGCGTGGCCGAGGTGAAGGCCGGTGCCGAGTTCCTCGCCGCGCACAACGCGGCGATGTGGGTGCTGGCCGATCACCTGCACTCGTGGGGCATACTGCCCGTGTCGGCCGAGGTCTCGTGCGATCCCGATCCCGAGCGGCCCGGCGCCGGCCTGCATCGCCGCTACACGCTGCACGGCACCTCGCACATGCTCGGCATCGACGTGCACGACTGCGCGAACGCCCGCAGCGAGCTGAGCCGCGACGGCACCCTCGTCGCCGGACACTGCCTGACCGTCGAGCCGGGCCTGTACTTCCAGGCGAACGACAAGACCGTGCCGGCCGAGTTGCACGGCATCGGCGTGCGCATCGAGGACGACGTGGTCGTCACCGACGGTGAGGCGATCAACCTGTCCGCCGGACTGCCCCGCGACCCGGACGAGATCACCGCCTGGATGCGCGAAGTGCAGGGCACCCCTGCCGTACCGTGAGCGAGCTTGGTGCTGCGTCCGGCGCGAGGGTTGCCGGACGGATTGGTGGTGCCCTCCGCCGAGCTGGTCGAGCGGTTCAGCCGGTCGTCCGGGCCGGGCGGCCAGGGCGTGAACACCACCGACAGCCGGGTCGAACTGCGCTGGGACGTGGCGCACTCGGCCGCGCTGAGCGAGCAGCAGCGCGCCCAGCTGCTTGACCGGTTGTCCGGCCGACTGGTCGAGGGCGTCATGACCATCGCGGCATCCGAGCACCGCTCGCAGCTGCAGAACCGGCAGGCCGCGCGGGCCCGCCTCACCGCCCTGCTGCGCGACGCGCTCGAGCCGCCGTCGCCCAAACGCCGGCCGACCCGCCCGTCCCGTGCGGCACAGCAGCGGCGCGTCGACGCCAAGCGCCGCCGCAGTGAGGTCAAGGTGACCCGCCGTCGACCGCCCCTCGACTGATCGCAGTCAGTTGGGACGGGTGACTCGAGCCAGTTCCATGCCCCGGACGGCGGCCACCCGCTCGGCCTCGGCGTCGACCTGCGCGCGCACCGCGGGCGGCAGCGGCGCGAACTCCTCGATCACCACGGTCAGCTTCTTGCCCGCCGCCTTGGGCCGCCACGTGCCGGCGACCTCGCCATCGACGAACACCACGCCGGGCCGGCCGAGCACCGGCCAGAGGGCCTTCTGCACGGCCTTGTCCGGAACGATCAGATCGCGGTCGCGCGCCTGCAGGTACGGGTCGAATCCGCTGAGCAGCCGAACCAGCTCGGCGTCCGGCGGTGACGCGAGCGCGCGCTTGGCAGACGCGGGCAGCCACGCCTTCGTGCCGTCGACGTCGACCTCGATCAAGTCGTCCGGCCAGGCCTGCTCGACATCGGCCCGGCGCGCGTCGAGGTAGCCGGCCGCCTGCGCCGGCGTGGCCGGGCCGAGCAGCGTCAGGTAGTGGCCGATGAGCCGGGTCAATGCCGTCAGGTCGGGCTCGGTGGTGACCTTCGCGCCCTTGCGCCGTTGCAATACCGGCGGGGCGGTGTCGGGCTGCAATTCGAGCCCGGCAGCCAGGAACGAGGCACGCATGGCCGAGTCGGAGATGTGGCTGGTCTTGCAGCTGCGGCAAGCCCGGTGCATCGGCTTCGGGATCGCCTTGGTCACCGCTGTGCTCACCGCGCCCTTGCTCATCGGTTTGCGCACGACATCGCGCATCGCCTCGACAGCGGTCGTGAACTGGTCGAGTGCGCTGATCCCGGCCCGAGCCACGCTCGGGCCGGTTTCGTTCAGTTGCTGCGCGGCGTGGGCCTCGGAGAGCGGGAAGAGCGCACCGGCGAGATCGTCGAGCTCGCTGCGCCGGTGCACGTACGGGGCACCGCGCAACGACCAGACCAGGGCGAGCGACTGGTCCGGTCCGTACGCGTCGGTGCGCGGCGTGTTCGGCAGCCGGGCGTCGAAGGTCAGCCGGGCCTGCTCGCCGGCCGAGTCCTGCACACCGATGTCAAGCACCGCCAGCCCGCGCGCCTGCCGGCCGGTGCGGTGCAGCTGCTGGGCCTGAACGCGGTAGGCGATCACCTGATCGCGCGAGACCTTCATTGCCACTCCTACAGCTCGTAGTCCAGCTCCAGGGTGTATTCCATCGCATCGGCGGCGTAGCTGCCCGCACCGCTGATCCCGGCCAGGTCACCGGTGCCGGATCCAGCCACGATGCTGACCTCGGTCCGGGCCACGCCGCCGCTGTGGTCGCCGGACGCGGCGAGCACGAACGTCCCGCTGCGGTCGCCGATCGTCGCCGTCACCAGCTCGTAGCCGGTGTAGGGACCGACCAGGGTCTCCGGCTTGTCCGGGTCGCCGCCGACGTAACTGATGAGCAGCCAGCAGGTGGACGTGCCGGCGATCTCGCCTGCCCACTCGGTGGTGAAGGTGGCCCGGGCAACTGCGTGCGGCCCCTCGACCGCGCCCACGCGCTCCTCGTCCCAGGACTTGCCGGTGATGGTGATCTTCGTTGTCGTCATGCCGTCCACTCTCGCCGCTATACCTGTCAGATTCCGTCATGATTTAGCGCAACAATGGCAGCGTGCGCGCGAGCCGGCTGCTGTCGATCCTGCTGATGCTGCACACCCGCGGCCGGGTGAGCGCGCAGGCGCTCGCCGACGAGCTGGAGGTGTCGTTGCGCACGGTCTATCGCGACATCGAGGCGCTCGGCTCGGCGGGCATCCCGGTGTACGCCACCCGCGGCCGGGCCGGCGGATTCCAGCTGCTGGCCGGCTATCGCACCAAGCTGACCGGGCTCACGCGCCGAGGAGGCCGACGCGGTCTTCCTCGCCGGGCTGCCCGGCGCCGCGGCCGACCTCGGCCTCGGCGGGGTGCTCGCCACGACGCAGCTCAAGCTGCTGGCCGCGCTGCCGCCGGAACTGCGCGAGCGAGCCGAACGGATCCGCGATCGATTCCACCTGGACGCGCCGGGCTGGGAACGGGCCGTGGACGCACCGCCTGCACTCGGCCACGATCGCCGATGCGGTGTGGGACGAGCGCCGCGTCGAGGTTCGCTACGAGCGGGCGAACCGCAAGCTGGTCGACCGCGTCCTGGAACCGCTCGGCCTCGTGCTCAAGGCCGGGGTCTGGTACCTCGTCGCGCGGGTACCCGGCGACGACCGCGGTCCGCGCACGTACCGGCTCTCGCGGGTGCGTGCCGCGGCCGCGCTCGACGAGCAGTTCGCCCGCCCCGTCGGCTTCGATCTGCAGGCGCACTGGGGCGAGTACCAGCGCGACTACGAGCAGCGGCTGTTCGGCGGCACCGCCACCATTCGGCTCTCGCCGGGCGGACGGCAGCTGCTGTTCCTGGTCGGTTCGGTGGCGGCACGGGCCGGGCTATGCGGCCATGCAGCCGGCCGGCGCGGATGGCTGGGCGACGACCACCGTGCCGATCGAATCGGTGCCGCACGCGCACCACGCGCTGATGCAGCTCGGCGCGGAGGTCGAGGTGCTGTCGCCTGATGAGCTGCGCGCGGCGATCGAGGCCAGCGCGCACGCGATGGTGCGCCGCTACGGCGAGTCGGACTTGGGCGGCACCTCTGCCGGCGGTGCCTGAGCCGGCGCCGGGTCGGGTCGCGCGTCGGCGGCAGCAGGAGCATCCGCGGCCGTCGTCGGTCGGGAACTCTTCGCGAACCTTCTTCAGGTGCTTCGACATCGACTTGAACAGGAAGTACGCCGCGATGCACAGGACGAGGATCACGGCGAGCCCGATCGGGCCGGATTTCACGCCTTCGCCGCCCTTGGGCACCTTGGGCGTCTTCTGCGCCGCCGCGAGGACGGCCAGGACGAGCCTCACGTCGCCTGCTCACGGATGCCGGCGAACAGGTCGTCCTCGGGAATGGTCGAGTCGACCAGCGAGCGGGCCAGCTCGAAATCCTCGGTCGGCCACGCCTCGCGCTGGATGTCGAGCGGTACGGCGAAGAACCAGCCCTTCGGGTCGACCTGCGTGGCGTGCGCGAGCAGCGCTCCGTCGCGCCGCTCGAACCAGTCGGCGACGTTGACCCGCGTCGTGACCTTCGGTGGACGGAACTTCTCCTTCATCTCGTCCCAGCGCTTGCGGCGCTCCTCGAACGGCGACTCGAGGCCGTGCGCGAGCAACGCCTCATGCAGCGCGTCGAACCGCTCCGGGCTGAACCCGACGTCGTAGTAGAGCTTGAGCGGCTGCCAGGGCTCGCCCTCGTCGGGGAATGCGTCGGGGTCGGGCGCCGCTTCGAAGGCGGCGACGGAGATCTCGTGGGTGCGGATGTGGTCGGGGTGGGGGTAGCCGCCGTTCTCGTCGTAGGTCGTGATGACGTGCGGACGGAAGTTGCGCACCTCCTTGACCAGGCGGCGCGTCGCTTCCTCGATCGGCGCGAGTGCGAAGCAGCCCTCCGGCAGCGGCGGCAACGGATCGCCCTCGGGCAGTCCGGAGTCGACGAAACCGAGCCAGTCCTGGCGCACCCCGAGGATCGCGCGGGCCCGGTTCATCTCGTCGCGCCGGATCTCGGCGATATTGGCCTCGATGTCGGCCCGGTCCTTGAGCGCCGGGTTGAGAATGCTGCCGCGCTCCCCGCCGGTACAGGTCACGACGAGTACGTCGACACCCTCGTCGACGTATCGCGCCATCGTCGCCGCGCCCTTGCTCGACTCGTCGTCGGGGTGGGCGTGGACGCACATCAGCCGCAGTTGCTCCGAACTCACGCCCCCATTGTTCCTGATGACTCGGACGGCATTGATTTCGCCTGGGACAGGGGGGCGGTGTTAGGTTCGAGGCTTCCGCTCGAGCTCAACACCCCGTTCTGCTCGCCCCGTAATCGCATTATTCGATATTGGAGTACCGACGTGTCCTCGACCGATGACGCCGTCACGTTCTTGACGCAGGAGGCGTACGACCGTCTCTCCCGCGAGCTCGAGGAGCTCGTCGCCAACCGTCCGGCGATGGCGAAGGAAATCAACGACCGCCGCGAAGAGGGCGACCTCAAGGAGAACGGCGGGTATCACGCCGCCCGCGAGGAGCAGGGCAAGCAGGAGGGCCGCATCCTGCAACTGCAGGAACTGCTGCGCGTCGCCAAGGTGGGCGAGGCGCCCGTCAGTGACGGCGTCGCCGGCCCCGGCATGATCGTCGAGGTCCGCTTCGAAGGCGATGACGACGTCGAGACGTTCTTGATCGGCTCGCGCGAGGAATCCGAGACCGCAGGCGTCGAGGTCTACTCCGCAGCGTCGCCGCTGGGCAAGGCACTCACCGGCGCGCGCGAAGGTGACACCGTCGAGTACGAGACCCCCACCGGAAAGACGATGAAGGTCACCGTGGTCACCGCGAAGCCGTTTGTGGGCTGACGACCGGCCAGGCAGCGGGGTCGCGGCCCAGTATCAGCAGGATCCGATCCAGATCGTGCTGGGCGGGCTCGTCGCGGCCGGGTGCAAATGCCGCACCGGGCGCCCGCCGCTCGGCCCCGTTCGGGACCTGTTCGGCAACGCGTAGCGCCGCAGCAAGCACATCGGCATCGAGTTCGATCGGTGCGTCGATGGATACCGCGAGATCCCAGGCGTGCACGACGTTGTCGACCAGGTGGAAGCTGACGGCAACCGGCGCTGGGAACGGGCCGCCATCACCGATCTCGGGCAGCGCGAATGCTCGCTCGTGGACGCCGGGCGACGACCCGAACGCGGCGAGGACGTCGACACACACCTCGAGGTAGGGACGGCGGCTCGGCGACCACAGCGCGAGGTCGTGGCCGACGCCGCGGGCGGCAGCCGCGAACCCGATCTGCTGCCCCGTCATGTGCGCCAGTAAGTCGTCAACGGTCCATCCGGCACACGGCGTTGGCCGGTCCAGATCATCGGGTGTGACCGCGCACATCAGTTGCATCGTCTCGACGACCGCTCGCCGATCGAGATCGACCAACTGATCAAAGTCATTGATATGCATGCGCCTACCATCTGCGCACACCTACGATCTGTCAATGCATATTATTGCGCCATGGGCGAGCGACCTGACCTTGCGGCGATGATGCTGCCGCTCGCGCGCACGCTGACCAGCGCCGAAGTGCCCGTCCTCGAAGCACACGGGTTGACGATGTGGGGGTACGTCGTGCTCCTGCATCTCGAGGACGAGCCGGTGCGCACGCAAGCTGCGTTCGCCGAGTTGATCGGTGCCGACAAGACCCGAATCATCGAGTACCTGGACGATCTGCAAGCCCGCGGCCTGATCGCCCGCGAACCGGATCCGACAGACCGGCGCGCGCGGCTGCTGCGGCTCACCCCGAAGGGTCGCCGGCTGCGCGCTAGCGCCCAACGCGCAATCCAACGCAATGAAGCGCGCCTGCTCGACATGCTGCCCGCCGCGGAACGCGACCGGTTCCTGCGCACGCTGCAACGCCTCGCCGAAGCCGCACCGGATGTGTACGGGGGCAGCTGACCTGGCACGCTGAGCGGGTGCGTGCCCAACTCGTCCTCGCAACCGCCGTCGCGGCCTGCCTCGTCGCCGCGTGCGCAGACAACGTCGGCGGGTCCGGCAACGGTCGCTATCACCCGACCCTGTCACCGAGCTCGAACGGTGCGCGGACCCTGCCCGCACCGAACTCGAGCGGGCCGCCGCACTCGCCTGGCGCGCCGTCGTCGCCGGCCTCGTCGTCGAAGTCTGCGCGGGGGCCACCCGGTGCCTGCTCAGCCGCTGCGGACCAAGACGGTCGTCGGCTCGTCGGGTGTCACGTACGTCATCAAGGTGTGGGCGGAGCAGAAGAATGTGACCGACTGCGCCGCGCATGCCTACGGCGCCCCGGTCATCCATTACCTGCAGACACACCCGTGCTACGGGCTCGACCGGTTGCTCGCAACGACGACCGTGAACGGCCGGGCGGTCGGGTTCGCGCAACGGTCCATCGGCTTCCAGGGGGCTCAGGATCAGGGTTACAAGGCGGCCGGCAACTTCGAGAAGCTGGTCTCGCGCAACGGCACCGGGAATCTGAACGATCTGATGCGCGAGGGCTACCGGTTGCCGAGCGGCCCCACCTCCGTCCCGTTCCCGAACGCGTTCAGCGCGCTCTCGCAGGACGCAAACGTGACCATCGTCGAGGCGTGGTACCTGAAAGGCACCACGCCCGACAACGATCCCGCCCTCGAGAAGATGGCCCAGGACATCTACCTGCAGTTCTGAACGTGACCGCTCGTTGAACAGGCCTATCGCGTGACGGCGTAGGTGAAGCATTGCGCCGCGTGTGCCCGCACGTGCACCTCGGCGACCTCGGGCGCTGCGAGCAGCGCGTCGAGCGATTCGGCAATGTCCTCGCCGGCCGGCACCACGGTGATGTGCTCGTAGGCGAGCGAACCGTCGGCGCGGTAGCTGCGCAGCACGCGTGGCCCGGTGCGCAACTGCGCCGGCAGTTCGGACGGGTTCCGGTAGCCATCGCACGCCGTGGCATGGACGAAGACTGGGCCGACCTCGCGCCACGGCGAGGGCTGGTGGAGTGGCGCGTAGGAGATGAGCGCGATGCCTTCGTCCGGGTCGGCGACTTTCAGGCAGCAGCGCAGCGGCTCCCATCCCTGCGCCGGGAACGGGACGAACGCGTTGCCGTGTTCGTCGGCGCCGGTCGAGCGCATGGCGGCGAGCCGCTCCGCGTCGATGGGATGTACGTGCAAGCGGGTGATTGTCTGCGTCATGCGTCCAGTGTCGACGTTGCCGAGCCGGGTCACTGGCGGAAATCGGACGTCGCATCTGGCCGCTCGGAGCACCCTGCTCGTAGCGCGATCACCACCCGAGTCGTAGCGTCGAGGAAGTGACAACCGCGCCCGTCATTGCCAGCCTCGGCGAGCTCCGCTCGTCCGGCCACATCCACCGCAGCGTCAAGACCGAGATCCGGCACAACCTGATCGCACGATTGCGCGCTGGCCTGCCGTCGCTTCCCGGAATCGTCGGCTTCGACGAGACCGTCGTGCCCGAAGTCGAGCGTGCCCTGCTCGCCGGGCACGACATGGTGTTGCTCGGCGAACGCGGGCAGGGCAAGACGCGGTTGATCCGCACCCTGCTCGGCCTGCTCGACGAGTGGACGCCCGTCGTGGCCGGCTGCGAGATCAACGATCATCCGTATGCGCCGGTGTGCGGGCGTTGCCTCGCCCTGCTCGCGACCGAGGGCGATCTCCTCCAGATCGACTGGCTGCACCGCAGCCTGCGCTACGGCGAGAAGCTCGCCACGCCGGACACCTCGGTGGGCGACCTGATCGGCGACGTCGACCCGATCAAGGTCGCGCAGGGACGCACACTGGGTGATCCGGAGACGATCCATTTCGGGCTCGTGCCGCGCACCAACCGCGGCATCATCGCCATCAACGAACTGCCCGACCTGGCTGAGCGCATCCAGGTTGCCCTGCTCAACGTGCTCGAAGAGCGCGACATCCAGGTGCGCGGCTACCAGCTGCGCATGTCGCTGGATCTGCTCGTAGTCGCCAGTGCGAACCCCGAGGACTACACGAACCGCGGGCGCATCATCACTCCGCTCAAGGACCGATTCGGCGCGGAGGTGCGGACCCACTACCCGTTGGAGCTTTCCGACGAGCTCGCTCTCATCGCGCAGGAGTCGGCGGTGCTGTGGAGCGACACCGACTTCGCCGCGCCGGTCGTGCCTGGCCATCTGCTCGAGGTGGTCGCCCGGTTCGCGCGCAACGTGCGCGACGCGCCGCAGGTCGATCAGCGCTCCGGTGTCTCGGCACGGTTCGCGATCTCGTCGGTCGAGACGGTTGCCGCCTCGGCCGTCCGCCGCGCCGCGGTGACCGGCGAGCCGATCGCGGTGGCACGGATCGCTGACCTGCCCGCGGTCATCCCGGCCTCGCGAGGCAAGGTCGAGTTCGACGACGCCGACGAGGGTCGCGAATTCGATGTGCTCGAGCACCTGCTGCGCCGCTCGATCGTCGAGACGTACCGGTCGCGGTTGGCCGGGCTCGATCTGCGCCCGCTGCAGGACAAGTTCGACCAGGGCCTCACGGTCGAAACCGGCGACGCGGTGAGTGCCGAGCGATTGCTCGCCCAGCTCGGCCCCGTCCCGGTGCTCTCGGCGCTGCTGGAGCGGCTGGAATCGGACGGGATCGGCGAGGGCCCGGCCGCGATCGGTATCGCCGCCGCGGTACTCGAGTTCGCGCTGGAAGGGCTGCACCTGAACAAGCGCCTGGCCAAGGACACCGACGGAGTACGGACCGTCTATGGCAGCTGACCGGCACTTTCGCTACGGCGCCTGGCATGGCGGGCCGGATCCGCTTGCGGCGCCCTATGACATCCGCGAGGCGTTGGATGAGATCGGCAACGACGTCCTCGCCGGCGCGGCGCCGCGCAGCGCGCTGAACCGGCTGCTGCGGCGCGGCACGGACGGCCGCGACGGGCTCGACGCGCTGCGCCGGCGGGCGCGCGAGCGAGCGCGTGAGCTGCGCCATCGCGGTCAGCTCGACGGCACGTTGCAGAAGGTGAAGGAACTGCTCGACCAGGCGGTCGAGGCAGAGCGGCGCGAGCTGTTCCCGGACCCGTCCGACAACGCGCGGATGGCCGAGGCCGAGCTCGACACGCTGCCCGACGACACTGCCCGCGCCGTCCGCCAGCTCAGCGAGTACCAGTGGCGCTCGGACGAGGCGCGGCTGGCCTACCAGCAGATCCAGGACATGCTGCGCGACGAGGTGCTCGACGCGCAGTTCGCCGGGATGCGCGAAGCGTTGCAGAGCGCGACGCCGGAGGAAATGGCGCGCATCCGCGAGATGATGAGCGCGCTCAACGACATGCTCGACGCCGACGCGCGCGGCGAGCACACCCAGGAGCAGTTCGACGAGTTCATGCAGAACTACGGCGACTTCTTCCCGGAGTCGCCGCAGAATCTCGAGGAGCTGATCGACTCGCTGGCGCGCCGGGCGGCCGCGGCGCAGCGGTTGCTGGACAGCCTCACGCCGGAACAGCGGGCCGAGCTCGAGGCGCTGATGGGCCAGGCGATGCAACAGGCGGGCCTGGCCGATGAGATGGCCCGGTTGCAACAGGGCCTGCGCTCGGCGCGTCCCGATCTGCGCTGGGGCGGGCGGCAGCGCATGGACGGTGACTCGCCGATGGGATTCGCCGACGCGACGGGCGCGCTTGCCGAGCTGGCCGATCTCGACCAGCTCGACGACCTGCTCGGGCAGGACTATCCGGGGGCCAGTCTCGACGACATCGACGAGGAGCTGATCGAACGAGCATTGGGACGCGCCGCCGTCGACGATCTCGGCCAGCTGCGGCGCATCGAGCGCGAGCTGCGCGACCAGGGTTACCTGCAGCGCGGCGGCGACGGGCTCAAGCTCACGCCGCGCGCCCTGCGCCGGCTCGGCCAAACCGCGCTGCGCCGGGTGTTCGACGTGCTCGAGTCACGCGGGCGGGGCAGCCACGACGTGCGCAACGCCGGAGCTGCCGGCGAGGTCACCGGGGCCAGCCGCGAGTGGCGCTTCGGCGACGAGCAGCCGCTCGACGTGGTGCGCACGCTTCGCAATGCCTTGCAGCGCGCGGCATCGTCGGGGGTCGAGCTGGGTCTGCAGGCCGACGACTTCGAGGTGGTCGAGACCGAGCGGCGCTCATCGGCCGCGGTCGCGCTGCTCGTCGACATGTCCTACTCGATGGAGCTCCGCGGCACGTGGGGCGAGGCAAAGACGACCGCGCTCGCCCTGCACGCGTTGATCAGCACACGATTCCCGCAGGACGCCATCGAGATCATCGGCTTCAGCGACTACGCGCGGGTGCTGTCGATCGGAGCGCTCGTCGAGCATGACTGGGACCGCGTGCAGGGCACCAACCTGCAGCACGGATTGATGCTTGCGCGACGGCATCTCGACAAGCACCGCAACTCCGAGCCGGTGATCCTGGTGATCACCGACGGCGAGCCGACCGCGCACCTGGCACGCGACGGGTTCGCCGACTTCGCCTGGCCACCGACCCGCGAGACGATCGCGGCGACGCTGGCCGAGGTGGAGCGCTGCACCCGCCGCGGCGCGACGATCAACGTGTTCATGCTCGACGACGACCCCCGGCTGGTCGACTTCATGCAAGAGCTCGGGCGGCGCAACGGCGGCCGGGTCTTCCTGCCGAAACCGGGTGCGCTCGGCGAGTACGTGGTCGCCGACTACCTGCGCTCGCGTGGTGGGCGCCGCCGTGCGGCCGGCTGACGTCGAGCTCCGCCCGTCCGCCATCGCCGGTCACGGCGTCTTCGCACGTTCCGACCTGCCCGAGGGCACGGTCGTGGACGGACCGCTGAACCACAGCTGCGACCCGAACACGTGGTTCGCCGGCGAGGTGTTGGTGACTCGCCGGGCGATCGCCGCCGGGGACGAGCTCACCTACGACTACGCAACGGGGACGGCCGAGCTCAGGCTGTACTGCCACTGCGAGACCTACCGGTGCCGGCAGGTGGTCGAGGGCAGCGACTGGCAGATCCCGCAGCTGCAGCAGCGCTACGCCGGGCACTGGGCGCCGGCCGTGCAGCGCCTGATCGACGGCTGACTCTTGGCCCCTGTGCAGGGCGACACGCCGCAGTTCACCCTGCTACGGGGCCAAGAGCGGACGGGACCCGCTGCGAATAGGCTCGGCGCCATGCCGACCCGTCCCCGCTACGCCTACCTCGGCCCGGCCGGCACGTTCACCGAAGCCGCCCTGCGGCAGGTCGCCGGGCCGGACGAGGTCGACTACCTGCCCCAGCAGCACGTCGTCGCCGCACTGGACGCCGTGCGCGCCGGTGCTGCCGACTTCGCCGTCGTCGCGATCGAGAACTCGGTCGAGGGCGCGGTGACGGCCGTGCTCGACACCCTCGCGGCCGGTGATCTGGCCATGGTGCGCGAGATCCTCGTCCCGGTGTCGTTCAGCCTGGCGGCACGCTCGGGCGTGCAGCTCTCAGACGTCCGCCGCGTCGCCGCCCACCCGCATGCATGGGCGCAGTGCCGGCGCTGGCTGGCCGAGCACCTGCCCGAGGCAGCGCACGTGCCGGAGACGTCGAACACCGCCGCTGCCCAGTTGCTGGCCGACCCGGCTGCGCCGGCCGACTTCGACGCCGCACTCGTTCCACCTGCGGCCCTGGACCACTACCCGCTGCACGTGCTCGTCGAGCAGGTCGCCGACAACGCAGCGGCGGTCACCCGGTTCGTCGTGGTCGGGCACCCCGGCGAGATTCCGCCGCCAACCGGCGCGGACAAGACCTCGCTGGTCGTGCACCTGCCCGACAACGAGGCCGGTGCACTGCTGACGATGCTCGAACAGTTCGCCACCCGCGGGGTCAACCTGTCCCGCATCGAGTCGCGACCGATCGGCGACGAGCTCGGCCGGTACCTGTTCTCGATCGACGCCGAAGGCCACCTGGCCGAGCCGCGCATGCACGAGGCGTTGATGGGGCTGCACCGGGTCTGCCCGGTCGTGCGGTTCCTCGGGTCGTATCCGCGTGCCGACGGCGGCGCCGAACGAGACCCGCCCGGGCACGAACGCTGCGGATTTCGAGGCAGCTCGCCGCTGGGTGGACGAGCTGCGCTCAGCCCGTCCCTGACGCCCGTGCCGGTTGGGTCGGTCGCGGTCTGATCTCGTGCGACGGGCGGAGCAGCCCGGCTACCGGACGGGGCAACCGCGCGACGTATCGCACGGCCGTGCCGTTGGTCGCCTTGCTGGTCGAGCACGGGCCGGCAGTGATCACGACCGGTTTCAGCAGTTGCGCGTCGCCGCTGACCGGCAGGACCACCAGTTCGGCACCCGGCGCGGTGTTGGTCGGGCATGGCGACCTGGGCTGGGTCACCGCGGTCGGCGCGGTTTCCAGCGTTGTGGCGAACCGTTCGGCGCTCGTGGCGGTCAGCACTGTCGATGCCGGGTGCTGGATCGGAGTACCCGGGTAGGCGCAGATCTTCATTGCGGACACGCTGCGGGCGAACAGCTTCTCGCCCGATCCGAACGCGCCGATGCCGCCACCGCCGGGCACTGCGTATCGCGCGGGTTCCGAAGGGCACACCAGCCGGACCGCCCGCGCGGGAGCCTTCGCGTCCGCGCCGAAAGTGCGTGGCGCCGTTTCCGCCGATCCCGCACGGCCGCGAGTGTTCGTCGACGCTCCGCCGGCAGCGGCCGGCGCCGATGGCTGCGAGCGCAGCGCCGGGGCCGCCGCGTTTCCGCCGCTGCTGCCGGCGCCCTCAGATCCGCTGCCCAGCGAGATCAGCAGGCCCACACCGGTCGCGATCACGGCCACCACGCCGGTGCCGGTGAGGATCGAGGTCCGCTTGCGCTGCCGGTCGCGGCGCACGCGCATCGCATGTGAGATCAACGCGCCCGCGTCGGGCGAATCACCCTCGCCGTGTCGCAGGGCGGCCCGCAACTGTGCTTCGTTCGGACTCACGATGTCACCCCGATTTCGACCCGCAGGCGCGACAGCGCCCGCGAGCAGGTGCTCTTCACCGTTCCCACCGGAACGCCGAGGCTGGCGGCAGTGTCCTGTTCGGACAGATCGCAGTAGTAGCGCAGCACGATGACCGCGCGTTCCTTCGGACTCAGGCCGGCGAGCAGGCGGCGCAACTCGTCGCGCTCGTCGGCGGCGCCGATGTCGGCGCTTTGTGACGCCGCAACTTCGGGCAGTATCTCGGTGGGTCGCTCGCCCCACCAGCGCCGGCGCGTCGAGTCGATGTGCGCGGTCACGAGGGCCTTGCGGGCATACGCGAGCGGCGTGTCGATCCGATCCCACTTGAGATAGACCCGCGTCAACGCTGTCTGCACCAGATCCTCGCCTCGATGGTGGTCGCCGGTCAGCAACCGGGCAGCATGCAGCAATGCCGCGCCGTTCGCCTCAACGAACGCGCGGAAAGCAGCATCGTCAGCCACGTGCCAACCTCCCTACTTGACCGACGAGCCAGGGGCGGCGGAAAGTTCGCGATACATCCGCAAGTGTGGGATCGGATGCTCAGGATCGATGAAGATCTCGCCGAATCCGGTGAACCCGTGCTGGGCGTAGAAGGTCACCGCCGTCTCGCGGGCGTGGCACCAGATCAGCGCCGCGCCCTGCGCGCGCACATAGTCGGCCGCTCCCTCGAGAACCAGCGCACCTATCCCCTGCCCGCGCCGGTCCGGCGCAGTGGCCATCTGGCGCAGGTGCCAGGCGCCCTGACCGTCGGGCAGCCAGGGACACGGGTCGGGGAACACGAAACAGGTGCCGACCACCGTCCCGTCATCGTCACGCGCGCCGATGTGCACGCCGCCCGCGAGGCCATCGCCGGGCAACGCGTCGCCCGGCGCGTGGTCGGGGCGGAGCACCGTGCGCCGCAGCTCCCGGGTCGCCGCGGGATCGACGACACCGACGTCCATCAGCCGCCGGGCCGGTAGACCATCAGGAACACGATCACGGCGAAGATCACACCGACCACCCCGCCCGCGGCGGCAACGCGACCGGTCTGGGTGACGACCGACTGCTGCTCGCCGATCAACGCGGTGACCTTGTTGAGGCTAGGGACGATGACGCCAAGGGCAAGGGCAACGCCGGCCAGCCACAGGACGAGCGACAGCCAGATCCACAGATCGCCGATCTCGCCGACCTTCTCGCCCTTCTTGACCGGCGAGTCGACCGACATCAGGGCCATGCCCACGATCACGACCAGCACCGAAACGTAGGAGTAGATCTTGAGCATGCGGGCCGATGCCGCCGTCGCAACGGCATCACCCTTGCGGACGCCCCGTCCTGCGGTCGTTGCAGCGTGGACGAGCGGGCCGATGGCGAAGACGGCGAACAGCACGTGCACGCCGAGCAGGAGTTTGAACACGGCTCGAGGCTATCCGGTTCGTCAGTTCGCGCCGGCGAAACCGAGCTGGCGCCACGCTTCATAGGACGCGATTGCCGCGGCGTTCGTGATGTTGAGCGAGCGGCGCCCGGCGAGCATCGGGATCCGCACCCGATCGGTGATATGCGGGTCGGCGAGCACTTCATCACTCAGCCCGGTCGGCTCGGGGCCGAACATCAGCACGTCGCCGGCGGCGTAGCCGATGTCGGTGTAGGGCGTCTGCGCCGCGGCGGTGAACGCGTAGACCTGTGCGGGCAGCACGGCCGGCCACAGGTCGTCCAACGCCGCGTGCACCGTCACTTTCGCGAGGTCGTGGTAGTCGAGGCCCGCGCGCCGAAGTTTCGCGTCGGACATGTCGAAGCCGAGCGGTTCGATGAGGTGCAGGTGCGCTCCGGTGGCAGCGACGAGGCGGATCGCATTGCCGGTGTTGGGCGGGATGCGCGGCTCGACGAAGACGAGATGGAACACGTCAGACCAGATCGGCCGGTGAGTCCGGGACGTCCACCGCGTTCTCCTGCAACGCTGAGATGGGGACGAACTCGAGCACCCGCTCGTTCGTGCACGCGAGCACCACGGGCGCCGCGACGCCGTCCAGGTAGGCCTGGTGCCAGCGCAGCGCGACGACGCACCACCGGTCACCCGGATTCAGGCCGGGGAAGCCGTATTCGGGTCGCGGCGTGCTCAGGTCGTTGCCGATCTCGCGCTGGTGCAGCAGGAACTCTTCGGTCATCACCGCGCAGACGCCGTGCACGCCGACGTCCTCCGGTCCGACCCGGCAGTAGCTGTCGCGGTAGAAGCCGGTGAGCGGCTCGCTACCGCAAGGTTGCAGCGCTGCACCGAGCACGTTGCGTTCCATCACAGGCCGCGCAGCCGTCGCGGGCCGGTGTCAGCACGTGCGGTAGCAGGCGCAACGCGGCCGGCCACGGCCGTCACCTGCGCGCCGATCGGGGTGGCCAGCGCGTGGATCGTGCACTCGGCCAACTCGGGCAGCGCCTCGGCCAGCGCGGACAGGCGCAGCAGCAGGTCGGTGAGCGCAAGCAGGTCCATCGGCGGCGCACCTGCGTAGCCGGTGAGCAGCGGAGCAGCACGGGGCGCGCGCACGAGTTCCTCGGCGTCCGTGGTCGTCAGCGGCACCGGTGCGTACGCGCGGTCGCCGAGCAGTTCGATCGCGACGCCGGCGATGCCGAACGATGCAAGGGCACCGAAGGACGGATCGTCGCGCGCACCGATCACGACCTCGACCGAGTCAGGCGGCACCTCGGATGACAGCATCACGTCCATCGCGGCGAGCAAGCGGCAGGCCTCGTCCGGTTCCAGCTCGCGTCCTTCCGGCGACGAGGCGAGTACATCGTCGACGAGGTCGTGGGCAGCGTCGAGATCCATGCCCGGCAGCTCCGGCACGGCGCCGGCGGGACGGCTGCGCCAGGCCGCGTAGCGCACGGCCCGTCCCAGCGCACGCACGGCCCGCTCCGGTGACGCATAGGACGGGACGGACCCGGGTGCGGGCGACGAATCGCCCAGTGCGGAAAGCGCCCCGGGAACGCCTTCGAAGCCGAGGAAGGTCGACAGCACCGGCTTGGCCGAGCCAGCAGCAACTCGGCGCAGTGCAAGCGCTACGTCCTCACCGCTGGCCGGCTGCAGCGGCGGTACGAAGACCACGACCACCGCGTCGACCTCGTCGTCGGACAGCGCGGTCTGCAACGCCTCCTCGAAGGTGTGCGGGGTGGCATCCACCCCGACATCCTCGACCCGGACGAGCGACAATCCCTCGGCCGCACAGGCGTTTCTGACCAGCACGGCCAGCGCGGTGGAGTTGCCGACGACGGCAACACGGGATCCGGCCGGCAACGGTTGTGACGTGAGCAGGAGCGCCACGTCGAAGAGATCCCCGACGGTGTCGACGCGAATGACACCGGACCGCTCGAACAGCGCGCGGGCGCTGTCATCGGGCAGATCGACCGACGTGGTCTCGAGCCCGGCGACCACGGTGCCCGCTGCACTGTTGACCGCGACGATGGGCTTGCGGCGTCCCAACCGGCGAGCCAGCCGGGCGAACTTGCGCGGGTTGCCGAACGACTCGAGGTACATCAGCACGACGTCGGTGTTCTCGTCGGTCTCCCAGAACTGCAGCAGGTCGTTGCCGGACACGTCGGCGCGGCTGCCCGCAGAGACGAAGGTCGACACGCCGATCCCGCGCCGCGCCGCTTCGCCGAGGACTGCCACGCCCAGCGCGCCGGACTGCGCGAAGAAGCCGGCCCGGCCGGCCAGCGGCGGCAGCGGTGCCAGCGAGGCGTTCAAGCGAACCGTGCTGTCGGTGTTGATGATGCCGAGGCAGTTCGGACCGACGACGCGCATGCCGTTCGCGCGCGCTTCGGTGACCACCGCGCGCTGTGCGGCCCGTCCCGCCGCACGTTCGTCGTCACTGCCGCGCTCGCCGAATCCACCGCTGAGCACGACGAGTCCGCGCACGCCGCACTTGGCGCACTGCGCGACGACTTCCGGCACCGCGCCGGCGGGCACGGCGACCACGACCAGATCCACCTCACCCGGTATGTCGAGCACCGAGCGGTACGCCGGCACGCCGCCCACGTGCGGTGCCTCCGGGTTGACCGGGTAGAGCAGGCCGTCGAAGCCCATCCTGAGCAGGTTCGCGAACACCGCGTTGCCCACCTTGCCGGCGTCGTTGCTGGCGCCGACGACTGCCACCGAACGCGGGTAGAGCAACCGCTTGATCGAGCGCGCCTCCGCACGCTGTTCGCGCTCGCGCATCACCGCCTCGGTCACGGCGGTCTCATCCACCGCGAACTCCAGGGTGATCTCGCCCTGCTCGAGATGGCGGGCCGTCTCGTAACCCGCCTCGCGGAAGACGCGCACCATGCCGGTGTTCTCGGCGAGCACGACCGCGTTGAACTGCCGCACGCCCGATTCGCGTGCCGCTGCCGCGAGGTGCTCGAGCAGCACCGAGCCGATGCCACGCCCTTGATGTGCGTCGGCCACGACGAACGCCACTTCGGCGTTGTCCGAATCGTCTTCGCGCTCGTACCGGCCGACGGCAATGATCTCCTCGCCCAGCAGTGCAACGAGGGCCACCCGATCGCGATGGTCGACGTTGGTGAAGCGATACAGGTCGCGGTCGGGAATGCGCGGGTAGGCGGAGAAGTAGCGCAGGTATCGCGTGCGCGTCGACAGCCCGGCGTGGAACGTCACGAGCGCGTCGGCGTCGCTGGGACGGATGGGGCGCAGGTGCACCGTCCCACCGTCGGCTACAACTACGTCGGCCTCCCAGTGCGGCGGCGCGATCGGTTCAGTCACGCGGATCGTCCGGATCGAGTCCGAGCAGCGGGAACGCGGCACGGCGGGTCGCCCCGATCGCCCGGTCGAGCCACGAATCGCCGCCGGGCGCCCACTGCGTCGGCTGCGGTGCCCGGCCCTCCCCCATCCGCGCGGGGAGCTCGCCGCGCACGCCGCGGCCGCGCAGGTGGTCCGTCCACTCAGCGGGAATCTCGGTCGACGGGTCGATGCGCACGCCGGTTGCCTCGGCGAGCAGGTGCGTCCAGGTACGTGGCACGCAACGCACGAGGCCGTACCCGCCGCCGCCGAACGCCAGCCACTTGCCGCCGGTGACGTCGTGCGCGAGTTGGTGCAGTTCGCCGATCGCCTGGCGCTGCCCGTCGATCGACAGTTCCAGGTTCGCCAGCGGGTCCTCGTGGTGGGTGTCGCAGCCGCATTGCGTCACCAGAACGTCCGGGGCAAACGCGCGGACGGCGCCCGGGACCACTGCGCGGAACGCGCGCAGCCAGCCGTCGTCGCTCGTCCCGGGCGGTAGCGCAACGTTGATCGAGGTGCCTTCGGCGCCACCGGTGCCGAGTTCGGTGGGGAAGCCGGTGCCCGGGAACAGCGTGCGCGGGTCCTGGTGCAGGCTGATCGTCATCACGCGCGGATCGTCGTAGTACGCGGCCTGCACTCCGTCGCCGTGGTGCACATCGATGTCGACATACGCGACCGTCCTCGCACCGGCTGCGAGCAGCGTGTTGATGCCGAGCACGACGTCGTTGAACACGCAGAATCCGCTCGCATAGCCGCGCATCGCGTGGTGCAGGCCGCCGGCGATGTTCACCGCGTGCTCGACCGTGCCGCTCCACAGTTGCTGGGCCGCGCGCGCGGACCCGCCGGCGATCAACGCCGAAGCGTCGTACATGCCCGGGAACACCGGGTCGTCGTCGGTGCCCAGCCCGTAACCGGCGAAGGTCGGGTCGTCACTTGCCCTGCGCACCGCTGCGAGATAACCCGCATCGTGGACGGTGAGCAGCTCTGCCTCGTCGGCCGCGCGCGGCTCGATGAGCTCGAGGCGGTCAAGAACTCCGAGCGAGCGGGCCAGCCGCATCGTCAGATCCAGGCGCACCGGGTTGAGCGGGTGATCGCCGAAGTCGTACGCGAGATAACGCTCGTCCCAGATCACGCAGGCGGTGCACCCCATGTCGTGCACGTTAGTCGGGTAGATAGGTCCTATGACATTCGCGCGAGCCGACCAGAGGCCCGGCGCGATCACGGCCGTCCACCTCGCGGTCGGGCTGCAGGTTGCGCTGCTCATCGGCGCGACGATCATCGGCGCGGCCCCAGCGTTCTTCGACTTGTTCGGAACGCCTGGTACTGGCACATCCCCCGGCATTCGGCGGCTACGTGCTCGGCCCGGCGCTCGCCGGTGTCGTGCTGCGCTGATTCCGCTGTGCCTGTGCTGACCGGTTCGTTCGGCCGTCCCGCACTGATCGTCGGCGAGGTGGCCGTGTGTGTCCCAGCGGTCGCGTTCGCCGCGCATGTCGCCCATGTGGAGGCGGGGAGCATCTCGTCGGCTTCGTCGCGGCATTCGTGGCCCTCGCCGTGCTCACCATCGCGATGTTGCTGCGAAAAGTGACAAGCCGATGGCTGGCGAGATCCGTACGGTGAGCGAGTGCTTCATCCCGACTACCCGATCGCCACACCGCGGCTGCTGATCCGTCCGCTCGCGGCAGCCGACGCGCCGGCCGTGTTTGCCTACCAGTCGCGCCCGGACGTCTGTCGCTACATCCCGTACAGCCCGCGCACGCTGGACCAGGTGGGCGAGCGGATCGCGGCGGCGCGATCGACATTGGACGAGCCGGGGCAGGCACTCATACTGGCCGTCGTCCGGCGCGAGGACGAGGTGCTGGTCGGTGACGTCATGCTCGCGTGGACGAGCCGCGAGCACGGATCGGGCGAACTCGGATACGTGCTCAATCCGGCGTACTTCGGAAACGGCTACGCGACCGAGGCGGCCAACGCGATGCTCGCTCTCGGCTTCCAAGAGTTGGGCCTGCACCGGATCATCGCGCGCATCGACGCGCGCAACGCCGCGTCGGCCGCGGTCCTGCAACGGATCGGGATGCGGCAGGAGGCCCACCTGCGTGAGAACGAGTGGTTCAAGGGCGAGTGGACCGACGAGATCGACTTCGCCGTGCTGGCGTCGGAGTGGCGCTCCTGGCAGTAGGCAGCTGGGTCAGGCTGCGGTTTGCACCCGCCGCGGTCGCTATATGCCCTCGTCCCACCCATATGGCGACCGCATTGGGTGCAAACCGCGGGTCAGGCGAGCGCTTGGGTGAGGTCGGCGAGCAGATCCTCGATGTCCTCGATGCCGACCGAAAGCCGGACGAGGTCGCCGGGCACCTCGAGCGGCGACCCGGCAACGCTCGCGTGCGTCATGCGGGCCGGATGCTCGATCAGCGACTCGACGCCGCCGAGCGACTCGCCCAGCGTGAAGATCTCGACCAGCCCGCACACCTTGACCGCCGCCTCCTCGCCGCCGCGATGCCGGAAGGACACCATTCCGCCGTAGCCGCTCATCTGCTTGGCCGCGACGTCGTGGCCGGGGTGCGACGGCAATCCCGGATAGAAGATCTGCGAAACCCCGGGATGATCGAGCAGCAGCTCGACTATCCGCTCGGCGTTGCTGCAGTGCCGGTCCATCCGCACGCCGAGCGTCTTGATGCCACGCAGCACCAGCCACGCGTCGAACGGGCCGGCGACCGCGCCCATCGCGTTCTGATGGAACGCGAGCTCCTGACCGAGCTCGGCGTCGGCGACCACGAGCGCGCCGCCGACCACGTCGCTGTGCCCACCGAGGTACTTGGTCGTCGAATGCACGACGACATCGGCACCGAGGGCAAGCGGTTGCTGCAAGTACGGCGAGGCGAACGTGTTGTCGACAACCAGCAGCGCATCAGCCGACGCGGCGATTTCGGCCAGCGCAGCGATGTCGGCGATCCCGAGCAGCGGGTTCGTCGGGGTCTCGCACCAGATGACCTTCGTCGAGGGACGGACCGCGGCACGCACCGCGTCTAGGTCGGCGAGCGGAACCGGGGTGTACTCCAGCCCCCAGTTCGTCAGCACTCGCGCGACCAACCGGAACGTGCCGCCGTACGCATCGCCGGGCAGGATCACGTGATCACCGGGTCGGCAGACCGTGCGCAGCAAGGTGTCCTCGGCCGCCAGGCCACTGGCGAAGGTAAGCCCGCGCGCACCTGCCTCGAGAGCGGCGAGGGCCGCTTCGAGCGCGGTGCGCGTGGGATTCGCGCTGCGGCTGTACTCGTAGCCGCCGCGCAGGCCGCCGACACCGTCCTGCTTGTACGTCGAGGTCTGGTAGATCGGCACGGTCACCGCTCCGGTGAACGGATCCGGCTCCTGCCCGGCGTGGATGGCGCGGGTGTTGAAACCCAGTTCGGTCATGTCCGTCCCCTACTCGTCGGCGAGGTGCCCGAGCAGGTCCTGCCGGGTGAGCACCCCGGCCGGCTTGCCGTCGACATGCACCAGCAGCGCGTCGGCATCGCTGAGCGCATGAACCGCGACTGACACCGGTTCGCCCGACCCGATGATCGGCAGCGGCGCGCGACATGTGCCGCTCGACCGCATCGGCAAGCGCGGCCGAGCCGGCGAACAGCGCGTCGAGCAACGCGCGCTCCGAGACCGAACCGACCACCTCACCAGCGGTCACCGGCGGCTCGGCACCGCACCACGGGCATCTGCGACACCCCGTACTCGCGCAAGATGTCGATCGCCTCGCGCACCGTCTCGTTCGGATGCACGTGCACCAGGGTCGGTCGTTCACCGTCCTTGCCCTGCAACACCTCCAGGACGGTCTCCTGACCCGAGGACGCGAGGAACCCGTAGTCGGACATCCACACGTCGGAGAAGATCTTGGACAGGTACCCCCGTCCACCGTCGGGCAGCAGCACCACGACCACGTCATCGGGCCCGCAACGTTCGGCGACCCGCAGCGCTGCGACCGCAGCCATGCCGCACGAGCCGCCGACCAGCAGGCCCTCCTCGCGGGCTAACCGGCGAGTCATCTCGAACGAATCAGCGTCGGACACCGCGATGATCTCGTCGCACACCGACTTGTCGTAGGTCGTCGGCCAGAAATCCTCGCCTACGCCCTCGACGAGGTAGGGACGGCCGGTGCCACCGGAATAGACCGAGCCTTCCGGGTCGGCGCCGATCACGCGCACGTCGCCCTGCTCCTTGAGATAGCGCCCGGTGCCCGAGATCGTGCCACCGGTACCGACACCGGCGACGAAGTGGGTGATGCGCCCGTCGGTCTGCTCCCACAGTTCCGGCCCAGTCGTCTCGTAGTGCGAGCGCGGATTGTTCACGTTGGCGTACTGGTTCGGCTTCCAGCCGCCGGGCGTCTCGCGCGCCAGCCGGTCCGAGACCGAGTAGTACGAGCGCGGGTCCTCCGGCGCGACCGCGGTCGGGCAGACCACCACCTCAGCCCCGTACGCGCGCAGCGTGTTCACCTTGTCGCCGCTGACCTTGTCCGGGCACACGAAGATGCAGTGGTACCCACGTTGCTGGGCGACCAGGGCGAGGCCGACCCCGGTGTTGCCCGAGGTGGGCTCGACGATCGTCCCGCCCGGCTTCAGCTCACCGGACTGCTCCGCGGCGTCGATCATTCGCACCGCGATGCGGTCCTTGACCGAGCCGCCGGGGTTGAAGTACTCCACCTTGGCCAGCACGGTCGGTGCCAACCCCGCAGTCACTCGGTTGAGCTTGACCAGCGGGGTGTTGCCGATCGTCTCGACGAGCGATTCGTAGTAACGCATGCCGGACAGGTTAGTGCTGCCCGATAAAGTCGATCGGCGTGAAGCCGTCGCGCCGGGTCCGTCGAATCGCCATGTACGGCGGTGGTGGGCTAGGCGCGCTCGGCGTCAGCGCGGCGGGGCTGGTCGGCGTCATGTGGGGCGAGGCCAAGCTGGCCGAACGGCGCATCCCGATCGCCACCGACGCTCCGCCGGTCTCGCACGACACCACGTGGACGGCCCCCGGTGTCACCGCCCGTCGTCCGCCGATCCGGCTCGCGATGCTCGGCGACTCGACGGCGGCCGGATACGGCGTGTTCCGCGACCGCGACACCCCGGCCGCGCAGCTCGCGATCGCCATCTCCGAGGTCGCCCGGCGCCCGACCCACGTCTCCAACGTCGCGGTGGTCGGTGCCGAATCCAGCGAGTTGCCCGCACAGCTCGAAGCCCTCGGCAGCGCGCGCGTCGACCTGGCGGTCATCATGATCGGCGCGAACGACGTCACCGAGCTGACCAGGCCGTCGACCGCCGTCCCGTACCTCGAAGACACCGTGCGGCAGCTGCGTTCGCGCGGGGTCGAGGTCATCGTCGGCACCTGCCCGGACCTCGGCACGGTCCGTCCCATTGCGCAGCCGCTGCGGGCCTACGCGCGCCGGCTCTCGCGCCGGATGGCGCGCGAGCAGACCGTCGCAGTCGTGCGCGCCGGCGGGCGGACGGTGTCGCTCGGCGACCTGCTCGGCCCGATCTTCGCCAAGCGCATCGAGATGTTCTCCGCCGACCGCTTCCACCCGTCCGAGGAGGGTTACAAGGAGGCCGCGCTGGCGGTGCTGCCGTCGGCGCTGGACTCGCTCGGCCTGGGCACCCGGTCTCGCTCGGCCAGCACGTTCACCACGCGCCGCTCGAAGCCGCTGGAGAAGGCCGCCGCACAGGCCGCGGCCCGCCCCGGTAGCGAGGTCGTGGCCAGCGAGGACCGTCCGATGACCGCGTTCCTCGGACAGCAGGGCACCTGGGCCCGGCTGCGGCGCAGGCGGCCCAGCAAGCCCGTCCACGTGCCCACCGAGTCGGCGATGCCGGTGAGAGAGGACACCGCGGGCTGACCGCGACCGGGCACGGTGGCACCATCGAGGGCACACCTCGGATCCAAGGAGCCCCGATGCCCGAAGCCGTAATCGTCTCTGCCGCTCGTTCCCCGATCGGCCGCGCGGCCAAGGGCTCGATGACGACCATCCGTCCCGACGAACTCGCCACCCAGATGGTGCGGGCGGCGCTGGACAAGGTTCCGGCCCTCGACCCGCACGACGTCGACGACCTGATGATGGGCTGCGGTCAGCCAGGCGGTGAGTCCGGCTTCAACATCGGCCGGGTCGTCGCCGTGCAACTCGGCTACGACTTCATGCCGGGGACGACGGTGAACCGGTACTGCTCGTCGTCGTTGCAGACCTCGCGGATGGCCTTCCACGCCATCAAGGCCGGCGAGGGCAACGTCTTCATCTCCGCCGGCGTCGAGACCGTGTCGCGCTACGGCAAGGGCAACTCGGACGGCTGGCCGGACACCCACAACGAGCGCTACGCCGAAGCCGAGCAGCGGGTGGCCAAGGTGGCCGAGTCAGGTGCCACGGAATGGCACGACCCGCGCGAGGACGAGCTGCTGCCGAACATCTACATCGCGATGGGCCAGACCGCCGAGAACCTGGCGCTCTACAAGGACGTCAGCCGCGAGGACATGGACCACTTCGGCGTCCGCTCGCAGAACCTCGCCGAGGCGGCGCTGGCCAACGGCTTCTGGGAGCGCGACATCACCCCGATCACGCTGCCCGACGGCACGGTGGTGTCGAAGGACGACGGGCCGCGCGCCGGGGTCACCTACGAGGCCGTCTCCGGGCTCAAGCCGGTGTTCCGGCCGGACGGACGGGTGACCGCCGGCAACTGCTGCCCGCTCAACGACGGCGCGGCGGCCGTGGTGATCATGAGTGCGGAAAAGGCCGAGCAGCTGGGCCTGACGCCGTTGGCGCGGATCGTGGCCACCGGCGTCAGCGGCCTGTCGCCGGAGATCATGGGCTACGGGCCGGTCGAGGCGTCCACGCGTGCCCTGGCCAATGCGGGCATGACGATCGACGACATCGACCTGGTCGAGATCAACGAGGCGTTCGCCGCGCAGGTCATCCCGTCCTACCGCGATCTGGGCATCGACATCGACAAGCTCAACGTCAACGGTGGCGCGATCGCGGTCGGTCACCCGTTCGGCATGACCGGTGCGCGCATCACGTCCACGCTGATCAACTCGCTGCAGTTCCACGACAAGCAGTTCGGCCTGGAGACCATGTGCGTGGGCGGCGGCCAGGGCATGGCCATGATCCTGGAGCGGCTGTCCTAGTCGATCGATCGGCTCTTCGCGCCGAGCGCTGTTAGTTGCGCATGTAGCCGAGCAGTCGCAGGATCTCGATGTACAGCCAGACCAGCGTCACGGTGATGCCGAACGAGGCGTACCAGGCGAACTTCTGGTCGGCGCCGTTGCGGATGCCCTGCTCGACCATGTCGAAGTCGAGCACCAGGTTCATCGCGGCCAGCACGATGCACAGGATGCTGAAGCCGATCGCCAGCGCCCCGCCACTGCGCAGACCGAGGCCGCCCGGGGTGAACAGGTAGGCGATCAGGTTGACGACCATCAGACCGAAGGCGCCGATCGTGGCGCCGACGACGATGCGGGTGAACTTGGGAGTGACCCGGATCGCGCCGATCTTGTAGACGAACAGCATGCCGACGGCGACCATGACCGTTCCGGTCAGCGCCTGGATCACGATGCCGTGGTAGGCCTGCTCGAAGATCTTGCTGATCGCGCCGAGCAGCACGCCCTCGAACACCGAGTAGGTGATGCACAGGGCGGCGTTGGCCTTCATCGTGAACGACATGTACAGCCCGATGCCGAGGCTGCCCATCAGCGCCACGATCAGCAGCGGCGCCGAAGCCTTCTCGGGCGTGAGCTCCCACGACACCGCGCCGGCGGCAAAGAGCACGAGCAGCATGGCTCCGGTGCGCTGCACCACATCGTCGAGGGTCATGAAGCGCTGGCCCGGGCGCGGGCCTACGTAGCTGGGCTTCTCGTAGAGCTTCTGCAGATCGACCGCGGACGGGGTCTGCACGTTGTTCGCGCGCGTGGCCGCGCCGAACTTGCGAATGACGGGATTCTCGGCCATGCGGCCCGTGCCTCCTGATGCGGATAGTGCGGCGAACGACTCTTCTCGGACAACGATAATCAACGAGCCCGAGTTCCCGCCGGTGCGGCCGCCGTCACTTATGGTTGCAGTCTCGCTACCCGCGGGTAACTTATTATCTGAGACACCGAGTACCACTGAATTTCGGGAGTGCCGCATGTCAGGTCGGAACCGACGCGGGCGCGACGCGATGGGCCTAGGCCTCGCCGCGCTCAACAAGCTGGCCGGCTCCACGGCGATCGACCGGCTCAGGCTGCGCAAGCCGACTGAACGGGCCGCCTACGAGGCCAGCCGGGTCGGCTTCCAGGCCCTCGGCGCGACCAGCCGTGCCTTCGCCGCGGTGCAGAAGAAGGGCAAGGCTGAGCGCCCGGCGACCTCAGACCGGCGCGATCTGTTCGACCTGACCCCGACCGACGAGCAGCAGATGATCGTCGAGGCCACCCGCGAATTCGCCGCCGAACAACTTCGGCCGGCCGCCGCCGAGGCAGACACCGCCTGCGCCGCCCCGGACACCCTGCTCAAGCGCTCGGTCAGCGAGCTCGGCGTCACCCAGCTCGGCGTGCCGGAGAGCCTCGGCGGGATGACCACCGAGCGCTCGACCATCACCGGCGTGCTGGTCGCCGAGGCGCTCGCGCACGGCGACATGGGCCTGGCCGTGGCGTGCCTCGCGCCCGCTGCGGTGAGCAACGCGCTCGTGCTCTGGGGCGACGCGACGCAGCAGGCCACCTACCTGCCGTCGTTCGTCGGCGACGACGTGCCCGCTGCGGCATTGACGTTGCTCGAACCGCGCCCGCTGTTCGATCCGTTCGAGCTGCGGACCACCGCCCGTCGTGAGGCCGGCGGCTTCGTCCTCGAGGGGGTCAAGTCGCTGGTGCCACGCGCTGCGAGCGCGGAGTTGTTCGTCGTCGCTGCCGCGCTCGAGGGTGCGCCCGCGCTGTTCCTGGTCGAGTCCGGGACGAACGGGGTGAGCGTCGAGTCCGAGCCGGCGATGGGCCTGCGCGCCGCGTCGATGGGTCGCCTCGTGCTGGCCGACGTCCACGTGCCGTCGTCCGCGCTGCTGGGCGACGGCGCTGCCGACGTGTACGCCGACTGCGTGCGGCTGTCACGTCTCGGCTGGGCCGCGCTCGCCTGTGGCACTGGACGCGCGGTGCTCGACTACGTCATCCCCTACGTCAACGAGCGCAAGGCCTTCGGCGAGCCGATCAGCCATCGCCAGGCGGTGGCCTTCATGGTCGCCAACATCGGCATCGAGCTGGAGGGCGCGCGGCTGGTCACGTTGCGAGCGGCTGCCCGCGCGGAGCAGGGACGGTCGTTCGCTCGCGAGGCGGCGCTCGCCCGGCGGCTAACGGCCGAGTACGGCATGCAGATCGGCAACAACGGCGTGCAGCTGCTCGGCGGGCACGGCTACGTCAAGGAACATCCGGTCGAGCGGTGGTACCGAGATCTGCGCGCGATCGGCGTCATGGAAGGCGTGGTGCTGGTATGAGCGACGCTTGCGGAGCGAGTCAGAGGAATTACGCGCCGTCAGGCGCTATGCGGTCGATGATCCACCCGAGCGCAGCGAGCGGTGGAGAGGAGACCGTATGAGTATCAATCTCGAGGTGCCGAAGAAGTTCGGGCTGCTGGTCAACCAGGCGCATCAGGTTGCGACCGAGGTGTTCCGTCCGATCTCGCGCCGCTACGACCAGGCCGAACACGAGTACCCCAAGGAACTCGACATGCTCGCGTCGGTCATCGACGGCATGAACGAGGGCGGCGAAGGCGGCACCGGCGCGCGCGGCGTGCGGCGTGACTCGTCCGACGACGAGAAGAAGGGCAATCGCAACGGCACCAACATGTCGTCGGTTCTCTCGATCATGGAAGCCTGCTGGGGCGACGTGGCGATGGTGCTGTCGATGCCGCGCCAGGGTCTCGGCGACGCTGCGATCGCCTCGGTCGCCGACGAGGAGCAACTCGCCCGGTTCGGCAAGCTGTGGGCGTCGATGGCGATCACCGAACCCGGCTTCGGGTCCGACTCGGCTGCCGTGTCGACCACGGCCGTCCGCGACGGCGACGACTACATCCTCAACGGCGAGAAGATCTTCGTGACGGCCGGCGGCCGGTCGAACGCGGTCGTCGTCTGGGCAACGGTCGACAAGACGAAGGGCCGCGCGGCGATCAAGTCCTTCGTCGTCGAGAAGGGCACGCCGGGCATGGAGGTCGAGCGCTTGGAGCACAAGCTCGGCATCCGCGCGTCGGACACCGCGACCATCCGCTTCACCGATTGCCGGGTACCCGCGGCGAACCTGCTCGGATCACCCGACGTCGAGGCCGAGCAGGGCTTCGCGGGGGTCATGCAGACCTTCGACAACACCCGCCCGCTGGTCGCCGGCATGGCTGTCGGCTGCGCACGCGCCGCCCTCGATGAGATCGAGGATCTGCTGCGCGAGGCTGGCGTCGTGGTCGACTACGACCGTCCCGCCTTCAGCCAATCGGCTGCGGCGGCGGCGTACCTGCAGATGGAAGCGGACTGGGAAGCCGCGTACCTGCTCACCCTCGAAGCGACCTGGATGGCCGACAATCGCAAGCCGAACTCGCTCCAGGCGTCGATGGCCAAAGCAAAGGCGGGACGGTCGGCTGTCGACATCACACTGCGCTGCGTGGAGCTGGCCGGGTCGCTCGGCTACAGCGAGAACTCGCTGCTGGAGAAGTGGTCGCGCGACTCCAAGATCCTCGACATCTTCGAGGGCACCCAGCAGATCCAGCAGCTCATCGTCGCCCGGCGGCTGCTGACCAAGACCTCGGCCGAGCTGAAGTAGCCGCTCCCGCTCTACCCGTCCGCCGCCGCGATTCCATAAATTCTCTTGACCGATACAGAACGCGCGCTTACTGTACCGGTATAGCCAAGGAGGAAGTCATGGAATCACTAGCAATCGCAATGCTCATCGGCTCCAGCGAGGCCGCTCGCGTAGCCGGCAGCGCACTCCCGAACGCGCCGGTGGTCGACGACGCACCGAGGCGCAGGGCCGCTCTGTTCGCGTGGATCGCAACGGCGGCGAGAGTGCGCCGAACTCGTCCGGCAACGGCGCCGAGGGTCGCCGCAGTGCCCGCAGCCACTCGACCTACGCTGAGCGCGGACAGCCGAACGGGAGCAGCCGGATGGGACGAGTCACTCTGCAGACGATCGCCGACCATGTCGGCGTAAGCCGCATGACGGTCTCGAACGCGTTCTCGCGTCCGGACCAGCTCTCCGCTCAGTTGCGCGACCAGATCCTGGCGGTGGCCGACGAGCTCGGCTACGTCGGGCCTGATCCGACCGCGCGTGCACTGTCCAGCGGCACGGCCGGAACGGTCGGCCTGCTCCTCTCGGACACGCTCGGCTACACGCTGACCGACGAGGTCGCGATGGCCTTTCTCGCGGCCATCGCCGACGAGCTCGAGCCGACCGGGTTGGCACTGACGCTGATCTCGGCGGCCGAGCGCGGCGACGTCGTGCCCGCCCGCGACGTAGCGATCGACGGCGCGTTGGTCTACTCGTGCGATCCGAAGTCGTCGGCCACGAGCTGGTTGATGCGGCGGCGGCTGCCCCTGGTGTTCGTCGACCAGGCGCCGGCGCCGGGCGTCGCCAGCGTGAACATCGCCGATCGGTCGGGTGCTGCCGCCGCTGCGCAGCACCTGATCGACCTCGGCCATCGTCGCGTGGCCGTCGTCACGACCGGAGTCCGCGGTTCGTTCGGCCTGATGTCTGATCCGCTCAAGACCACAATCGCCTATACCGAGCGGCAACGCCTGCAGGGTTGGCTGGGCACGCTGCGCTCGGCGGGCATCGCCCCGTTGATCGTCCGCGAGCCGCACGGCGACCCGTACGACACCGGGTTCGCGGCCGCGCAGACGATCCTCGAGACCGACGACGGGATCACCGCGGTGCTCTGCTTCTCCGACGCCATCGCGCGCGGCGTCGTCACCCGTCTCACCGACGCCGGGCTGCGGGTGCCCGACGACGTGTCGGTGGTCGGCTTCGACGACAACCCGCTCGCGCAGCGTTCCCGTCCCCCGCTCACCACGGTGCGCCAGGACGTCACGGCCAAGGGACGGGCTGCCACCTCGGCACTCGTTGCGGCCATCCGCCGCGACCGCGCGCAACCGGCCGCACGCGAGCGGCACGTCGTCCTGCCGACCGAGCTCGTCGTCCGCGACAGCACCGCCGCGCCGCCGAAACGAAAGAGGCAAACCGTCCGAACCGCCGGGTAGGTTCGCGGCGATGAATCGTCCGCTCGCTCCGGGATCGCGGCTGGCGTCCACGCACGTCTTCACGCGCAGCGGGACGCGAGTCGTCGATCTGCGCGACGTCCGCTGGGTCGACCCGGTGCATCTCGTGTCCGTGGCTGCCGAGGCAGAGGCCGCGCATCGTGACGGTCTCGCGTTCCGGCTGCACGGGCCGGCCGCGCCCGATCGCGCGCGGTACGCATCGCGGATGCGGCTCGGCGACGTCGTGACCTCGCTCGGCGGCACGCACGACCTGCCCGCTGTCGCGAGCACGGAGCGCTCCGAGCACCTGGTCGAGGTGGCCCGGCTGCGCACGTCGGTCGATGTGGTCGAGCTGGCGACGCTCGTGCACAACCGGGTGGCCGAGCTCGACTCCGACCTCGCCCACGCACTGCACCAAGGCGTCGCCGAGATCGGGCAGAACGTGTGCGATCACGCGCAGAGCGTCGGCTTCGTCGCGGCGCAGACGATCCCGCGCCGCGGCGAGCTGCGGTTCGCCGTCGCCGACCCCGGCGTGGGCCTGCAGGCGACGCTGCGGGCGCTCGGCGCCGGCAGCGACCAGCAGGCGATCGATCTCGCGCTGCACGGCGTGAGCCGGCTCGGGCATCGTGGCACCGGGCTGCCCAGCACCGTCCGCGCCGTCACCCGGCTCGGCGGATACTTGTACCTGGCCAGCGGCGTCGCGTCCGTCCTGCTCACCCCGGCGCGGCACTCGTCGAGCGAGGGCCCGCGCTTCGCGGGCACGCTTGTCGAGGGAAGAGTTCCGACGGCACGCGCCGTTCGTGGCACCATGGACGGACGGAAGGAGGAGCCATGACAGCCGATCTCACCCTGCCCCTGTTCGTCGCCGGGCGCGATTTCGCGGCCGAGATGGCTGACCGGCTCGGCACCGTGACCGATCGCAGCATCGTCGTCGACGCCACCGGCCTGTCCAGTGGCACGTCCTCGTTCGCTGCCGAACTCGTGCACCGCGTCCTGACCGAGGGCAAGGCCACCGAGCTGATCCTCGTCGGCGCTCCGACGCAGTTCGTCGAGTACGCCCAAGAGGCTGCCGAGAGCGATGGCGTGGCCGGGTCGCTGCACGTCAGCCGCGAGCTCCCCGTCGTCGTACCCCGGTCGACTACGACCGATTGAGCGCGCTGCCGATCGTCGCGTTCATCGCGTCCCAGAGGGCGACCTCTTCGGCGGTGGTCACTTCCTCCGCACTGACGTAGTGAAAGCGTGCGCTGTCGCGCCAGGCGACGACCGCGTCATGGATCGTCTTGTCACCGACGCGGGTCAGGGCGACACCGAGGACTGCGAACGCGTCGTCGGCGCCCTGCTTCGCGGCAGTGACCTCGGCGTTGGGCGCGCCGCCGAGCGACCGACGCGCCAGCGGCCCGTACCGGTTGAGCCGGCTACGCAGTTCGAGCGCTGCGTCTTGCACCTCGATCAACCGCCGCTCGCGGCGTGAACGCCGCTCCCGGCGGCCGGTGAGCGATTGCGTCAGCAACGCCACCACCAGGGCGGTGGCAGCGGCAATGACCGCACTCCACACTCCGGCCGAGGTCGACATCGCGCCGATTGTGCCAGCTGCTCTTCGTGATCATGCAGATTTGCCTGCCTGGGCAGGCAAATCTGCATGATCACGACGAGTCGAGGCGGGCGAGCCGTTCGTCGAGTTCGGCGCGCGTCGGCGGGTCGGCGCCGTCGCGCTCGCAGGTCATCGCCGAGACGACGACGGCCTGGCGCAGTGCGTCGGGTATCCGCTCGACGAGTTCGGACGGGCGGACGTCGCCGAGGGCGGCCAGCAACCCGGCGGCGAACGAGTCGCCGGCACCCACCGTGTCGGCAACCGTGATCTGCTCGCCGGGGCGGCGCGCCACCTCACCGTCGGCCCCGAATGGCCACCGCACCCGCACTGCCCAGCGTGACCACGACGAGGGTCGCGCCCAGGTCGCACCACCGCTTGGCCACCTCGGCGAGGTCGGTGTCCGGGTAGAGGAACGCGACGTCTTCGTCGCTGGCCTTGACCAGGTGCGCGGCCGAGATGCACCCTCGATGCTGGCGCGCGTCGCGTCGCGATCGGCGATGAGCGCCGGACGGGCGTTGGGGTCGTAGCAGACCAGCGTGGCACCGCTGTCGTACGCCGTGCGCTGCACCGCCTGCAGCCTGGCCGCCGACGGCGGCCGCCAGGTCGCGATCGATGACAGGTGCAGCACGCCACTGGTCGGTGCGAGCTCGACGACGCTGTCGTCCCAGCCGAGTCCGGCGGTGCCGTCGAAGTAGAAGTCGTAGTGCGCGCTGCCACCGGCGTCGAGGGTCGCCACCGCCAGCGAGGTGGGCTCGTCCACGATCTGCCACCGATCGAAGGAGACTCCGCTCGTCGCGCGCCTTCGTTTCCAGCATCGCGCCGAACTCGTCGCGCCCGGTGCGCGCGATCAGCGAGGTCGGCACGCCGAGGCGGGCCAGCGTGATCGCCACGTTGTACGCGCTACCGCCGGCATGCGCGGTGAAGTGCGGCGACTGCCCGACGAGATCGACGAGCGCCTCGCCAGCGACAGTGAACATCCCACGTACCGTTCTTTCATGAGCAATCTCGACCGGACGCCCAGTCTGACGCACTGCGGCAGCGGGCGGCGTCGCCACCCGTCCGGTGCACGAGCGGTTCGCCGGGCAAAGACGTGCCGCTGGGCGAGAGCACGGTCGTGCGGCGGTTGCTGCCCAACCTCGGCCGGCGGCTGGTCGGGGCATGGTGCTTCGTCGACCACTACGGCCCCGACGACGTGCTCGACCAGCCGGGCATGCAGGTACCGCCGCATCCGCACATGGGCCTGCAGACGGTGAGCTGGCTGCGCTCGGGTCAGATCCACCATCAGGACAGCCTCGGCAGCGACGTGCTGATCGGGCCGGGCGAGCTGGGCCTGATGACCGCCGGGCACGGAATCGCGCACGCCGAGCACTCCCCCGATGCCCATCCGGCGCTGCTGCACGGCGCGCAGCTGTGGGTCGCGCTGCCGGCGTCCGCGGTATCGGTCGCGCCGGCGTGGGAGCACCACACGTCCCTGCCGGTGCTGACCGAGACCGGCGTGCGGGCCACGTTGATGATGGGCTCGATGGCCGGCGAAACGTCGCCTGGGACGGCCTACTCGCCGCTGGTCGGGGTGTCGGTCACGCTCGACGCCGGGTGCGTCCACGACGCTCCCGCTGGAACCGGACTTCGAGCACGCCGTGCTCGTGCTGTCCGGCTCGGTGACGGTCGACGACGACCCGCTCGAGGTCGGGCACGATGCTCTACCTCGGCTGCAACCGGCGCGATCTGCGGCTGACCTCAGCGCGCGGAGCGGAGTTACTGCTGCTCGGCGGTGAACCGTTCGGCGAAGAGATCGTGATGTGGTGGAACTTCGTCGGCCGCTCCAACGACGGACATCGTCGAGGCGCGGGCGCAATGGATGAGCGGCGAGCGGTTCGGCGCCGTGCAAGACGCCGGCGAACCGCTCGCCGCTCCACCGTTGCCGCCCGGCACGCTCAAGCCCGGCGGCGCGGTGCGCTAGACCCGGTCTTGGCCCCGCTGCAGGGTCCTTCCCGGCGTGTCGCCCTGCAGCGGGGCCAAGGCCGGCAGCATCGACGGCGACGGCCGCCTTCCAGCGCGTACGCGAGGATCTCGGCGACGTCGCTGACCGGACGGACGTCGAGTGCCTCGAGCACCTCGGCCGGGACATCGTCCAGGTCGGGCTCGTTGCGCGCCGGGATGAAGATCGTCTTCAAGCCGGCCCGCTGCGCGGCGAGCAGCTTCTGCTTCACCCCGCCGATCGGCAGCACGCGTCCGTTCAGGGTCACCTCGCCGGTCATGCCGACATCGGCGCGGACGGGGCGCCCGGACGCGAGCGAGGCCAGCGCCGTCACCATCGTCACGCCGGCGGACGGACCGTCCTTCGGCACCGCGCCCGCAGGCACGTGCAGGTGCACGACCTTGTCCAGCGCGGCGTCCAGATCCGGACGGTGCGCACGAAGGTAGGACAGCGCGATCTGCGCCGACTCCTTCATCACGTCGCCGAGCTGTCCGGTCAGCGTCAGCCGCCGCTCACCGTCGGTCGCGTTCGCCTCGATGAACAGCACATCGCCGCCGGCTCCGGTCACCGCCAGTCCGGTCGCGACACCGGGGACGGCCGTGCGCTCTGCCGACTCCGGGGTGAACCGGGGGCGGCCGAGGTAGTCGCGCAGGTCGTCGACCTCGATCGGGCCGGGCTGGGTGGACAGCTTGGTCGCGACCTTGCGCATCACCCGGGCCAGCGAACGCTCGAGCTGACGCACACCGGCTTCGCGGGTGTACTCGGCGGCGATCTGGTGCAGCGCACCGTCGGTGATCGTCACCTCGTCGGGCTCCAGCGCCGCGCGTGACAGCTGCCGGGGCAGCAGGTGGGTGCGCGCGATGGCGACCTTGTCGTCCTCGGTGTAGCCGTCGAGGGTGACGACCTCCATCCGGTCGTAAAGCGCCGCCGGGATCGTGTCGGCCACGTTCGCGGTCGCCAGGAACACGACGTCGGACAGGTCGAGCTCGACCTCCAGGTAGTGGTCGCGGAACGTGTGGTTCTGCGCCGGGTCGAGCACCTCGAGCAACGCCGCAGCGGGGTCGCCGCGATAGTCGGAGCCGACCTTGTCGATCTCGTCGAGCAACACCACCGGGTTCATCGAACCGGCCTCACTGATGGCACGGACGATGCGGCCGGGCAGCGCGCCCACGTAGGTGCGCCGGTGACCGCGGATCTCGGCCTCGTCGCGAACGCCGCCGAGGCTGACGCGCACGAACTTGCGGCCCAGCGCACGAGCGACTGATTCGCCCAGCGACGTCTTGCCGACGCCGGGCGGCCCGACGAGGGCCAGCACGGCACCCGAGCCACGGCCGCCGACGACCTCGAGCCCGCGCGACGCGCGACGCGCGCGCACGGCGAGGTACTCGGTGATGCGGTCCTTCACGTCGTCCAGACCGTGGTGGTCGGCGTCGAGGATCTCGCGGGCCGCCACGATGTCGGTGCTGTCGACCGTCTTCTCGTTCCAGGGCAGGTCGAGCACGGTGTCGAGCCAGGTACGGATCCAGCCGGCCTCGGGGCTCTGGTCGGATGCCCGCTCCAGCTTGCCGACCTCGCGCAACGCGGCCTCGCGGACCTTCTCGGGCAGGTTGGCTGCCTCGACGCGGCCGCGGAAGTCGTCGGCGCCGTCCGGCTCGTCCTCACCCAGTTCCTTCCGGATCGCGGCGAGTTGCTGGCGCAGCAGGAACTCACGCTGCGCCTTGTCCATGCCGTCACGGACGTCGTCGCGGATCTTGTCGGTCACCTCGAGTTCGGCGAGGTGCTCGCGGGCCCACTCGGCGACGCGTTCGAGCCGCGTTGCCACGTCAGGGGTCTCGAGCAGGTCGCGCTTCTGTTCGAGGGAGAGGTACGAGGCGTACCCAGCCAGGTCGGCAACGTCGGACGGATCGTCGACGCGCTGCACCGAGTCGATCACCTGCCAGGCGTTGCGCCGCTGCAGGATCGCGATCACGAGCCGCTTGAACTCAGCGGCCAGCTCGCGGGTGTGCTCGGTGGGCTCGGGGTCGTCGACCGGTGCGGCCTCGACCCAGAGCGCTGCGCCGGGTCCGCTGACGCCGGACCCGATCCGCGCGCGGGCATGGGCGCGCAGCACGGCTGCCGGCGCGCCGCCGGGGAGCCGGCCGATCTGCTCGATCTCGGCGACCGCGCCGTAGGCGGCGTAGCGGTCGGACAGTCGCGGTGCGATCAGCAACTGGCCGTCGGCGCCGGCTTTGGCGGCGTCGATGACGGCCTGGGCGGCGTCGTCCAGCTCGACCGGGACAACCATTCCGGGCAGCACGACGACGTCGGGAAGGGACAGCACTGGGAGGTTGAGCGTGAAGTCCATCGAATCCTCTTTCTTGAGTCTCCTTCACTCAAGGCAGCGGACCCGCCAGATGTTCCGTCGCGTGATCGCTGAGAGCGAACAGCAGCACCGTCAGGTCTTGAGCCGAATGTCGATCCCGCTCGTGATCGTGCCCGCCTTCAGGGTTACCGGCGTCGCGCTGGCAGGCGGCTTCCGGCCGTTCCACACCACATTCCGGTAGCAGCGCATCTCGACATCGGTCTCGAAGCAGACTCTGACGGGGCCGGCAGGGAGCCGGACAGCCTCGAAGTTGCCCTTGCCGTTGGTCTGTCCGTACAACAGCGCCCTTCCCTTGGCGTTGAACACGACCGCGGAGATCCACCGGGCGCGCTTCCCGTTGGACGACGTCACCGTGCCCGAGATGCCGGCACCTCCGGTCAGGGCAAGATCCGGGACGGACGTGCTCGCGCCGGACGTCACGGTGACCGTGGTGCCTCCGGTGGACCTGCCGGGGCTACCGCCGACGCACTGGTCGAGATATCCCGCGGCGCTCGTTCCGCCCTTTGCTTGTGCCGCGTCCACACACACCGTCTGATCACCCGCAGCGACGCTGCGCACGCGATACGTGCCGTCCGCGCCGGTCACGCTGTAGCTGATCGGGTTGGCCGGCTCCGGGAAGAAGTCCGGCGATTGGAAGTCGTCGGCAGCCGAGTTGGAGACATGGACGACGACGCCGCGCAGTGGATGGCCGGCACCATCGGTGATCACTCCGGTCACCGCCCCTGCGTCGGCCAGCGTAGTGCTGACAGCATGTGTGCTGCCGCCGGTCGCATCGAGGTCGAAGGAGCCACCGGTGCAAGTGTCGGCATATCCATTCGGCGGACTCCCGACGGTCGGCGCACCGTAGAAGCCGAAAACGCACACCGCGTATCTACCCGGTGGAAGCTGTGTGAAATCGATCCTGCCGCGTGCATCGGTCGTGGCGCTGGCCCGCACCGTGACCGGCAGCGAGGCATCGAAGGAAGACACGTGATCGCAATTGAAGCCGTGGTCGCGCTTGCAGCGGGCGAGCACGGCAACATCGGCGCCGGCAATCGCGTGGCCACCGGCATCCCGTACGGACACCGCGATGCGGGCCATCGCCGCCAGCATCTCATCGATGTGCCGGGTGAACCGTCCGAGTCGCACCGTCACCTTGGTGTGGCGGCAGAACTCGCGCTGGGGGCCGGCCAGGTTGATGAGCGAGAAGCAGACCCGGTAGTTGCCCGCCGACAGGCCCCGCAGCGTGTAGCGACCATGCTTGTTGGTCTGCGCGAACCCGAAGCCGGTCAAAGGATGTGTGAGCGACTCGACGTCGATCTCGGCATACCGAACCGGGGTTCCGTCGGAGTTCGTGACAGTTCCGCTCATCGCGCCGCCCACCCCCAATCGCGCGTCGATGCCGGTTCGCACCAAGCCGATTCGCGTCGCGAAACGGGCGGGCCGGCACCCGGGCGCACCGCCTGGCGAGATCCCGACCGGCGCCGCGAACTCGGGGTCGAAGCACGCCCGGTAGCTCCCCGCCGGTAGCCCCTTGACGGTGTACTGCCCGCGCGCGTCGGTGGTCGCCCCTCCGAACGCGCCGCCGAAGGGACTGTGGCGATGCTGGATCGAGACCTGCACGCCGGCCAGCGGTCGGCCGGCCGCGTCGGTCACGGTTCCGGTCACCGCTGATGCCGGCGCCAGCCTGGCATCAGCGTGGCGGTGCTGTCCGGCCGTGACCGTGATGTCGGCCGCGCGGCATTTCGACAAATACCCCGTCGCCGAGTCGTCCATGGCGAATTCGGAGTCGTAACAGACGTGGTACTTGCCCGCCGGCAGCCCCCGGATGTCATAGCTGCCGTCACCAGCCGTCTGTTGCGTCGCCCCAGCAAGACCATTCCGCTTGCTCACATAGACGGAGACACCTGGTATTCCCACGCCGGAGGGTGATTCGACAGTTCCGGAGAGTTCGGCGCCTGGTCTGGATGCGAGTTGTATATCTGCCATCGCGGTCGTGCTCCCCGGTGCTGGGTCCACGCTCGTGGATGCACACGTGTCCAGATAGCGGGGGGACTCGGATGTCCCGGACGCCGGTTCGGAGCACACTCGCAGGGCCGTCATCGGCGCGCCCTTGATGGTGTACGTGCCGTCCGCAGCTGTGACCGCGGACGGTAACGGCCCGAAGTCGAAGAACAGGATCAGACCGGTGTTGCTCTCCTCCTGGATGTACGGGTAGACGTCGGCCAGGTAGGCCCGTACGCCACCCAACGGATTCCCGCTGGTGTCGGTAACCCGTCCGGTCACAACCGCGCCGCGCTGCAGCACGATGTCTGGACGGTGGGTTGTTCGGCTCGCCGTGATGTCGGCCACGACGGTATTGCCGACGTAGCCGACGGAGTCCGACGCCCCGCCAGTGGCCTGGGAGCCGTCGAAGTCGATGAAGTACTCGCCTTGCGGCAGGACGAGCGCGAACCGCCCGTCCGTTCCGGTCGTCGCCCGCGTGGTGGTGTCCGTGGCGAAGTTGTTCAAGGTCAGCGCCACATTCGCCAGCGGATCGCCCTGGACGTCGGTGACCCGTCCTTCGTACGTGCCGTTCTTCTGGTGCGGAGCGTTGGTCGTGAAGCTCGCGGTTGTTGCCGGCGAGAGCCGGCCTTTGCCGTCGTGCGTCCAGACCGCGACCGAGTAGGTGGTCGCCTTTTCGAGGTGGGTCAGCGTCGCGGTATTGGCCACCGCGCTAGTCAGTGCAATGCGCCTGCCGCCGGTCGCGCTCGGCGCGGTGGGGACCCTTCGCGTAGCGCGCCACAACCCCGGTGAACGTCGACGCCGCGGGGTTCGTCCAGTTGAGTGAGATATCGCTACCGGACACGTAGGTCTCGAGATTGCTTACCGGAGGAGGCGCCATGACCGCGTGCGCGACCACGCGCCGCGCAAAGTGACCGTGCCCGTCGGAGGCGTACAGCGCGAATGCGTAGTGCCCGCCGGGGTCCAGCGTGTGGATCGTGACCGAGTGCCTCGGCTTGGCCACCGCAGCAATACCCGTCCCTTGCGCCGGACCGTGCGGGGCGATGGTGCCGCGCGCCATCCGCACGATCGTCGTGCGGAACGCGCTGGACGTGGGATTGGTCCAGGTAAGGGTCACCGAGGTCAGCGACCGCGGCGCAACGGCCACGTGGCTCACCGGCTCCGGACGTGCTGACTTCGCCGCATCGGCGACACCTGCGAGCAACGAGAAGGCGCACGCCGAAACGGCAGCGAGAACGATCGGACGAGCACGCAACACAGGACCCTCCCAGGAGAAACAAGCCTGCGCACGGTACCTGATGTCGATCATCGGCGACAGCGCTCACCCCGTCCGGGGCAAGATGGAGACATGACAACTTTCTTGCACGGCGACGAACATGTCCGCCGTTACCGGGAGACCGACGGCGTAGACGGCTACACTGGCGTAACGGCACCACGATCCTGTTGTTGAGCACGACCGGCCGGAAATCGGGCAAGGAGCGCACCCACGCGCTGATCTATCGCGACTACGACGACAAGTACCTGGTCGTCGCGTCCAAGGGCGGCGCGGACGCGCCGCCGACGTGGTTCCGCAACATCGAGGCCGACCCGAACGTCGAGGTGCAGATCAAGGGCGACAAGTTCGCCGCGCGGGCACGGGTGGCTACTGCGGACGAGAAGCCGGCCATGTGGAAGCACATGACCGAGGTGTGGCCCGACTACGACGAGTACCAGCGCAAGACCGACCGCGAGATCCCGGTGGTCGTCCTGGAGCGCACCGCCTGACCCGCGAGTGCAACGTCCTGCGGCCTGAGCCGAGCGTTGAACAATCGGATCAGAAGGTGGACGTGTCGATCACGAAGCGGTAGCGCACGTCGCTGTCGACGACGCGGTCCCACGCCTCGTCGATCTGCTCGCCGGTGATCGTCTCGATCTCGGCACCGATGCCGTGCTCGGCGCAGAAGTCGAGCATCTCCTGGGTCTCGCGGATGCCGCCGATCATCGAACCGGCCCAGCTGCGCCGGCCGCCGATCAGCGCGAACGCCGGCACCTCGAGCGGCTCCGGCGGCGCGCCGACGCTGACCAGCGTGCCGTCGAGCTTCGAGCAGCGACAGGTACTTCTCCATCGGCAGGTGCGCCGACACCGTGTTGATGATCAGGTCGAAGCGTGCCGGCGAGCTTCTTGAACGTCTCATCGTCGCTGGTCGCGTAGTAGTGGTCCGCGCCGAACCGCTCGCCGTCGTCCTGCTTCGACAGCGACTGCGACAGCACGGTGACCTCGGCGCCCATCGCGTGCGCGATCTTGACGCCCATGTGGCCGAGGCCGCCCATGCCGACGATGGCGACCTTCTTGCCCGGGCCGGCGTTCCAGTGGTTCAGCGGCGAGTAACAGCGTGATGCCGGCGCACAGCAGCGGCGCGGCCTCGTCGAGCTCGATGCCGTCCGGGATGCGCGAGCACGAAGTCCTCGTCAACGACGATGTGCGTGCTGTAGCCGCCGTCGGTCCAGGCGGCCGTCCTTGCCGTAGTCGGCGTTGTACGTGCCGACGTTGCCCTTGAGGCAGTACTGCTCCTCACCGGCCTTGCAGTTCTCGCACTCGCGGCACGAGTCGACCATGCAGCCGACGCCGACGCGGTCGCCGGCGGCGTACTTCGCTGACGTCCGGAGCCGACCTCCTCGACCGTGCCGGCGATCTCGTGGCCCGGGACGAGCGGGAAGTGGGCCTCGCCCCACTCGTTGCGGCCGGTGTGGATGTCGGAGTGGCAGATGCCGGCGAACGCGATCTTGATCAGGACGTCCTTCGGGCCGAGGTCGCGGCGCTCGATCTGGACCTTCTCGAACGGGGCCTTGGCGGCTGGGGTGGCATAAGCGGTAACTGTTCGCATACCTCCTGTCTACCCCTCAAGTCACTTGGCGCACCACGGGGACGTGTCAGGCTGAGCACATGCCCGCCGACAATCCCACAAGACCCATGATCCGACCAAGGACAAGTTCCGCGAGGCGCTCGAACGCAAGCGCGACAAGCGGCACGCGAACAACGCCGAGACGCAGAGCGACTCGAAGGTGCACGGCGAGCACGCACGGGTCGGTGGCAAGCGCACGTTCCGCCGCAAGAGTGGCGGCTAGCCCGCCCTCGCGCGCCGCGGCGCACGTTGCCCGGTTCAACGCCGCGATCGAGTCCGGCGACTGGCACGAGTTCGTGACATCGTTCGCCGATGACGCGGTGCTCGAGTTCGTGAATGTCCCGGCCGGGCCGTACCGCGGACGGTCGGAGATCGCGCTCGCCTATCGCGACAACCCGCCCGACGACACCATTGCGGTGCAGTCGGTCGCGACCATCGGGGAGCGCGACGCAATCGACTTCGAGTGGTCGCGCGGCGGCGCCGGCCTGCTGATCCTGGACTGGACGGACGGCGGATCAATCGGCCGCATGGTCGTCGAATTCCGCTGAGCCTGGACGGCGGATGGTGTACCCCCGGTCGGATTCGAACCGACACTTGGACCCTTTTAAGGGGTCTGCCTCTGCCATTGGGCTACGGGGGCAGTGCGCGTCCATTGTGCCTGCGGCAGGATCGACGGCGTGCTCGCGCTGCTGACCAGATCGGGTGTGTCCGACGCCGAGGTCGCATTGCCGCTTCCCGGCGACGACCTCGTGCCGGACGCGACCGACGTGATCGACCGCGCCGCCACGCTGCCGGCACCGCCCGAAGCGGTGTGGCCGTGGCTCGTCCAGCTGGGTAAGGGACGAGCGGGCTGGTACTTCCCGCGCCGCCTGGAGCGGGTGCTGCCCAAGGGCGGATTGCGCCGCATCGACCCGTCCCTGCAGCACGTAGCGGTCGGCGACGACATCGCGGACTGGGGGCCGGGCGAGCCGGTGTTCCGAGCCGTGCTGGTCGACTGGCCGACCGCGCTCGTCTGGCATTCGTTGCGCGATCTCGACAACCACCATCGCTGGCCGGCTGATCCGTCGCGTGCCCGGTTGCTCGCGCTCAGCTGGGCGCTCGTGCTCCGTCCGGCTGCCGGCGGGACCCGACTGCACATCCGGTTGCGGCTGCGCGTGAAACACCCGATGCTGGCGAAGCTCGGCGGCGTATTCGACTGGCTGACGATCGTCGCTGCTGTTCCGCGGCCTGCGCGAAAGAGTGAGCGCATGACGACCTGGACGGCGCCGGTGCGCTACGCCGAGGTCGACGGCCAGGGCGTCGTGTTCAACTCGCACTACCTGCTCTACTGCGACGAGGCGATGGCCGCGTACTGCCGCGAGCGCGGCTTGCTACAGGTCGCCGACCGGGTGCAACTGATCACCTCGACGCTGACGTGGAAATCCGGCGCGCGGTGGGGCGAGCAGCTGGCCGTCAACGTGAGTTGCCTGCGGATCGGACGGACCAGCTTCGCGTTGTCCTTCGACATCCGCGCCGACGATCGACTGTGCTGTCAGGTCGAGACGACCTACGTGCTCACCGACGAGTCTTGGCAGCCCACACCGATTCCGGACGATGTCCGCGCCGTCCTGCTTACGCCTCGTCCAGAAGAGCACTGAGCCGCTTGCCGAGCTGCGACACGTGCGGCAGCGTGAGCGAGTCGTTGTGGCCGCCCGGCGTGCGGACGACGTGGAACTCACCGTGCGTCGCGTGCTGCCAGACACCGACCGGATCGCACTGCAGCGGATCGCGCTCGTCGGCCCGCACGAATGTGACGTTCGCCGACAGCGTCCTCGGTCGGTAGCGCTGCTGCTCGCGCGCCGTCAAGGCAGCGACGGTCTCAGCGCGCGGCGTCGATGCCAGCTCTGAATCGGGCTGCGCGCCCGATCGCCGCAATCGACGCCACATCCCGTGCGCACTCTGCACCGGCGCGGCGAAGAACCGCCGCGCCTGCACGAGCGACCGATTGACGAGAATGAACCACCAGCCGCGCACCGGGCCGAGGCAGCGCGGATCGAGGTAGGAGTCGAGCAGGACGAGCTTGTCGACCCGCTCGCCCGCCGCGATCAGCCGGCGCGCCATCTCGAAAGCAAGAATGCCGCCGAACGAGAACCCGATCAGGGTGTACGGGCCATGCGGTTGCACCGATCGCGCGCTCTCGAGCGCCGAGGACGTCATGTCGTCAACGGTCGCGTCGGGCTGCAGTCGGCTGTCGAGTACCCGCGCGCGCACCGCGTACACCGGCCGGCCGCCCGACATCGCATCGGTGAGCACTGAGTACGCGAGCACGTCGCCGGTCGCGTCGTGCAGCATGAACACCGGCCGCTCGTCGGGATCGCCTGGCTTGAGCAGGACGAGCGTGTCGCGCGAGTCCTGCGCGGGGCGGTGGATGTACTCGGCCAGCGCGTTCGGGCGTGGTGCGGCAAAGACCGCTGACATCGGCAGATCGTGTCCGAGCCGTTCGTAGATCAGCCGGGTGGCGAGGGCGAGCGCAAGGGAGGTGCCGCCGAGATCGAAGAAGCTGTCGTCCGGTGCTACCTGCGAGACGCCCAGCAACTCCGCGAAGATTCCGCAGAGCGCGGTTACCGTGTCATCGCCGGTGTCGACAACCGTGCGGGTGTCGCTGCGCTGCGTAGCTTCCACGAGGGTGGCGAGGCAGTCCGGGTTCTGCAACGCCTCGGCATTGCGCACCGGTAGCCCGTTGATCGCCTCACGAACGGCAGCTTCGGACAGCTTCCCGCTGAACGTCCGCGGCAACTCGGGTACCTCGACGACCAGCCGTGGCACGTGCATCGGTGATGCGCCGTGTGCCAGCGCGCGGCGCATCGTCGACAGCATCGCCGCATCGAGCGTGCCCGGCGTCGTCATCACGACCAGCAGCACGAGCCGCGACGACTCGAGCCGATCGGTCACCTGCTGCTCGACGGCGATGCTCTCTTGCACACCTGGCAGGGCGTTCACGATCGCGTAGATCTCCGCCGGGCCGATGCGCACTCCGCCGACGTTGAGCACGCTGTCGGAGCGGCCGTGCATGCGCGCCGATCCGTGGTCGGTGATCTCGATCAGGTCGCCGTGGGTCCACACGCCTTCGTGCTGTGCGAAGTACGCGTCGTGGAATCGGGTTCCGTCCGGATCGCCGTAGAGGCCGAGTGGACGCGACGGGAACGGGTTCGCGCAGATCAGCTCGCCGATCCCTGTCACGAGATCCGCATCGAGCGCGCGGACATCGAGGCCGAGACTGCGGCATTGGCATTCACCGCGATACACCGGGACGAGCGGGCTGCCCAGCACGAAACAGCCGACGATGTCGGTACCGCCGGAGATCGAGTGGATCGGCAGCTCGGCAACGTTCTCGATGACCCAGTCGAACTGCGAGTCGCGCAGAATCGCACCCGTCGACATGACGACGCGCAGCCGCGACAGGTCGTATTCGGCACGGGGCACGAATCCGGAGGTCTCGCAGAACTGCAGGTACGGCGGCCCGGTGCCGAAGGCCGTCACCTGCTCGGACGCGACGATCGACCACAGCGTGCTGGCGTCGAAGACTCGGCCTGAGTAGAGCACGATGCTCGCGCCGACTGCGAGCGCCGACAGCTGCCAGTTCCACATCATCCAAGCGGGCGAGGTGTGGAAGTACAGGGTGTCCTCGGCCCGCAGGTCACCGTGCAGCATGTGCTCCTTGAGATGCTCGAGCAGCACGCCACCGGCCGAGTGCATGATGCACTTCGGCGGCCCGGTCGTCCCTGACGAGAAGAGGATGAACAGTGGCTGGTTGAACGGCAACCGCGGCCAAGCGAATGCGTCCGAATCGGCCGTGCTCAGCTCGGCCAATCGGAGCACGGGTATCGACAGCTCCGGGGTTGCCGATGCCTCGTCCAGCATCACCACCGACTTCAGCGAGGGCAGCGACCTGACGAGCTGGTCAGCCCGATTCTCGTCCGGTGCATCGTCCGCGCCGAGCAGCAGCATCGTCGGCGACAGCTGCCGGAAGCGCGCCAAAATGCTGTCGACCCCCATGTCCGGAGCGGCGGTCGACAGCGTGGCGCCGAGTGCGAGTGCGGCCAGCCCGGCGACGATCAGCGTTTCGGTGTTGAACGCCACCGCGACGACCCGGTCACCGGCACCGAGCCCATGCCGGGCGTAACTGCTCGCGACGGCCATGACCTGTCGGCGCAGCTCACGTCTCGATAGAGACGTCCGCGATCCGTCGGCGGTGCGCGCGATCACCGCGGGTTCGTCGTCGCGCTCGGGATGGCCGGCCAGCAGGTTCTCGACGTAGTTGAGCCGGACCTCGGGGAAGAACGTGGCCGTCTCGACCTCGTCGCCGGCACACGCCGGTTCGGCCGATCCCTCGTAGGCCACGCCCGACCAAACCAGGAACAGCGACCAGAACTGACGGAACTCCGCGACCGAGAACTTGTGGAAGGCGTCCTGATCGTCGAACGCCTGCCCGGTGTGCTGCTCGCAGTACCGCATGAACGCGGCGAGTTGCGAGCTCTCGGCGACCTCGGGCTTGGGCGTGTAGATGGGCGAATCCATCACGCTGACCGTTCCAGCGGCAGTACCCCGATGTGGTGCTGATCGACCGCAACAGGGGCCGAGCCGAAGACGGTCAATGCCGAAACGTATTTCGGCCTCGGCCGCAGGTCGATCATCGTGGCCGGAGTTGGTTGCCCGGAGTAGCTGATCAGGCGCGGCGTCGCCGAGGGCGCGCTGACGACGACGTCGGGCATCGGTCGGACCAAACCCTCGCCCGTCGCCTTCAACACCGATTCCTTTCGCGTCCAATACCCAAGGAAGTCACGCAACGAGTGGGGCCGCGGTTCATCGTCGGCCAATACCGAGGCAAACAGCGGGCGGTAGTCACGCGCACTCGCGAGTTCGACGTCGAGCCCGACTTGTCCGATCTGGGTGAGCGCGACACCGACGACGGTGCCCGAGTGGGTGACCGAGACGTGCCAGCCCCGCGCCGCGCCGCGCAGGCGCGGCTTGCCATGCGGGCCCAGGCACCACCGGCACGATCGATCGATCTCGAGCCGCGCGGGATCGATGCCGGTGCCGGCCGAGACGGCACAGCGCAGCAGCGCCGCGCCGAGCACGAACCGCTCGCGCGGCGCGCCCTTGGCCAGGCGAGCTGCGCGCCGCAGCTCGGTGGCAGAGAGCAGCGCGGAGTGACGGTCTTCGACGATCGTGAGATCTGCCCAGAAGACCGTGCATCGGGTACCCGGCGGTGGTGTCAGGACATCCCCCTCTAGACCGTCCTGTGTTAAAGCGTCGTATGCATGCAGGACGTTACTAGGGATTGCGAGCCGATGCCCCACGCCGATCTAACAAACTGGGGTGACTCACGTCCTTGATCAACAACACAATTCGCCGCAAAATCGACAGATTCCACGTCCTGCTGATCGGTTTGCACCCAGCGCGGTCGCTATATCGGCCGGACGCGGGCATATAGCGACCGCGGCGGGTGCAAACCAAGCTTCAGCCCGGACGCGGTCACATGACGTTGGGCAGCAAATCCATCGCCTCGGTGCACACGCCCCACAGCACGCCGAACAGCAGCGGCGCGCCGATGAGCCAGGTCTGCCAATGCCCCCAACGCGACCACAACCAGGCAACCGAACAGCCGACCAGCAGGAACGCTTGCAGCCAGAACACGATGAACGGCCACCCGCTGGGGTCGTTGTTGCCCTGGACTTCGGCCGCCGGCACCGCGGCTAGCCGACCGGGCGGCGCGGCGACCGGCTTCTGCTGCAGGGCGGCGTCGACATAGACCAGGTTGTCCGGCGCCAGCTTGCCCAGCCATCCCGAACCCTCGGTCGTCACAAAGGTGAGCAGGCCGCCGCTCGCGGGCAGCTGCGGGATGGCGTCGCCGGCTCGGCGGATGTCCTCGACGACGAATCGGAAGGTGCCTTGACCGGTCACCACCGTGATCGGGTCACCGGACCGGAACTGGTCGATCTTGCCGAATGGCGCACCCGCGGTAAGGCTCTTGCCCATCACGATCGACTGGCCCGGTTGCCCGGGCAGCGGAGAGTCGCGCAGGTGCCCAGGACCGGCCAGCAGGTCTCCGGACGATGTTCCTTCGACGACAACGAGGTCGCGCATCGAGGCCTGCGGCGCGTTGATCACCGCGATCGGTGTCCCCGGTGCGATTACGCCGCCGATCGACGGTGCGATCTGGTTGGACGGGTCGAGCAACCCGCGAAACGCTGCGTACAACTCGTGCTGCGTACGTTGCTCCTGCAGCCCGCTGAAGCCGAGCGCGTATGCCGCAACGAAGACGGCCAGCAGGCCGAGCCCGGCAATCGTCGCCACGATCGTTGCGACCGCGATCGGAACCGGGCCGCGCTTGCTGCGCTCAGGCACGCGCCGTTTGCCGCGCGTAGGCAGGCGCCGTTTGCCGCGCGCGGGCAGGCGGCGTCTGCGGCCCGCCGCCGGGGCTGCCGTTACGTCCGGTGTCTCGATCGTCGTCGCGCTCACCACCGTCCCCACCTCCGGCCGGTGAAGAAGACCAGCGGGACGACAATCCCGCCGCACAGAGCCAGACCCAGCGCCAGCACGATCGACAGGCTGGCGCCACCCCCGCCGAGATCCGGCGTTCGGGCGAGCGGGAGCTGCTGACTGGCCGGCGACGTCGACTCGCTCGGCAAGGTCGATTGCGTCGGCGACGGGGTCGACGAGGACGATGCCGGCGATGCGGGCGACGGTGCGGGCGCGCCCGGATCCGGGGCACCCGCAGGTGGCGGCGAGTACGTGGAGGTCGGTGAGTGCACGCTTCCACTCGTCGGCCCCGGCTCGGCGGTGTGCGTCGGCGTAGGCGTCGGCCGGCCGCCGTTCGGGATGCCGGTCAGCGAGGGCAACGCACCTTTCTGCGCTTCGACCGCATCGGCCGCCTCGAGCGTGTAGGCGGCAAGCTTGCCCAGCCCGTTGGCGGCGGTCATCGGCAGGTAACCGGGCGGAAGGTCGCCCACCTCGAGGCCGGGCTGCTGGCCTGGGCCGACGAGGTATCGCAGCAATTGCGCGTAGTCGTGCGCGTCGATCGAGGGGAGCCCGGACGTGGGAATCGCCGCGTAGACGAGCATGGTGCCCGGGTAGGCCGCGGCTGCCTTGCTGTCCCCCGCAAACGTCGCATAGGGCACCGGCCACGTGCCGGTCTTCTCGTTCGGTTTGAGGAACGGAACAGCGGCTCGCAACGACGCCGGCGAGGGAGTCACGAAGTCCGTGCCGGCTGCCTCGAGGGCAGCGGTATTCAGCTTGAACCGATACGAGTCCGCAAGCGAAGTCACGCCGATCATGAATCGGTATCCGACCGTCTGCCGGCCGAGCGCAACGAGCTTCTCACCGAGCGAGGTTCCGTCGATCTGCGAACACGCCGTCGTCGATTGTGCGATCGCGAATTGCATGGCCTCGCTGATCTGCGACAGCGCGGGAAGCGGTGCCGCAACGAGGGGCAGGAACGGCACCGGGCTGTGATACAGGCAGTCGTTGAGATCCTGCGCGTAGTACTTCTTGGGCTCGAAGTTCGACAGCAGCGGCCACTTGTCGACCGGCAGTTTCATCCCTTTGTAGGCGGGATTGACGACCATCCCCCATTGGTCGGGAGCGCCGTTGAGCCACGCCCGCGCCGCGGGATCGTCGTTGATGTAGGTGGTCAGCGCGCGGATGACGTCCGAGTCGCTTGCCAAGGCGAGCAACGTGCTCGCCGAATCTGTGGCGTCTACGCCGTGCGTGATCCCAGGGTTGAGCTTGATGAACTCCGGATCGTCGGTGATGTTCAGCGGATTGTTGGCGAGCGCAGCGAATTCATGCTTCACCGCGAGCTCAGCGGGATAGGACTCGGTGAGCAGCTTCGCGAGCAAGCGCGGCGTCAGCCGCAGCCTCGTGTACGGCTGGCCGTTCGCTGCGTCGATGACATAGGTGATCGCGAAGCCGGTCACCGCGACCGGCGCATTCACCACAGCACGGCCGTACCCGTCTGGTGGCGGATCGCTGACGAACGCCGCCTCAGCGCTGCCCGTGGCGAGCAGATTGCGTGCCTGCGGTTCGCCGGTCTGTACGTGGGTGAAGTTGAACAGCTTCGAATTGAGGCAGAAGTGCGGCGCCCACTGACCGGTGGCTTGGACGATGAGTTCCGACCCGAACACCTGGACAACGTTGCTGGAGTGCACGACCTCGCAGGCATCAGCAGGCACCGCGAAGTTGAGTGGAACCACCATGCGGTTGCGCCAGTTCGACGCGCTCCACCACAGACTGCCGCTGACGGCGAGATCCTCGTTGTTCTGCGGTGTGACCAACTGGCCCGGCGCGAAGTTGCCCGACTTCTCGCACAGGGCGGCGGCACTGGCCTCGTCCTTGCCCGGTCGATCCGCTCGCGGCAGCGCCGCCGCCGCCGGGTCGCAGCTGATCCCCATGATCGGAATCGCAACGAGGGAACACGGCACGTTCTGGTTGCAGCCTAGGGACGCGTTCTCGGCATCGGTCCACACGTCGAACTTCGCGCTGCCGCGGCCGTCCAACCCGGTGACCCCGAACGTCTCGTTGCTCGGAACCGCCGACCCGCCGACCGACTGCGACTCCGGCGGCTGTCCGGCGCAGCCGGCCGGACCGTCCTGATACACGTGACCGTCCGCAGCGATGAACGGAACCCAGTGCTGCGTCGGTGCTGGAAAGCAGTTGGTCGAGACGTGTGACGGTGCGTCCGCAACCTGTGCCCGGTCGCCGGCTGTCGCGTAGCGATCGAGCCGGTAGGAGGGGAACCTGGTCTGGTAGGTCTCTTGGTAGCGCTCGCTCCAGTCCTGCGTCCAACAGGTCTGCGGACGAACCTGTTGAGCTGCCGGGGCAGTCGTTGAGGCGACACCACGACATTCCAGCAGGACGAACGGGTATTCCTCTTCCTGCGCGTCGATCGAGTTCTGATCGGCGATGATGCCACCGGTCGGATGCGCGCCCGACCACGACACGTCGATCTCCTGCCGCCCGCGCACGTTACGCGTCTGGTCGACTTTCAGGGTTACCTTGCGGGTGTCGACGACGTGGTTCGTGCCGTCGATCAGATGATTGCGCGTGACGGTCTCCGTCTTGGTGACCGGGCCCGACTGCGAGCCGGTCGCCGCCTGCGCGGCCGGGACGCTGTATGTGGCACTGGCGAGCACGATCAGTGTCGCGCCGACCGCTGACGCCCAACGCAGCGATCTCATTCGGTGCCACGCTTCCTGGCCGCCATCCGCAGTCCGATCAGCGGGGCTAGCGCAAGCGCCAGCAACAGCGTGACAGCAGCGAGGACGGCAAACAGCGTGCTTGATCCGCTAGACCGGTAGCCCGCGAGATTCGCCGAGACGATGACCGGTGCAGCCGATTCGCCGGACGTGCTTCCGCCATCCGATCCGCCGGCGACGATCTGCCCGGTGCCGGGGTCGACTACGCCCTGCGCCGGGTTCCCGGTCGGCGTTCCCGAGCCGTTCCCGGTGCCCGCGGGGGCGGTTGAGCCCGATCCGGGCTGCCCGTTCGAGCCCGTTTGCCCCGAGCCTGGCTGCGCAGTCGGATTGCCGCCGCCCGTCCCGCTGTTGCCGTTGGTGCCGTGCGATCCGCCCGTCGAGGTCGTGCCGCCACCCGGCGGCGTGGTGGGAGTCGATCCGGTGCCGTTAGGGGTCACCCCGTCGGCGCACGGGCCCGCGCCGGTCTTGTCGCAGGCCGGCGGCATGCGGCGCGATCTGCGCGAGATGGTTGGTGTCGGGATGCCCGGGGACGAAGGTCGGGTTGTTGCACGTCGTTGACATTTCGTTCGGTGAGGTCGACCCCGGAGTCGGCAGTCTTGCAGCTTCGCGGTCTGCGCGAAGCCGGCCTGGACCAGGTTGATCGGCAGCGGCGAGTAGCCGATCGGGCCCATCTCCTTCTGACCTGCGCAGATCGAGTAGTAGACGAAGTCGGCGAGCGTCTGCCGCTTCGCGGTGGTCATCTTCGATTCAGGGACGGATTCGTTGCCGCGTCGGGATGATCATGTAGGAGTACGACGACAGCGGGTAGGTGCGCGGGTCGGTGTCGACGTAGACGTTGTCGAGGTTCTGCAGCAGGTAGTTCGGCGAGGTCTTGTCCATGTTGATCTGCGCCTGGGTGCAGCGCCACCGCCACGTTGTACTGGGTCGGCAGCGTGAAGTACCCGGCCGTGTTCTCGATCTTGGCGACCGGGTAGTTCTTGCTGAGCGCGTAGGAGTACTCGTCGTAGCCGATGGCGCCGTTGGCCGCGCCGAGGACGAGACGAAGTTCATCACGCCGTCCGAGCCGTTCTGCGGCGATCTGGTTGCCCTGGCGCGCGGGAAGTACTCGGTCATGCCGCACTGCCGCGGGTGAACGGCCTTCCAGATGCGACGGGTACTCGCGTCGAAGTAGCGGTGAACTGCGCGGTCGAACCGGAGCCCTCGGAGTGGACGACCGGGATGATCGGCAAGCGACGGCAGCGGATGCGCCGTTGTTGTCCTGCGTGATCTCCGGGTCGTCCCAGTTGGTGATCTGGTTGGTGAAGATCTTGGCCAGCGTCTGGCCGGACAGCCGCAGGTTGCGGACCAGCTGCGCCGGCGACCTTGATCTGGTACGGGAACGACGTGCCGCCGGCGACGATCGGCAGGTAGGCGTACGGCGCGGCCCTCGTGAGGTGTCACTGCGCCGGTCACCGGGTCCGTGCCCTGGTAGCCGATGTCGCGTGACGCCGAAGTCGGTGGTGTGGTTGGCGAAGTCCTTGCGGCCCTGGGCCGACCGCTGGCGGTGAAGACGACCTGCAGACCGTGCGCGTGGACGTCGGCGATCCACTGGTTGACGGCGTTGGCGGCCCAGCTCGAACCGGAGCCCTCGATCAGCGTGGCGTCGTGGCCGCGGCGGCGTCGCGCCAGACGCGGGCGGCGAGCAGCAGTGGCGCCCGCCAGCGCAGGCGATCGGCCGCACAGCGCCTGGATCGCAGCGGACGCGTGGATTCGATCGACGGATATCGCCTTCGTCCGCGCGAGAGCAGGCGGGTGGTCACGAACAGGACGAGGACGATCGTGAGCAGCACGCTGGCCGCGCCGAAGCCGCGTGTGATCGCGGTCGGCTGGCCGTCTTGACGGACGTGAAGATGAACAGCGGCAAGGAGTTCATTCGAGCTCGAACGGATTGATCTTGAGGAAGGTCGACGCGCCGGACGTGATCAGCACGAGCGCGGTCTCGCCGACGCCGCGGGCGACGCCGAGGATCAAGGCGGTGGCGAGGCCGGCGCGTGCGGTCGGCAGGACGACCCGGCGTACGGTCTGCCACGCGTCGCGCCGAGCGCGAGGCTGGCCTCGCGCAGGCCGCCGGGCACGACCCGCAGCGCGACCTCCGACGCACGGGCGATGATCGGGCATCATCGTCACCGCCATCGCTGCGACGCGGCGATCCCGGATTTCGGCATGCCCAGCCCGACGATGAGCGTCACGTAGACGAACAGTCCGGCGAGGATGTCCGGCAGCGCCGTCATCGCCTCGACGACCGTGCGCACGAGACGGGCCAACCGGCCGCCGACCTCGGACATGTACACGGCGGTCCCGATGCCCAGCGGCAGCGCCACCGCGACCGCGATGCCGACCTCGATCACGGTCCCGACGATGGCGTGCAGCATGCCGCCCTGCGTCAGCGGATCCTGCGGGCTGACTCCGGCCATGTCGTGCGTGAAGAAGTTCGGCGTGGATGAATGCCGGCCAGCCCGTGACGAATGTGAACACGACCGTGCTGCCCACGGCGAGGATCACGACACCGGCACCGGCCCAGAGGGTGGCCGAGACCAGCCGGTCGACGACGACCGGGCGCGGGTTGCTCATCGCCGCGACTGCCGCGTAGAACACGAGGAAACCGAGGTACCAGCAGAACAGATACCCGAGCAGTGCCGCTCAGCGGCAGGACATGCTCGTACAGCACCGTGACGACCACGCCCGAAGCCACGAGCTGCACCAACCAGCGACACCTAGTCGTCGAAGGTCATCACGCGGAGCCGGCGCCGTTGCGCGGCGGTGTGGCCGCGTCGGCGAGCTCGGCGGCGGCATAGGGCTCTGTCTCTGTCGTGCTCATCGTCGATCTCAGATCTCCGTTGCGGCGCCGCTGCGGCTGCGGCCGATGAAGACCGCAGCGATGGTGTTCACGCGATGGTGATGACGAACAGCACGAAGCCGGCCGTCAGCAGGGCGGACAGCTGCGCCTGCGTCGCCTCGCCGAAGCGGCCCGCGATCAGCGCCGAAATGGTGCTGCGTGCCCGCTTCGAGAGATCCGGAACTTGATGTCGAACGCCGGCGAGATGATGAGCAGCACGGCGACCGTCTCGCCGAGGGCCCGGCCAAGGCCAGCATCGTGCCGCCGATGATGCCGCCGCGGCCGAACGGCAGCACGACCGTGCGGACCATGCCCCAGCGCGTCGAGCCGAGAGCCACGCTGCCTCCCGCTCGCCGATCGGCGCCTGATGCGAAGACGCCGCGCATGACGGCGCACGCCAGCGGGATCGACCATCATCGAGACGCGAGATCCGGCGATGAAGGCCGAGCCTGTGTAACGCGACTGCTGCCAGACCGCGGCATTCGGGTCGGTGTCGACGTGGAAGAACGGCAGCCAGCCGAAGTGCTGGCTCAACCAGCGCGACAGGTAGATCGCCTGAGGCTGCGAGCAGGAAGAATCCCCACAGGCCGTAGATGATGCTCGGCACCGCGGCCATCAGGTCGATCGACGAGACCAGCGAGCCCTTGAGCCATCGGCGGCGCGTACTCGCTGATGTACAGCGCGGTCAGCAGCGCCAGCGGGAAGGCGACGACCAGCGCGACGAGCGCGACCTCGACCGTGCCGACGAGGACCGCGGCGATGCCGACCTTGTCGGGCTCGGGATTCCACTGCGCTCTCGGTGAAGAAGTGCAGCCCGTAGTGGCGCAGCGTCGGGATCGATCTGGTAGCCCAGGAACAGCCCGATCGCGCCGGTCATGACCAGCACGAACAGGCCGATCGCGCGTGGCCACGCCGTGGAAGACGTGGTCGACTGCGCTCGAGGCCCGGGTCGATGGTCCGCGGCACGTCCTGCGGGCCGCACGGCGACGGCTGTCGAGAGCGTCGGCGGCGGAGCGGTCATCGTCAGCCGAACCGCCCGTTGACGTAGTCGGCGGTGCGCGGGTCGCGCGGGTCGGCGAAGATCTGCTCGGTCGCGCCGGCTCTCGACGATCCGCCCGGGCGTGCCCTGCTCGGCGAGGAAGAACGCGCACTGCTGCGAGACCCGCGCCGCCTGCTGCATGTTGTGCGTGACGATCACGATCGTCACCTCGTCGCGCAGCTCGGCGATCGTCTCCTCGATCCGCCGGGTCGAGGTCGGGTCGAGCGCCGAGCACGGCTCGTCCATCAGCAGCACGTCGGGCTCGACGGCCAGCGAGCGGGCGATGCACAGCCGCTGCTGCTGCCCGCCGGACAGCGCAGACGCCGGGCGTGTCAGCCGGTCCTTGACCTCGTCCCACAGGCCGGCGCGGAGCAGAGCACCGCTCGATCGAGATCCGTTCGCGCCGAGCGGCTGACCTTCGTGCCGGTCAGCTTCAGCCCGGCGGTCGACGTTGTCGGCGATGGACATGGCCGGGAACGGGTTCGGCTTCTGGAACACCATGCCGATCCGTCGCGCGCCTGGGTCACGCGTGACGAGCCCGGGCGCGTAGATGTCCTCGCCGTTGAGCAGCACCTCGCCGGCCGAGCTTGCGCCGACGGGCACAGACTCGTGCATCCGGTTGAGGATCCGCAGGAACGTCGACTTGCCGCAGCCGGACGGGCCGATCAGCGCGGTCACCGTCGCCGGCGCATCGACAGCGACACCCGGTCCAGCACCTTGTTCGAGCCGAACCAGGCCGAGACGTCGACCGCCTCCAACTGCGCGCCGCGACGCGGTTGTCCCGCCTCGGCCTCGTCAGGTGGCCGCGAACCGGTAACCGGCGAGAGCTGCTCCGTCGGCGCGTCTGAAACCAGCGTCATTTCGTGACCTTCACCTTGACGGCCTTCGACGTCGACGATGCGAAGTCAGGCGAGCTGGAGGGCACGAAGGTCGCCGTCAGCGTGTGCGTGCCGACAGCGAGCTTGGTCGTCGAGAACGAAGCCGTGCCCTTCTTCGCCGTGACGGTCGCCAGCTTGGCCGCTCCGTCCTTGATCACGAACTTTCCCGCCGCCGTCGGTGTTTCCGCCGCGGTCAGCGTGACCTTCGCGCCCTTCGCGACGCTGGTCTTCGACGCCTTGAGAGTGGTCGTGGTCGGATGCGCCTTGACCACGAGCGTGTGCACCGTGGACTTGGACGCGCCGAAGGCCTGCGCGTCCGAGGGAACGAACTTCGCCCGGAGTTTGTGGGTGCCATCGGCTAGCGCGGTAGTCGAATACGTTGCCTTGCCGCCGGACAGGGCCACCTTCTTCAGCTGCTTGGTGCCGTCGAGGAACACCACTGACCCGGCCGCCGCCGACGGGCTGACCGAAGCGCTCAGTTTCACCTTGGCGCCGTGGAAGGCCGCTGTAGCCGGGGTGACCGACAACGTTGTATGCGTCGTCACGGTCGACTGTTTGGTGTATGCGACCGACCACGAATTACCGGTGATCAGGATGTCGGCCGAGTCGTACGTGGTGTTTCCCGCTTGGCCAGCCTGCGTAGTCAGTAACCGCAACTGGTACAGCCCGGCGTAGCCGTCGCTCGAGGTGTCGGTGTTCGGGTAGTCGGCCGCGAGGTCGGCGACGGTGAGGTCGATCGCGCTCCCGGTCTCGAGCGGCAGCGGCGATCCGGCCAACGGCGCCGGCGCCGCCGAGTTCGGGTACACGCTCGGGCCGCCCAAGATCTCGCCGCTGAACTGACCGGGCTGCTGCCCGGACTTGGGCAGGTAGCCATACAGAGTCGCCTTGGTGTCTCCGCTACGGATCGTCGATGTGCCCTGGACGTAGGCCGCGATCGGGTCATCGTTGATGCTGCCGCCGGTGATCTGATTGCCCGACGAGTCGAAGAACAGCAAACCGCCGACGGAGTTGCGATCGGGCTCCCACGGCGGAATCGTCCCGGCGTGCACGGCAGCGCCCGTGACCAGAAGCGCGGCGCCGGCGAGACCCGCCGCAGCCAGCGACCCTAACGCGCGGCGAATTGGGAACGTCATGATCAACGACGTTCCTGGAGTGCGGTGTCGTTCTTTGTGGTGGCTTCGAACGGTGTCTCGATCGGAGCGTTCGGATGACGCGACCGGGCGCGGCCGACGAGGTAGCCGCCACCACCCAGCGCCACGGCGGCCAACAGGACCGGCACCCAGACCAGCGAGCGATGCCCTGTACCGGCGGCTTGCTGCGCGACGGCCGAGGCTGAGCGATCGGTGCAGTCACCGGCGGGCGACCCTGCTGGCCGCTCGCTGCTGCAGGCACCGATCGAGTTCGGTGACCGCTGGCGGCTCCGCGCACCGGCGCAGCCTGGCTGCGAAGTGCGGCGGGCGAGGACGACGCCACCCGGGGCGCAGGATGGGTGGAGTTAACTACCGACGACGGGCAAGAGCGTCTCGACGAGTTCGATTCCCCGCTGAGAGCAGTCGACCGTGCCACCGTCGACGACCTGCCAGCTTGGCCGGTAACTCGAATATCGGTGGCCGGGTACGACGCGGAGTTGATCGGGTGATTCGGTGCGCCGAGATAGATGCGCGACTGCATCAGGCCGTCCCACGACGCGGGAAGTCAGCGAGGAAGTCCGCAAGCGAGCTGTCTTGTGGCGTCGCGGCCGTCATTGGATGCGCGGCATCGGTGTAGCGCGAGGCAGCGGTCAGCTCCTCACCGCTCCACTGCCCGGCCGCGACATTCTGCCGCGGTTGGAATGCGAAGAGCGTTGCCGTGCGACCTGGAGCGTCGTAGGGCGCGGGCGCCGGTTGCGAAGACACCGCATTGAGCGCGACCGGTGCTGCGCTGATGTCGCCGCTGGTCACCTGGTGGCCGCTCGCGTCGCACAGGCCGACGAAACCCGTCGCCTGCGGATCGGTGTACGGCACTGCCGACTGCGCGCTCGCGGTGCCGGCGCCAGGACAACTGCACCAGCAACGGCGAGCAGCACGACGTGCCGCCGCACGGTGCCCGTCACGCCGACTCGCGGGCTCTGGCCACGCCGGTCGTCCGCTGGTCGCGAAGGGCGGTAGGCCGGTCGCGTTCTTGTGCGTTGCGGCAGCCCATGTGACGTGTCCAGCGGCGCCGCCTCGGACGAGGCCCGCTGACCATAAATACAGACAAGCCACCTGTTTCAAATGGAGAAGATGAATCGGTAAGGAAACTAGGAATAACATACAAGACGCGCCGCGAAGTGGAGCGAATTCGCAAGCGCGATTCGCCCTTCTGGGCTGTTTAGCTGCGTGTCGTGAACGTGACCGTGGGCATAGGTCACGTCGATCGATCGGTTTCGCGCACCGCGGCTCACCCCGTCGATATCGATCTGACCCAGCCGGTGCGCCACCGAGGCGAACGTGCGACGCCGCCCGCCGCCGGCTCCGCCCGACGAGACGTTGCCCAGGTCGGAATAGGCGGGCGTGGTGCCGGCTGCTGCGATGTCGGCCAGGCCCGGACCGGTGTTGACGAACGGCGGGTACCGATGAACAGCGTCTGCGCCCAG
>CAWCFH010000014.1:0-18135 GCA_963794885.1 uncultured Actinomycetota bacterium
GCCGTGCGCGGGTGCGCAGCAGGGCGCAACTCGACTACGCGGGCGTGCAGCGCGATCTCGAGGCCGGCGCGCTGCCGGACGCGCTGAGACTGCTGGCCGAAGTCGGAACCAAGCGCCTCGCGGCTGCCCGCGCAAGACATGCGATCAACCTCGACCTGCCTGAGCAGGAGGTGGAGCACGACGGTGGCGCGTGGCGCCTTGCAGTACGCCGGCCGCTGCCGGTCGAGGCGTTCAACGCGGAGATCTCGTTGCTGACCGGCATGTGCGCTGCGCAGCTCATGCTCGAGCACGGCTACGGCATCCTGCGCACGCTGCCCGAGCCGGAACACGGTGCTGTCCGGTCATTGCGTCGGGCCGCACGCGCTCTTGGTGTCGCCTGGCCGGACGGTGCTCGGCCCGGCGACGTGCTGGCGACACTCGACCGCGGCAACCCGCATCACGTCGTGCTCATCGAGCACGCGACGAGCTTGCTGCGCGGTGCCGGCTACACCGCGTTCGACGGCGCGCCGCCCGCACATCGCACGCACGCCGGTATCGGCGCGCCGTACGCGCACGTCACCGCGCCGCTGCGCCGGCTGGTCGATCGCTACGGCACCGAGGTGTGCCTCGCGCTGCACAGCGGCCAACCCGTTCCGCAATGGGTGCGCGCGCGGATGAGCGTGCTTGCCGAAACGATGCGCGCGGCAGATCACCGCGAGCATGAGATCGACCGGGCCGTCATCGACGCGACCGAGGCGTGGCTACTGCGCGACCGGGTCGGTGACGTCTTCGAGGTGCTCGTCATCGATGCCGACGAGCGAGCGGCGACGATCACGCTGGACGAACCCGCGGTACGCGCCCGCTGTGCCGGCGCCGACCTGCCGGTCGGCGAGCGGATCCGCGCACGGCTCGACGCGGCGGACGTCGCGACCCGCACCGTCCGCTTCACCGCCACCACCAGCTCTGCGTGATTCCCGGATCTGCACATCGGCGCCGGCGGGGTCGGCGGTCACCGTGCACGGGTGTCGTCCGAATCGATCGTGCTCTGCCCGCGTCCTCGCGGGCGCGCGGTTTAGCGGCATCGCTGATGCCCTGCGGCGCCCTGGACCTGCCACCCGCATCTGTGATGCGCGCGCACACGCGATAAGCGCTCGAGCGAAGAGCCTCGCCCCGCGAGGGAGAAGGTCAGTGGTACTCGTGCTCGGCTGCCGGATACGTGCCGCCCCGCACCTCGTCGGCGTAGCGGCTGGCGGCGTCGTGCAGCACCGATCCGACGTCGGCGAACTGCTTGACGAACTTGGCCGGCTTGCCGCGCACTGAGCCCGGCCATGTCCTGCCAGACGAGCACCTGCGCGTCGGTGCCGGGACCGGCGCCGATGCCGATCGTCGGGATGTGCAGCGCCTTGGTCACCTGCGCCGCGAGATCGGACGGCACGACCTCGAGCACGACCGCGAACGCGCCCGCCTGCTGCATCGCCTTCGCGTCCTGGATGAGCCGGTGCGCGGCCTCGTCGCCGCGGCCCTGCACGCGGTAGCCGCCGAGCGCGTTGACCGACTGCGGGGTGAGGCCGATGTGCGCCATGACCGGGATGCCCGACCGAGACGAGCGCCTCGACCTGCGGCGCGACCCGCTGGCCGCCTTCGAGCTTGACCGCCTGCGCGCCGCCCTCCTTCATGAACCGCGCCGCGGTCTCCAGCGCCTGCTGCGGCGAGGACTGGTAGCTGCCGAACGGCAGGTCGGCCACGACGAGCGCGCGCTTCGTGCCGCGGACGACGCCGCGCACGAGGGGGAGCAGTTCGTCGATGGTGACCGGCACCGTCGTGTCGTAGCCGTAGATGACGTTCGCGGCCGAGTCGCCGACGAGCAGCACCGGGATGCCGGCCTCGTCGAAGACCCGCGCGGTCGAGTAGTCGTAGGCGGTCAGCATCGGCCACCGCTCGCCGCGGTCCTTGGCCAGCTGCAGGTCACGGATGGTGATCCGCCGGTTGCTGACCCCGCCGTAGAGGGACGTGTCGGTCATGGTGTTGCCTCGCGATCTCTCCTCGAGGCCGGCAATCCGGTCCCCGGGCTGTTACGTGGACGCAACAATGGTTCCCCACGGAGCGCCGTTTGTCCCAGCGATCGAGACAACGGTCACGCATCGACTGTAACTGGCCGGTAACTTGCGGCCACGCAGCCGCCGAGTCAGTCGAGCGACTCACGCCAGCGGTTCGTGATGGGCAGCCGCCGGTCCGTCCGAAGTTCTTGTAGCTGATCTTCGAGCCGGGCGGGTACTGCCGCCGCTTCCACTCGGCGCGGTCGACCATCCGGCGATCCGGGCCACCAGGTCGGCGTCGAATCCGGCGGCCACGATCTCGCCGACGCCCTGGTCGCGGTCGACGTAGCGCTGCAGGATCGCGTCGAGCAGCTCGTAGTCGGGCAGCGAGTCGGTGTCGAGCTGACCCGGGCGCAGCTCGGCCGACGGCGGCTTGCTGATGGAGTTCTCCGGGATGGGCGGCGTCTCGCCCGCGCTCGGCGGCATCGGCGTTGCGCCACCGCGCGAGCGCCCAGACCAGCGACTTCGGGACGTCCTTGATCGGCGCGAAGCCGCCGACGGCGTCGCCGTAGATCGTCGAGTAGCCGACTGCGAGCTCGCTCTTGTTCCCGGTCGCGAGCACGAGGTGTCCCTCGGCGTTGGACAGCGCCATCAGCGTCGTGCCGCGCACGCGCGCCTGCACGTTCTCCTCGGCCAGGCCGGTCAGCGACAGGGCCGACGACGAACCCGTCGACCATCGGCGCGATCGGCACGACGCGGTAGTGCGCGCCGATGCGCTCGCGCCAGCTCGCTCGGCGTCGGAGCTCGAGTGCTCGGACGAGTACGAGCTCGGCATCGACACGCCGTAGACCCGGTCGCCGCCGATCGCGTCGGCGGCGATGCGCGGCGACGACGGCCGAGTCGATGCCGCCGGACATGCCCGAGCACGACCGAGCGCGAACCCGTTCTTGTGGACGTAGTCGCGCAGGCCGGTGACCAGCGCGCCCCAGACCTCCGCCTCGTCGGGCAGCGGCTCGGCGCACGAGCGCGGACAGCGGCTCGGCGTGCGTGCGCCGGGCGCTGGTCGGCCGACGTCGCACCGCTCGACGGTCATGCCGACGTACTCGGGGTGGCGGCCGTCCGTCGGCGCGGCGGCGACCTCGACGTCGATGAGGTAGAGCCCCTCGACGTACTGCGGCGCCCGCAGCAGCACGTCGCCGGTCTGCGGCGACCACCATCGAGTCGCCGTCGAAGACGAGCTCGTCCTGCCCGCCGACGGTGTTGACGTACAGGATCGGCGCCTGCGCCTCGGCGGCCCGGCGGCGCAGCAGCGGCAGCCGCACGTCGTCCTTGTTGCGCTCGTAGGGCGAGCCGTTGATGTTGACGACCAGGCCCGACGCCGACCCGCGCCGGCGACGGTGAACGGGCCGCCGTCCTGCCACAGGTCCTCGCAGATCGTCAGTGCGATGTCGACGCCGCGGTGCCGCACGACGACGAACCGGTTGCCCGGGACGAAGTAGCGGCGCTCGTCGAACACGCCGTAGTTGGGCAGGTGGTGCTTGTAGTACCGGGCCACGATCTCGCCGCGGTGGACGAAGCGCGAGCGCGTTGCGGGGCACCGTCCGTCGTCGTCGACGTAGCCGACGACGACCGCGATGTCGCCGAGCCCGTCGGCCGCCAGATCGGCGGCGAGCTTCTCCACGGCGGCCCGCGAGGCGGCCCGGAACCCGGCGCGCAGCACGAGGTCCTCCGGGCGGGTAGCCGGTGATCGTCAGCTCCGGGAAGCGCGACCAGGTCCGCCCCGGCGGCGGCGGCCTCGCGGGTGCGGTCGAGCGCACCGCGCGCATTGCCTGCGAGGTCGCCGACCGTGGAGTTCACCTGGGCCAGGGCCAGGCGCAGGGACGCCATGGTTCCCATTGTCCTGCACGGCGGTTGCCTGCTCGACGCGCCATGGATGCGCTCGAGTGAACCCCGAGGGCGGGTCCGAACGTACGGCAGAATGTAGTCAGCGCCCTTGTGCTTCGCGATGCAACCTTCGGCGGGCCGTGCGCGTCTAACGAGTTGTAAGGCTTTCGTGACCCGCGCCTGCCCGAGCAGGCGGCGGTATGTGAGGGACAATGGGCCGGGTCCGGCGCTTGGAACGACCGAGCCAGGACGATCGGCAGCGAGGATTGGCGGGACCACTTGTTTTCGCACGACGCATCGGCGCTGCGGCGCGTAGGAGCTCTGACCGCGGGCCTTGCCCTGCTGGTGTCAGCCTGCACCTCGTACCTCAGGTGCCTGAGACCACGGCCAGCTCGGCAGCCGATCGCCGCCCGGTCCCGTCGACGCGGCCCGTCAGTCGCCGGTCGCAGCCCTCGCCGCCATCCAGCACCGCGCCGGCCGCCCCCGTCAAGATCAGCGCGACGCCGCTGGGCAAGCGCGTCATCAATCCGACGACGCCGATCACGGTCACCGCCGCCAACGGCACCCTGCGCGCGGTGAAGCTGGTCAATCCGGAGGGCAAGCACGTCACGGGCGCCTGTTCGGCCGACAAGACGAGCTGGCACACCACCGAGGTGCTCGGCTACAGCAAGATCTACCGCCTCACGGCCAAGGCGACCGAACTCCTCCGGCGAGAGCGTCGACAGCCTCAAGCACAAGTACACGACGCTGACGCCGAGCAACATGACGCATGCCGTACTTCAACGAACATCTACGGCGGCTACCTCAAGAACGGCGCGACCTACGGCGTCGGCATGATCCCGGTCGTCAACTTCGACGAGGCGATCACCGGACAAGGCTGCCGCCGAGAAGGCGCTGCACGTCACGACCAGCCCGCACGTCGACGGTTCGTGGTACTGGGCCGACGACCACACGGTGCACTGGCGTCCCAGAACTTCTACCAGCCGGGCACCAAGGTGACGCATCGACGCGAAGGTCTACGGCGTCGACGTGGGCGATGGACTGTACGGCCAGGCCGACCAGCAGCATCTCGTTCACGATCGGTCGCAAGCACATCGCGGTCGCCGAACGCCGAAGACCGCACCAGGTGAAGGTGTACTTCAACGACAAGCTCGATGCGCACCATGCCCACCTCGATGGGCCGGGCGGCACCGGTCGAGGGCAAGAACGGCCAGACGATCTACCTCTGGACGATGCCGCGGCACCTACACGGTGATCGGCTTCGAGAACCCGGCGCACATGTCGCTCGGACAGCTACGGCCTGCCGGCCAACTCGCCGCTCGGTTACGCGCCGGAGAAGGTCCCGTGGTCGACGAAGATCAGCACCGACGGCATCTACCTGCACGAACTGGACGCGACGGTCTGGGCGCAGGGCAGCGGCAGAACCTGTCGCACGGCTGCCTGAACCTGAACCACGACCAACGCGAAGTGGTACTACAACGCACTCCGCTGGTCGGCGACGTCGTCAAGGTCGTCGCACTCCGGCGGCCCGAAGCTGCAGCTGTGGCAGGGCGGCGACTGGACGCTGTGCCGTGGTCGCAGTGGCAGAAGGGCAGCGCACTGGCCTAGCTCGCCGGCAAGTCCCGCGTCCGGCGTGGCTGGTCCGCGTAACCTCTCGGTAACCGGACCAGACCAGACTGGAGCGTTGTGGACCGCCAACAGGAATTCGTACTGCGCGCGCTCGAGGAGCGCGAGATCCGCTTCGTCCGGCTCTGGTTCACCGACGTCCTCGGCACGCTGAAGTCGGTGGCGATCGCCCCGGCCGAGCTCGACGGCGCGTTCGACGAGGGCATCGGCTTCGACGGCTCGGCGATCGAGGGCTTCGCCCGGGCCAGCGAGAGCGACATGCTCGCGCGGCCCGATCCGTCGACGTTCCAGATCCTGCCGGCCTCGACGCCGGGCGGCGTCCGACTCGGCGCGCATGTTCTGCGACATCCAGATGCCCGACGGGTCGCCGTCCTGGGCCGACCCGCGCTACGTGCTGCGGCGCACGCTGTCGAAGGCCGCCGAGAGCGGCTTCACGTTCTACACCCATCCCGAGATCGAGTTCTTCCTGCTGAAGAACCGCCCCACGGACGGCTCCGAGCCGGAGCCGATCGACAACGGCGGCTACTTCGACATGACCAGCCACGACGTCGCGCACGACTTCCGCCGCGCCGCCGTCGGCGCGCTCGAGGGGCTCGGGCATCTCGGTCGAGTTCAGCCATCACGAGGTCGCGCCCGGGCAGCAGGAGATCGACCTGCGCTACGCCGACGCGCTGTCGATGGCCGACAACATCATGACGTTCCGGCACGTGATCAAAGAGGTCGCGATCGCGCACGGCGCGCACGCCACGTTCATGCCCAAGCCGTTCCGCCACCGGCCGGGCAGCGGCATGCACACCCACCTGTCGCTGTTCGAGGGCGACAACAACGCCTTCCACGACCCGTCCGACGAGCTCTTCCTGTCGAAGACGGCGAAGGCGTTCATCGCCGGCGTGCTGCGCCACGCGCGCGAGATCACGGCCGTGACCAACCAGTGGGTGAACTCGTACAAGCGGCTGCTACGGCTACGCCGCGCGCGGCGAGCTCGTCGAAGCGCCGACCTACGTGTGCTGGGGGCACGCCAACCGCTCGGCGCTCGTCCGCGTGCCGATGTACAAGCCGGGCAAGGCCAACTCGACGCGCGTCGAGCTGCGCTCACTCGACTCGGCCTGCAACCCCTACCTCGCCTTCGCCGTGATCCTCGCCGCCGGCCTCAAGGGCGTCGAGCAGAACTACGAGCTGCCGCCAGGCGCCGAGGACGAGGTCTGGTCGATGTCCGAGACCGAGCTGCGCGCGCTGGGCTACGCCGAGTTGCCGCACAACCTCGCCGATGCATTGCGCGCCATGGAGGACAGCGAGCTCGTCGCCGAGACCCTTGGCGAGCATGTCTTCGACTTCTTCCTCCGCAACAAGCGCGAGGAATGGATCGAGTACCGCGCCGAGGTCAGCCCGTTCGAGCTGCGGCGCTACCTGCCCTCGCTCTGAGCCCACCCGCGCCGGTTCGGGCTGCTGGGTATCGTTGCCGCGTGCCCTCCGCGCGCCTGCTGGTCATCCAGGTCGATGCGTCCGACCCGGCCGCACGCCTGGGTGAATGGCTCGTGGCGGCAGGCCTCGAACTGGACGTTCGCGCGCTCGACGCGCGGCGCCGAGTTGCCCGCACAGACTGACCGAGCACCAGGGCGTACTGGTGCATGGGCGGCGCCATGGGCGCCCTCGACGACGACCTCGCGCCGTACCTGCCGGCCGTTCGCGCGCTGCTGCGCGACGCGGTCGCCGCCGAGGTGCCGACGCTCGGCGTCTGCCTCGGACACCAGTTGCTCGCCGCGGCCACCGGCGGCCAGGTGCGGCGAAACCCGGCACGGCCCCGAGATCGGTGCGCAGCTGGTCGCCAAGCGGTCGGCAGCGTCGACCGATCCGCTGTTCGGTCCGCTCCCGATCACACCGGACGTCCTGCAGTGGCACTACGACGAGGTCAATGTGCTGCCGCCCGGCGCGATCCAGCTGTACAGCTCACCGGGTTGCGAGCAGCAGGCCTTCCGGCTGGGCAGGACGGCCTGGGGCATCCAGTTCCACATCGAGACGACACCGCAGATGGTGCGCGAGATGGGCGGCCGAGCGCGACGACAACCTCGTCGACTACGACCTGGTCGCCATTGTCGAGCGCGCGGTGGCGATCCACGACGACCTCGAGGAGGTCTGGCAACCGTTCGCGGCCGCGTTCGCCGACATCGTTCGCGATCCTGCTTCGGTACCGTCGGCGCGGACAGTGCCGACGTCGACCGCTGCTCCGGTGACCGATCCGGCCGCTATCCGGGCGGCGCTCGCTGCCGAACTCAACGCCGCCCGCACCATGCCGGCAGCCCTGCCGATGCCCGGGTTGCGGCCGCTCGGACGAGACCTGATCATGACCGAAGCGACGGCGCAGCGACGGAGCGCGCTGCGGCTGACCCGGCTCTCGTTCGCCGACGGAGCTCGGGCGGCCGAGTTGCTCACCTCGGCGCCGCTGTCGTGGTGGGACGAGGAGGCGACGGCACCCGTCGACGACGCGGCAGCAACGGTGATCGCCGCGCTCGGACGAACGGCCGACCCGGACGTAGCCCTGCAAGCTCTCGCCGAGATCGCCGCCGCGCCGGACGGCACGGAACTGCTCGAGCAGTTGCGCACCAGCGGCGAGTTGCGCGCTCGGCTGCTGCCGTTGCTCGGGGCGTCGGTCGCGCTCGGCGAGCACCTCGTCGCCGTGCCCGGTACCTGGCGCGCGCTCGTCGGCCCCGCCGATCTGACCGGTATGGCGACTCGGCTCGCCGACGCGGTTGGCGCGGACGCAACGCTGCCGATGGCTGGCACGGCAGGCACTCGAGCCGCGGTGAGCGGGTCCGAGGCGGTCGACGCGTTGCGCACTGCGTACCGCCGCGAGCTGGTCGCGATCGCGGCACGCGACCTGTCCGGCGAGCTGGGCCTGCGCACGGTCACCAGCGCGCTCGCCGACCTGGCCGGCTACACGCTGCAGGCCGCACTGGCAGTTGCCGCGGCCCGCGCTGCCCGCCGACGCCGAGCCGTGCCGGCTCGCGATCATCGCAATGGGCAAGACCGGCGCTCGCGAACTCAACTACGTTTCCGACGTCGATGTGGTGTTCGTCGCCGAGCCGGGGGAGTACGACGGCGCTGACGCCGATCCGGCGCGAGCGCTGGACACGGCCACGACACTCGCCGGCGAAACCATGCGGCTGTGCCGAGCGGTGGCGTGGGAGATCGACGCAGCGTTGCGGCCGGAGGGCAAGGACGGGCCGCTGGTGCGCACGCTGGCCAGTCACGAGGCGTATTACCGGCGGTGGGCGAGCACGTGGGAGTTCCAGGCGCTGCTCAAGGCCCGTCCGGTCGCCGGCGACCTCGAACTCGGCGCGCAGTACGAGTCGGTCATCGCACCGCTGGTGTGGACCGCTGCAGAACGTCCGGACTTCGTCGCCGACGTCCAGGCGATGCGGCGCCGCGTGATCGCGCACATCCCGTCCGCCATTGCCGAGCGCGAGATCAAGCTCGGTCCGGGCGGCTTGCGCGATGTCGAATTCGCCGTGCAGTTGCTGCAACTCGTGCACGGGCGTGGGGACGAGTCGCTGCGTGCCCGCGCGACGCTGCCCGCACTGGATGCGCTGCGCGACGGCGGCTACGTCGGTCGCGACGACGCGCTCAGCCTGGCCGACGCGTACACGTTCCTGCGAACCATCGAGCACCGCCTGCAACTGCGCAAGTTGCGCCGCACGCACGTCGTTCCGGACGATCCGGCGCAGCAGACCTGGCTGGCCCTCGCGATGGGGTACCGGCCCGACGCGCGTGGTGACGCACGCGCGGTGTGGCAGGCCGAGTGGTCATTGCATGCGCGCGAGGTGCGCCGGCTGCACGAGAAGTTGTTCTACCGGCCACTGCTCGATGCGGTCGCCCGGGTGCCGTCGGCCGCCCTGCGGCTGACCACCGAAGAGGCGGGTCGGCGGTTGGCCGCGTTGGGCTTCGCCGATCCGGGTCGGGCGCTGCAGCACATCGAAGCGTTGACCGCCGGACTGTCGCGCCGAGCCACGCTGCAGCGCGCGCTGCTGCCGGTGCTGCTGTCCGACTTCGCGGACGCGCCCGATCCGGACGCCGGCCTGCTCGCATACCGACGCGTGTCGGACGAGCTCGGGGCCACGCCGTGGTACCTGCGGCTGCTGCGTGATGAGGGCCAGGTGGCCACCCGGTTGGCGCACCTGCTGGCCACCAGCCAGTACGTAGCGCGAATGCTCGGGCGAGCTCCCGAGGCGTTGCGCATGCTGGCCGCAGACGACGAGCTCAAGCCGCGTGATCCGGCCGAGGTGATCGTCACCATGCGCGACACCGCCGCGCGCAGGGAAGATCCGGTTGCCGCCGTCGCCGCGGTGCGAGGTGTGCGCCGGCACGAGCTGCTGCGGATCGCCTTCGCCGACCTGCTCGCGCATGACCGATGTGGAGACGGTGTGCGAGGCGATCAGCACGACGACCGAGGCCACCCTCGACGTCGCGCTGCAGATCGCGTTGCGGTCGGTGGCCGCGGACCGTGGCCTCGACACCCTGCCGCTGCGGTTCGCGATCATCGCGATGGGACGGCTGGGCGGCGCCGAGACCGGTTACGGTTCCGACGCCGACGTGATGTTCGTCTTCGAGCCGATCGGCGACACTGACGCCGACGTGGCGAAGATCGCGCAGGACGTCGCAGGCAAGCTGCGCGCGTTGCTGTCCTCGCCATCGTCGACGGACCCGCCGCTCGGAGTCGACGCCGACCTGCGACCCGAGGGCCGCAACGGTCCGCTCGTGCGATCGCTCGCGTCGTACGCGCAGTACTACGAGCGGTGGTCGGCGCCGTGGGAGGCGCAGGCGTTGCTGCGGGCGCGGTTCGCCGCCGGTGACGCCGACCTCGGCACGCGGTTCATCGAGCTCATCGACCCGGTGCGTTACCCGGCCGCCGGGCTGCGCGCAGCCGACCTGCTCGAGATCCGCCGGCTCAAGGGACGCGTCGACGCAGAGCGGCTGCCACAGGGCGCCGACCCGTCCACGCACACCAAGCTGGGACGGGGCGGCCTGGCCGACATCGAATGGACGATCCAGCTGCTGCAGTTACAACACGCGGGCACGTTGCCGCAGTTGCGAACGACCCGAACGCTCGACGCGTTGCGCGCCGCAGTGGCTGCAGAGCTGCTCAGCCCTGCTCAGGCCGACGCCCTCGCCACCGCGTGGCGGCAGGCCACCCGGTTGCGCAACGCGATCATGCTCGTGCGCGACAAGGCCGAGGACCAGATCCCGTCGGTGGGCAGGCCACTCGTCGCCGTCGGTCGCGCGCTGGGCTATCCCGCCGGATTCGATCCGGGCAGCCTCGTCGACGACTGGCGACGCACAGCACGCCGCGCGCGCCGAGTGGTCGAGGAGGTGTTCTACGCGCCGCTTGCCTAGCGCGGCGGTGAGCCGACGGTCAGCGCGACTTGGCGAGCTGGCGCGACTTGGCCGGATGGCGCGACGGACGCAGGTGCGGCAGCGGCGGGTCGGGCAGACCGAAGTCGGCGGCGTCGTACGGCGGCGTGTACGCACCGTGGCCGGACAGCACCGCCTGGATGCCGAAGGCGACCGCGACCACGATCACGGCGCCGAGCGCGTCGATGATGTAGTGGTTAGCCGTCCCGATGATCACGAACAGCGTGAACACCGGATAGAGCAGTCCGAGCACGCGTGCCCACATGGCGCGGGCGCACATGAAGACCGACAGCCCGCACCACAGCGCCCACCCGATGTGCAGGCTGGGCATCGCGGCGTACTGGTTGGAGTGCGAGGCGATCTCCGGGTCGGCCAGCGATCCCCAGGTGTGGAAGTTGACGACGGTGTCGAAGTAGTTGTAGCCGGGCAGCAGGCGCGGTGGCGCGACCGGGTACAGCGCGAAACCGGCCAGCGCGATCAGCGGTGAGCGTGAACAGCACCGTGCGCGCGCCGCGGTAAACATGCGGGCGCTTCACGAACAGCCAGACCATCACCGCGATGGTGACCAGGAAGTGCAGCGTCGCGTAGTAGTAGTCGAGGATCTGCGCGACCCACTCGTGCGCCGCGACCCAGTGGTTGATCGAGAGTTCGAAGTTCAGCCCGATGATGTCCTGCAAGTGCTGGATGGACAGGCCGTGCCGCGTGGCGATGGAAACCTGCTCGGGGATGGCGTTGCGTCCCAGGCTGTACAGCCAGTAACCGAGCCCGATGATGGCGATCTCTTGCCACCACACCGGTCGACGGAATCGAAGCAGGCGGCGCGGCAAGAGCCCGCCGAACTGCCTCGCGGCCACCCCGCTGTTCGGGGCGGCGCCCCGCGTCTGAGTGGCTACCACAGCCTTATCATTCCATCCGTGTGCTAGTTAGTTGGTAACTGGCACGGGGTAGCCTCAGTGGCCCCGCGCGCCGCGATCATCAAGGATTCGCGCCGGCGCGGTCGCCGGATCGCTGCAGGGCAAGACAAAAGTCCTGTAAGCGATTGCGGCGGCGGCGAACACGAACCCGTCATCGAGCCGGCCGGATGTGACCCGCGTCGCAGTAACTCCATGATCGACAAACCTGGGCGAGCAGGGCTAGATTTAGGTCAATAGCGGACATTTCGCCCAGGAGGGGCCATGTTGGCGTCGTCTCGAAGCAGGGGGAACGTCGACGATCTGGTCACGGCCGTGCTGACTGCGTCGCGCGTCCTGGTGGCCGTGGCAGCTGCGTCGCTGGCCGGAACGGAAGGCACCGTCACGCTGGCCCAGTTCCGGATGCTGGGGATGCTCGACAGCCACGGCGAGACAAATCTGAACGGATTGGCCGAAGCGTTGGGCGTGAACGCGTCCACTGCGCTTCGGATGGTCGAGCGGCTCCTGGCCGCCGGACTCGTCACTCGGCACGACAACATTCGCAACCGGCGCGAGGTCGTCATCGCACTCAGCCAGCACGGCGCTGAGCTGGTCTGGCGGGTCACCGACCGTCGGCGCGCCGAGATCGCTCGCATAGTGCGGCAGATGCCGACCGATCAGCGCGACGCACTGGTGACAGCACTCAATGCGTTCGCCGACGCCGCCGGCGAACCGCACGCGACCGGGCCGGCTGGATTCGGCTGGTGAGGGTTCCGTCGCGGTCAGTCGCTGTTCGTTAGCGCGTGCAGGTTCTTCGCGGTGCGCGATGTTTGCGTCGTTGCCGGGTCAGGATACGTGCCGAGCACTCGGTCAGCGGTGGCAGCCGTGGTGACGGTGAACCAGTAGTGCTCGTTCTTGTAGTGATGCAGCCGGTGGTTGCGCCAGATCGCCTTGTAAATGGCTGATTTGGGTCGGTAGTCGGAGTGGATCAGGTAGTGCGTCCACTCGTATCCCATCCCCATCAGAGCGAGCACGACGAGGAACGTCAGCCCGGTGTGCAACCGCGGAAACGCGAGCAAGGCGATCGCCGTGTCGATCGGGATCAGCCACATCAGGACCTGCCAGGGGATGAACACCAGGGCACATCGCGCGGGTCGGCGTGATGCTCGCGGTGCTTGCGCGCCAACAGCGAGTCGACGGTGTGCCCGGCGACCCGGCGCGGGCGCCAGTGCAGGATGGTGACGTGGATCGTCCATTCCGCAAACGGGAAGACAGCGATCATGACCGCCGGGACGAGCAGGTCGATGGGCTGCCAGTCGCCGATGACGACTCGCGCGGTGACGGCGCCGATCAGGAGGGCGCTCAGCATCCACGGCGATGGGTATCGCCAGAACCTGCGAAAGGTCGCGCCGAGCGCTGCGGCGTCGCGCCGGCCGCCGGTCATCCGGAGTCCTCGGCGCGCGGCCGTCGCCCGACCAGGTCTTCGGCTGTCTGGCTCACGGTTGTTCCTCCAGTTGGTCGAGCGCAGAGGGCGATCAGCGCCGTTGTTGCGGGCGCAGCAATCGCACGGCGCGGCTCGCGCTGTTTCGCGTTGCCGGCGCGCACCGCTTCGGCCAGTGCGCGGTAAGCCGATGTCTGCTCGACCTCGATCGCCATCAACGGTGCGAGCGCCTCCAGCGCCGGCTCGTAGGCGGCCCGCAGGCTGTTGAACATCAGCCGGAAGGTGATCGAGTCCGCCGCGTCGACGACGCGGTCCCAGAAGGCGAGGGCGTGCCGCTGCCGAACGACTGCGTCGGTCGCGGCCTCGAGGTCGGCTACGGCGGCGATGAGCTCGTCGGCAGCCTTCGCACCGCCACGCTCGGCGGCCAGCGCGGCGATCTTCGGTCCGATGTGCAGCCGGGCCTCGAGAATGCTGCGTGCGACGGAAAGGTCGAGTTCGCCGCGCGGAAGCAGCAGATGCGGCAGCAGGTCGAGGCCTCCCGAACGCCGGAAGTCGCTGACGGTGGTCGCATCGCCCTGCCGCACGTCGACGAGCCCGGTCTGGGCGAGCCGCTGCAACGCCTCGCGCACGGCCGGACGGGACACGCCGAGCACCTCGGCCAACCGGCGCTCGCTCGGCAGCCGCGCCCGGGGCCGAGGTCGCCGCCCACGAGTTCGCCGAGGATCTGGTCGAACACGTCGTCAGGCACCGAACGCCGTTCCACCCGTTGAAGTGCCACGCCTCGACCGTAACCCGGGCCTGGCATGGCGGTCAAATGGTCTTACCAGTGGTCAGCGCTGCCGCGGTCGTTTCAGCGCGGGGGTCTCGGCGACGACGCGTCGGGTTGTCGAGCGCAGCCGCTGCGCCGCCTGGGCGGCCGGGTGGCGCAGTTCGGTTGCTTCGAGACGCCGTTGTGCCCTGCGGCGGGCCCGTTCGGCGATGTCCAATTCGGCAAGCACTCGTTCAACTCCGGCAAGCAACGAGCCGTGCAACTGCCACAGACCCGGAGCCTCGCGGCGGATCGACGAGCAGCAGTTCGGTGAGCCGGACCCGGGCCTCGCGCACCGCATCGAGCGCCGCGGCCAACTCGTCGGCGTGCGGTTGGTCGGCTTCGTCCACTTCGGCGCGCACCAGCGTCCCGAAGCTGCGGATCGCGTTCGCCAGATCGGACATGAGGACGGCGAACGCTCCGCGCAGATCCTCGTCGTCGAAACTCTGTGCGACGGGGTCAGCATCGGCTGGGTCCAGAGACGATTCGCGGTCGGCGAGCGAACGAAACACCGCGCGCAGCGCAACCGCGGAGTGTTCGAGGGCGTCGAGGCCGCTGCGCAGATCGGGAGTCGTGTCGGTGGTGCCCACCGCGCGCGGGTTGAGCCGCCTGCTTTCCCTCGCCTCGGTGAGGACGCGGTCGACGCCGGCGATCTCGAGGGTGATCGAGCGTGCCTCGTGCAACCAGCTACGGCACTTCATCTCGGGTCGCCGTATTGCTGGCCAACGAAGAAGAAACGCGGTCGAGCAATCGGGCGATCGAGTCGGCGAATCGTTCGACCGCAGCGCCTGCGCTGCGCGACTGGACCGACGGCGGGAAGATCAGGTTGACGAGCAGGCCGGCACCCGCCCCGATCAGCGTCTCGCCGATGCGGTCGACCGCCTGAAGTCCCGCGCCGCCCGCAGCCAGGATCAGCATCGCGCTGATCGGCACCTCCATGAGGTGCGGTCCGAGTCGCAGCGCCTGGCCCAGCAGATCGATGCCGCGATCAGCGCGCCGAGGCTCCACCACGTGAATCCGGCGAGCGTGGAAACCCCGATCGCCACGCCGACACCGAGCACGACGCTGGCGATCCGGCGCGCGGTGTCGGCAATCGTCCCGACCAGGGTCACCTGCACGATGAGCAGCGCGGTGAGGGCCGCGGTGACTGGTCGCGGGTCGGTGACAATCTCGAGCGCGATCAGGTAGGCCGCAACCGCGGCGCCGGTGAGACGCAGCACTCGAGCCAGGGCAGCCGCGCCGCGCTCGCGAACCCGCCGAACCGACGATCGGGCCAGGTCGCGCAGGCTGTGCATGCCGTACACGATAGGTCGGTCGGCGGCGCGGTTGAGAGGCAAAGGCGCGGGTTGACGTCAGACGTCGTTTCCTGATCAATGGGGTTTAGGCGATGGGTCGCCGCGGCGCCGGTGCTGCCGACTAGACCATGTTCCGAGCGAGCGTCGAGGATGACCATGTGAGCCTGCCAATCGACCCGGACCTCGACACGGGCGAGGACACCGTCGCGGATGGCGGGTCGACACCGTTCGAGGGCCCGCGACGCTCACGCTGGCCGCGCCTGCGCGCCGAGTCCTGCTCGTGATCTTCCTCGGCGGCTGTCTGGGCGGATGGGCGCGATACGGCATCACGTCAGCGTGGCCGACAACGACCGGACAGTTTCCCTGGGCCACGCTCACGGTGAACGTCACCGGCGCATTCATCCTGACGCTGGTCATCGTCGCGGCGGCCGACATCGTGTCGTCGCGCTACCTTCGGCCGCTGCTGGGCACCGGGTTCTGCGGAGCGTTCACCACATTCTCCTCGATCGTCGTCACCACCGACCTGCTTTTCGCCCATGATCATCCCGGTACCGCCGTTATCTATCTGGCAGCCAGCATCGTTGCCGGTCTGGCCGCGGCGGCGCTCGGTCTGGCCCTCGGGCGAGCCGTCGCCGCCAACCGTCGCCGCGCGCGCGAGAACAGGAGCAAGGCGTGAGACTGCAAGGACCAGCGAAAAGGCTCACGATCTTCATCGGGGAGTCCGACCACTACAAGCATCACTCGCTGTGTAGCGAGATCATCGACCGGGCTCGCCGTGCCGAGCTCGCCGGCTGCTCGGTGTTCCGCGGCACCGACGGCTTCGGCGCCACCGGGCACCTGCACACCGCGCACCTGCTCAGCTTGTCCGAGGATCTGCCCGTTGCGATCGTCATCATCGACGCCCCCGACCGGATAGAGGCGTTCCTGCCGCAGCTCGATGAACTCGTGACCGGCGGGCTGATCATCCTCGACGACGTCGAGGTCATTCGGTATGTCGCGAACGCCGACCGGGGTAGCAGGGCGACCTGATGCTCACCCTCGCCGTCGCGGTCGCCGCAGGACTCGGTGCCGTCCTGCGCTACGTCATCGACCAACTCGTGCAGCACCGCACCCGCGGCGACTTCCCTACGGCACCGTGGTCATCAACATCACTGGCAGCTTCCTGCTCGGGCTGACGACCGGACTCGCGCTGCACCAAGGGCTGGGCACCGACGCGACCTTGATCATTGGCACCGGGTTCGCCGGTGGGTACACAACCTTGTCCACTTGGGCATGGGAGACGCTCGCCCTCGCCGAGACCGGTGACGTCCTCGAGGCTTCGATCAACATCATCGGCAGCTTCGCCGCCGGACTCGCCGCCGCCGCGGCCGGCCTCGGCCTCGCCCTGCTGTAGGCCCGATCTGACTTCGTCCAGCGTCGAATGTTCGTGCCGTCAGCGCCGAAAAGACCACAGCTTGTTGCCGACGAAGTTGAGTGGCGTTACGAGGACGATCGCGATCGCCTGCGCGGCGATCTTGTCGACGCCGGACGAGACGAGCGCTGCGAGCACGCCGACATTCGCGCCGTACACGATCACGGAGACGATGAAGAATCGCATCCCCTGGATCCCGAAGCGGCCGCGTTCGCGCGAAATGTCCAGTTGCGGTTGCACCAGTAGTTCCAGCTCACGGCAAGCAGGAACGACGCTGTCGCCGCGGCCAGGTAGTGGAGCTTCGCTTGCTTCAGCAGCACCGTGTACGCAGCCAGGTTGACGACGTAACCGGACGTACCCACAGCCGCGAACTCGGCGAGCTGGATCCAATTGTCCCGGCGGTGAAGCGCTTCGGGGAGGTGCTCTGCCCGCACGCTCAACGACTCGTGACTGCTGGCCATGACGCGACTATGAAACGCAGCCGTGCCGGCGCCTAGGGCCGAACGTCCGCATCACGGCTTGGGCAATCCGACGCGAGTGTCCCCGGGGAGCCGCCGGCCGCGCCAATCGCACTCGACGTATCTCAGCGCCGGTGCACGATCACGTTGAAGTGGTAGGTGCCCATCCCTATCCCATGGCCCCAGGTCTCGAACCCGCCGCCGACACTTTCCAGCCACCAGCGGTTCTTGATCAGCCGATGGTGCTTCGCGTAAGCGAGGAATCGCCGCAAGTGGAGGTCGTTGACCGACGCCCGCGGGTGGACGATGCGGAAGATGATGAGCTTCCAGCACACGCCGAGCCGGCGGTCGCAGTGGATCCAGTGCGTGAAGTACCACCGGTGCCCGTCGATCTTCTTGGACCGGTGCCAGTTCCCGCCGCCGAACCCGTGATAGTTGATCGACACCATCAGCTCGGCGCCGTCTCGGGTCGACCTGCCGTCCGGGTCGTGCTTGTGCCTGCCTAGCCACAAATCGTAGGCGGCGTTCCACGACCCGTGGTCTACCGAGCGGGTGTGCCACGTGCTCTGCAGTGACTTGATATCCCTAACTCGCAGCGGAAACGGGCTGTTCGGCGAGCACACGAACCAGATGCAGCCCCGTGTGATGTCCGGATAGGCGGTGACGTCCCCATTCCGAGCTGGGGTGCGGGTGACCAGAAAACCAGTGCCTCCGGTGAGCTTGATGCACGCCGGCGGGCGGCTCCCCTCCGACACGTTGCGAACGAGGTAGCCGCGCCCGCGTGAATCATGCACCGCCACGCGAGCACCCGGCTCGCACATCGTCGTTCCAGCCGTTCCAGCCGTTCCAGCGGTCACCGCCGCCAAGGCCGTCCGGGCGTCTGCTGCCGCTGCGAACAGCC
>CAWCFH010000015.1:0-84725 GCA_963794885.1 uncultured Actinomycetota bacterium
GTGCTGCCGCACCCCGCCGACCCCGGCGCGGCTACTGGTGGCGATGTCCAGCGGCGGGGCATATCGCTCCGACGACGCCGGCGCGTCCTGGGCGCCGTCCAACACCGGCGTCAGTGCCTACTTCCTGCCCGATCCGCTGCCCGAGTTCGGGCAGTGCGTGCACAAGATCGCGCGCGACTCCGGCGACCCGGACCGGCTGTTCCTGCAGAACCACCACGGTGTGTACCGCAGCGACGACGCCGGGCTGAGCGTGGAACTCGATCGCGGAAGGCCTGCCAACCGATTTCGGCTTCGCCATCGTCACCCACCCGCGCCGCTCCGACGTCGCGTACAGCTTCCCGATCACCGCCGACGGCGATGCGCCTGCCGCCCGACCATGCCTGCCGCGTGTACCGCACCGAGGACGCCGGCCAGACGTGGACGGCGCTCACCGCCGGGCTGCCGCAGCAGGACTACTACGGCAGCGTGCTGCGCGACGCGATGTGCACCGACGATGCCGACCCGGCCGGGCTGTACTTCGGCACGCGCAACGGCGAGGTGTACGCGAGCGCCGACGACGGCGAGCAGTGGTCGCTGGTCGCGGCGCACCTGCCCGACGTGCTGTGCGTCCGGGCCGCCGTCGTGCGATGACGCGCGTCGTCCTGCCTGGCGTGTTGCGCCAGCATGCTGACGGCGCAAGCGCGATCGACCTCGACCTGCCCGAGAGCGCGACCGTCGCCGACCTGCTCGACGATCTCGCGGTTCGGCATCCCGCGCTGGTCCGGCGGGTGCGTGACGAGCGGGCGAGTTGCGCCGGTTCGTCAACGTCTACGTCGACGGCACCGACGCCCGCGCCGACGGCGGTCTCGCTGCGCCGGTGCCCGCGAGCGCCGAGGTGTTGATCCTGCCGTCGATCGCGGGTGGCTGAGCCGCCAGTGCCGTTCAGCCCGCGTACGCGCTGAACGCCGGGTAGTACGCCTGCGAGTGGCCGTCGGCGGTCGGGTGGTACGACTCGCTGAAGTCGCTGAAGTTCACCGAGTGCAGCCAGCGGTTGTCGTCGCAGATCTCGTGGCCGGCGAACGCGCCGCGCACGTCGGCGAACGCGAAACCGGCGCGCCGCCGCGTCGCCGAGTGATGCCGTCGAGCACGTCGATGCCCTCGTCGATCTTCGTGCGCTTGGTCTGGCTCAGCCCGACGCAGTCATTGGCCAGGTCGTAGAAGTGCGGGTAGTCGAGGACGACGACGGGCGTTCGGGGCGTCGGCGCGGATGATGCCGTACAGCGCGTCGAGCTTGCCCGGCAGGTTCGCCTGCGCGTCGTCCTCGGCGGCCTGGATCTCGCTGACGCAGGTGTCGTCGCTGTAGAGGTTGCAGTCCTCCATGATCCCGGCGAAGTTCTCGTCGTTGCCGCCGATCGTGATGCTGACCAGCGTCGTCGACGTGCTCAGCGCGGAGAGCTGGCTGTCGCGACGTCGGCGGTCGTCGCGCCCGAGCACGCCACCGAGACGTAGGACGCGGGGGCGTTGCTCGCCGCCCACAGCGCCGAGTAGGCGTTCGGGCTGCGGTCGCAGCCGCCGCTCTCGGAGGTGTAGTCGCCGGCGCCGACGCCGGAGGAGTAGGAGTCGCCGAGCGCGACGTAGTTGGCGCCGGCGCCGCTGCGCGGCGCGGCGGCCAGCGCGATGACGAGGGCGAGGATGCCGCCGCAGGGCGGCAGGACGGGCAGAGCACGGCGATGCACGAGCGGCCTCCAGGCGATCAGGACGTAATCAGACATTTATGACATAGCTATCAGAATCCGGATAAGTGCAGCTGTGAGGTGGCGCGCCGCGGGGATCGGCCCGACGGTCGATGCGTCGCGTCGCGCGTATCCCCTGCCTACCGGCGGAGATGTCACGATGGTCGCGTGAAGCCACGCGTGCTGGTCGTCGACGACGACTCCGCCCTCGCCGAGATGCTCGGCATCGTGCTGCGTACCGACGGCTTCGAGCCGGCGTTCGTGCCGACGGCAGCCGCGCGCTGCAGGCCTTCCGCGAGACCAAGCCGGACGTCGTGCTGCTCGACCTGATGCTGCCGGGCCTGTCCGGCATCGACGTGTGCCGCGCGATCCGGGCCGAGAGCGGCACGCCGATCATCATGCTGACCGCGAAGAGCGACACCGTCGACGTCGTGCTCGGCCTGGAGTCCGGCGCCGACGACTACGTCGTCAAGCCGTTCAAGCCGAAGGAACTCGTCGCCCGGATGCGCGCCCGGCTGCGCCACCACGAGGACGTCGCCAGCGAGACGCTGACCATCGGCCCGCCGACGCGCCGGTGACCATCGACGTGCCCGCGCACCAGGTGATCCGCGACGGCGCGCCGATCGGCGCTGACCCCGCTGGAGTTCGACCTGCTCGTCGCGCTGGCCCGCAAGCCGCGCCAGGTGTTCACCCGCGAGGTGCTGCTCGAGCAGGTGTGGGGCTACCGCCACGCCGCCGACACCCGGCTGGTCAACGTCCACGTGCAGCGGCTGCGCTCGAAGGTCGAACGCGACCCGGAGCGTCCCGAGGTCGTGCTGACCGTGCGCGGCGTCGGGTACAAAGCCGGCCCGCCATGACGATGCGCGACCGGCGGCGCGCTTGGCCGGGTGCGCGCCGGCACGACGTGCGCGGCGGGTCGCGGTCAGCTGGTGGCGGTGGCGGCAGCGCGTGGCAGCACTCGCTGCAGCTGCGCGTCGCGACCACCACCCTGGTCGTCACCGGCGTGGTCGTGCTGATGATCGGGATCTTCATCGTCGATCAGGTCGCGCAGCGGCATGCTGCAGCGCCAAGCGGGACGCGGCGATCCAGCAGGCCAAGGTCGGCCTGGACTCGGCCCGCCAGGCGTTCTGTCAACGTCGATGCCAGCGACGCGGGCGACGGTCGGCTGTGGCGCGCAGACCAGGTCATCTCGACCCTCAGCGCGAACGGGCAGCAGCGCCGGCCTGTTCAGCATCACCATCGAGTCCACGTCACCGTCCGACGCTGACCAATTCGGTCACGATCCCGAACGGGCTGCGCGACGCGCGTGCAGGCAGCACAACCTGGCCGTGCAGTACGCGCCGGTCCGCCCACCGGACGGCACGAAACGCGTGCCCGGACTGATCGTCGGCGAGCCGGTGCAGGCACGCACCGGTCTCTTCGAGCTCTACTACCTGTTCCCGCTGACGGCCGAGCAGCAGACGATCGCTCTGGTGCAGCGCACGGTGCTGCTCGTCCGGGCTCGGGCTCGTGCTGCTGGTCGTCGCGCATCGCGATGCTGGTCACCCGGCAGGTGGTGCGTCCGGTCCGGGTCGCCGCGCAGACCGCCGGACGGCTGGCCGCGGGTGACCTCTCGCAGCGCATCTCGGTGCGCGGCACCGACGACATCGCCCGGCTCGGCCGGTCGTTCAACGACATGGCCGGCAGCCTGCAGCGCCAGATCCGCCGGCTGGAGGATCTGTCGCGACTGCAGCGCCGCTTCACCAGCGACGTCTCGCACGAGCTGCGCACCCCGCTGACCACGATCCGGATGGCCTCGGAACTGCTGCACGCCAGCCGCGCGCGAGTTCCCGCCCGAGCTGTCTCGATCGGCCGAGCTGCTGCGCACCGAACTCGACCGGTTCGAGTCGCTGCTCGCCGACCTGCTCGAGATCTCGCGCTACGACGCCGGCGTCGCCAGCCTGGAGTCCGAGACGACCGACATCCGCGGCGTCGTCGCCAGCAGCGTCGAGGCCAGCCGGATGCTGGCCGAGCGGCACGGCAGCGAGGTCGTCGTCGACGAGCCGAAGCGGCCGGTCCCCGTCGACATGGACTCGCGGCGCGTCGAGCGCATCCTGCGCAACCTGCTCGGCAACGCGCTCGACCACGGTGAGGGCAAGCCGGTCGAGGTCACCGTCGGCTACGACGACGACGCGGTCGGCCGTGACCGTGCGCGACCACGGCGTGGGGCTGCGCCCGGGCGAGGCCGGGCTGGTCTTCAACCGGTTCTGGCGCGGCGACCCGTCGCGCAGCCGGCTCACCGGCGGCACCGGCCTCGGTCTGGCGATCAGCCTCGAGGACGCCCGGCTGCACGACGGTTGGCTGCAGGCGTGGGGCGAGCGCGGCCAGGGCGCGCAGTTCCGGCTGACCCTGCCGCGCCAAGCCGGGCACACCTTGCTGACCTCGCCGCTGCCGCTCGGCCCCGACGATGACGAGGACGAATGACGGCGTCGACGGGTAGGTACCGGCTGCTGCTCGCGACCGCGGCGGTGCTGCTGCTCGGCGCCTGCACGACCGTCCCGTACCAACTCGGCGCCGACGGTGATCAGGCCGGTCGCGGTCAATCCGCCACCGGTGGTCTGCGTGCAGCAGGGCAGTGCGCCACGCAACATCGTCTCCGCCTTCCTCAACTGCAGCGGGAAGAACGACCCGAACCACAACGGCGCCCGGCAGTTTCTGACGCCCGAAGAGAGGCCCCGGTGGTCGGACAGCTCGGTCACGATCATCGACTTCGCGACGCCGAGCAACTTTTCCCACCACCACATCGTGGTCAGCGGGCGTGAGATCGGCACGATCGATGACAACGGCGACTACACCCCGGCCCTGCGCGGCGACGGCACCGGGACCGGCGGCCCGGTGATCAAGCAGTCGATCGGGTTGCGGAAGGTCCAGGGCAAGTGGCGGATCAGCTCGCTGAGCCGACAGGGGCTGCTCATCGACGCATCGCAATTCCAGCTCTACCAGCAACGCGCGCTGTACTTCTTCGACGCGTCCAATCAGCACTTGGTCCCGGATCCGCGCTACAGCCAGCTGTCCGCACCGGGTGAGCTCGCCAACTGGCTCATCACCGGGCTCGGCGAGGCGCCCCGGGGCGGACTGCAGAGCGGGTTGCAGAGTGCGTTCCCGAACCTGACCGCCACGAACAAGGCCCCTACCCACTTGTCGTCCGACGGAAAGTTGATCAAGATCGACATTCCGGGTGCAGCGCAGTTTCCGGCGAGCACGCTCGACCGGCTGGCGGCCCAGATCGCCCAGACGCTCTCGCAGGTCTCTCAGATCGAAGGAATCGAGATCACCGACGGGACTACGCCGGTACGGATCCCGTCCGGTCAGAACGGCACCATCTTCAACCTGTCCAACTTGTCCAGCCGGTTCGGCGTCAACGTTTCCGAAGCGGCCCCCGACCTGTACTACGTCCACGGCGGTGGCGTGTACGACATCCTCGGACAACGCCTGCGCGGCAGGGTGGGCAACGGCAGCTACGAACTGACCTCAGTCGCGCTCCGGCCTGAATCGGTGGGCAGCACCAACCTTCTGGTTGCCGGCGTGCGCGGATCAACCCACCAATACCTCGATGTCGGCACGCCGGCCCAGCTGTTCCCGACCAAGCTCTCGGGCGACCTGTCCCGTCCGGCGTGGGCCCCGAACGTGCCTGAGGTCTGGGTCGGCTCGGGTCAGCACCTGTTCCGGGTGAGCTGGCCGTCACGGACAGTACGGGCGGTGCCGGTGGACGTCCCCGAAGGGGTCGCCAGCGGCACCATCATCGCGGTGCGGCTCAGCCCGGACGGTTCTCGCGTGGCCATGGTGTTGCGGTCCAACGCGCGCCCGCACACGTCCCAGATCTACGTCGGCGGGATCGTGCGTACCGGCTCGGACGTCCGCGTGACCAACCTGACGCCGATCAGCCCTCAGGCGGTCACGGTCAACGACGTCGCCTGGAACGACCAGCTCAAGCTGTTCGTCATCGGGACGAATCTGATCACCCACACGTGGGGGCTGTGGGAGGTGCAAGCCGACGGCTCGTTGTGGACGTTGCGCAGCAACGTCGGCCTCCCGCAGGCTCCGGACAGCCTGACGGTCGCCTCCGGGTCGGTCGCAGTGGTCGCGGCGGGGAAGACGGTGTGGCGCCAGCAGGCTGGGTCATGGTCGCCGCTGGGCGCGGACGAGACGCACGGGCATCAACCCGATCTATAACGAGTAGCTGTCCACAGATCACCGAACGCGTCCCCGCGGCTCGCGCGATGGCGGCAGGCTCGCCTCATGCTCGCCGACCTGATCGACCTCGTCCTGCCCGTCTCGTGCGTCGGGTGCGGGCGACCGGGACCACCTTTGTGCGCGACCTGCGGCGAGCCGGACGTGCACGCGGTGCCGCTCGACGGGCTGGCAGTGGTTGCGGCGACCCGCTACGAAGGCGTCGTTCGCACCGCGCTGCTCGCCTACAAGGAGCGCGGCCGCGGTGACCTGCGCCGCCCGCTGGCCAGGTTGCTCGCCGCAGCGTTGTCCGATGTAGCCGCCGCTCCTGCGGCGGTCGTCCCGATGCCGACGACGCCGAGCGCGCGGCGGGCACGCGGCGGCGACCACGTGTTGCGGCTGGCCACGGTTGCCGCGCGGGAGTCAGGGCTGGGCCAGGTCTGCACGCCGCTGCGGCTCGCGCGGGCCGTCCGCGACTCCGCCGGACTCGACATCGCCGAGCGGGCAGCGAACCTGGATCGGGCGATGGTGCGCCCGGCCGCCCCGACGCTTCTCGACGGCGATCGTCGTCGACGACATCACGACTACCGGCACGAGCTTGATCGAGGCGACGCGAGCCCTCCGTGCCGCGGGCTGGCGGGTCGACGGCGCGGCTGTCGTCGCGGCCACACCGCGTCGCGGACCGGTGTCGGCGCGTCGAGTCGGCGCCACATCTAGCCGGTCGAACCGGTCGGGTCTAACGTGAGGATGACCTGACCGAGAAGTCGTACGCCTAGTACAGGACTACTGGAGGTCGCATGAACCCTGCCAGCGAACCAGCTAGCAGTACCCCCGCAGGCCGGATGGAAATCGTGGTTCGTGGACGCAACGTGGTTGTGCCCGATCACTACCGGCAACATGTCGCTGAAAAGCTCGGGAAACTGGAGAGATACGACCACAAGGTCATCCGCGCTGATGTCGAACTCCAGCACGAGAAGAACCCACGGCAGAACGGCAGCTGCCAGCACATCGAAATCACCTGCCGCACGCGCGGCCCGGTCGTCCGCAGCCGAGGCCTGCGCCGAAGACTTCTACAAGGCACTTGATCTCGCCGCCGAGCGGCTCGAGCGCCGGTTCCGACAGGCTGCCGACCGCCGCCGCGTGCATCACGGCAGGCGCACCCCGAAGTCGCTGCACGAGGTCGCCGCGCGAGGCGCCACGCTCGCGGGTGAGCCGGCAGCGGTCGACGACACGTCGTCGTTCGAGCCCGAGGACGGGCCCGGCCGCATAGTCCGCGAGAAGGAGCACCCGGACTTGCCGATGACTGTCGACGACGCGCTATTCGAGATGGAACTGGTCGGGCACGACTTCTACCTGTTCCACGACAAGGTGACCGGCCGGCCGACCGTCGTCTACCGGCGCCACGCGTACGACTACGGGCTGATCCGCCTAGGCACCGGCGCGCCGTAAGCGTCGCGCTCCGTCAGGGTCGCGCTCCGCAAGCGTCGCTCAGTGGTCCTCCTTCCCGCCCCAAGGGGCGGGTCGTCGGCCCGCACGCGCCTGCGGCGCGGTGATCACATTGTTCGCTCCGCAAGCGTCGCTCAGCGGTAATCGGGGTGCAGCAGCGCGTAGCGCACTTCGGCACTGAACGTGCCGTCGGCGTTGCGCAGCCGGGCGGCAGCCACGCCGTCAGGTTGGAAGCCGGCGGCCGAGGCCGCCCGCTGCGAGGCGATGTTGTGCTCCTTCGTCCCCAGCTCCAGGCGGACGAAGCCGCCCTGCGCGAAGGCCCAGTCGGCAACCAGCCGAAGCGCACGCGTCGTGTACCCGCGCCCGCGGAAATCCGGGTGCACGACGTAGCCGATGCCGGCGATCTGCGGCGGTCCCGTCGTGCGCAGGTGCAACGATCCTGCGAACCGTCCGGTCTGCACGTCCACGATGCTGAACTGCGCCGTGTGCCCGACCAGCCAGTCCATGCGTGCCCGGGCCAGCAACCGCACCATCGCCGATCGGGGGCGCGGCTCGGCGGTGAACACGACCTGGCGGGTCAGCGGGTCGTCCTCCTGCTCGGTGAAGCCGGTGATGTCCTCGGGCACCGGCTCGCGCAGGCTGACGACACCGTCGGTCAAGCCGCCCGGCGGCAGCGGCGGGAACGTGGGCGCCACCGGATCGCCCGGATCGTCGGCCGTCCGGACGAACACCGCCGTGGCGTGGCGCTTGCCGTCAGTGCACAGCGCTTCGCGGCGCAGGCCCTCGAAACCGAAGCCTGCCCGCAGCGCGACGCGGGCTGACACGAGATTGGCGACGTCGGTCCGTACCTCGACGCGGTGCACCTCGTGCTCGTACGCCCAGCCGGCCAGTGCATCGGTCGCTTCGGCCGCGTAGCGCCTGCCGCGGGCGTCCGGGGCGATCCAGTAGCCGATGTCCGCGTCGCGCAGGGCGAACGGCAGCCGCAGCGACGCCGAACCCACCAGCCGGCCCGCCTCGTCGTCGATCACCGCGCAGTCGAGGCCGGTGCCGCGCTCGCGCTCGACCTGGCCCATTCGCGTCACGAAGTCGACGGCGTCGTCGAGGGTGTACGGGTCGGGCAAGGGGATGAACGTATGCAGCGCGCGGGACTGCATGATCTGCGCGATTGCCGGGGCGTCGTCGCGTTGCCACGGCCGCAGCAACAGTCGCTTGCTGCGAATCTCCAGGCCGGTGAGCTCGACCCCGCGGAACAGCCCCACGGGCAAAGCGTGCCAGACCTCGCAAGCCGGGAATGCCCGCGGTCGAGTGCGCCCGCCCGGCTGCCACGGCAGAAACCCGTAACATGGCCGCGTGGTACTTGCCAAGATTCTGCGCGCCGGCGAAGGCAAGATGGTTCGGCGGCTGTCCAACATCGCCGAACACATCGAGACCCTCGAAGAGGATTACGTCGATCTCAGCGACGCCGAATTGCGCGCGCTGACCGACACCTTCAAGGAGCGCTACGGCGACGGCGAAACCCTCGACGACCTGCTTCCTGAGGCGTTCGCCGTCGTCCGCGAGGCTGCCCGCCGCACTTTGGGGCAGTTCCACTACAAGGTGCAGCTCATGGGTGGCGCCGCGATGCATCTTGGCAACATCGCCGAGATGAAGACCGGTGAAGGCAAGACCCTGGTCTCGACCTTGCCCGCGTATCTCAACGCGCTGGCCGGCAACGGCGTGCACGTCGTCACCACGAACGACTACCTGGCCGGCCGCGACGCCGACTGGATGGGACGCGTGCACCGCTTCCTCGGCCTGTCGGTCGGCAAGATCCTCAACGACCTGCCGCCCGAGAAGCGCCGCGTCGCCTACCACTGCGACATCACCTACGGCACGAACAACGAATTCGGCTTCGACTACCTGCGCGACAACATGGCGTGGTCGCTCGACGATCTCGTCCAGCGTGGGCACCACTTCGCGATCGTCGACGAGGTCGACTCCATCCTCATCGACGAGGCGCGTACGCCACTGATCATCAGCGGTCCGGCCGAGGAGAACCAGCGCTGGTACCTCGAGTTCGCGCGGATCTCGCCGCGACTGCAAGCGTGACCAGCACTACGAGGTCGAAGAGGGCAAGCGCACCGTCGCGGTGACCGAGGACGGCGTCGCCTTCGTCGAGGACCAGCTCGGCATCGACAACCTCTACGAAGCCGCGAACACCCCGCTGGTCGGGTATCTGAACAACTCGCTGAAGGCCAAGGAGCTCTACAAGCGCGACCGCGACTACATCGTCACCGACGGCGAGGTGCTCATCGTCGACGAGTTCACCGGCCGCGTACTGCACGGCCGGCGCTACAACGAGGGCATGCACCAGGCGATCGAGGCCAAGGAAGGCGTGCAGATCCAGCAGGAGAACCAGACGCTGGCCACGATCACCCTGCAGAACTACTTCCGCCTCTACGAGAAGCTCTCCGGGATGACCGGCACCGCGCAGACCGAGGCGAACGAGCTGCACCAGACCTACAAGCTCGGCGTGGTCCCGATCCCGACCAACCAGCCGATGATCCGCGCCGACGAGACGGACCTGATCTACAAGACCGAGGACGCCAAGTTCGCCGCGGTCATCGACGACATCGCCGAGCGGCACGAGAAGGGTCAGCCGGTGCTCGTCGGCACCGCCTCGGTCGCCAAGTCCGAACGGCTCGCCTCGCTGCTGCTGCGCAAGGGGATCCCGCACGAGGTGCTCAACGCCAAGCAGCACGCGCGTGAGGCAGCGATCATCGCCAACGCCGGACGCAAGTGGCGCCGTCACCATCGCCACCAACATGGCCGGTCGCGGTACCGACATCATGCTCGGCGGCAACCCCGAGTTCGCCGCCGACCTCGCGCTGCGCGACCGTGGCCTGAGCCCGGATGAGACGCCGGAGGAGTACGAGGCGGCATGGGCCGACACCCTCGAGAAGGCGAAGTCCGAGTCGGCCAAGGAGCACGACGAGGTCGTCGATCTCGGTGGTCTGTACGTGCTCGGCACCGAGCGGCACGAGTCGCGGCGCATCGACAACCAGCTGCGTGGCCGGTCCGGCCGGCAGGGTGACCCGGGCGAGTCGCGGTTCTACCTGTCCCTCGGCGACGACCTGATGGTCCGGTTCAACGGCGAGCGCGTCGCGGCGATGATGAACTTCCTGCGGCTGCCCGAGGACGTGCCGATCGAGGCCAAGCCGGTTTCGAAGGCGATCCAGTCGGCGCAGACGCAGATGGAGCAGCAGAACTTCGAGATCCGCAAGAACGTCCTCAAGTACGACGAGGTCATGAACAAGCAGCGCACGGTCATCTACGACGAGCGCCGCAAGGTGCTCAACGGCGCCGATCTGTCCGACCAGATCCGGCCGATGATCGACGATGTCGTCACGCGGCTACGTCGAAGGCGCGACCGCCGCCGGCTACGCCGAGGAGTGGGATCTCGAGCAGCTTTGGACGGCGCTCAAGACGCTGTACCCGGTGTCGCTCACCATCGAGGAGGCGATCGACCAGGCCGGCGGCGAGCAGCAACGACCTGACCCGCGAGTTCCTCGTCGAGGAACTCGTCGCCGACGCGCAGGCCGCCTACGACGCCCGCGAGGAGGACCTCGGCGCCGAGGTGCTGCGCGAGCTCGAACGGCGCGTGCTGCTCTCCGTGCTCGACCGCAAGTGGCGCGAGCACCTCTACGAGATGGACTACCTGCAGGAGGGCATCGGGCTGCGCGCGATGGCCCAGCGCGACCCGCTCGTCGAGTACAAGCGCGAGGGCTTCGACATGTTCGCGGCGATGATGGACGCGATCAAGGAGGAGTCGGTCGGCTTCCTGTTCAACCTCGAGGTCCAGGTCGAGGACGACGAGGCGGCGCCGGCCGGCGAGCGGCGCCGGACGACGCGGTCGACGGTCGACGGCGATCAGCCGCAGCTGGACCTCTCGCTGCTGGCCGCGGCGCAGGACGCGCACGAAGACGCCAACGCCAAGACCGCGCGGCCGCACGTGAGCGCCAAGGGCCTCGACCGGGACGCCTCGGAGAAGCCGCTGGTCTACACCTCGCCCGAGCTCGGGTCCGACGCCCCGTCGGTGCAGACGACCAGCGGCGGTGCGAAGAAGGCGGCGCCGGCGAGCAACCGGCGCCAGGCATCGCGCGGCAACCCCAACCGTGGCAGCCGCGGCAACAAGCGCAAGCGCTGAGGCTGGCTCGCTAACCGAGCATGAGGCGGGTGCAGCACCATCGGCCGTGCCGCACCTCGAGGCGCATCGCGACGGCGCGCACCCGCTCGCCGGCGCGCACGGTCGCGCTCAGCTCGGCCACGTTGTCGGCCGGTTCGCTCGCGCGCACCGATCGCACTGTGGCCGTACTCGTCCAGTGCGGTCGCCCGCGGGCGGCGGCCCGCTCGAAATCGGTGCGCAGTCCGTGCGCGACAGACGGGGTCACCAGCGCCGTGAGTTGATTGAGCGGACGCCGTCCGCCGGCCGTCTCGATCACGCCGACCAATAGCCGCCTGCCCCACCGCGCGGGGTCGGGCAACGCCGCTCGAAGCGGTGAGGGCGCGGCCGGCTGCAACGCACGCCGGCGCAGGCGCTCGAAGGGCAGCGGTTGGTCGTGCGCGCCAACCTGCGAGGCCCCGGCGGCCAGCTCGTCGTCGAAGGGTGGTTCGCGCCGCGGCGCCGGCCGGACGACGATCGTGCCCGTAGAGCGCCGGATGGTGATCACGCTGGTGTCGGGCGGGGTGGTGAATGCGCTGGTCATGATCGGCTCTCGTCGGTGGCGGCGTTGGTCGGTGCGTGCAGGACTTCACCGGGCGTGATGTGGTTGGGGTCGGGCCCGACGACCTCGCGGTTGGCCGCGTACCAGCGCGGCCAACTGGCTGCGATGCGCCGGTCGGACGGCGCGCCGGGCAGGTGTTGTGCAGCGATGCGCCACAGCGAGTCGCCCCGCGCGACGACGACGCTCGCTGGCCGGCACGCGGTCGTGCGCACCGTGCTCGACGGGCTTCGGTTCGGGCTCTTCGGCGCGGTGGTCGGCCAACGCGGCGTGTGCACCGGTGCATCGGTCGGCCAGCTCGGAGCTGCCAGACCCGGGCGGCTCGGCACTCGATGGGTCGCGGCCTGCGCACCGGTGCAAGTGATCAGCACGCCGACTCCGGTCGCGCCGGCGATGACGGTGGAGACGGTGCGCGGGAGGGCTGCGCGGGCGATCGTGCGGGCGGTCCGTCCCAATGCCCCGGGCAGCGCGCTGCCCAGGTTGGCGACCATCCCGACGGCCAGCCAGAGCGCGGCGAGCCAGACAGCAGCACCGGCCACCTCGGCGGCCACCACGTCTGGACCCGCGTCGGCCAGCCACGACGGCAGCGCGGCCAGCCGGTGCACGACCGAGGCGTGGGGACGCAGCAGGGCCAAGGCGGCGACGTCGACCAGCGCCAGCACCCCGAGCCGGAGTCGAGCGGTCATAGACATCGATACCTCATAGTAGCCTTCGTTTGCTTACGTTTGCACGTTTACGCTTCTGAATTCGTTGGGTCAACCACGTGAAGCGTGCTGTGGACGGCCGGTACCGATGTGCTGCGGGTCACCGTGGCTCTGCGCGAGGTGAGGCGTTAGTTAAATGTGTGCGTTTCTTCCGGAGTGCGATTTTCCGGTTGAGTGGTGCCATTTCCCCGTACAAATCTCACGCGCAATTTACGTAAAATAGGTGTAAGGGGTAAAACATGGCAGCTGTCCGATTTTGTGATATATCTGTAAATGGATTGGTAAGACTCCGGTAAAGGGGACGCACCGATTCAGCGGCGATGCGCGGGGGCGCGCCGAAGGCGCAGGGATTTACCAACGACTACGCCGCGACGCTCGTACATTGCGAGGTCGGCGGCCACGGACTAACCGGATTTGTCAGCTCCGCAGACCGGGGCAGACACCACAGAAAGGGAGGGCAGCCAATGGCCAGGCTCGTTCGACAAATGCTTGCCGGCGCGGGGGCGTTGGCGTTGCTGGTGATCGGCGTACAGCTGATCGGGACGACGGCAGCGACGGCGCACACCAACTCGGTCGTGGGTACACCGACCTGTCAGGCCGATGGCACGTACACCGTCGCGTGGGCGGTCACCAACGACTACACCGGCACTGATGTCGTCACGGTTGCGGGTTGGACCCCGGCGGGATCGCAGCTGGCGCCCACGACGTTCACGCTGGGTTCGCATGGCAGCGCCTCGACGTCGCAGACCGGCATCCCCGGCAACTCCACTGTTGCGACGCTGACCAACGTCCACGGCGACTGGACCGATCCCGCCGATCCGTGGCACGCCGACACCGGCCCGGTCACCGTGACGCTGCCCGGCACCTGCCTGCCGAGCAAGACGCCGACCACGCCGACGCCGCACCCGGGCGCATGCGTCAACAACGTGATCGTCTCGCCGTCCATCTCGATCCCTGGTGACACCGGAATCAGCTGGACCCTCGACAACAAGCCAGTGGCCGGCAACCAGGACTACCCGGTCAGCGCGGGCGACCACACCGTCGACGCGGCCAGCACCACGTTGACCCTGGTGGGGACGACGCACTGGGTCTTCACCCTCACCCAGGCTCCCGGCGACTGCGGGACGAAGATCGCCACGCCGGTGACCCCGACCGTGACGCAGACCCGATGTGTGAACCACGCTCCGACGCCTCCGACCATCGTGCTGCCGTCGACGCCCGGAATCACCTACACGGCCAACCGTGCCGCGCCGTACACGCCGGGCGAGACCGTCGTGATCACCGCGTCGACCGCGACCGGCTACAAGTTCGACTCGTCAGCCGCGGGCTGGCCGGCCGGCTGGACGATGCGCAGCCCGACCAAGGCGGTGACCAGGATCGTGCTGCAGGGCCCGCTGAACTGCGGAACTGCGGCCACGCCGACCGCACCCACGGTGACCCAGACGGCATGCCAGACCGGCAGCACCACGCCGACCCCGCCGACGATCGTGTTCGCGTCGACTCCGGGCGTCAGCTACACGACCGACAAGTCAGCTCCGTACCACGCGGGCGAGACCGTGCTGGTCACCGCGACGGCGAGCAAGGGTTACTTCTTCGCCCATCCGCCGGCCGGCTGGACCAAGGTGAGCGACACCGTGCTGACCGAGCACGTGCACCTCAAGAAGCTGGGCCCGGAGGCGTGCTGGCTGAACGTGAAGGTCACCAAGGCGACGTTCACGACCGAGCAGTGTGTGAATGGGCAGCCCGAGAGCGGCTCGTACACCGTGCCGTCAACTACCGGCGTGGTCTACACGGTCAACGGCAAGAGGACCTCGTCGGGCACCTACCGCGCACCGTCCGGATCCACCGTGCAGGTCGTGGCCATCCCGACGAACGGGTACAAGCTGGTCGGCCAGCGCACCTGGACCCACGCCTTCGGTGCCACGCCGCAATGCTCCGGCAATGCGTCCAAGCACATCCATCACCCGCAGACGACACCGCCGCCCAACCAGCTCGCCAACACCGGTGTGCCGACCGAGCACCTGGTTTCGATCGGCGTCGGCCTGCTCATCCTCGGCAGCTTGACGATGCTGGCGGCCACTCGCCGCCGGGAGACCAAGCGCTGAGCCGGTAGCACCGCAACGCTGCCCCGCCCGTGTTCACCGGGCGGGGCAGCGTCGGCTTCCGGCCCGGTTTGACGGCATAGTTGAGTTCGTGCGCTGGGACGAGCTGTTCGCTGACCTCGAGGCCCAGGCCGAGGCGCTGGATCTCGCCGAGCGGGCGACCGAGGTCAGCGAGCGGGCCCGGATCGAACTCGCCAGCATCAGCACGCTCGATCGACTGCGCGCCGGGATCGGCGGCCAGCTGCGGGTGCAGCTGCTCGGCGGGCTCAGCATCGGCGGCACGCTCGTGCGAGCCGGCGCGGATTGGTTGCTGTGCGACGAGGGGTCTGGCCGCGAGGCGCTGGTCGCGACGTCGGCGGTGCGCGTGGTGCACGGCCTTGGCCGCCTGTCGGCGGTGCCCGGCTCCGGCGGGCCGGTACTGGCGCGGCTGACGCTGCGCAGCGCGCTGCGGGGGATCGCGCGCGACCGATCCGGCGTGCGGTTGCACCTGGTCGACGGCGAGGTGCTCGACGCGACGATCGACCGGGTCGGCGCCGACTTCGTCGAGGTGGCCCGCCATCCGGCCAGTGAGGCGCGCCGGCGTGGCGAGGTGCGTGAGGTGGTGCTGGTGCCCACGGCCGTGCTGGCTGCGGTGCGGCGCGAGGCGGGGTAGGCGCCGCGACCGTCAGGTCTCGACCGAGTCGCCCTCGGTGAAGGGGTGGCTGGCGACGAACGTGCGGGTCTCGTCATACATCCTGGCGATGTAGCTCTCGAGCTTGTCGCGCTCGACCCGCCACTGGCCGCGGCCCCCGATCTTGATCGCCTCGAGGTCGCCATTGCGCACCAGGGCGTAGGTCTGCGACGCGGAGATGTTGAGGATGTCTGCCACGTCGGCCAACGTCAGGAATCGTTCGGTTGCCATGGTGGGACCAGTTTGGCATCCCGCTTCGGGCGTGCTGCGTTGTCCACAGTTCCGGTCGCACCCGATGAATAATTCCGGCAAAATACCTGATATGGACATCCCGTCGCCGTCACCGCGCCGGGTGAGCAAGCCGGGTTGGCTCGATCTGCGTCTCGTTCTTGGCGTGCTGCTCGTGCTCGCGGCCGTCCTCATCGGCGCGAAGGTGATCCAGAGCGCGCGGCACACCGACAAGGTGCTCGCAGTCACCCACGATCTGGCCGCCGGGACGACGCTGCAAGCTGGCGATCTGCAGTTGGCCGATGTCGCGCTGCCCGACAGCGTGCGGCGGTCCGGGGTCTACCTCGCTGACCGCGACAAGGCGATCGGCAAGGTGCTCGCGCGGCCGCTGGCGCAGGGTGAGCTGCTGCCTGCAGCGGTGCTGGCAAGCGCGCCGGCTCGCACGAGAATCAGCGTGCCGCTCGCTGCCGATGCCGCGCCCAAGCTCAGCCGTGGTCAGCGGATCGTGCTGTGGTTGTCCGATCAGCGATGCCCGTCGGTCGTGCTGGTCCCCGACGTCGTGGTGCAGGACGTGCGCGTCGCCGACGCCGGCGAGTTCACCTCTGGCGGCGTGGGTCAAGACGTCGTGCTGAGCGTGGACCCGCCCCTGGCGCAGCGGATCGACACCGCGCTGGCGATCGACGGCGCCACCGTTCGGGCCGGCGTCCTCACCGGTGGCACGCACCCGAGCACCCCGGACCCGCCGGCCCTGGACTCCTGCATCTCCGCGCCCGCCCCGTGAGGCTGCCCGTCCTCATCGCCGCCGGCGGCGCGACCTGGGAGGCCGCCCTCGTCGCCGCCCTCGACAGCGGTGCCGGCGCGGTGAGCGTGGCGCGCCGGTGCGTCGATGTCGTCGACCTGCTCGCGGTGGCCGCCACCGGGCAGGGACGGGCCGCGCTGATCGCCGCAGGCTTGCGCCGCCTCGACGCAGACGCGGTCGACCGGTTGCGCGCTGCCGATGTCGTTCCGGTCGGTGTCGTGGTGCGCGGCGATGCCGACGGCGAGGACCGGATGCGCGCGCTGGGCATCGACTACCTCGTGCCCGACGACGCCGAGGCCTCGGTCGTCGCCGCAGTCGTGGTCGAGGCAGTTGAGGCTGCGGCGCGCAGTGAGACGACTTCTCGCGGCGCTCGGGTGTTCGGCGACCCGGCAACGTCGATGGCGGTGCCACCCGGCACGGGCGACGCGGTCAGCCCCGAGGGGCCGACCCGCCGAGGCTCGGTCATCGCAGTGTGGGGTCCGACCGGTGCGCCGGGACGAACGACGGTGGCGATCGCCCTGGCCGACGAGTTTGCGCGGCTGGGCTCGGCCAGCCTGCTCGTCGACGCGGATGTCTACGGCGGAACCGTCGCTGCCCAGCTCGGGCTGCTCGACGAATCGCCCGGGCTGGCCGCAGCATGCCGGCTGGCTGCCGGGACGCGGTTGGACGGCGCCGCGCTGGCCGGATTGTGCTGGCAGTTGCGCCCCGAGCTCCGCATCCTCACCGGGCTGCCGCTCGCCAGCAGGTGGACCGAACTGCGGCCGACCGCCGTCACCGCGGTGCTGGGCGCAGCTCGCCAGCTGGCAGATTTCACCGTCGTCGACTGTGGGTTCTGCCTGGAGACCGACGAGGAGCTGTCCTTCGACTCGCTGGCGCCGCGGCGCAACGGCGCCACCCTCGCGGTGCTCGACGAGGCCGACTGTGTAGTGGTCGTGGGCGCGGCCGACCCGATCGGCATGCAGCGGCTGGTGCGTGCGCTGGCCGAGTTGCGCGACGCCGAGATCGACGCCACCCAATGGGTGGTGCTCAACAAGACGCGCGGCGGTGTCGTGCCCGGCGATACCCGCTCGGAACTGGTCGGCGCGCTGGAGCAGTTTGCCGCCACCACGCCCGCCGCGCTGCTGCCCTATGACCGCGAATCGCTCGACAGCGCGCTCGCCTCCGGTCGCTCGCTGGGCGAGGCGCGTCCGGCCAGCCCGCTGCGTCGCGCGATCGTGGCACTTGCTGCCGAGCTCGCCGGGGTGCCCGTGCCAACCTCGCGGCGGCGTCGCTGAGCGCATTCTCACCGGAATCTGCGAGGATCAATGGTCGGCACCGTGGTCGGTCTGGGGAGGTGTACGTGTCGGAACGGCTTTCGAGCGCTGACGTCGCGTTCCTCTACCTCGAACGTCGCACGACGCCGCAGCACGTCGGCGGCCTCGCCATCTTCACCGCACCCGGCGGCTTCGATTACGACCGGCTGGTCCGGTTGCTCGAGGAACGCATCTCACTAGCGCCGCGCTACCGGCAGAAGCTGCGCAACGTGCCGGCGAACCTGGCCAATCCGGTGTGGGTTGACGACCCCAACTTCGACATCACCTATCACGTGCGCCGGTCCGCGCTGCCCCGTCCCGGTACCGATGCAGCGCTGCTGGAGTTCTGTGCGCGGATCCAGTCCAGGCTGCTCGACCGCGACCGGCCGCTGTGGGAGATGTACCTGGTCGAAGGGTTGCGCGGCGACCGCGTCGCGGTCGTCACCAAGACCCATCCGTCCATGGTCGACGGGCACGGCGGCATCGACATCACCCAAGTGCTGCTGGACGAGTCGCCCGAACCGCGTCGCACCGTCGCGGCGTTGTGGATGCCCGAGCGCGAGCCTTCGGCGCTGCGATTGGCCGCTGATGCGGTGCGCGGCGCCGTCCGCCGTCCGGCGGCCATCGCCGACGCCGTCCGGCTGTCCGGCCGCGATGCCCGCTCGACCGCGGCCTGGCTGACCGGTTCGGTCTCCGGGCTGGCCGCTGCCGCGACCGGCGCGCTGGTCGGTGCGGCCCGGCCGTCGCGGCACTCACCGCTGCGCACCACGCTCGGACAGCATCGCCGCATCGCGGTCGAACGCACCCGGCTGGCCGACTTCCGGCTCGTCCGCGAGCGCTGCGGCGGCAGCGTGAACGACGTGGTCCTGGCCGTGGTCACCGGTGCGCTGCGCAGCTGGCTGCTCAGCCGTGGCGAGACGCTCGCGACGGCGACCAGCGTCCGCGCGCTCGTGCCGGTGGGCATGAACACCGACGAATCCCCGGGCTGGACGAAGGCGAGCCGGGTCACCGGGCTGCTCGTCGACCTGCCGGTGGGGGAGCCGGACCCGTTGCGCCGGCTCGCCCAGATCCAGTACGCCATGGCCGCGCACTCGACATCCGGGATCCCGGTCGGCGCCGACGCGCTGGTCGGCCTGAGCGGGTTCGCCCCGCCGACCATGCACTCGCTCGGCGCGCGTGCCGCGAACGGCCTGGCCCGGCGGATGTACTCCGTCGCGGTGACCAACGTGCCGGGCCCGCAGCAGCCGCTGTACGCGGCCGGCGCGCAGATGACCGAGATGTTCCCGATCCTGCCGCTCAACGAGGGGCAGGCGCTGTCGATTGCGCTGACGTCCTACGACGGCGGGGTCTACTTCGGGGTGAACGCCGACCGTGACGCGGTGCCCGACGTGGCTGCTGTGGCGTCCTGGCTTGGCACTGCGCTGGGCGACCTCGTGGTGGTCAGCACACCCGCCGACATCGAGCCGGGCACCCGCCGTCGACGGGCGCGCCGGGAAGGCAGCACGTGACCCAAACCGCGCCGCGTCGCGGGCTGGTACTCGGCAGCGGTGGGGTGCTCGGCTTCGCCTGGTTGCTCGGAGCGCTGAGCGCGCTCGAGGCCGAGGCCGGTTTCGACGTGCGCGAGGCCGAGGTGATCGTCGGGACGTCAGCCGGCTCGGTGGCGGCGGCCCTGCTCGGCTGCGGGCTGCCCGTGGATGTGATCAGTCGGCATCATCAAGGGATTCCTGCTCCGGGCGACCCGGCGCTGTCCTACGACTACGACGCCGGCGTCGGCGACGCGCTGCCACCGCGCCCGGGCTGGCGGCCGGCCGCGCCGCGGCTCGCGTGGGACGGGTTGCGGCACCCGCGCCGAATCTCGCCGATCGTCGCGCTCACCGGCCTGCTGCCGGCCGGGCGTGGCTCGCTGGAGCCGGTGCACGCGCTGATCGAGGGGGTGGCCGACGCGACCGGGTTCGCCGATCGATGGCCGGATTCCCCGCGGCCGTGGATCGCGGCCGCCGACCTGGTCAGCGGCCGCCGGGTGGTCTTCGGACGGGACAACCTGGCACCCGGGCCGGGCGGTGTTCCGCGCCCGATCCGTCGCGCTCGGCTGGCCGACGCAGTGCAGGCGTCGTGCTCGATTCCGGCGTGGTACCCGCCGACGGTCATCGACGGTGTGCCGTACGTCGACGGTGGTGCGGCGTCGATCGCCTCGGTGGACGTGCTGCGGCACACCGACGTCGACGAGGTGTTCGTGCTGGCACCGATGGCCTCGGTCGACCTCGACCGGCCGACGACAACCGCGGGCAAGCTCGAGCGGCGGTTGCGCCGCGTGGTGACCCGGCGGATTGCGGCTGATGTCGCCGCAGCTGCGCTCGACCGGAATGCGGGTCTGCCTGCTGACGCCAGGACCGTCCGACCTGGCCGCGATGGGCGTGAACATGATGAATCCCGAGCGCCGCAACGAAGTGTGGGAGACCGCGCTGCAGACTGCCGCCGTCCAAGTGCGCCAGCAACTTGCCGCCAACGACGGGTGGGGTCGGCGGTCGGTAGAGCCGGAGCCGCGCGCGTGAGGGTGTACCTGCCGGCGACCACCGCCACGCTGCGCGCACTGATCGACTCCGGCGAACTGCCGGCCGGCGCAACCGCGTTCGCGGTGACCGCCGGGCTGCGCGAGTGGTACGTCGACGACGACGTCGAGGCGCTCGAGTACGCGGCAATGCTGGAAGCGGCGCGTGCCTCGTTGCGACTGCTCGACGCCGAGCCTTCGGCCGCGCGCCGCCGGGTAGTGATCGCAGCCGACGCCACGTCGGTAGAGGTGCGCGACGACCTCGACCGCGGCGTGGTGCGCGTCGGTGCGCCGATCGCGCTGTCGAGCGTGTCTTCGGTGCACGTGGATGACGCCGATGCGGCGACCGCGATCGTCGCCGCGGCCGAGTCGATCACCGCGGCTGACCTCGGTGACCCGGAGGCACAAGATCGGGTCGATGACGCCGAAGGGTTCGAGCTGTCGTGGTACGCAAGCCAGGAGATTGCCGCGCTGCTCGACTCGCTCTGAGCCGACCGCCCTCGGCGTGGCACGATCGGAGCCATGGACGCCATCACCAACCCGCCGGAGCCGGTCAACGAGCCGATCCGCACCTACGCGCCGGGCAGCCCCGAGCGAGCGACCCTCGCCGGCATGCTCGACGAACTCGCTGCCACCCCTGCCGAGCTGACGATGACCATCGGCGGTACGCACCGGATGGCTGGCGGTGACGGCATCGATGTTGTCGCGCCACACCGGCACGCGCTCGTGCTCGGCCGCACTGCCCAGGCCACCGAGGCCGATGTCGCCGCCGCGATCGACGCTGCGCTCGCCGCGGCGCCGCAGTGGCGTGAACTCTCCTTCGACGAGCGGGCAGCGGTCTTCCTGCGAGCGGCCGATCTGCTGTCGGGACCGTGGCGGGACCGGATCAACGCGGCGACCATGCTCGGGCAGTCGAAGACGGTGCAGCAGGCCGAGATCGACTCCGCGTGCGAACTGGCCGACTTCCTGCGCTTCAACGTGCACTTCGCCCGGCAACTGCTCGAGCAGCAGCCGATCAGCTCGCCCGGGGTGTGGAACCGGATGGAATACCGGCCGCTGGAAGGCTTCGTCGTCGCGATCACGCCGTTCAACTTCACCGCGATCGCGGGCAACCTGCCCTCGGCGCCGGCGTTGCTCGGCAACGTCGTGGTGTGGAAGCCGTCGCCCACCCAGCAGCTCGCGGCGCATTACACGATGCGAGCTGTTCGAAGCGGCCGGCCTGCCGCCCGGCGTGATCAACCTCGTCACCGGTGACGGCGCGGCCATCAGCTCGGTGGCGCTGACGCATCGCGAGCTGGCCGGCGTCCACTTCACCGGGTCGACGGCGACCTTCCAGCACATCTGGCGCAGCATCGGCGAGCACATCGACGGCTACGCCAGCTACCCGCGACTGGTGGGCGAGACCGGCGGCAAGGATTTCGTCGTCGCGCATCCGTCGGCCGATCCGGCCACGCTCGTCACCGGACTCGTCCGTGGCGCGTTCGAGTACCAGGGCCAGAAGTGCTCGGCGGCCTCGCGTGCCTACGTGCCGCGGTCGCTGTGGGACGGCGGGGTGCGCGACGACCTCGTCGCCACCACGGAGTCGCTGAGCTACGGCGACGTGACCGACTTCAGCAATTTCGGCGCAGCGGTGATCGACCGCCGCGCCTTCGCCCGGCTCGACAGCGTGCAGGAACGGCTGCGCTCCACCGACGGCATCGCGCTGCTTGCCGGCGGCAAGGCCGACGACAGCGTCGGGTACTTCGTCCGGCCGACCGTCGCCGAGTGCGCCGACCCCACCGATGAGCTGTTCACTCGCGAGTACTTCGGACCCGTGCTCGGCGTGTACGTCTACGACGACAGCACGTCGACCGGCTGGCAGGACACGCTCACCCAGCTCGAGTCGGTGTCGTCGTACGCGCTCACCGGCGCCGTGTTCGCACGCGACCGGACGGCCGTGACCGAGGCCGCGCAGGTGCTCCGCTTTGCTGCCGGGAACTTCTACGTCAACGACAAGCCGACCGGTGCCGTGGTCGGGCAGCAGCCGTTCGGCGGCGGGCGGGCCTCGGGCACCAACGACAAGGCCGGTTCGCCGTGGAACCTGATGCGCTGGCTCTCGCCGCGGGCGATCAAGGAGACGTTCGTGGCACCGACCGACCATGCCTACCCGCACATGGGCTGAGCCGGTCACGGCACGGCCACCTGGATCGGGATCGGCGCGTCGCCCAGTTGCCACGCGGGATCGGGGACGAGCACACCTCGCCCTGGGATCGGCGCGGCGCGGCTGCGCGGCAGGCTGACGCCCAGCAACTCGCCGTCGAGCGGGCCGGGCTGCAGCAGCACGCCGCAGCGTGACTGTCGCACCTCGGCCGCGAGTCCGCGGAAGTTGACCGCCATCGCGTCGGATCGGCCGGCCACCACGGCGACGCGTCGCGGGTCGTCGCAGCGCAGCCACGCGATCAGGGCGTCGCCGGCTTCGGAATCGGCGAACGCTTCGCAGTCGTCGACGAGCAGCAGCCCGTGGGCCGGCAACTCGACGCGTTCCCCAGCTGGATCGAGGACAGCGATATTGCGCTGCCGCGCCGCCCGTGCCAGCGGCGATCGTGCCGGTGCGGCGACGAGAACGGGCTGCAGCCGGGTCTGGGCGAGGATCGAGCACAGCACGTTCGAGCGCCCACTCCGTGGCGGGCCGGCAACGAGCAGGCGGCCCGCACCGGCCGCCAGGTCGAGCGTGATCGGTTCGGCGGCATCGCCACCGACGCCGAGCAGCCACGCTTCGGTGGCGGGCAGCTCGGCCGTGCGCACTGATCGCGGTAGCCTGCGCAGCCGCAAGCGTTGCGTCCGATCGTCCTGCCACCGCGCGGCACACGTGGCGGCAGCGCGGCGTTGGTCGTCACGGTCGCCCGGATAGCAGAACTGCACCTCGGCACCATCGGCGACTCGGATCGCGCGCCCGGGCGGAAGGGCGGCGGCTGCCGACCGGGGGTCGACACCGGCCTGTGCGTAGTCGCCGGGGTCGTGCTGATGCAGGACGAACCGGGTGGCCGCGGTACCCGCGATGCGGGCGGACAGTGTGGCCCGGCCACCTGCGACGACCACGGTCGCGCCCGCGGCCGGAGCTTCTCGCATCAGGCTGATCAGTCGGTCCGCGCTTCGTCCGCCGTCATAGTCGTCGGCCGCGGCGGCCAGCGCCTCCCACCCGTCGACGAGCACGAGGAGGGCCGGCTCGGCGTTGCCTGCGGCCAGCGAGTCGCGGCGGCGGGTCAGTTCGGCCTCGAGCCGTGCGAGCAGCAGCGCCGCGAGGTCGCACCCGCCGGTCAGGCTGGCGAACGTGCCCAGCTGCGGAAGCTGCGTCAGCGCGCCGAGAGTCGACGCCGTGCTGTCGACGACGTGCAGCTCAAGCCTGCCCGGCGGGCAACGTCGCGCGGCGGCGAGTGCCATGGCCAGCAGTGCCGACGACCGCCCCGACCGAGAGCTGCCAGAAATCAGCACCGCGCCACCAGCGGTCAGATCGAAGGTCAGCGGCGCCTGCCGCTGCTCGCGCGGCAGGTCAACCAGGCCGATCGGTATCTCGCACCCGTCGACGGCCGGAAGGTCGTCCAGCGAGATGACGGCCGGTAGCGGCGGAAGCCAGGGACGCGGCGGCGCAGGCGCGCCGGCAGCTGCGCTGCTGATGGCACTCACGAACCGGCTCAGGTCGGTCTCGTCGGTGCCATCGGCTGGACGCGGTGCGAGCCGGCGCCACTCGTCGAGCAGAGCGACGCCGTTGTGGTTCGTTGCGGCCGGCCCGGTCACTTGGGCGCACTGCACTAGGTGCACATCATTGCCGAGCCGAACGTAGGCCCGCCCCGGTGTGCGGCGATCGATGGTCGCGGCATCGCCGCTGTCGAGCACGTCGACCGAATCGGCCGAACTTGTCACCCGCAGCGCCACCCGGATCGCGACGTTCGCGCGGATCTCGGGGGACACCACGCCTGCGGGGCGTTGCGTCGCGAGCACGAGGTGCAGTCCGAGCGATCGACCGCGTTGGGCGATGCCGAGCAGTCCGGGCACCAACCCGGACAGCTCGGTGGTCAGCGCAGCGAACTCGTCGACGACGAGGACGAGTCGTGCCATCGACCCACCGGCTGCGCGCAGCGCTGCGCGGTCACGTGCGGCCGCCGAGGCGAGCAACGCTTCGCGCCGGCGGATCTCGCTGTCCAGCGATGCGAGCACCCGGCGGACGAGCTGGTCGTCGAGGTCGGTGACGACACCGACGACGTGCGGCAGCGAAACACACTCGGCGAAGGCAGCGCCGCCCTTGTAGTCGATCAGCAAGAAGGTCACCTCGCTGGGCGGATACAGCGCCGCCAATCCGACGACCAGCGACTGCAGCAGCTCGGACTTGCCGGAGCCCGTCGTGCCCGCGATCAGCATGTGCGGCCCATCGCGGTCGAGGTCTATCGCGAACTGGCCGCGGACTCCGACACCGAGCAGCGCGCGCAAGGTGCCGTCGTGTTCGCCCCACCGGTCGAGGACCGACTCGGCCGTCGGTGGCCCGTCACCGAGCAACTGTGCGAGCCGGCACGTGGTGGGCAAGACGGCGGACGGGTCTGCGTGCGCGTCGCGCAGCGGAGCGAGCGCGCGCGCCAGGTCGTCGGCCCAGCGGGTAGCCACGCGATCGGCGACGACGACCATGTCGTCGAGGCATACCGCGCCGCCGGTCTCACCTACGACGCGAACCACCTGGGAACATCCCGGCAACTGGCTCGCCCGGTCGGCGACGAACAGTGCGGTGATACCGATCTTTGCCCCGCCGTCGAGCAACGGTGCGAGTCGACCGCTCGCCGCGATCGCAGCCGCGCCGTCGATGATCACGACCAGCCACGGCGGCTGCTCGGCTCGCCGGGCGTTTCGTGTTGTGGCAAGGTCGATCAGCTCGTTGATAGCGGCAGTGTGCTCGTCGTCGGTGCACGCGATTCGCCCCCGCAGGTGTGGGAGCCAGCGCGTCCAGCTCCACACCGCGCCCACCGGGACGAGCAGCGCGATCTCGACATCTGCCGGTGAACACAGCACGGCCAACTGACCGATCAGCCAGCGGGCCAGCTCGTCGCGCACGCGTCGTGGCCCGATCAGCCCGACCGGCGCGCGGCCCAGATCGACGATTGCGGGAACCGCGTGGAGCGTCCTGGCCGCGGTTGTGGCTCGCGTGCCGCTGCTGACCCTCAGCGTCGACGGGAGATCGGCCAGGCCGAGGCGCAGGTGGAGCAGATCCGGATCACCGCGCGAGCGGTGCCACAGTCGCACGCCGGGCGCCTGCGCGATTCGCAGCACCGTCGCGGGAGCGGGCTGAGCTGACCGACGGCACGCGATCTCGGCCCGGACCGCCTGCTCGATATCGCCGTCGAGTCGGTGCAAGTGCGCGCGGTGCTCAGCGTGCAGATGCCTGGTGCGTCGACGACTGCCCAACCGCTCGCCCGCACCGGTCAACACCAGGGCGAGCGGACCGAGGAGGGCGAAGGCGAGGAACTGCGTGGAATGCATCGTCACCGCAAGGGCGATCCCCGCGAGCATGGGAGCGGCGGCGACTGCCCAGTACGCGCGCTGGGGCGGCGCGGGCTCGGGCGGCGCGGGCAGGTCGATTACCCGGGCGTCCGGATGCCGCGTGGCGACCGGACGTCGGGACACGGCGACTGTGCCGTCAGGCCCGGCACGGACCGCGGCCGCCGGCTCGACCGACGAGGTCACCGCCAGATACGTCTCGCCGATGCGCACGATGCTGGTGTCCTGGACCGTCTGTTCGCCGATCGCGGGCTGCCCGTCGATGCTCGTCCCGTGCGTCGATCCGAGGTCGCGAACGGTGACCCCGGAACGTCCGACGGTGAACAGGGCATGCCGTCGAGAAACGAGCGGATCGGCAACGGTCAACTCGCAGGTTGGGGCCCGCCCTACGGTCGGCGCGGCGCGGAGCGCTATCCCGCGCCCAGCACCGTTGCCACCGACGACTTCGAGGCGTGGACCGGAGCCGGCTGCGGCGACGTTCGGGACGCTGCTCAGTACGGCACCGGTGCGTAGGCCTGGGCCGCCGAGCAACGCGTCGGAACCAACTCGCCGTGTGCCGCTCCACGTCGGCTCCGCGCCCGGAACGGCCGCGGACAGTTCCGCTGCCACGGCGTCGAACCTGGTGCCCTCGCCGGCGGTGATCGCCACGTCGCGTTCGCTGCCGTCACGGCAGCGAATGGTCAGATCGATGCGCATGGCCGGGAGTGTGCGAGGCCGATCCGACACGATTCGGAAGTCCCGGCTGCGCTGTGGACAACGCGCGCATCGTCCACAACCAGGCGCGGTGCTCGACCTGCGAGTCGGCGCCGGCACCTACCGTTTGCGCTCCCACTGGTTCGGGAGAGGAGAGCAATCATGACGGGATTCCGGGTTACCCCGACCCAACTCGAGGCGCTCGGCGCCGCGGTCGGCCGGGTGTCGACCGAGGTCCGCAGCGAGCACCAGAGCCTGCGCGGTCAGCTGAGCCCGCTGTTCGGCACCGACTGGGCCGGAGCAGCCGCTGCGCAGTTCGCCGCGCTGTACGAGCAGTTCGATCTGCATGCGCGCGGCATGTCTGATGCACTCGACGGAATCGGTCAATTGCTCACTCGTGCGGGGATGACCTATGCCGAGGTCGAGCAGCAGGTTGCCGCGTCGTTCGGGTGAGTCGCTAGCGTGAGTGCGCGTGACCCTCCCCGCTCCGCTCGATGCCGTCGACACGGCGTTGCGTGTCCACTTCGGCACGCGGCCGCTGCGCGCGTCGGTGTCGTTCGTCGGTGTCGAGCAGATCGAGGTGCTGCGGTTCGAACCCATCCCCGATGAGCGGGCGTACCTGTCGCTGGGCATGTCGCGGCGTCCGATGACCTCGGCAGCCGCGGATCTCCAGGCTGCCGACGGGCCACGTGCTGAGCTGATGCTGCATCTGCGCGACGGAGCCGACCAGTACGCCGACGTGTGGCGTCAGGTCGCGGTGCTTGCCGCCTCCCCTGCGGTCGAGGGCGTCGTCTACGTGCCTGACATGACGGTCGATCTCGGCCGGCCGCTGTCGGCCGGCGCTCGATGTTCTGGCGCGCTGCTCGCACAAAGCCCGATCGCCACGATCGAATCGATGCTCGGCGCCGTCGAGGTGCTGCAGTTGTTGCCGGCAACTGCGAACGAGCTGGCGTGGTGCCGGGTGCATGGTGCCGCAGCGTTGCGCGAGCGATGGTCGGACCAAGCAGTCGACCTGCTCGACCTCGCCCGCGACTCCGCGGAACTCGGTTGACCGGCTAAAGCCAGCCGTTGCGCTTGAAGGCCCGGAAGAGCAATCCGCAGAACGTCGCCATGACGAGCAGCACGAGCGGATAGCCGAACGTCCAGTTCAGTTCCGGCATGTGCGTGAAGTTCATTCCGTAGATGCCGGCGAGCATGGTCGGCACGGCCGCGATCGCGACCCAGGCCGAGATCTTGCGCATGTCCTCGTTCTGCACCACCGACACCCGCGCCAGGTTCGCAGTGACCAGGGTGGTCAGCAGCTCGTCGAAACCGTTCACCCGGTCGACGACCTCGCTGAGGTGATCGTCTACATCGCGGAAGTAGTCGCGCACGTTTGCCTCGACCTGCTCGAACCGGCTGCGGGACAGGTGTCGCACGACCGGCACCAGCGGCGCGGTCGCGCGCCGCAGCTCCAGCACTTCGCGCTTGAGCACGTAGATGACGTTCGAGTCGGTGATCTTGTTCGATGCTGTGAACACGGCCGTCTCGGTCTCGTCGATGTCCTCCTGGAGCGCGCGGCACACCGTGACGTAGGAGTCGACGATCGAGTCGAGCACTGCGTGCAGCACCGCTGACGGGCCGAGTGCGAGCAGGTCGGCATCGGCCTCCAACTCCTTGCGTACGCGCTGCAACCCGCCGTGTTCGCCGTGCCGGACGGTGATGACGAAATTGCTGCCCACGAACACCATGACCTCGCCGGTCTCGACCACCTCGGCCGTGCCGCCGGGCAACTGGTCGTCGTAGTGCACTGTCTTCACCACGGCGAACAGCAGGTCTTCGTAGGTCTCCAACTTCGGACGCTGGTGGGCGTGGACGGCGTCCTCTACCGCGAGCGGGTGCAGGCCGAACCGATCGGCGATCCCGGCGAATTGCTCCTCCGTCGGTTCATGCAGGCCGATCCACAGGAATCCCTCGCCGGTGCGCTCCACCTCGTCGATCGCCTCGCGCCATTCCAGCAGGCCGCCCTGCCGACAGCCCTGCACGTAGATCGCGCAGTCGACAATCGCGTTCGAGACGTCGGCCTCGACCGCGGCAGCGGAGTGCCCGCGATGGCGCCGTCCCGGCGTGAATCTGCTCGGGACGAGCGCGCGTGGGCGCGGAACATTTGGCATCGGCCACATTCTGCCCCTCTGATGCGCGGATGAACCCATCGAAGGGGCAGGATCGCGGGTGAACATTGCCGCTCGACGAGGGGAACGACAGTGCAGTTCGGTCGCTATTACGAAGAGTTCGAGGTCGGCGCCACTTACAAGCACTGGCCCGGCAAGACGGTGACCGAGTACGACGACCACCTGTTCTGCCTGCTCACGATGAACCATCACCCGCTGCACCTGGACGCCAACTATGCCGAGAACACGACCGACTTCGGCAAGAACGTCGTCGTGGGCAACTACATCTACTCGCTCCTGCTGGGCATGTCGGTCCCGGATATAAGCGGCAAGGCGATCGCCAACCTCGAAGTCGAATCGTTGCGCCACGTCGCGCCGACCTTCCACGGCGACACGATCTACGGCGAGACGACCGTGCTTGACAAGACCCCGTCGAAGTCGAAGTCGGATCGCGGCGTGGTCTACGTCGAGACGATCGGCTACAACCAGGACGGCACGGTCGTGTGCATCTTCCGCCGCAAGGTGATGGTGCCGACCCGCGAGTACATCGATGCCCGCGGCGGCGAACAGCCCGGCCGCCCCACCCCCAAGGCGCGCTAGCCGGCTGTCCAGCGCTAGCAGCGCGGTAGGCAGCCCCACTGCGCCAAGGTGTCGCGGAGCAGCGGCACGAGCGGTAGCGAGTCCAACTCGATCAGCGACACCCATCGTGCAGCCTGCGCATCATCGCCTGCGGCCAGCGTGCCACCGGTCACGGTGCAGACGAAGTCGTCGATGTCGTAGACGCCGCCGTCGGGTGCGGCGCGCTCGACCCGGCCGGCCAAGCGCTGCACCTGCACCTCGCAGCCCGGTCTCCTCGGCGATCTCACGCGCGCACGCCACTTCCGGCGGCTCGCCCGGCCCGCAGCGACCGCCCGGCACCGACCACGAACCTTGCGACGGCGGCTTGCCGCGTTGGATCACGAGGAGCCGTCCGGCGGTGTCGAAGACGATCCCGCCGGCACACGGCACGTGCGCAGCCATTCCACGAGCGTGCCATGCGCGCGGCGTGTCGCGGCCCGATCTGCCGGCGACTGCGGTACCAAAGGACAGGAGCATGGGCGCCGCGGGGGTGTGCCATGCTCCGGTTAAGGCGAAAGGGGGCCGGCGATCATGGTGAAGTTGGTGGTCGCCGGCCTCGTCGTCGCGTTCCTGCTCTTCTACATCAGCACGTCGCCGGACCAGGCCGCGAACATCTTCCACACCGGCTGGCACTCGGCGGTGAACGTGGCTCACGGCATCGGCAACTTCGTCGACAAGCTCACGTCCTGATTGCGCACCTGCTGGAGACCCCGTGCCGCCTCTGATGCGGTCCGAGCTACCTGAGATCGCGCGCACCAGCCATCACTGGATGGTGCTGTTCCGTCCGCCCCGGCATGGCTGGTCGACCGCAGCCCTGCTTGCGCTGCTGGCCTGGGGACTGTTCGCCCCGGCCATGCTGATCGTGCTGGTACTGATCATCGCGGCGAACATGTTCCTTCGCTGGCGCACGTGGCGTGCCGAGATCGTGATCCTCACCAATAAGCGGATCATTCGCGTTCAGGGCGTGCCCGAGACGACGAACACCGAGGCGTCGTTGCGCATCGAGCGGGTGTCCGGTGTTCGCCTGATCCAGACCGTGCCCGGAAAATTGCTCGACTACGGCACCATCGAACTCGAGGCACCGGGTGATCACCCCGATGTGCGGCGGCTGCGGCGCATCGTGCACCCGAACGAGTTCTACGCGCAGTTGCGCGCGATCGTCTTCGGCGACCGAGTCGCCCCTGACCCCGACGACGGTCTGCCGCCGAACCCGGCCAACGTCACCCAACCGCTACCTCGCCTGGGACCGTCGTCGCTGCGCAAGCGATGATCGTGTCGATGCGCATCGACCTGCACACGCACAGCACGGCTTCGGACGGCACGGACACTCCCGCCGAGCTCGTCTCATCGGCAGCCGCTGCAGGCATTGACGTTCTCGGTGTCACCGACCACGACACGACCGCAGGATGGGACGAGGCGCTGGCCGCCCGTCCGAACGGCATGACGATCGTGCGCGGTACCGAATTCTCCTGCGTGCACACCGAACCGGACGGACGGCGAATCAGCCTGCATTTGCTGGGATATCTCTACGACCCGGACAACGCCGACCTGCGCGAAGAGCGTGCCCGGCTGCGCGCAAGCCGTTCGCAACGCGGGCAGCAGATGGCAGAGAACATGGCCGCTGACGGAATCCCGATCAGCTGGCCGCAGGTGCAGGCCCTCGCCGGCGGCGGCCCGGTCGGCCGGCCGCATCTCGGCCGTGCCCTTGTCGACTCCGGCGTCGTACCCGACGTGGACACTGCGTTCCGTGACCTGCTCTCCTCGCGGCAGCGCTACTACGTGCGCAAGGTCGACACTGATGTGTTCGACGCGATCCGCCTCGTCCGAGCTGCCGGCGGTCTGGCTGTGTTCGCACACCCGCTGGCTCGTCGCCGAGGGCCGGTCGTGAGCGACGCGACGATCGCGGCCATGGCGGCGGCCGGTCTAGCCGGGCTGGAAGTCGATCACCCCGATCACGACGCGACCGACCGCGTGCATGCAGCCGAACTCGCCGACGAACTGGGCCTGATCGGCACCGGATCCTCCGATTACCACGGCACGAACAAGCCGACACCGCTGGCGATCTGCACGACAGATCCGGCGGCATACGAGGCGTTGCTGGCCCTGCCGCACTTCCTCGACCCGGTGGGGCAGCGATGACGTTGCCCGGTATGCCGCGCCGGCTGTTCTCGTGCACGCCGTCACGGTTGGCGTCCTTCGACTGCCCGCGGCGCTACCGGTTCAGCTATCTCGACCGGCCGACACCGCAGCGTGGCCGGCCCTGGGCGCACAACACCGTCGGCGCGGTCGTGCACCTCGCGCTGGCGAAGTGGTGGTCGCTGGCTGCGTCCGAGCGCACGGTCGCGGCGGGCGAGCGGCTGGTGATCGAGAACTGGCAGGACGACGGATTCCGCGACGCCGAGCAGTCGGCCCGGTGGCGCGTCGTGGCCGGTGCGTGGGTGGCGCACTACCTCGCCGAAATCGACGCCACTCGTGATCCGATCGGCGTCGAGCGCACGGTGTCAGCAACCACAGACGCGCTGGCCATCAGCGGACGCATCGATCGTGTCGACGATCGTGGTGACGAACTCGTCGTCGTCGACTACAAGACGGGCAAGCGCACGAGCACGGTTGATGAGGCACGCGGGTCGCTGGCGCTCGCGCTGTACGTGCTCGCGGTGCGACGCACGCTGCGGCGCGCGTGTCGCCGCGTCGAGCTGCATCACGTCCCGTCCGGCTCAGTCGCCGCATTCGACCACACCGACGAGTCGCTCGCCCGGCACGTTGCCCGTGCCGAGGAAACCGCGTCGGACATCGTCACCGCGACCGACACGCTTGCTGCCGGTGCCGATGTCGACGACGTGTTTCCACCGCGACCGTCCCCGTCGTGTTCGTGGTGCGACTTCCGGGCGCACTGTCGCGAGGGTCGCGCCGCGTCGGGCGAGTTCGAGCCGTGGGCGGGACTCGACAGCGAGGTCTGAGCCCGTAACCTCCCGGTTAAACGATCACGTCGGGCGCCCGAATTATCCGAGTCGTCATCGCATTTTTGCGCCAACCTTCCTCGAATCCGGTGTCGCGTATTGATCAAATCGCCGCCGACAGGTTGTATCTGCTCCTATTGCTCACACCAACGGGAGGACCAACTTCATGAGCATCCGTAAACGTGCCGCGATCGGGGTCGCCACAGCCGGCGTGGCCGCCCTGGCGATCAGCGGTTTGGCCGCACCTGGCAGCGCCGGCGCCGCCAAGGCCGCCAAGATCCCAGTCGTCGTTGTCCACATGTCCAGCAAGCACATCAACCTCAGCACCGGCTCCGTGCACGCCGGCACGGTCGAGTTCAAGGTCGTGACCCACAAGGGTGATCACCTCCTGCAGGTGGCCAACCTGCACAAGGGCTACTCGCTGCAACAGGCCGGGAGCGATCTGCAGAAGGCGTTCGGCGGAGACACGAAAGCCATCAGCCGCGTTGACCACCGGATCACCTTCCGCGGTGGTGCCGAGACGAAGCCCAGCCACCCGGGCGCGATGTCGGTCACGCTGCCTGCCGGCCAGTACGTTCTGATCGACCAGAACGGCAGCGCGGTCAACTTCCTCAAGGTGCACGGCACTGCGCCGTCGAACCAGGCGGCGATGCCGTTCCAGGGCCGGCATCACGGTCTTCACCTACGGTTTCGAACCCGGACCTGCAGGGATTCCCGCGAAGGGTTGGACGCGCATCTACAACCACAGCGACCAGCCGCACTTCGTCGAGATGCAGCAGGTCAAGATGAACACCACGCGCAAGCAGGTACGCAAGTTCATCAAGTCCGGTGCGCGGGGCAACCCGTCGTGGGTGCTGCGGGGTGAGGCGGGCTCAGGCGTGATCTCGCCGCGCACGTCGCAGGATCTGCGCTGGAACATCCCGGCCGGCAGATACCTCGTCGCATGCTTCTGGCCAGACATCATGACCGGCAAGCCGCACTTCTTCATGGGCATGTGGCGGTTGGTGACCGTCAAGTAGTTCGACGCGGCATTACGGGGGTCGGCGGGCATCAGCCCGCCGGCCCCTAGCTGTTCGTCAGCTGTTGAGCGCAGCCACGCGCGCTTTGGCCTGCCGGTAGAGGGGGCCCTCGCGGTACTGCACCGGCAACGCGCGCACGGCGCGGCGCAGCGCGCGCATTCCTGCTGCTGTCGTGAACGCGGCGCCGGGCAGCGGCGGCAGCCCGTACAGCGAGCGCGCCCACTTCGGCAGCAGTCCTACGGCGAGCGTCGAGATCGTCGTCCAGCCGAACCGGGCGGGGACCACGAGGCTGCGCCGCACGGGCAGCGGCGGAAGGACGACCAGCCTGGCCGCGTCGCGGGCCTCGCTGGTTCCGGCCAGCGACGGGCGCAGTTGATCGATGAATCGCTTCAGCTCGACGAACGTTGTCGGTGGTGCGGTCACGCCGACAAGATGCGCAGCGATCATCTGCTCGTGGACGTAGCGATCGCGGTCTGCTGCGCACAGCCGCACGCCGGCCGCGCGTGCGGCGACGAGAAACGAATCGACGAGGCAGGCATGCACCCAGGCCAGCTGTTCTTGATCATCGACACCCAGTGCCTGGTGCACAGCTCGGACGTGTGCGGCCGCTTCGTCCACTTCTGCGGTCGCGGCGAAGCAGAGCATGCCGACGTAGGTGATCGTGCGCTCGAAACGCAACCACGGGTCATCGCGGAAGTTCGAGCGCTCGGCGAGCAATCGCATGGCGCCCGGGTGCAGCGCCTGCAACAGCAACGCGCGCAGCCCGCCGACCATGGCCACCGGCTCGGAGTGGATGCGCCACGTGACGCTGTCCGGCCCGAAGTACCCAACGTCGGTCATGCGACCTCCTTCGTCGGCCGCCTGACGAGTGCTGTGCCGAATGATGACCTCGCAAGCTCGGTCATGCGACCTCCTTCGTCGGCCGCCTGACGAGTGCTGTGCGATGATGACCTCGCAAGCTCGGTCATGACTTGTTCTATACCCCTTCCCAGAATGCGATGAGCGCCGAAGCCGTGGCCGTCGGGTTCTCGACGGCCGGCGAGTGCGCTGCGTCGGGAATGACGACCTGTGCCGCGCCGAGCCGCGTCGCCATGTCTTGCTGTACCTCCGGCGGCCACGCATCGTCGTCGGCGCCGTAGAGGACGAGGGTGGGCGGCGCCACGGCGGCCAGTTCGGCGACGCGATCCGGTTCGGACCGCAACGCCTGGCCCATCCCTTGCAGCATCGCCGGCACGCCGGCGACGAAGCGTCGCTCGAGGAAGGCGGCCAGCGGCGCGACCGGTTCGACGTAGCCCGCCTGGGCGCGGTAGATCGCGAGACTGGCGGCGTAGACGCCGGCGAGGCCGGACGCCGCGAGCACCGGTTCGAGGTGCGCGATCATGGCGGCGCGTTCACCGTCGAGTGCTGCCGGACCGGAGCACATCAGCACTAGTGAAGCGAAGGCGTCCGGCGCTGCGATCACCGCGGCGCGCGCGACCAGTCCGCCGAACGAGTGGCCGACCAGATGCACCTGCGGCCCCATCGACTCAGCCACCGCGCGGACGACCGCGGCGAGCGCGTCAGGCTTGTAGTCGGCAGGATCGGCCGGCCCCGACGATTCGAACTGGCCGGGAAGATCGATCGCGGTGGCGGCGAATCCGGCTTCCGCGAGCGGTGCGAGCAGCGGTGCGAAATCCTCTTTGCTGCCGGTGTACCCGGGTAGCAGCAGCACCGGAGTCGCGCTGTTCGCGCCGTTTCGAATGGCTGCGATCGGACCGCTGTCGGTCTCGATGACGTGCCCCTCGCCGCCACGCGCGAGCTGAGCTGTCACTGGTACACCGTGGTCGTCTGACCCGCGACGACGTACCCCGTGCCGAACGGAAAGACCAGATCACCCGGACGTGGCGCGGATACCGAGAACGACTGCTTCACGTGCCCGTTGCTTCCGTCGAGTTCGGCAATTCCAGTCGACGTCGGCGCGGCCAATCGCGCTGCGGCGAGGTTTCCCGGCGACGAGCCGTCGGAGTTGATCGCGGTCGGAAGGTAGGTGGTGTCGGCCTGCCACGCGAACGCGGTTGCGTCGGTCTTCAGCGCGTACGTCCGGCCGCCTGACCAGATCACGTCGCCGTCGAGAACGGAGGTGAACGTCGCAGCGACGCCCGCGGTCGGTGCGGCCAGCGCGAGCTGGCCCTTCGACTTGCCGGTCTTCGCATCCAGCAGCGTCAGCCGTCCGGTCGCAGGATCGCGTGCGCCGATCTGCCGGCCCGCAAGCGTCGGCACCAGATCGTTGTTGCGCAAGTTCCACACGATCTGGTCGGGGTTGTTGTGGTTCGTGCTCGAGTCGTCGTCGGTTCCGGTGGTGGCTTCGCGCAACAGCAGTTGCTTGCCGTCGCCGCAGAACTTCGCGCCGCCGCACTTCTCGTGCGCGCAGGTCTGGCTGATCAGTGCGCCACCGACACCGAGCACCGCGCTGTTGATCGTGCAGCCCGGGTGATGGAACGACCACCAGTCGATACCGTTTCCGTCCTGATCGGCGACCGCGTAGATCGAGGTGGGCGAGATGAACATGATGTTGCCCGGCTGCACCGAGTAGTTCGCCGGGCCGTCGAACTCGGCGCCGTCCTTGTCCAGCGTGCGGGTCCACTTCCGCTGGCCGGTGTCGGAGTTGAGCGCGGTCAGCTCGTCGCAGTTGCCGTGCAACTGCGTAGACGGCGACCGTCGTCCCCTGATCCTGGATGGCGGTGCAGACTGCACGATCGGTGCGCGTGTACGACCACGTCTGCTTGCCGGTGAGCGCGTCGCGTCCTCGCACCGTGTGGGTGTCGTAGGTGACGACCGTCCCGTCGTAGTAGGGCGTCCCGATCGCGGTTCGGTCTGCGCTCGTCCACTTCTGCGTCAGCCGTGCCGACGGCGACTGCAGCGCCACCTTCGGCGGGCCGCTCGCGACGGTTTTGAGCGTGACGTGACTGATCTCGCCCCGGCTGTAAGCAACGACGACGATGACGACGACGGCGATCGCGAGCACGGCCAGCACCAGCGCGTAGATACGCCGCAACGGACGCATCCGCTGGTTGTGCCGGGCGATGGCGGCGTCACTGAGCGCATTGACCCGCCGTGGCGGCGGCGCCTCCTCGACCTGGGTGTCCTCAGTTGCGCCGTCGCCCATGCCCGCCATCTTCACCTATCGAGCTGTGCTCACTCGGAGGCGGGCCGCTCACTGCTCTCGCCGCTCGGGCGGCGACGGCGACGACGGCGGCGCTGGGCGGCGTCGCGATCGTCGGGCGAGCTGTCCGTCGTGTCGGCACCGGCTGCGTCGGAGACCGGCTTGCCCCCGCGCGTCCGGTTGCGGGTGCGATCGGTGCGTGCCTTCTCGGGCCGCGGGGCACGCGCCCGGCTCGGCCCGGACGGTCGCGGCGCTGAGCGCGGTTGCCGGCCGCCGAGATCCTCGAGCTGCTCCGCGTCGAGGCCGGCACGGGTGCGCTCGGCGCGCGGCAGCACGCCCTTCGCCTCCGACGGGATGTCGAGTTCGAGGTAGAGGTGCGGCGAGGTCGAGTACGTCTCGACCGGCTCGTGGAACGGGCAGGTCGAGCTTGTCGCAGATCAGCTTCCAGCGCGGGATGTCGTCCCAGTCGACGAGCGTGATCGCCGTCCCGGACGCGCCGGCGCGCGCGGTGCGTCCGATGCGGTGGACGTAGGTCATCTCGTCCTCGGGCGCCTGGTAGTTGATGACGTGCGTGATGCCCTCGACGTCGAGCCCGCGGGCGGCGACATCGGTGGCAACCAGCACGTCGACCTTGCCGGAGCGGAACGCGCGCAGCGCCTGCTCGCGTGCACCCTGTCCGAGGTCACCGTGCACGGCCGCGACGGCAAAGCCACGCTCGCCCAGGTCGTCGGCGATCTTGGCTGCGGACCGCTTGGTACGCACGAAGATCAGCGTCAGCCCCCGGTTGCGTGCCTGCAGCACGCGTGCGAGCACTTCGACCTTGTCCATCGAGTGGGCGCGATAGGCGAACTGGTCGACGTGGTCGGTGCTCGTGTGCACCGACGTCGGTCTCGGCACGGATCTGCATGCGGCTGGATCGAGGAAGCTACGAGCCAGCGCGACGATCGGGCCCGGCATGGTCGCCGAGAAGAGCATCGTCTGCCGGGTCTCCGGGAGCATCTTCATCAGCTTCTCGATATCGGGCAGGAAACCGAGATCGAGCATCTCGTCGGCCTCGTCCAGCACCAGGATGCGGACGTTGCCGAGCACGAGGTGGCCCTGCTGGGCCAGGTCGAGCAATCGTCCGGGCGTGCCGACGACGACGTCGATGCCCTTGCGCAGCGCATCGATCTGCGGCTCGTAGGCCCGGCCGCCGTAGATCGTCAGCACTCGTGCGCCGAGCTTCTTGCCGGCGGCGGCGAGGTCGCCGGAAACCTGCACAGCGAGTTCGCGGGTCGGCGCAATGATCAGCGCCTGCGGCGCGGCGGCGTCGCCACCGGGCAGATTGAGCCGGTTGAGCATCGGCACGCCGAAGCCGAGCGTTTTGCCGGTGCCGGTGCGCGCCTGGCCGATGAGGTCGTTTCCGGCGAGTGCGACAGGGAGGGTGAGCTCCTGGATCGCGAACGTCTTGACGATGCCGACGTCGGCGAGCGCCTCGACGATCTCGGGCCGGATGTCGAAGTCGCTGAACGCGGGGGAGTCGGGGCGGACGGGCGCGCGGCCGCTAACGGCGCGGGCTCGACCTCGGGGTCGATGGGCAGTGCTGATGTTGAGTTGTCGGTCATATGCATCCTCGTTGGGTGCGCTGACCGGTGAAGTAAGATGCCTGCGACCTGTTCGGAGGGAGGCGGCGCGGTCAACGCGCAGATTCTCTTTGGCAATCATCATCCTACGCGGTGGCCCCCGTTAGTCTGCCGAGGTGTCTCTTCCGCGACCAGTCCGACGCCATCGTCGATCTGCTCGGCGCGCTCGCGTATGGCGAACTGAGCGCCTTCGACCGGCTCGCCGACGACGCACGGATGGCGCCCACGCTCGATGGCCGCGCGCAGATGTCACTGATGGGTGCCGAGGAAATGCGGCACTACACGCTGCTGGCGCAGCGGCTGACCGCGCTGGGAGTCCCACCGGAGCAAGCCATGGAGCCTTTCGTCGCCGCGCTGGAGAGCTATCACACCCTGACCGAGCCTTCGACCTGGTTGGAAAGTGTCGTCAAGGCCTATGTCGGGGACGGGATGGCCGCGGATTTCTACCGCGAGGTGGCCGAGTTCGTCGACGCAGATACCCGTGCGCTGATCAACGAGGTGCTCGTCGATGCCGGACGGGCCGAATTCGCCCTGCGCGAGGTGCGCGGCGCGATCGAGCTGCAGCCCTCGGTCGCCGGTCGCCTCGCGTTGTGGGCGCGGCGGCTGGTGGGTGAGGCGATCAGCCAGACCCAGCACGTGCTGGCCGAGCGCGACTCGTTGATGCTGCTCCTGATGCAGGGGACGGGCGACCTGTCGTCAGTTGCCGGGTTGATCGGACGGATCATCGAGCGCCACGACGAGCGGATGGCCAAGCTCGGTCTGTCCAGCTGAGCCGCGGTGCTAGCCGCCGACGAAGCCCACCCGGCGCGTGTCGGCCTGCGCGATCTCGATGTAGGCGATCAGGTTCGCCGGCACGATGACCCGGCGGCCGCGTTCGTCGGTCAGGGCCAGCTGGCCGTCGACGCTCTTCAGCGCAGTCGAGACGAGCGCCTCAACCTCGTCCGGAGACTGGGTGCTCTCCACCACGATCTCGCGTGGCGTGTGCAGCACGCCGATCTTGACCTCCACGCCGACAGCCTTCCTCGTAAACCTGCGATGCACGGTCCACGCTAGTCGAGCGGTGTTGGCAATGCCGCCACCGCCGCTGCGCCGAGAGCGAAATCCTGAGCGGTGCGGCGAGCGCTACTGGCGGGGGAAGTTCGAGATGCCGCGCCAGAGCAGCGATTCCAGCAGGAAGACCGCTTCCTCGTGCGGGACCGGACGGTCCTGGTCGAGCCACCACCGGGCGGCGACCTGGGCCGCTCCGGTCAGCGCGGTGGCCAGCAGTTCGGCCCGGGCGCTGTCGAGTCCGGTGTCGCCGGCAACGGTGTCGGCGACGGCCCGCATGGTCTTCTCGGCCACCGCCTCGACCCGCTCGCGGACCGCCGGTTCGTTGCCGAGGTCGGTCTCGAAGATCAGCCGGAAGGCGCCGTCGTGGTCGTGCCGGTCGACGAAGCCGAAGTACGCCGACAGCACGCCGTGGATGCGCTGGCGGTTGTCGTCGGTCGCGTCCAGGGCGTCCTGCACCACCCGTGCCAGCGTCTCGGCCTGGGTGTCGAGCAGCGCGAGGTAGAGCTCGAGCTTGCCCGGGAAATGCTGGTACAGGACCGGCTTGGACACGCCCGCGCGCTCGGCGATGTCGTCCATCGCGGCGGCGTGATAGCCGTTGGCGACGAAGACCTGCTGCGCCGCGGCGAGCAGTTGCTTGCGGCGAGCCGAGCGCGGCAGCCGTCCGCCACGCCCGAAGTCCGACGTGCTGGACTGTGCACCGGTCATGGACAAAGCACCCTTTCCTGCGACGCCGCGCTGGACTCTACTCGTGAGTAGCCATGCTCGGCGTGATCCGGACCCGCACCGAGTCGTCGAGCGTCCCGGCGAACAAATCGCCGAGCTCCTCGACCCGATCCAGCACCTCGTCGGAGGTGAACCGCGGGTGACCCGCCGGCCTCGACCTCGTCCCACGTCAGCGGGGTCGAGACCGTCGGTGCGTCGCGAGCGCGCAGCGAATACGGCGCGACCGTGGTCTTCGCCGGGTTGTTCTGGCTCCAGTCGACGAACACCTTCCCGCCGCGCAGCGACTTGGTCATCCGCGAGACGACGAGCTTCGGGTGCGCCGCTTCGAGCAGCATCGCGACCGAGTGCGCGTACTTCGACGGCAGCTCCGGATCGTCGACCTCGATCGGCGCGCTCACCTGCATCCCCTTCGACCCGGACGTCTTCGCGAACAGCGTGACGCCGTCCTCGGCCAGCAGGTCGCGCAGGTGCAGGGCGACCTCGCAGCACTCGGTGATCGTCGCCGGCTCGCCGGGATCGAGATCGAACACGAGCAGGTCGGTGCGCGGCTTGCGGGCCCGCGGCGGGATGTGCCACTGCGGCACGTGCAGTTCCAGCGCGGCGAGATTGGCCAGCCAGACCAGCGTGGCCAGCTCCTCGACCACGACGTAGTCGATCGTCTCGCGGTTCTTCGTCGAACCAGGGACGGGCAGAGTCACCGTGCGCACCCACGACGGGGTGCCGCGCGCCGCGTTCTTCTCGAAGAAGAACTTCTCGTCGACACCGTTCGGGTAGCGCTTGATCGTCAGCGCCCGATGCTGCAGATGCGGCAGCAGCACCGGCGCGATGCGGGTGTAGTAATCGATCACCGCGCCCTTGGTGAAGCCGGTCTGCGGGATACAGCACCTTGTGCAGGTTGGTCAGCTGCAAGGTCCGCCCGTCCACCTCGACGGTGACCTTCTCCGATTCCTTAGCCATCGCCTACCGCCTCGTCCGCACTCTTGTCCTCCCGCAGCCGCCGGAACACCGGATGCCGCAGCCGGCCCTCGGACGTCCACAGCGTGAACTGGATCTCGACCACCACTTCCGGATCGACCCAATGCGTCACCCGGCCCGGCGACGGCGGCGGAACGGGTGCCACCGGGCAGTCGCGGCGCGCCCGCAACCGGCGCTGCAGAGTCGTCGCGAGTCGGCCGGTCAGTCCGCTGCCCGGCCTTGCCGGCGAACACCAGGCCGTCCGGGGTCGTCATGGCGAGGACGAGCGAGCTGAGCGTGTCCGGCGACTCGGACGGCGCCTCCCACCCGACCACCACGAAGTCGCCGGCGCGCAGGAAGCGCAGCTTGAGCCAGTCCCGGGTCCGCGCACCCGGGCCGGTACGGCGAGTCGACCCGTTTCGCGACGACGCCTTCGAGCCCGTGCTGACGGGCGGCCGCCTCGGTGGCCGGTCCGTCGTCGAAGGACGGGCTGAGGGTCCAGCTCAGGTTCTTCGGCGAACCAGGCCTCGAGCGCCGCGCGCCGTTCTCGGTAGGGACGGCCGGTGAGCTCCTCCCCTCGCCGGCGGAGCAGGTCGAACGCGACGAAGGTGACGGGCGCGTGCCTCGGCCAGCCGGCAAGGCTTCGGTCTTCGCCCGCACGTGCATGCGCGCCTGCAGCGCCTCGAACGAGGGCACGCCGTCGACGAAGGCGACGATCTCGCCGTCGAGCAGCGCGTCGTCGGCATCGCGCAGCATGGCCACCAGCTCGGGATAGGCCGTGGTGATCTCGTTGCCGCGCGCGGCTGAACAGCTGCACTCCGCGCGCCGAGACGTCGACCAGGGCCCGCACGCCGTCCCATTTGAACTCGTACGCCCAGCCGACACCTCGCGGCAAAACGTCGGCGGCAGTAGCGAGCATGGGCTCCATGCGTCCATTCTTGGGTAAGGAACCCTCAACTTGTGGTCGACACGGACGGAGCAGGCATGCGCTCGATCTGGAAGGGCAGCATTTCCTTCGGGCTGGTGAGCATCGGGGTGAAGCTGTACACCGCCACCGAGGAGCGTGACGTCAGCTTCCACCAGGTGCGCCGTACCGACGGCTCGCGGATCCGCTACAAGCGGGTTGCCGAGGCCGACGGCGAGGAGGTCGCCTACGCCGACATCGCGAAGGGCTACCAGCTGCCCAGCGGCGAGACGGTCGTGCTCACCGACGAGGACTTCGCCGATCTGCCGCTGCCCACGGCGCGGGTGGTCGACGTGCTGCAGTTCGTGCCGGTCGAGCAGATCGACCCGATCTACTTCGCCAAGAGCTACTACCTCGAGCCGGAGAAGAACGCGGTCAAGCCATACGTGCTGCTGCGCGACGCGCTCGACGCCAGCGGTCAGGTCGGTCTGGTCAAGGTCGCCATCCGCAACCGCGAGCAGCTCGCGACCTTGCGGGTGCGCGACGGCGTGATCGTGATGGAGACGATGATCTGGCCGGACGAGGTGCGCGAGCCGGCGTTCGGATTCCTCGACGGCGACGTCGACCTGCGCCCGCAGGAACGGTCGATGGCCGAATCGCTGGTGGCCAGCATGTCCGGTGACTTCGACCCGTCCGAGTACACCGACGACTACCGCGAGGCGCTGCAGGAGGTGATCGACGCGAAGGTCGAGGGCCGCGAGATCGTCGAGACCGAGGAGCGCCAGCCGAGCGCGGGCAACGTCGTCGACCTGATGTCGGCGTTGCGGGCCTCGGTGGAGGCGGCCAAGCAGGGCCGTGCGGCCGCGGCGTCGAAGACGACCAGCGGGACGGCGTCGGCGCGCGTGCCGACAAGAAGGCGCCGGCGAAGAAGACGGCCGCGAAGAAGGCGCCGGCCAAGAAGGCCGCGGCGAAGAAGGCACCGGCCAAGAAGACGGCCGCGAAGAAGGCGCCGGCCAAGAAAGCTGCGGCGAAGAAGGCGCCGGCCAAGAAGACCGCCGCCAAGAAGAGCACCGCTCGCAAGTCGGCCTGAACGCCCTCGCGTAGCGTCGATCTCATGCGCCGAACCCCGAGCCGCGAGGCACCAGCCGCACGTCTGGCCGACGTCGAGCTCAGCTCGCTCGACGACGTCACGATGTGGCACGGCCGCAGACCGTCAAGGTCGCCGGTCAGGACGTCTTCGTCCGCACCACGCCGCCGACACGCGACGACGCCGAGCCGGCGCTGTTCGTCCACGGTCTGGGCGGCGCGTCGATCAACTGGACGGACTTCGCCGGCGCTGCTGCGCGACCGGCTCGCGATCGAGGCGCTCGACCTGCCCGGCTTCGGCCGTTCCGGTCCCGCGTCGGGACCACGACTACTCGCTGCGCGGCGCACGCGCGGACGGTGATCGCGTATCTCGAGCAGACCAAGCGCGGTCCGGTACACCTCGTCGGCAACTCGATGGGCGGAGCGATCTCGCTCATCGTCGCCGCGCAGCGTCCCGACCTGGTACGCACGCTGACGCTGATCTCGCCCGCCGTGCCGGATCGAAAGATCCGCGCGCACGCGCTGAAGCAGCGACTGGCGGATGGCCCTGCTGGTCTTCCCGATCCTCGGCATGATGGCGCTGCGCAAGCTGGGACAGACCCCGGTCGAGACGCGGGTCAAGGGCACGATCGCGTTGTGCTTCGCCGACCCATCGCGCCTACCGAAGCGGCGTTACGACGAAATGGTTGCCGAAGCGCGCGTGCGCGCCGAGCATCCCTGGGTCGACGTCGCGATGCTGCGTTCGACGCGTGGGCTCGTGCGATCGCAGTTCCTCAAGAACCGTGCCGGCTGGGCGGCGATGCGCAAGATCACCGCGCCGACGCTCGTCATGTGGGGAGACGAGGACAAGCTGGTAGCCGCAGACCTCGCGCCGTTCGTGGCTGCCGAGATTCCCAAAGCCCGGCTGCTCGTCCTCGAACACATCGGCCACGTCGCGATGATGGAAGATCCGACAGACCTCGGCACGAGCTCAGATCGCGCTGCTCGACGACGCCGCTGCCGAGACCACTGCCGCGCAATGAGCTCGCAGGGCTGACGGGCGAACCTGAATGCCTATCCGCGCGCTTGCACGATCACTCAGTGCGGATGTGGCAACCTGTCCGCGTGGGAGAACGGGACGATGGCTGGTCGCACGCGACCCACGTCACCACGACCTCCCGTCGAGACTTAGCCGACGACGTCGAGGTGACACGGCGTGCGGTGGCCTCGTTCGGCGGTGGCAGCGGGCCCGGATTCGGCACGTCTGTGCGTGATTTCGTTCGGCGCTACGGCTGGCGGGCGTACGCCCTGCCGCTCCTGCTCGTCATCACCGTTGTGGCGCTGCTCACCACGCACACGAGCAGTCCGCGGCCGAGGCAGGCGGCCGACAACACCGCACCGCAGGTCAATCCGCCGGCACCGACCGTCCAGCAATCCTCGCCTCCGGTCGCGCCGAGTTCGATCCCGCTGAAGTCCGATACGCCGCGCGACGCGAAGTACAAGAAGGCTGTTCAGCACGGTGCGTTGCCGCTCGGGTGCGAGCTACCCGAAGACCGGCGACGGCACGTTCCGCGTGCTGAAGGGCACTACCAAGCGGGTCGGCACTGGGCAGCTGTTCCGCTATGACATCGAGGTTGAGAACGGCATCAATGGCATCGACCTCAAGCAATTCGCCAACTTGGTCGACAACGACGCTCGACGATCCGCGCAGCTGGTCCGGGCACGGGGTCGCCCTGCAACGGGTCGATTCCGGCGCCGTCGACTTCCACATCACCCTGACCTCGTCGATGACGGTCCGGCAGCTGTGCGGATACGACGTGCCCGTCGAGACGTCGTGCTACGCGGCGGCGTACTCCGCACCCGGCGTTGACGTGAACCGGGTCGTCCTGAACGACTCCCGCTGGGTGCGCGGCGCCGGCCCGTACGTCGGCGACCTGCACGCCTACCGGATCTACATGATCAACCACGAGGACGGCCACGCGCTCGGCCACATGCACGCGCACCAGTGCCTGCCCGGCGGGCTGGCCCCGGTGATGATGCAGCAGACGTTCGGCCTGATCTCGGCCACGACCGGCGCGAACTGCCAGGCCAACCCGTGGCCGTACCCGCCGGGTGTGAAGGGTGCACCTGGCGCCGAGCAGCCCGATACCGCCCAGAACGACGAGTACAACCTCGGCGACTGACCTCACTTCGCGTCTGGCGGGCCGGCGCGGGACAATGGGAATGTCGGAACGGGCACTGGTCGTTGTGTCCGGGAAGCCTTCCCGTCGAGGGAACAAATACAGTGAGGATCGCCCCGTGTCGTTACCGCCGCTCGTGGAACCTGCCGAGTCGCTCACGATTGACGAAGTGCGCCGTTACAGCCGCCACCTGATCATCCCGGACGTCGCGATGACGGGGCAGAAGCGGCTCAAGAACGCCAAGGTGCTCTGTGTCGGTGCCGGCGGCCTCGGCTCGCCGGCGCTGATGTACCTCGCCGCGGCCGGTGTCGGCACGCTCGGCATCGTCGAGTTCGACACCGTGGACGAGTCGAACCTGCAGCGCCAGATCATCCACGGCCAGTCGCGACATCGGCCGGTCGAAGGCCGAATCGGCGCGCGACTCGGTGCGTGAGATCAACCCGCTGATCACGGTGAACGTGCACGAGATGCGCCTCGACAACGACAACGTCCTCGACATCTTCAGCCAGTACGACCTCATCGTCGACGGCACCGACAACTTCGCCACGCGGTACCTCGTCAACGACGCCTGCGTGATGCTCAACAAGCCCTACGTATGGGGCTCGATCTACCGCTTCGACGGCCAGGTGTCGGTGTTCTGGAACGAGTACGGACCGAACTACCGCGACCTCTACCCCGACCCGCCGCCGCCCGGCATGGTGCCGTCGTGCGCCGAGGGTGGCGTGCTCGGAGTGCTGTGCGCGGCTATCGGCTCGGTGATGGTCAACGAGGCGATCAAGCTCATCACCGGAATCGGCGAGCCGCTGGTCGGCCGGCTGCTGGTCTTCGACGCCCTCGAGATGACCTGGCGCGAGATCAAGGTGCGCAAGGACCCGAACACTCCCGAGATCACCGAGCTGATCGACTACGAGGCGTTCTGCGGCGTGGTGTCCGAAGAGGCGCAGCAGGCCGCGGTCGGTTCGACGATCACCGCAGCGGAGCTGAAGGACCTGCTCGACTCCGACAAGCCGATCTACCTCGTCGACGTTCGCGAGCCGGCCGAGTGGGAGATCGTCAACATTCCGGGCGCGACGCTGATCCCGAAGGACGAGATCCTGCGTGGCGATGCGCTGGCGAATCTGCCGCAGGACAAGCAGATCGTCATGTACTGCAAGACCGGCGTGCGCTCGGCCGAGACGCTCGCCGCGGTCAAGAACGCCGGCTTCCGCGACGCAGTGCACGTCCAAGGCGGCGTCACGGCATGGGTGAAGCAGATCGACCCGTCGCTGCCGTCCTACTGAGCATTTCGCTTTCGCCACGCCGTCGGGTAGGCATTGGGTATGGACGACATGCCGCAGATCTTCCTGGCCGCCCAGCGGGCGTTCTCCGAGCGTGTACACGCGGTCAGTGAGTCGCAATGGTCGGCACCGACGCCGGACAAGGACTGGTCGGTCGCTGATCTGGTCGACCACCTGATCGACCAGCACCGCTGGTTCCCGCCGCTGATGCACGGGCTCGATCTTGACGCTGCCGGCGAGGTGGTGGCCGGTTCGCGAGGCCTGCCGGTCGACGGCGGCGTGGGTGCCAATCACGCAGAGCTGTGGGACGAAGCGGCGACCGTCTCGGTCGACGCTGTGATGCAACCGGGTGCGATGGACCGCTCGGTCGAGCTGTCGCGCGGCACGACCCCTCGCAGCAGTACGTGCTCGAGATGACGATCGACCTGATCCTGCACGCGTGGGACCTCGGCACCGCTATCGGATTCGACGCACCCCTCCCGTCCGATCTGGTCGAGTTCGCCTATCGGCAGGCGCGCGACTGGGGCGACGTCTCGGAGTCGGGCTACTTCGACGCGCCGGTATCCGTGCCGGACGACGCGCCGACGCTAGACAAGCTGGTGGCCCTGACCGGACGCGACCCGAACTGGACGCCTTAGTCTCTGCACCGTGGCCGAGTCGGACGGTTTCGCCCAGCGCATCCTCGCGTGCATCGAGTCGATCCCGCCCGGCCGCGTGATGACCTACGGCGACGTGGCCGAGTACGCCGGAACCCGGTCGGCTCGGGTGGTCGGACGAGTGCTGGCGATGGATCACGGCACGGTGCCCTGGCATCGGGTGTTGCGTGCCGATGGCAGCCTCGCCGAGCACCTGTACACCGAGCAGCGCCAGCGGCTGCTCGCCGAAGGGGTGCGCTTCCGCGGTGATCGCGTCGACCTGGCGAACTTCCGCTGGGACGGCCGCCCCGCGTAGTCCCCCGTCGTGATCATGCACATCTGCCGCCTATAGCGGGCAGCGGTGCATGATCACGACGAGATTTGTGGTGTCCACAGGCGCGGTCGCCGTCCACAGCCGAGCTGACGTCGCGATGTGCGCGGTTCGGGACGGGGCACGCTACGCCGATGCGTTACGCCGACGACGAGTTCGATCCGACCGAGCTCCCGCGCGTGCTTGCCAGAAGGGACGCCCGCAGTCGTGGGTTCACCGATGCCGCAATCGAGCATCGGCTCGCTGGCAGAGATTGGCGCCTCGTGCTGCCACACACCCTGCTCACCAGAGACACGCTCACCTGGCCGGATCGCCTGTCGGCGGCGCTCGCGTTCGCCGGACCGGGCGCGCTGCTCTCCGGGCCGGCGGCGCTCGCCGATCTAGGCCTGCGATCGGTGCAACGTCCCGCGACGGTGCTCGTACTCGTCCCTCCCGGCCGGCAGCCGCGCAGCGTGGCCTGGGTTCGCGTGCGCCCGTCAGCACGGCCGGTTCGCCGTGCCGAGCTGCCCGGGCCGGCCCGCGCGGAAATCGCGCGGTGCGCCGCAGATACCTGCATCGGGCGGCGGCGCCAGGACGACGTGCGAGCGGTCGTGGCTGAGGCGGTGCGGCTCGGGCTGTGCACGATCGACGAGCTCGCGGTCGAGCTGCGGCGCGGCCCGCAGCGGGGCAGCGCGTTCCTTCGCGAAGCTATCGACGAGGTGGGTGGTGGCGCCTGGTCAGCGCCGGAGGCGCGCGCGGCAACGCTCATGCGCCGCGCCGGCTTCCCGAAGTTCAAGCAGAACCTGACCATCGCTCTGCCCAACGGCGGGTACTACATCGCGGACTTCATCTGGCCGGACCTGCGCGCGATCCTCGAGATCGACAGCGAATCGCATCACACCCTGGCAGGCGGAGACGGTGACCACACGAGCGATCGGCACATCATGCTGGAGACGCTGGGTTACAGCACCGTGCACCGCACACCCCGGTTGATCGTCAAGCATCCGCAGAAGTTCTTGGACGGTGTGGGCGCTTGGCTCGCTGCGCGTGCGCAAAGCGTCGCGTGATCATGCACATCTGCCGCCTATAGCGGGCAGCGGTGCATGATCACGACGGGGCGGCGAGGAAGTCGGCGATGCGGTCGAGGTCGCGCTGGGTCAGTCCGGTGTCCGGGTCCGGACAGATGAGCAGCGCATCCTGGCGATCGGCGAGGTCACCGAGCTCGTTGCCGTAGTGCGTGATGTCGTCGTCGGTCCAGACCAGCCGCCGCCCCGACGCCACGACCCGCTGTGCCGCCGGCAACTTCCACCAGCCCGGCGGGCGCTCGGTCCACTCCGGCGCGACCGAGATCGGGATGGGCGGTAGCCCGAGGGTCGGTGCGAGCTCAGTCATCGCCGCGGTTCGCCAGGTGGAATGCCAGAGCACCTGCGCGGTCTGCGCTTGGTGGACGTCGCGGATGAATTGCAGCACCGGCTGCGCGACCAGGATCGGCAGCAGCATCGGACCCAGGCCCGGGATCTCGGCCTCGACAGCATGCTGCGCCCACGCATCGCGCGGGAACGACCCGCGCACCGGTCCGCGTGCCAGCGCATTGATCACGCCGTCGATGTCGAGCAACCACACCGGGACGGAGGGCTGCGTCATGTCCGGAGACGGTACCTGTCACGCAGACCTCACGCGTCGCTCCGGATCACTGCGGCTGCGGGTGCGCCGTCCCGCCGTGGTGCTCGAGACCGATCTCGTCCGCGCTGGACACGTTCGCCGGCAGGTCGACGGTCGTCTTCGGTCCCTTGAACCAGTTCTTGACCGAGACGTGCCACCAGATCCACAGCAGCAGCAGCGCACCGCCGATCACGATCGGGGTGTAGTTGACGAACTTCATGTTCGCCCAGCCAAATCCCTTGTACCAAGGTGCGCCAGCGGACGAGGTCGGCAGCAGCGCGATGAACGAGGTCACCGCGATCTCGACGACCGCGACCAGGCACATCCATTTGTACTTGCCGCCGAGCGTCCAGCCGCCCGGTGTGAAGTTGCGGCCGGCCTTCCAACGCAGGTAGATCGGGATGGCGAACGCGACGTACAGCCCGATCACGCCGATCGAGACGACGGCAACGAACGCGACTGGCGAGGGCACGAGATCCTTGCCCACCGGGATGTTCACCGTGACGATCGCCGGCAGCGTCAGCACCATCGCCACGACGACGCTCAGGATCACGCCGTACACAGGTACCCGGTTCTTGTTGAGCTTCGACCACAGTTGGCCGCCGGGCACCGCGCCGTCGCGGCTGAACGCGAAGAGCATCCGCGAAGTGCTGGTCATGCATGCGACCGTGCAGAAGAACTGTCCAACCGTCGAGATCGCGAGCACGATGCTCGCCCAGTTCGTGGACAAGGCTTGGCTGAAGATGATCCCGACGCTGCCGCCGGTGTACCCGCCGCCACCCGCGGTTACCGCGGACTCGTTGCCCACCGCGAACAGGAACGAGAGCAGGAGGATCCAGCCGCCGATGCCCGAGTAGAAGATCGAGCGCCAGATGCCCTTCGCTGCCGAGTTGGCGGCGCTGCGCGTCTCTTCGGACAGGTGCGCCGAGGCGTCGTAGCCGGTGATCGTGTACTGAGTGAGGATCACCGACAGCGGCAGCACGCCGAACAGGAATCCGAAGCCGCTGCTCTTGCCGCCGAAGAATCCGGTGTTGTTGACAGTGTGCGTGAAGACCTGCGAGAGCGTCTGGTGGTGGCTCGGGACAAGCACCAGGATCAACACGACCGCGGCGGCGCCGGCGACGTGCCACCACACGGATACGTTGTTCAGCGCTGCGAGCAGGCGGCTCGAGAAGATGTTGACCAGAGCGGCGAGGAACAAGCACGACCAGGAAGATCAAGAACACGCGCTTGAGGCTGTAGCCGGCTGCCCACGATGTGCTGTAGGTGTCGAGGGTGAGATCGAAGAAGGTCGCGCACCCGTAGGCCACCGACGCGTCGATCGCGAACAGGCCGATCAGGTTGAGCCAGCCGGTGTAGTAACCCGCCTTCGGGCCGCCGAGTTTGCTGGCCCACCAATAGATGCCGCCGGAAGTCGGGAAAGCCGAAACGAGTTCGGACATGCACAGTCCGATGACGAGGATGAACAGCGACACGATCGGCCAACCCCATGCGATCGCGGCCGGTCCGCCGTTGTTCCAGCCCACGCCGAACGTGGTGAAGCAGCCCGCCAGGATCGAGATGATCGAGAACGAGATGGCGAAGTTCGAGAACCCCGACCACGAGCGGTTCAGCTCCTGTTTGTAGCCGAGTTCGGCGAGCCGCTGCTCGTCCTCGTTCAGCTTGAGTGTGTCGGCCACGGTTGAACTCCCTCGTGTCGGTGTGTTCCCGGACGGTCTCGATCAGGTCGTCGAAGGTCGAGCTACGGAACTCGGCGACCGCGCGCGCGTACTTCTCCATGCCCCACTGCCAAAAGTCGAAGTCGACGTCGCTCACGGCGTCTTGGATCGACGCCCACAGCGTCCAGCCGTACTTGGCCATCACCGCGAACAGTCGCGCCCGAGCGGTCTCAGCGGGTGACGGCGCGCCGAAGTAGCTGGCCACAAGATGCTCGAGCCGATCCTCGGCCAGGTTCGCCTCGCTCCAGATGTTGCCCAGTTCGAAACAGGGGTCGTTGTTGCCCGAGTACTCGAAGTCGATGAACCAGATCCGTTCGCCGTCGTCCATGATGTTCGCGGCCAGCAGATCGTTGTGGCACGCCACGGTTCCGCGGCTGGAGGCGTGCAGCACTTCGTCGAGCTCGCGGACCTGCTTCTCGTAGTCGAAATAGTCGTCGGGTAGCCGGAACCCGTGTTCGCCGATGATGCTCAGATAGCTGCGCTGCACGTCGAACATGTCGAAGTCGCTGAGGAAGCGCGGCCCGCCGTGCAGCGTTCGGCACGTGCGGGCGATCCGCGCCAACGTCTCGGGATCGTCGAGTGTCGTGTCATCGAGGGTGCGCGCCTCGATCCAGCCCACCACGAGCGTGCGCCGCTCCGGGGCGAACTCGACCACCTCGGGGCCGACGCCGATTTCTGCCGCGACCCGCGAGTTGTAGGCCTCGGCCGCACGATCGATGGCGAGAAAGGCGCTCTTCGCACCGGAGAATCGGGCGACATAGTTCTTTCCGGACACGGTGGTCACGCGGTAGTTGCGGTTGGTCAGGCCGCCCGAGAGTTGCTGCATCCGGAATCGCTCGCCGTCCAGGAACGACATGCCCTCGAGGGCGGTACGCGGGCGTGGTGCATCGACTCGTTGAGCGGCCACGCCACCACCTCCCGTCGTGAGCGGGTGTCGGGATCGTAGGGCGGTCGTCACTCAACGGTCTAGTACCTAGACCTTCTGATCTTGTTTTGGTTTCGACGTTAGTGGCACGTGTGGTCATGTTTCGGGTCATAATCCGGGGCGTGCCCGACCTGCCTTCATCAGCGCGAGTGGTCGTCATCGGCGGTGGTGTCGGCGGCGCGAGCGTCGCGTACCACCTGGCCGAACTGGGCGAACGGGACGTTGTCGTCCTCGAACGCGCCGAGCTGACGAGCGGGTCGACCTTTCATTCGGCCGGGTTAGTGGGTCAGCTGCGGTCCGATCCGACCCTGACCCGGATGAACATGTACTCCGTCGAGCTCTACCGGCGACTCGAGGCCGAGGGCTTTCCGGTGGGGTGGACTGAGAGTGGCGGGATCAAGCTCGCCTCTTCGACCGAGCGTCTGGAGGAGATCCGTCGCCAGATCAGTTGGGCGCGCACCTACGACCTCCCGCTGCACGAGATCTCGCCCGCGGAGGTGGCCGAACGCTTTCCGCTCGTCAACCTCGACGGTGTGGTCGGCGCCGCCTACCTCGACTCGGACGGGCACCTCGATCCGTCCCAACTGTGTTACGCCCTGGCGAATCTCGCGCGCCAGCAGGGGATCCGCTTCCAGCTGCGCACCCGGGTCACCGGGATAAGTACGCGCGCAGGCCGCATTCGCGCCGTCACCACCGATCAAGGCACGATCGAGTGCGAGGTCGTGGTCAACTGTGGCGGCATGTTCGCTGCCGAGATCGGCCGGCTTGCGGGCGTTCGCGTGCCGGTCATCCCGATCGAGCACCAGTACGTCGTCACCGAACCATTCCGGTCGCGGACCGATCCGCCGCTGCCCACGCTGCGTGACCCGGACCTGCTCGTCTACTTCCGGCAGGAGGTGGACGGATTGGTGATGGGCGGCTACGAACGCAACCCGGCACCGTGGACCGCAACAGAGCAGCGATTCGACGAGATTCCCGGCGATTTCAACGGGAAACTGCTCGCCGAGGACTGGCCGAGGTTCGAGGAGATCGCACTGAATGCGCAGCGCCGCGTGCCGGTCATGGGCGATGTCGGGGTACGCCGGATGATCAACGGTCCGGAAGGTTTCACTCCGGACAACGAGTTCTGCCTCGGCGAGACGGAAGTCGCCGGCCTGTACGTCGCGGCGGGCTTCTGCGCGCACGGCATCGCGGGGGCCGGTGGCATCGGCAAGGTGCTCGCCGAATGGATCGTCGAGGGCGAGCCATCGCTGGATGTCTGGCACATGGACATCAATCGCTTCGGCCGCCAGTACCGCTCCCCGTCCTTTTCGCTCAAGCGAACGGCGGAGACCTACCGGACCTACTACGACATCCCGTTTCCCGGGCTGCAGCGAGAGGCCGGACGAGGGCTGCGCCGCTCGCCGGCCTACGAATGGCACCGCAGGCACGGCGCGGTGTTCGGCGAAAAGGCGGGCTGGGAGCGCGTCGACTACTACGAGACAAATGCGCAATCAGGCGACGAGTCGTTGCGCCCGCGCGGCTGGATGGGACGGAACTGGTCACCGGCGATCGGCGCCGAGCATCTGCGCACTCGAGCGGCTGCCGGACTGTTCGACGAGTCGTCCTTCGCCAAGATCGAGGTGAGCGGCGCGCAGTCGGCGAGCTTCCTCGAATGGATCTGCGACAACCGCGTCGCGCGCGGCATCGGCGACGTGACGTATACCCAGGCGCTGAACTCACGCGGCGGGATCGAGTCAGACTTCACCGTCACCCGCCTTGCCGACGACGTATTTCTGATCGTCACCGGTACCGCCTTCGGCACTCACGACATGGCGTGGCTGCGCACGCAGGCGCGTCGCCGCGGTGCCGAGGTCCGAATCGCCGACGTGACCGGGCTGTACTGCTGCTTCGCGCTGTGGGGCCCGCAATCCCGATCGATCCTGTCGCGGCTGACCCCGTCCGATTTGAGCAACGACGCGTTCCCGTTCATGACCGCTCAGGACCTCACCGTCGGTGACGTGCCGGCACGCGCCTTGCGGGTGACCTTCGTCGGCGAGCTCGGCTGGGAGATCTACGCGTCCAGCGAGTACGGCGCGGCACTGTGGGACACGCTGTGGGCGGCCGGCCGCGATGACGGCATGGTCGCGGGCGGATACCGTGCGATCGACAGCATGCGCGTGGAGAAGGGTTACCGCGTCTGGGCGAGCGATCTCACGGCCGAGACCACGCCGCACGAAGCGGGTCTGGGATTCTGCGTGAAGATCGACAAGCCCGGCGGGTTCGAAGGGCGCAACTCCCTCGTCGCGGCTAAGGAAGCCGGCCTCGCGAGGCGATTGCGCGCGATCGTTCTGGACGATCCGACCGCGGTGGTCGTCGGCAGCGAGCCGGTGCGGATCGGCGAGGAAGTCGTCGGACGGGTCACGTCCGGCGGGTTCGGCTACTCGCTGGGCGCGTCGATCGCGTACGCGTACCTTCCGACCGATGCCGGCCCGGACACCAGGGTGAGCATCGATCTGTTCGGCGAATGGATCGGCGCGACAGTTGTCCGTGAACCGATCTTCGACCCGAAGAGCGTGCGGGTACGGGGCTGATGACCTTGGCCTACTCGCCGTACCATTGCGCTGTGTCCAAGGACCAGCGCCCGCGAATCGGTCTGACGACCTATCGCGAGCCAGCGGCGTGGGGCGTGTGGAACGAGCCGGCTGACCTGCTCCCGGTCAGCTACGCCGACGGCGTGCGCGCCGCCGGCGGTGTCGCCCTGTTGCTCCCGCCTGGCGACCCGGCTACGGCCGATGACGTCCTCACCGGGCTGGACGGCTTGCTGCTCGCAGGCGGCGCCGATGTGGATCCGGAGCGGTACGGCGCTGACCGGCACATCGCCACCGGGGCACCGCGTCCCGACCGCGACGCGTGGGAGGTCGCGCTCGCTCACGCGGCGCTTGCCCGCGACGTGCCACTGCTCGCGGTGTGCCGCGGCATGCAGGTGCTCAATGTCGCGCTCGGCGGCAACCTGCGCCAGCACCTGCCCGACGACGTCGGCTCAGAACTGCACTGCCCCGTCGTGGGCGAGCATGGCCGGCACGACGTCACGATGGCGGCCGGCTCAGCGATCGCGGCCATGTTCGGCGAGCAAGTGCTCGTCGCGACCTATCACCATCAGTCGGTAGATCGGCTCGGCGGCGACCTGGTGCCCACCGGCTGGGCCGCCGACGGCGTGGTCGAGGCGGTCGAGCACCCCGGGCGCACCTGGGTCGTGGGCGTGCAGTGGCATCCGGAAGTCTTCGCCGGCGCGCCCCTGTTCGAGGCCTTCGTCGCCGCCGCACACGCGTTCGGCTCAGCAGAGGTGCGCTGATGTCGGTCGGCAACGTCGAAGCGCTGTGGGCGCGCACCGTGTTCGCGCCGGTGCCGGTTCGCAACGCGTTCGAGGTCACCGTCGAACGGCTCGCCCAGGGGATCCGGCTGGGCGTCCTTGTCGACGGCGACCGCCTGCCACCTGAACGTGAGCTCGCCGAGACGTTCGGCGTGAGCCGGATGACGTTGCGTGAAGCGATCAAGGCGCTGCGCGACGCGAATCTGGTCGAGTCGCGGCGCGGCCGGGGCGGCGGAACGTTCATCGTCGCGCCAACCGGCGAGCGAGCGAGGTCGCGCGCAAAGATCGAACAGTCGATCGCGCACAGTCTCGACGACGCGCTGTCGTTGCGCCGCGTCGTCGAACCGGGTGCCGCAGCGCTCGCCGCCACCCGCACGCTCACCGCCGCCGACCGGGCGAGCCTGCGCCGCTACCTTGCGGCGGCCACCGACTGCCAGCCGAGCATGCGGCGGTTCGCCGACTCGCGACTGCACCTCGCGATCGCGGCGCTCGGTGGTAGCGCGTCGGTCACCGCCGTCGTGGCGGACGTCCAGATGCGGCTCGACGAGCTACTGCGCGCCATTCCGGTCATACCCGCCAACATCGCACACTCGGATCAGCAGCACGCGGCGATCGTGGAAGCAATCCTCGGCGGGCACGCCGACGGAGCGCGCGCCGAGATGGAGGAACACGTCGACGGGACGGCTGCACTCCTGCGCGCGGGTTCCTCAGCTGACAGATTGAAGGTAAGGTCGGCGGACCTTCTGATGAGAGGTGGCCCGGTATGGCGATCGATCCATTGACGATGGACGAACTCCGGGCGGACATCGAGGACGGCTCGGTCGACACGGTCATCGTCGCGGTGACCGATCTGCAGGGTCGGCTGCAAGGCAAGCGGCTCGACGCGCAGTACTTCCTCGACGACGTCCTCGGCCACGGCACGGACGGCTGCAACTACCTGTTCGCCGTCGACGTCGAGATGAACACCGTCGACGGCTACCAGATCTCGTCGTGGGAGCGCGGCTACGGCGACTTCATCATGGTTCCCGACCACGCGACGCTGCGCCGAGTCCCGTGGCACCGGGGAACGGCGATGCTGCAAGCCGATGCAACCTGGCTTGACGGCGCTCCGGTCGTCGAGTCGCCGCGACAGGTCCTGAGACACCAGCTCGATCGCCTCGCCGAACGCGGCTGGACGGCGATGGTCGGCACCGAGCTGGAGTTCATCGTCTTCGATGACACCTTCGAACAGGCCTGGGACAAGCGCTACGTCGAGCTCATCCCGTCCAACCAGTACAACGTCGACTACTCGATCCTCGGCACCAGCAGGGTGGAACCGCTGCTGCACGCCATTCGGGGGGGATGACCGGCGCCGGCATGCAGGTCGAATCAGCCAAGGGTGAATGCAACCCGGGCCAGCACGAGATCGCGTTCAAGTACACCGATGCACTGCGTACCTGCGACAACCATGTCGTCTACAAGCTGGGTGCGAAGGAGATCGCCGCCCAGCTCGGCAAGTCGCTGACGTTCATGGCGAAGTTCAACCAGCGCGAGGGAAACTCGTGTCACATCCATCTCTCGCTGCGCGACCAGGACGGTGCGCCGGTCTTCGCCGGCGATCGTCCCGGCGGCGTCTCGCAGCTATTCGAGCAGTTTCTCGCTGGACAACTGGCCGGGCTGCGCGAGCTGAGCTACTTCTTCGCGCCGAACGTGAACTCCTACAAGCGGTACCAACCCGGGTCATTCGCGCCGACCGCGGTTGCCTGGGGTTTCGACAACCGCACGTGCTCGCTGCGCGTGGTCGGACAGGGCCACGCCCTGCGTTTCGAGAATCGGTTGCCCGGCGGCGACGTGAACCCGTACCTGGCCGTCGCCGCGATGATCGCGGCGGGTCTGCACGGAGTTGACAACGAGCTGCCGCTCGAAGCGGCGTTCGAGGGGAACGCATATGAGAGCGACGCCCCGCATGTTCCGACCACGCTGCATGAGGCGGCGCAGCTGCTGGCCGGCAGCGCGATCGCTCGCGACGGGTTCGGCGACGATGTCGTTTCGCACTACTGCAACACCGCCCGAGTCGAGATCGCGGCCTACGACGCCGCGGTCACCGACTGGGAACTGATCCGCGGCTTCGAACGGATGTGATTCCTTGCAGCACACAGTGATCAATCCGGCGACCGAGGAGGTCGTCGGTTCGGTCGATCTGTTCGACGCGGCGCAGACCGACGAAGCGATCGCCCGGTCGCGGAGGGCGTTCGCCTCGTGGCGTGCCGTCGCACCGGGCGATCGGGCGCGGTTGCTGCGCCGATTCGCCGATGCGGTCGACGCCGACCGCGAGCACCTCGCCCAGCTCGAAGTAACCAACTCGGGTCACACGATCGGCAATGCGCGCTGGGAAGCGGGCAACGCGCGCGACGTGATCGCGTACTACTCAGGCGCACCCGAACGGTTGATCGGACAGCAGATCCCGGTTGCTGACGGTATCGACGTCACCTTCCACGAGCCGCTGGGCGTGGTGGGCGTGATCGTCCCGTGGAACTTCCCCATGCCCATCGCGTCGTGGGGGTTCGCCCCGGCGCTGGCCGCCGGCAACACGGTCGTGCTCAAGCCCGCTGAGCTGACCCCGTACACCGCGATCCGGCTGGCCGAGCTGGCCCTCGAGGCGGGCATTCCGGAGGACGTCTTCCAGGTACTGCCCGGCAAGGGCAGCGTGGTCGGGCAGCGGTTCGTTGATTCGCCCGACGTCGCGAAGATCGTGTTCACCGGCTCCACGGAGGTCGGCCGGCAGGTGATGGCGGGATGCGCGGCGCGTATCAAGCCAGTGACCCTCGAGCTGGGCGGCAAGAGCGCCAACGTGGTCTTCGCCGACTCCGATCTCGAGAGCGCCGCCGCGAGCGCGCCGTACGCGGTGTTCGACAATGCCGGGCAAGACTGCTGCGCGCGGTCACGCATCCTCGTCGAGCGAAGCGCGTACGACCGATTCCTCGAATTGCTCGAGCCTGCCGTGCAGGGCGTCGTCGTGACCGATCCGAGCGACGAGAAGGCCGAGATGGGTCCGCTGATCAGTGCCGAACAGCACGCGCGCGTGGCGGCCTACGTGCCTGACGACGCACCGGTCGCCTTCCGCGGCAGCGCGCCCGACGGCCCCGGGTACTGGTTCCCGCCGACCGTCCTCACGCCGTCGGACCCGACTGACCGGACACTGCACGAGGAGATCTTCGGACCCGTCGTCGCGGTGGTGCCGTTCGACGACGAGGCCGATGCGATCCGGATCGCGAACGACAGCGATTTCGGGCTGTCCGGTTCGATCTGGACGCGCGATCTCGGTCGGGCGCTGCGGGTCAGCCGCGGTATCGAAGCAGGCAATCTCAGCGTGAACTCGCATTCGTCGGTGCGCTACTGGACGCCGTTCGGCGGATTCAAGTCATCGGGCCTCGGTCGTGAACTCGGGCCGGACGCGCCGTTTGCGTTCACCGAAACCAAGAACGTCTTCATTTCCAACGGGGGGTCGCAATGAGGTTGGACGGCAAGGTTGCGGTGATCACCGGAGCGGGCAGCGGTATCGGTCTGGCGACCGCGCGCCGCTTCGCCAAGGAAGGGGCCACGGTCGTCTGCGTCGACATCGACGCGGCAGCCGGACAGCGTGCGGCAGACGAGGTCGGCGGGTCGTTCGTCAAGGTCGACGTGACCGAAGAGGACCAGGTTCGCGATCTGTTCCAGGGCGTGGTCGATGAGCACGGTGGCGTGCATATCGCGTTCAACAACGCCGGCATCTCGCCGTCCGACGACGATTCGATCCTGGTCACCGGCATGGACGCCTGGGAGCGCGTGCAGCGGGTCAACCTGACCTCGGTGTACTTGTGCTGCAAGTACGCCATCGAGCAGATGCGCTCCGGCGGTGGCGGCTCGATCATCAACACGGCTTCGTTCGTCGCCGTGCTCGGTTCCGCGACCTCGCAGATCTCCTACACGGCGAGCAAGGGCGGGGTGCTGGCAATGACCCGCGAACTCGGCGTGCAGTTCGCGCGCGAGGGGATCCGGGTCAACGCGCTGTGCCCCGGGCCGATCAACACGCCACTTCTTCAGGAGCTGTTCGCCAAGGATCCCGAGCGTGCCGCGCGCCGGATGGTGCACATCCCGATGGGCCGCTTCGGCGAGGCCGATGAGATCGCGGCGGCGGTGACATTCCTCGCCAGCGACGACTCGTCGTTCATCACCGCATCGACATTCCTCGTCGACGGCGGCATCAGCGGCGCCTACGTCACTCCCGAGTGAGCGTCAGCGAACTGCGGCTGGTGGTGACGGCCGACGACTACGACGCGGCCGTCGCGTTCTACCGCGACGTGCTCGGCCTGACCGAGGCCGCTGAGTACATGTCCGACGACGCCGGCCGGGTGATCATCCTGGAAGCCGGGCGAGCGACGCTCGAGATCAGCGACGCGCGGCACGCCGAGCACATCGATGCGGTCGAGGTCGGACGCCGGGTGGCCGGTCATATCCGCGTCGCGTTCCAGGTGCCCGATGCAGCAGCCGCGACCGACCAGCTCATTGCCGGTGGCGCCAGCCTGATCGCCGAGCCCACACCCACACCATGGAATTCGCTCAATTCCCGGCTCGACGGACCCGCCGGCTTGCAGCTCACGCTCTTCGAGCAGTTGTGATGATCTGCGCTAGATGTCCGGACTGCGTCGCGGTAATGGGGTACTAGCACCACCATCGCTTTCCCAGTAACGCCCTCGGGGTTCGCGTCGGTCCATAACAGGCTCACAGCTATGCGTATCTCAGCTGTGTCGTCCGTGCTCTCTGCCCTCCGCGCCGTGCTCACCACACCGCGGCGAATCATCATCTTCTTCTTCGGTTTGTTGATCGTGCTCGGCGGCGGCTCCGCGCTCGCCTACGCGGTCACGGCCCACACCGACAGCGCGCCGGCCCCGGCGGCGAAGGCAGCGGCCGCCGCCGACACGCCGGCAAGCCTGGCCGGCGACGGGCTGAGCGGCGTTATCGACGCGCTCGACTCGCTCGGCAATCTCGACGACCTGGCCGCAGCCACGCCCTTCGGGCAGCACGACCAGGTCAACGCAATCTCGCAGAAGGTGTTCGGCTGGCTGGCGACAGCCAAGAAGAAGGTGGACGACTTCTCGACCGCATCGGGGGAGACCCTCACCCAGCTCGAGACGCAGCTCGACGACATCGACGGCGACGGCAATCCGGCCAGCGACATCCACATCGCCGGCCTCACCGGCGACTTCGATGTCAGGATCACGCCCAAGGACGCCACCAAGCCCTTCGACATCGCGTTCAGCCTCAAGGTGACGGCTGACAAGACCGGCCCGCTCAGCTTCCTCGCGAACGGCATCACGGTCGCCGGCCAGAAGATCACCACCGACATGGTCTTCAATTTCGGCACCACCATCCACGTCGACCCGAGCGCGGCCAAGAAGATCACGATCGCGGCGAAGAACGCATCGCTCGGCAACATCAGCCTCGGCCTCTCAGGTGCCTACAGTGCAGACAAGACCCCGCTGGCCTTCCATGCCGGCCTGCTCGACGTCACCGCGTTCGGCTCGATGAGCGGCGACGCCGGGGTCGCCGTGACGATGAAGGATGCCAACAACGACGGCGTCATCGACCTCGCCGAGCTGAGCCACCCCGCCAAGCTGATCAATGTCGCGTGTGCCTCCAAGGGCGCCAAGGTCGATCTCACCGTGAACGGGTCGTTCGCCGGGCTCGGCGCGAAGGTCGGCCACATCAGCCTCAACGATTCGGATCTGTGCGACGGACTCTCAGCGCCTGACGTCGAGCTCGGCGATCTCGACCAGTTCCGCAACCTCACGTTGGGCGACCTGATCAACGGCCTGGCTCAAGTGACGCAGGCGGTCCAGGCGGCGCAGGCCGCCGGAGACCTCGACCTGCCGTTCATCAAGGAACCGCTCAGCTCGGTCGTCGCGGTCAACCAGAAGCTGGTCAAGTTCTTCGTCGACAACGGCTTCACCGATCCGTCCAACCCGATGGCGAACATCACCGTCGACACCGGCAAGGACGCAGCGATCCAGTCGCTGCAGCAGCTGGCCCCCAAGCTGTCCGCCGCGCTCGGGTTGCCCGAGAACGCGCTGAACATGCGCTACGACAACGGCCGCGTGCTGTTCACGCTGCAGCAGTCGACCGACCCTGCCGCGCAGCCCAACGCCGGCACGCTCGACTTCGGCGACGCGTTCAAGAGTGACGGCATCGCCGGGCTGTCCGGGTCGGCCAAGGCGAGCATCGATCCCAAGTACCGGCTCGACTTCGGCTTCGGCTTCGACCTCGCGCCGGACGTCCCGCTCGACCAGCGCTTCTTCGTCACCAACGGTTCGGACGGCAACGCGTTCAGCATCGACGCGGCGGTGACCGCGGATCTTGATCTCAAGGGAACCGCGTCGATCGCCGCGGTGGAGTTGCGCGACAGCAACGCCAACGGCGCCGTCTCGCTGCTCGAGCGCAAGGACCCCAGCAAGCCGATGCTGTCGGTGAAGTTCGTCGATCCGAACAACGACGGACGCACCACGCTGGCCGAAATGGCGGCGTCGGTCGGCAACAAGCAATTGCCAGTTACGGCAACGATCAACGCGATGGTGCCTTCGACCGACCTGCTCGTCACCGCCGACGCAGTCGGTGTGCCGCTCGCATCGGGGAAGCTCACCATCGCCTGGCCGTCCGTCCCCGACGTCACCGGCGCCGGCGCGTTGAAGATCACCGGTGACGCATCGTTCGCCGACACGGTGCTTCCATTCGCGTTCGACACGAGCGACCCGAAGGCGTTGATCGGCCAGGTGCTGAACGTGACCCGCGAGACGATCACGCGGATGCGCGCCGCCGTTGCGAAGGGCGACGCCACCACCGCGGCACCGCTCCCGCTCATCGGTCAGAGCGTCGCGGACCTCGACCCGGTGCTGGCCAAGGTGCAGAGCTCGCTCGACGACTTGATTGCCACCAATGACCTGCTGTCGCTGGACGCACTGCAGAAGAAGATGGACTCGTTGCTTGCCTCCGCGTTGGGCACGCCGGCCGACCAGCCCGCCCCCGACCTGGTGTCACTGTCCTACGAGCCGCGCACCGACAGCACGCCCGCCGCGATCGTGGTCAGCCTCAAGCTCGGTGCGTGCAGCACCGACCGGGCCGCCACGCGTACCGGTTGCACGGTCACCACCGCGCCGCTCAACGTGCCGTTCAACCTGACGCTCGGCACCGGCTCCAAGATCGGTGGCATCGCCGGAATCGGCGCGAACGGATCGGTGAACGTCAGCTATGACGCTCGCGCGAACCTGACCTTCGGGGTGCAGCTGCCGACCGTGACACCCGGCGCCACCGCGACCGATCTGCCGCGCGTGTCCGGAGCTCCGGCGCTGTTCGTCCAGGACAACTCCGGCGTAGACATCGGCCTCGGCGTTGCCGTCGACGGTGTCGTCCACGCCGGCCTCGGCCCGGTGCAGGCCGACCTCGGCAAGACCGGCAACACGGCCAAGGCCGCACTCGGTGTGCGGTTCGCCATGAAGGCGGCGAACCCGACCGGCAAGCGGATGATCGTGGGCAGCAGTGACCTCTCGACGTTCATCGACAGCCTGATCCCGAAGTCCGGCGTCAGCGTGCACGAGACCGACGCGGCGCTGCAGGCGACCTGCCCCGGCGTGACCGGGAACGTCGACGCGTGCGCGGCCCTGCCGATCTACGTCGGCAACACCAGCCTCGGCACGGTCACGTTCTCCGCGCCGGACCTGCTCGCTCCGAACGGCTGGACGTTCGACAGCTCCCAGGTCGAGTCCAACCTCTCGAACCAGGCGATTCAGTTCGCGCTCATCGTCGATGGCGTGCGCACCCTCGCCGACCAGCTTCAGCAGGGCCTGCGCAGCCTGCCCGCCGGCACCAAGATCCCACTGATCGGATCCGACGTGACCGCCGGCGCTGACGTCATCAAGAAGTTCAACGACTCGGTACTGGGCAAGGTGCAGGATCTGTCCGACGCGCTCGCGTCCGTCGGCACTACTGGTGGTGTGAAGACCAAGGCCGAGCAGATTCTGAACTCGATCGACATCCTGGAAAGCGGCGGCAACATCACCGTTGCGCTGAAGTGCCGCAACGACTCGAACGCGGTAGTCGACTGCACCGGCGACGAGCCGATCGGCAAGCTGCAGAGCTTCGAGGTGCACGTGCCGCTGCACATCGGCATCGACGGCACGACCACGCCGTTCGACATCGGCTTCCCCGGCCTGCGGCTGGCCAGCGACGGCGGCGTGAAGGGATCGGCCGGCCTGGACATCAACCTGGCATTCGGCATCGACCGTGACCTGGGCTTCTACATCCCCACAAAGGGGCCCGGCCCGGAGGTAGCGCTCACCGCCAAGGCGGCGCTGCCCAACGTCGACGGCAAGCCCGACCTGACGGGCCAGCTGGCGTTCCTGCCCATCACGATCGAGGACAACCACCCCGGCGACGACGTTTCAGTGAGCGCGGGTATCGACCTGACCACGACGCGCCCGGACGGCCGGCTGACCCTGCAAGATCTCGGTGCGGCTCAGCTCACTCCGACACTGCAGGCCAACGCGAACGTCCACTTGGGCGTCTCAACGACCAAGCCCAAGGGTGCGCTGTCCGCGCTGCCGACCTTCCATGCGGACGTGAACATCGACGCCAGCGTGAACTGGAACGGCTCGCTGAACAGCAAGCCGTCGACGTCGGCGAGCATCAAGTTCGACAACGTGAGCGTTGACGCGGGCAGCCTGGTGAGCGACTTCATCAAGCCGATGGCCGCGGAGCTGCACAAGTACACCGAGCCGCTCGAGAAGCCGATCGAGGCGATCCGCAAGCCCATCCCGGGTGTCGCGGATGCCGCGAAGGCAGCTGGCAAGCCGCAGCCGACCTGGTACGACCTGTTCAAGGCAGTCGACGACGCAACCCGCCAGCCGGGGCAGACCAGTGGCCTGCAGATGATCGACCGGATCATCGGTTTCGTCGACCTCGTCAAGGCACTCGACAACCCGAACGCGCCGAGCGGGCAGATCGACATCGGTTCGTTCAATGTGCTGCCCGACGTCGCGTCCCGGCCCGTCTCGCTCTCGGACGCGGACTCCTTGCTCGGCTCGTCCACGCTCAAGACCAACAACGTGCTCGGGAACCTCACCTTCAAGGGCTCGGATGCGCTCGACAAGGCAGAAAGCACCGGCGGGCTGAGCTTCCCGGCCTTCCAGCACCCGACGCAGCTGTTCCAGCTGCTGCTGGGCAAGGACGTCCCGCTGGTGTACTTCGACGCGGGCAAACTCCAGGTCAAGCGCGGCTTCCAGTTCTCCTACCCGCTCGGCCCGGCAAAGCTCTACATCGGCGGTTCGGGCGAGATCGACGGCCACTTCGCCGCCGGCTTCGACACCTATGGCATCCGCAAGGCCTTCGAGATGCTGACCGACGACGACCCGACCAACAACGGTGCGTGGGACTTGACCAAGGGCCTGCTGCAGGGTTTCTACATCGACGACAACGACCAGAACGGCAACGACGTCCCGGAGATCACGCTGCAGGCCGAGCTCACCGCAGGTGCGTCCGTCGGCATCCCCGGCTTCGAGGCCGGTGCCGAGGGCGGCATCCATGGCGAGGTCGACTTCAACCTGCACACCGATCCCGAGCAGCAGGGCAAGGTTCGATACACCGACATCGCGAAGCAGTTCAAGGTGAACAACAACCCGCTGTGCTTCTTCGATGCCTCGGCGAAGATCGACGCCTTCATCAGGGCTTACGTCGACACTCCGCTGGGACGTGCCGACTACCCGATCGCGTCGAAGACGGTGTACTCGCAGCCCGACCTGTTCCAGTTCTGCCACACCCAGCAGGACCCGAAGCCGCACCTGCTCGCAGAGGTCAGTTCGGACGGGACGATGCTGCTCAAGACCGACGATGCCGCGCAGGACATCACGATGATCCAGGTCGCGCCCAATTCGTTCCAGATCTCGGGCAACGGCATCATCGAGACCTATGACGGCGTCAGCAAGATCTACGCCGACCTCAAGGGCGGCGACGACCACCTGCAGATCATGCAAGGGCCCGGCATCACCGCGTCCATCCCGGTGACTGCGTGCGGCGGCGCGGGCAACGACACTGTCACGGCGACCGTCGGCCCGGCGACGCTGTACGGCGATGGCGGTGGACCGGGTTGCGCGCCCGTGTCGAGCGCGCAAGCCGGCGGTGACACCCTGCAGGGCGGCTCCGACGACGACACCTTCGACGGCGGGCCCGGTGCTGACGTGCTCGAAGGCAACGGCGGCAACGACACGCTCAACGGTTCGGACGGCGACGACATCCTGCGTGGTGGCGCCGGCGACGATGCGCTCAACGGTGGCGCCGACAACGACACGACCGACTACAGCGACCACACCAAGCCGGTCACCGTCACCTTCCCGGGCCCGAGCGGCTCGGCTGGGGAGAAGGACACCGCGATTGATGTGGAGAACGTCGTTGGTGGCAGCGCGCAGGACACGATCACGCTGCCTGCCACCGGATCATTCCGGGTCGATGGTGGGACGGGCGACGACATCGTCAACGGTGGCAAGAGCACTGCTCTGGTCATGGGTAGTGACGGCGCGGACACCTTCGTCGGCGGCAAGGGCGCTGCCCAGATCGTGGGTGGCGAGGGCGACGACGCGTTCATCGACGGTCCGGGCTCGCAGACGTTCATCGGCGGGGGCGGCAAGGACACCGTCGACTACAGCGCATCCGGCAAGGGCGTGTCGGTCAGCCTGGACGGTGTGGCCGACGACGGCCCGTCCGGTAGCGCGACCGACAACATCGTCGACGCGGATGTGGTGATCGGCAGCAAGTTCGCCGACCACATCACCGGCGGGAGCGCGAGCGAGGAGTTGCGTGGCGGTGCAGGCAACGACCATCTCGAGGGCGGTCCGGGCAACGACACGCTGCTCGGCGGCGACGACGCCGACTCGCTGGACGGCGGGTCGGGCAACGACTCGCTGCAGGGTGAGAACGGCGCTGACAAGCTCTACGGCGGAACCGGTAGCGACGACATGGTCGGCGGTGCCGATGCAGACGTGGCCGACTACTCCGACCGTGCCGACGACCTGACCATCACGAAGGATGACGTGGCCAACGACGGCGGCGCCTCCGACGCGTGGAAGGACAACGTGCACACCGACATCGAGACGATCGCCGCCGGCAGTGGCAACGACCATCTCGTGGGCTATGCCGGTGCGGACACGCTGCAGGGTGGTCCGGGCCGCGACACGCTAGAAGGGCTTGGTGGCGCCGACAACTTCAACGGCGGCGATGGTGACGACTCGATGTACGACCTCACCTTCAACCGGCGTGGCGAGGTCGGCGGTGACGGTGACGCAGTGGACACCTTCACCGGCGGCAACGGCAACGACTGGGCACAGGGCAACGGCGGCAACGACGTCTACGACATGGGCGCCGGGGTCGACAACGTGTTCGCCGGCAATGGTGCCGACACCATCCACGGCGGCGACGGCAACGACCAGCTGCACGGCGGCGACGCCACGGACACCATCTACGGTGACGCCGGCGACGACAACATCTGGGGCGATGCCGGTGACGACGTGCTGCGCGGCGGTGACTCGGACAAGGGCTTGTGCGCCATCTGGGGCGGTGCCGGCAACGACACCATCTACAACGGCACGCAGGGTGGCTCGGTGTACGCCGGCGACGGTGGCCTCGGCAACGACATCGACACCGGCCCGAACACCATCTACGGCTACGGCGGCGACAACAACACCTACTACGGCGGCCGCGGTCCGGACACCTTCCACCTCGGCGACGGCAACGACACCGTGCACGCCGGCGCGGGCGACGACGTGATCGACGCCGGCAACGGGACGAGCAGCATCTTCGGTGATCTCGGCAACGACACGATCACCACCGGCTCAGGCAAGGACGTGATCCAGGCCGGCGACGGTAATGACACGGTGCACTCCGGCGCCGGCATGGACAGCGTGTACGGCGAGGCCGGCAACGACACGCTGTACGGCGAGGCCGATGACGACGTGCTCTACGGTGGCCCGGACAACGACCTGCTCGACGGTGGCACGCAGGCAGACACGCTTGACGGTGAGACCGGCGTCGACACGGTCACCTATGCCGGGCGCGCCGAACCGATCACGATCAGGGAGGACGGCAACCGCCACGACGGTGGTGCCTCCGACAAGAGCAGCCAGCCGGGCAACGAGATGAACTCCGACTACGTCAGCTACAACAACGAGATTCTCGTCGGCGGCTCGGGCAACGACTCGTTCTCGATCGGCAGCACCTTCCGGGCTGGCTCCGCCACGCTCGACGGCGGTGCCGGTGACGACACGCTGGTGACCAGGTCGGCGATCCCGACCACGTTCATCGGTGGGCCGGGCAACGACACGCTCACCGGCGGGTCGGGCGCGGACACGTTCGCACAGGGCACGGCCCCGGACGGCGCCGACGACATGACCGGCGGCGCTGGCGCGGACACCGTCGACTACAGCGGCCGACCGGCGAACAGCACGTACGCCTCGATGGATGGCCTGGCCAATGACGGTGCGGTGGGCGAGCACGACAACGTGCGTGCCGACATCGAGCAGGCGCTCGGCGCGAAGTCGGGCAACCCGCCCGCAACAGTGTCCATCGCGCCGGTGCAGGTGGCCGAGGGCAATGCCGGGGCGAAGACGCCGGCCACCTTCACGGTGACCCTGTCTCAGTCGACCAACGGTCCGGTGAGCGTGCCGTGGTCGGTAGCCCCGGGCACGGCGACGGCGGGCAAGGACTACACCGCCGCTTCCGGCACCGCGACGATCCCGGCGGGCAAGACGTCCGCGACCTTCGCGGTCACCGTCCTCGGTGACGTGCTCGACGAGGACGACGAGACGGCCACGGTCACGCTCGGCAACGTCACCGGCGCAGCCGTGGACACCGGCACGGCGGTATTGACCATCACCGACGACGACGCGGCACCGGCGGTGTCGGTGAAGGCGGCCTCGGTGTCCGAAGGGGCCAAGGGAGCGAAGAGCTCATTGGTGTTCGCGGTGTCGCTCTCGGCCGCATCGGGCAAGACGGTGACCGTCCACATCGCGACCGCAGACAAGACCGCAACGGCGCCGAGCGACTACACCGCTGGGTCGGCGACGATCACGTTCGCACCGGGCCAGACGACGCAGTCGTTCACGGTCGTTGTCGTCGGTGACAACACCAAGGAGTCCGACGAGACGTTGACGGTGAAGCTGACCAAGCCGATCAACGCCACGATCGGCACCGCGGCCGCGGTCGGGACCATCAAGAACGACGACTAGTACCGCCGATCGGGGAGAGTTCCGTGGCGCTCCGCCACAGAACTCTCCCCGATCGCGTTACCAGAAGCGCGGCTGGTTCGGGATGCTCTCCAGGTCGGTGAGGACGAGCTCGCGATCCTCGTCCTCGGCGATGTCCTCGGCGGCCGCCAGCGCCTGCTCGGTGCACGCACGCGCCTGCGCAGTGTCGCCGGCAACGGCGTGCCCGCGGGCAAGCGCCTCGTAGGCGAACGCGAGATCCCAGTCGGCGATTCCGTTCTCCTGGCAGATGTCGAGGCAACGCTGCGCATGGTGCAGGCACGGCTCGGGCCGGTTCAGCACCGCATAGACGCGCGAGCACTGCCATTCACCTCGAGCGAAGTTGGCGGGCGTGCCGATCTGGCCCCAGTGATGCCGTGAGGCGTGCGCCATGTGCAGCATCGCGTCGTCCTCGTCGCGGGTGCGATCTTCCTTCTCCAGCAGGGTCCAGGTCGCGTTGAACAGCGCTACGGCGATGCGGCGTTCCTCGGTCTCGTCGAGACCCGGGTCGGTGTTCGGCATGGGGGTGTCCAATCCGTCGATACGTAGGTGATCAAGGGTGTGCCGTTGCCGCTGGACCCGGGCGATCCGCGCGTCCAGGCGGCGGCGTTGGATGGTCAGTGCGTCGGCGATGGCGGACGGGTCGTCGAGGCAACGGCGCACCTCGTCCAGCGGCACGTCGACGCTGCGCAGCAGCGACACCCGCCGCGCGGCCGCGAGCTGATCGGGGGAGTACCAGCGGTATCCGGCGGCGTCGACAACCGCCGGTCGCAGCAGTCCGATGCGGTCGTAGTGCCGCACGGCCTTCGGGGTCAGCCCGGCCCGGCGCGCGACCGCGCCGACGCTGAGCAGCCCGTCCGGCCGGTTCGATGAGCTCACGCCGACGAACGCTACGAGGTTTACCCGGGGTAACCGCAAGCGGTGCCGCCCGGGTCAACCGCAAGCCGCTCGCAAACTGTCGGGACGGCGTGCTGGGATAGGCCCCGTGCCCGACTACCGCCTCGTGCGCGGCGCCCGAGCCCCGGTGCAGCCGCCCGCGCTCGACGCTGCCCAGCGCCAGGTCGTCGAACACCAGGGCGGCCCACTGCTCGTGCTTGCCGGCCCGGGCACCGGCAAGACCACGACGCTGGTCGAGGCGGCCGTCGCCCGCGTCGAAAGCGGCGTGCCGGTCGAGCACATCCTGATGCTCACGTTCAGCCGCCGAGCCGCCGGCGAGTTGCGTGATCGGGTCACGGCACGGCTGGGACGAACCGTGCGCGAGCCGATCGCGCGCACGCTGCATTCCTACGCGTTCGGCGTGCTGCGAATGGCCAATGTCGCGCAGGGGCTGCCGGCGCCGCGGCTGCTGTCCGGGCCGGAGCAGGACGTCACGGTGCGCGAACTTCTCGAAGAAGCCGCCGCCCGCTGGCCGGTCGAGCTGCGCCCGGCGCTGCGCACCCGCGCGTTCGCCAGCGAGCTGCGGGATCTGATGATGCGCGCGGTCGAGCGTGGCCTCGACGGCCCGGCGCTCGTCCGGCTGGGGCGGGCGCGCAAGCGGGCCGACTGGGTCGCCGCGGGCGAGTTCCTGACCGAATACCAAGGCGTCACGTCGCTCGGCCGGCCGGGGGCCTACGACCCGGCCGAGCTGATCCGGTCGGCGCTGAACGCATTCGACGTCGACCCTGCGCTGCTGCTTGCCGAGCGCGCTCGACGCCGGCACATCCTCGTCGATGAATACCAGGACACCGATCCGGCGCAGGCGAGCTTGCTCGCGCTGCTGGCGCAGGGTTCGGACGAGTTGATCCTGGTCGGTGACCCTGACCAGTCGATCTACGCGTTCCGCGGTGCTGACGAGTCGGCGATCCGCGATGTCAATGAGCGATTCGGCACCGAGGTGCCGGTTGCCGCACTGCAGGTGTCCCGCCGGGCCGGCCCGGTGCTGCTGGCCGCATCACGGCGGGTGGCCGATCGGTTGCCCGGGCGGGTCGAGCATCGCCGGCTCACGTCAGCGGCAGACGATCCCGGCGCGGTCGAGGTCGGGCTGTTCCGCTCCGACAGCGAAGAAGCGGCCTATGTCGCCGGCGTGTTACGCGCTGCGCACCTCGACGGCATGCGCTGGTCGCGCATGGCGGTACTCGTGCGCTCCACAGCGGCAGTGCTCGGCACGCTGCGGCGCGCGCTGATCACCGCTGGCGTGCCGGTGGCCGTGCGCGGTGAGGATCTGCCGCTCGCCGAGCAACCGGCCGTCACCGTGCTGCTCGAGGTGCTCGCGTGCGTCCAGAGCGACGCAGCGCTGACCGAAGATGTGGCTGAGCGGCTCCTGCTCGGGCCGATCGGCCGTGGCGACATCGTGTACCTGCGCCGGCTGCGGCGCGTGCTCAAAGGGCTGGTCGCGCCTGACGAGCCGGTGCTCTTGGCGCCGGCCGTCCTCGATCTGCTTGGCGCGCAGATCCTGCCCGAACACGTGCGGCATCCGGTGCTGCGCGTGGCGAACGTGCTCGCCGCCGGTCGCGCGGTCCCGTCCGACGCAACGCCCGAAGACGTGCTGTGGGCGGTCTGGGAGGCATCCGGGCTGTCGCGGCGGTGGCAGCAGGCGAGCGCGGGCGGCGGTGCGGCCGGTGCGGCCGCCGATCGGGACCTCGACGCGGTCGTGCAGTTGTTCGACGCCGCGGCAAGGTATACCGACCGGCTCCCCGGCGAGACCTTGCGCGGCTTCACCGATCACGTTGCGGCGCAGCAGATTCCCGGCGATTCGTTGACGACCGGTGGCGAGGCTCCCGAGGCGGTCACGATCCTCACCGCGCATGCGAGCAAGGGACTCGAATGGGACCTCGTGTGCGTGACGCACGTGCAAGAGGGCAGTTGGCCTGACCTGCGCAGGCGCGGCTCGCTGCTGGGTTCCGAACAGCTCGTCGACGTTGTTGCCGGTCGGGACACCTCCTACGCCGTGGCCGGCCCGCAACTGGCCGAGGAACGCCGGCTGTTCTACGTCGCCGCAACGCGCGCGAAGCAGCGTCTTGTCGTCACTGCCGTGACCGGTGATGAGGAGCAGCCCTCGCGGTTCCTCGACGAACTCGACCCAGTCGAGGGCGACCGTCCGCTGGCCGTGCCGATGCGCGGCACCCATCTCACCGGACTTGTCGCCGAACTGCGCGCGGTCGTCTGCGACCCGGCAGCGAACAGCCTCGATCGCGAGGCTGCGGCCGGCGAGCTGTCGAGGCTGGCCCAAGCCGGTGTCCGCGGCGCCGACCCGGACGAGTGGTGGGGGCTCGCGGGAATCTCCGACGACGGGCCGCCGGTCGATCCCGAGCGCCCGGTGCCGATCAGCCCGTCACGCATCGACTCGTTCCTGCGCTGCGAACTGCGCTCGTTGCTCCAGGATCTCGGTGCGCGCGACGGTGACTCGATATCGGCGTCGCTAGGAACCCTCGTCCACGAGGTGGCAGCCGACGCTCCGGCCGATGCCAGCCAAGAGGATCTCGAGGCCATGCTCACCGCGAAATGGGACGGCCTCGACTTCGGCGCGCGGTGGCACGCGCGCAACGAGCGTGACCGGGCCAGCAGGATTCTTGCGGTGCTGCTGCGCTGGTTGCAGACCAGCCGGGCAGCCGGCCTCGAGCTGGTCGCGATCGAAGAGAAGTTCAGCGCCGAGGTGGGTGACGCGGTACTGACCGGTCGCGTCGACCGCCTTGAACGTGACGACGAGGGGCGGCTCGTCGTGATCGATCTCAAGACCGGCAAGTCGAAGGTGCGGGCCGACGACATGCCGGCATATCCGCAGCTGGCCGCCTACCAGCTCGCCGTCGAGTCCGGCGGCTTCGGCCCGGGCGAGCACGCCGGCGGCGCGCGGCTGGTGCAACTTGCCGCGGCAGGGGCGGGCGATCCCGAACAGCGCCAAGCCCCGCTCACCGAGGCTGACGACCCCGACTGGATCGCCACTGAGGTCAGCCGTGTCGCGGCGCGACTGCGCGGTACCGAGTTCACCGCGAAGGTCAACACGTACTGCGGCAACTGCGACCTGCAGAAGTGCTGCCCGCTGTATCCGAGCGGGCGGCCGGTGACCGCGTGAGAACCACCAGCACGATTTCTGCGATCGAGCTCAGCGAGCTGCTGCAGCTGCCCACGCCGACGCCGGAGCAGGCGGCGGTCATCGAGTCGGGGCTCGAACCGGCCGTCGTCATCGCCGGTGCCGGGTCGGGCAAGACCGAGACGATGGCGGCGCGCGTGGTGTGGCTCGTCGCGAACCGACACGTCCGCCCCGACGCGATCTTGGGGCTGACCTTCACCCGCAAGGCCGCAGCCGAGCTCGGCAAGCGCATCCGCAGGCGGCTCACCCAATGGCGCTACGTCGTCGAGCGCGACCGCCCCGATGAGCGCGAGCACCTGGCCGAACTGCTCGCCGGCGAGCCGACGGTGCTGACCTATGCCGCCTATGCCGGCCGGCTGGTCGCCGAGCACGCGCTGCGTCTCGGCGCCGAACCTGATGCGCGGCTGATCTCGCAGGCCGTCGGCTGGCAACTCGCCGATGAGGTGTCGCGGCGCCATCCTGATCCATTGCCCGATGACATCGGCGCGCCGTCGTCCGTCCCGAAGTACGTCCTGGCCATGAGCGGGCAGTTCGCTGATCACCTCGTCGACGCCGACGCGGTCGAGACGCTGTGCCGGTCGACGATCGACTGGTTCGAGACGCTGCCACTCGGGCCTCGCATCACCGCCGAGTACACCGGCAAGACGAAGGATTTCATCACGTCATTGCGGCATCGCGTCGAACTGCTACCGCTGGTTCGTGCGTTTGCGGCGGCGAAACGGGCATTGCCGGCGGTCGACTTCGCCGACCAGATGACCCTCGCGGCACATCTCGCCCAGCTGCCCGAAGTGGTCGAGATCGAACGCAGCCGCTTCGCTGCTGTGCTGCTCGATGAGTACCAGGACACCGGTCATGCTCAGGTCGAGACACTGCTCGGGCTGTTCGGCCAAGGCCATCCGGTCACGGCGGTCGGCGACCCGTTCCAGTCGATCTACGGCTGGCGCGGGGCGAGCGCGGGAAACATCGGTCGCTTCGCGCGCACCTTCCCGCGCGCCGACGGGTCGCCCTCGACCGTGTTCCCGCTGGCGACGAGCTTCCGCAACGACCGGCTCATCCTCGACGCGGCCAATGCGGTGGCCGGCCCATTGCGGTCCGGCCCGACCACCGTCGAGTTGCGGCCGGCCCCGCACGCCGGGCCGGGCACGGTTGAGCTGGCCCGGCTGCACACCGCCGCCGACGAAGCCCGCTGGGTGGCCGAGCAGATGCGCCGGGCGTGGGATGCGATGCCGGTGGGTACGCGCACCGCCGCGGTGCTCGTGCGCCGGCGCTCGCAGATCCCGCTGCTGGCCGAAGCGCTGCAGGCCGAAGGCCTGCCCGTGGAGGTGGTCGGGCTCGGCGGGCTGCTCACGACGCCCGAGGTCGTCGACGTCGTCGCCACGCTGCGAGTGCTCGTGCGCCACGACACCGGCACCGCGATCGCCCGGCTGCTCACCGGCGCGCGGTGGCGGATCGGGGCAAGCGACCTCGCAGCGCTGGGCAAGCGCGCGCGCCGGCTCGCCCGCCCCGCCGAGGGCGCGGAACTGGCTGCCACCAGCGAACAGCTCAGCCTGGTCGAGGCGCTCGACGACCTCGGCCCGGCCGACGGCTATTCGGCCGAGGGCTACCGCCGCCTCGCCCGGCTGTCCGAGGAGCTGCGCTGGCTGCGCCGCCGGATCAGCGCCCCGCTGCCCGAACTCGTCGCTGACGTCGAGCGCTCGCTCGGCATCGACATCGAAGTGGCAGCTCGTCCCGACCGGATGCACATCGGGCGCGTGCACCTCGACCGGTTCCTCGACGTCGCGGCCGACTTCGCCAACGAGGCCGACGAAGCGACGCTCACCGCGTTCCTCGCCTTTCTCGAAGCTGCAGAGGACGAGGAGAACGGGCTCGACGCCGGCGAGATCGTCGTCGACACCGAACGGGTGCAGGTACTCACCGTGCACGGCGCGAAGGGCCTTGAGTGGGACGTCGTCGCAGTGCCCGGTCTGGTCGGCGGCGTGTTCCCTGCCGATGCCAAGTCGGTGAACTGGGCGCGGGCGCGGCACGAGCTGCCCGGGCCGCTGCGCGGCGACCGCGACGACCTGCCGACACTCGACCTGAGCGGTGCGACCGACCGCAAGGAGGTCAACGCGCGCCTGGTCGCGCACCACCAGGCCCTCGTCGAACGGCACGCCGAGGAGGAGCGCCGGCTCGCCTATGTCGCGCTGACTCGGGCCAAAGGGGTGCTGCTGGCGTCGGGCTACGTGTGGGACACCTCTCAGAAACCGCGCGATCCCTCGCCGTTCCTGCTCGACGTCCGCCCGTTCGGCACCGAGCACGAGTGGAGCGAGCCGGCGCCGGACGAGGTCAATCCGGTCACGGCCGAGGCGCGCACGAGCGAGTGGCCGCTCGACCCGCTCGGCCCGTATCCCGGCGACCGCACCCCGGGCCGGCGAGGTGCGGTCGAGGCCGGCGCTGCGCTCGTCCGGGCGGCCGCCGACACGCTGCCGATCGGGCTGGGTGAGCGGGCCGAGCAGTGGCGCATCGACGTCGACCGGCTGCTCGCCGAGCGGGTCCGGCTGGCGAGCGGATCGACGGTCGAAGTCGAACTGCCACGCCACCTGTCGGTGTCACAGCTCGTCGAGCTCGAACGCGACCCCGGCGAGCTGGCCCGCAGCATCCGCCGCCCGCTGCCGCGCCAACCCGCACCGTGGGCCCGGCGCGGCACCGCCTTCCACACCTGGCTCGAAGAACGGTGGCAGGCGCAGACATTGCTCGATCTCGACCAACTGCCTGGCGCGGCCGATGAAACCGCCGACGACAGCGACTTCGAAGCGCTGCGTGAGGCCTTCCTGGCCAGCGAGTGGGCCAACCGCACGCCGACCGAGGTCGAAGTGCCGTTCGAGATGGCCGCGGCCGGTGACCGCGTCATCCGCGGCCGGATGGATGCCGTATTCGGCAACGGCGTCGACGGCTGGGTGGTGGTCGACTGGAAGACCGGACGAAAGCCGACCGGCGCCGATGCGAAAGCCGCGGCCGTTCAGCTGGCCGCGTACCGGCTGGCGTGGGCGCGGCTGTGCGGAATCCCGGACGACGAGGTGCACCGGGTGCGCGCGGCGTTCCACTACGTGCGTACCAACGAGACCGTCGAGCCGACCGGGCTGCTCGACGCTGCCGGACTGCGCGAACTCATCGCGGGTTAGCCCACCAGATCTGTCTATCCGGCACTGCGCCGTTCGTCGAGGGAATGGCGGCGTGCACGGAGCACGCCGGTTCTCGAAGGGACGATCGACATGGCGAAGTTCATCTACCTCTACCGTGGCCCGGCCACCCCGATGTCCGACTTCACGCCCGAGCAGGGTGCCGAGCAGATGGCGGCGTGGGGCGCCTGGATGGAGAAGGTCGGCGCGGCCCTCGTCGACGGCGGCAGCCCGTTCGGGCAGAGCGCGTCCGTGCGCGATGACGGCACCGAATCAGCTGCCGGCGACCTCAACGGCTACACGATCGTCGAGGCCGAAGATCTCGCCGCCGCTAAGGCGTTCACCGACGGTCACCCGTTCCTGTCCAGCAGCGACGGGAAGTTCGCGGTCGAGATCTTCGAGCTGCTGCCGATGTAGCCGGACGGCCCGCCGTACCACGCCCGAGGTGCGGCGGGCCGTCTTGCGGGAAGGATCTTCGACTCACGCTGGTTGTGCCTGCATGACAAGAGAGCGGAAGATCCCCGGACCCGATCACCCCATCACAGTCGAACCGACCTCGGCGCGCGTAATCGTTCGCGTCGGCGGACGGGTGCTTGCGGACACCGACAAAGCCCTGACGCTGCGTGAAGCCAGTTACCCGGCCGTCCAGTACGTGCCGCTTGCCGACATCGATCAGGACGCGATCCGGCACACCGAGACGCACACGTACTGCCCGTTCAAGGGCGAGGCGTCGTACTACACGATCACAACCGCCGACGGCGAGCTCACCGACGCGATCTGGACCTACGAGGAGCCCTACGACGCGGTCGCCGACATCGCCGGGCACGCTGCGTTCTACCCCGATCAGGTCGAGATCACGGTTGGCGAGTAACGCTCGAAGGTCGCCGTCGGGCTGAGGATCGACAGGTTCGATGTCAGCGCGTCGGCGGCCGCATCCAGATCGCAATCGGCCAGGCCGTCGAGGATGAACACCGCGCGCGTGGTCGCTTGGGTGATGCGCGTGCGCGTGCACTGCCGCCAGTTCCACCGGCGGCAGGTGACCCCGGCATCGTCGCGCCAGACCACCTCGCCGACCTCGGGGTGCTCGAGCACCGGCTCGCCGTTGCTCGTGGTGTCGAACCGCTCATCGCCGGCCGCGCGCACCAGTCGCGCCGCGCCGTCGTAACCATTCACATCCTCGCCGCCGATGGGCAGCAGGTGCGTGATCGAGACCGCGTTGTAGGCATCGGTGAGGCGATCCACTCGAGGCAGGCCGCCATCGATGCGGCGCAGCAACGCTTCGACGCTGGGGCGTGTGCGCTGCGGCTTTGCGCCGAACGCGCGGTAGGCCGCCCGCCATTGCGCTACCGGCTCGAGTACCTCAGGCGCACGACCGTCGAGTCGTGCCGCGGCGTGGGCTTCGGCGTCGCGCAACAACGTTGCACTGGCGTCATCACTCGGCCCGGGATCCAGTCCATCGGCGAGAATCAGCAGGGCGCGATAGTCGGGACGAAGGTCGAGCACCGATTGATCGATCGTTGCGCTCTCGAGCCACTGCACCGCTCGATTCTCGCCGACGCCCGCGCACGGCAATGACCGGCCCGTCCGCATCGGACGGCCCGGTCAGCGAGACTGCAGTTACGCCTGGTGCGCACCGGTGGCGAACTCACGGTCGGTCATGCGCAGGACGCGAACTCCGACAACCCCCAGCGCGGCGAGGGCCACCGCGCTCGGCACCACGTTGACGACCCAGCCGTGGCCGAGGAACGCGGGGGCAAGGAAACCGACGACGAACGCCGGCGCGAGGTAGACGGGCAGCCAGTTCGCGCGCCACGCGGCGACGAGCAGCATCGTGATGCCGAGCATGAGTGCCATCAGCGTCGGGAACATCATCAGTTGCGCGAGGCCGTACGAGCCGGCCTTGTCGGACACCCGGACTGCGGTGGCGTCGTTCGGCAGCGACTGGCGGATGGCGAGGTCGTAGAAGTCGCTGAGCAGCGCGCCCGGCAGCGAGATCGCTCCGATGCCGCCGAGAATCAGCCCGGCGTTGCCGACTTTCACGTTGCGCCGGCGGGTCATCGCAGCCAGGGCGATGAGAACCGGGACGAACATCATGTAACCGAAGTGCAGCAGTACGGCCGCAATTTGCGACTGCGTCGGGTGGATGTTGAGCGAGTTCAGGTAGTCGATCTTCTTGTCGCTCTTCTCCCAGACGGTCGTGGCGAAGCCCGCGATGGCAATCACCGAACCCGCGACGATCGATGTGCCGATCGCGCGACGGCGGAAGCGAGTGGATCGGGCGACCTCGCTGGTGTCGATCTTCGGGTCGACGGGAGCGGACGTGTTCGGGCTCAGGGTTGCGGTCATGGTGATCCTTCGGGTGCGTGCCGGGTGCTCCGGCGGTTCCTGGTGACCAGAACTCTCGCTCGCACGGCCGCGCTGAAACGATCACGCTGGCAGGCATCTGCGCGCGCGGTAACCGGCGTGCGCGATGGGGTGGTGGTACGCAATGCGCTTGGTCACTTCAGAACGGCGGGGGTTGATCCTCGTCGTCGTCCGGCTCCGGTTTGGGGCGCGTGCGGTCGGTCGGGAAGGTGTCGGGTGGTCGGTCGTAGTTGCGGCCGGTGGGGGTGGTCCAGCGGATGGTGCCGTCGGGTAGTCGTTGGGTGTGCCAGCCGGCGTCGTGTTTCAGGTGGTGTTCGCGTAGGCATTCCGGACCCAGGTTGGCGGCGTTGGTGTGGCCGCCTTCGCTGAACGGAATCACATGATCGACTTCGCAGCGGCGGGCGTGGCGGTGGCAGTGCGGACCGCGGCAGGTCCGGTCGCGGGCGGTGACGTGGTCGATGAGGTCTTGGGGTGGCCGGTACTTCTCCCGCCCGTAATCCACCAGCCGACCGAGCTCGTCGGTGACCAGCCTCGTCCAGGTGCCGGTCGGGTCGGCCGCCATCTTCCGGGCGACCTCGGCGGGGATGGGTCCGTAGCCGGCCAGCTCACCGGGCTGCTCATCCAACCGCAGCAGTGTCGATAAGTGCGACGACGACCTGGACTTGGGGGTGGCGGCCCTGCCACTTCGGCAACCCCTCGATCGTCTGGCCGTGCAGTGCGGCCAGGCAGATCGCGACCAGCGCGTCGGCACGGTACTGGTCGGCGCTGCGGCAGTCGGACTGGTCGGCAGCGTTCTTGAGTTTGTCGGCCATCGCCTGGACTGCGGTCAGCACCGCTTGGGCGTCGGCGGCGGGCAGGTAGGAGTTGATCCAGGCCATCGCATGCGCGTCGGGTTGGTGACAGACCCGCCGCTCCGGCAACAGCATCGGCGTGCTGTTGTTCTTCGCCGCGCGGGTCGAGTTTCGCGACCCAGCGGCGTGCCGCGGCACGGAACTCGCTGACCGTCTGCGTACCGGCTCGGTCGAGCACCTTGGCCTCAACCTTCGCGGTGACCTTCGGGTCGAGGTCTTTGGTCGCGGTGACCAGCGACGCTGCGTGCAGATACCCGAACCGGCCGGCCTCCACCCCGGCCAGCGTGGCGGGCAGCTCGCTCACCAGCCGGGCCGCGTCGCCCATCCGGCCGATCGTGTAGCCGGTCGACCACCGCAACAGACACGCCACCTCCTGCGTGGCCGACAGCTGCGCGGTCCGGTCCAGATCGATCCGCTCCCGCGCGGTGGCCGACACCGGCCCGGGCACCGGATCGGGATGCATCTCGATCTGCGCGAGATGGCGGGCCTGCCGGGCCTGGGCGTAGCCGATCAGCCGCTCGTAGCGCTCGGCCATGGCCAGGTTGGTGTCCATCGACGCCGAGCCCGGATCGGTGACCGGCGCTTGGGCCAGCCAGGCGTCGAACCGCCGATCGATCTCGTCCACGTGTTTGATTTTAGGGTCACCCTCTGACAGTTTCCGGGTCAGAATCGTCCGATCCCCAAAAAGAATTTCGAAGAAATTTCCAGGCGACGCGAACGCACAGCCGAAAGCGGCAACCAGCCAACCCGAAAACCGCTTCGTCGCTGCAGGGTTGAAAACCGACCTAGAGCGAAACCGAGCCCAACCGACCGGACAGATGCGACGCGAGAGTGAACCGCGAAGGCACCGAGCCGCCGTCGATCAGCCCAGCCACCAGCTCACCGACCAACGGCGCGAACTTGGCACCGTGCCCCGAGCACGGTGAGCACACCACCACGGGCCCGACCCGATCGAGGATGAAGTCCTCCGACGGCGTTTCGGTGTACAGGCACGAGGCCGACGACGACGGTTCCGATGACAATCCCGGCAACCACCGCCGCACGTACGAGATCACCCGCTGCTGCGACGCCGGATCGATGACGCCGCTACGCGTCGCCGCGCTGCACGCAGTGCCGCCGTCGTGCTCACCGATCTTGCGATCGTCGTCCGGTCCGCCGTCGCGTCCGCCGGCAAGGTGGTACACCGCGTTGGCCGACGACTCGTGAATCACCGATGGCCACGGCGGCGCAGCGGGATCAAGGCGCGGGAAGTGGAAGATCTGCTGCTGGGTCACCTGGAGCGGCGGCAGCGCGACGACGTCCGAGAGCAGCGGCTCGACCCACGCGCCAGCCGCAACGACAACCGACCGCGCCGAGATCGACGACCCGTCAGCCAGCCCGACCACACCGGCCGACGACACCGACACTGCCGGTGTCGAGTACCGCACATCAGCACCGGCCGCCGCCGCCAGCGACACCAATGCAGTAACCGCAGCACCCGAGTCCAGCGTCCCGGCCTGCGGGTGGAACACCACATCACCTTCGAACTGCATGCCCGGCCACCGGTCCGCGGCCTCCGCCGCGGGAAGCAGCTCGAACGGGACGCGCAACGACGACAGCACGGACACGATCCCCGGCACGTTGCGACGCGGCCCGAAGTCCAGACCGCCATAGATCCGCAGCAGCGACACGTCGGCGGCTGCCTCCACCTCGCGCCAAAGCTCGAATGCCTGCCCGGTCAGCGAAACGTAGAGCGAGTCGCCGTAGACCCGCCGAATTATCCGCGCTGACCCGTGCGACGAGCCGTGCGCATGCGCCGGCCCGAACTGCTCGAGCAGCACCACTGAACGTCCACGCCGCGCGAGCGACCACGCCGAAGCCGCACCGGCAAGCCCGGCGCCGATGATCGCGACGTCGACGTCCACGCCAGCAGGCTATCGTCCAGATCCGTGAGCTCAGTACGCAACTTCGTAACCGACCACCGCGACGAATTGCTGGCCGACCTCGACGCCTGGCTGCGGATCCCGGGCATCAGCGCGCAGCCCGAACACCATGCCGATGTCGTGCGCAGCGGACAGTGGCTGGCAGCGGCACTGGAGCGCACCGGCTTCCCGGTCGTCGAGACCTGGGAGACGCCCGGCCTGCCCGCGGTCTACGCCGAATGGCCGAGCGACGACGCCGACGCGCCCGTCGTGCTCGTCTACGGCCATCACGACGTGCAGCCGGTCGATCCGCTCGAACTCTGGCACACCGACCCGTTCGCCCCGACCGTCGACGGCGAGGTGCTCCGGGCGCGCGGTGCGTCCGATGACAAGGGTCAGTTGCTGTTCCACCTGCTCGGCCTGCGCGCGCATCTCGCGGCCACCGGACGCTCCACCCCGGCGGTCACTCTCAAGTTCCTCATCGAGGGCGAAGAGGAGTCCGGCTCGCCGAACTTCGAAGCGCTGCTGGCCGAGCGACGCGACCGGCTCGACGCCGACGTCGTCGTCATCACTGACACCGGGATGATCGCTGAGGACGTGCCGAGCACGGTGACCGGCATGCGCGGCATGGCGGTGTGCCAAGTGTCCTTCCACGGTCCCGACCTCGATCTGCACTCCGGCGTGTTCGGTGGTGCCGTCCCGAATCCGGCAACCGAGATCGCCCGGCTGGTCGCCAAGTTGCACGACGACGACGGACGCGTGCAGATTCCCGGTTTCTACGACGACGTCGTCGAGTTGACCGACGACGAGCGCGCGCTGTTCGCCAAGGTGCCTGAAAGCGACTCCGACTTCCTCGGGGTCGCGAAGTCGAGGGCCCTACGTGGCGAGCGCGGATTCTCGACGCTCGAGCGGCTCGGCGCGCGGCCCACGGCCGAGGTCAACGGCATCGGCGGTGGCTACCAGGGTGAGGGCAACAAGACGATCATCCCGAGCGACGCGTTCGTCAAGCTCTCCTTCCGCCTGGTCGCCGACCAGGACCCGGTCAAGGTCCAGCAGGGCATCGAGGCGTTCGTCGCGGCGCACACGCCCGAAGGCATCGAGGCTGAGATCCAGTGGGAGGGCGATGGTGTCCGGGCCTGCCTCGTGCCGATCGGGACTCCTGCGTACAACGCGCTGACCGATGCGATCAGTGCCGCCTTCGACGGCCTGCCGGTACTGCCGACGCGCGAGGGTGGCAGCGGTCCGGAGGCCGCGCTGCAGGAGGTAATCGGCGCCCCGCTCGTCTTCCTCGGCGTCGGCCTGCCCGACGACCAGATCCACGCTCCGAACGAGAAGGTCACCCTCTCGATGCTCTACAAAGGCGCGGAGGCGACCGGCCTGTTGTGGGCCAACTTTGCGGCATTGGGACGGGCCGGGCTGAGCGGTCAATAGCGCCGCCTAGTGTGGACGTCGTGCCGAAACTCGCTGCAGCGTTGCCGAAGTTGTCCTTCGACGTCACCCACCACACCCTCGACAACGGATTGCGGGTCGTCGTCTCACCCGACCGAAGCGCACCGGTCATAGGCATCGCCGTGCTCTACGACGTCGGCATCCGCTCCGAGCCGGAGGGCCGTACTGGCTTCGCGCACCTCTTCGAGCACCTGATGTTCCAGGGCTCGACGAACCTCGAGAAGCTCGAGCACTTCCGCTACGTGCAGTCATCGGGCGGAACGTTCAACGGCAGCACCCACATCGACTACACCAACTACTTCGAGTCGCTGCCGTCGAACGCGCTCGAACGTGGCCTGTTCCTCGAAGCCGACCGGATGCGGTCGCCCCGGATCACCGAGGAGAACCTTGCCAACCAGCTCGACGTGGTGAAGAACGAGATCCGGGTGAACGTGCTCAACCGCCCGTACGGCGGGTTCCCGTGGATCTACCTGCCGGCCGTCCTGTTCGACAGCTTCGCCAACTCGCACAACGGGTACGGCGGCTTCGAGGATCTCGAGAGCGCGACCGTCGACGACGCCAGTGACTTCTTCAAGAAGTACTACGCGCCGGGCAATGCGGTCCTGGCCGTTGCCGGCGACCTTGATGTGGACGAGACGTTGGCGCTGATCGAGAACCACTTCGGCGCCATCACCAAGCGCCGCACTCCGAAGCGGCCCAACTTCAGCGAGCCGGCACTGACTGCCGAACGGCGCGAGACACACCACGACGCGCACGCGCCGATCCCGGCCGTCGCGATCGGCTACCGCGTGCCCGACCCGGTTCGTGAACTCGACGACCATCTGGCGCACGTCCTGCTCACCGAGGTGCTCACTGACGGCGACGCCTCGCGGCTGCAACGCCGGCTCGTCCAGCGCGATCATCTCGTCACCGACATCGCCGCCTACATCGGCGAATTCGGTGATCCTTTCGACGAGCGCGACCCGACGGCGCTCACGATCTCCGCGCACTATCCCGACGCGAATTCGCTGGATGCGATTCTGCGTGCGATCGACGAGGAGCTCGACCGCGTCGCCGTCGACGGTCTCGAACCGGGGGAGCTCGATCGAGTCCGGCGCCGTCTGGCGGGTGCACTGCTCCGCGAGCTCGATCCGGTCATCTCGCGCACGCTCGAGTTCGCCAAGTTCGAGTTGATCTTCGGACGGACCGAGATGATCGCAGAGCTGCCAGGCATGCTCGAGGCTGTGTCCGAAGACGCCGTGCGCCGGGCAGCGGCCGGGCTGCGATCCGACCGACGAGCCGTGCTCGAACTGGTTGCGGGCGGTGCGCGATGAGCGTCGTTCCGGTTCCAGCCCTCACCAAGCCACGGCGTGCGCGCAAGCTCAGCCTCGACGAGCGCACCACCGACAGCGGCCTGCACATCGTCGCCGTGCGCAAGCCCGGCGTGCCGCTCGTCGAGATGCGGTTGCGCATCCCGTTCCTGGGCTCGGGTGCCACGCATCCGGCACGCGCGGCGGTGCTGGCCGACAGCCTGCTCACCGGAGCCGGCCCGCACGATCGGGCAGAACTCGCCTCGGCCATTCAGTCGCTCGGCGCCGACCTGTCGGTCGGTGTCGATGCCGATCGGCTGCTGTTCAGCGGGAACGTGTTGGCGCCTGGGCTGAACGGCCTGCTCGATCTGCTCGCACTCGTCCTGACCGAACCGACGTTCGCGCCCGACGAAGTCGCACGTGAGCGCGACCGCGAGATCGAGCGGCTGAGCATCGCTCGCTCGCGCAGCGCGGTGATCGCCGGTGAGCGGCTGGCCGAGCGGATGTGGGGCGATCATCCCTACGCCCTTGACCTGCCGACGGCAGAGGCGGTGGCAGCGGCCACCGCAACGCAGGTGGGCAACCTTCATCGCGACCGCATCCATCCCAACGGTGCGGTGCTCATCCTGGTCGGCGACGTCTCGCCCAAGCGCATTCTCGACCAGGCCGAGCGCGCGCTCGGTGCGTGGACGGGGCGCGGGAAGAAGCCGCGCATCCCGAAGCTGCCGACCCCGCCGGCTGGCCCCGTGCTCGTTGTCGACCGGCCCGGTTCGGTGCAGTCGTCGCTGCGGATGGCGACCATGGCGCTGACGCGCACCGATCCCGACTATCCGTCGTTGCAACTGGCGAATCTCATCTTCGGCGGCTACTTCTCCTCGCGTTGGGTTGAGAACTTGCGTGAGGACAAGGGCTATACATACGGCCCGCACAGCCGCATCGATCACCAGGTACTCGGTTCGATCCTCATGCTCGACGCGGAGGTGGCCACCGAGGTGACCGCCCCATCGTTGCTCGAGACGAACTACGAGCTCGGCAGAATTGCGACCCTGCCGGTCACACAGGACGAGGTCGACTCGGTGCGGCAGTACGCGATCGGCTCGCTCGCGCTGTCGACGGCCACGCAGACCGGTCTGGCCTCGACCCTGTCCGCACTGTCGGCGTTCGGCCTCGGCCTCGACTGGATCATCGACCATCCGGCCCGGCTGCAGGAGGTGACTGTCGACGATGTGAGTGCGGCCGCAGCGAAGTACCTGGCGCCATCACGATTCACATCGGTCGTCGTCGGCGACGCGGCCACCATCGCGGATCGGTTGGCGGTGCTCGGTCCGATCGAGACATGACCGCGGGCCCGCCGCTCTCGCGGTACAGCTACGACCGCGCGGCCGTGCATCGCACAGATGACG
>CAWCFH010000016.1:0-209297 GCA_963794885.1 uncultured Actinomycetota bacterium
CGCGGCCGTTGCCGATGAGCTTCCACTTCGGTGGCAGCAGACCTTCCTGCCACAGCCGGTAGAACGCCGGGAGCACCATCCGCTTGGCGAGATCGCCGGTGCCACCGAACAAGACAAATGCAGTGGGCTGTGCTTCGGGCATCAGTTTCCGATCGTCGGGGTCAGGTTGAAGGCGAGGACGATAAGCGCGCCGAGGAGCAGCATCGGGCCGAACGCGATCGGCGTCTTGCGGTTCGCACGGCCGGCGATGATCCGGACGATCGCAACCAGCGTGCCCAGCACGAAGCCACCGAAGATGCCGAAGTAGACGGCGGCCCAGCTGAAGTAGCCGAGGTAGATCCCCAAGACACCGCCCACCCGCACGTCGCCCCGGCCGAACGACTGGGCGAGATGAACATCGGCGCGAACAGCACGGCATACGCCGCCGCGCCACCCTCGATGGCGCGCAGGTAGTCGCTCCATTCGTCGCGGATCGCGGCGCCTACCGCGAGTAGGACGATGGCCGCGCCCGCTGCCGGATAGACGAGCCGGTTCGGCAGCCGGTGGTGTTCGTAGTCGATGACGACCAGCGGGGTGCCGAGCGCCGCGATCGCGACGAACGCAGGCAGCAGTGCCGAGCGCCCGCTGCGGCTCCGGCGAGAGCTCCGAGTACCAGTGCGGTGAGCGCCGTGAACCCGATGACGCGTCGGGTGGGTTGCCCACCGCGGTACCAGGTCTTGTTTTCACGATCCGGAACGGTGCGGGTGAGGCAAGCGAGATACGGCGTCATTGCCAGGCACAGCGCGGCGGACACGGCAGCGCCCGCCGCCTCGTTCGTCATCGCCATGCGACCTCCTCTGCGCCAGTCGTTCCGCAAGCCTCGCTCTGCCGTCGAGCCTATGGGTCGGTTCGGTGGATGTGCGCTTCGAGGTAGCGTCGCGAGGGTGTTCGACACGATCATCGTCGCCGGCGGGTCGGCCCGCCGCCTCGACGGCAAGGACAAGGCGGCAGTTGAGATCGGTGGCGTGACGCTGCTCGACCGGGCGATCGCCGCAGCCAAGGGCGCTGAGCGCATCGTCGTCGTCGGGCCGCAGCGCACGACAGCTCCGAGGTGACCTGGGTCGCGCGAGGAGCCGCCCGGCGGCGGACCGGTGGCGGCCATCGCCGCCGCGCTCGAACTCGTCGAGGAGCACTACTGCCTCGTGCTCGCCGCGGATCTGCCGTGGATCGCCGGCGCGGTGCCGTTGCTTCTCATGGCGGCGACCAACACCGACGTCGCGGTGCTGGCACTGCGGGGCGCCGCAACAACCTCGCCGCGGTGTGGCGCACCGACGCGTTGCGAAATGCCGTCGACAGCCTCGATGAGGTGCGCGATGCTGCGGTGCGCGACCTGCTCGCGATGGTGCAAGTGTTCGACGTCCCCGACGATGATGGCTGGGGTGCCGACTGCGACACGTGGGACGACATCGAGGCCGCACGGGAGAAGGCGTGACCGACGACCTCGACGCGTGGCTCAGCGAACTCGCTGCCGCGCTCGATACTGACGTTGCTGCCGTCGACCGCGACCTGCCTGCTGGATCTGGCACGCGACGCGGCGCACGGCGTCGCCCGACCGGCCGCGCCCGCTGACCACGTTCCTCGTCGGCCTGGCCGCCGGTCAGCGTGGCGCGACGGCCGAGGCTGTTCGCGCGCGGCCGAGATCGCCCGACGACTGGCAACCGAGCGCGGTGAGCCGTGACCACGACGCCGCGGGTTGGACCGTCAACATCGGTCGCCCGATCGCCAACCCGTACAAGCGACCGACGCCACCGGCATCGACAAGCGGCCGGCCAGCGGCGCGGTCGAGGTCCGCGATCCCGGACCTAAGGCGACCGGTCAGGGCAGCGGGCTCGTCGGCGATTACATCGGCGACGGCCGCAATCACGGCGGTTCGATCAGGCGCTGTACGCGTTCGCCCGCGAGGATCTCGACGACTGGCAGGTGCGCCTGGCCCGCGGGCTGCGCAACGGGTTCTTCGGCGAGAACCTGACGACCGAGGGCATCGACGTGAACGCCGCGCTGCTCGGTGAGCGGTGGCGGATCGGCGACACCGTGGTCGTTCAGGCCACTGGCCGCGGATTCCGTGTTCCACCTTCGTGGCTGGATCGGCGAGATCGGGTGGCTCAAGACGTTCACCGAAGCCGCCCGGCCCGGTGCCTATCTGAGCGTGATCGTCCCCGGATTCATCGCCGGCGGCGACGCGATCGACGTGGTCCACCGGCCGGAGCATGACGTCACCGTGCAACTCGCCTACCGCGCCACGACGACCGCGCGCGAATTGCTGCCGCGATTGCGCGCGGCCGGCGACGAATTCATCGAGGAGTTGCGCGACATGGTCGAGGGCGGCGAGACGATCACGCTCGACGGCTAGTGCAGGCTCGCGTGCACCTCGGCGGCCGCCCGCTCACCCGAACGCACCGCGCCGTCCATGTAGCCCTGCCAGTAGTCGACGGTTCGGTGCCGGCCCAGTGGATCCGTCCGACGGGCTCGCGCAGCGCATGGCCGTACTCAGCAGCGTGCCCGCACCGAGCACCGCGGTCGGGCCGCCGCGGCTCCAGCGCTCCTGCGCCCAGTCATGGTCGAAGTAGTCGACCGGCTTGCCGAACCGGTCGTCCTGGAAGATCCGCGACGAACTGTGCGAGCACGGCGTCGCGGCGCTTCGCGTGCGGCCTCGGGCCCCATTTCAAGTTCTGCTCGCCGCCCACGAAACCGGCGAGCACGCCGACCGATCCGTCGGGCGGCGAGTTGTCGAAGGAGTAGCCGACCGGGCCGCCGACGGCGAGGAACTGGCCGGTCAGCCCGGCCTTGCGCCAGAACGGCGTCTTGTAGATCGCCTCGACCTTCATCAGCGCGCCCATCGGCATGCGCTGGGTGCAGTTGGTCGCGCGCGGTCGGCAGCAGCGGGGGTAGTCGATGCGCCGCGAGCGCGGCGGGACGGCGACGAGACGCGCTTGGCATGTACGTGCAGGTGGTCGGCTCGACGACGACGCCGTGCGGCGCTCTGGGTGATCCGCGCGCACCGGTGTGTTCAGGTGCACCCGCGGGCCGAGGTGTTGCGCGACCCGCATGCGCGACCTGCTGCGAGCCGCCGACGAGGCGCGAGCTGCTGCGCGCCGCCGCGCACGTTGAACAGCCGCTCGAACGTGCCGGGTTCTTCGCGTTGCCGGCGGACGGCGACGTAGGAGAGCACGAACAGCAACGACAGGTCGCGCGCCTCGGCACCGATCAGCGCCTCGCATGAACGGCGCCAGAAGGGCCATGATGCCGTCGGCGTTGGCCGAGTTGCGCACGCACCCACGTCTCGAGCGTCTGCGCGTCGTAATCCGCGGCCTTCGGCGCCGTCACGGCGTGTCGACCGGGACCTCGGTGGCCATCTGGTCGATGCGCTGGACTCAGCTGGATGATGTCGGCGATCAGAGTCGGGTCCGGCGGCGCGGTCCCGAGCGGGCCCGGTGTCGGCGTAGCTGAGCCGCATGTGCCGTCGACATAGATGTCGTTGCCGGTGTCGTACGCGTAGAAGGCGTGACGCCGACCTCGTTTGCCAGCGCGACGATGCGGTCCTGGGTCGGCCCGACGAACTCGCCGCCCGCCTCGGCGACATGCCCGCCGCCGATCGGTGGTTGAGCGTGCGCCCACCGACGCGATCGCGCGCCTCGAGCACGATGACACGGTGCCCGTTGGCGACGAGCTTGCGCGCGGCGGTCAGCCCGGCCAGCCCGCCACCGACGACGACGACGTCGGCGGTGGTCGACCAGCGGCTGCGGCGGCCGCGGCTGCAGCGATCGGCGCGGCCGTCGCGGCGGCAGCGGCCGCACCGCCGGCGAGGAAGGTCCGGCGGGGAGGTGGTGGGTCGGCATGCGGTCAGTCTGCCGAGTGGAACACGTTCTCGCATGCCGAGTACGGGCTCAGCTGACCAACGTCTCACCCGCGTAGACGTTCAGCCGCCCGGCGCGCACCATGCCGGCGAGCAGCAGGCCGTGCTCGCGGCGAGGTCGACGGCGAGGCTGGACGGCGCGGACACCGCGACGATCCCGGCGACCCCCGCCGCGACCGCCTTCTGCACGATCTCGAAGGAGACCCGGCCGCTGACGACCAGCAGCCGGTCGGTGGCCGGCAGCGCGCCGTCGAGCAGCGCGTGCCCGACGACCTTGTCGACCGCGTTGTGCCGGCCGACGTCCTCGCGCACGACGACAGCTCGCCGGCGCGTCGGCCAGCCGGCCGCGTGCACGCCGCCGGTGCGGTCGAAGGCCCGCTGCCGGGCGCGCATCGTGTCCGGCAGCGGCGGCCAGCACTCGCGGTCGACCGTCCAGCCGTCGCGGTGCGGGCGGACGTGCGCAGCAGCGCGAGGTCGAGCACGTCGGCGCTGCACACGCCGCAGGCCGCGGAGGTGACGAAGGCGCGCGGGCGGGGCGGGCGGACGCCGGCGCGCAGGGTGATGTGCACGCGGTCGGTGTCGTCCTCGCGGCAGGCGCGCAGCGTGCACGATGTCGTCGGCGCGCGCGCACGCCCGACTCGACGACCAGCCAGCCGGCGGCGAGCTCGAGGTCGTGCCCGGGCGTGCGCATCAGCGTGGCGATCGCGTCGCCGTCCAGGCCGAGCACCAGCGGATCCTCGACCGCGAGATCGTCGGGCGCGCGGTCGGCTCGGCGCCGGCCGGCACGCCGCACGATCGCCCGTCGCGTCGTCGTCACCGCCATACCGTCGAGCGTACGGCTGCCACGAAGGTCGACTGGTTCGTCCAGCACCCGCACCGGGGCGCGCTGCGCGCAGTGCGGCACGCATCGCCTCGACCGGAGCGGCGCGGCCCGTCATCAGCTCGACCTGCGCTGCAGCCTGGTGCAGCAGCATCAGCGCACCGCTGACGCACGGTGCGCACCGGCGCCGCGGCGGCACGGCCAGCGGGGTCGGCCACGGGTCGTAGACCACGTCGAGCACGGCCTGGTCCGGCCGCCACCGTCGCGTGCGCGAGCGGATCGGCCGCGCCGCGGCGGCAGCGTCGAGACGACCAAGTCGGCGTCGAGTGCGCCGCGCCGTCGCGTCGAGCAGCCGCGAGGTCGAGCGTCGACGCCGACCGCTCGGCCGTCGTGCGCAGCTCGGCCGTCCGGCGAGATCGCGCACGAGCACCGCACACGGCGCGACGCCGAGTCGGCCAGCGCGGCGACGCGGCCTGCGCCGTGCCGCCGGCGCCGAGCACGGTCACGGTCGCCGGGCGCGACGCCGGCCTCGCGCACGGTGGCGACGAAGCCCGTCACGTCGGTGTTGTCGGCGATCCAGCCGCCGCCCGGACGCGGCAGCAGGGTGTTCGCTGCGCCGACCGCGGCAGCGACCGGCCGCACCTCGTCCGCGACCGCGAGCGCGGCCCGCTTGAGCGGCATGGTGCACGAGAATCCGGCCCAGTCGGCGCGCTCGGCCAGCACCGCCGGCAGGTCGTCTACGCCGCAGTCGATCGCGTCGTACGCCAGTCCAGGCCGAGTGCGGCGTAGGCGGCGCGGTGCAGCACCGGCGACAGCGAGTGCGCGATCGGCCGGCCGAGTACCGCGGCGCGCGCGCGGCGCACGCAGCCCAGCAACCCCAGTTGTTCGTGACGCACGTCGTCGCTGCGCCGTCTCGAACGCCTTGTCGCTCTTGGTGAAGAACAGATGCCCGGCAGCGTCCTGTTCACGTAGTAGAGCCAGTTGCCCGCTCGCGGGGTGTACCGCGGCGTTCATGGCGTCCGCGCCGGGATTGTCGATGGGCGTCGGCGGCAGGCCCGTGTGCGTGTAGGTGTTGTACGGGCTGTCGATCTGGCTGTAGATGACCTTCGTCGGATCGAGTCCCTGCAGCTTGCGCCGCGTAGGCGCTGGTGGCGTCGATCTGCAGCGGCTTGCGATGCGCGATGCGGTTGAGGATGGCGCGCGCGACCTTCGGCATGTCGGTCGGGTACTTGGCCTCGGCCTGCGCGATCGACGCGATGATCAGCGCCTGGTACGGCGTGAGGCCGAGTTGTCTTGGCGCCGCGCGGCGAAGTGCGTGTCGCGGTCCTGCTGGATGAAACGCGACACCATCGTGCTGCAGCGCGTCGGTCGGGCTCGTGCAGCTGGGTCGAGGGTGTAGGTCGCCGGGTAGAGGAAGCCCTCGGCCGACGGTCGGCAGCTTGGCCCGACCTTGTAGGTCGACCGGGATGCCGAGGTCGGCCGGCATTCGTCAGCGCCTTGCTGGTCGGGCCTCGCCGCGGTGCGACGCCGCAGGACCTGTCACCAGTCGCCGCGCCACGTCGAAGGTGGTCGCGCCCTCGGGACCACGACATCGGTCGTGGTATGCGCGCGGACTCGGGTCGAGCAGCAGCGTGCAGCGCCGCAGCTGCCGGACATGTGCTGTGCAGGTTGTACGACCCGGGCTGGATGCTGGCGACTTCGGAGTTGTCCGCAGCGGCGTCGGTGAACGCCTTCGTGCTCTTCGACCACACCGGCCTTCTGCAGCATGTCGCCGATGTCGCTGGCGCCGTCACCGCTCGGGATCGTGATCGGCCACCGACGCCGCGTCCCGCGCCGGAGTAGTCCGGCAACCGTGAAGTAGTCGAGGAACGCGCGGCACGACGAGCACGGCCACGACCGACCACGATGAGCAGCGGTGAGCAGCACGAACACCGGCCGCGCGCGGGTGCGCGGTGCGGCGGTCGCCTGCGCGGCGGTCGCGACGCCGGTCGGCGCGGGTCGCGGGCGTACTCGGCGGTCGCGGTCCTGGTCGCCGAGTCGTCGTCCACCGAAGAGCAGCGAGCTGCGGGTCGGCATCGGGTCGAGTCCGGTCGGTCAACGACTCGCGCTCGCGTTGCGCACGCCGGCGCACTCCGTTCTGTCGTCCGGTGCCGCTCGGTCACTGCGCATGCGTCGTCACCCGCGCTGGGTGTCCAGCCAGTGCTGCAGCAGCTCGACGGCGGCCGCCTGGTCGATGATCGCCCGACAGCCCTGCTGCCCCGGACGCCGCTCTGGTGGAGCTTACGCTGCGCCGATCACGGTCGTCAGTCGCTCGTCAACGTGTCGCACCGGAATCGGGGCGATCCGCGCGGCAGCAAATCGCCGTAGCTCGCGCGCCATTTCGGCCGATTTCCCCTCCCGGCCGGCCAGCGTCCTCGGCAGCCCGACGACGACGCCGACCGCGCTCGCAGGTCGCGCACCAACTGCCGCGAGTTCGTCGATATCGCGGTCGTCGCGTGTCGCGCTGAGTCGCACGGGTCAGCGAGGATTCCGGCGGGTCGCTCCAGCACCCCGACGCGGACGGTGCGCGCGACGCCGACCCGGACCGTGCCGACGTCGACGCGCGACCCAGACGCCGCGTCCCGGTCATCGTGGTCACGCGCGGCGAGCACGCCCGGACGGCCGCGAAGGCGTCGGCGCAGCTTGGCCGGCGTCACCGCCGGCACCCTGGGCGAGGTCGGCCTTGCCACCGCCGCGCGCACCGAGCACGGGCGCGAACACCCGCGACCAGCTCGCCGGCCGCCAGGCCGGCCGCCTGACCCGCCTCGTTGACCGCTGCGACGAACGCCGACGCCGCCGCCGTCGGCCGGGGACGCGAGCAGCACCACGCGCCGGGTCGCCGCGCACGCAACCGGCCGCGAACGTCGAGCACCAGCGAGCGCAGGTCGTTGCCGCCGACGCCCGCCGGTGCCTGGGCCGCGACGAGCTGCACGCCGTCGACGTCCTGCGCGCCGGCCGGCGAGCGCGCCGGCGCTGGCCAGCACCTGGCCGACGCGGAGCTTGGCCAGCTCGCGTTCGGCGGACTTGAGCCGGTCGAGCACGCCGTTGATGCGTTCGGGCAGCTCGTCCGGCTGCGCCTTGAACTCGGCGGCCAGCGACTGGACGAGGACGTGCTCGCGCGCGAGGTAGCGGAATGCGTCCAGCCCGACGAGCGCCTCGACGCGGCGCACGCCCGATCCGATGGACGCCTCGCCGAGCAGCTTGACCATGCCGATGACCGAGCTGCGCGCCACGTGCGTGCCGCCGCAGAGCTCGCGTGAGTAGTCGCCGATCTCGACGATGCGCACCCGCTCGCCGTACTTCTCGCCGAACATCGCGATCGCGCCGAGCCGCCGCGCTTCGTCCTGGTCGGTGACGAACCAGCGCACCTCGAGATCGCGCAGCAGCACCTCGTTGATCTCGTCCTCGACGTCGCCGAGCACGCTGTGCGGCACGGCCGAGGGCGTGGTGAAGTCGAAGCGCAACCGTCCCGGCGCGTTGAGCGACCCGGCCTGCGCCGCGGTGTCGCCGAGCGCGCGACGCAAGCCGGCGTGCAGCAGGTGCGTCGCCGAATGGCTGCGCGAGACCGACGCGCGCCGCTCGATGTCGACCCGCGCGAGCGCCACGATCGCCCGGGCGCACCTCGCCGGACAGCACCGTCGCGCGATGCGCGATCAGGCCCGGCAGCGGCTGCTGCACGTCGACGACGGTCAGCTCCGCCTCGCGGTCGCCGGCGTTGACGAGCAGCCGTCCCCAGTCGGCGAGCTGGCCGCCGCCCTCGGCGTAGAACGGCGTCGCGTCGAGCACGACCTCGACCTCGTCGCCCTCGTGCGCGGCCGGCAGCAGGCCGGCCGGCGCCGATCAACGCGGTGATCGTCGCCTCGCGCGCGATCTCGGTGTAGCCGGTGAACTCGACCGTCGCCGCTGCTCGAGCGCCGACCGGTACAGCGACAGGTCGAGGTGGCCGGTCTTCTTGGCCTGCGCATCGGCCTTCGCCCGTGCGCGCTGCTCGGCCATCAGCCGGCGGAAGCCCGCCTCGTCGACCTCGATGCCCTGCTCGGCCGCCATCTCGAGGGTGAGATCGATCGGGAAGCCGTAGGTGTCGTGCAGCTGGAACGCCTTCGTCACCGGACAGCTGCGCCCCGCCGGCCCGCTTCGTCTCGTGCACCGCGGTGTCGAGGATCGTGGTGCCTGCCCGCAGGGTCTGGCGGAACGCTTCCTCCTCGGCGTAGGCGTAGGTCGAGATGCGCTCGAAGTCGGTGGCCAGTTCCGGGTAGGACGGTGCCATGCAGTCGCGCGCGATCGGGAACAGCTCCGGGAACGACGGCTCTTCGTAGCCGAGCAGGCGCATCGCCCGGACCGCACGGCGCAGGATGCGCCGAAGCACGTAGCCCCGGCCTTCGTTGGCCGGTGTCACGCCGTCGCCGATGAGCATCAGCGCCGAGCGCACGTGGTCGGCGATCACCCGCAGCCGAACGTCATCGGGATGTGACTCGTACGCCGCGTGTCCGGAGTGCGCGCCGTAATCCTTGCCGGCCAGCTCCGCGGCGCGCGCGAGGATCGGGCGGGTCTGGTCGATCTCGTACAGGTTGTCGACACCCTGCAGCAGGGTGGCCATCCGCTCCATGCCCATGCCGGTGTCGATGTTCTTCTTCGGCAGCTCGCCGAGGATCTCGAAGTCGGACTTGGCGGGGCCGAAGTTCGGCCCGCGCTCGTTCTGCATGAACACGAGGTTCCAGAACTCCATGTAGCGGTCCTCGTCGACCTCCGGACCGCCCTCCTTGCCGTAGTCCGGCCCGCGGTCGTAGTACAGCTCGCTGCACGGGCCGCACGGGCCGGGGATGCCCATCGACCAGAAGTTGTCGTCCATGCCGCGACGGACGATCCGTTCCAGGGGCAGGCCGATCTGGTTGTGCCAGATGTCGATCGCCTCGTCGTCATCGAGGTAGACCGTGGCCCAGATCCGGTCGCCGTCGAGCCCGAAGCCGCCGTCGCCGATCGAGCTTCGTCGACAGGTCCCACGCAAGCTGGATCGCGACGTCCTTGAAGTAGTCGCCGAAGCTGAAGTTGCCGTTCATCTGGAAGAACGTGCCGTGCCGGGTGGTTTTGCCGACTTCTTCGATGTCCTGCGTACGGATGCACTTCTGGATGCTCGTGGCCCGCGGCCACGGCGGTGCCTGCTGGCCGACGAAGTACGGCACGAACTGCACCATGCCGGCGTTGACGAACAGCAGGTTCGGATCGTCGAACGGCAGCGGGGCGCTGGGCACGACATGATGGCCATTGGCCTCGAAGTGCCCTAGAAAGCGCCGGCGGATCTCGTCCGATCTCATGTTTCCAGTCTCACCGGTCGGTGGTCACGGTTTTGCGCCCAGCTCCCCGTCGAGGCCGGTGCCGGCGCGCAGTTCGGCCTCGCGTTCGTGCATAGCCTCGCGGACGTCGGTGGAGAAGTCGCGCAGCGACTCGGCCAGTTCGCGCAGGGCCTGCGCCAGGCTGCCGGCCATGTTGCCGGGCGTGAGCCGCGCGGCCGCGTTCGAGAGCTTGCGGACGATCAGGGCACCGATCGTGATGCCCATCGCCAGCCAGAAGAGCCGACGCATCAGCTGCCCCCGCGCCGCTCGGCCCGATGCTTGCGCCGCGCACCGCGAACCGCCTCGGCGTCACGGCGTCCCTGCACGGTCTTGCGCACGCCGTAGCTGAACGCGGCCGCCTTGATCAGCGGGCTGCCGAGCGTGCTCGAAACCACCGAAGTCAGGGCCGCGACGTTGGTCGTCATCGAGTTCACGTTCTTCGCGATGCTCTCGACCTGGGCCAGTTCGGCGTTCACCTGGGTGATCGTGCCCTGCGCGTCATCGAGCAGCGGGCCGAGGCCCTCGTGCGTCTTTCGGATGGCGAGCGTGGCCTCGTCCAGCGTGCGCCCCAGCTTCAGCAGCGGGAACGCGAGCAGCAGTACGAGCAACACGAACGCGCCCGCAGCGATGAGCGCGGCGATCGCCCCTCCGGACACCCGGATCCTCCTCGGTCGGTGAACAAAAGCTACCCACCGACCCTATCTGGTCACTCCGGGCGGTCTTCGGGCTCGCCAGCTCCCCGGATCGCAGCCCGCAGTTTGGGCAGCCGCTCGGCGAGGTGCCGCTCCGCGCCACGCTGCGGCCGGGGGGTAGTAGTCGCGCCCGACGAGTTCGTCGGGCGGGTACTGCTGCTCGACCACGCCTTCGGGAAGGTCGTGCGGATAGCGGTAGCGCTGCGCGTGCCCGAGCTTGGCTGCGCCCGGGTAGTGCCCGTCGCGCAACGGCGGCGGGACGGACCCGGCCTTGCCGGCCCGGACGTCGGCCAGCGCGTTGTCGATCGCCATGACGACGGCGTTCGACTTGGGCGCGAGTGCCAGGTGGATCGTCGCCTGCGCCAGGTTGATGCGCGCCTCAGGCATCCCGATCAGCGCGACGGCCTGGGCGGCCGCGGTGGCGGCCAGCAGCGCGGTCGGGTCGGCCAGGCCGATGTCCTCGCTGGCGTGCACGACCAGGCGGCGGGCGATGAACCGGGGATCCTCGCCGGCCTCGATCATCCGGGCCAGGTAATGCAGCGCGGCGTCGGCGTCCGACCCGCGGATCGACTTGATGAACGCGCTGATCACGTCGTAGTGCTGATCGCCGTCCCTGTCGTAGCGGACGGCCGCGGTGTCGACGGCTTGCTCGAGGGTCGGCAGATCGATCTCGGTGCGTCCCTCGGCGAGGATCGTCCCGGCGGCGGCCTCGAGCGCGGTCAGGGCGCGGCGGGCGTCGCCGCCGGACATCCGCATGAGGTGCGCGCGGGCGTCGTCGGCGAGGGTGACCGCGTTGTCCAGCCCGCGCTCGTCTGCCAGGGCCCGTGTGACAAGTTCGTCGACGGCCGCCTCGTCCAGCGGCTGCAGCGTGAGCAGCAGGCTGCGCGACAGCAGCGGCGAGACGATCGAGAAGTACGGATTCTCAGTCGTTGCCGCGACCAGGGTGACGTGCCGCGCCTCCACGGCACCGAGCAGCGAATCCTGCTGGGTCTTGGAGAATCGGTGGATCTCGTCGATGAACAGGACGGTCTGCCGTCCGGTGCGGCCGAGTTCGGACTTGGCCCGGGCGATGACCTCGCGGACGTCCTTGACGCCGGCGTTGAGCGCGGACAGCTGCTCGAAGCGGCGATTGGTCGCGCTGGAGACGATGAGCGCGAGCGTCGTCTTGCCGGTGCCCGGTGGCCCGAACAGGATCAGCGACATCGGCGCGTCACCCTCGACCAGCCGGCGCAGCGGTGAGCCCGGCGCAAGCAGGTGATCCTGCCCGACGACCTCGTCGAGAGTCCGCGGCCGCATCCGGGCGGCCAGCGGCGCGCCCGGGTCGAACGGCGCCGGGTCGACGCGCGGCTCCTCCGGCTCGAACAGGGTCACGCCGCCCAGCCTAGGTGCGGCCCCGGACCACGCCGAGTGTGAGCCAGGCCCGTCCGGTCAGCCGGCCGGTTGAGCCGCGCTGCTGTCCTCGACGGCCAGCGCGGGTTGTGCCGTCGGATCGGGGACCGATGGCTGAGCTGCTGGGCGCCGAAGTACCGTCGCTGCGATGACGGCCGCCCAGACGAGCAGGGCCGCGCACACCTCGTAAGCGCGGTCGTATCCGGCGGCCTGCGCCACCCCGGGACCGCGAGCCGACCAGGCTGTGGGCCCTCGATGCCGAGATCGTGAGCAGCGCGGCGAGGCCGAGCGAGCCACCGATCTGACGGGTGGTGTTGATCAGTCCGGACGCCAGTCCGGCGTCGCGGCGATCGACCCCGGTGGTCGCCGACAGCGTGATCGGCACGAACGACATGCCGACGCCGAAGGTGGTGATCGCGCCGGGGATGCCGACATGCAGCAGGTATCCGCTGTCCGGCTGCAGCCGGGAGAGCAGCAACAGTCCGACGGCGGAGATCGACGGCCCGATGACGAGCAGCGCACGCGCGCCGACCCTGCCGACCAGTCGCGACGAGATCTGCGTTCCGATGATGATCGCCAGCGGCATCGGCAGGAACGCGAAGCCGGTCTGCAAGCGGGCTGTAGCCCTGCACCTCCTGCACGAACTGCGACAGGAAGAAGAACAGCGAGAACATCACCGAGCCGAGGATCACCATGATCAGGTTCGCGCCGGTCAGGTTGCGCGACCGGAACAGGCGCAGCGGGACGAGCGGGTGGCGATGCCGCGTTTCGATGACGAAGAACGCGCCGAGCAGCGCGATCCCGGCCGCCAGGTAGCCGAGCACGAGTCCGGAACCCCACGAGTGCGAGTCGGTGGACACGATGCCGTAGACCACGGCGACCAGACCGCCGGTGACGGTGACCGCGCCGCCCCAGTCGAGCGTCGGGCGCTCGCCCTCGCCCTTGGACTCCGCGATCGCGAAGCGGGCAACGAGGAACACCGCGATCCCGATCGGCACGTTGATGAACAGGATCCAGCGCCAGGACAGCAGATCGGTGAGCACGCCGCCGGCGAGCACGCCGGTGGCGCCGCCGGCGCCGGCAACGGCGCTCCACATGCCGAGCGCGCGGGCGCGGGCCCGGGGCTCGGTGAAGGTAGTCGTCAGGATGGTCAGCGTCGCCGGCGAGAGGACCGCGCCGCCGAGGCCCTGCAGGGCACGGGCGCCGATGAGTTCGCCGCCGCTCTGCGCGAGTCCGCCGAGCAGCGAGGTCAGCGAGAACAGCGCGACACCGATCAGGAACAGCCGGCGCCGTCCCCACAGGTCGGCCGCGCGGCCGCCGAGCAGGAGGAAACCGGCGAAGGTGAGGGTGTAGGCGTTGAGCACCCAGCCGAGCGCATTCTGCGACATGTCGCAGGTCGCTCTTCATGTCCGGCAGCGCGACGTTCACGATGCTGATGTCGAGCACGACCATGAACTGCGCCACACACACGACGGCAAGCACGAGCGCGGCCGGACGTCGTCGCGAGGCGGCCAGGCCGCGGTTGATCATCTCGGACGAGGTCATGCACTGCTCCTATCGAAAGGTTGGGGACGAGCGCGGACGCCGTCCCCCAGGGACAAGTGCTGCGCGCCGAGCGTTATTCCGCGGGTCGCTCGCTAGGCTCCGGCGCGTGGATCAGGATTTCGCCGGTCGCGAGGGGGCCGCAGTCGTCCTGGGTGCCAGCGGCGGCCTGGGCGCGGCCATCGCCGAGCTGTTCGCCGCGCGTGGTAGCCGGGTCGCGGCGACGTTCCGGACGGCGGGTTCGAAGCGCATCGAGGCCCTGATCGAGCGCGACCACGTCAGTGCCTATCAGCTCGATCTGAGCGAGCCGGACGCCTGCGCCGCGGTGATCGACACCATCGTCGCTGAGCAGAACGGCATCCACACCCTCGTCTACGCGGCCGGTCCGCACGTGCCGATGCTGCATCTGAGCCGGGTGACGCCACAGCAGTTCCGCGCGCAGCTGCTCGACGATGCGTCCGCCTACTTCAACGCGGTGCACGCCGCGCTGCCGCACCTGCGCAAGACCGGCGGCAGCATCGTCGCGGTCACGACCGCGGCGACCGCACGGTTCCCGCTGCGCGACGGGCTGTCCGCAGGCCCCAAGGGTGCGGTCGAGGCGATCACCCGAGGCATCGCGGCGGAGGAGGGCCGCTTCGGCGTCCGCGCGAACTGCGTCGGTCCGGGCATGCTCACCGACGGCATGGCCGAGCGTCTGATCACCTCGGGCGAGCTCGACGAGAAGGCGCTCGACGTAGCGCGCGCGAACATCCCGTTGCGGCGATTCGGCGTGGCGCAGGACATCGCCGAGGCGGTCTGCTTCCTCGCGTCCGACCGAGCCGGCTTCATCTCCGGGCAGAAGCTGGACGTCGACGGCGGCTACGGCGTCTGAGCGCGAAGCTCGTACTTGAGCACCTTGCCCGATGCGTTGCGCGGCAATGTGTCGACGACTCGCACTGAGCGCGGCACCTTGAAGTTGGCGAGCCGTTCGCGGCAGAACGCGATGATTTCCGACTCCGTCACTTCTGCACCCGGGCGAGCGATGACGAACGCGCAGCCGACCTCGCCCATCCGCTCGTCCGCGACACCGATCACGGCGGCCTCGGACGACCTTGTCGTGCCTGGCGATCGTCTGCTCGACCTCGGCGGGGTACACGTTGAAGCCGCCGACGACGAACATGTCCTTGAGCCGGTCGGTGATGCGCAGGTTGCCGTCGGCGTCGCAGCTCACCGACGTCGCCGGTGTGCAGCCAGCCGTCACTGTCGATCGCCGCGGCAGTGGCGGATCGTCGTCGAAGTAGCCCTGCATGACGTTGTAGCCGCGCACGAGCACCTCGCCGCTCCGGGGCAGCGGTGTCGGCCACCTTCACCTCGGTGCCCGGGATCGGCCCGGCCCACCGTGGTCGCGATCGTCTCGGCGTCGTCGTTCGGGTCGCCGACGGTGGCCGTGCCGCAGGTTTCGGTCATGCCGTAGGCAATGATCACGCGCGGGAACAGCTCGGCGCGCATCCGCTCGACCAGCGCGACCGGCACGACCGATGCGCCGGTAACGGCGATGCGCAGCGAGCTGAGGTCGGCGTCCGCGCGAGCCGGGTGATCGAGGATCGAGACATACAAGGTGGGCGGCCCGGGCAGGACGTGACCCGTTCTTCGGCGATCAGCCGAAGCGACTCGGCGACATCGAAGACCGGTTGCGAGATGAGGGTGGCTTTGCGGATCAGGCACGCGAGCACGCCGGCCTTGTAGCCGAAGGTGTGGAACATCGGATTGACGACCAGGTAGCGATCGCCCGCTGCAGCCCGACGCCGCTGCTCCACGCCTCGTAGACGCGGACGTTCTGCCCGTGGGTGGTTATCGCGCCCTTGGGACGACCGGTCGTACCCGAGGTGAAGAACATGTCGGACGGGTCGTCCTCGCCGATCGCGTCGGCGCGGGCCTTCACGTCGGCGGGGTCGATGTCGCGGCCACGCTGTCGGAATTCGTCGGGGCCGTCGCCGTCGAGCCGGACGATGTCGAGGCCGCCGGCGTCGCCGAGCATGGCCACGTAGTCGTTGTCGAGAAAGCCGTTCTCGACGAACAGCAGTCGCGCTCCGCTGCTTCTCGAGGATCCAGCGGGCCTCGTCGCCCTTGTACCTCGTGTTGATCGGGACGAGCACCGCGCCGGCGGTCACTGCCCCTAGCGCGGCGGCGACGAAGCGCTGGCTGTTGGGCGCCCAGACGGCGACCCGGTCGCCGGGCTCGACGCCGGACGCGATGACCGATGCCGACCAGCGGCGCACTTCGTCGGCGAGCTGGGCGAAGGTCCAGCGAACCGATCCGTCGACCAATGCCTCGTCCTGCGACTGCGATGCGGCCTCGAGAACGGACGGAATCGTGCGCACGGCGACAACTCTAGTGGATGGATGTAGCAAGCGCTTGGTAGGCTACGAACATGCCCGAGGCCTACATCGTCGACGCTGTCCGCACGCCGGTCGGCAGGCGCGGCGGCGGGCTGTCCGCCGTGCACCCCGCCGACCTCGGCGCGGCCACGCTGACGGCGCTGATGGAGCGCACCGGGATCGATCCGGCAGCGGTCGAGGATGTCGTCTACGGGTGCGTCGACCAGGTCGGCCCGCAAGCCGGTGACATCGCGCGCACCGCGTGGCTCGCGGCCGGGCTGCCCGAGCACGTTCCCGGGACGACCGTTGACCGGCAGTGCGGATCGTCGCAGCAGGCGGTGCACTTCGCCGCGCAGGCCGTGCTGAGCGGGACGTCGGACGTCGTCGTCGCCGGCGGTGTGCAGAACATGAGCGCGGTGCCGATCTCGTTACGCTCTGACGGCCGCTCGAGAGCTCGGCTTCACCGATCCGTTCAGCGGATCGACCGGCTGGCGTGCGCGCTACGGCGATGAAGAGGTCTCGCAGTTCCGCGCCGCGGAGATGATCGCCGAGAAGTGGGCGCTGACCCGTGACGGCAGATGGAGCAGTTCGCCGTCCGGTCGCATGAGCGGGCTTTGCAGGCACAGCGCGAAGGACGGTTCGACCGCGAGATCGTCCCGTCGTCCGGCGTCAGTGCCGACGAGGGACCGCGCGAGCCCAACTGGGAGAAGATCCGCTCGCTGCCGCACGTTGGTCGAGGGCGGGCGGCTCACCGCTGCGGTATCGAGCCAGATCTCCGACGCGTCGGCCGCGATCCTGATCGTGAACGAGGACGGGCTGCGCACTCATGGCCTCACGCCCCGCGCGCGCGATCCATCACTTGTCGGTGCGCGGCGCCGACCCGATCTGGATGCTCACCGCGCCGATACCGGCGACCGCGCACGCGCTGGCGACGCACCGGGCTGACGCATCGACGACATCGATCTGGTCGAGATCAACGAGGCGTTCGCCTCGGTCGTGCTCGCGTGGGCCGCCGAGACCGGCGCCGATCTGGCGCGCGTCAACGTCAACGGCGGCGCGATCGCGCTCGGCCATCCGCTCGGCGCCACCGGTGCCCGGCTGATGACCACGTTGCTGCACGAGCTCGAGCGCACGGCGGTCGCTACGGGCTGCAGACGATGTGCGAGGGCGGCGGCCAGGCGAACGTCACGATCATCGAACGGCTCGTGATGGACACAGCTGGACAACCGCTCGACTTCACCGGGCGGGTCGCGTTCTCGTCACCGGTGGGACGAAGCGGCATCGGGTTCGCCATCGCGCGGCCTTTCGCGCGGCGGGCGCGGATGTCGTGGTGTGTGCGCGCAACCCGGCCGATCAACTGCCTATTGCTTCGGGACGACGGCTTCATTCGTCGCCGCCGACGTGCGAGAGCCGGAGCAGGCGCAGCTGCGGTCGAATGCCGGCTGCCGAGCGGTACGGCCGGTTGGACGTGCTGGTCGAACAACGCGGGCGGTTCGCCGAGCGCCGACGCGGCGACGGTCTCGCCGCGGTTCGTCGAGAAGATCGTCGCGTTGAACCTGCTGGCGCCGTTCTACGTCGCGCAGGCGGCGAATGCGCTGATGCAGCAGCAGGAGTCCGGCGGCATCGATAGTCAACATCGGCAGCGTGGCCGCGCACGAGTCCAGCCGGGTCGGCCGCGGCGTACTCGCGCTGCCAAGGCCGGCTTGCTGCAACTGACGCGCGCGCTCGCCCTCGAGTGGGCGCCGCGGGTGCGGGTCAACCACATCACCGGCGGACTGATCCGCACCGAGAACGCCACCGAGGTACTACGGCGTCGACGGCGGTGCAGCTGTCGCGCGCACCATCCCGATGCAGCGGCTGGCGGAGCCATCCGACATCGCCGCGGCGTGCCTGTATCCTCGCGTCGCCGTTGGCTGCGTACGTCACCGGCGCGGATCTCCCGTGCACGGCGGCGGAGAGGTTCCAGCCCGCTACCTCGCCGCAGGCGGGCAGCTCTGATCGAGGTGCGGCAGCGCCGACTTTGAATGCGGTGCGGCATCCGCGTCGGCGGGTCGTGCCGCAGCGGGTTCAGTGTTGCCGGTCAAAACGGTGGCGGTTCGTCTTCTTCGTCGTCGGGTTCGCGTTTGGGGCGGGTGTGATCGATCGGGAAGGTGTCGGGTGGTCGGTCGTAGTTGCGTCCGGTGGGGGTGGTCCAGCGGATGGTGCCGTCGGGTAGTCGTTGGGTGTGCCAGCCGGCGTCGTGTTTGAGGTGGTGTTCGCGTAGGCATTCCGGACCGAGGTTGGCGGCGTTGGTGTGGCCGCCTTCGCTGAACGGGATCACATGATCGACTTCGCAGCGGCGGGCGTGGCGGTGGCAGTGCGGTCCGCGGCAGGTCCGGTCGCGCGCGGTGACGTGGTCGATGAGGTCTTGGGGTGGCCGGTACTTCTCCCGCCCGTAATCGACCAGCCGGCCGAGGTCGTCGGTGACCAGCCGGGTCCAGGTGCCGGTCGGGTCGGCGGCCATCTTCCGGGCGAGGTCGGCGGGGATGGGTCCGTAGCCGGCCAGCTCACCGGGCTGCTCATCGAACCCGAGCAGTGTCGAGAGTGCGACGACGACCTGGACTTGGGGGTGGCGGCCCTGCCACTTCGGCAACCCTTCGATCGTCTGGCCGTGCAGTGCGGCCAGGCAGATCGCGACCAGCGCGTCGGCACGGTACTGGTCGGCACTGCGGCAGTCGGACGGGTCAGCGGCAGCTTTGAGTTTGTCGGCCATCGCCTGGACGGCGGTCAGCACCGCTTGGGCGTCGGCGGCGGGGAGGTAGGAGTTGATCCAGGCCATCGCATGCTGGTCGGGTTGGTGACAGACCCGCCGCTCGGCAACCGCGTCTTCGTGCTGTTGTTCTTCGCCGCGCGGGTCGAGTTTGGCGACCCAGCGGCGTACTGCGGCACGGAACTCGCTGACCGTCTGCTGCGGCGCCCGGTCGAGCACTTTGGCCTCAACCTTGCCGGTGACAGTGGGGTCGAGGTTTTTGGTGGCGGTGACCAGCGAGGTTGCGTGCAGATACCCGAACCGGCCGGCCTCCACGCCGGCGAGAGTGGCGGGCAGCTCGGTCACCAGCCGGGCCGCGTCGTGCATCCGGCCGATCGTGTAGCCGGTCGACCAGCGCAACAGACACGCCACCTCCTGGGTGGCCGACAGTTGTGCGGTCCGGTCCAGATCGATCCGCTCCCGCGCGGTCGGGCGACACCGGTCCGGGCACCGGGTCGGGATGCAGTTCGATCTGCGCGAGGTGGCGGGCCTGCCGGGCCTGGGCGTAGCCGATCAGCCGCTCGTAACGTTCGGCCATGGCCAGGTTCGTGTCCATCGAGGCCGTGCCCGGATCGGTGACCGGCGCTTGGGCCAGCCAGGCGTCGAAGCGCTGATCGATCTCGTCCACGTGTTCGATATTAGGGTGACCCTCTGACAGTTTCCGGGGTAGATTCGCGGAGAGAATCCAACGATTTTCAAAAGAATTTCCGCGCAGACCCCGAACAAGAAGCAGCCGAAAGCGGCAACCAGCCAACCACTCAACGACCTCGTCGCTGCCGGTTTTCAACAGCGAAGCAAACCGGCGCGAACGCCGACAAGCCGCCGCAGCTCACTAGGCGTCCCGAACAGCAACTGGTTCGACTTGGCCCGCTTGAAGAACAGATGCGCGTAGTGCTCCCAAGTGAACCCGATCCCACCGTGCAGCTGGATCATCTCCCCCGCCACCCGCATGAAGGTCTGCGAACACATCAGCTTGGCCGCCGGCGCAAGTACCTCGAAGTCATCGCTGCCAAAAGCATCGATAGCCGCGTCAGCCAGTGCGCGAGCCCCAGCCAGCGCCACCGCAAGATCTGCGCATCGATGCTTCAACGCCTGGAACGATCCGATCGGACGGCCGAACTGCGTACGCGTCTTCAAGTACTCGACCGTCAACTCGAGCGCTCGCTCGGCCGCCCCGACACATTCCACCGCGAGCAACGCGCGCATCAAATCCTCGGCGAAAGGTCCGAGCGGACGGTCTGCCGAGAGCACAGCACCCGGCGCGGCCTCAAACGTCACCGTCGCCAACGCCCGAGTCTGATCGAGCGCGGGCTCCGCCGTCACGACCGCATCAGACGGACGCACCAGCAGCAGTTCGTCCCCAGCGCGCACCAGAAACACCGCGGCGGACGGGCCGTCAATCACGAATTGTGCAGTCCCGCTGACGCGACCACCAGAAGCCGATCCATCCGACATCGCGAGCGCGGCGAGAGTTGTGCCCGCGGCGATGCCCGGCAACACCTCCGTCTCCCCCGCGGCGGCGAGCACCGCGCCAGCGACCACCGTCGACAGATACGGCGAGGGCAACAACGACCGTCCCAGCTCGGAGACGACGACAGCAGCTTCGGCGAGTGACGCACCAGCACCGCCAAGCGACTCTGGGACGGCAAGACCGGCAAGTCCCAGCTCAGTCGTCAGCCGCTTCCACGTCGCCACATCGAACGGCGCGGCATCGGCGATCGTGGCACGCACTCGCGCCGATGTGCCGTGCTGCGCGAGAAACGCGCGCACTGCATCGCGCAGCGCGGCCTGCTCGTCACTGCTCACGAGGTAGCCCCAACAACCGCTCGGCGATGACATTGCGCTGGATCTCGTTCGATCCGCCGTAGATGGTGTCCGACCGCGTGAACAGGAACAGCGTTTGCGCATCGGTGCATTCGCCGTCGACATCCTGCAGCAGTCCGGACGGACCGAGCACATCGACGGCGAGCTCACCGAGTTGCTGATGCCACGGCGCCCACAGCAGCTTGGCTATGTTCGCCTCGGCACCCGGCGCGCCCGCGCCGCCCAGCGTCGCCATCGCCGTGTACTTCATCGCCTGCAGCCCGATCCAGCTGTCGACGAGACGACCAGCGAGTTCCGGATCGTCGATCGCACCCGACGCGCGCGCGGCCGCGAGCACCGCCTCGAACTCGCGCGCGAAGCCCATCTGCTGCCCGAACGTCGACACCCCGCGCTCGACACCGAGCGTGCCCATCGCAACGCGCCAACCCTCCCCCGGCGCGCCGACCACGTTCTCCTCGTCCGTCCGAGCGTCGTCGAAGAACACCTCGTTGAACTCGGACGTTCCGGTCAGCTGCACGATGGGACGGATCTCGATGCCGTCCTGATGCATCGGCACCAAGAGGTACGACAGCCCGCGGTGCCGTGACTCGGACGGGTCGGTACGCGCTATGACGAAGCACCAATCGGCGAACTGTGCCAGTGAGGTCCATACCTTCTGGCCGTCGATGTGCCACTGGCCGTCACGCAGCACAGCCCGTGTCGACACCGCGGCCAGATCCGAGCCGGCTCCGGGCTCGGAGTACCCCTGGCACCACATCGACGTGCCGTCGAGGATCCCCGGCAGGAACCGCGCCTTCTGCTCTGGCGAACCGAACATCAGCAAGGTCGGGCCGAGCAATTGCTCGCCGATGTGGCCCACCCGTCCAGGAGCACCCGCTCGTGCGTACTCCTCGTAGAAGACCACCTGGTCTTCCCATGACAGCCCGCGCCCGCCGTCGGCTTCGGGCCAGCCGAGACCGATCCAATGACCCTCACCGAGCTTGCGCTCCCAGGCCAACCGCTCCTCGACGAACTCGTGCTCCCGTCCAGGACCACCCTTGCCCACCAACGAAGCGAACTCGCCGGTCAGGTTCGCGGCAAGCCACTCGCGGACCTCCGAACGAAAGTCGCTCACGATCCGTACACCGGCGCAGGATCAGGCGCCTTGGCCAGCAGATCGGCGATCGGACCGCTCAACTCGTCAACTGCCCACCGGCCGTCCTTGTCGATGCGCGGCCCGTGCTGCCAACCGTCGGCGACGCTGATCGATCCGCCTTCGACCTCGAACACCCGTCCCGTCACGTCACCCGAGCCAGCGCCGGCCAGCCACACGACCAGCGGCGACACGTTGCCCGGGTGCATCGCGTCGAAGCCCGACGAAGGCGCGCGCATCCGCTCGGCGAACACTGCCTCGGTCATCGGCGTGCGCGCCGACGGCGCGATCGCGTTAACGGTGATGCCGTAGCGGGCGAACTCGACCGCTGCAACTTGCGTCAACGCGAGGATGCCCGCCTTGGCCGCGGCGTAGTTGCCCTGCCCGACACTGCCGAGCAGGCCAGCGCCGGAGCTGGTGTTGACGATCCGCGCGTGCACCGCCTCGCCTGACTTCGCTCGCTCACGCCAGTACGCCGCCGCGTGCCGCATCGGCGCGAAGTGCCCCTTGAGATCAACCCGCAGGACGAGATCCCACTCCTCCTCCGACATCCCGACCAGCATCCGGTCGCGGTTGATGCCGGCGTTGTTGACCAGCGCATCGAGGCGCCCGAACGAGGCCACCGCGAAGTCGATCAACGACTGCGCGTACGCCCAGTCGCTCACATCACCACTGCTCGCCACCGCGGTGCCGCCAGCGTCAGCGATCTCCGCCGCCACGTCCGATGCGGCAGCGCCGACATCGTTCACGACGACGCGATCACCGTGCCGTCCGAACGCGAGCGCATGCTCACGTCCCAATCCTTGGCCGGCGCCAGTGACGATGACGACCCGATCACTCATTTGTTTCCCTCGCGCATCGATCGCGCATCGTGACCGCCAAGCGAGTCGGCGCCAACCTCTGCGTTGTGCGCGTGTCCGACGTGATGCAGCCCGAACACCGAGTCCATGCCGACGTGCAGGCCCATCGCGTCCTCGGCCTGGTTGACCGCCTTCTTCGTCAGCGCCAGGCCGAAACGCGGCATCGTCGCGATCTTGCGCGCCATCGTCGTAACGACCTCGTCGAGCGTCGTCGCGGGGCACGACCCGATTCACCATGCCGAGCTGCATCGCGCGCTGCGCGTCGATGCGCTCGCCGAGGTAGAGGAACTCCTTGGCCTGCCGCGGACCCATCACCCACGGGTGCGCGAAGTACTCGACGCCAGGAATGCCCATCCGCACGACAGGATCGGCGAAGAACGCATCGTCCGAGGCAATGATGAAGTCGCAGATCCACGCGAGCATCAGGCCGCCGGCGATGCATGCGCCGTGCACCTGCGCGATGACCGGCTTGGGCAGCTCGCGCCAACGCCGGCACATCCCGAGGTAGACCTCTTCCTCGCGGGCCAACCGATTCTCGCTGCCGGGCTTGCCGACGTGGTCCCACCACAGACCGGCACGACGGTCGAAGGACGTGTCGATGTCACGGCCGGGCGTGCCGATGTCGTGGCCCGGCCGAGAAGTGCTTGCCCGCGCCGGACAGGATGACGACCTTCACCTCATCGTCGGCAGCCGCACGATAGAACGCGTCATCGAGCGCGTACGTCATCGCCGAGTTCTGCGCGTTGCTGTACTGCGGGCGGTTCAACGTGATCCGGGCGAGCTCGCCGTCACGCTCGTACTGCACGACGTCGTCGTCGGACATGCGATATCCCTTCCTACAGTCCCAGGTGGGCGGCAATGCTGCGGCGATGCCAGGCGGCATCACCCCAGCTCGGCGCCGTTGCCCAGGCACGCTTGGCGAACAGGTGCAGGTCGTACTCGGTCGTGTACGCGATCGCGCCGTGGCACTGGATGGCGATACGTGCGATCCGCAGCGCCGCTTCCGATGCCAGCGCCTTGGCCGCCGACACCTGGACGGCCGCATCAGGGGCTTGGGTAGCAAGTGCCCAGCCGGCGGCGAGGACGGGCGGGCGGGCGAACCGCAGCGCCAGCAGTGCCGTGGCGAGCTGGTGCTTGATCGCCTGGAAGCTGCCGATCGGCACGCCGAACTGCTCACGCTGCTGCACATAGTCGACAGTCATGTCCAACATCCGCGAACTCAGCCCGACAAGCACCGCCGCGGTGCCCAGCACGCCACGCAACCACGCGGACGCCACCGCGGCGGGGTCGTCGGCGAGCACCGTCCCGCCGTCCAGCGCGACGATGCGGGCCATCCGCCGCGCGCCGTCGATCGACTCCACCGCCTCCAGCTCGAGCTCGGCGCGTTCGTACAGCCGCAGATCGTCCTCGCCGAGTACGAGCGCGAGATCGCAGTCATGCCCGAACGCGAGCAGCGGTGATTCCTCGCGCAGCGACGGTTGTGCGATCGCCACAGTGGCCCTGCCGCTCAACACGTCGCCGAGCCGGGCATCGGACAGCAACGCCGGCGCGGCAACCGCAATCGTCTCGACCGCGGGCATCGGCAGCCCCGAATAGCCGAGGCGTTCGAGGGTGGGAACGATCGCCTCCTCGTCCAGGCCGAGACCGTCGAACTGTTCGGGGACGAGCGCGCCGATCACGCCGGAATCGGCGAGCTTGCGCCACACCGTGCGCACGACCCCGATGTCGCCGCCCGGCCAGCCGGCCCGGACAACCGCCGGAGTCATCTCGGCCGCGAGCAGTCGCTTGGGTGGCGTCGCGCAACGCCACCGCGGCATCACTGGATTCGAAGCGCATCGCTGGTCATTTCCTCGGCAGCCCGAGCAGCCGCTCGGCCACGATGTTGCGCTGGATCTCGTTCGTCCCGGCGTAGATCGGACCGGCCAGCGAGAACAGGAAGCCGCGGCTCCACGGCCCGTCCACTTCGGCCTCGGGACCGAGCAGGTCCATCGCCGTCTCGTGCAGCCGCACATCGAGCTCCGACCAGAACAGCTTGTTCAGGCTCGACTCGGCATTCACTGCCGTCCCGTCGACGATTCCGGTCACCTGCTGCAGGGTGAACAGCTCGTACGCCCGGGCGTCGAGCCAGCGTCTGCACGACGAGATCGCGCTGCCGCTCGCTGGACCCGGCGCGCGCCAGCTCGACCAGCCGCTGCGCGGCGCGGGTGAATCGGCCCGGCGAGCGCAGCGTCAGCCCGCGCTCCGAGCCGGTGGTCGCCATCGCGACCTGCCACCCCTCGTTCACCGCGCCGAGCACGTTGTCGTCAGGCACGAAGACGTCCTCGAAGAACACCTCGGCGAATCCCTCGTCACCGTCGAGCCGCTCGAACCCGCGCACCGTGACACCAGGTGTATCCAGCGCGACGAGGAAGTAGGTCAGCCCGCGATGCCGGCCCGCGGACGGATCGGTGCGGAACAGTCCGAACAGGTGGGTGCAGAACGCGCCGCGCGTCGTCCACGTCTTCTGCCCGTTCAGCACCCAACCGCCGCGCTCGTCATCACGCGCGGCGCGGCTGGTGATCGCGGCCAGATCGCTGCCCGCGCCGGGTTCTGACCAGCCCTGCGCCCAGAGATCCTGTGCGGCGGCCATCCGCGGCAGGATGCGATCCTGTTGCTCGGCCGTGCCGAAGGCGAACACCGTCGGCGCGAGCAGGAAGATGCCGTTCTGCGTCACCCGCTGCGGGGCGTCGGCGCGGTAGTACTCCTCCTCGAAGATCAGCCACTGCCACAGCGACGCATCGCGCCCGCCGTAGCGTTCCGGCCACGAGACGACCGCCCAGCGCGCATCGAACAGCGCACGCTCCCACTCGAGATGCGCCGCGAACCCGTCGCGCGTGTCCCCTGAAGGCAGCCCACGCGGCGCGTTCGCCGTCGAGCCAGTCGCGCGCCTCGGCACGGAACTGCTCGTCGTCATCGGACCAGGTGAGATCCATCGGTCAGCTCTCCGCCGAGCCGAAGCCCTCGCGCAGCTTGTCCGAGACGCCGGACAGGTTCAGCTCGAAGGTGAAGCCCTGCTCGTAGCGGTAGCTGCGCTTGACGTCCCACGGGTCGATGCCGTTGAACGCCTCCTTGGCCATCCGCACCACGCGCGGATCCTTTGCCGCGATCTCGCGGCGCGACATCGAACGCGGTCGAACGCAACACCTCGCGCGAAACCACCGACAGCACCGACCCGAACGCATGCAGCTCGGCCGCGGTCGCAGTCGCAGACGTGTACATCATCGCTCGCGCCTTGTGCTGCGGGACGAGCCGCGACAGGTGCGTCGCCGCGCCGAGCGCGCCGCGATCGACCTCGGGCAGGCCGAACGTCGCATCGTCACTCGCGACGATGATGTCGGCGTTGCCGACGAGTCCGATGCCGCCGCCGAGACAGAAGCCGTGCACGGCGGCGATCACCGGAACCTTGCATTCGTAGACCGCGGCGAACGCGGCGAAGCAACCGCGGTTGGCGCCGATCAGCGCCTCGAACCCGGAACTGGCCTGGATCTCTTTGATGTCGACGCCCGCGTTGAAGCCGCGGCCCTCGGCACGCAGCACGACAACCCGCGCCTCGGGATCGTTGCCGGCCGCGGTCAGCACCTCGGCGAGTTCGAACCAGCCGGCGACGGTCAGCGCATTGACCGGCGGGGCGTCGACGACGATCTCGACGATCCCGTCCGCGTCACGTGCGGATGCTCACTGCGCTGGACATCGGTCTCCTAGGGATGCTGGCTGCTGACCGACACGATCTCGCCGGTCATGTAGGACGAGTAGTCGCTGGCGAGGAACACGATGACGTCGGCGACCTCCCACGGTTCGGCCGCGCGGCCGAACGCCTCGCGTTGCGACAGCTCGGCAAGCAGTTCGTCCGAGGACACCTTGGCGAGAAACTCATGCATGGCGATGCTCGGCGCTACCGCGTTGACCCGGATGCCGTGCTCGGCACCCTCGAGCGCCGCGCACCGGGTCAACGCCATCACGCCGGCCTTCGCCGCTGCGTAGTGCGCCTGGCCGGCCTGCGCCCGCCAACCGATCACCGAGGCGTTGTTGATGATCGCGCCACCACCGTGCTCGCTCATGTGCCGCATCGCCGCACGGGTACAGCGGAAGGTGCCGGTGAGCGTCACGTCGAGCACGCGCGACCATTGGTCGTCGGTCATCTCGATCAACGGCGTATCGCCGCCGAGGCCGGCGTTGTTCACCACGACATCGACTGCGCCGTACTCGGCCGCGGCAGTGTCGAACAGGCGCTGCACCTGCTCCTCGATCGGTCACGTCGCACACCACAGCCAGCGGCTTCTCGCCGGTGATCGTCGGCGAGCTTCTCGGCCGCCTCGCCGAGCCGTCGCTCATGCCAGTCGCTGATGGCGACTCGGGCGCCCTCCTCGGCGCAGCGCCGGGCGGCGGCGAAGCCGATGCCGGTTCCGGCCGCCGCGGTGACGACGACCGTGCGTCCGGCCAGCAAACCGTGGCTGTCATGGGGACGAGGCGGCGGACCGGTGCGCGCCATCAACTGGCCTTCGTGCGTCGACGCGCGCCCGGCTTGGTGGCCATGCCATCGAGCAGCAGCGACGTGCAGTCGTCAGCGAGTTGGCGCAACGTGTGCCCCGGCGTCGGCCGGTACCAGCGCACCGACTGCCACACGACATCGCGCAGGATGCGGTACAGGATCTGCGGATCGATGTCGGAGCGGAACACACCGCTCTCGACTCCCGCGTTGATCACATCGAGCCAGGTCTTCTGCACCTGCGCGCTCGTCGACTTCAAATAGCGGAATCGTGGCTGGTCGTGCAGCAGGTTGTAGTCGTTCTGGTAGATCTCGGTCGCGTACGGATGCGTCTCCACTGTCTCGAGCGACGCGTGCACCAGGTTCTCGATAGTTGTGCGCGGATCGTTGCCCTCGTCGACAACGCGTTGGTAGCGCGCCTGCAGATCGGTGAGGTAGCTGCGCAGCACCTCGTCGACGATCGCGTCCTTCGATTCGAAGTGGTGATACAGGCTGCCCGACAGCAGACCGACGCTGTCGGCGATCTCGCGCACCGTGGTCGCCGCGACGCCCTTGTTCGCGAACAGCGCGGCGGCCTTGTCGAGAATGACCTCGCGCCGGCTCTCAGTCATTGCAGTCTCCTGTTCGCTCCGCAAGCGTCACTCATACGGCCCCGTTACGCCTTGCAGAAGTTGGTCAGCACGTCGTCGGCCTCGGCCATGATCCGGTCGATCAGCTCGGCGCAGGTCGGCAGGTCGTCGATCACGCCGGCGACCTGGCCACTGGCCAGGGTGCCAAGATCGACGCGTCCATCGACCATGCTCGCGCGCAGCATCATCGGCGTATTCGCGGCCATCAGCACCTGACCCCAGCCGAGCTCGTGGCTCTTCTTCATCGCCAAGCCCTCGCGCACCATGTCACGCCACGGGATGCCGGACAGCTTGTGGAACGCGAACGCGTGCCGCGCCGACCGAGTCAACCGTGACGCAGAGTTGCCGGTGATCAGCTTCTCGGCGAACTCGGTGCGCAGGACGCGTTGCGGCACCCCATCGAGCACAGTCGTCACAACGGTGTCGTTCACCGTGCTCTTCAGGTACTCCTGCTTCACGTTGTCAGGAACGACGCAATCACTCGTCAGCAGGAAACGGGTGCCCATCGCGATCCCGGCCGCACCGTAGGCCAATGCCGCGACCAGACCGCGACCGCTGCTCATGCCACCCGCACCGATCACCGGGATGTCGACCGCGTCGACCACCTGCGGCAACAGGATGGAGGTGGGCACCGCGCCGGTGTGTCCGCCACCCTCGCCACCCTGCACGATGACCGCGTCAACGCCCCACGCCGCCACCTTCTCGGCATGCCGACGAGCGCCGACCGACGGCACGACGACGAGGCCGGCGTCCTTCAGGTCGCGGATCACTTTCTCTTTCGGTGCCAGCGCGAACGACGCGACCCGCACGCCGTGCTTGACGAGCAACCGGGCTCGCTCGGAGACATCTGGTGAATCGCCGCGCATGTTGACGCCGAAGCTGTTGCCGGTCAGCTCTTTGGTACGGGCAATCGCGGCGTCGGTCTCTTCGAGCGACAGCGTGCCGCTGGCGAGAATGCCCAGCCCGCCCGCATTCGCGGTGGCCGCGGTCAGTTCCGGCGTCGACACCCAGCCCATGCCGGTCTGCACGATCGGGTAGCGCACGTCGAACAGGTCGCAAGCGACCGTGTGCAGCGCCGCGTGGAGCTCAGTCACGGCACCTCCTTCATGCGCAGGCCGCGCGGATCGAGCACCTCGCCGATGAGCTGCAGCTCTTCGTCGGTCGGCTCGCGCGTCGTGGGCACGTCGCCGTCGATGACGAGCTCGAAGCCGGTGTTCGCAACCACCTCGTCGACAGTTACGCCGGGGTGGACCGAGGCCAGCCGCATGCTGTGGTCCGGTGTGGCGAAGTCGAGCACGGCCAGGTTCGTCACCACGCGCCGCAGGTCGAGAAAGCGGCTCGCGGACGGACCGGACTTCTCGGCACTGTCGTAGCCGACACCGGAGACCATGTCGACGCGCGGCACGAACGTGCGCGGCAGGTGGCGCGGCACCCAGTAGCTGGTCGGGTGGTTGACCGTGTTGCCCGGCGCACCGCGCGCGCCCAACAGTTGCCGGGTGGGACGGTCGAAATCGCCGATCGCGGAGATGTTCGCGTTCCCGTGCCGGTCGAGCTGGCTCGGACCCATCATCACGTGTCGCCGTCCCGACCAGACGAGGTCGAAGACCGACCGGTACGGCAGGTAGCCCTCGATCGCGCTGGCCGGCGCGGGCGCGCCGACGGGCCAGGTTCCCTCGATGTAGTAGGCCTCGCCGTCGGAGAGCAGCAGGTCGGGCTCGAACGTCGCGCGTGCCAGCCGGGCGCCGATCGACGGCGTCGTCCCCATCGGGCTGGCGAGGATCTCGCCGTCACCACGCCACGCATCAGCGCACGCGACGACACAAACATCGGCGCGGCTCATGCGACAGCTGCCTGATACGAGGCCTCGTCGCCGGACAGGTACTTCGCGACGAACTGCGGCCACAACTCGGCGTCCTTGGCAGCACGCACGTACTCGGCCTGGAACGCCTCGTCCCGCCCGTAGTCCGGAACGCAGGACGTGAAGTGCGCACCGTGCGGAGCCTCGACGACGCCGGCGACCATCCACCGGCTGATGCGCATGGTGGCCGGCCCGGCGGCGGCCAGCTCAGCCGTCGCGACGATCCGCTCGCACGACACGTAGGCCCGGTCGGCGGCGGCGCAGAACAGGTCGTCGAAGTAGAGGTCGGGTCCGAGGAACTGCGCGTTGCCGCGCGCATCGGCGCGGTTCAGGTGCACGAGCGCGGCGTCGAGGGGCAACGCCGGGACCGCGACCAACTCCTCGCCGTCGGCATAGGGCGAGACGACGGTGCGCAGCTCCGGATTCACCCGCAGCACGTCCGAGCCGAGACCCGACCGGGTGGGCAGGAACGGCACGCGGGTGGCCGCGGCGTAGAGCGCGAGCTGCAGCATCCCCTCGTCGTACTCGGTCACCTGCACCGCACCGGACTGGCGTGCGGCCTGGAAGTGTGGCTCCAGCGGGATCGAGTCGAGCGAGACGAAGCCGTAGACGAGCCGCGTGACCTTTCCCGCCGCGCAGAGCAACCCGACGTCCGGACCGCCGTACGAGACGACGGTGAGGTCACGCAGGTCCGATCGCAGCAGCGCGCGCACGAGCGACATCGGCTTGCGCCGCGATCCCCAACCGCCGATCCCGATCGTCATGCCCGACCGCAGCTCGGCGATGACGTCGCCCTCGGTCATCCGCTTGTCGGCCACGCTCGTAGCGTAGCAAGCGCTTGGTTGGTTGGCGAAACGCAGCGCGGACCGTCGAGAAATCGCGATCAGAGCGCTAGCGTCGCGGCCATGACGATTCCGCAGACGGTGGTGGGCTCCGGCCCGGTCAAGGTGATCGCGCTGCACGGCTGGTTCGGCTCGGCCGGCGGCTGGGGCATGCTCCCCGACCTCATCGACCAGAACGCCTACAGCTACGCGTTCCTCGACTACCGCGGCTACGGCGCGCGGCGCGACGAGCCCGGCGCGTACACGATCGAAGAGATCGCAGCCGACACCGTGCAGCTGGCCGATGAGCTCAGCTGGGACCGCTTCGCGTTGGTCGGCCACTCGATGGGCGGCTCGGCAGTACTGCGCGTGTTCGCCAACGTTCCCGATCGAGTCACCGCGGTGATCGGCATCAGCCCGGTGCCGGCGTCGGGCGTGCCGTTCGACGAACAGACGTGGGGATTGTTCGACGGCGCCGCACAGAACGACGGCAACCGCTACGCGATCATCGACTTCACCACCGGCAACCGGCAGTCGGCGACCTGGATCAACCAGATGGTCGCGTTCTCCGTCGCTGCTTCGACGCGGGAGGCATTCGGCGCGTACCTGCCGTCGTGGGCGAAGTACGACTTCGCGTCGGAGCTGCCCGCCCCGTCCGTCCCGATCAAGGCGATCGTCGGCGAGCACGATCCGGCCCTCGGCGCGGAGACGATGCAGGCGACGTGGCTGGCCCAGCTGCCCGGCTGCGAGCTGGACGTGCAGACGAACGCCGGCCACTACGCGATGTTCGAAGCGCCGGTCGCGCTGGTGACCTCGATCGAGAAGACGCTCTCGACGCTCGCGTGACGCGCCGCGCTGCACGATCCGGGGACGTATGTCGATGGCGTCCCGTTCGAGCTGATCGAGTCGCTGCGTTCGGTCGGGCCGGTCGCGTGGATCGACGAGCCGGCGCTGCCGGGACTGCCCGCCGGGCCGGGCTACCACCTGGTGCTCGATCACGCCTTGGTGAGCGCGGTGCTGCGCGACCCGTCGACGTTCTCGTCCACGCTTGGCGGCACGCAGATCCGCGATCCCGCGAGTGCGAGCGACCTCGCCTACGTGCAACGCATGATGCTGAACATGGACCCGCCCGAGCACTCGCGGCTGCGGCGGATGGTGGCCCAGTCGTTCACCCCGCGCGCGGTGGCCGCGCTCGAGTCGCGGGTCGCGGTCGCACGCCACGGCGATCGTCGATCGCATGCTCGACGGCCCGCGTGAGTGCGACTTCGCCAAGGACGTCGCCGCCGACCTGCCGCTGCTCGCCCTTGCCGACGTGCTCGGCGTTCCGCCGTCCGACCGCTGGCTGATGTTCGACTGGTCGAACCGGGTGATCGGCTTCCTCGATCCCGACTACTCGGTGTCGGCATCGTTCGACGCATCGTCGGGCACGCCCCTGGCGCAACAGGCGGTGGCGGTCCGTCCGTCGCCGGATGCATCGGGACGGATGCCCGACCCGCGCAGCCGGGACGGGATGCCCGACCTCTACCGCTACGCGCACCTGCTCGGCGACGCGAAGCGGCTCGATCCCGGTGCGGACGTGATGTCGATCCTGCTGGCGCAGCTCGACGACGAGGGCGGCCGGATCTCGGTCGAGGAGTTCGAGAACATGTTCTGGCTCTTCGCGGTGGCCGGCAACGAGACACTGCGCAACGGGTTGCCGGGCGGCATGATCGCGCTGCTCGCCCATCCGCAGGCGCAGGAGGCGTTGCGCGCCGACCCTTCGCTCTTCGACACCGCGGTGGACGAGATGTTGCGCTGGTGGACGCCGGTGATGGTGTTCCGCCGCACCGCTTCCCGTGCCGCGCAACTCGGGACGGTGTCAGTGTCGGCCGGCGACAAGGTGGTGGTGTCGTTCATCGCCGCCAATCGCGATCCGTCGGTGTTCGACAGTCCGTCCACGTTCGACATCACCCGCAAGCCGAACCCGCACCTGGTCTTCGGGCACGGGCCGCATTTCTGCCTCGGCGCCCACCTCGCACGTACCCAGATGCGCGCGCTGTTCGGCGAGCTGCTGCGCCGCACGTCCTGGATCGAGGCGGCGGGCGACCCGTCCTACCTGCGGTCGAACTTCCAGCGGGGCGTGAAACGGCTGCCCATACGCTGGACACCATGATCTCGGTGGCACTGGCCCGCAAGCTGCGCGACGGCGGGTTGCGGTGGGATCCGGCGCCGGGCGACCGGTTCGTCGTGGCCGACCGCGACATGGACGACGAGGTGTTCACGCTCTCGGACATGACGGTCGAGATGCACGACTTTCCGGGCGGCTCGGTGATCGGCTTCAACGGGACGGTCGAGTGGGCGCTGGACTCGATCGAAGCGCGCAACTCGGTGTGGCTGCCCAGCGAGGCGCAGCTGCGCGAGCGCCTGGGCGCGACGTTCCGGCGGCTGGAGCGCTCCGGCGATGACTGGAGCGTGGTGATCGAGGTGGCCGGCCGCGAGGTCGTCACCACCGACCCGACGCCACCCAGGCCTACGGCCTGGCCCTGCTGCACCTGGTCACCGGCGAATAGTCGGGCGCCGGCCGCGTCCGATGATCGGTTTGCACCCGGCACGGCCGCTATATCGGCGGCCGCGGCGCATATAGCGACCACGGCGGGTGCAAACCGGGCTTTGCCCGTGTGCATGCTGCCAGCGTCGGCCAGGACGCCGACGCGGGGCAAAGTCAGTCTTCGGGCTGCCAATCGATGCCGGCTTCCTTGCGCTGCTCGGGGGTGATCGGCGCCGGGGCCCCGGTGAGCGGGTCGTAGCCGCCGCCGGTCTTCGGGAACGCGATCACGTCGCGGATCGACTCGGTGCCCGAGAGCAGGGCGCAGATCCGGTCCCATCCGAAGGCGATGCCGCCGTGCGGTGGCGCGCCGTACTTGAACGCGTCGAGCAGGAAGCCGAACTTCGTTTGCGCCTCGGCCTGATCGAGCCCCATCACCGCGAACACCCGCTCCTGCACGTCGCGGCGGTGGATACGGATCGACCCGCCGCCGATCTCGTTGCCGTTGCAGACGATGTCGTACGCGTACGCGAGCGCGGATCCCGGATCGGTGTCGAAGGTGTCGAGGAACTCCGGCTTGGGCGAGGTGAAGGCATGGTGGACGGCCGTCCACGCTCCGGATCCGACAGCGACGTCACCGGCGGCCTGCGCGTCGGACGACGGCTCGAACAGCGGCGCGTCGACGACCCACACGAACGACCACTGCGACTCGTCGATCAGCGACAACCGCTTGCCGATCTCGAGCCGCGCCGCGCCGAGCAGCGACCGTGCCGAGTTGCCGCCACCGGCCGCGAAGAACACGCAGTCGCCCGGCGACGCGCCGACGTGCTCGGCAAGGCCGTCGCGCTCGGTGTCGGACAGGTTCTTCGCGACCGGTCCGCTCAGCGATCCGTCGTCACCGATCAGGACGTAGGCCAGCCCGCGATGCCCGCGCTGCTTGGCGAACTCCTGCCACCCATCCAGGGTGCGCCGCGGCTGCGACGCACCGCCGGGCATCACCACGGCGCCGACGTAAGGCGCCTGGAACACCCGGAACGGGGTGTCCTTGAAGTAGGACGTGCAGTCGACCAGCTCGAGGCCGAAGCGCAGGTCGGGCTTGTCGGTGCCGAACCGGTCCATCGCGTCGAAGTAGGTCATCCGTGGCACCGGCGTCGACACCTCGTGCCCGATCAGCTTCCACAGCGCGACCAGCACCGACTCGGCGAGTGCGATCACGTCGTCCTGGTCGACGAAGCTCATCTCGATGTCGAGCTGGGTGAACTCGGGCTGCCGGTCTGCGCGGAAATCCTCGTCGCGGTAGCAGCGCGCGATCTGGAAGTACCGCTCCATGCCCGCGACCATCAGCAGCTGCTTGAACAGCTGCGGCGACTGCGGCAGCGCGTACCACGATCCGGGCCGCAACCGCGCCGGCACGAGGAAGTCGCGCGCCCCCTCCGGAGTCGACCGGGTCAGCGTCGGCGTCTCGATCTCGACGAAGCCCTGGTCGGACAGCACCGTGCGCGCGGCCCGGTTCACCGCCGAGCGCAACCGGATCGCCGCAGCCGGGCCGGGCCGGCGCAGGTCGAGGTAGCGGTACTTCAGCCGGGCCTCCTCGCCGACCTCGGTGTGCTCGTCGACCTGGAACGGCAGCGCCGCCGCCTCGTTCAGAACATCGAGGGACGAGGCGACGACCTCGATCTCGCCGGTCGGGATCGCCGGGTTGATGTTGCCCTCGGGCCGCAGCCGCACCTCGCCGGTGACCGCGACGACCCACTCGTTGCGCAGGTCGTGCGCGACATCGGCTTCCCGCAACACCACCTGCGCCGAGCCCGACGCGTCACGCACATCGATGAAGGTGACTCCGCCGTGGTCGCGGCGGGTGGCCACCCAACCGGCGAGGGTCACGGTCGAGCCGGCGTCGGACGCGCGAAGCGCCCCCGCCTCATGACTACGAATCACTGGATTCCTTTGTAGAGATCACCTGCGGGTGCAGGTCTTCGGTCGGGGGCGTCCACTCCGCGACATCGGCCGGCCCTTGGGCGCCGCTGCGGATGTCCTTCACCTCGTCGCCGGAACCAGCCTCGTCACCGGCTCCCGCCGCGTCGCCCGGGAACCAGACGAACGGGATGCCCCGCCGCTCGGCGTAGCGGATCTGCTTGCCGTACTTCTGCGGCGTCGCAGCCACTTCGGTAGCGATCCCCCGCGATCGCAGGACCTGCGCCAGCGCATCACAGCGAGCCCGGTCGTCCTCGTTCGGCAGCGCCACCAGCACCACCGAGGGCACCGGGCGCGAACCTGACAGCACGCCGCGCTGGAACAGCGGCATCAGCAGCCGGGTGACACCCAGCGAGATGCCCACGCCTGGATAGGTGGTCTTGCCGTCCGATGGCGAGCGAGTCGTAGCGGCCGCCGGAGCAGATCGAGCCGAGCCGCTCGTAGCCGGCCATCCGGGTCTCGAAGACCGTCCCGGTGTAGTAGTCGAGCCCGCGGGCGATGCGCAGATCGGCCTCGACGGTCACCCCGCTGATCGACGCGCAGCCGTCGATGACCGCCGCCAGCTCGTCCAGGCCCTCGTCGAGCATCGCGTGCGCGACACCCAGCGCCCAGACCTGCGAGACGAACGACGAGTCGGACGTGCGGATCTCGGCGAGCCGCAGGCATTGCGCCGCCTGCTCCTCGGTGAGGCCCGCCTCGTCGACCAGCTGCTTGGCGACGACATCGGGTGGCACCTTGTCGAGCCGGTCGATCGCGCGCATCACGGCCGCCGGACGTCTGGCGCGCCGATGCCGAGGTAGAAGCCCTCGATCAGCTTGCGGTTGTTGACCTGCAGCCGCAGCGGGGGCAGGAAGTCCAGGCCGGCCAGGGCTTCGGCCATCACCCGCGCGACCTCGACGTCGTGGTGGACGGGCAGGCTGTCGCGTGCCGACGACGTCGATGTCGGCCTGGGTGAACTCGCGGTAGCGGCCCTCCTGCGGACGCTCGCCGCGCCAGACCTTCTGGATCTGGTAGCGGCGGAACGGGAACTCCAGCCGTCCGGCGTTCTCGAGCACGTACCGCGCGAACGGCACGGTCAGGTCGAAGTGCAGGCCCAGCCCGGCGTCGCCCTCGTCGGTCTCGGCGTGCAGCCGGCGCAGGACGTAGACCTCCTTGTCGATCTCGCCCTTGCGCAGCAGCGAGTCGAGCGGCTCGGCGGCACGCGTCTCGACCGGCGCGAACCCGTGCAGCTCGAACAGTCGAGCGCAGCCGGTCGATGACGGCGAGCTCGACGAAGCGTTGCGACGGCAGCAGTTCCGGGAACCCGGACAGGGAAGTGGTCATACGCAGCTCCGGCGAGGTACGGGTTGGTCGCGCGTTCGCGCGCGATGGTGGTGGACGGGCCGTGCCCGGCGTGGACGACCGTCGCGTCGTCCATCGGCAGGATCACCTCGCGCAGCGAGCGCTGCATGTCGGCCATCGACCCGCCCGGGAAGTCGACACCGGCCGATCGAGCCGGCGAACAGCACGTCGCCGCTGAACAGCACCGGCTCGTCGGTCCGGCCAGGCCGAACACGACCGAGCCCTGGGTGTGTCCGGGCGCGTGCCGCACGGCGAAGTCCAGGCCGGCGAGGCTGACCTTGTCGCCGTCGGCCAGCTCGCGCACGTCGTCGGGCTCGGCGAAGGTCAGCGAGCCGAACAGCGGCGTGCCGGGCGGCATGCCGACCGCCGACCACGGGTCGGTCAGCTGGCCGCGGTCGCGCGGGTGGATGAAGGCCGGCACGTCGCGGGCCTGGCACACCGGCACCACCGAGAAGGTGTGGTCGAAGTGGCCGTGGGTGAGCAGCACGGCGACCGGGTGCAGCCGGTGCTCGGCGATGCACCTCGTCCAGCTGCGCGCCGACGCCGATGCCGGGGTCGACGACGATGCACTGCTCGCCCGTCGGCCGGCGCGACGACCCAGCAGTTGGTGGCGGTCACGTCCGACGGGAAGCCCGCGATGAGCACGGCGGAAGCACACCCCATTACTAGAAGATCGAGACGACCGGTCCACCCAGCCTACCGAGCGGCCGCGAACGCCGATCCGTCTCAGCCGGCGCCGAGGTGGCTTCCGTAGACTGCCGGAGATTTGGCCCCGAGCGCGCCCGACGCTGCCGACCTGGAGGAACACGTCCGTGCCGACGAACAAGCAGCGCCGTGAAGCCGCGCGCCGTCACCTCGAACGTCAACTCCAGCGCCGCCAGGAGCGCGAGGCGCGCCGCAGCAAGGTGACCCTGATCACCTCGATCGTCGGCGACGATCGTGCTGATCGCCGCGATCGTGGTCGCGCGTCGTCGCTGCTGAGCAGCGGCAACGACAAGAAGAAGCCAGCCGCCGCGTCGCAAGACGCACGACGCCGATCGTCTCGTCGAGCGTCGCGCCGAGCACGTCGAGCGCCGCGCTCGGCAGCCCGTCGCGTGTGCCAAGCCGGCCAAGGGCTCGACCGTGACGTCCAAGGGCGTCACGGTCAAGGACGCGACCGACCTGCAAAGGCACCCGCCGGTGACGTCGAAGTGCCACGACCGCGACCCAACGCGCTCGAGTGCCAGGACCTCGTCGTCGGCAAGGGCAGGCGGCCACGCCGACGTCGACGGTGACGGTGCAGTACATCGGCGTGCTGTACAACGACGGCACGAAGTTCGACTCGTCCTGGGCAGCAGCGGCACAGCCGGCGCCAGTTCTCGCTCACCAGCGTCGTGCCCGGGCTTCACCCAGGGCATCGGCGGCGACGGCCAAGGTCCGCGCCGATGCAGGTCGGCGGCCGGCGGATCATCATCCTGCCGCTCGGCCGCTCGGGCTACGGCGACGCACGGCGCAACGGCAACGATCCCGGCCGAACTCGTCGCTGGTGTTCGTCGTCGACCTGACAGAGCGTCGACCGCCGAGCGTCACCGTGACGACCGGTCGCGCTGCAGCTGTCAGTTCGCGGCGTGCACCCGGTAGACGTCGTACACGCCCTCGACGTTGCGGATCGCCCGCAGCAGGTGGCCGAGGTGCTTGGCCTCGGCCATCTCGAAGGTGAACTTGCTGACCGCGACCCGGTCGCGGTTGGTCGACACGTTCGCCGACAGGATGCTGACCCGCTCGTCCGACAGCACCCGGGTGACGTCGGAGAGCAGGCCGTGCCGGTCGAGCGCCTCGACCTGGATCGAGACCACGAACGTCGAGTCGATCCGACGGCGCCCACTCGACCTCGACGAGCCGGTCGGCCTGATCGAGCAGCGACGCGGCGTTGGTGCAGGTGCGGCGGTGCACCGACACTCCCCCGCCGCGGGTGACGAAGCCGAGGATGTCGTCGCCGGGCACCGGCGTGCAGCACCGCGCGAGCTTGACCCAGACGTCGCTGACGCCCTTGACCACGACCCCGCTGTCGCCGCTCGTGCCGGCGGGTGACCGACGGCGACTCGATCGACGGGATCACCGCCTCGGCGATGTCCTCGACCGAACCCTCGGTGCCGCCGAGCTGGGCGACCAGCTTCTGCACGACCGACTGCGCCGACACGTGGCCCTCGCCGATCGCGGCGTAGAGCGCCGAGACGTCGGCCAGGTGCATGTCGTTGGCCAGCGTGAGCAGCTGGTCGCCGCCGAGCACGCGCTGGATCGGCAGCGCCGCCTTGCGCATCGCCTTCGACAGCGCGGTCTTGCCGGCGTCGATCGCGTCCTCGCGCCGCTCCTTGCGCGAACCACTGCCGGATCTTGTTGCGCGCCCGCGGTGACTTGACGAACGTCAGCCAGTCGCGCGACGGTCCGGCGTTCTCGGCCTTGGACGTGAACACCTCGACCGTGTCGCCGTTGTCGAGCGTCGACTCGAGCGCGACGAGCTTGCCGTTGACCCGCGCGCCGATGCAGCGGTGGCCGACCTCGGTGTGCACGGCGTAGGCGAAGTCGACCGGCGTCGAGCCGTTGGGCAGCGCGATCACGTCGCCCTTCGGCGTGAACACGTACACCTCGGACGCGCCGAGGTCGTAGCGCAGCGAGTCGAGGAACTCCTCGGGCTCCTGCGCCTCGCGCTGCCAGTCGAGCAGCTGCCGCAGCCAGCCCATCTCGTCGGACACGTTGCCCGGATCGGCGACGTCGAGCTTCTTCTGCTCCTTGTACTTCCAGTGCGCGGCGATGCCGTACTCGGCCGTGCGGTGCATGGCCTGGGTGCGGATCTGCAGCTCGACCGGCTTGCCGCCCGGGCCGATCACCGTCGTGTGCAGCGACTGGTACATGTTGAACTTCGGCATCGCGATGTAGTCCTTGAACCGGCCGGGCACCGGCTGCCAGTTCGCGTGGATGACGCCGAGGGTCGCGTAGCAGTCGCGCTCGCTCTCGACGAGGACGCGGATGCCGACCAGGTCGTAGATGTCGGTGAACTCGCGGCCGCGCACGATCATCTTCTGGTAGATCGAGTAGTAGTGCTTGGGACGGCCGGTGACGGCGGCCTTGATGCCGCCCTCGCGCAGGTCGGCGTTGATCCGGTCGATGACCTCGCCGAGGTAGGTGTCGCGGCTCGGCGCGCGCTCGGCGACCAGGCGGACGATCTCGTCGTAGCGCTTCGGGTAGAGCGTGGCGAACGCGAGATCCTCGAGTTCCCACTTCACCGTGTTCATGCCCAGCCGGTGGGCCAGCGGGGCGAGCACCTCGAGCGTCTCGCGGGCCTTGCGCTCCTGCTTCTCCGGCGGCAGGAAGCGCAGCGTGCGCATGTTGTGCAGCCGGTCGGCCAGCTTGATCACCAGCACGCGCGGGTCGCGGGCCATCGCGACGACCATCTTGCGGATCGTCTCGGCCTCGGCCGCGTCGCCGAACTTGACCTTGTCGAGCTTGGTGACGCCGTCGACGAGGTGCGCGACCTCGGGGCCGAACTCGCGTCCTCGACGTCGGCGAGGGTCAGCCCGGTGTCCTCGACGGTGTCGTGCAGCAGCGCGGCGACGAGCGTGGTGGTGTCCATGCCCAGCTCGGCGAGGATCGTCGCGACCGCGAGCGGGTGGGTGATGTAGGGGTCGCCGCTCTTGCGCAGCTGGCCGCGGTGGCAGCGCTCGGCGACGTCGTAGCCGCGCTGCAGCAGCCGCGCGTCGACCTTCGGGTGCGCGCCGCGGTGGATCGCGAGCAGCGGCTCGAGCACCGGCTGCACGGCGACTGCCGCGGGGCGGTGGCGAGCCGGCGGGCGAGCCGGTCGCGTACCCGGCGGCGATGCGGTCGCGTTCGCATCGGCGCGCGGGCGGCCGACTCGTCCGGTTCGGCGCGGCCTGTCGGCCGGTGTGCGGGCTTGGTCGCAGTGGCGAGTGCGGGCGTGCGCCATCGTCGGCCGCCGGACGCGCGCCGGTGCCGGCTCGGGCGCCGGGCGCGGCGTCGGCTTCGGGCTCGTCGGCGGGGTCACTGCGTCGGTCGTCAGTGCGCGGTCCCTCTCGTCGAGGTCGGCCAGTCTCTACAGTCTAGGGCCGACCAGGTAGTCCCCGGCGGCTGCACCGGCCGAATCGCTCAGACGGTGAGCAGGGCGGTGAGCGGCCAGGCCGTCGAGCGCGGCGCCGTCCGTCGAGGAAGCTCAGCTCGAGCAGCACGCCGATCGCGGCCACCTCGCCACCGGCCTCGGCTGATCAGTTCCGCGGCGGCGCGCATGCGTCCCGCCGGTGGCCAGCACATCGTCGACGAGCAGCACCCGCTTGCCGTCGAGCACGTCGATCGGGACCTCGATCTCGGCCGTGCCGTACTCGAGCGCGTAGGCACGGCGGAGGGTCGGCGGTGGCAGCTTGCCCACCTTGCGCACCGGGACCAGGCCGCAGTCGAGCTCGCCGGCGATCGCGCCGGCGAGCAGGAAGCCGCGGGCCTCGATGCCGGCGACGAGGTCGACGTCGGCGCGCCAGCGCCGCCAGCGCACGCACGGCCGCCGCGAACGCCGGCGCCGTCGGCGAGCAGCGGGGTGATGTCCTTGAACAGGATCCCCGGCTGCGGGGAAGTCGGGCACGTCGCGCAGCCGGGCCGCGATCAGCGCGCTGAGCTCGGCGCCGCCTCGCTCATCGCTTGCGACGCTGTGGCCGGCGCACCGGGCTTCGGGCGCCGGTGCGGGGCCGCTCGCGCCGCCGGGTCGGCGCGGTTCGCCGGCGATGCCGGCGGCCGCGAGATCGCGCTCCTCAGCCGCGCGACGTGGCCTCGCTGGCCCGCTTGGCCACCACCCGCTTGGTGAGCGCCTGGTACTCGGGCGCGCGCTCGGTCAGGTCGACGACGATCGGCGTCGCCAGGAACAGCGACGAGTACGCACCGGAGGCCAGGCCGACGAACAGGATCAGCGCGAGGTCCTTGATCGTGCCGACGCCGAGCAGGCCGGCGCCGACGAACAGCAGGCCGGCAACCGGCAGCAAGCGCGATCAGCGACGTGTTGATCGAGCGCATCAGCGTCTGGTTCACGGCGAGGTTGGCCGCCTCGGAGAACGTCGTGCGCGATCCGGCGAGCAGGTCCTTCGAGTTCTCGGCGACCTTGTCGTAGACCACGACCGTGTCGTACAGCGAGAAACCGAGGATGGTCAGCAGGCCCGACCACGGTCGACGGGGTCACCTCGAACCCGATGATCGAGTAGATGCCGGCGGCGATGAGCAGGTCGTGCAGCAGGGCGACGATGCCGCCGACGGCCATGCGCCACTGGAACCGGAACGAGATGTAGATCGACACCACGATCAGGAAGACGATCAGGCCTTCGATCGCCTTGACCGTGACGTCGTGGCCCCAGTCGGAGCCGACCGTGTTGAAGCTGATCGACTGTGTGTTGATGCCGAGTTCCTTGGCCACCTTGTTCTTGACCGTCTGCTGCTCGGCGACGTCAGCGAGCCGGTCTTGACCTGATCTGCGGTCGGAGCCCGACCCGACCGACTGGGCCGGCTCGGCCGACGAGACGCCGGCGTCGGTGAACGCGGTGTCGACCGTGCTCGTCGTGACCGAGTTGCCGCTCGCCGGGATCTGGAACGGTCGATCCGCCGGAGAAGTCGATGCCGAAGTTGAAGCCGCGGAAGCGATGCTGAGCACGCAGATCACGATCATGATCAGCCGACGCCAGGTACCAGCGCCTGCGGGTCGGCGATGAAGCGGATGGTCGGTCTCGCCCCGGTACAGGCGTCGCATACCGTGCGCGAGCCATCAGCTCGCGTCCCTTCTCGTCCGGGCGCTGCCCGCGCAGCCGCGCGCGGCGTGCGGCGGCCCGCTCGGCGGCCGAGCCTGGCTCGGGTGTGGTGCGCCGGCGGGGCGGCTCGTCGTCGGCCGTCGTCGCCGGCGTCCGGGCGGTCGTCGTCGATCGGCTCGTCGGACCGGCTCTCGCGTGACGGGCTCGTCGACCGGCTCGTCGGCAACAGTCGCTCGACGGGCTCGTCGACGACCGGCGGCGTCGGCCTTGCCGCCGACGGCTTCGCCGATGACCGCGACGCCGGAGTACTTCTGCTCGCGCTCAGGGTCGCGGCGGTCGTGCCGCTCGGCCGGCCGCTCGCGGCGGCGCCGGCTCGGCTCGGCGCCGGCGTGTCGCCGCGCACCGAGTCGAGGCCGGTGAACCGGGCCGAACCGAACGCGGCCGAGCGCGACAGCAGCGACACCAGCGGGTGGGTGAACAGGAAGACCACGACCAGGTCGAGGATCGTCGACAGGCCGAGGGTGAACGCGAAGCCGCGCACCTCGGCGGTGGTGAAGTAGTACAGGACCGCGGCGGCGAGGAACGACACCGTGTCGGCCGACAGGATCGTGCGCCGGGCCCGCACCCATGCGCGCGGCACCGCGACGCGCACCGATCGTCCCTCGTGCACTTCGTCCTTGAGTCGTTCGAAGAACACGACGAACGAGTCGGCGGTGATACCGACCGCCACGATGAAGCCGGCGATGCCGGCCAGGCTCAGCGTGAACCCGATCTGCGTGCCGAGCATGACGAGCGCAGCCGTAGGTGAGCGCCGCCGGACACCAGCAGCGACGCGATCGTGACCAGGCCGAGCGCGCGGTAGTAGATGCAGCGAGTAGATGACCACGAGGATCAGCCCGATGCCGCCGGCGAGCAGGCCGGCCTTGAGCTGCGCGGTGCCCAGGGTCGCCGAGACCGACTCGGCCGTATCGGCGGGTGAAGCTGAGCGGCAGCGCGCCGTACTTCAGCTCGTTGGCGAGGTCCTTGGCCGTTGTTGCGGTGAACTGGCCGGTGATCTGGGTGTCCTGGCCGTTGATCGTCGTCATGTTCACCGGAGACGAGATCACGCTGCCGTCGAGGGTGAACGCGACGTAGTCGGCGCAGGGCGTACCGCTGGTCGAGCAGCCAGTCACGTCCGGGAGAGTTCGACGCGCCGTTGATGTTGTGCGCACGGGTGTAGTCGGCCCAGGCGGACTGACCGGAACCCTTCAGGGACAGCAGCACCGACCAGCCGAACTGGCCCTGCTGCGCGTTGCCCTCACTGGCCGTCGCGGTGTCGATCTGCGTGCCGGCGACGACGACCGGGCCGAGCAGGAGGGCGCGGCCCTGGCGTGTCGCAGGCGACGTAGTAGGTCTTCGGCTCGTCCGGCTCGTTCTGCGCCGATTTGCAGTTGAAGTTGGCCAGCGCTGCGGTCGAGCAGTTGCTTGTTCGTCGGCGAGAGCTTGTTGTACTCGGTGTCGGTCAGCGGCACGGTGAACTTGCCGGCTGCCGCGGCGTCGCTTGCACCGAGGTCGCCGAGCACTTCGCGGGCGCGGCCGGCGTGGTCGGCGTCGGCGGTCGGGCTGGCGGTCGGCGTGGTCGACGGTGCGTGCCGCTGCCACTGCGCCGAACCTGACGGCGTGGCCTTCGGGCTGGACGTCGGGTGGACTTCGGCGTGGACTTCGGGGTCGACTTCGGCGTGTTCTTCGGGCTCGGCTTGCTCAGCGGACGGTCGGCTGCCGCCGCGCCGGAATGCGCTGCTGCGGGCGAGCTGGACGGCGGCGCGGACGACGGTGCCGCGCTGCCGTGCCGGTCGACCCGGCCGTACCGCTTGACGGGCGCTCGGCGACACGGAGTTGCTCGCCGAGCCGGTCGGTTTCGGGTCACGCTGCAGGTGACCGGCACGGCCGGCGTGACGACGCCGCGGAAGTTCAGCACCGCCGCCTTGCCGAGCTGCTGGAGGTCCTTGCCGTTCTGACCCGGGATGGACACGACCAGCTGGTTGCTGCCCTGGATCGCGACCGTCGACTGGGTGACACCGGTGCCGTTCACCCGGTCGGCGAGGATGTTGCGCGCTTGGTTCATGCTGTCGCGGCGTGGGTGGCGCGCCGCTGTGCGGTCTTGGCGGTGAAGACCACCTGGGTGCCGCCGACCAGATCGATGCCGAGCTTGGGCGTCTGCCGCGAGCCGAAGAACACGATCGAGTACAGGAGCGCGATCAGGGCGAGCAGGGCAAGAAAGTAGCGCCCAACGCGCAGCGTTCCGGCGGGTGGTGCCACGGGGAATGTTCTCCTCGGTCGCAAAATGCCGACGGCAGGCACGCCGCGGCTCGGCCGTCAGACGACGACCCGGTGCATCAGTATGACCGACGCGCCCTTGCGGCTCGCGCCAGCCCGCGACGACCGCTCAGAATCCGGCCGCCTCGTCGCCGTTCTTGCGCAGCTGAACGGCGATCGTCCGACTCGTCCGATTCGCCGTCGTCGTGCTGAGCGCGCGCCGGTAGGTGTCGGACAGCGAGGCTGCGTCGCGCAGGGCAGCTGCGGCCCATTTGACCTCGACGCCGGGTGCGATGTTCAGCAGCACGGTGCCGTCGTCGTTCTTGGCGACCACCGTGCCGTAGAGCCCGGAGGTGGTCATCACGTCGGTGCCGACATCGATCCGGCTGACGCGCACCATTTCCTCGGCCACCTGCCGCCTGCGGTTGCGGACGCTGAGCAGCAGCATCCCGCCGAGCAGGACGACGATGACGACGTACGGCAGCGCATTCACGCTGCTCAATGCTACCCGTCGAAGAGCGTGGGCCCGTTGGGCCGCGGTCCGGAAAGTCCGAGATGTTCCCATGCGGCCGGGGTGGCGACCCGTCCCCGCGGTGTTCTGGCGAGCAGCCCGGCGCGCACCAGGAACGGCTCGGCGACCTCCTCGACCGTCTCGACCTCCTCGCCGACCGCGACCGCGAGCGTGCCGACCCCGACCGGGCCGCCGCCGAACCGGCGCACCAAGGCGTCGAGCACTGCCCGGTCGAGCCGATCCAGGCCCAGCTGGTCGACGTCGTAGACGGCCAGCGCGGCGTGCGCGATCTCGGCGGTGACCCGTCCGTCGGCGCGGACCTCGGCGTAGTCGCGCACCCGCCGCAGCAGCCGGTTGGCGATGCGCGGCGTGCCGCGTGAGCGGCTGGCGATCTCGGCGGCGCCGTCGGCGTCGAGCGCGACGCCGAGCAGCTGGGCCGAGCGGAACAGCACCCGCTCGAGCTCGTCGGGATCGTAGAAATCCATGTGCGCGGTGAAACCGAACCGGTCGCGCAGCGGGCCGGTGAGCAGCCCGGCACGGGTGGTGGCGCCGACGAGGGTGAACGCGGCGAGGTCGAGCGGGATCGCGGTGGCTCCCGGCCCCTTGCCGACGATCACGTCGACCCGGAAGTCCTCCATCGCCATGTAGAGCAGTTCCTCGGCCGGGCGGGCGATGCGGTGGATCTCGTCGATGAACAGCACTTCGCCCTCGGTGAGGCTGGTCAGCAGCGCCGCGAGGTCGCCGGCGCGCTCGATCGCCGGGCCGCTAGTCACCCGGATCGGCGTGCCGAGCTCGGCGGCCACGATCATGGCGAGGCTGGTCTTGCCCAGCCCGGGCGGCCCGGACAGCAGGATGTGGTCGGGCGGGCGCTGCCGCCGCAACGCCGACTCGAGCACGAGCTGCAGCTGCTCGCGCACCTTGGCCTGTCCGACGAACTCGGTCAGGTTCTTCGGCCGCAGGCTCGCCTCGACCTCCCGCTCCTCCGGGATGGCGACCGGATCGACGAGATCCTCGACCGGCTCGCTCACCTGGTCCGCCCGAGCAGCTGGATGGACTTGCGAAGCAGGGCGGAGACGTCGGGCGTGTCGCCGGCGTCGGCGGCCACCACATCGATCGCGTCGGCGGCCTCCTTGCCCGAGAAACCGAGCCCCGCGAGCGCGTGCGCGAGCTGATCGCGCCAGGGCGCGACGGGCGTGATGCCCAGCGATACCGGATCGGAGTCGCTGCCGTCGATCGACCCGATCCGGTCGCGCAGCTCGATCACGATCCGTTCGGCGCCCTTGCGGCCGATCCCCGGGACGGCCGTGAGCGAGGCGAAGTCAGAGGTGGCGATCGCGCGCCGCAGCTCGCGCGGCGGATGCACGGCAAGCATCGTCTGGGCCAGCTTCGGCCCGACCCCGTTCGCGGTCTGCAGCAGCTCGAACAGCGCGCGCTCGTCGTCATCGGCGAACCCGTAGAGGGTGAGCGAGTCCTCGCGCACCACCAGGCTGGTGGACAGGCGAGCCTGCTCGCCGATTCGCAGCCGGGCGATCGTGCCGGGCGAGCAGGACACCGACAGACCGACGCCGCCCACCTCGAGCACCGCGCCGTCAGGGCTGAGCGCGGCCACCGTGCCGCGCACGCTTGCGATCATGTCTCCTCCAGATGGCCCAGCGCTGCGGCCAGCGCGATCCGCGACGATTCCGCCTCGGGTAGCTCGAGCTCGGTGCGGATCACGAGCGCGCGCTCGAAGTGGTCGCGGGCGTCGGCCCAGTGCCCCTGGTCGTAGTCGTTCTTGCCGGCATGCTCGTGGGTGAAAGCCTCGATCACCGGGCCGAACTGCGCCGCAACGGCGAGCAGCTCGGTGAAGATCATGTTCGACTGCGCGAAGTCACCGCGCCACTGGTACACGTGGGCGAGGCGCAGCCGGGCGGTGTGTTGCTGCGCGCCATTGCCGGCGATGTCGGCCCGGTCGACTGCCTGCTTGGCCTCGGCGAGCGCATCGTCGAGCTCGCCGAGCCCGCGCAGGTAGGAAACCAGGTCGCCGCGGGCGCGCAGCTCGTCGATCACGTCGAGCGCGTCGCGCACCTCGGCCCGCAACTGCTGCACCCTGCCCCGGACCGCGGACGGGTCGGTGTACACCTCGCGCAGCGTCTGCGGGTCGAACGTCGGCTCGAGCGGGTCGACTGTCATGCCACGGCGTCCTGCAGATGGGCCTGCGCGCAGCTCAGCGCGAACCGGATCTCGGCTGCCGAGGCGACGGGCAGGCGCGCGCCCCGAGCGGCCTCGGCCGCTGCGGCGAAACTGACCGCCGCCTCAGCCCACATCTCTTGGGCGAACTCGCACCGCCCGGCGCGCAGGTGCGCGATCACCTGCACCGAGCGCGGCATCTGGGCCGCCATGTTCATCAACTCGACGAAGCGCAGCGTGGCGGACACGTAATCACCTTGGCAGGTGTCGAGGTCAGCTTCGAACACCCAGGACAGGAATGCCTGCGACCGAGCGCGCTGGGCCCGCTGCCCTATGCCACGGGCCACCGCCCTCGCCGTGGACAGCGACCCGCTGGCCACGAAGAGTTCGAGATACTCGTGCAGCATCCGCAGCTCGTTCGGCAGCCGCGCCTTGGGTGGACGTCGCGAATTGAGCGGCGCAAGCGCGGCCTCGAGCTCGGTGACCCGGGCTCGAATAGCGCCGAGATCCGGATAGACCGGACGGAGCGTGCGCTCGTCCCAGGAATGGCGCAGCGGCACGTACCTAGCCCGACTCTTCGCTCCGCAAGCGTCGCTCATCGGGTCTCCTCCCCGCCCCAGGGGGCGGGTCGTCGACCCGAACGCACCTTCGGCGCGACCATCACATTGTTCGCTCCGCAAGCGTCGCTCATCGGGTCTCCTCCCCGCCCCAGGGGGCGGGTCGTCGACCCGAACGCGCCTTCGGCGCGGCGATCACATTGTTCGCTCCGCAAGCGTCGCTCATCGGCCCATCCTCGCCGAGGACGCCGACAAAACGGCGGCAGCCAGCTTCGACTGTGCACCGCCGCGCCATACATGGCAGATCGCCAGGGCCAGGGCGTCGGACGCATCGGCGGGGCGGGGTGTCTCGGCCAGCCGCAGCAGCCGGCTGACCATCGACCCGACCTGGGCCTTCCCAGCCGTCCCTGAACCGGTGACCGCCGCCTTGACCTCGCTCGGGGTGTGCAGCGCCACCGGGATCCCTGCCCGCGTGGCGGCAACAATCGCCAGGCCGGCGACCTGGGCCGTGCCCATCACGGTGCGCACGTTGTGCTGGCTGAACACCCGCTCGACGGCGACTGCGTCGGGTGCGAAGCGGGCGATCGCGGCGGTGATGGCGTCGAACTGGGCCAGCAGCCGCGCGCCGATCTCGTCGTCGGCCGGAGTCCGCACGACCTCGACGTGGACGAGGGTGAGCGCCCGCCCGGGCGCGCCGTCGACGACCCCGATGCCGCAGCGGGTCATGCCCGGGTCGATGCCCAGAACGCGCAACGCGATGCATCCTCACGCTCGAACGGTCGTTCGAAGCAGCATAGGCGGGGGCGAGTCGCTGGCGTGGCAGACACGCCGCGCCCCGTACCGTCATCGCCATGTCTGTCTACGACCTCGGCAACCGCCGACGGGGCGCCGTGCGACCAAGTCCGGTGTTCCTCGCCTTCGTCGCGGTCGCGGTCGGCGGTGGCCTGCTCGCCTGGTTCGAGGACGGCCCGGGGTCGCGCATCGGCGATCTTGGCGTCTTCCTGTTCGTGCTCGGCGGCTGGGTGGTGTCGCTGTGCTTCCACGAGTTCGCGCATGCCTATGCCGCCTACCGGGCCGGCGACCACAGCGTGGAAGCGGCCGGATACCTGACGTTGAACCCGTTCAAGTACGCCCACCCGCTGCTCTCGATCGTCCTGCCGCTGTTCTTCATCGTGCAGGGCGGTATCGGGCTGCCCGGCGGGGCTGTGTACCTGCATCCGCACAACTTCCGCAGCAAGGCCTCGCAGAGCATGGCCGCCGCTGCCGGCCCCGCCACCAACGCGGTGTTTGCGCTCGTCCTGATCGTGCTCGCCAAGTCGCACGAGAACCTGGACACGCACCCCCGGTTCTGGGCGGCCCTGGCCTTCCTCGGCTTCCTGCAGGTGACGGCGGCGATCCTGAACCTGCTGCCGATCCCGGGGCTGGACGGCTGGGCGATCCTCGAGCCCTACATGGACCCGAAGACCCAGTTGGGCGCGGCGAAGATCAAGCCGTGGGGCATGATCATCGTGATCGTCCTGCTGCAGTTCAACTCGACCAATACCGCGTTCTTCAAGTTCGTCGACAAGATCTACAACGGGATCGGCGGCAGCGCGCTCCTCAGGTTCTACGGCTACGAGTTCTTCAAATGGTGGGTGAAGAGTCCGCTATGACGATCACCCGCCGCACGCTTCTCATCGGCGGGCTCGGCGGGCTCGGCCTGGCGCTGTCCGGATGCACGCCCGGGGGCGTTCCCGATGTCGGCAGCGGGCCGATGGTCAGCGGCACGTTCCACTCGTCCTACCGGCACCTGGACGTCGGCTACGCAATCTCGTACCCGCCCGGGTCCAAGGACGGTGACCGGCTGCCCGTCGCTGGTGACCCTGCACGGGCGCGGCGGCGACCACACCACCGCATTCCACCGCAGCCTCTACCTCGACAAGTACCAGGCGCAGGCGACCAACCAGGGCGTTCGCCCCTTCGCCATCGCCTCGGTCGACGGCGGCGACCACGAGTACTGGCACCCGCGCCGCGACGGTGACCCGGCGGCGATGGTGAGCCAGGAGTTCATCCCGCTGCTCGGCCAGCACGGTCTGCAGGTCGCCAAGGTCGGGCTGCTCGGCTGGTCGATGGGCGGCTACGGCGCGCTCTATCTCGCGTCGCGGATGGGACGGCAGCCGGGTGTCAGCCATGGTCGCCGAAAGCCCGGCGATCTGGCATCACAGCTGGCAGAGCGTCGAGGGCGCCTTCGACGACGCCGAGGACTGGAACAAGCACACCATCTGGGGCCAGCAACGCGCCTTGCGCGGCATCGCGCTGCGCATCGACTGCGGCGCCGACGACGGGTTCGCCCCGGTCACCCGCGACCTGCGCGCCACGCTGCATCCGACGCCGGCGGGCGGGATCGAGCCGGGCAACCACGATTCGGCCTACTGGCGCGCCCAGGCACCTGCACAGTTCCGCTGGCTGGGCCACCACCTCTGAGAGTGGTCGGTTGCGCTACTCGGCGCCGACGGCCTCGAGCACCTCGTCGCTCACGTCGAAGTTCGCGTAGACGTTCTGGACGTCGTCGGAATCCTCGAGCGCTTCCACCAGGCGGAACACCTTGCGGGCGCCGTCCTCGTCGAGCGGAACCTGCACGCTCGGCAGGAACGACGACTCGGCCGAGTCGTAGTCGATCCCGGCGTCCTGCAGCGCGGTGCGCACGGCCACCAGGTCGCCGGCCTCGCTGACCACCTCGAACGCGTCGCCCAGGTCGTTGACCTCCTCGGCGCCGGCTTCGAGCACCGCGGCCAGCACGTCGTCCTCGCCCAACCCCTCGGCCGGCACGAGCACCACGCCCTTGCGGCTGAACAGGTACGACACCGAGCCGGGGTCTGCCATCGACCCGCCGTTGCGCGTCATCGCGGTGCGCACTTCGGAGGCCGCCCGGTTGCGGTTGTCGGTCAGGCACTCGATCAGGACGGCCACGCCGCTGGGCCCGTAACCCTCGTACATGATCGTCTGCCAGTCGGCGCCGCCCGCCTCGGCGCCGGACCCGCGCTTGACCGCACGGTCGATGTTGTCGACCGGGACGGAGTTCTTGCGCGCCTTCTGGATCGCGTCGTACAGCGTGGGGTTGCCGTCGGGGTCACCGCCGCCTGTGCGCGCGGCGACCTCGATGTTCTTGATCAGCTTGGCGAACAGCTTGCCGCGCTTGGCGTCGATGACGGCCTTCTTGTGCTTGGTCGTCGCCCACTTAGAATGCCCGCTCACGCCTTACCCTCGTTTCGCTGCTTGTGCCCGACCAGCAATCTTAGCTAGCGGCAGGTCACGCCGACGCAGCGCGTAAGCCGCCGCCGCGGTCAGGCAGAGGACGGCGAGCAGGCCGCCGAGTTCGACCAGCGGCGTGCCGTGCTGGCGCGGCAGGGCCTCGTCCAGCGCGATCAACGCCGCGGCGACCCCGACCGGGACGATGCAGCGTGCCACCCAGCGCGCGACGACGCCACGGCGCGACCCGCGTGCCCATCGGCACGCAGGCGGCCAGCGCCGCTGACACGTGCAGGACGTAGAGGGCGGCCGCCGCGCCGATCGTGCGGCCGAGCGACGGCGTCTCGTGCCACCCGGTCGCCGACAGCCAGGCCAGCACGAACCCGGCGCTGGCGATCGAGCTGCCCACCAGTCGCGGGGCCACGACCGCGAGCAGCGTCCCCACCGCAGTGACGACCGCCGGCAGGGCCGCGGCCGACCCGGGCGCGACGAACAGCGCCACGCCGGCGAGCAGCACGACCAGCCGGACCACGATCGGTGCCAGAGTCATCGCCGCATCCTCGGCGCGGCCTTGGCCCGGCTCAGGCTCGTCAGGACGGCATTGATGCTGCCCGCGCCGCGCCACGGGACGGCGGGAATGCCGAAGTCGGCGAGCCGGTCGATGTCGTACTGGTGCTGCAACCGCTGCAATCGCCACGCCAGATCGGTTGACGGGCGCGGATGGGCGGTCGGCGCCCGCTCGCCGAGGCTGTCGATCACGAGCACCGGATGGCCAGCGCTGGCGATCTCGACGGCCAGTTCGGGGCGGGCCAGCTCGATGAGCGGGCTGATCAAGATGATCATCGCCCGCGGGGCGATCCGCGACAGCAGCTGCGCCACCTGCATCGGTTCACGCCCGCGCGGCGCTCCGGTGTCGACGTCGAGCAGCGCGTCGACGATCCGGTCGAGGTGGTACCGGCCGGCGGCCGGCAGCACAGTGCGCATGGTGTGCCCGTCGTCGATGATGCCGACCCGGTCGCCGGCCCGAAGGTAGTGCTCGGCGATCGACGCCGCCGCGTGGACCGACGTGTCGAGAGTGCCTCCGACCGGCACCGGATCGTCGCCGGTGAACACGTCGGTCGAGCTGTCGAGCACGATCATGATCGTCGCGTCGAGGTCGGTCACGGTGGCCGTGACGTGCAGGGTCTGGGTGCGCAGCGAGACCGGCCAGTTGATCCGCTTGAGCCGGTCGCCGACGAGGAACGGCCGCACACCGGCCAGATCGGTGCCTTCGCCGATCCGTCGCGAGCGGTGCGCCCCGACGATGCCGCTGGTCATCGGCAGCGCGTCGGTGGCGCTGAACAACTCGCGATACGGGACGATCCGCACCGGCGCACCCGCCGCGGTCGTGTCGCAACGCAGCAACCCCTGCGCCGCGGTCGCGACGATGCGGGCCGTGCCGATCGGTGCCCGCCCCCAGCGCCGGGCCCGCACGCCGAAGTCGACCACGGTCGGACGCGGGGCCTTCGCGGGCAGCACCGCGGCAGTCGGCGGCTCGGTCATCGCCAGCCACCGCCCCGGCGACACCGACGCGGTGATCACCTCGGCGCCGGCCGGCGCGGCGACCGACACCCGCAACACCGTGCCCTGATCCTCGAACAGGTGCTCGGCGCAGCCGCTTGCAGCGTGGCCCGCAGATCGCCCTCGCGCCGCCGGACGAGATTCACGACGAGGCCGGTGAGCAGCGGGGCGGCGAGCACGACCAGATCCGGTCGGTGCATCGCAACGGCGAGGAAGAGCAGGGCAGCCACGGACCCCGCCGCCGACAGCAGCGCGACGCTCGGGTGCCACCTGCCGGTCACGTCGACCGGTGGATCGCGCCGTCGGCTCTGGGCGCCGGCACGTGGTCGAGCACCTCTTTGACCAGGTCGGCGGCCGACACCTCGCGCATCCACATCTCCGGGCGCAGCGTGATGCGGTGCGCCAGCGCAGCGACCGCGACCGCCTTCACGTCCTCCGGGACGACATAGTCGCGTCCGACGATCACTGCATGCGCCCGCGCGGTCAGCAACAGCGCGAGCGAGCCCCGCGGTGAGGCGCCGAGCAGCACCTGGGGCATGCGTTCGCGTGGCGCGGGTGAGATCCACGCAATAGCGCCGGACGGTCTCATCGACCGCGACCCGCTCGACGGTGCGCTGCGCGCGGGCCAAACCCGAGCTGTCGGTCACCTGGTCGATCTCGATCTCTTCCCGGCCGCGCCCGATCCGGTTCGTCAGCACCCGCACCTCATCGTCGACCGACGGGTAGTCGAAAGACACTCGGAGCAGGAACCGGTCGAGCTGAGCCTCCGGCAGCGGGTAGGTGCCCTCGTACTCGATCGGGTTCGCGGTCGCGATCACGTGGAACGGGCGGTCCAGAGGGAAGGTCGTGCCCTCCACGGTGACCTGGCCCTCCTGCATCGCCTCGAGCAGCGCGGCCTGCGTCTTGGGCGGGGTGCGGTTGATCTCGTCCCCCAGGACCAACCCGGCGAACAGCGGCCCTGGCCGGAACTGGAACTCGGCGGCGCGCTGGTCCCAGACGAACGACCCGGTGACGTCGGCGGGCAGCAGGTCCGGAGTGAACTGGACGCGCCGGAACGGCAGCCCGAGCGCCTGCGCGAACGCCCGCGCGGCGAGCGTCTTGCCCAACCCGGGACTGTCCTGAAGCAACACGTGCCCGCCGGCCAGCACCGCGGCGAGCACGAGTTCCAGTGCGGCCCGCTTGCCGACTACGGCCCGCTCGACCTGGCCGAGCACCTCCCGGCACAGCCGGGTCACGTCGGCGACCTCGTCGACCGCTACAGCGCCTCGATGCGGGTCAGCCACTCGGCCAGCTGCTGCCTCGTCGGCGGGGTCGTCATCGGTGCGCGCATGATCTGCCACAGGCTGTCTCCCAGGAGTGTGCGGGCCGCTTCCGGGTGGAAGCGCGGGTCGATCGAGTGGTTGCGGCGCAGCCGGTGCTCGGCGAGCCGGACGAGCCAGGGCCGGACCCGGTCGTTGAAGCGGTTGACGTCGGTCAGCCCGTTGTCGATCGCGCGTTCCACCCGCTGCAGGCCGCCCGTCTCGCGATCGGTGCGCATCCGCGGCTCGGCGGCCTTGGCCGGCGCCGACGGCGGCTGGTACACGCGCCAGAGCGTCGCCAGCGTGCCGACCACCAGCGCGCCGACGACGCACAGCGAGACGACCAACCACGGTCGCACCGAGCTGGTACCCGAGTGTGCGATGACGGCCCACGCCGCGACGCCGGCGACCAGCCCGGCCCCGCCGAACCGGGCCAGGTCGATCAGCTCGCTGCCGGGCCGGGCGCCCATCGTCAGGCATCGGCGCCCTGCCGGAGATCGAGCCAGGATCGCGCCGAGCGCGTCGCGTGCCGCGGTCACGGCAGCGCCGTCCATCGCATGCCGCGAGAAGCGCGCCTCCCGGTACAGCTCGGCGAGCGCCGCCAGCGGTTCGGCGCGGGCCCCACTCGCCGCCAGCACACGGTTGATGGCCTGTTCGGGGGTATCGGACGGAACGGGCGCGATGCCCGCGTCGGCGGCCGAAACACGCAGTCGCTGCCAGCACGCGATGATCGAGTCGCGCACCGGCCGCTCGGCGTCGAGTTCGCCCATCCCCGACTCGACCGCGGCCGTCATCTGCTCGGCGACCCCGAGCATTGACTCCGGAGCCAGCTGGTATGCGGCCCGTTCGCGCCGGCGGAGCCGGGGCATGTGGACCGAATGGATGATCACCGACAGGACGGCCGCGGCGATGGCGAGGCAGAGGCCGATGATGGCGAGAAGCGCAAGTGCACCCTGCGAGTTCGACGGATGATCGTGGTGCCTGGGCGGCAGCGACGGCAGGGTCGGCAGCGGCAATGGCACCCCAGGGGCCGACATGCACATCCTGGGCGCGCACCGGTGCATATCCGGTCGGGGTGACGTGCGCTGCCGCGATCACCAGCACCAGCGCGCCGACCACGAGCAGCAGGACGGCCGCGAGCACGGCGAGCGGGCGCCGCGCCGGCCCAGGCTGCCCGGCTGTGATCATCGGGTCAGTGTGGCACCGGTGCGCTACACCGTCCCAGCAACGATCGCGCAGAAGTAGGCGTGCAGTCGCAGGTCACCGGTGATCTCGGGGTGGAACGAGGTCGCCAGCAGCGGACCCTGCCGCACCGCGATCACGTGGCCCGCCGCAGTCCGGCCGAGCGGCGTCGCGGCCGGGCCGACCTCTTGCACCCACGGCGCCCGGATGAACACGGCGTGCACCGGGCCGCCGTCGAGCCCATCGATCGCCACGTCCTCTTCGAAGGAATCGACCTGCCGGCCGAACGCGTTGCGGCGAACCGTGATGTCGAGCCCGCCGATCGTCTCGGCCAGCGGCGAGCCGACGGTGTCGACCCGGTCGGCCAGCAGGATCATGCCGGCACAGGACCCGTAAGCCGGCAGCCCATCGGCGATCCGCTCGCGCAGCGGCTCGAGCAGGTCGAACGCGCGGGCGAGCTTGATCATCGTGGTCGACTCACCACCCGGCAGGACGAGCCCGTCGACCGCGGCGAGCTCGGACGGGCGGCGCACCGCAACGGCGGCACACCCGGCCGCTTCCAGGGCGCGCACGTGCTCGCGGACGTCCCCCTGCAGGGCGAAGACGCCGATACGGGGTTGGGGCAACAGCTACCAGCCGCGCTCGGCAAGCCGGTGCGGCTGCGGGATCTCGTCGACGTTGATGCCGACCATCGCCTCGCCCAGTCCGCGCGAGACCTTGGCGATCACGTCCGGGTCGTCGTAGAACGTCGTCGCCTTGACGATCGCCGCGGCGCGCTGGGCGGGGTTGCCGGCCTTGAAGATGCCCGAGCCGACGAACACGCCCTCGGCGCCGAGCTGCATCATCATCGCCGCGTCGGCGGGGGTCGCGATGCCGCCGGCAGTGAAGAGGACGACCGGCAGCTTGCCGGCCTCGGCGACCTCGCGCACCAGCTCGTAGGGCGCCTGGAGCTCCTTGGCCGCGACGTACAACTCGTCCTCGGCCAGGTTCTGCAGGCGCCGGATCTCGGCCCGGATCGCGCGCATGTGGGTGGTTGCGTTGGATACGTCGCCGGTGCCCGCCTCGCCCTTGGACCGGATCATCGCCGCACCCTCGGTCAGCCGGCGCAGCGCCTCACCCAGGTTCGTCGCCCCGCACACGAACGGGACGGTGAAGGCCCACTTGTCGATGTGGTTGGCGTAGTCGGCCGGCGTCAGCACCTCGGACTCGTCGACGTAGTCGACGCCGAGTGACTGCAGCACCTGCGCCTCGACGAAGTGGCCGATGCGCGCCTTGGCCATCACCGGGATCGAGACGGCGCTGATGATGCCCTCGATCATGTCCGGGTCGCTCATGCGGGACACGCCGCCCTGCGCCCGGATGTCGGCCGGCACCCGCTCGAGTGCCATCACCGCGACCGCACCGGCGTCCTCGGCAATCTTGGCTTGCTCGACGGTGACGACGTCCATGATGACGCCACCCTTGAGCATCTCGGCCATGCCGCGCTTGACGCGCGAGGTACCCGTGGCGTGGTCAGACTGCTGCTCGGACATACCCCGAGTCTACGAGCCTTCCGGTCGGCAGCGGCCCGGTACGGCCCGTCCGGTGCCGATCCAGTGGCCTGTCAGTGGCCTGGTCAGTGGCTGGTGATGTGCGAGGCCCGCTGCGCGAGTACGAACCACGCACCACCGGGGCTCAGGGTCAGCGCCTTGTGATTGGAGTTGATTGTCAGCGTCGTCCCGTCCGCGCGCTTGGCCCGTGACCAGGTGCCGTTGATCCGGCGACCGTCGCGGAAGACCGACACCTTGCCCTTGCCGACGGTGTAGGTGAACATCGACGGGTTGCCGAGCACGTCGGTGTCCTGCGGGTGCGGCACGATGCGGCACTTCTGCACCACGACGTTCGGTGTCGCGATCAGGTTGCCGTCCTCGGCGTGCTGGGCCTGGCCGTTGATGTAGCGCACGTACTTCTTGATGTGCGCGTCCCAGCGGAAGTCGACCAGCGTGCCGCCGACGTAGGTCTGGACCGACTTGCCCGAATGCCCGTGTACCGGCAGTTTCTTGCTCCAGCGCAGCCCGATCCTCCTCGGCAGCAGCGTCTTGGAGTGCTTCGCGACCTGCTGCACGTTCAGGACAAGGTTGATATACGTCGAGGCGGCTCGGTTGACCCGCGTGTAGTACCCGGCTCCGGCGTCGTTGCTCCAGCTGGTGATCCCCGACCTGCGCATGCGTGGCAGTGAGTCGTGCGCGCCGCCGGAGTAGGCCGCGGTGATCTTGCCGTACTGCAGCAACAGGTCCGGGTCGCTCGGGCGGGTGCTTCGCACGTACCCGACTCGCGTCGGGTGATGCGATCCGAAGATCGCTGCGAGCCGGGTCAGACCGCCCTCGACCTCTTCGATGTACACGATGTCGGCCTTGTCGATACCGACCTGGGGCCGACCCGGCGCGGTGTCGTCGATCTTCACCGAGACGGTCGGCAGCGTCGGGCGGCCCCTGAGCCCGGTCAGCGGCTCGATCGGCTTGCCCTTGGGCTTGGGGGCCGGCTTCGAATGGGTCTTGGTCGGGCCGGGCGTCGTCGGCGCCGACTGCGGTGTCGATGGGGTGCCGCTGGCACTGGGCGTGGGCTTGCTGCTGCCGGTACACGCGGTGGCGACCAGGGCCACTGCGACGACCGCCGCGAAGGCCGTTCGGGTCACCCGGGAGGGGCGGGACATGGCGATTCCTTCACAGCCTAACTGTTCTGATCGGAAAGGTCGGGAATATCGTCGGGACGGACGGAAGCGGGCTCGGCTGGGGGTTGGGTGTCATCGATGTCGAAGAACTGCGGCAGGTCGGCGTTGCCGGCCAATCGCAGCAAGCGCGGCATGCGCCGTGATCGAAGTGTACGAGTGTCTCGGACCGCGTCATTGTAGAAACGCCGGGAGACCTGCACGCGGACGGCAGCCTCGCGCAGCTCCGCGACGGCGTCCTGCCCGACCGCGACCGAGCCGCCGGCAAGGTGCGCTACCGCCCGTCCTACGGCGTTTTCGATCGCTTCGCGACCCACGCTGGTTGCGCTAAGCGCATCCTGAGCGAGGTCGGCGTAGCGCGCCCGCTCGGTACTGCCCAGGCCGCTCTCAGGTGCTTCGGCAACGTGCAGCAGGGCCGCCGCCCGCCGGACGAGCTGCGCGTCAAGGGCGGCGCGGGCGGCGTCCACCCGCGCGTGCAGGCGATCCAGTCGGGTCAGCGTGAAGGTGACCCACATCGACAGCAGGATCGCCACGACGACCGCAGCGATCAGCCAGCCAACCGGAAGCACGGTCGCCCGTCACCCGGTTCCGGGCAATCCGCGGAGCCTGGTACCCGTGGTCGGCTCGCTCACGTGCCTGAGACTAACCTCTGGGCGCTGTGCCCTGTGGTTGCCCCGCTCCGGCGATTGCGAGCTCATAGACGCGCAGTACCGCCTGGACGACCACCGCCCAGTCGTACGGAGCGACCGCGAGGGTGCCAGCCGCGGCCAGGGCTGCTCGGCGGGCCGGGTCGTCGAGCAGCGCGGCCAGCCCGCGGGCGAGATCGGCCGGGTCGCCGACCGCGAACAGCTCGCCGGCGGCGCCGTCGGCCAGCACCCGCCGGAATGCCTCGAGATCGCTGGCCACGATCGGCGTACGCGCGGCCATCGCCTCGAGCAAGATCACGCCGAAGCTCTCCTGGCCGGTGTTGGGGGCGCAGTAGACATCCACGCTGCGCAGCATCCGGGCCTTGTCGGCGTCGCTCACCTGGCCGAGCAGCGCGAACCGGTTGCGCACCGGGGCCGGCAGCCGCGCGATGAACTCCTCCGCCTCGCCGCGCCCGGCCACGAGCACCCGAAGTTGCGGGCGGTCCGCGGCGAGCAGCGCGACAGCGCCGACCAGAACATCCATCCCCTTGCGCGGCTCGTCGTAGCGGCCGATGAAGCCGATCGTCCCGCCCTCGCGCGGGTAGCCGGGCAGCGGCTGCGCGTCGGCGAAGTGCGACACGGCCACACCGTTCGGGATGACCACCGCGTCGGCGCCGAGGTGCTCGACGATCAACTGCCGGGCAGCCGAGGAAACCGCGATCCGTCCGGACAGCTTCTCGAGGAACGGCTGGAGCACGGTGTCGAACATCGAGAGGAACCGCGAGCGCACGGTCGCGGCGTGGAACGTCCCGACCATCGGCCCGTCGTGGATCATGCAGGTGAGCAGCGACAGGCTCGGCGGTGCCGGTTCGTGCACGTGCACCACGTCGAACTCGCCGTCGCGCAGCCAGCGGCGTACCCGGGCAGCCGACACCACGCCGAACTGCAGCCGGGCGACCGAGCCGTTGTACGGGATCGGCACGGCCTTGCCGGCAATCACGACGTAGGGCGGCAGGCCGGGCATGTCCTCGTCGCCGGGCGCGAGCACCGACACCTGGTGCCCGAGCAGCAGCAGCTGCTCGGCCAGATCGCGCACATGCGCCTGCACACCGCCGGGGATGTCCCACGAGTACGGGCAGACGATTCCGATCCGCATCGGCTCAGGCCGCCGGTTTGCGCGGCGGCAGGTCGGCGAGCCAGAGCCGCTGCAGCATGTGCCAGTCCGCCGGGTGGGCGGAGATGAACTTCTCGAACGCGTACGACAGCGATTGGGTCATCGCCGGCGCCTGCTCGCGCAGCCGTCCGTCGGGCAGCTCGATGGGCGCGCCGATGGTCTGTGCCCACCCGTCGTCGGTGAACCACAGCCCGACCGGGAGCAGGGCAGCACCGGTGGTCGCGGCGAGCACCGCCGGGCCGCCGGGCATTCGGGTCGGCTCGCCGAAGAAGTCGACCTGGACGCCGTTACGGGACAGATCCCGGTCGCCGAGCAGGCAGACGACCTTGTTCTGGCCCAGGCGCTCACGAAGCACGTCGAACGGTGGTCGCGGGCCCCCGGTCAGCGGCAGGATCTCGAAGCCGAGCCCTTCGCGGTAGGCCACGAAGCGATCGAACAGCGATTCGGGCTTGAGCCGCTCGGCAACGGTGGCGAACGTTCCGGACCGCTGCACCAGCCAGACGCCGGACACGTCCCAGTTGCCCATGTGCGGCAACGCCAGCACCACGCCCTTGCCGGCCGCAAGCGCCTCGTCGATGTAGTGCGCGCCCTTGGTGTTCGCGTCCAAGGACTCCGAGACCGCGCGCTTGTCCATCTTGGGCAGCCGGAACGTCTCGAGCCAGTACCGCGCGTAGGAGCGCAGGCTGTCAGCGACGAGCTGGTCGAGCTGGAGTTCGGAGTGGCCCGGGCCGACCACCCGCCGCAGGTTCTTGCGCAGCTGCTGGGCGCCGGGACCGTTGCGCACGGTCGCGGCGTCGGCGAAGGCGGCGAATCCGCGTTTCGAGAGCCGGTGCGGCGTCGACTTCACCAGCCCCCAGCCGGCCGCGAAGCCGAGGTCGACTGCCCTGTCGCGTGTCTCGCGCAGCATCAGCGCACCACCGGCTGCTCGGCACGCAGTACGCGTGATTGCTGGTACACCGCCGCGAACCGCTGCGCGACCGTGATCGTCGACGCCGCGACCAGCAGCCAGAGCGCGACAGCCAGGATGTAGGGCAGCCACTCGTTGAGCCCGGTGCCGACCAGCGCGACGATCAGCCGCTCGGCCCGCTCGGCGATCCCGACCGTCGCGGTCATACCGGCGGCCTCGGCGCGGGCCCGGATGTAGGAGGTCACCGACCCGAGCACGAGGCACAGCAGCGCGGCGAGCAGTAGCCAGCGCTGGTCGTGGCGGGCGAAATACCACGCGAGCGCGCCGAAGATGGCCGCGTCGGCGATCCGGTCGCACGTCGAGTCGAGAATGCCCCCGAACGCGCTCACCGAGCCGCCGTTGCGCGCCACCGCACCGTCGACCATGTCGAACATGACGAACGCCCAGATCACGAGCGACCCGACGAACCACCAGCCCATCGGGAAGAACACCAGCGCACCGGTCACCGACCCGACCGTGCCGACGACGGTGATCGCGTTAGGGGTGACGCCCGCATGCGCGAGCCGCCGACCCAGCGGATCGAGCGCCTTCGCGAGAGCGGCGCGGGCGTGAATGTTGAGGGCGCTCAGGGTCGGTCCGTTCCAATCGGCAGCGGTCGAGGGCCCAACGATATCGGCCTGCCGCGCAAGGATCTTGGCCGATCGCTTGTCCCATCGCCGTGCGCGGGTGTCGAATGCCAGAACAGAGATTTGGGACGAAGATCATCTGGGGGCCGCACGGATGTCGACAAAGAAGGCCGGACCTCGCACCGGGGCTGCGACGATCGACACGGCGGATCGTCCCGAGAAGATCCGCAACGTTGCACTCGTCGGGCACTCCGGTGCGGGCAAGACCACGCTGGTCGAGGCGCTCCTCGTTGCCACCGGAGAGATCGGACGGGCCGGGACGATCGCCGACGGGTCGACGGTCAGCGACCACGATCCGGTCGAGGTCGCCCAGCAGCGCTCGGTCGCGCTCGCGGTGTGCCCGGTGCGCTGCGGCGACGGTGACGACGTAGTGGTGAACCTGCTCGACACCCCCGGCTACCCCGACTTCACCGGCGAGTTGCGCGCCGGGCTGCGCGCGGCCGACGCCGCGCTGTTCGTCGTGTCGTCGGCCGAGGACATCGACCCGATCACGGTCTCACTGTGGGAGGAGTGTGCCGCCCTGGGCACTCCGCGCGCCGTGGTCATCTCGCGCCTCGACGCGCCGCGCGCCGACTACGCGGGCACGCTGGCCGAGTGCCAGCGACTGTTCGGCGGCGCCGACGGGCAGGACGTGTTGCCGCTCTACTCACCAGTCGGTGGCAGCGCCGGCGAAGCGCCGCACGGCCTGGTCGGCCTGCTGTCGCGCACCGGGTTCGACTACAGCGCGGGATTCCCGCCGAAGGAGTCCAGCGATCTCGTCGCAGCCGTCGACGTCGACACCGATCGCGGCTTGCTGATCGAGGCGATCATCAACAACAGCGAGGACGAGACGCTGCTCGACCGCTACCTCAACGGCGAGGAGATCGGCATCGAGGTGCTGATCGACGACCTCGAGACGGCCGTCGCGCGCGGCACGTTCTATCCGGTCCTGCCGGTGTGTGCCGCGACCGGGTTAGGCCTGGCCGAGGTGCTCGAGGTGCTCTCCGGCGCCTTCCCGTCCCCGGTCGAGCTCGACCCACCGGCGGTGAAGGCGATCGACGGGTCATCGACCAAGCCGGTGTCCTGTGACCAGTCCGGCGAGCTGCTGGCGGAGGTGGTGCGCACGTCGGTCGACCCCTACCTCGGCCGGCTCTCAATTCTGCGGATCTTCTCCGGGACGCTCACGCCGGAGACCCCGGTGCACATCTCCGGGCACGGCGGTGGCGACCGCGGGCACCCCGACCACGACAACGACGAGCGGGTCGGGCAGATCTTCTCCCCGCTCGGGGCGACGCTGCGCCCGGTCGACCGGGCGGTGGCCGGCGACATCGTCGCGATCGGCCGGTTGGGCACCGCCGAGACCGGGGACACGGTCTCGGCAAAGTCCGCGCCGATGCTGATCGATCCGTGGGACATGCCCGAGCCGCAGCTGCCCATCGCCGTCGAGGCGGCAACCCGCGCCGACGAGGACGCGCTGGCCAAGGGCCTGAGCCGGCTCACCGCAGGCGATCCGACCGTGCGCGTGGAACGGCACCAGGACACCGGACAGCTCGTGCTGTGGTGTCTCGGCGAGGCCCACGCCGACGTCGTGCTGGAACGGTTGCGCGCCACCGGCGCGCACGTCGACACCGTGCCGCTGCGGATCGCGCTGCGCGAGACGTTCACCGCCGAGGCCCGTGGCCACGGCCGGCTGGTCAAGCAGTCCGGCGGTCACGGGCAGTACGCCGTCTGCGACGTGATCGTCTCGCCGCTGCCGCGCGGGGCGGGCATCGAGTTCGCCGAAAAGGTGGTCGGCGGTTCCGTCCCGTCGCAGTTCATCTCCTCTGTCGAGAAGGGCGTGCGGGCCCAACTCGAGCAGGGCCTCGACTCGCAGCATGTGCCGGTGGTCGACGTCCTCGTCACCCTCGTAGACGGCAAGGCACACAGCGTGGACTCGTCCGACGCCGCCTTCCAGCACGCCGGCGCGCTCGCGGTGAAGGACGCCGCGCCAGCAGCGAAACCAGCCCTGCTCGAGCCGGTTGCCGCGGTCGAGATCACCGTGCCCGACGCACACGTCGGCGCCGTGCTCTCGGATCTGTCCGGCCGTCGCGGCCGGGTGACCGGAACCATTCCGGACGAGACCGCGCCGGTGGGCATGGAGCGCACGATCATCCGCGCCGAAGTACCTGACGCCGAGCTGGTGCGGTACGCGATCACCTTGCGCTCGCTGACCGCAGGCACCGGACGGTTCAGCCGCAGCTTCGCGCGCCTGGAGGTCGTGCCGTCCAACGTCGCCGAGTCGCTGCGCAATCCGGCGTCGGAATAGCCTCCGGGCGCTTGCCGAGATCGGCTTAACGATCTAGCTTGGGGCGCGGCCGCGGATCATCGCGGTGTCGTTCTGGAGGGGTCCTATGGCTATGTTGTCCCGTCGCGCGCTGCTCTCGGCCGGTGGCGCGGCCGGTGCCGCCGGCGTACTCGGCGCGGGAGCGGAATCGGCGCAGGCAGCCTCGCCCCGCGGGGCGTTCACCTTGCACGGGTCCGAATTGCGCATCCTCGGCTCGCGGGGCCGGCCGGCAGTCGGCGACTCGGTCGCGATCCGCGGGCTCGTCCATCGAATCGCGAACGGAGCAAGTATCGGCTCGGTGTTCAAGACCGGCACGGTGCTCAACGCCGCCGGTTCGCCGGAATCGCTCGCGACCCTCGAAACCCACTTGTTCCAGTTGGCCGACGGCACGCTGACCGGGCACGGCACCGTGACCCACGACGGTGCCGGGAGCTTCACCATCACCGGCGGTTCCGGGCGCTATGCCGGCGCACAGGGCACCTACCAGTCGCGGCAGCACGCCGACCACAGCGGCGGTGGCAGCGCCGAATACACCTTCCTCCTGCGCTGATCGAGATCCGGAGATCCCTACATGGCTGTCAACGCCTACCTCGTCGTCACGCTGAATGACGGCAGCTTCCTCAAGAGCGAGAACATTCAAACCGTCAACTCCAGCTTCGCCTCGCCGTATCCCTTTCATGGACGCCCGTCGCTGACATCGGCGAAGAATCCGCTGTTCGAGATCCAGAGCTACAGCACGGGCGTGAGCACCCAGGTGACGATCGGCTCGAAGGGAACCGGAGCGGGCAAGCCCGACTTCTCTGACCTGGCGCTGATGCGCTTCTTCGATGTCGCGACCACGACGTTCTTCGCCGACCTCTGTGCCGGTAAGTCGCTGAAGTATGCCGACCTGCTGCTGACCAAGAGCACCGGCGGCCAGTCGCAGGAGACCGTTTTCGCCGCGTTCGGCCTGGGCAAGCCGATCCTGACCAGCCTGCAGTGGAGTGGCTCGCAGGAGTCGCCCGAAGAGTCGGTTGCCTTCGCCTATGCGCAGCTCTCACTGGCGTACCGCGCGCAGAACCCGACCGGCGGTTTCGGACTCTGGGCGGTCAAGGGTTGGGACCGCACCACCAACACTCCCATCAACTGATCGTGTCCGTCACCCCGTACCTGCTGATCACGACAGCTGCAGGCAAGCTACTCAACAGCGAGGCTCCGCAGCCTGATCCGGTGCGCTTCGACACCGTGCCGTTCCCGGGCCGTCCCCCGCTGAGCAGCGCAAAGGCGCCGTTCTTCCCGATCACCAGCTGGTCGTGCGGCACGGTCGCGGCCCTGCGCATCAGCAGCACGACCATCTCGACGGGCAAGGCACACTTCGCCCCGCTGTCGGTGTCCCGCAGCACCGACCGCGCCTCGACCACGATGTTCGCGGACCTGTGCGCCGGCACCTCGCTCAAGTACGTCGATCTCGTGCTGCTGAACAACTTCCCGGGTGACGACTGGCCCAACGAGCTGCATGAGGCGGTCGGGCTCGGCACGGTGTTCGTCGACAGCCTCGAATGGCGCGGCTCGAACGGTACCGACGTGGTCGCCGAGGACGCCGGCTTCGACTACGCCCAGATCTGGGTCGGCTACGCCACGCTCGATCAGTACGGCGAGGCGCACAAGTTCGTCACCAAGGGCTGGGACCGCACCGCGAACACCCCGCTCTGATCCCGCACGCAACCATCGCCCGAAGCGGACGTCAGGTGATCCGGACGCTGAAGCCGGTGCCACGGTGGTCGCGCACCACGACGTGCTTGGTGCGCAGCACGGTCGCCGCGGGAGTGAGCAGCAGCGCATCGAGGCTGCCCTTGCCGCCGCTGAAGGTCGCGTCGATGGTGGTGGCGCCGGCGGGCAGCGTGCCGACGACGACCGGCACCAGCCGTCCGGGTACCGCAGAGGCGCCTTGCGGCGCGCCCCCGCCGAAGTCGACCTTGCCGATGCCGGCGAAGCGCGCGTGGGCGGCCGAGCCGGGGACGCGGTTGAGCACTGCTTCGAGCAGCCGTGGCCGGTCGGCCGGATGCACCGTCCAGCTTGCGGTCGCGGCGCCGGTGACGTGCAGGTACTTGCCGCCGCTCCACGCCGATTCGGCGGTGCCGGGCGGGTCGGCGGTCACGGTCGAGGCCGCGCCGCCGACCGTTGCCGCCTCACCTTCCACCAGGCGGGTGCCGCGACGATGCACGATCGTCGAGCTGGCCTGCGCGATGCGCGCCACGGCGGGGTGAGCGTCGAGGGCAAGCATCGACAGCAGGCCGTGAATCGTCGACTCGGCGCCGGAGTTCTGGTTGATCACGCCATCGGCGGAGACTCCGTCGAAGGTCACGCCGGTGGCCGGGTCGTACATCGGTTCGCCGGAGGGGTTCTGCCCGAAGTACCAGCCGGCGAACACTCCCGCGAGCCGGCGCAGGCCACGCGAACCAGAGACGCGGGCTGCTGCCAGTTCCGATTGCACCCGTGAGTCGACGCCGTAGGCGATCTCGGAGCGATCTACGGCGCCGGAGCGAGCCCGTTGATGGCCCCGTACGAGGTCAGCAGGTACGGGCTGAACCGGCCGGCGTCGATCTCGGCCGGCCGGGCCAGCCGCCGGTCCTGCAGGACGGCCGCCGCCGTAGCGAGCCCGGCCGGCGCCAGCGACGCCCACGCGTGCCACATCGAGCGCGACGTCGCTGACGGCAGGATCGCGCCGTACGGCCAGCGGCGTGCCCGCGGCCGAGCCGAGATCGGCGATGCCGGTCGCGAGTTTGCGCAGCGGACCGCGTGCCTCGTGCCCGCCTGCTTGCACGAAGGCGGCCAGGCCGAGCACGGCCTCGCCGCTCGCGTCGGCGCCATTGACGATCAACCACGCCGGCGTGCGCGCCCCGTCGGCGTGCAGGTAGTCGCCGTAATCGCGACAGCGAATCACGGCGCAGTGCGCCCAGCGCGAGATCCATCCGCTCGCGCAGGAAGCCGGCGAAGCCGGGATCCGCACCGGCGAACGCGCGGTAGCCCTCCCCCAGCGCCCAGATCGTGCGAGCCAGCCAGTACGAGTTCGCCGAATCGGACGGGTCGGGTTCTTCCTTGGGCAGCGCGCTCGGGTTCAGCGTGCCGTCCGGTTGCATCCACAGCACGACGTTGCCGCGGTTCGGTCCGGAGTCGGTCTGCAGATAGGTCAGGCCGCGCAGCAACGCCTCGGCCTCGGCGCGACTGTGCGCGTCGCCGAACTCGCGCCAGTGCCGCACGTAGACGACCGCGGCGCGCGCGATGTCATCGGCGTCGTAGGCGCCTTGCGAGTAGGTGTTGCTCGTGCTGTCGTAGTCGCCGCCGCCGACGCGGGTGTAGCTGCCGTCGGCGTTGTGGTTGGCGTACACCCACAGCGTGCCGACGGACGGGCTGCTCGCCGAGGCGGTAGGTCGTGTGCCGCGGCTGCGCGGGCGGGGCGACAGTGGTGGTGAGGAAGTCCAGGTGGGCGAGGTTGGTCAGCGGCGCGTCGTGGCTGGGCGCTCGCCTGAATGCGCCGGCGACGACGATGCCCCGCGCACAACGCCGCCGCACGGCAGCACGCCTTCACAGCAGCTCCAACCGGGCAACACCGATCGCCGAGTCGGCCATGCCGTAGAAGACGTAGTGCGCGCCCTCGATCTGCTCGATCGCCGTCGGGAAGACGACGTTCGGAACGATGCCGCCGGTCTCCTCGGCCGTCTCCGGCTCGAGCAATGGTTGCGCGGTACGTGCGAGCACGCGCCTCGGGTCGTCCAGGTCGAGCAACAGCGCACCGGCGCAGTAGCGAACCCGCTGCTGCTGGTCGAAGCCCTGTTCGAGCTCGCCCGTCACGCCGTGATGGATGACCAGCCAGCCGTGCTCGGTGCGCAGCGGCGGCGGCCCGGCGCCGATCTTGAGCGCCTCGAACTCGTATTCCGGCATCGCCAGACAACAGTGTTGTTGTTGATGAGTGAGCGCACCGGGGTTGGCACCGACGTCGTCGACAGGGATGTAGCTGATCCAGATTCCGGGACGGTCGTCGCTGATGCCGCGCGGCAGGTACGTGCCCTCGCCGGGGCGCACCCAGCGACAGATCCCACATCGGCCGGTGCAGCATCGCGTAGGCCGCCGTCCGTCCGGCGCGGTCACCGGCTCCGGGAAGAAGACGCAGTCCTTGTTCGGGAAACAGGTTCAGGTCGGTGTCGAGATCGGGCTGGTAGTCGAAGTGGATCGGTCCGTGCCGCGTCCACGTGCGCAGATCGGTCGAGGTCGCCAGTGCCGGCTTCGGTCCCAACGGGCCGTACGCGACGTAGGTCATCACGTGCACGCCGAGCGTCGGGATCCACGTCGTGCGCGGGTCTTCGACGCCGCCATGGTCGATCGCGCGCTCCCAGCCGGCGTCCGGGGCGAGCACGACGCCCTCGCGCCGCACGCCGACCGGGACGGCCGTCCTCGACAATGACCTCGGCCAGGCCGACGCGCGAGACGTTGCCGCGCTCGACGAGGCGGGGCAGCAGCCATAACCGGCCGTCGGCGTCGCGTCCGCTGGCCGGATTGAGCACGCCTTCGGCCTCGTACGGGTCGTCGTCGCTCGGCGTCATCACGCACGCCGAGCCGGGTCATCGACGCCGGGACGGTGGTAGCGGACGGTCACGATCAGCCCTTCACGCCGGAGCCGAGGTCGCTGGACACGAACTTGCGTTGGAACACGACGAACAGCACGATCGCCGGCGCCGACAGCACGCACGGCTCCGGCGAGGATCGCGCCGAACGGGTTGGTCGCAGTCGCGGCGGCCGTGGTGATGTAGTTCGACAGCGACACCGCCAGCGGCTGCAGCGTCTGCTTCTTCGTGATCAGGAACGGCCACAGGAACTCGTTCCACGGACCGATGAACGTCAGCAGCGCACCGGTGAGCAGCGCCGGCCTCACGAGCGGCACCGCAACGCTCCAGAGCACCCGCCACTCGCTCGCGCCGTCGATGCGCGCCGCCTCGAACAGTTCCGGTGGCAGTTGCAGGAAGTACTGGCGGAACACGAACACCGCAGTGGAGTTGATCGCGAACGGCGCGATCATGCCGACGAAGCTGTCGGAAAGTCCGTAGTTGCGCGCGACGAGCACATAGATCGGGACGATGAGCAACTGGAACGGCACCATCTGCAGCAGCAGCATGGAGACGAACACCAGGCCGCGCCCGCGGAAGTGCAGCCGAGCGAGTGCGTATCCGGCGATGGTGCCGAAGAACAGCGTGCAGACGCAGCACCCCAGCAGTGAAGATCGCCGAGTTCAGCAGCGAGCGGGGCAGGTCGATCGCGTCATTGATGCGGTGTAGTTGTGCAACGTCAGCCCAGCGCGCCGGGGATCAGACCCTTCAGCGAGCCGTCGCTGCGTCGTCGCGAACGATCCGACGATCATGTAGTAGAAGGGGAACAGGAAGATGATCGCGCCGATGGCGAGCATCGCGTAGCGCCACCACGCAGCGCGATGCGATGGCGCTTCGTGCTCCTCGGCACGCGGTTCCTCGGCGGTGGCTTCTTCGTCCAGGACGGCTGTCATGATTCGTCGCTTCCTAACCGCGCTCGAGAAGTCGTTGGATGCCGGCGATGATCAGCACGCCGATCACGAGGATGACGCCGATGGCCGCGGCCGCGTCGGGGCGGTTCTGCTCGATGCCGAGCTGGTACATGATCAGCACCGGTGAGGCCGACGAGCCGTTCGGTCCACCACCGCCGGTGAGCAAGTACGGCTCGGTGAACAGGTTCGCGCCGGTGATGATCGCCAGAAGGGTCACCAGCGATGTCACCGACCGGACGCCGGGAACGGTCACTGCGCGGAACTGCCGCCAGGGCGATGCGCCGTCGACCGACGCCGATTCGTACAGCTCGCGTGGGACGTTCTGCAACGCAGCCAGATAGAGCAGCACGAAGAAGCCGAGTTGTTTCCACGTGACAAAACCAGCGATGGTAGGCATCGCCCAATGGCTGTTGATCAGCCACGACGGCACCGGCGCGAGCGGGCCGAGCGCCTTGTTCACCAGCCCGTCGCTGCTGAACAGGAACAGCCACACGCCCACTACCGCGACGCTCGCCGTGACATAGGGCAGGTAGAAGGCAGTGCGGAAGAACGTCCGTCCCCTGAATTTCGCGTTCAACGCGGCGGCGAGAGCGAGCGCCAGCACGACGGTCAACGGCACGTTGATGACGAGGAAGATCAGGATGTTCAAGAACGCGCGCCGCACCTGCGAGTCGCCGAACGCAGCGCGGTAGTTGTCCAACCCCACGAACGGGCGCGGCACGCCCACCCCGGGTGCGGTGAAGAAGTAGCGGTGGAACGACATGTAGATCGCCAACCCGAGCGGGTAGGCGAAGATCGCTACGACGAACAGCGCGTAGGGCAGCGTGAACAGCATGCCGATCGGCTGTCGTCCGAGAATGCGCGCCGCGAAGCCGGCGCTTGGGTGCGGTTGGCGTAGTCACGTCGTTGCCCTCACTTCTTCACGACGAGTTCGTCGATGTTGTGGGCGGCACCGGCGAGCGTCTGATCGACGTTGCCGTCACCGAAGATCACGCTCTTGGACCAGGCATCGCGGAACGTCTGCCAGATCTGCACCGAGTTGGGGACGTTCGGCACTTCGACCACACCGGCGTTGAGCTTGGCGAAGGTCTTGTACTCGGGGTTCTTGGCGAAGAAGCCGGAATAGGTCGACAAGATGTTCGTGCGCATCGGTATCTGTCCGGTGATGTCGAGGAACTTGCCGTCCTCTGCCTTGCTGGTCGAGAACTTCAGGAAGTCCCATGCGGTCTGGCGGTGCGTGCACGAGGCGTACATCGCCACGTTCTTCGCGTCGCTGAACGTGTGCGGGCTCGGGGTGCCGTCCTTCGTGGGCAGCGGAACGACGCCCCAATCGACGTGACCCTTGTACACGCTGATCGCCCACGGCCCGACGATCGACATTGCCGCAACGCCGTCAGCGAACGCGTCGCCGTCGTAGACCTCTTTGCCTGCGAGGTTGTCGGCATACAGCTCGTGCCAGAAGTTCGCGACGTCACGACCGGCGGCATCGTTGAAGGTGGCTTGGTTGTTGTGGAGGAGTTGCTGGCCGCCGCTCTCGGCGGTGTACATCGAGTAGAAGTCGTACCAGGACTGGAAGAATTCACTGCTTGGCGCCGGGTAGATCGCGTACTTCGCGGCGTGCGAGGACACCAGCTTCTTCGCGCTGGCCAGGAAGCCCGCGTAGCTCGAAAGGTTCGGATGGTTGGGGTCGAGCCCGGCCTTCGCGAACAGCTTCTTGTTGTAGAAGATCATCACTGGGTTGGCTTTCCACGGCAGCTGGTAGTAGTTGCCATCGGGGCTCTTGTACTGGTCGGCCTGCCCGCCGCTGCGTTGCTGGATGTATTGCGCTGCGTCCGGGAACTGGTTGAGCGAGACGAGACCGCCGATCTGCTGGAACGACGGAACCGACGCGGGCGAGGTGTTGTAGATCAGGCACGGTTCGGTGCCGGCGATGATGCTCGCCTGGATCACTGCTTCGGAGGTCTTGCCGGTCGGGATCTCTTGACCGGTGACCTGCTCGTTCGGGTGGCCCGCGTTCCAGGCCTTCACGGCCTGCTTGCCCCACAGCACCTCTTGCGGGTTGTTCGAGTACCAGATCTCGATCGGTCCGCGCGAGGTGCGCGCCTTGGTCGCGTCGACCGGTTTCACCAGGCTGCACGCCGTCAGCCCGGTGACGGCAACGGCGGTGATCGCGAGGGCGAGAGCGCGTCTCATCGATGAGATCCCTTCGAGATGTCCGGCGGCGGTGCCACCGATGCGCGTGCTACGACCCGCGCGGGTGGCAGTTCGATGTGCTGGGGTGGCTCACCGGCGACGGCACGCAACAGCGCAGTGGCCGCTCGCTCGCCCCACCCGGCGACGTCGGTACGGACGGTCGTCAGCGGCGGCTGCACGTGGTGGGCCAACTCGATGTCGTCGAAGCCGGTGATCGAAACGTCGTCCGGAACCTTCTTGCCCTTGCGTTGCAACTCGGCCAGGCCGGCGATGGCCATGACGTCGTTGGTGTAGACGATTGCCGTCGGCTGGTTGCGAGCGGAGCTCAGCAACCGCCGGGTCGCGCCGGCACCCTGGCCGGCGCTGAAGTCGGTGTGTACGCAGCGCGCGCTCGGCAGGCCGGCTTCGCGCAGGGCGCCCGCCCACGCGTCACGGCGGTGCCGCACGTGCAGGTACCGCTCGGGCCCGGTGACGTGCGCGATTCGGCGGTGACCATCTGCGATCAACCCGCGCATGACCTCGCGCATGCCGGCTACGTCGTCGACCGACACCGAGCCGACCCGCGGATGGGCACCGGCGTCGTCGGGACGGCCGAGGGTCACCGCAGGCAGGCCGAGTTCGGCGACCAGCCGTGGGCGCGGGTCCTCGGCCAGCAGGTCGGTGAGGATCACCCCGTCGACTCGCTGCTCGGCGGCCAGCCTCTTGTAGGTCGCGACCTCGGCGTCGGTGTCGGGGACGACGATGAACAGCAGCGATCGGTCGCGGGGAACGAGCATCGTGTTCATGCCGGCGACGAATGCCGGGAAGAACGGATCCGCGCCGACCGACGTGGCCGGGCGCGCGATCACCAGGCCGAGCGTGAACGAGGTCGAGCGGGACAGGGAACGGGCCCGCAGGCTGGGCTGCCAGCCCAGATCGGTGGCCACGTCGAGAATGCGGCGGCGGGTGGCCGGCGCCACGCCCGGCCGGTTGTTGAGCGCGAACGACACGGCGCCCGCCGAGACGCCGGCACGCGCGGCGACATCGGCGATGGTGACTCGCCGGGACGATTCGGGCATACCTCACTAAAGCGCTTTAGTGCGGCAGAGTCAACCAACTCCGAGTCGATCTTGTGCAGACGCGCCGAGCGCAGACCGCGCGTCTGCACAAGATCGCGCCGGACGCCGATGACTGTCCACAGCGGCGCGCGGCATCCCCAGCTCACCCGAACACGAGGCGGCCACACCACGCGCGACGACACCCTGATCGCATGCTCGCCCGGACCCATCCTGACCTGGTCACCACAGCGCGCTCGCTGAACGCGGGCGGCGTTCGACGCGCACAGCTCGTCGCCGAGCTGGCGGCGGGCAGATGGCGGCGCGCGGGCTTGGCGATCGTGCTGCACAACGGGCCGTTGAGCCGCGCCCAGGAGTTGCGGGTCGCCCAGATCCACGCCGGCCCTCGAGCGATCTTCACCGCGTTCACCGCGGCGGAGCTGGTCGGGCTGCGCGGATGGAAGCGCAGCGAGGCACACCTGCTCGCTCGGGCGGGCACCCGTCCACGCGCGGGCTCGCCGGTCCCGTTTCAGCTGCACCTGCACGGCGCTGGGCGCGTCCGGCGAGAACCCGCGCAATCCATCGAAGCGCTCCCCGATGCGCTGCTGCGTGCCGCGGCCACATTCCGATCACCCCGCCCGGCTTGCGGATTGCTGGCCGCTGCGGTCCAGCAGGAACGGGTCTCGCCGGAACAACTCGACGAAGCGCTGCGACTCGCACCACGGGTGAAACATCGAGCGCAGCTGGTCCTGGCGGTCGCCGACATCGCCGGCGGATCACAAGCGTTGAGCGAAATCGACTTCGTCCGGTTGTGCCGCCGCCACGGGCTGCCCGAGCCGCAACGCCAGGTGGTCCGGCGGGAGCCGTCCGGCCGCCGCCGCTATCTCGATGCGAGCTGGCGACGCAGTGACGGACGACTCGTGGTCGCCGAGGTCGACGGGGCGCTGCATCTGATCGTCAAACAGTGGTGGGACGACCAGCTGCGCCAGAACGAGCTAGCGCTCGCCGATGCGCTGGTGCTGCGCTACCCGAGCGTGATCGTGCGCACCCGGGCGGACTTCATCGCGAACCAGCTGCGGCGCGCGTTGTGGCTCTGACCAGTTGATCTTGTGCAGACTCGCGGCGCGGGTGCGGCGCGTTTGCACAAGATCGCGGACGCCCTACTCCTTGGGCAGGTTCAGCTTCGTGAGATCGGGCAGGTCCTTCATGTCCATGCCTGGCGGCAGCTGCGACGGCATCCCTGGGAAGCCACCTGGCGGCAAGCCCGGGAAACCAGCCGGCGTCCTGGCCTGAGTCGGCCCGCGGCCACCCTTCTTGCCCTTCTTGCCCTTGCGCTGGTTCTTGGACGACTTGGTCGCCGACCTCTTGCGCATCCCGGGCATCATGCCGCCCATCTGCGCCATCATCTTGCGGGCCTCGAAGAACCGGTCGACGAGCTGGTTGACGTCGTTGACCTTGACCCCGGAACCGTTGGCGATGCGCAGCCGCCGCGACCCGTTGATCATCTTCGGGTTCTCCCGCTCGGCGGGCGTCATCGAGCGGATGATCGCGGCCGTCCGGTCGAGATCCTTGTCGTCGACCTGCGCGAGCTGCTCCTTGACCTGACCCATGCCGGGCAGCATGCCGAGCAGGTTGCCGATCGGCCCCATCTTGCGGATCGCCATCAGCTGCTCGAGGAAGTCCTCGAGGGTGAACTGGTTGCCGGCCGCGAGTTTCGCGGCCATCTTCTCGGCCTCGGCCTCGTCGAAGTTCTTCTGCGCGTGCTCGATCAGGGTGAGCATGTCGCCCATGCCGAGGATTCGCGAGGCCATCCGGTCGGGGTGGAAGACGTCGAAATCCTCGAGCTTCTCGCCGTTGGACGCGAACATGATCGGCTGGCCGGTCACTTCGCGCACCGACAGCGCCGCGCCGCCGCGGGCATCGCCGTCGAGCTTGGTGAGCACGACTCCGGTGAAGCCGACGCCGTCGCGGAAGGCCTGCGCGGTGTTCACAGCGTCCTGGCCGACCATCGCGTCGACGACGAACAGCACTTCCTGCGGGTCGACTGCAGCGCGGATGTCCGCGGCTTGCTGCATCATCTCGACGTCGATGCCGAGCCGGCCGGCCGTGTCGACGATGAGCATGTCGTGCTGCGCCCGGCGCGCGACGTCGACCGAGTCGCGGGCGACCTTGACCGGATCGCCGACACCGTTGCCCGGCTCGGGCGCGTACACCGCGACGCCGGCCCGCTCGCCGACCACCTGCAACTGGTTGACCGCGTTCGGCCGCTGCAGGTCGCAGGCGACGAGCATCGGAGCGTGGCCCTGCTCGCGCAGCCAGTGCGCGAGCTTGCCGGCCAGCGTCGTCTTGCCGGAGCCCTGCAGGCCGGCCAGCATGATCACCGTCGGCGGCTGCTTGGCGAACTGGAGGCGACGGGTCTCGCCGCCGAGGATCCGGACCAGCTCCTCGTTGACGATCTTGATGACCTGCTGCGCCGGGTTGAGCGCCTTCGAGACCTCTTCGCCGCGCGCCCGCTCCTTGATCGCGGCGATGAACTCGCGCACGACCGGCAGCGCGACGTCTGCCTCGAGCAGCGCGATGCGGATCTCGCGGGCGGTGGCGTCGATGTCGGCATCGGAGAGCCGACCTTTGCCGCGCAGGTTGCTGAAGACCGTCGAGAGGCGATCGGAGAGCGTGTCGAACAAGGGGTGGTCCTCACCGGAGACGGAACGTCCCGTCCCAGGGTAGTCGGCAGCTCGGTTTGCACCCGCCGCGGCCGCTATACCGCCGATTTGCGGCCATATAGCGACCGCGGCAGGTGCAAACCGCCGTCAGAGCAGGCCGCGGCCGCCGTCGACGTAGATGACCTGGCCGGTGACGTAGCCGGCTTCCTCGCCGGTGAGGAACGCGACCGTGTTCGCGATGTCGTCGGGCACGCCGCCGCGCCGCACCGGGATCATCGACGCGGTTGCCTCGCGCATCTGCTCGATCGTCGTGCCGATCCGCTCCGCGGTCGCCTTCGTCATCGCCGTCTCGATGAAGCCGGGCGCGATCGCGTTGGCGGTCACGCCGAACGGGCCGAGCTCGATGGCGAGCGTCTTGGTCAGCCCCTGCAGGCCCGCCTTGGCCGTCGAGTAGTTCGCCTGCCCGCGGTTGCCGAGCGCAGACGTCGAGGACATGCACACGATCCGGCCGTACTTCGCCTCCACCATGTGCTTCTGCGCGATCTGGCTGCACAGGAACGCACCGCGCAGATGCACCTCCATGACCAGCGTCCAGTCGTCGTCGGTCATCTTGAACAGCAGGTTGTCGCGCAGCACGCCGGCGTTGTTGATCAGGATGTGCAGCCCGCCGTATTCGCCGACCAGCCGATCGACGGCCGCCTGCACCTGGTCGCGCTTGGACACGTCGGCACCCAGGCCGAGCGCGGTGCCGCCCGCCGCGGTGATCTCGTCGGCCACCTGTTGCGCGGCCTCCTGCTGCAGGTCGAGCACACCGACCTTCGCGCCGTCCGCGGCGAGCCGCTTGGCCACCGCTGCGCCGATCCCCTGCGCGGCTCCGGTGACCAGCGCGACGCGGTCGTGCACTCCTGGCATGTCATAACCCCTTCGATCGGCTTGTCGAACTATGTCAGAGCGGAAAACGGCGAGCGTCGACCTGGAGCACGTCGGCGAAGAAGTCCGGCCGGGACGGGTCGGCCCAGTCATCGTCGCCGATTGCCCAGCCGACCTCCTCCCATGCCTGGTAGTCAAGTGCCGCAGCCCACAGTGCCCGCTCGGTGCCGGTGAGCTCGACATGATCGAGATAGGCGTCGCGGAACCACGCCCACTCGTCCGCGCCGAAGGCCCGGTACGTGGCGGTGTCGGTGTGGAACAGCAGCGCCGCCAGGGCCAGATCGAGCAGCCGCGGGCCACGCTCGGCGTTGTCCGGATCGATCAGCACGGGTCCGGTCGAGGTGTAGATGAGGTTGGTGGCCTTCCAGTCCGAGGTGGTGTCGGCGACGGGCAGGTCTGCGTCGCGTATGGCCGGCAGCAGGTCCGCCTCGAACCGGGCGCCGAGGTCGCGCAACCGTGCCGTGGCCCGACCGGGCTGCGGCAGGTGCTGCTCGGCTGTCGCGAGGTAGGACGAGAGATCGCCGGCCACCTCACCCGGTCGGTACTCGGGCCACTTGAACAGCGGCGGGCCGCCGCCACGCAACGCGCGCGCATGGATCCGCCCCAGGAAGTCGCCCGCGGCGACGATGTCGTCGTGATCGGGACGGTAGTGCCGGCCGTCGATCCATGGATAGGCCACCCACGCCGATCCCGAGGCCAACCGCACCGGATTCTCGACGCCGACCGAAGCCGGCACGACGCACTGCAGCCCGTCGGCCACGAGGTCGCGCGCCCACGCCGCGATCGCGTCCGGCGCGGATTGTCGCGCCCGCTTGATCGCTACCGGCTGCCCGCCGACGGTGGCTGGAAAGACCGGTGACCACAGGTAGATCGAGCGCTCCGGCGCATCGCGCGCGTCGAAGTGGGCAAGGGCCGCCGCGATCTCCGGCTCGTCGCGCGACGCGAACGCCGTTCGCTCGGTGCGCTCGCTCACGCGGTTTCGGTGAGCCTGCGCATCCCGGCCAGCCAGCGGTCCGGGTCGGAGGCCTTCTGCGCCCAGAACTTGCCGACCTCGGGGTGCGGCAGGATCAGGAAGGTCTCGACGGCGAGCCCGGCGACCACGACGTCGGCGACGTGTTCGGGGCTGACGATCTCGCCGGACGCCGCGACGGCTTGCGCTCCGGCGTCGCCGGCGGCCAGCGGATCCATCAGCATCGGGGTGGCCACGCCCATCGGGCACAGCACGCTCACCCGGATGCCTTGAGCGCCGTACGTGATCGCCAGCCATTCCGCGAGCGCCACCGCGCCGTGCTTGGTAACCGCATAGACGGCGTCACCAGGTGACGTGAGTAGCCCGGCGGCCGACGCCGTATTGAGCAGGTATCCCCCGCCGTTCTCGATCATGTGCGGGACGACCGCACGCGCCGCGTAGACGTGCGCCAGCACGTTGATCTCGTAGCCGATGTGCCACATGTCGTCCGGGTCGTCGAGCGCGACCCCGGTCGTGATTCCCGCGTTCGAACAGAACAGGTCGATGCGTCCGTGTTCGGCGATAACGCTCTGCACGAGCGCGTCGACCGCTGCCGCGTCGGTGACGTCGCAGACCCGGACCCCATGAGAGGAAAGGCGATCGACACCGACGACCTGCGCACCCTCGGCAGCGAACCGAGCCGCGAGGGCCCCGCCGATCCCGCCGGATGCGCCGGTGACGACAGCGACCTTGCCGGCAAGCTCCATCAGGACACCTTCCCGAGCCGGCGGATGATCCCGGCGACGTCGGGATCGGGCGTCGGCAGCAGCGCGATCACCGGAGTGGTCACGCCGGCGTCGGCGTAGGCCTGCACCTGGTCACGCACCGACTCGGGCGTGCCGTGCAGGACGAGTTCGTCGACCACGTCGTCCGGGATTGCCTTCGCCGCACCGGCCCGGTCGCCGGCCGCCCACGCTTCATGCATCGGACGCAGCGCAGCGCCGCGCCCGAGCCAATCGTGGAAGGCCGCATAGGCGGGCACCGTCAGGTACGTCGAGATGAGCATGCGGCCCAGGTTGCGCGCGTGCTCGGTGTCATCGGTCGGGCACACGAAGATCCGCGCGGCAGTCTCGGTCTGCGTTCCGATCGCGTCGAGGCACTGCTCGACGTCGTGCGCTGCAAGCCAGTTCAGGATCGCGCCGTCGGCCTCGTGCCCGGCCAGCCGAAGCATCTGTGGACGAAGCGCTGCGAGCATGATCGGTGGTGGTGTCGCCGGTGCCTGCTCGAGCTTGAACCGCTTGATCGTCACGGTGTCGAACTTGCCGTCGACGCGTTCGCCGGCGAGCGCCTGCTTCACGATGCGCAGCACGTCACGAGTCTTGCGATACGGCTCGTCGAACTCGAGCCCGTTCCAGTTCCCGACGATCACCGGGCTGGACGCACCGAGGCCCAGCACGAACCGCCCCGGTGCGGTGGCCGCGAGCGTGGCGGCCGACATCGCGATCAGGGCCGGTCCGCGCGTGTACACCGGGACGATCGCAGTGCCAAGGCGCAGCGTCGGTTCCCACGTCGCGGCCAGCGCAAGCGGGACGAACGCGTCGGTGCCACTCGTCTCGGCCGACCACGCGTCGGTGTAGCCCCACTCGGGCAACTGCTTGATCAGCTCTTCGTGATCGAGCAGCGGCAGCCCGATCTGCGGAATGGTGAGACCCCAACCCATCAGTTCTTCTCCAATGCAGCAAGGACGAAGTCGCTCAGCTCGGTCGCGATCTGCGCCGGCTTCTTCCGTCCGGACGGCCGGTACCACAGCGGCAGTTCGTTGATCACGCCGAAGATGGTGAACGTGATCGTGTCGGCCGACGCCACCTTCGCGAACGCACCGGACGCCTGCGCGTTACGGATGAGCTTGCGCACCTCGTCGTGGTAGCGCCGGCGCTCCTGGCGATAGGCCGCGGTGTGCTCGTCGCCGAGCCGGTGCAGCTCGCGCCAGAACACCAACGCCTGCTGCGCCGAAGCGGCCGTCGACTCGACGAGATCGAGGATCAATGCGCGCAGTGTGTCCGCCGGCGGCAGCCGGCGGGCGAGGATCTCGTCCATCCGCTCCAGCTGGCGCGAGATCAGATCGCCGTAGACCTCGTAGAGCAGGGCGTCCTTGCTGGCGAAGTGATGGTAGAAGCCGCCCTTGGTCAGCCCGGCCCGTTCGATCACCTGCGCCACCGACGTCGCGTCGTAGCCCTGCTGGGCGAACAACACCACAGCGGCGTCCAGAACCCGATCGCGCGAGGAGGTCACGTCAACGCGTGCAGTGCCTCGCGGGCGACGGAGCGCAGGTGCACTTCGTCCGGACCGTCGGCCAGCCGCAAGGTGCGCAACTGTGCCCACATCTCGGCCAGCGGTGTATCGCCGGAAACCCCCGCCGCGCCGTAAGCCTGCACTGCTCGCTCGACCACGTAGAGCGCGGCGCGCGGTGCGGCCACCTTGATCGAGGCGATCTCGGTGCGCGCATTCTTGACGCCGACGGTGTCGATGAGCCAGGCGGCGTTGAGCACGAGCAGCCGCGCCTGGTCGATCGCGAGCCTCGACTCGGCGATCCACTCGCGCACGACGCCCTGCTCGGCGAGGGTCTTGCCGAACGCGGTGCGGCTCACGACGCGCGCGCACATGAGCTCGAGGGCCCGCTCGGCCATGCCGATGGCGCGCATGCAGTGGTGGATCCGGCCGGGGCCAAGCCGCGCCTGGGCCATCATGAATCCGCCGCCCTGCGGGCCGAGCAGGTACGAGGCCGGCACCCGCACGTTGTCGTAGTGGATGACCCCGTGCCCGCCGTGCGGTCCGTCGTCGTAGCCGTAGACCGTCGTCGACCGCTCGATGTGCACGCCCGGCGTGTCGAGCGGGACGAGGATCATCGAGTGCCGGGCATGGCGTGACGCGTCGGGATCGCTGACCCCCATCACGATCGCGACCGTGCATTCGGGGCGCAGCGCGCCGGTCGACCACCACTTGCGGCCGTCCACGATGAAGTCGTCGCCGTCGCGGGTGATCTTGGTAGCGATGTTCGTCGCGTCCGACGACGCGACAGCCGGTTCGGTCATCGAGAAACACGAGCGGATCTCAGCTTCGAGCAGCGGCCTGAGCCACTGCTCGACCTGCTCGTCGGTGGCGAACATGGCCAGCAGCTCCATGTTGCCGGTGTCGGGTGCCGAACAGTTCATCGCTTCGGGAGCGATCGCGACCGACCGTACCGGACAGCTCGGCGATCGGCGCGTAGTCGAGCACCGACAATCCGGCGCCGTATCGCTCGTCGGGCAGGAAGAGGTTCCACAGCCCTTGCTTGCGCGCGACGTCCTTCAACCCGGCGAGCACGTCGGGTGTGCGGAACGGGTCGCCGGCCGCGCGATTCGCCACGACCTGTTGCTCGAACTCGTGCTCGGCTGGGTATACGTGCTCGTCCAGGAACTGCTTCACCTGTGCCTGCAACCCTTGCGAGCGATCGCTGTGCCGGAAGTCCATGCGTGATCTCCTATCGGGCGGCGAGCGAGAGCAGGGCGGTGTCGAGCAGCCCGGGAACGGCCGCCCCGAAATGGTCGAAGCCGGCACCGACCGTCTTGCCCTGCAGGAACCGGTTGTGGATGCCCTCGGCGATCACCGCGAGCTTGAAGTAGCCGAAGCCGACGTACCAGTCGAGATCGGCCAGGTCGCGCCCGGACTGCTCGCCGTAGCGGGCCACCATCTCGTCGGCGGTCAGGAAGCCGTCGCCGGGGTGCATCCGCGGCATCACGAAGTCGTCCTCGGAGGACAGCGTTTGGTAGACGACGAGCAGGCCGAGGTCGGTGAGCGGATCGCCGAGCGTGGCCATCTCCCAGTCGACGACGGCGCCGATGCCGTCGAGATCCGGCTTGAACATCACGTTGGTGAGGCGGTAGTCGCCGTGCACGACGCCGGGCGCCGACTGCGCGGGCATCGTTCCGGTCAGCCGGTCCAGCAGTTGCGCGACGACCTCGCGCTCCTGGGTCTCGTTGGCATCCCACTGTTGCTTCCAGCGGCGTACCTGCCGAGCGAGAAAGCCCTCCGGGCGGCCGAAGTCGCCGAGGCCGACACCTTCGGGATCAACCGCATGCAGCAGCACGAGCGTGTCTATGAGCTGCTCGCACGTGCGCGCAGCGGTCTGCGGGGTGAGCTGCGGCGATCGCTTCGGGACGGTCGAGCACGACGCCGTCGACGAACGACATCAGGTAGAAGGTCGCGCCCAGCACATCCTGGTCGGTGCACAGCGCGATGGTGTCGGGAACCGGCACGTCGGTCGGGACGAGCGCGCTGATCACGCGGAATTCGCGGGCCATGTCGTGCGCGGTCGGCAGCACGTGCGCGAGCGGCGGCCGGCGCAGCGCCCAGGCGGTCGTGCCGTCGGTGATGCGATAGGTCAGGTTCGACTTGCCGCCGGCGATCACCTCACCGGCAAGGTCGCCCTGTCGCAGTCCGGGGCGTTCGGTGTCAAGCCATCGCGTGAGCGCGGCAAGATCGACGCCAGGAAGCTCAGCCATGGCATCGGACCATACAGACCGACCGGTCGGTCTGGCAAGGCCGCGGTCAGCCGACACCCGCGCGCGCGGCCACACGCTCCTCGGCCGGCGTGTGCCGATGCGACGGTTCGACGCGCAACAGCCGCGCGACACCCGCCGGCAGGTACCAGTTCCACGATCCGAACAGCGAGACAAGCGACGGGACGAGCACCGAACGGACGATCGTGGCGTCGAGCAGGATGCCGATGCCGAGACCGGTGGCGAGCGTCTTGAGATCGGTGCCCGGTCCGGACGCGAGGGCTGAGAAGGCGAGGAACAGGATCAGCGCGGCGCAGGTGACGAGCCGGCCGGTGCGGCCGATGCCCTCGACCACGGCACCATCAGTTGGCCGGCCCTTGTCGTACTCCTCACGGACCCGGGAAAGGATGAACACCTCGTAATCCATGCTCAGTCCGAAAAGGAACGCGAAAACCATCAATGGGATCCAGAACGTGACCGCGCCGGTTGCCTCGATGCCGAAGACCGCCGACGACCCGTGTCCGTCCTGCCAGAACAGCACCATCAACCCGAGCGTCGCCGCCAACGACACGAGGTTCAGCAGCACGGCCTTCAACGGCAGCAGCAGTGACCGGAACGCGCGCACCAGCAAGATGTAGGTCAGCACGGCGATGATCGAGAGCATCAATGGGAAGTTGCCGTAGACCGCGCTGAGGAAGTCGATCTGCGCAGCGCCGAGGCCGGTCACGCCCAGCACGCCGGGTATCCCGTCCGCCACGCTCTTGATCCGCTTGACCACTTCGACGCTCTTGGAGTTCACCGTTTCGTGGTCGGGCAGCACGACGAGCACCGTCTCGCCGTTGCGGTTGCTTGCCGGTCCCGATGGCACGAGCGCGTGTGCCACGCCGTCGACCTGCCCGAGCTTGGTCGCTATCGCAGCGGCGTCATCGGTACGCACCAGCACCTCGACCGGGGTCAGGATCCCGGTCGACACCCCGCCGCTCTTCAACGTCGCCAGCGCGTCGTAGGCCGGACCGTTGTTGGCCAGCGAACCCGACGACGCTTGACCGATCTTGATGCCGAACAGCACGCCGACGAGCACGCCCAGCGCGGCGAGCGCGGCCAGCGCCGCGATCCAGCGATTCTTGACGACCAGCCGTGCCCATCGGCTCCAGGCCCGGCTGGCGCGATCTTCGTGGCGCAGCTTGGGCCAGTCGACCTTCGGACCGATGCCGGCAAGGATCGCGGGCGTGAAGCTGAGCGTCGTGACGACGCTCGCCAGCGGGATCAGTGCCCCGCCGTAGCCCATGCTGCGCATGAACGGGACAGGTAGCACGATCAGTGCGAGCAGGCCGATGGCCACTGTCACGCCGCTGAACAGCACGGCGTGCCCGGCAGTCTGCATCGCGACAACGACCGCTTCATGATTCTCACGGCCGTGATCTCGCTCCTCGCGCCATCGCGTCACCAGCAACAGCGAGTAGTCGATCGCGACACCCAGCCCGACGAGCGCGACCAGGAACTCGACGATGAAGGACACATCGGTGAGGTAGGTGATCGGTAACAGCAGGATGAAGGTTCCGAGAATCGACGCGGCTGCGACCACGAGCGGCAGCAGGGACAGGAACGAGCCGAACACGAAGATCAGGACGAGCAGCGCGCCGCCGGCGCCGAGCAGCGTCTCGCCGAGCACGCCCGGTCCGCCGGAGTCGCTGTTGCCGGCGGCCAGGGTGTCCTCGCCGGTGACCCCGACGGTGGCGCCGGGCGGCTTGGCCGCCTCGGCTGCGGTACGGATCGGCTCGGTCAATGACTTCTGGACCGGCGAGGGGTTGAACCGGTAGAACGCCAGCGCATACGCGCTGCGGTCGTCGCTGGTGCGAAAGGTCTTGCCGTCGCCGGTGTTCTGCTCGTCGACGATCCGCAGATTAGGCACCGATTTGCCGATCGCGTCGAAGGTCTTCGCAACGGCTGCCTCGTTGCCGGTGATCTTCTGGCCGGCCGCCATTGTCACGACGACCACGAACGGGCTGGTGTCACCGCCGTTGCCGAACTGCTGCTTGATCTTGTTCGCTGCTTCGGTTCCGGGCTGGCCGGGCATCGAGAAGTCGATGGTCAGCCGGTTCGAGACCGTACCGGCGGCCGCGCCCCCGACGACGATGACCAGCAACCAGAACGCCATGACCCACCGGCGGCGGCGAATGACGAACAAAGCCCAGCGACGCATGGTGGCCTCCGATGATGCACAGACGGTCAGCGAGTGCCGGGGGTGCTTGGTTGGACGACTCGGATAATTCACCTCGGCGGCGTCGCCGATGTTCCAGGCATCTAACCGGGCGGCGCCGCGGCGCCGCAACCCATTAGCCGACCGAAACGTGGAACAGCGCGCCGACGCCGAAGGTGACCAGCGCGGCGAGCACGCCCAGCACCAGCTGACGAGATGCCGGCAAAAGTCCAGGTGCGCGCGGTGAACCGCGCCGACAGCGCGCCGGCGCCGAAGAGCGCCAGCACGGCGAGGATCGCCGAGATCAACAGCGACGTGGCCCCGAACAGGTACGGCAGCAAGGGCAGCAGCGCACCGACGCTGAACGACGACGAGTGACGATCCGGCGGCCGTCCACGGGCTGGGTAGCTGGGTCGGGTCGACGCCGAGCTCCTGCTGGGTGTGCACGAGCAGCGCCTGGTCCGGGTCGCGCGACAGCTGCCGGGCCACCTCGGCGGCCGTGGCGGGCTCGACGCCGCGGGCGACGTAGCTCTGCGTCAGCTCCTCGAGCTCGGCCGCGGCGTTGTGGCGCAGCTCGTGCCGCTCCACCTCGACCTCGGCCCTGGTCGATTCGTTCTGGCTCTGCACCGAGACGTACTCGCCGGTCGCCATCGAGAACGCGCCGCCGACGAGACCGGCCAACCCGGCCAGCGACACGGTGGTCGTCGTGGCGCGCGCGCCGGCCACACCGGCGATGAGGGCGAAGTTGGAGACCAGGCCGTCCATCATTCCGAAGACGGTCGGGCGCAACCATCCGCCCGAGACATCGCGGTGCTGGTGATGGATCTCGGGGTCGGGCAGATCGGGGATGTCAGTCGTCGGATCCGACATCGGCGGACTCCTCGTCGCGGTCGGGTTCGGCGGCGTGCGCGGGTGTACGGGGTGGTCTCGCGCTCGGCGTGGAAGCCGCCGTGCCGCAGGAACCAGGCCAGGGCCAGGACGAACACGATGACGCTCGTCCAGATGTTGAGCCGCAGCCCGAGGATGTGGTTCGCGTGGTCGGAGCGCAGCGCCTCGATCCAGACCCGGCCGAGCGTGTAGCCCATCACGTAGAGCGCCATGACGTTGCCGCGACCGAGGCGGAACCGGCGATCGAGATAGAGCAGCAGCAAGGCGATCGCGAGATCCCACAGCGACTCGTAGAGGAACGTCGGCTGGTAGTGCGCGGCGAGCGTCGTCACGCCGCTGGCGCACTGCTCGCCGCCCGACGCCGTGCCGCCCGCGACCGCGTAGCCCTTGGTGATGTCCAGGCAGTGGATCTGCAGCCCCCACGGCATGCTGGTCGGGCCGCCGTAGAGCTCGTTGTTGAACCAGTTGCCCCACCGTCCGAGCGCCTGGGCAAGCAGCACGCCGGGCGCGGCGGCGTCGGCGAACACGATCAGCGAGATGCCCTTGCGCCGGCAGCCGATCCAGGCACCGAGCGTGCCGAGCGCGATCGCGCCCCAGATGCCGAGGCCGCCGTCCCAGATCTTGACCGCGTCGAGCGGGCTGGTGCCCGGCTTGCCGTCGAAGTACAGCTCCGGGTCGGTCACGACGTGGTAGAGCCGCCCGCCGATGATGCCGAAGACGATCGCCCAGCCCGCGACGTCCCAGACGTCCTCGTTGGTGCCGCCCCGCTCGCGCATCCGCCGCGCGGCGAGCCACAGCGCGAGGAAGATGCCCGCCACGATGCACAGCGCGTACGCGCGGACCGGGAGCGGGCCGAGATGCCACACGCTCTGCGACGGGCTGGGCAGGAAGGCGACCGGATGCACGCGTCAAACCTAGTCGTCGTAGTTTCGAGGCATGACTGATACGTCTGTGGATAAGTCGATTCGTGCCCTTGTCGTTCCCGAGCACGGTGGCCGCGACGTGCTGCAGGTGCAGTCGCGACCGACACCCGAGCCGGGCCCGGCGAGGTGCTCGATCGAGGTCGCCGCCGCCGGCGTGAACTTCATCGACGTCTACCAGCGCTCGGGCGTCTATCCGATCCCGACGCCGTTCGTGCTCGGCGGCGAGGCGGCCGGGCGGGTGACCGCCGTCGGCGAGGGCGTCGACCGAATTCGCGGTCGGTGACGTGGTGGCCACGGCCGGACGCGAGCGGCGCGATGGCCGAAGCGGTCGCGGTGGCCGCCGATGAGGTCGTGCCGGTGCCCGACGGTGTCGACGCCGAGGTCGCCGCCGCGGCCATGCTGCAGGGCATGACCGCGCACTACCTCGTGAACTCGACCTATGCGGTGCGCGCCGGCGACGAGGTGCTGATCCATGCCGCCGCCGGCGGCGTGGGTCAGCTGCTCGTCCAGCTGGTCAAGGCCAAGGGCGCGCACGTGGTGGCCACGGTCGGCGCGCGCCGAGAAGGAGCAGATCGCCCGCGATCTCGGCGCCGACGAGGTGATCCGGTACGACCAGGTCGACGATCTGGCCGACGCCGTTCGCGCGGCGTCCGACGGCGGGGTGCACGTCGCCTACGACGGCGTCGGCAAGGCGACCTTCGACGCCTCGCTGGCATCGCTGCGCCCGCGCGGGATGATGGCGCTCTTCGGCGCCGCGAGCGGTCCGGTGCCGCCGGTCGACCCGCAACGGCTCAACTCGGGCGGCTCGCTGTTCCTGACCCGGCCCACCCTCAAGCACTACATCGCCGACCCGCGACGGAGCTGCTGTGGCGCTCCGGCGAGATCCTCGGCGCGATCGCCGACGGCAGCCTGCAGATCTCGATCGGCGGGCGGTACGAGCTGGAGCGGGCGGCCGACGCCTACCGCGATCTCGAGGGCCGCGCGACGACCGGGAAGCTGCTGATCGTTCCGTAGGTATTGCCCTATTTGTCCGTTTCTAGCAAGGTCGGCGAGATGACCTACGCTCGCCGCTTCCCGATTCCGTCGCCCGCTCGTCGCGCGTGCTCGCCACGATCGCCCTGGCCATCAGTGGGCTCGTCACCGCCGAGGCCGCGCATGCCGACGTGGTCTACGGCATGGACGTGTCCGGCTACCAGGGCAACGTCGACTGGTCGACCGCCTACGCCAACGGCGCCCGATTCGCCTACATCAAGGCCACCGAGGGCACCGGCTACACCAACCCGTACTTCGCCCAGCAGTACAACGGCTCATACGGCGTGGGCATGATCCGCGGCGCGTACCACTTCGCCCGGCCCGACGTGGCCGGCGGCGCCACCCAGGCCGACTACTTCATCGACAACGGCGGCGGCTGGTCCGGCGACGGGCAGACGCTGCCCGGCGCGCTCGACATCGAGTGGAACCCGTACGGCGCCGACTGCTACGGACTGTCGGCCAGCGCGATGGCCTCGTGGATCAGCGCGTTCAGCAACGAGTACCACGCCCGCGAGGGTGTCTACCCGGTGATCTACACCGCGACGTCCTGGTGGTCGGAATGCGTCGGCACGGCTGGTGATTTCAGCGCGACGAGCCCGCTGTGGGTGGCGCGGTACAGCTCGAGCGCGGGCACGCTGCCCTACAACTGGGGCTACTACACGTTCTGGCAGAACGCCGACTCCGGCACCTTCCCCGGTGACCAGGACCAGTTCAACGGCGCATACAGCCAGTTACAGGCCATCGCCAACGGCTGACCAGCTGTCGCGGTAGGCGGCGAAGATCAGCGCGTCGTGCACCCCGCCCGCCCAGCGCCGGGCATGGCGCAGCCGGGCCTCCTCGACGTAGCCGGCCGCCACCGCGCAACGGCTCATCGCGACGTTGCCCGAGTAGGTCGCCAAGATCCAGGCGCAGCGCGTCGGTCGTCTCGAACAGGTACGTCGTCCAGAGCCGTAGCGCCTCGGTGCCCATCCCCCGCCCCCGCACCGCCGGGTCGTACAGGCCGATGCCGATGCGCCGCCAATCGGTCTCGCGGCACTCCCAGTACCAGTTGAGCATCCCGACCAGCCGGTTCTCGTCGTCGCTCGGTGCGATCACCAGCAGCTGTCGCGGCACGGGCAGGTCGGCGCCCAGGCAGGCCGACGCCCGGGCGGCGGCCCGATCGGCCTCGGCCTCGTTGGGACGGCCGAAGTACGGGCCGTTCGTGTCGTGCCAGTCGTGCTCGGGACGCAGGTACTCGCGGTACGCGGCGACGTCGGGCTCGGTCCAATCTCGCAGCACGCATTTTCGCCCCGCGATGCGCAGCCCACTCACGCCCGAGCCTCGCTCACTTACGGCGGACGCCCTCGGCCAGCTCGGCGGCGAGGTCGCGCACCGCCGCCACGCCGCGCTCGTCCGGGGCATCGAGCATGCGCCGGACGAAGGCCGAGCCGACGATCACGCCGTCGGCGAAGCCGGCTATCTGCGCGGCCTGATCGCCGGTGGACACGCCGAGCCCGACGCAGACCGCGATCTCGGGCGCCAGCTCACGCACCCGGCCGACCAGGGTGGCGGCCGCGTCGCCGACCGAGGCGCGCGCGCCGGTCACGCCCATCACGGCGCTGGCATAGACGAATCCGCGCGAGGCCGCCGCGGTGGAAACGATCCGCTGGTCGGTCGATGACGGTGCGACCAGGAAGACCCGGTCGAGGTGCTCGACGTCGCTGGCCTCCAGCCACGGCGCTGCCTCGTCCGGGATCAAGTCAGGGGTGATGGCGCCCGATCCGCCGGCCTGGGCGAGCGAGGTCGCGAACCGCGAGACGCCGTAGCGCTCGACGGGGTTCCAGTACGTCATGATCACGGCCGGCGCGCCCGCATCGACAACGCCGGCCACCGCGCCGAACGCGTCGCGCAGACCCACGCCGGCGCGCACCGCCGGCTCGGCCGCCGCCTGGATCGTCGGGCCGTCCATCACCGGATCGCTGTACGGCACGCCGACCTCGATGACGTCGCACCCGCCTTCGACCATCGCGCGCATCGCCTCGATCGACACCTCGATCGACGGGTAGCCGACCGGCAGGTAGCCGATCAGCGCGGCGCGACCGTCCGCCTTGCACTTCGCCAGCACCTCGGACAACCCGCTCACGCGATCGACTCCGGCGTGGTCTCGGCGGCGGGTTCGGACAGTTCGTCCTCGAGCTGCATGCCGAAGTAGCGGGTGGCGGTCTCGACATCCTTGTCACCGCGACCGGACAGGTTGACCAGGATGATCGCCTCCGGCCCGAGCTCGCGGCCCAGGTCGATCGCGCCGGCGAGTGCATGTGCCGACTCGATCGCCGGGATGATGCCCTCCGACCGCGACAGCAGCGCGAACGCGGCCATCGCCTCGTCGTCGGTTATCGGCCGGTACTCGGCCCGTCCGATGTCATGCAGGTACGAGTGCTCGGGACCGACGCCGGGGTAGTCGAGCCCGGCCGAGATCGAGTGCGACTCGATCGTCTGCCCGTTCTCGTCCTGCAGCAGGTACGAGCGCGCGCCATGCAGGACGCCGGGCGCCCCGCCGGTGATCGACGCCGCGTGCCGCCCGGTCTCGACCCCGTCGCCGCCGGCTTCGAAACCGACGAGGCGGACGCCCGGGTCGCCGACGAACGCGGTGAAGATCCCGATCGCGTTGGAGCCGCCGCCCACGCACGCGGCAACGACGTCGGGCAACCGGCCGCAGCGCGCGAGCACCTGTTCGCGGGCCTCGTCGCCGATCACCCGCTGGTACTCGCGGACCATCAGCGGGAACGGATGCGGGCCGGCAACCGTGCCGAAGACGTAGTTGGTGGTGTCGACGTTGGTCACCCAGTCGCGCATCGCCTCGTTGATCGCGTCCTTGAGCGTGCGCGAGCCGGTCGTCACCGGGATCGACCTCGGCGCCGAGCAACCGCATACGGGCGACATTGAGCGCCTGCCGCCGGGTGTCCTCCTCGCCCATGTAGACGACGCATTCGAGGCCGAGCAGTGCGGCGGCGGTCGCGGTGGCCACGCCGTGCTGACCGGCACCGGTCTCGGCGATCACCCGTTTCTTGCCGATGTGCCGGGTGAGCAGCGCCTGCCCCAGCACATTGTTGATCTTGTGCGAGCCGGTGTGGTTGAGGTCCTCACGCTTGAGGATGACCCGCGCTCCCCCGGCGTGTTCGGAGAACTTCGGAACGTCGGTGAGCGGCGACGGGCGTCCGGTGTAATCGCGCAGCAGCGCCTGCAGCTCGTCGCGGAACGCGGGATCGGCCTGGGTCTCGTGGAAGGCAGCGGTCAGCTCGTCGATCGCGCCGACCAGCGCTTCGGGGACGAATCGACCGCCGTACGGACCGAAATGGCCGGTGGGGTCAGGGACAGGTGCAGAGTGGATCACGGCGAGCTCCGGGTGCTGGGGACGGGTGGTTGACGAGACGAGACGTCACGCCCGCCATCGCCCGCTGAAGCCCGCTGCCTGCATGCGGGCCAGTCTAGACAAGTCGATCCGCATCGGTGTCGGCATGCATACCGGTGGCCTACCGTGGAAGGCGTGGACGACCCTCGCTACGTTCCGCCGCCGGCCTTTGCGCCGCCGCAACTGCGGGTAGCGCCGCTCAACGAGACCGCAGTGCTCGGCGCGACGTCGTACCCGAACGGTCCGTATACGCAGCCGCTGAGCTACCCGGCACCGGCTGCGCAGCCCGGCGTCGCCTGGCAGCCGCCCCGGCGCGACGCGAGCGCTCGCCGGCGCGGGCTGACCGTCGTCGTCTCTGCCTGCGTGATCGTCGCGCTGGCCACCATCGGCATCGCCCTCGCGACCGGGGCTGCGTCGCATCAGCCGCACACGCTTCACCTGCCGCAGGCCTTCGACAACTACACGCGGGTGACGACGCTGCAGGGCAGCCAGGTGCAGAGCATGTTCACCGCGGGGGCGGCGACCTTCGCCGGCATCGGCAGCGATGACCTCACCGACGCGCTGGTCGCGGTCTACGCCGACATCAGCGACACGGCGCCGAGCGTGCTGTTCATCGGATTCACCGCGAAGGCGAGCCCGACCATCGGTGCCGGGCTGCGGGCGGGCCCGTCCGGTTCGATCGCCAACCAGGTGCTCACCGGCGCGGGCGCTTCGACCGGGCCGCAAGCAGTCGACGCCGGTCCGCTGGGCGGGGCGTTGCGCTGCGCCACCGTCGATCTGGGCGGCGACGCCGCGTCGGTCGGCGTCTGGGCCGACACCGACACCCTCGGCATCGTGCTCATCGACAACTCCGCGCTGTCGGCGCAGGGCAGTGCGCCGTCAACGCAACGCACCGGCATGCTGACGCGCGATCTGCGCGCAGCGGCCGAACGGTGACTCAGTGGTCGGCGACGACCGCGCATTCGTAGCCGTGCGAGCTCGGGATGTAGGCCCAGCCGACCTCGACTGACTTCAGCGACGGGTCGAGCAGGAAGCTGGTGCCCTTGCCTCCCGAGGCAATCTTCGCGATGACCTGCGTGCCGCTGCGCCCGACCGGCTCCCAGAAGTATCCGGACGGGCAGCTGCTGGTGTCGCCGTTGCCGAGGGCGCAGTCACGCGCTGCCTGGGTCACCGAACCGGGCACGGCCTTCGCACCGTGCGCCGTGCGGTAGTCGTTGAGCGCCTGGATCACGTTGCCGACGTCCTGGGGCAGCGAGCACGGGGCCGCGGTGGGGCACGAGACCGGACCGCTGAACGACGACGAGGACGACGACGCTGAAGTCGACGTCTTCGTGTGCTTGGGATGCGGTTGACCCGACGAGGTGGGCGGCGGCGACTGCGAACCGCCGCCGGTCACGGTCACCGCCGGACCGGTGGGGGCGGTGAGCGTCGGCCCGGCCGCGCCGTTGTTCTCCGACGACCCGAACGCGTAGATCATCACCACGACCAGGGCCAGCGCGGCGACGGCGAGCACACCGAGGGCGACCGCGGCACGCCTGCGCTCGCCGTCGCCGACCCGTCTGATCGGTTGGGTGTCCGGATCCCGGCCGGGCGGCTGGCTGGTCATCCGCCTCAGCGCGAATGTCGCGGGGTGGCCGGGTGGGCGCCCGCGGTGACCAGGTCGGCCACGGCCTGGCGCGGGTCGGCAGTCGTGACGAGGTTCTCGCCGACCAGGACGGCATCGGCGCCGGCTGCGGCGTACTCGATCAGGTCGAGCGGGCCGCGCACGCCCGATTCGGCGATCTTGACGATCTCGCTGGGCAGGCCGGGTGCGATCCGCTCGAAGGTGGACCGATCGACGTCGAGCGTCTTGAGATTGCGGGCGTTGACGCCGATCACCCGCGCGCCGGCGTCGAGCGCTCGCGACGCCTCGTCCTCGGTGTGCACCTCGACCAGCGCCGTCATGCCGAGGGATTCGATGCGCTCGCGCAGCCCGATGAGCGCGTTCTGCTCGAGCGCGGCGACGATGAGCAACACGACATCGGCGCCGTGTGCGCGCGCTTCATGCACCTGGTACGAGCCGAGCACGAAGTCCTTGCGGAGCACCGGCACCTGCACGCGCGCGCGGACGTCATCGAGATCCTGCAACGACCCGCCGAAACGGCGCTGCTCGGTCAGCACGCTGATCATGCGGGCCCCGCCGGCCTGGTACTGCGCAGCGAGCTCAGCCGGATCGCCGATGGTGGCGAGCGCGCCTCGAGACGGGCTGCGCCGCTTCACTTCGGCGATCACGCCGACACCTGGTGCGCGCAATGCGGCCAGCCCGTCCTTGGCGGGGGGCGCAGCAGCAGCGAGTTCTTTGATCCGCTCGAACGGAAGCAGAGCCTCGCGCGCGGCGACGTCCTCACGGACGCCGGCGACAATGTCGCCAAGCACGTCGCCCACTATCTGCGAACCCCCTCCGTTGGGATCTGGCGGTCGTTAAGAGACTAGCCGTGATCGGTCACGCAAGATCGGTCGGGTCATCGGCGGTTGGATCCTCGCCGCGTTCCATCGCGGTCCACATTCGCACGTCAGCCTTCGCCCGGGCGTGCTCGTCCTGCTCGGTTTCGGCCGCCGGCGCCTCGTACTTGGCCGACATCGCGCTCCATCGGCCGCCGCGCCACGCGATGAGTAGGCCGGCCAGCAGCACGAGCACCCCGCCGATCGCAGAACTGACCGCCCAGGCCGGCGCGGTCGTGATGTGCCGGCCGACCACCTCGGCACCGGCGACGAGTTCGTGCTTGTCGCGTACCAGCGCATCGGCACGCGACGCGCTGACCGCGGGCAACGCGCCGATGCTGCGCCAGACGATGGCCGCGCCCGCCAGCGCGACCAGCACGCCGACACCTCGGCGGACCGCACCCTTGGTCGCGAGGACGGCGACCACGCCGGCCAGTCCGACGAGCGCGAGCGCGGTGCACGCGGTGTCGATCGCCCGTCCGGAGACGTGCAGCACGTCGTCGGCGAACGGGCGCGGGCGCAGCGTTGTGATCGTCTGCCACGTTCGGGTGGAGACCAACAGGACGCCGGCCGCGCCGATGATCTCGATCAGCAGCGCGATCGCGAACTCTGCACGCGATCTCATCCGTGCACTGGTCGCAGCGTTTCCGCAGTTGCGATGGCTTGCAGCACGGCGCGCGCCTTGTTGCGGGTCTCCAGTTCCTCGAGCTCGGGCTTGCTGTCGGCGACGATCCCCGCGCTCGCCTGCACGTACGCGATGCCGTCGCGCATCACGGCAGTGCGGATCGCGATGGCGACGTCCAGATCGCCGGCCGCGTCGAGGTAGCCGACCGCGCCTCCGTAGACGCCTCGGCGTACCGGCTCGAGTTCGTCGATCAGTTCCATCGCGCGCACCTTCGGCGCACCGGTGAGCGTGCCCGCAGGGAAGGTGGCGGTGAGCACGTCGAAGGCGTCCTTGCCCTCGGCCACCTCCGATTCGACCGTCGACACGATGTGCCACACGTGGCTGTACCGCTCGACCGCGCCGAATTCGACAACCCGCACGCTGCCCGGCGCCGAGACCCGGCCGAGGTCGTTGCGCGCGAGGTCGACGAGCATCACGTGCTCGGCCTGCTCCTTGGGATCGCTGACCAGCTCGGCGGCAAGTGCCGCATCACGCTCGGCCGTGTCGCCGCGCTTGCGGGTACCTGCAATCGGATGCAGCACGGCCCGTCCGTCCTGCACGGTGACGAGTGCCTCGGGGCTGCATCCGACGATGTCGACATCGGCGGTGCGCAGGAAGTACATGTACGGCGACGGGTTGAGCGTGCGCAGCACCCGGTACACATCGAGCGGGTCGGCAGTCGTCTCGATCGTGAACCGTTGCCCGACCTGGATCTGGAACACCTCGCCGGCGCGGATCGCCTCGAGCGCGAGCTCGACTGCCGGCTGGTACTGCCCCTCCGGCGTACGCGAAACGGCCGGCTTGGGCGGCGCCGGCGAGATCGTCGCGACAGTCGACGCGGCCGGGGTGTCGAGGGCCGCCTGCATCGCGTCGAGGCGGCGCACCGCGTCGTCGTGCGCGGCGTCGAGCTGAGCCGGGGTCATGCTGGGGTGCAGCACCGCGTTGGCGATCAGCACTACTGCGCACTCGTGGTGGTCGACCGCGGCCAGGTCGGTGACCAGCAACATGGTCAGGTCAGGCATCCCGAGCTCGTCGACGGCCTTGTCCGGGATGCGCTCGATGTGCCGCACGACGTCGTAGGACAGGTAGCCGACGAAGCCGCCGGTCAGCGGCGGAAGTCCGGGCAGCCGCGGTCCCTTCAGCGCCCGCCAGGCCGCGCCGAGGACCTCGAGCGGGTCACCCTCGGTCGGGAAGTCGCCAGGCACGTCGCCGGTCCACACAGCTCGGTCACCGTCGGCCCGCAACGAAGCCACGGCGTTCACCCCGACGAACGACCAGCGCGAGAACGACGCGCCCGCCTCCGCAGATTCCAGCAGGAACGTGCCGGGACGTCCGGCGGCCAGCTTGCGGTATACGCCGACCGGTGTCTCGGCGTCGGCGAACAGCGTGCGGGTGATCGGGACGAGCCGATGGGTGTGGTGCAGCGCGTCGAGATCGGCTCGGGTGATCACAGCAGCTGGCCGGCGTCGAAGCAGCTGTGGTCACCGGTGTGGCAGGCCGCACCCACCTGGTCGACCTTGACCAGCAGCGCGTCGGCGTCACAGTCGAGAGCCACCGACTTGACGTGCTGCACGTGACCGGACGTGTCGCCCTTGACCCAGTACTCCTGCCGAGACCGCGACCAGTAGGTGGCCCGGCCGGTAGTCAGCGTGCGGTGCAGCGCCTCGTCGTCCATCCAGCCGACCATGAGCACCTCACCGGAGTCGTACTGCTGGACGACAGCAGCGACCAGCCCGGCGGCGTCGCGCTTCAGGCGCGCGGCAATCGCGGGGTCCAGCTCGGACGGGGCGCGCGAGGGCATCTGTCAATTGTGCCCAACGATCGGCTCAGGCGTGGACGGCGGGCAGCCGGACGGTCACCGTGCTGCCGTACTCGACCGAACTCTCGAACTGCACCGTGCCGCCATGCGCGGTGACGATAGCCGCGACGATCGAGAGGCCCAGCCCGCTGCCACCGCGCGCCCTGCTGCGCGCTTTGTCGGCACGCCAGAAGCGCTCGAACACGTGCGCCGACTCCTCGGGCGGCAACCCCGGACCACCGTCGATGACCTGGATGACGGCGTACGGGCCGTCCGGTGCGCTGCGGATGAGTACGGGCCGTCCTGGCGCGGTGTGCATGTCGGCGTTGCCGATGAGGTTGCGCACGATGCGGTACAGCTGGTCGGGATCGCCGATCACGTGCATGCCGCTCGCGAGCTGCAGGTCGATCGGGCGGTCCGGGAACGCGGCGCGCGCCCCGCTGACCGCGTCATCGAGCAGTTCAGCCAGATCGACGAGCTCCTGGCGCGCCGGGCTGGACTCGTCGCCGCGCGCGAGCATCAGCAGATCCTCGACCAGCCGCGACATCCGAGTCCCCTCGGACTCGATCCGGGACAGGTTGTCGTCGGCGTCGGCGCCGGCATTGCGTTGCATGCGGGCCAGTTCCGCGTAGCCGCGGATGGACGTGAGCGGGGTGCGCAGCTCGTGCGAGGCGTCGGCGAGGAACTGGCGCAGCCGGTTCTCGCTCTGCAGCCGGGCCGCGAACTGCGTTTCGACTGCGGACAGCAGCGTGTTCATCGACTCCGCGAGCTGCCCGACCTCGCTGCCGTCGTCGGGGACGTCGACCCGGCGCTCGAGGCCCGTGCCCAGTCGGCGACAGCTCGGCAGCGACCTCGTTCGCCGTTGTCGTCACCCGACGCAGGTTGCGCAAGCTGAACCGGACCCCAGAGGCGGTCGCGACGAAGGCGATCAGAACGGCGACGGCGCCGATGATCAGTTCCAAGCCGACGAGCCGACGCAGCGTGGTGTGCAGGTCGTTGGTCGACAGCCCGGTGACCAGGACGATCGCGCTGCCGGGCAACGGGTGGCCGGTCACTCGCAGCTCGCTGTCCTCGGACATCACCGTTATCGGGCGGCTGGGATTGCTGGCAAGCGCCTGTGCCTCGTCGACGCTCAGTTCGAGGGGTTGGACGAATTCGCCGTGCAGCCGGGCGAGCACGCCCCCGCCGGGCGCCAACACCGAAATCCACTCGGGCTGGGTCAGTGGTGGACCCTTGTAGTCACATCCCGGCCCGCCCTGGAACGGCGAGGAGATCGACTCGATGCACGACGCGAAATAGGTCGCGTTCTGTGTCGCGGCTGCGCGAACCTGCTGATCGAGCCGATCGGCGAGGAACGAGCGAAGCGCGTAGTAGGTACCGGCGCCAATGATCAGGACGAGGATCACGATGAGGCCGACGACGCCGGTGATCAACCGTGCCGTGAGACTGCTCAGCCCCAACCGCCTCAGGCGCGGCAACCGCTCAGGCTGAGACTCGTGGTCCGGGTCCGGCCCGATGAACTCGGCCGCGGTCATGGCGGGGTCAACGTCACGTCACCCGCGCGGCGCCTTGATCACGTAGCCCGCGCCACGGATCGTGTGGATCAGCTTCGGCTCGACCGAGTCGACCTTCTTGCGCAGGTAGCCGATGTAGAGCTCGACGATGTTCGACTGGCCCTGGAAGTCGTACTTCCACACCCGATCGAGGATCTGCGACTTCGACAGCACGACCCGCTCGTTGCGCATGAGGTAGCGAAGCAGCTCGAACTCGGTCGCGGTGAGGTGCACCTCGACGCCGGCGCGGGTCACCTCGTGGCTGTTCTCGTCCAGCTCGAGGTCGGCGATGCGCAGCACTCCGTCGCGTCCCTCCTCAGGTGCCGAGCGACGCAGCACGGCATGCACCCGGGCGAGCAGCTCCTCGATCGAGAACGGTTTGACGACGTAGTCGTCGGCACCGGCACGCAGCCCGGCAACCCGATCGGTCGACGTGTCACGGGCGGTCAGGAAGATCACCGGCACCTGCGAGCCGGACGCACGCAGCTCCTGAAGCACGCCGAGCCCGTCGCGCCCGGGCATCATGACGTCGAGGACGATGAGGTCCGGTTCGTACTGCGAGATCTTCGCGAGCGCGTCGTTGCCGTCCTCAGCGGTCATCGTCTCGAACCCGTCAAACCGCAGCGCAGACGACACCAAGTGCGTGACGTTCTCTTCGTCGTCGACGACCAGCACCCGACGCTTGGTCGCGGGGCTGGTGGCCATTGCTGCACTCATCTCGATCTCCTCAGTACAGGTTCAGCGTGCGCTGTGCGCCAAGGATGAACGACGCTGCTGGGCCGAGGCTTGGCAGTTCCTGTGAATAAGGTAGGTGTCTGGCGGTCAGGCCGGAATGTCCGGAGACTGGGCCGGCCGACTGGACTCGGCCGGCATCGACGCTGCGATCCGCCGCCGGAGCGGCGTAGCCCAGGGTGGTAGCTCGCTGTGCATGTGCTCCCACGACGCCGGCACGAACGCCAGGATCAGGGCGGCCAATGAGGTGAGCGCCAGCACGAGCGGGATCGCCGGCGAACCGGTCGTCGAATCGACGATGAAGTCGATCGCGGTGCCCAGCACGGCTGCCTCGAAGATCGCGAACAGCCAACGCCGCCGCCGGTCGAGGAACCAGTACGCCGCGAGCGCGCCGACGATGAACGCGACGAGCGCGATCAGGCCCGCGATCAGTTCGTCGGCCTTGGTGGTGCCGATATCGGGCGGGACGACGGGATGAACCGTGCCGCGCGAGATGAACAGCACGGCGTAGACGGCGAGGAAGGGCAACGGCGCGACCCCGAGCGCGACCGCACCGATGACCGGCCCGGGGGCGTCACGGAGGTCGTCGTCCACGCCAGGCATCTTAGGGTGAACAGGTGGGCACACACGCGCTGGACGAGCGAAATGACCTGGTCGATTCTCTGCAGCGGGCCGGGGCGGGTGCACCGACCCTGATCGACGACTGGACGACGAGCCAGCTCGCGGCGCACCTGGTGCTGCGCGAGCGATCGTTCGCCGAGCTGGCCGGGCGGGTGCCGGTCAGGCCGCTGCAGGACTTCGCCCAGCGGCACTTGGACTCCTACGCGGCCGCGCACCCGTACGAGCAGATCGTCGCCGATTTCGCTGCCGGGCCGCCGATCTGGTCGCCGCTGGCCTGTCCGCGGCTGCGCGAGGCGCTGAACCTGCTGGAGTACGTGATCCACAACGAGGACGTCCGGCGCGTCGGCGCGAACTGGCAGCCGCGAGCGGTGCCGGCCAAGCGGGTGGCGGCGATCTGGGCACGGCTGCGGGTCGGCGCCCGGATGACGATGCGCTCGGTTCCGGTGCCGGTGCGGCTCACCTGGCCCGACGCACGCCTCGGCCACGATCGGGCGGGGCGAGCCTCGGGTGACGGTGACCGGAGATCCGGTCGAGCTGGCGCTGGTGGCCTTCGGCCGGCAGCGGGTCGCCCAGGTCGACTACGAAGGCACCGACGAGGATGTCGCGATCGTGCGCGATTCGGCGATCGCGGTCTGACCGCTCAGCGCACCACGACGTGCGCCGCGCGCAGCGACTCCTTGACCTGCCCGACGGTCAGGTCGCCGAAGTGGAAGACGCTTGCGGCCAGCACGGCGTCGGCACCGGCCTGTACCGCCGGGGCGAAGTCGGCGAGCTTGCCCGCACCGCCGCTCGCGATGACCGGCACGGTCACCGCGGCGCGCACGAGACGGATCAGCTCGAGGTCGTAGCCGTCCTTCGTCCCGTCGGCGTCCATCGAGTTCAGCAGGATCTCGCCGGCGCCGAGATCGGCCGCCCGCCGGGCCCACTCGACGGCGTCGATGCCGGTGCCGCGGCGCCCGCCGTGCGTGGTCACCTCGAAGCCCGGATTCGGTCTGCGGCCCGCCGCGCGTCGACCGAGAGCACCAGCACCTGCCGTCCGAACCGCTCGGCGATCTCGGCGAGCAACTCGGGCCGGGCGATCGCGGCGGTGTTCACGCCCACCTTGTCCGCGCCGGCACGCAGCAGCGCATCGACGTCGCCGACGGTGCGCACGCCGCCGCCGACGGTCAGCGGGATGAAGACCTGCTCGGCGGTCCGGCGCACCACCTCGTAGGTGGTCTCGCGCTCGCCGGAGGACGCGGTGATGTCGAGAAAGGTCAGCTCGTCGGCGCCCTGCTCGTCGTAGCGGCGCGCCAGCTCGACCGGGTCACCCGCGTCGCGCAGGCCGACGAAGTTGACGCCCTTGACGACGCGGCCGGCATCGACGTCCAGGCACGGGATGACCCGGACGGCGACGGTCATGCCAGCACCGCGGCGAGGGCCTCGGGCAAGGTGAACGCGCCGGCGTAGAGCGCCTTGCCGACGATCGCGCCCTCGACCGTGCCGAGCGCGGCGATCGCGCGCAGGTCATCGAGCGACGACACGCCGCCGCTGGCCACCACCGCGGCCTCCGTTCGTGCGCAGACGTCCTGCAGCAGCTGCAGGTTCGGGCCGGTCAGCGTGCCGTCACGGTTGACGTCGGTGACGACGTAGCGGGCGCAGCCGTCGGCGTCGAGGCGGGCCATCGTCTCCCACAGATCGCCGCCCTCCTGCGTCCAGCCCCGAGCGGCCAGCGTCGTACCGCGCACGTCGAGGCCGACGGCGATCTTGTCGCCGTGCTCGGCGATCGCCGCGCGCACCCAGTCGGGCGACTCGAGCGCGGCCGTCCCGAGATTCACCCGCGCGCACCCGGTCGCCAGCGCGGCCGCGAGCGACGCGTCGTCGCGGATCCCGCCGGACAGCTCGACCGCGACGTCGAGTTGCTTGACCACGCCCGCGAGCAGCTCACGGTTGTCGCCGCGGCCGAACGCCGCGTCGAGGTCGACCAGGTGGATCCATTCAGCGCCGCCACGCTGCCAGGCGAGCGCCGCTTCGAGCGGATCGCCGTAGGACGTCTCGGATCCGGCGGCACCCTGCACCAACCGCACAGCCGCGCCGCCCTGCACGTCCACGGCAGGAAGCAGCACCAGCGTCATTTGGATCTCCGATCGAAGGTCAGCATCACCAGGGCCGGGCCGCCGACGATCAGGACGAGGACGACGAGCAGCACCACCTTGAACGAGTCGGTGAGCAGGAACGCGAGCAGGATGAGCACCATCGCGAGCGTGCCGAGTGCCGCCCAGCGCTCCTTGTTGCGGCGAAAGCCCGGGCCGTGCTGCCACAGCCGGACTCGCCGCCAGGCCAGATCGCGCCGCTCGCGCTTGGCCCGCTCGGCGATTTGCCTCGCTCGGCGCTCCTCGGCTGCGGCGACGCGCTGCGCCGCTTCGGCTGCCCGCGCCGCCCGTGCCTGCGCCCGCGCTTTGCTCACAGCGTGCCGAGCCAGTTCGTCAGCAGTTCGGCGCCTGCGTCGCCGGACTTCTCCGGGTGGAACTGCGTCGCGCTCACCAGCCCGTCCTCGACCGCCGCGACGAACGACTCGCCGTGCTCGGTGCGCGACACCAGTCCGGACGTGTGGTGCGCAGCGTAGGAGTGCACGAAGTAGAACCGCGTGTCGGCGTTCAATGCCGGCGAACAGCTTCGAGCCGTCGCACATGTCGACGGTGTTCCACCCCATGTGCGGCAGCACGGGCGCGTGCAGCTGCTCGACCCGTCCGGGCAGCACGCCGAGGCCCTTGGTCTCGACCCCGTGCTCGACACCGGCTTCGAAGAGCACCTGCATGCCGACGCAGATGCCGAGGATCGGACGCATCGCGCGCAGCCGCTCTTCGACGATCGCGCGCCCGTCGACCGCATCGAGCCCGGCCATGCACGGCGGCGAACGCGCCGACGCCCGGCACCACCAGCCCGTCGGCGGACAGCGCGGCATCGCGCGATGGCGGTCACCGTGACGTCGGCCCCGACCCGTTCGAGCGCACGCTGGGCAGAGCGGAGATTGCCCGAGCCGTAGTCGAGGACGACGACGCGTTTCAGAGCACGCCTTTTGTCGAGGGGACGCCTTGCACGCGCGGGTCGATCTCGACGGCTGCGCGCAGCGCGCGAGCGACCGCCTTGTACTGCGCCTCGGTGACGTGGTGCCAATCGCGGCCGCTGTGCACGATGACGTGCAGCGCCAGCGCGGCGTGATAGGTGAACGACTCGAAGACATGCCTGGTCAGCGTGGTCGCGTAGTCAGGACCGATCGTGGCCGGCGCGCCGTCGGGTTCGTGGTGCACCAGGTAGGGACGGCCGGACAGATCGACGGCCGCCTGCACCAGGCACTCGTCCATCGGGATCAGGGCGTCGCCGAACCGGCGGGTGCCCGCCTTGTCACCCGCGGCCTGCGCGAACGCCTGGCCGAGCGCGATCGCGGTGTCCTCGACGGTGTGGTGGGCGTCGATGTGCAGGTCGCCGTCGACCTGCACGGTCAGGTCGAACAGGCCGTGCTTGCCGAAGGACGAGAGCATGTGGTCGTAGAACCCGACGCCGGTCGAGACATCGGTGCGCCCCACACCGTCCAGATCGATGGTCGACGAGAACCTTGGTCTCGTGCGGTAGCCCGCTCCACCCGTCCGTGTGCGTGCTCATCGCAGTACCTCTTCCAGTGCGGTACGGAACGCGGTCATTTCCTCGGGCGTGCCGATCGACACGCGCAGCCAGCCGTCCGGACCAGTCTCCCGGATCAGAACGCCGCGGTCGAGCAAGCCCTGCCATACGGCGTGCCGATCGTCGAAGGTTCCGAACAGGACGAAGTTGGCGTCGGACTCGGCGGCCTGCAGTCCGCGCGACCGCAGCCAGGCCACCGTGCGGTCACGTTCCTCGCGCAGCATCGGCGACCGGCCGCGAGCAGCTCGTCGGCATGGGCCAGCGCAACCCGGGCGACCGCCTGCCCCACTGCGGACAGGTGATACGGCAGCCGCACGATGCGCACCGCGTCGACGACAGCAGGCGCCGCGGCCATGTAGCCGAGCCGGCCGCCGGCCAGCGCGAACGCCTTCGACATCGTGCGCGTCACGACGAGGCGTGGGTAGCGCGGCAGCAACGAGAGCGCGCTGGGCACGCCGGCCCGGCGGAACTCCGCGTAGGCCTCGTCGACGACGACCATGCCCGGCGCGACGGCGAGGATCGCCTCGATGTCGGCGAGTGGCAGCGCGGTGCCGGTCGGGTTGTTCGGCGAGGCGAGGAAGACGACCGACGGCTGGTGCTCGGCGATGGCCGCCCGCGCGGCGTCGACGTCGATCGTGAAGTCGTCCGCGCGTCGGCCGAGCACCCACGCCGAATGCGTGTCGCGGGCGTACTCGGGATACATCGAGTACGTCGGGGCGAACGGACAGCACGGTTCGTCCCGGCCCGGCGAAGGCCTGCAGCAGGTGCAGCATCACCTCGTTCGAGCCGTTGGCCGCCCACACGTTCGCCGCGCTCAGCCCGTCGGCGCCGTCGCCGTTCAGGTATGCGGCCAGATCTGCGCGCAACGCCACGGCATCGCGCTCGGGGTAGCGGTTCAGCGTGCGCGCCGCCGCACCGACAGCGGTCGCGATGTCGGCGGCCACGGCGTCGCTGGGCGGGTAGGGGTTCTCGTTGACGTTGAGCTGCACCGGTACGTCCAGTTGCGGGGCGCCGTAGGGCTGCTCGCCGCGCAACTCGTCGCGGATAGGCAGGTCGTCCAGCGTTATGTCTTGGCCCCGCTGCAGGGTCGCGCGCGGCGTGTCGCCCTGCTGCGCGGCCAAGACCCGGCCGTCCGTCACGAGAGCCGGGCGGCGACGGCGGCGCCGTGGGCAGGCAGATCCTCGGCCGCCGAAAGCGCGAGCACATGCGGAGCCACCTCGGCCAGCGCCTCGGCGGTGTACTCGACGAGGTGCACGCCCTTGAGGAACGACTGGACGGACAGCCCGGAGGCATGCCGGGCCGTGCAGCCGGTCGGCAGCACGTGGTTCGACCCGGCGCAGTAATCACCGAGCGACACGGGGGCGTTCGCGCCGACGAAGATGCAGCCGGCGTTGCGTCACCCGCTCGGCCCACGTGCGGGCGTCGGCGGTGATCACTTCGAGGTGCTCGGCCGCGTAGGCATCGACGACTTCGAGGCCCTGCTCCAGGTCTCGGACGATGCACGGTCGCCGACTGCTGCCCGGTCAGCGCGGCGCTCACCCGCTCGAGGTGCTTGGTCAGCGCCACCTGCCGCTCGACCTCGGCTGTCGACGGCGTCGGCGAGTTCGACCGAGTCGGTGACCAGGACGGACGCGGCGAGCGTGTCGTGCTCGGCCTGGCTGATCAGGTCGGCGGCGACGTGCATCGGGTCGGCGGTTGCGTCGGCGAGGATCGCGATCTCGGTCGGTCCGGCTTCGGCGTCGATCCCGACCACGCCGCGTACCAGCCGCTTTGCAGCAGCGACGTACACGTTGCCCGGGCCGGTGATCACATCGACCGGCTCGATGCCCAGGCCGACGTCGCCGTAGGCGGCCAGGGCGATCGCCTGCGCGCCGCCCACCGCATAGACCTCGTCGACGCCGAGCAGCGCACACGCGGCGAGGATCGCCGGGTGCGGGCGTCCGTCGAATTCCTTCTGCGCCGGCGAGAACACCGCGATCGAGGCGACTCCGGCGACCTGTGCCGGGACGACGTTCATCACCACGCTGGACGGGTAGACGGCCAGGCCGCCGGGAACGTAGAGCCCCACTCGGGCGACCGGGATCCACCGCTCGGTGACGGTGCCGCCAGGGACGACCTGGACCTCGACCGTCTCGCGGCGCTGGGCCTCGTGCACGATGCGCGCCCGGCGGATCGACTCGGCCAGCGCCTCGCGCACCGCCGGATCGAGCTCGGCCAGCGCGGCCTGCAGTGCCTCGGACGGCACTCGCGGCGCCGGCACGTCGACGCCGTCGAAACGCAGGGTCGCCTCGCGCACCGCCGGGTACCCGCGTGCGGCGACGTCGTCGACCAGCGGGGTCACCGCCGCCAGCGCCGCATGGACGTCGACCGCAGCGCGGGGCAGTACCCGGCGCAGGTCGGCGGACCCGGCAGACGTCAGATCGATGCGGCGTAGCACGCGCCCGAGTTTACGGGCCGATCTGTGCACATTCCGCGCGCAGTTCGGACGTGGGACACGCGCCACGACTAGCGTGGCCTGGTGGCCGACCTGTTGCCGCTCTTCCCGCTGGGGCACGTGCTCATGCCGGGGTGCCCGCTGCCGATGCGCATCTTCGAGCCGCGCTACCTGCGGATGCTCGCCGATGTGACCGCTGTCGACGGCCGAGGCGCGTTCGGCGTGGTCGCCCTGACGGCCGGGTCGGAGGTCGACACCGGCCTGGACGACGCCGTCCCGCAATTCGCCCAGGTCGGTACCGTCGCCGAGATTCTCGAGAGCCACCCGGCCGGCGACGGCACGGTGAACCTGCTGACCGGTGGCAGTTCGCGGTTCCGGATCCGGCGGCTGCTCGACACGCCGGCGCCGTACCTGACGGCCGAGGTCGACTACCTGCCCGAAGTTGACGGCGATCTGCCCGACGGCCTGCTCAACGCCGCCCGGGCGCTGTCGGCGGAGTACGCGCGGCTGCTCGGCGCTCTGACCGGCAGCGATACGACCCCGTCCGACCCGTACCCGACCGACGCCAGCCTGCTGTCCTACCGGCTTGCCACCGAGGCCCCGATGAGCCAGGACGACCATCAGCAACTGCTCGAGGACGAGACCGCGACGGCGCGGTTGTATCACGTGCAGCGGGTGCTACGGCGCGAGGTGATCCTGCTACGCCGGACCCGAACTGTCGCGGTATCCCCAGGTCTGCTGCGGATCAGGCTCCGGCCAAACTGACGGCGGCAGGCCGCGGGCCGGCCGGCCGGGATCCGGGCGCCCCAGGTCGTCGTCGACCGCGAAGGCCACGAACAGGCTGTAGACCAGGACGGCCGCGATCGCCTCGGCGAGCAGCAGCGCGTGCATGTGCACGGTCAGCGGCAGGTGGTCGATGCACCGCCCCGATGCGGCGGTGCAGGCGAAGCCGTTGCCGTTGCCACGGACGAGGTAGCCGACCCATTCGGTGAGCGCGGCGCCGACGAACCCGCCGACCACCAGCGCCAGTGCGACGAACGGCCCGCGCGTGCCCCGCAGCGAGCGCACCTGCCACGCCGCCACGCCGGCGAGCAGCCCGACGATCACCGTGATGAGCGCGAACCTGCCGTCGCCGCCGACGAAGGCCTCGTTCTCGTCGGCCTGGATGCCCCCCGGCAGCACCGCGCCGGCGGGACCGGCCGGACTCCACGCCTGCCACACGAGGCCGAGCAGCGCCCCGACGACCGCGAGCGCGGCGATCACCTTCGCGGCGCCCTTGAGCTGGGCGATTCGATCAGACCGGACGTCGGCAACCACGGGCTCGCTGGCGACGACGGACATGCCGGTCAGTGTGCCAGCAGGTCAGGGCCGTGCCGACGAGCGCCCGCCGGTGCTCGCCTGCCGCAGCAGCAGGAACGTCTCGTCGACGCGCGCTTTCGGGACGACACGGGCGAGCTCGAAGGCGCGCAACCGCTCGACGGTGTCGGCGCGTCGCTTGCTCCGGACGAGCCGGATCGGCAGCAGCGGCAGCGTCCACATGTGGCTGGGCAGCCCGACGCGGCGCAGCTCTCGGAACACGTCGGCACGGGTGTCGGCGACGAGGGCATTGATCCGTTCCTCGATCGGCGCGTATTGGCTGAAGGCGGTGAGCCGGCGGACGACGGCCAGCAGCACCCAGCGCAGCAGCAGCACGAACGACGGCGACGATCACCAGCAGCACCGCGAGCAACGTCGAATGCAACAGCCACTCGGCCACCGCCGCGACCGCGAACACGACGAGCGCGACGATCAGCAGGGACATTCCGATCGATTCGGTCAGTGCGCGCCCGACGAGGTAGCGACCGAGCGCCCACTGGGTGAACGGCGACCCGGGACGGAAGTCGCCCACCTCCGCGTCGGCTGCCGGCGGCTGTTGGGGCGGCGGGGTGCCGCCGGCCGGCTTGCGCAGCAGGTCGGGTGTGCGATCGGGGGTCGTGCCGGGATCGGGTTCCACCCCGCCCAGGCTAGCCAGCCAGGGGCGGGGAAATGCGTTGACAGCCGCCGTTGTACTGCCGAATACTCCATCCCGAGTAATCGAAGCAGAGGAGCAATGACATGTCGCGACGCCGGGTGAACAACCCGCTCGCCCTCGCTGTGCTCGGCTGCCTGACCGAGCGGCCGATGCATCCGTACGAGATCTCGACGACGCTGCGCACGCGCGGCAAGGAGCACAGCATCAAGCTGAACTACGGCTCGCTGTACTCGGTTGTCGGGTCACTGGAGAAGCACGGGCTGATCACCTCACGCGAGACGGTCCGCGACGGTCGGCGTCCCGAGCGCACGATCTACGAGATCACGCCCGAGGGCAGCAGCGAGTTCGAGGATTGGCTGGCCGAGCTGATCTCCACGCCGGTGCGCAACTACACCTCGCTCGAGGCCGGCCTGTCACTCATGCCCGGCCTGCCGCCGGCCGAGGTCGCGCGGCTGCTCGAGGATCGCGTGGTCGCGCTGCGGATCGAGCTCGGCGGCATCGCCGCAGCCGAACAGGTAGCCGACGAGATGGGGCTGCCGGAGGTCTTCTCGGTGGAGACCCGGTTACCGGCAGGCGATGCTCGCCGCCGAGATCGACTTCGTCATCGACCTAGCGCAGCGGATCCGCTCGGAAAAGCTGGGCGGCACCGAGGCGTGGCGGCGCATCCACGAGCTGCGCAGCGACGGGATGAGCTTCGAGCAGATCATGGCCGACCCGGTCGGCAATCTCGGGGAAGGAGGCGCAGATCCTGGTCGACCTTGCCCAGAACCAACCAGAGCAATGAGCAAAACCCCTGACCGGTGCGGCAACACCGGCCAGGGGCTACTTCCCCGAGTCGAGACCGCAAGGCCTGTCCCGAGGCGCACTCATCACGATAGGCGGTGCGGCCCGACTCCCCTGATGTTTGAGGAGTCCGATGTCCAACACCAGTGCGCTCGAAGCGCACGAACTGATCAAGACCTATCCGGGCGCACGCGGCGCTGACCGCATCCACGCACTGGACGGGCTGTCCATCGAGATCGCGGCCGGCAGCGTGTTCGCGCTGCTCGGTCGCAACGGTGCCGGCAAGTCGACCACCGTGAAGATCCTCAGCACGCTGTCGCGCCCCGACAGCGGCACGGCCACCGTGGCCGGCCTCGACGTGCTGCGCGTCCCAGATCGCGTGCGGCGCGCGATCGGCCTGGTGTCGCAGAAGTCGTCGGGGGATCCGATGGCGACCGGCCGTGAGAATCTCGAGCTGGCCGCCCGGATCCAGGGCATGTCGCGGACCGCGGCACGTGCCCGCGCGGGCGAGTTGCTCACCCGGTTCGGCCTCGGCGACGCAGGCAACCGGCTCACCAAGACGTATTCGGGCGGCATGATGCGCAAGCTCGACGTCGCGATCGGGCTGGTGCACCGCCCGCAGGTGCTGTTCCTCGACGAGCCCACGACCGGGCTCGACCCGGAGGCCCGCGCCGACATGTGGGCCGAGATCGACCGGCTGGCCGGTGACGAGCAGATGACCGTCCTGCTCACCACGCATTACCTCGACGAGGCGGATCGGCTGGCCGATCGGCTGGCAATCGTCGACGGCGGCCGGATCGTGGTGGAGGGCACGCCGGAAGCGCTCAAGAGCGAACTGCGCGGGGACACCGTGCACGTCGAACTCGACGTGGCGGCGCCCTCGGCCGCCGGCGTGCTCGGCACGGTGCCCGGGTTGCGCGACATCACCGCCGACGGCGTGCGGCTGCGGGCGCGCGCCGACAGCGGAGCGCGGGCCGTCCCGGCTGTGCTCGCGGCACTGGACGGCGCCGGCCTCGGCGTCGCGGCGGTCACCGTCGCCCGTCCGTCCCTCGACGACGTGTACCTGCGCTATGCCGGCCGCGCCTACAAGGAGGTCGCATAACCATGGCAACTCTGACGACCCAATCGGGGCTGTTGACGATGCGCTCGGTACGCACGCTGATGCGGCAGCCGGCGTTCCTCGCGATCAGCCTGGTGCAGCCGGTGATCTGGCTGCTGCTGTTCGGGCAGCTGTTCAAGGCCGTGATCGACATTCCCGGGTTCAGCCACGGCATCAGCTCTATCTGGAGTTCATCACCCCAGGCGTAATCATCATGACCGCGCTGTTCTCCAGCGGCTGGGCGGGAACGGTGTACATCGAGGACATGTCGATCGGTGTGATGGACCGGCTGCTCGCCTCCCCCGTCCGCCGCGGCGCGATGATGATCGCCACGCTGGCCTACCAGGCGATCACGACGGTGATCCAGACGCTGATCGTGTTCGGCATCGCGTACGCAGCCGGGGCGCGCTTCCCGGGCGGCGTCGCCGGCATCGCGATCACGACGCTGTCGGCGGTGTTGATCTCGATGATCATCGCGTCGTTCTCGAACGCGATCGCGCTGCTGGTTCGCCAGCAGGAGGCACTGATCGGGATCAGCCAGTTCATCGTGCTGCCGCTGCAGTTCCTGTCCGGCGCGGTGATGGACACCAAGCTGTCGCCCGGCTGGGTGCAGCACGTGGCCCGCTACAACCCGGTCGACTGGGCGGTGACCGCGTCGCGCGAGGTGCTGTCCGGTAGCCCGCAATGGGGTGCGGTGCTACCGCGGCTCGGTGCACTGGTCGCGCTGGCTGCCCTGCTCGGCTGGCTCGCCACCCGCGCGTTCCGCACCTACCAGCGCTCGGCCTGACTCGGTGAGTGGCGCGTTAACGCGGTGAGTGGCGCGATATATCGCGCCACTCACCGCCGAAACGCGCCACTCAGCAGGAGAGACGAGCCGAGCGGGATCGCGCGGCTGAACTGGCGCTACGCGGAGATCGCGGTCGGGCCGAGCAGCGCCTTCAGATCACCCATCAGGGCGGCCGAGGGCTGTACCCGGAAGCCCGTCGCCGAGCCGAACGACCTGCTCGCGCTCACCGTTGCGCAGGCGCAGCCGGACCTCGGTCGTGCCGGGGTGGGTGGCCAGCACGTCCTTGAGCCGATCGATCATCGGCGGCGTGCACCGGTTGGTGGCCATCGTGACCACGACCGGGCCGCGCGGTGCATCGACATCGGTGTTGAGCACCGAGATGTCCGACGCGATCAGCTTGACGGTGTCCTCGCGGGCGTCGGTGCGTCCCTTGATCGACACGACGGCGTCCTCGGCGATGGTCAGCGCGACCTGCGCGTAGGTCGCCGGGAAGAACATCACCTCGATGGAACCCTCGAGATCCTCGAGCACGGCGTTGGCCCACGGCGCGCCCGCCTTGGTGACCCGGCGGTTCACCGACGAGAGGATGCCGGCCAGCTGCACCGTCTTCGGGTCGTCGGTGGCGTCGGCCTGGATGTTGGCGATCGAGTCGTCAGCAGCGCCGGCAAGGACGTGTTCGAGGCCGAACAACGGGTGGTCGGACACGTAGAGCCCGAGCATCTCGCGCTCGAACTGCAGCAGCACCTTCTTGTCCCACTCGCCATCGGGGACGCGCACCGCGAAGACGTCAGTCGCCGGATCGGCGACCTCCTCGCCGAACGAGCCGAACAGGTCGAACTGGCCGATCGCCTCGGCCCGCTTGGTGTCGAGGACGGCGTCGACGGCCGGTTCGTAGACGTTGATCAGCCCGCGCCGCGCATGGCCGAGCGAGTCGAAGGCCCCGCCCTTGATCAGAGCCTCGATCGTCCGCTTGTTGCACACGACCGCCTCGACCTTGCGCAGGAAGTCGGCGAAGTCGGCGTAGCCGCCCTTCTCCTTGCGGGTCGCCACCACCGAGGCGACGACGTTCCAGCCCACGTTGCGCACGGCGGTCAGGCCGAAGCGGATGTCCTTGCCGGTCGGGGTGAAGTTCGCATCGGAGGAGTTCACGCACGGTGGCAGCACCTTGATGCCCATCCGGCGGCATTCGGCCAGGTAGATGGCCATCTTGTCCTTGTCGTCCTTGACCGAGGTCAACAGGGCGGCCATGTACTCGGCCGGGTAGTTGGCCTTGAGGTAGGCCGTCCAGTACGAGATGACGCCGTAGGCGGCGGAGTGCGCCTTGTTGAACGCGTAGTCGGAGAACGGCAGCAGGATGTCCCACAGCATCTTGATCGCGTCGGCCGAGTAGCCGTTCGCGGTCATTCCGGCGGCGAAGTCCGCGTACTGCTTGTCCAGCTCCGACTTCTTCTTCTTGCCCATCGCCCGGCGCAGGATGTCGGCTTGACCGAGCGAGTAGCCGGCCACCTTCTGCGCGATCGCCATGACCTGCTCTTGGTAGACGATCAAGCCGTAGCTGGTCGACAGGATCTCGGCGAGCGGTTCGGCCAGCTCGGGATGGATCGGCGTGATCTCCTGGCGGCCGATCTTGCGTCAGGGCGTAGTTCGATGTGCGACTTGGCGCCCATCGGTCCTGGCCGGTAGAGCGCGATCAGCGCGGAGATGTCCTCGAACGTTGTCCGGGCGCATCAGCCGCAGCAGCGAGCGCATCGGCCCGCCGTCGAGCTGGAACACGCCCAGCGAGTCACCGCGGCCGAGCAACTCGTAGGTCGTTCGGGTCGTCAAGCGGCAGTTCTTCGAGCACGACGTCTTCGCCGCGGTTGTTGCGGATGTTGTCGAGCGCGTCGTCGAGGATCGTCAGGTTGCGCAGCCCGAGGAAGTCCATCTTGATCAGGCCGAGGGCCTCGCAGGTCGGATAGTCGAACTGCGTGATGACCGCGCCGTCCTGCTCGCGCTTCATGATCGGGATCAGGTCGAGCAGCGGATCGGAACTCATGATCACGCCGGCGGCGTGCACGCCCCACTGCCGCTTCAGGCCCTCGAGCCCCTTCGCGGTGTCGACGACCTTGGCGACCTCGGCGTCGGTCTCGCACAGCGCGCGGAACTCGCCACCCTCTTTGTAGCGCTCGTGCGTCGGGTCGAAGATCTTCGCCAGCGGGACGTCCTTGCCCATCACCGCGGGCGGCAGCACCTTGGTGATGCGCTCGCCCATCGAGAACGGGTAGCCGAGCACGCGCCCGGCGTCCTTCACGGCCTGCTTGGCCTTGATCGTGCCGTAGGTGACGATCTGTGCGACGCGATCGCTGCCGTACTTCTCGGTGACGTAGCGGATGACCTCGCCGCGGCGGCGCTCGTCGAAGTCGATGTCGAAGTCGGGCATCGAGACGCGGTCGGGGTTGAGGAAACGCTCGAAGATCAGCCCGTGCTCGAGCGGGTTGAGGTCGGTGATGCGCATCGCGTACGCGACGATCGAGCCGGCCCCCGAACCGCGCCCCGGACCGACTCGGATGCCGTTGTCCTTGGCCCAGTTGATGAAGTCGGCGACCACGAGGAAGTAGCCGGGGAAGTCCATCTGCAGGATGACGCCGACCTCGTAGTCGGCCTGGCGCTGCACGTCGGCCGGGATGCCGTTCGGGAACCGGCGGCGCAGCCCGAGCGCGACCTCCTTGCGGAACCAGCTCTGCTCGTCCTCACCCTCGGGCACCGGGAAGCGGGACATGTAGGTGCCGTTGCCCTCGGTGAAGCTGACGTCGCAGCGCTCGGCGATGAGCAGCGTGTTGTCGCACGCCTCGCGCAGGTCGTGCTTGTCGGCCCACAGCGAGCGCATCTCGGCCGGGCTCTTGAGGTAGTAGCCGCCACCTTCGAACTTGAGCCGGTTCGGGTCGGCCATCGTCTTCCCGGTGCCGACGCACACGTAGACCTCGTGCGCATCGGCGTCCTCACGATGCGTGTAGTGCAGGTCGTTGGTCGCGATGATCGGCAGCCCGAGGTCGCGGGCAAGCCGCAGCAGGCCCTCGCGCACCTGCGAGTTCGATGCCCAGGCCGTGGTCCATCAGCTCGAGGAAGAAGTTGTCCTTGCCGAAGATGTCCTGGAACTCGGCCGCCGCTCGCACGCGCCTTGTCGTAGTCACCGATGCGCAGCCAGGTCTGGATCTCACCGGACGGGCAGCCGGTGGTGGCGATCAGTCCTTCGGAGTACTGGGCGAGCAGCTCGCGGTCGGCCCGCGGCTTGTAGAAGAAGCCTTCGAGGGACGAGCGGGACGAGAGCCGGAACAGGTTGTGCATGCCGGTGGTGCTCTCGGACAGCAGCGTCATGTGCGTGTACGCGCCGCCGCCGGAGACGTCGTTCTCGCCACCCTCGGCCCAGCGCACCCGGGTGCGGTCGGCACGGTGCGTGTTCGGGGTGACGTAAGCCTCCATGCCGATGATCGGCTTGACCCCGGCGGCCTTGGCCTGGCGGTAGAAGTCGTAGGCGCCGAACACGTTGCCGTGGTCGGTCATCGCGAGCGCGGGCATGCCCATCCGGGCGGTCTCGGCGAACAGTTCGGGCAGGCGCGCGGCGCCGTCGAGCATCGAGTACTCGGTGTGCACGTGCAGGTGGACGAACGTGTCGCCGTCGCCCGATGTCACTGCTGCCTCGCCCCTGTTCGTCGTAGATCAGCGATCCTCTCACTGTGCACCGACGACGCTGGCGAAGGCAGCGCGGCGTTTCTCTCGACCTCGAGTAGAGGTCCGCCGTCCGGAGAACGGAGACTAACCGGGTGGGCCGATGGACGCGGCGTCCGGGCCGAACGCGGTCACGTAGCCCGGGTGCACGGCCGACCAGCGCGATCTCGAGTCGTCGAGCTCGGCCCCGTCCAGTGCTGCGGCCAGCGAATCGAGGCAGACATGCCAGCCGGCTGCGTCGCGGGCCGCCTTGCCCTGCTCGCGGAACGTGTCGACGAGCGTGAGCGTGCAGCCGGCGCGCGACGGCTCGAGCTCGAATCGCAGCACGTCGGGCCCCCACGTGTACTCGAGCAACCGCGGCGGCTCGCAGCGCAGCACCTCGCCGGTGAAGGAACCGTGCGCGTCGTCGCCGAAGCTGACCTGTGAGCCCACCCGCCACTCGCCCGACACCTGCTGCGGGAACCAGGCGGCCAACTCGCTCGGGTCGGTGATCGCCTGCCAGACCCGCTCCGGCGGGTGGGCCAGATCGCGGCGGAAGCGCAGCCGCCAGCGATCGCCGACCGGTTCGAGGGTGCCGTCAGCCATCTTCGTCCTCCATCGATGCGTCAAGGTGGGCAGCCAGGTCGTCGAGGCGCTCGCCCCACTGCGCGCGATAGGGCGCAAGCCAGTCGTCGAGCTCGCGCAGCGGCGCGAGGCGCAACCGGTACATCCGGCGCTGGGCATCGCCGCGGACCTCGACCAGGCCGGCGTCGCGCAGCACCCGCAGGTGCTTGGACACCGCGGGCTGGCTCACCCGCAGGGCGGCGACCAGGGCACCGACCGGCCGCTCGCCGGCGCGCAGCTCGTCGAGGATGCGCCGGCGGTTCGGCTCGGCGAGCACGTCGAAGACCATGCCCGGAATATGCCTGATCAGCTATATAACTGTCAAGCTATATGCACGTCGGTGGGGCGAGCCGACCAGTTGTAGAGGAACCGCATCGCCTTGAGCGGCATGTGGATGCACCCGTGCGAGCCTTGCGTCTTGTACTTCGGACTGCCGTACGGGAAGTGCTGCCAGGACGAGTCGTGGAACCCGAACAGCGGCGCGTCGAAAGGAATCCAGTACCGCACGTTGTACTGCGCGCCGGTGTTGAGGGTCAGCACCGTGTTGGTGTTGCGGCCCTGCACGACGTAGTTGCCGGTCGGCGTGTTCGTCCACTGCCCGACCATGCCCGTCGTAACCGGCGTGTCGAAGACGTCCTTGTGCCGCGGCGCACATCCAGGCGTGCTGCTTGGCGATGCTGACGATGACCTTCTGCGCCGCAGTGTTGGCAGCGCAGAAGTTCTTCGGCTTCGGCTTGGGCTTGGGTTTCGGTATCGGCCGGGCCCGGTGAGTGGCCGGCACGCGGCGCGGCCGCCGCGGAGGTGCCACTCGCCGGCTGCGCCGCGTGCGCAGTCGTCGGCGCCGGCTTGGCCGCGCCCGATCCACTCGGCACCGACGAGCACGCGCCGAGCACGGCGACCGCGAGACCCGCGGCAGCCAGTCCCCCGGCAATTCTGCGCATTCCTGCAGGGTAACGGCCCGAGGGGCGCCGCCGCCGAAGCGGAGACGCCCCTCGTAGCTGCGTTTCCTCAGATGACCGGTGCGAATGCCTCGGTGCCGGGGACGAGCGCCAGCCCGGAAACCCCGTGGCTGCTGGCGTAGGCCACTTCCTTGGCCAGGTCGCCGACACCGTTCGAGCCGGCGAGCGGGGCGATGGCGACCGTCGACAGCACGCCGAGCGCGCCGCCGTTCGCGTCCATGAAGCCCGAACCCGAGTCACCCGGGATGCCCGGCGAGACGGTGTAGACGGTGTGCGTCCAGCCGCCGGCGCTCGTCACCGAGGCTGACGCCCCGCTTGGGCGAGAGCTGCTCGATGCCGGCACGCAGCAACGAGTTGCCGAAGCTGTACACGGCGTCACCGGCTGCGGTGCCGGTGGTCGCAAGCTTGGTCGGGCCACCCCAGAACGGCACGGACGGGTTGATGTCACTCACGTATTGCGGGTCGACCTTCACCAGGGCGAGGTCGTTGTAGGCGCAGGTGTTCGCATCGGTCTCGCCGGCGTTCTGCATCGCCAGCCACGACGAGTAGGCGAGCGTGCCGGTGCCGACCTGGGTGCCTTCGCTGGCCAGGTTCGCTCCGCTGTTGAACGTCACCGGGGTGCCGAGGGGCAGCGAGCCGGTCGTGCAGCCGTTGGTGTCGGTCGAACCGCCGGTTCCGGCGCAGTGCGCGGCGTAGCCGACGTAGGTGTTGGTGCCGTCGGTGAACACGAAGTTCGCGGTGCACTGGGCACCGGCCGTGAACATCTGCGTCCCCGGGTGGATCGTCGCCGTTGCTGCTGGCGCCCAGTTCTGGCTGGCCGCGCCCGCCGGCGACTGGCCCGAGAACGCGACGACTGCTACCGCACTTGCTGCGACAGCGGCTTGCACAAGCCTGCTTACCCGCATGTCTGTCCCTTTCGACAGTGATTGTGTCGCTATGGGAAACGAGTCACAGGGCGCCGGGTTACGCGGGCAGGATGGACGGGTGGACTCTGACGAACTCGTGAGCGCGCTGCGCGCCGCCCTTCCGGACGTACTGGTGGCCGTCGATTTCGACGGCACCCTTGCCCCGCTGGTACCCGATCCCGAGACGTCGAGCCCGGTCGCCGGTGCCGTCGATGCGCTCGCCGAGCTGGCCCGCGTCGGGCGCGCACATCGCGGTCATCACCGGACGCGAAGCCCGCACCGTGGTGCGCCTGGGCGGGCTCGACCACGATTCCCGGCATCGTCGTCGGCCGGTCTGTACGGGCTCGAGCGCTGGCACGGCGGTGAGCTCGACTCGCCCGCAGACCCCGGCGCCGATGCAGGCGCTGCAGGACCGGCTGCCCGCCCTGCTCGACGGCGCACGACGCCGACCCCGCCGTCTGGATCGAGGACAAGCGGCTGTCCCTGGTCGTGCACGCGCGTCGCGCCGCCGACCCCGACGCCGCCCTGGCGCCGTTGCAGGCACCGATCCAGGCCCTCGCCGACGAGCTCGACCTCGAGATGCATCCCGGACGAGACGTGCTCGAGCTCCGCGTGCCTGGCTACGACAAGGCCGGCGCGCTGCGCGACCTCGCGGCCGAGCACGACGGCGTGCTGTATCTGGGCGACGACCTCGGCGATCTGCCGGCGTTCGCCGAGATCCGTCGGCTGCGGGCAGCGGGACGGATCGCGTACGGCGTCGCCGTGCTGTCCTCGGGCGTTCCCGATGTCGTCGGTGCTGCCGATCTCGAGGTGCCTGAGCCGGCCGATGCGGTCGAGCTGCTACGCGCGCTCGCCGGCTGAGGGCAGCGCGTCGAGCTGCGCCTGGAACCAGTCGGTCGGTGGTAGCCGGACGGCGGCGGCGCGCATCCGGTTGGCTCGCTCAGCGCGCTCGTCCGGCGCCATCAGCAGCGCCTCATTCAGGGCGTCGGCATTGGCCGACACGTCGAACGGGTTCACCGTGATCGCGTCGTCGCCGAGCAGCTCGGCGGCGCCCATCTCCCGCGAGATCACCACGGCCGGGTCGCGTTCGGAGAGCACGAGGGCCTCGAGCACGACGAGGTTCATCCCGTCCCGCACGGAGTTCACGAAGATCACGTCGCTGCGACGCAGTACGGCCAGTGCCGCCGGGTAGTCGTCCTGCATCTCGAGAAGGATCGGTGACCAGTCGTCGGTGCCGAACTCGTCGTCGATCTCGGCTGCAAGGCGCTCGATCGAGGCCGTGTATTCGCGGTAGGAGGGCAGATCCTCGCGGGACGGATTTTCATAGACCGCGTGGACGACGCGCCCGCGCCACTCCGGATACCGGCGCAGCAGCTCCCGGTAGGCGAGCAGACCCCGCCACACGTTCTTCGACAGCTCGGTGCGATCCACCCGGCCGATGACGAGCCGGTCGCCGACCTCGCCGTCGAACACCCGCAGCGCATTGTCGACGTCGCGCCGTCCGCCCAGTTTCTGCATCTCACCGGCGTCGGTGCCGAGCGGGAACACGCCGACGCCCGGCGACTTCGCGTCGCACACGGTGCCGGCCGATTCGCAGAACAGGTCGGCCCACCGCTGGGTGTGGAAGCCCACGACGTCAGCACCGAGCATGCCGTCGACCACGGCAAAGGCGACATCGTCCGGCAGCGTGGTGAAGTAGTCGGTCGGCACCCACGGTGTGTGCGTGAAGAACCCGATCCGCACATCGGCACGCAGCTCCCGCAGCATCCGCGGTACGAGGAACAGGTGGTAGTCCTGCACCATCACCGTCGCGTTGTCCGCAGCGTCGCGCGCGATCGCCTCGGCGAAGGCCTGGTTGAACCGCACGTACGCCGCCCACTGCCGCCGCCACGACGCGTCGAACGCCGGCTGCTTCGGCAGGTCGAACAGCTGGTGCAGGACGAACCACAGCGTGGAGTTGGCGATGCCGTTGTACGCAGCGCGGAACGTCGGCGCGTCAATGGGCAGCATGTGCACGTCGAAGTCCCCGTGCAAAGCGTCGGCGACCAGCGGCAGTTCGGAAAGCCGGCCGCCGTCGGCCTGCCGCGCAAGGGTGCGCTCGCGGTCGTTGAGCGCCGCGCACACCCACAGGGCGTCCGGTGTCGAAGCCAGCGCGTGCTGCATGCCGCTGACCAGCCCACCGCCGCCGCGGCGCACCTCGTCGTCACCGTCGTCGACAGCGACCACCGTGAGCGGTCCGCGGTTGGAAGCGACGATGAGGGGCGCACGATTGGTCATGCCTACGGTCCTACCCCGACATCATGGTTCGTCACTAGGCACTTCGGCGCTGAGCACGTCGAGAGCGTGCTGCAGATCGGCGGGGAACGGTGAGGTCACCGTCAGCCACTGCCCCGTGCCCGGGTGTTCGAACCCGAGTTCGCGCGCGTGCAGCCACTGCCGTGACAGGCCGAGTCGCTTGGCCAGCACAGGGTCGGCGCCGTAGGTCAGATCGCCGACGCAGGGGTGCCGCACCGCGGCCATGTGCACCCGGATCTGGTGGGTACGGCCGGTCTCGAGATGGATGTCGAGCAGCGTGGCCGCCCGGAATGCTTCGACGGTCTCGTAGTGCGTGATGGACGGACGTCCGCCGGCGACGACGGCGAACTTGTAGTCGGCCGACGGATGGCGGTCGATCGGCGCGTCGATCGTTCCGCGGGTCGGATCCGGATGCCCCTGGACGAGTGCGCCGTACCGCTTGTCGACGGTGCGCTCCTTGAACGCGCGCTTGAGCTGCCGAGTACGCGCGCTCGCTCTTGGCGACGACCATGACGCCGGTCGTCCCTGCGTCCAGGCGGTGCACGACGCCCTGCCGCTCGGCGCCGCCCGATGTCGAGATCCGGTACCCCATCGCGGCCAGGCCCTGCACGACCGTCGGACCGCTCCAGCCCACCGACGGGTGCACCGCGACGCCGATCGGCTTGTCGACCACCACGACGTCGTCGTCGTCATGCAGCACGACGAGCCCGTCGACGGGCGTCGGTGCCCCCGCGGGCGCCGGTGGCTCGGGCAGGCTGACCTCGAGCAGCGAACCGCCGTGCACTTTGGCGCTGCGGGCCGGCGTCGCGCCGTCGACGCTGACGTGGCCGCCGTCGATGAGCCCGGCCGCGGCTGTGCGCGAGAAGCCGAGCAGCCGCGAGATCGCGACGTCGAGGCGTAGCCCGTCCAGCCCGTCCGGCACCGGGAGCAGCCGGGTCTCAGGCACGGTCGCGAGCACTACCGTTGAGCGGGACGCCGAACAGGCTGAGCCCGGCAGCGAGGATCGCGCCGCACACGATGGCCGAGTCGGCGAGGTTGAAGATCGGCCAATGCTCGGCGTTCGGCCCGAACAGGCTGATCCAGTCGACGACGTGACCGCGGAATACACCAGGCGCACGGAAGATGCGGTCGACCAGGTTGCCGATCGCGCCGCCGAGGATCAGGCCGAGCGCGACGGCCCAGCCGGCCGAGCGCATCCGGCTCGCCGTGCGCACGATGATGGCGACCACGACGAGCGCCACTGCGGTCAGGATGACCGTGAAGCCGGTGCCGAGCGAGAACGCCGCGCCGGAGTTGCGCGCGACGTCGAGGTAGATCGCGCCGCCGAGCAGGCGCACCCGATCGGCCGGCTTGAGCTGCGCGACCACCAGAACCTTCGAGACGACGTCCAGGGCGAGCGCCGTGACCGCCACGGCCGCAAACAGCCGTACCCGTCGCGGATGCGGCGGCTCGACGACGCTGGTCGGCGTGGCCGTGTCGTCGTCTGCGGGGGTCACCCCGCTAGTGTCCCGCATCCGGACTGCAATCCGGACCAGCCGGTCAGCGCCGTTCCTCCCGCTGCTTGCACGCGACGTCGAGGGTGGCCATCGGGAACGCCTTCAGGCGGGCCTTGGGGATCGGGCGCCCACAGCTCTCACAGAACCCGTACGTGCCGGCGTCGATGCGCTCCACCGCACGCTGGATCTGCACCATCAGATCCATCCGGTTCGCGGCGATCGACTGTTCCTGCTCGCGCTCGAAGGTCTTGCTGCCCGCATCGGCCTGGTCGTCGCCCGCGCCATCGGTACCGGACTGCTGCAAATCGTTCAGATCGCGCAGCGACGTGTCGTAGGCCGCGCGCATCTCGTCAAGCTGGTTGACGAGGTCGCGACGAACCGCGGCCAGCTCGCTCTTGGTCCACTCGGAGCCCTTGGGGACGGAGATGGTGTGCGCGGCCCCGTTCGGCGCGGGCGTCGCAACAGCCGCCTTCTTGGCCGGTGGTGCCTTGTGGCGACCGCTTTCTTCGCAGGTGCGGCCTTCGTGGCGGCCGTCTTCTTGGCCGGCGGAGCCTTCTTGGCGACCGTCTTCTTGGCCGGCGGCGCCTTCTTGGCGACCGCCTTCTTGGCCGGCGGCGCCTTCTTGGCGACCGTCTTCTTCGCCGGCGGAGCCTTCTTGGCGACCGACTTCTTCGCCGGTGCAGCCTTCTTGGCGACCGTCTTCTTGGCCGGCGGCGCCTTCTTCGCGGCCGTCTTCTTGGCCGGCGGCAGCCTTCTTCGCGGCCGTCTTCTTGGCCGGCGGAGCCTTCTTGGCGACCGTCTTCTTGGCCGGTGCAGCCTTCTTGGCGACCGTCTTCTTGGCCGGTGCAGCCTTCTTGGCGACCGTCTTCTTGGCCGGTGCCGCCTTCTTCGCAGCTGACTTCTTCGCCGGTGCCGCCTTAGTAGCGGCACCACCCGCCCGACGGCGCAACGCCCGTCCTATCCGTCCTACGGCAGCCATGCCGTCGCCACCCCTCTGTGTGAACGGCACTCGCTGCCGGCTCGATTTACATGCGTTCGAAAGGCGGCTCACTATATGAGCCGAGCGCCGCTTTTGCCAGTAGCCGCGCCGGTCACGCCCCGGCAACGGACCCGCCACCTCCCGTATTCGCTGCCGGATCAAGGCTACGATTGACCTGCGACGACGAGGACAAGTAGCCGCGGACAGCCAGACCGAAGCGACCCGGGGACGGTGCGAGCCCGGGGTTTGGCCCGCCGGCGAAATCACCTCTGAGCACCGGAAGAACGGGACGTCCGCGACGTCCTCAGTAGAGCCGGAGCCCAACGAAGCGGGCACCCGCAGGGGTGTCAACGAGGGTGGTACCGCGGTTCGGCCCAGCGATGGACCGGATCGTCCCTCGAGTCCTATGAACGACTCGAGGAGTCCGATGTACGAGGCGCTGCCCGCCCATGTAGATCTCGTCAAGCTCGACCACGACGTGATCGCGGCCTGGGAAAAGGGCCAGATCTTCCAGCGCAGCCTCGAGCAGACCGCGCACGGCCCGTCCTGGGTGTTCTACGAAGGCCCACCGACCGCCAACGGCATGCCCGGCACCCATCACGTCGAGGCGCGCGTGTTCAAGGACGTCTTCCCGCGGTTCAAGACGATGAAGGGCTACCACGTGCCGCGCCGGGCCGGGTGGGACTGCCACGGCCTGCCGGTCGAGCTCGCGGTGGAGAAGGAACTGGGTTTCACCGGCAAACCGGACATCGAGGCCTACGGAATCGCGCCTTTCAACGCGAAGTGCCGCGAGAACGTGCAGCGCCACGTCGACGCGTTCGAGCAGATGAGCGAGCGCATGGGGTACTGGGCCGACTACGAGGACGCGTACTGGACGATGCGGCCGGACTACGTCGAGTCGGTGTGGTGGGCACTCAAGCAGATCTTCGACAAGGGCCTGCTCGTCGAGGACTACCGGGTCGCGCCCTACTGCCCGCGGTGCGGCACCACGCTGTCCGACCACGAGGTCGCGCAGGGCTACGAAGACGTCACCGATCCGTCGGTGTACGTCCGCTTCCCGCTGACGTCGGGCCCCTGGGCCGGCAAGGCCGACCTGCTGGTGTGGACGACGACGCCGTGGACGCTCGTGTCGAACACCGCGGTGGCCGTCAACCCCGGCGTCACCTATGTCGTCGCGCGGACCGAGGCAGGGACGTTCGTCGTTGCCGAACCGCTGCTGGCGAAGGTGCTCGGCGACGACGCCGAGGTGCTCGAGTCGATGCCCGGTCCCGATCTGGAGCGCTGGACCTACCAGCGGCCGTTCGACCTCGTGCCGCTGGACGGCGCGAACTACGTCGCGCTGGCCGAGTACGTGACGACCGACGACGGCACCGGCCTGGTGCACCAGTCGCCCGCCTTCGGCGCGGAAGACCTCGCGGTGGCCAAGGAGTACGACCTGCCGGTGATCACGCCGGTCGAGCGCGACGGGCACTTCGCGGCCGACGTCCCGCTCGTCGGCGGGCAGTTCTTCAAGGACGCCGACGAGGCGCTGGTCGCCGACCTGAGGCAGCGCGGCCTGCTCTTCCGGCACGTGCCCTACACGCACAGCTACCCGCACTGCTGGCGCTGCCACACGCCGCTGATGTACTACGCGCTGCCGTCCTGGTACGTGCGCACCACCGCGATCAAGGACCGGCTGCTCGCCGAGAACGAGGCGACGAACTGGTACCCCCCGACGATCAAGCACGGCCGTTACGGCGACTGGCTGAACAACAACATCGACTGGGCGCTCTCGCGCGACCGGTACTGGGGCACGCCGCTGCCGGTCTGGCGCAATGACGCCGACCCGTCCCGTCTGGTGTGCGTCGGCTCGCTGGCCGAGCTGCACGAGCTGTCCGGTGTCGAGCTCGACGATCCGCACCGGCCGTTCGTCGACGATGTGACGTTCACGCTGCCGGGCGAGGAGGGCACCTACCGCCGCGTGCCGCAGGTGATCGACGCCTGGTTCGACTCCGGCTCGATGCCGTTCGCCCAGTACGGCGCGCCGCACCGTAACGCCGACGAGGCCGGCGCGGCCTACCCTGCCGACTTCATCTGCGAGGCCATCGACCAGACCCGCGGCTGGTTCTACTCGCTGATGGCGATCGGCACCCTCGTCTTCGACCGGAACTCGTACCGCACGGTGCTGTGCCTCGGCCACATCCTGGCCGAGGACGGCAAGAAGATGAGCAAGCACCTCGGCAACATCCTGGAGCCGATCCCGCTGATGGATCGGCACGGCGCCGACGCGCTGCGCTGGTTCATGCTCTGCAGCGGCTCGCCGTGGGCGCAGCGCCGGATCGGGCACAAGGTGCTCGACGAGATCGCGTCCAAGGTGCTGCGCACGTTCTGGTCGGTGGCCTCGTTCCAGTCGCTGTACGCCCGCGCCAACGACTGGGACGTCTCGCAGGGCGGCGAGCCGACCCAGCTCGACCGGTGGGCGCTGTCGGAGGTGCACCGCCTGACCGCCGAGGTCGAAGCCGCGCTCGAGGACTTCGACACCCAGCGCGCCGGGCGGGCCCTGTCGGCCTACATCGACGACCTGTCGAACTGGTACGTCCGCCGGTCGCGGCGCCGGTTCTGGGAGGGCGACCCGGCCGCGCTGTCGACGCTGCACGAGTGCCTGCATGTGCTGACCAGGTTGCTGGCGCCGTTCGTCCCGTTCGTGACCGAGAAGGTCTGGGGCGCGCTGTTCGCCTCGACCGGGTCGGTCGATTCGGTGCACCTGTCGGTGTGGCCGATCGCCGACGACGTCGGTGGTCGACCGCTTGCTGGCCGAGCAGGTGGCACTCGTGCGGCGGCTGGTCGAGCTGGGCCGTTCCGCGCGGGCCGATTCGAAGATGAAGACCCGCCAGCCCTTGGCCCAGGCGCTGATCTCGGCGCCGGGCTGGGCGAGCCTGCCCGAATCGCTGCGCGACGAGGTGCGCGAGGAGCTCAACGTGGTGACGCTGTCCGGATTGGCCGACGCTGACGAGCTGGTCGAACTCTCGGTCAAGCCCAACTTCCGCGAGCTGGGCCGCCGGTTCGGCAAGCGCACCCAGGCGGTCGCCACGGCGATCAGCGCAGCCGATCCAGCCGAGTTCGTGGCCGCGTACCGCGCCGGGACGGCCGCCGTCGAGGTGGACGGCACCACTGAGCCGATCAGCGGTGACGAGGTCGTGGTGAGCGAGACGCCGCGATCGGGCTGGGCGGTGGCTTCGGCGGCGCCGACACCGTCGCGCTCGACCTGGAGCTCACCCACGAGCTGCGCCTGCTCGGCCTGGTGCGCGACATCGTGCGGATGGTGCAGGAGGCCCGCAAGAACGCGGGGCTCGAGGTCACCGACCGGATCGAGCTGTGGTGGCGCGTCGGCGGTGCACCGGCGCCGGCCGAAGCAATCCGCGCTCACGGCGACGTAGCTGGCCGCCGAGGTGCTGGCCACGGCCATGCACGAACTCGACCGCGGCGACGAGCCGAGCGAGGCCGGCCTGCACGTGGTCGAGGACGAAGAGCTGGGCCTGCACATCTGGTTCCGCCGCGCCTGACCGCTCGGTCGCGGCTTTGTCCCGCCTGCGACTCGCGCGTGTCCGGCGCGCCGCAGCGTGCCTGAGCGGGGCAAGGTGCGCCGGGCTGGCTGACCAGTTCCGGTTTGCACTCGCCGCGGCCGCTATATGCCCTCGTCCCACCTCATATAGCGACCGCGCTGGGTGCAAACCACTTCTCGTTCGAGCGGCCGCGGGGTGCCTGAGCGGGGCAAAGCTGGGTCAGACGCGGGTGACGTTGGGTTCGCACATCGAGCAGGGCATGAAGCCGTCCTCGGTGGCCTGCGTGAGCGGGATCGGCTCGGCATCTTGATCTTTGATGATCATGCAGTCTTCGAGGTGGTAGCGCGGCCGGCCGTCGACGACCCAGACCTGGCTCGGGTCGGCGGCCGCAGCCGCGGCCGGTTCCGCTGCGGGCTCCGCCGGCGGCTCCGCCGCCGGCTCGGGCCGGCTCGCCGCCGGCTCCGCTGCGGGCTCCGCGGCCGGCTGCGTCGGTCGCGGCTCTCGTCGGTCGTTGCGCCCTCGTCGGAGGCTGCCGCGTCGGGGTGGCACAGGTCGCAGGAACTGAAGCCGTCCTGGACGGCCTGGGCGCGCGGGACCTCCTCGGCCGCGCCGCGCGACACTCGCGAGCAGTCCTTGCGGTGATAGTCGGGACGGCCGTCGATGACCCAGACCTGGGCGATCAGCCCCGGCACCGGCGTGCACGCCGAGCACTCCCGGAACCCGTCCTCGACGGCCTGCGCGAGCGGGATGGACTCGCTGTCCGCGCCCTCGATCTTGGTGCAGCCCTGCTCGTGGTAATCCGGCTGGCCGTCGACCACCCATACCGACACGTCAGGCAGCACGGGTGCCGGTGGTGCCCGATCTTGCCGGCGAACGCGGTTCCGGTGACCAGCGAGGTCTGCCGCGTCGACGCGGCAGGTTCGGCACGCTTACCGTTCGAAGCGGACGAACCGGTCGAAGTGGACGAAGCAGCAGCCGTGGCCGGCCGGCGCGCGAGCTGCTCGCGCTGGCGCCACAGGACGACCCCGGCGACCGCGCTCGCGACCAGCGAGCCGACCAGCCACGGGCCGCTGGCAAGGACCAGACCGAGGATCAGGCACACCAGGGCGGCCAGCAGCAGACCGATCAGGACCATTTGCGGCTCACCCCTTCCGGACACCGGCTGCGACGGAGGGTCTACCCAAGAACGTCAGCTCTGCTGCGCCTCGGCCATGTCGTCGTTCTGGGCAGGCTCGGCGTTGCCGCTCGCGTCGAGGTCACGCAGCTGCGACTCGAGGTAGCTCTTGAGCCGGGTGCGGTACTCGCGCTCGAAGGTGCGCAGCTCTTCCACCCGGCGCTCGAGCGCGGCCTTGCGCTGCTCGAACTGCGCGGTGATGGTGGCGGCGCGCTGCTCGGCCTCCGCGACCGTGCGCGATGCCCGGGCGCTGCTGTCCTCGTCGAGCTTGCGGGCGCGGGCCTCGGCGTCGTCGAGTTGCTGGCGGGCCTGCTCCTGCGCCGCGGTCAGGTGGGTCTCGGAGTTCGACTGAGCCTCGGCGAGCAGCCGGTCGGCCTCGGCCTTGGACTGTGCGAGGTGCTGGTCGGCGGTCTGCTGGGCGAGGGCAAGCACCTGGACGGCCTGGGTGTGCACCTCCATGTTCGGCGCGCCCGTCTCGGCGGGCTGCGGGGCAGCCTGAGCGGCCTGCTGAGCCTCGGCGACCGCACGCTGGGCACCTTCGAGCTGCTGGCGCGACTCGGCCAGCTGCTGCTCGGTCTGGGCGAGCTGCTGCTGGAGCTGCACGACCTGCTGCTGGGCGCCGTTCTTGCCCTGCGACAGGGCCCGCTCGAGCTCGCCGATGTGCGCCTGCATGCGCTGGTTCTCGTCGCGCGCGGCGTTCAGCTCGGCGGTCGCGGCCTCGAGGCGGCCGTCGTCGACCGGCACGGCCGCGGTGGCGTCGGCCTCCGCCGGGGCGGCTGGTGCGCCCGAGCCGGCACGCGCTCGCAGGTCGTTGTTCTCCTCGATCAGGCGCGAGAGCTCGACCTCGACGATGTCGAGGAAGGCGTCTACCTCTTCCTCGTCGTAGCCACGCTTACCGATCGGCGGCTTCTTGAACGCGACGTTGTGGACTTCAGCAGGCGTTAGCGGCATTCGGTCACCTCGGTGCTCGTCGCGGCGGTCGCCCCGGCGCGGATCGGTCGTGCGGTCACAGCTCTACTGGGTCAATCTGAGATTTACGGTTACGCATCCTAGCCACGTCACACGGCATAGGACGACAGGACCAATCGTAGGCCGATGATCGCCAGCAGCAGGATCAGGATGGAAAGGTCGAGACTTACCCCACCCAGATGCAGTGGCGGGACGAGTCGGCGCAGCAGTTTGAGCGGCGGATCGGTGGCCACGTAGACCAGTTCCAGCCCGATGGCCGCGACGCCAACCGGCCGCCACGACCGGGCGAACTGCCGGGTGCACTCGACGACCAGGCGGGCCAACACGATCACCAGGTAGAGGTAGAGCACGTACTGGATCGCCGCGAAGAACGTCCGTCAAACCCGCTCCACCTCCTCCGTTTCCCACATCGACGCTGCACACAGACCAACGACCTGGCACCGTCAATGGTGCCAGGCCGTGTGCGGGCCACGCGCGGCTGCGCTCTGACTGGTTGAAGAACCCGTTCTCGATCCGTGCCTTGTCCTGCGCGGTCACGGTGACGTTGTGCGGGCTGAGCAGGAACACCTTGGCGGTGACCCGCTCGATGCGGCCGTGCAGCCCGAACGTCAGGCCGGCGGCGAAATCGACCAGCCGCTTGGCGTCGGCGTCGTCCATCTCCGAGAGGTTCATGATGACGGGCGTGTTCTGGCGGAACGCCTCGCCGATCGTGCGTGCCTCGTTGTAGGTGCGCGGGTGCAGCGCGGTGATCTGGTAGCCCGCGGGTTGGTAGTCGGCGATACGCCGTACGTAGCTCGGCTTCGCTCGTATCTCGCGGTACTCGCGCGGCAGCGTGTCGACCCGGCCACGGCTCTCGTGGTGGGTCTCGCGCGAGTACCGCGGTTCGGCATAGCCTGCCCGCCGGGCCGGTGGACGTCGACGTGCTCGCGCGCGGCGTCGCGCGAGGAATGCCAGCCCTCGCCGTCGGCGAGGTCGTCGTCCTCGACCAGGCCGAGGTACACGCCCATCCGGTGCATGGCTCCGGGCATCGGTTCCTCCTGGTCAGGTCCTGCTGTCGACCGGGGTGATGGCTGAAGCGTAGCGACGCTAGCTGAAAATGGGCGCGCGACGGCCGAGCAACGCCGTACCGACACGCACGTGTGTTGCGCCGTTGCGAACGGCCGCCTCGAGATCACTGCTCATCCCCGCGGAGATGGCGTCGCGCCGCGGGTGCGCGCTGCGTACCCGCTCGGACAGCTCGGCGCAGCCGGTCGAACGCGCTGTCGGGGTCGGCGCCGATCGGCGGCGACCGCCATCACGCCCGAGCAGGCGCAGCTCGGGCGCTCGGCGATCACGGTCGGCCAGGGCCGGCAGCTTGTCTGCGATCACGCCGCCCCGGTCGGGGTCGTCGTCGAGGCTGACCTGCACGAACACGCCCGAGCGGCTCGGACCGCTCGCTCCGCGCGCCGCGGCGTCGGCGAGGGCGCGCGGCCAGCTTTGCGCGGTCGACCGAATGCACCGCGTGGGCGTAGCCGACGCACGCTGCGCGCCTTGTTCGTCTGCAGCCGTCCGACGAGGTGCCAGCGCAGGTCGACCGGCGCGAACGGCGCGCTCGGCCAGCTCGCGCGATCTTGGCCCGCGCCTCCTGATCCTTGCTCTCGCCGATGTCGAGCACGCCCAGCCGGGCCAGCGTTGCGACGTCGGTCGCCGGATAGGTCTTGGTGACCGCGACGAGCGTCACTTCGCGCGGGTCGCGACCGGCCGGATTCGCACGCGTCGGCGATCCGGCTGCGCACCGCTCCCAGCGCGCCGACCAACTCCGCCCGGCGGTCGTCGTCGAGCTCGGTCATCGTCGCCGAAGCTGCCTCGGTTCGTCAGGACTTGAGGAAGTCGGGGACGTCGAGCTCGTCGTCGAGGCTGACCGGAGTGCGCAGCACCGTTCGGCGGCGGGGGCAGCGGACGCGACGTCGGGCACCGGCTCGCCGTGCGGTGCACCCGTGCGGCGGCAGCGGCGGACGGGCGGCCGCCGACGGCTCGCGCCGGATGTCGACCTTCTTGTACGGCAGCTGACCGCTGTCGAAGCCGGCCGCGATGACCGTCACGCGCACCTCGTCGCCGAGCGTGTCGTCGATGACCGCACCGAAGATGATGTTCGCTTCCGGGTGCGCCGCCTCGGCTACCAGCGTGGCCGCTTCGTTGATCTCGAACAGGCCCAGGTCGGAGCCGCCGTAGATCGAGAGCAGCACGCCGTGCGCGCCTTCCATGCTCGCTTCGAGCAGCGGGCTCGCGATCGCGATCTCTGCGGCCTGGCGCGCGCGGTTGTCGCCGCGTGCCGAACCGATGCCCATCAACGCCGAGCCGGCGCCGCTCATGATGCTCTTCACGTCGGCGAAGTCGAGGTTGATCAGGCCCGGCGTGGTGATCAGGTCGGTGATGCCCTGGACACCGGACAGCAGCACCTGGTCGGCGCTGCGGAATGCGTCCATGACGCTGACGTTCTGCTCGGAGATCTGCAGCAGCCGGTCGTTCGGGATGACGATGAGGGTGTCGCACTCTTGCCGCAGCGCGTCGATGCCGTCTTCGGCCTGCGTCGCCCGCTTCTTGCCCTCGAACGAGAACGGCCGGGTGACCACACCGATGGTCAGCGCGCCCAGCTTGCGCGAGATGCTCGCGATCACCGGCGCGCCGCCGGTGCCGGTGCCGCCGCCCTCGCCGGCCGTCACGAACACCATGTCGGCGCCCTTGAGGACTTCCTCGATCTCGTCGCGGTGGTCCTCGGCCGCCTTGCGGCCGACGTCGGGCTGCGCGCCGGCACCGAGGCCGCGGGTGAGCTCGCGGCCGACGTCGAGCTTGACGTCGGCGTCGCTCATCAGCAGCGCCTGGGCGTCGGTGTTCACCGCGATGAACTCGACGCCCTTGAGGCCGACCTCGATCATCCGATTCACGGCATTGACGCCGCCGCCGCCGACACCGACGACCTTGATGACCGCCAGGTAGTTGTGCGGTGCTGTCATTGGTGACTCCTTGTTCCGATCGGTGGCGCCGTACGGCGTCTGAACCCTCACCCTCAAGTAGACCGTTAATGTTATGTCAACCTGGGATGTTGCAGCCGAAGTTAGATGCGCAGCGGCGCGATCCGGCGGAGGCACGCCGACGACACGCCGAGAAAGCGTCCCCGCCCGCTGTTTTGGTATCGGGTGACCAAAATGATCATGAAAATCTGGTCACCCGATACCAAACAAGATCGGTGGGTGAGCACCGAAACCAGCGTCAGCGGGTGAACGGCTGGCTCGGGTCGGTGACGTCGATCTGGGTGCCGCGGCGGTGCAGCAACGTTGGCAGGATGCGCGCCTTGGCCGCGCTCTGATCGGCACCGCCCCAGCGCACCACGCGTCCGTTCGTGAACAGCAACGTGATCGCCTGCGGGCTGATCGCCTGGATCGAGTCGATGCGCCCGCGCAGCCGTGCGTTCAGCGCAGCGGCGACCGTCGCCACCGCACTTCGCGTCTGCCGCGCCGCGGCGCCGCCCGGCACGACGAACAGCGGCAGGTTCGCCGGTCTGGCGGCAACCTTGCGGAACTGCTCGCCGGTGCGATCGACCAGCAGGAAGCCACTGGTGCTCTTCACCACCCCGATCGCGGTGCGCTCGCTGACCGTGATCGTGACCGTCGACGGGAACGACGTGGTCACCTTTGCCGACGCGACATCGGGCAGCGCCTCGACCCGCCTGCGGATGCCGTCGGTGTCGAGGCGGACGAGCGGTGTGCCGTTGGCGATCTTCGCCGCCGACCGCACCTGGTCGGCGGTGAGCACGTGCACGCCGAGGACGTCGACGGTGCGCACCCCGAAGACCGAACTGAACGCAATCAGCCAGGTGGCAACGGCACCGACGAGCACAACGGCGATCGTGCCGAGGATGAGCTTGCGATGCGGGATGCCGCCACCCGAGCCCTCCTCGGCTGAGTCGGTCGAGCGCGTCGATGTAGCCGCGGTGGTCATGGCAGCTCCCCCTCGGCCGCGCGTCGCACGGCACACGCAGCTCGGATGTCGTCGCAGAGCAGGTAGATGTTGCCGATGCCCATCGTGATCACCAGATCGCCGGGACGGGCCACCGCCGCGATCCGTTCGGGGATCGCCGCGTAGCGCGGTTCGTAGATGACCTGGTCTGCCGGCAGCGGGATGAGATCGCTGATCGTCGCGCCGCTCACGCCCGGGATCGGTTCCTCACGCGCGGCGAAGATGTTCATCACCACCGCGATGTCGGCGATCGCCATCGCCTCAGCGAACTCGTGGGCGAACGTCTGGGTACGGCTGTACGTGCCCGGCTGGAAGACAGCGATCAACCGCCCGCGATCGCCGACGACCGTCTTCGCGGCAACCAGTGATGCAGCGACCTCGGTCGGGTGGTGCGCGTAGTCGTCGTAGACGTGGACGCCGCCGCCAATGCCGTGCGACTCGAAACGCCGGTGCACTCCCCCGAAGTTCGCCCACGCGCCGATGACCGTGCCCACGTCGAGCCCGAGTTCGGCCGCCATCGCCAGCGCCGCCGTGGCGTTCAACGCCATGTGGCGCCCCACCAGCGAGCCGACCCGCACGTGCCGCGCACCGATGCCCGCGCCCTCGATCTCGAACTCGACCGCGTCGGGCAGCGCCTGCACATCGGTGATGCGGATGTCGGCGGGAGCGGTCAGGCCGTAGGTGACGACACGACGTCCGGAAGCGCGCGCGTAGTCGCCGATGCGGCGCGCACCACTGTCGTCGGCGCAGACAAGCAGCAGCCCGCCTTCGTCGATCAGATCGACGAACATCTCGAAGGCGCGAAAGATCCCTTCGAGGTCGCCGTAGTTCTCCAGGTGGTCGGCCTCGACATTGGTCACGATCGCGGCGGCAGGGCGCATCAGCAGGAACGAGCCGTCGCTCTCGTCCGCCTCGACTATGGCAAGGTCGCCGCTGCCGAGGTGCGCGTTCTTGCCGGTCTCATAAAGGTTCCCGCCGATCGCGAAGGACGGATCGACGCCGCACGCCTGCGCCCCGACCGTAAGCAACGACGTCGTCGTGGTCTTGCCGTGCGTGCCCGCCACCGCGATGCAGCGACGGTCCTCCAGCGCAGCCGCGAGCGCTGCGGCACGGCGCAGCACCGGCATGCCGCTCGCGCGCGCCGCCGCGAACTCGAAGTGATTCGGATTGATCGCGGTCGTGTACACGAACGTGTCCGCAGTCGCGAGGTGATCGACCGAGTGCCCGATCTGCACGTCGGCACCGAGCGCGGTCAACGCGTCGACTCCGAGCGATTCGCGTGCCTCGCAGCCGGACACCGGCACGCCCCGCTCGATCAGGATCCGGGCGAGGCCGCTGGTGCCCGCGCCGGCGATCCCCATGATGTGCACGCGGCCCAGGTCGGCGAGCGCGGGCACCACGTCGGTGGCTGCGCTGCGCACGAGCGCGGCCCCGGGCGCCTCCCAGTCCGGCGGCCGGTCGTCGGCCGCGTCCTTGGTGGGACGATCGCTCATCGAAGCTCAGCCACGATTTCGAGGACGTGCCGAGCGAGCACCGCGTCGGCATTGCGCGCACCCGACGACGATGCGGCGCGCGACATCGCGTCCAGCACCGCGGGATCAGTCACTCTCGAGATCACTTCTTGCTCGATCCACTCCGTCGTCAGGTTCTCGTTGTCGACCATCACGCCGCCGCCTGCGGCGACGATCGGAGCGGCGTTGTAGCGCTGCTCGCCGCCGCGTAGGGGCAACGGTACGTAAGCGGCGGGCAGGCCCACGGCAGTGAGCTCGGCACACGTCATCGCGCCGGACCGGCAGATGACGAAATCAGCGGCGGCGTAGGCGTATTGCATGCCGTCGACGTATGGCACGACGACGTAGGGTGGCGATCCTGCCGCGACGTCGACGGTGTTCTTCGGCCCGACGATGTGCAGCACCTGGATGTCGGCAGCGCGGAACGCCGCAGCCGCCCCCGCGACCGCGGCGTTGATCGTCTGCGCGCCCTGCGAGCCACCCGTGACGAGCACGACTGGTCCGTCCGGGTCGAGGCCGAACCGGGTGCGCGCGTCGGCGCGCAGTGCAGCTCGGTCGAGCGTCGCGATCGCAGGACGCAGCGGAATGCCGATCGGAGTCGCGTGCGGCAGCTTCACCGAGAGCGACGCGGTATAGACGTACTTGGTCAGCCGTGCGGCGAACCGGTTCGCCACCCCGGCACGTGCATTCGCCTCGTGGATGACGAACGGGATCCCGCGCCGGCGCGCAGCGAGATAGGCGGGCATCGCGACGTACCCGCCGAAGCCGACCACGATCTCGGCGTCGGTCCGCGCCAGCACCGCGCCGGCAGCACGCACCGACGCGCGCAGCTTGCCCGGCACGGCGGCCAGCGCGCGGTTGAGCTGCCGCGGCAGCGGCACCGGCGGGATGAGTTCGAGCGGGTAGCCGCGTGCCGGGATGAGCTGGGTATCCAGGCCTCGCTCGGTGCCGAGGGCGGTGATCTGCGTATCGGGCGCGAGCCGGCGCAGCGCATCAGCGAAGTTCATCGCTGGTTCGATGTGCCCCGCGGAGTGCCCGCCGGCAACGACCACGCGTGCGGGCGGCGAGAGCGTCATCGCGCTCTCCGCTGCCCGTCCGTGCCGGTCGGACGAAGCGGTGCGCGTTGTGGCGAACGTGGCGCCGCTGCGGTGCGGCGCGGTGCGGGCTGGTGCTGCCGTCGCGGCGCGGCAGGCCGGGTCGCCGCAGGGCGCGGACGGCTGCGCCGCTTGGGTGGCTGGTACGGCTTCGGGACGGGGATGCGCAGCCAGCGCTGTAATCGCGATCGTTCGCCACGCCGCTCGTCGCGGCGGGCCATCGTGACGGCCGGCGCTTCGTGCCGTGCGAACGACACCAGCATCCCGAGGACGAAGAAGGACGCCAGCAGGGACGTGCCACCGGCGGAGATGAACGGCAGCGGGATTCCGGTGACCGGAACGAGGGCCGTCACGTAGCCGATGTTGATCACTGCCTGGCCGCACAACCAGACCGTTGCCGCCCCGGCCACAAGCCGGACGAACGGATCGGCGCTGCGCCGCGCGACGCGGATCCCCGAATACGCGAGCAGCGCGAACAGTGCGAGCACGACGGTTGCACCGAGCAGGCCGAGCTCCTCGCCGATGATCGAGAACACGAAGTCGGTGTTGGCGTTGGGCACCCAGTACTTCGAGGTCCCCTCGCCGAGGCCGACCCCCCATAGCCCGCCCGAGCCGAGCGCGTAGATGCTCTGGACAGCGTGATAGTCAGCGCCGTTCGGATCCTTGAACGGATGGATGAAGGACGTCAGGCGAGCAAGGCGGTACGGCTCGGTCACGGCGAGCAGCGTGATCACGCCGCCGATGAGCGCGACGACCGTGGCGAAGTAGCGCAACGGCATGCCGACCATCCACAACAGGCCGAGCAGGATCAGCACGTAGCAGCAGGTCGTGCCGAGGTCCGGCTCGAGCATGACGAGCATCGCGACGAAGGCGAATCCGGGCAGGAGCGGCAGGAACAGGTGACGCGCCCGGCGCAAGGTGCCGAGTTGCTGCTTGCGCGCGAGCAGGTCGCCGCCCCACAGCAGCACGCCGATCTTCGCGAATTCGGACGGCTGCAGCTGGAACGGGCCGAGGTCGATCCAGCGCCGCGCGCCGTACACGCCGAAGCCGATGCCCGGGATGAGTACCGCGATGAGCGCGATGATCCCGATGATCATGATCGGGTACGCCAGCATCCGGTACGCGCGCGGCGACATCCGCATCGCGAACCAGAAGATCGGCAGGCCGATCGCCACGAACTCGGCTTCCTTGATCACCTGCGTCCAGATGCCGCCCGTGCCGCTGCCGTCAGCCTGGTTCGACGCCGCGATCGTGGTCGAGACGGCCATCAGGATGCCGAACCCAAGCAGCCCGGCCGCGGCGAGCAGCAGCAACTGGACCGACGCGTACGGGCGGTCGAGGAAGCGCTCGCCTTCGCGTGGGCCGCGCCCGAACAGGTCGCGTACGCCGCCCACCAGCCGCGCAGGCGAGTTCAGGAGGCTCACGCAGTGACCTCGGCGACGGCTGCGGCGAAGGCGTCGCCACGCGCGGCGTAATTGGCGAACATGTCGTAGGACGCGCCAGCAGGCGCGAGCAGCACGGTGTCGCCCGGGCGAGCCAACCCGGCCGCAGCGCGCACGACCTCCAGCATGGCTCCATCGTCGTTCGTCGCGACCTCGATCACGGGGACATCCGGCGCGTGTCGCCGCAGCGCGTCAGCGACCACTGCCCGATCCACGCCGAGCAGGACGGCCCCGGCCAGCCGCGGCGCGACCTGCGCGACCAGGTCGTCGACGGTCGCACCCTTGAGCTGACCCCCGGCGATCCACACCACCGGTTCGTAGCCGAGCAGCGAACCCAGCGCCGCGTGGGCATTGGTCGCCTTGCTGTCGTCGACCCAGGTGATGCCGCCGACTGTGCGCACCGTCTGGTTACGGTGCGGGTCCGGGACGAAGGCGGCCAACCCGGCAGCGACGGCCTCCGGGCCGACGCCAAAACTGCGCGCCAGCGCCGCGGCGGCCAGCGCGTTGGCTACGTTGTGTGCACCTGCCGGACGGACGTCCTCGACCGCGGCCAGCACCACGTCGACATCGCCGAACGCGCGCGAGACGAGATGGCCGCTGGCAACACCGAGCTGGCCGGCAGCCGGCTCGGCCAAGGTGAAGGCGATGTGCTCCCCCGGTGCCGTGTGCAGCAGCTGCGCAACGAGCGGATCGTCGGCGTTCCCGATCGCCACCCCGCCGAACCAGATCGCCGACTTGGCCATCACGTAGTTCTCGAACGAGCCGTGCCAGTCAATATGGTCGGGCGCAAGGTTCAACAGCGCGCCGGCCGCGGGACGGATCGACGGCGCGAAATGCAGCTGCTGGCTGGACAACTCGACAGCAAGCACGTCGTACTGCTCGGGCTCGATGACCGCGTCGATCAGCGGCACGCCGACGTTGCCGACCGCAAGGGCATGCAGCCCCGCGGCGCGAAGCATCGCCTCGAGCATGTGCACCGTCGTGGTCTTGCCGTTCGTCCCGGTGACAGCGAGCCAGGGCGCCCCCTGGTCAGAACGCAGCCGCCACGCGAGCTCCGCCTCACCCCAGACCGGCACGCCGCGATCCAGAGCCGCGGCAACGAGCGGATCGGTCGGCCGCACACCCGGCGACACGACGACGAGGTCGACGTCGGGCAGCTCCTGCACCGAGCCCAACCACCGCGCTCCGGCGGCGGTCAGATCGGGCACGGTCGGGCCGGCCGCCGCTGCCGTCAGAGCGACATCGGCACCGGCTACCAGCAGCGCGCGTGCCGCCGAGGTGCCGGCCACGCCGACGCCGTAGACCAGCACGCGGGCATCGACGAGCGCGTCAACCATTGCCAATGAAGTCCGCGTAGAACAGGCCCAGCCCAAACGCGACCGCAAGCCCGGCGAGGATCCAGAACCGGACGATGATCGTCACTTCTTGCCAGCCGCCGAGTTCGAAGTGGTGGTGCAACGGCGCCATCCGGAAGACGCGTTTACCCGTGCCGGTGCGTATTCGGGTGAACTTGAACCAGACCAACTGCATGATCGAGGCGGTGGTGATCGTGGCGAACAGGCCGCCGAGGACGATCAGGAGCAGCTCGGTACGGGTGACGATGGCCAGGCCGGCCATCAACCCGCCGAGGGCCATCGAGCCGGTGTCGCCCATGAAGATCTGCGCGGGTGACGCGTTCCACCATAGGAAGCCGAAGCAGGCGGCCATCGCCGCCGCGGCGACGAGTGCCACGTCGAGAGGGTCGCGCACGTTGTAGCAACCGCCGACGGGATTGGTGCCGCACTGATTTCGGAACTGCAGCAACGCGATGACCGTGAATCCTGCGAACACCATTGCTGAGGCGCCCGCCGCGAGCCCGTCGAGTCCATCGGTGAGGTTCACCGCGTTCGAGGTGGCGGTCACGATCAAGTAAGCGATGATCACGAACCCGACGGTGCCCAGACCGATCTCGCTGATGTCGCGCACGTAGGACAGGTGTGTCGACGCCGGTGTCAGGCCGAGCTTGTTCCGGAACTGGATCGCGAGGATCGCGAACAGCACGCCGACGATGAGCTGACCGCCGAATTTGGCCCGCGCGCGAAGGCCAAGGCTGCGCTGCCTGCGGATCTTGATGAAGTCGTCGAGGAATCCGACGATGCCCAGGCCGACCATCAGAAAGAGCAGCAGCAGGCCGGACGCGTCGGGGCCGCCGCCGCCGTTGATGGCGATCGACAGGTGCGCAACCGTGTAACCCATCACCGTCGACCCGACGATGGCGACGCCGCCCATGGTCGGGGTGCCGCGCTTGATGAGGTGGGTCTGCGGGCCGTCCACCCGGATCTCCTGGCCGAAGCCCCGGCGACGGAAGTACGCAACGACGAGCGGAGTGCACAGGATCGAGGTGACGAGCGAGACGACGGCCGAGATGAGGATCGTCTTTATGCCCACGTGGCGTCGTCTCCCTTCTGTGCGCTCGCGTCATCCTCAGCGATGGCGAGTGCGACGCGCTCCAGGCTCGCCGCACGCGAGGCCTTGACGAGCACGACGTCGCCGGGTCGCAGTTCAGCTCGCAGGGCCGCGATCGCCGCGTCGACGTCGGGCACCCACCCGGCCTCGCCGTTCCAAGAGCCTTCCAGAGCGGCTCCGTGCTGGATCGGCCGGGCTGCTGGTCCGACGGCGATGACGCGTGATAAATCCAGCCGCACCGCCAGCCGGCCGATGGCGTCGTGTTCGGCTTGCTCGCTCGGCCCCAGCTCGGCCATCGGGCCGAGGACGGCGAACGATCTGGCCTGCCGCGAGCGGGCCACCGACGCCAGCGCCTTCAGCGCCGCGCGCATCGACTCGGGGTTGGCGTTGTAGGCGTCGTTGATCACCAGCACACCGTCGGCCCGCTCGGTCAGCTCCATCCGCCAACGCGACGCCGGGACCGCGGCGCTCAGTGCCTCGGCCACGGTGTCCAGGGGCAGCCCGGCGTTGAGCGCGACCGCGGCGGCGGCGAGCGCGTTGCTGACGTGATGCGCCCCGACGAACCGCAGTTGCACCTGCGCGGTGCGTCCTGACGCGTGCAGGGTGAACCGCGCGCGGCCGAGCTCGTCGAGTTCCACGTCGTCGCCGCGCACGTCGGCCGCGCTCGATTCGCCGAAGGTCACGACCCGCGCCCGGGTGCGCGCCGCCATCGCCGAGACGAGCGGGTCGTCCGCGTTCAACACCGCGACGCCATCAGGAGGCAGCGCCTCCACCAGCTCACCCTTGGCCTGCGCGATCGCCGCACGGCTCCCGAACTCGCCGAGGTGGGCGGTCCCGACGTTGAGCACCACGCCGACCCTCGGCGGTGCGATCTCGGCGAGGTGCCGGATGTGGCCGATCCCACGCGCCCCCATCTCGAGGACGAGGAAGCGGGTGTCGGCGTCGGCCAGCAGCACGGTGTACGGATGCCCGAGCTCGTTGTTCATCGAGCCGGCCGGAGCGATCGTCGGCCCGCCGGCCGACAGCACCGCCGCGAGCAGATCCTTCGTCGACGTCTTCCCGGACGAGCCGGTGACACCGACCACCGTCGCGCTCAGCCGCCGCGCGACCGCGGACGCGAGCGCCGTGATCGCCGCAACGCCGTCGGCCACCTCGATGCGGGGCGCCTCGACCGGCCGGGTCGCGAGGACTGCCACTGCGCCCTGCTCCACGGCTCTGCGCGCATAGTCGTGGCCGTCCACCCGCTCGCCCGGCAGCGCGAGGAACAGGCTGCCCGGCGTGACGAGGCGAGAGTCGTATTCGACGCCGCCGGTTACCGGTGTGGACGGATCCGCGTCGCGCAGCACACCGTCGACTGCCGCGGCGACCTCGCCCAACGTCATCGCGATCAACGTCGGTGCTCCAGTGCGGTGCGCAGCACGAGCCGGTCGTCGAACGGGTAGATGACGCCGGCGATCTCTTGTCCCGGCTCGTGCCCCTTGCCGGCGATCAGCACGGTGTCGCCCTCGCGGGCCATGGCCACAGCGGCACCGATCGCTTCCGCGCGGTCGCCCACCTCGCGCACCTCGCCGCGCTCGGCAGCGGGAACCGACGACGCCCCGTCGAGCATCGCCCGGCGGATCGCGGCCGGATCCTCCGAGCGCGGGTTGTCGTCGGTCACGATCAGCAGGTCGGCACCGCGCGCGGCGATCTCACCCATCGTCGGGCGCTTGCCGCGGTCGCGATCACCACCGCAGCCGAGCACGATGATCAACCGTCCGCGGGTCAGCGGTCGCAGCGCGCTCAGCGCGCCGGCGACGGCGGCCGGTTTGTGGCTGTAGTCGACCACGGCGAGGAACGACTGTCCGGCGTCGATGCGCTCCATCCGTCCAGGCACGGTCGCCACCGCGACGGCGGGCGCAGCCACCCCGGCCGGGATTCCGTTCTCGTGCAGGATCGCCAGCGCCAGCAGCGCGTTCGCGACGTTGTACCGGCCGGGGACGGCGCACGCGGCGTCGAAAGTGCCGTCCGGACCGTGCACCCGGAACTCGGTGCTGCCGTCCGGGCGCTCGACGACGTCGGTGGCCCGCCAGGTCGCCTGCTCGTCGCCGCTGGTGTTGACCGTGACGTGCGCGTTGACGAGTTCGGCCATCCGCTTGCCCCACGTGTCGTCGGTGACGATGACGGCGGTGGTTGCGCGATCGAACAGCGGTCGCCTTCGCGCGGAAGTACTCCTCCATGTCGGCGTGGAAGTCGAGGTGGTCTTCGGACAGGTTGGTGAACGCGCCGACCGTGAACTCGATCCCGCCGACCCGCCCCATTGCCAGTGCGTGGCTGGAAACCTCCATCGCAACGTTCGTCGCGCCGCGTTCACGCATGACAGCCAGCAGCGCCTGCGTCTCCGGCGCCTCCGGGGTGGTGAAGCCGGTCTTGATGGCATCGTCGCCGATGAGGGTGGCGACGGTGCCGATCAGGCCGCTGGTGCGTCCGGCCGCGTGCAACCCGGCACGCAGGAAGAACGTGGTCGTGGTCTTGCCGCTCGTGCCGGTGACGCCGAGCACGTCCAGCTCGCCGCTCGGGTCGCCGTAGACGCGCGCGGCAACCGGCCCGACCGCCGAGCGGACGTCAGCCACAGTCAGCACCGGCACGCCGTCGGGCACGTGCGCGACGCCGGCGGTGTCGGTGAGCACTGCCAGCGCCCCGGCGGCGATCGCTTGCGCGGCATAGCTCGCGCCGTGGGCCGCATGCCCCGGAGCGCCGGCGAACAGGTCACCGGGGCGTACCAGCGCGCTCGACATCGACACGCCGGACACCGCGAGATCGCTGCCGACCACGCGCGCGCCCGCGCCCGCGATCGGGGCCAGCGAACTCAACGCAGCCGGAACGATCCCGGCCGGTCGCGGGACTCCGACCCGAGCAGCGACCGTGGGATCCTCGGCAGGCACGTCAGCAGACGGTACTTGGTGACGCCATCCGGGTGACTGCGTCGCAGACCTGCAGCGGCACATGCTTCGATTCCGAACCCGTCGGTGGGATGTGCGCGTGCGCTACCTCGTAGCTGGCGATCTCGTGGAACAGCGGTGCGGCAACGTCGCCGCCCTCGAGTCCGTGCGCCGGGTTGTCGACCATGATCGCGACAACGAACTGCGGGTCGTCGGCCGGGATCATCCCGGCGAAGGTGTCCCAGTTCATCCAGCTCGAGTACGCCCCGCCGTGATTGGGGTCGGGCTGCTGCGCAGTGCCGGTCTTGCCGGCCACCCGGTAGCCGGGAATTGCGGCCTTGGTGCCGGTGCCGCCGGGCAGCGTCACCGATTCGAGCATCGTCTTCACCGTCTGTGCGGTCTGCGCGGTGATGACTCGCTTGCCCTTGGGCTGCCGGGTCGTCGTGGTCGTGCCGTCGGCCGACGTCACCGACTGCACGATGCGCGGCTCAACCTGCACGCCGGCGTTGGCAAAGGTCTGGTAGATCGACGCCAGCCGCAGCACGGTCATGCTCTCGCCCTGACCGAACGGCAGGTTCGCGAAGCTCGAACCGGACCACTTCGACATCGGCGGCAGGTAGCCCGCGCTCTCGCCGGGCAGTTCGATCCCGGTCTTGCGACCGACGCCGAAGCGCCGTTCGTACCGATCCCACTTCCTCGGGCCGAGCCGCTGCGCGATCTTCAACGTCCCGACGTTGGACGACTCGGCAAGGATGCCGGTCGCGGTGAACCGCTCGGTCGGGTGGTACCAGGCGTCGCTGACCGTGGTGTCGCCCATCGTGATCTGATCGGGAACCGAGATCACCGTGCTGGGCTTGATCACGCCTTCCTGGATCGCCGCGGCGAACGTGATCGACTTCTGCACCGACCCTGGCTCGAAGGCTGACATCACCGGCGGGTTCATCGGCGCGGTGTTGCTGATCGTGTTCGGGTTGCTCGCGTCGAAGGTGCCCGAGGACGCCATCGCCAGCACCTGGGCGGTGTGCGCGTCCAGCACGACCATCTCTGCGCTGCGCGCGCCGGACTGGCGCACGGCCTCGTCCAGGTACTGCTGCGCGGTGAACTGGAGGCTCTGGTCGATGGTGAGTTTGATCGTGCCGCCGTTGCGGGCAGGCACCGACACCGTGCGGCTGCTCGGGTTGACGTTGCCGGAGTTGTCGACGCTGTAAGTCAGGCTGCCGTCCTTGCCGGCGAGCACGCTGTTGAACTCCGACTCGATGCCGGCCGCGCCGGAGCCGTCGGAGTGCACCGTGCCGATGATGTTCGCTGCGGTCGTGCGACCGGGGTACTCCCGGCTGGTCGTCGGCTGGGTGTAGATCCCGATGAGGTTGAGGTCGCTGACCTTCTGCGCGGCGACCGGCGAGATCGCCGTCGCGACCAGCGCGTAGTGGCTCGTGCCGTTGATGAGCCGGGCTACCGAGTACTCGGATTTCCCGACGAGCCGCGCCAGCGCAGTCGCGTACTTGACGATGAGATTCGGGCTGCCCTTCGGCTGCGCGGCGGCGGCGGCGGTGATCTGGCTCGGGTCGGCAGTGATGTCCTGGGCGGTCGACGTGTAGGCCAGCGCAACGCCGTTGCGGTCGAGGATCGGGCCGCGCATGGCGTGGATGACCAGCTCGTCGGTGCGCTGGGCAGCAGCCGCGCCTGCGTACTTGCTGCCGTCGACGCCCTGGAGCTGCACCAGCCGACCGCCGATGACCAGCAGCAGCGTGCACATGGCAGCGAAGCCGAACCGCAGCCGCCCGTTGAGTCCGCCGAGCCGAAGTCCCTTCGCCCGGCGACCGCGGGCCGGCGGGCGGGCCGGACGCCGGGGCGGCGGCGGACCGAACCGGCCGCGCGGCGGCGCTCCCCGCCCGCTCATCGGGTCTCCTCCCCGCCCCAGGGGGCGGGTCGTCGACCCGAACGCGCCTTCGGCGCGTCGATCACATTGGTCGCTCCGCAAGCGTCGCTCATCGGGTCTCCTCCCCGCCCCAGGGGGCGGGTCGTCGACCCGAACGCGCCTTCGGCGCGTCGATCACATTGGTCGCTCCGCAAGCGTCGCTCATCGGGTACCGCCCGGCAGGAAGCTGTTCGGGGTCGGCGACGGTGTAGGGGTCGGCGTCGTTGTCGTTGTCGTTGTCGGATGCACCGTCTTCTTCTTCGCCTTCGTGGAGTTGTGCTTCGCGCGGTGTCTGGCGGTGTGTTTCGCGCCGTGCTTCGGGGCCGGCTTGGTCGTGGACTTGGCCGTCTTTGTCGGTGTCGGTGTCGGGGCGGGGACGGGCACGGGGACGTAGCTGGCCGCCGCCGGGCTGCCCAGCAAGCGCACCTTGCCGTTGGCGCCGATCTCGAGGAACGCGGGGTTCCCGGCCGGAACCATGCCGAGTGCGGCAGCGGCAACCGCAAGGTTGCCTGGCGCGGCGCTGGCCTGCTGGTCGTTCTGCAGCTGCACCAGTTGTGCCGCCACGGCCTGATCCTGCGAGGCGATGCCGTGCCGCTGCACCTCGTTCGCCGCCGAGGCGGTGTTCAGTGCGAGCAAGGCACACATCCCGCCGACGACGAGGCCGAGCAGCAGCAGCGCGAACGGCGCGCGGCGCGCGCCGGGCGCATGCTTGGCCGCTGAGGGTCGGGTCATGCCGATCTCCGAATCCGTTCGGCGGCGCGCAGCCGCACCGACGCCGCTCGTGGGTTGGCCGCAGTCTCGCTCTCGGTGGCCGGCTCGCTACCTCGGGTGAGCAGCCGCAGCTGCGGCCCGCGGTCGGCCAGCGGAACCGGCAGGTCGACCGGGGTGCTGTCGGTGGCAAGCGCGGCCAACGCCTGCTTGACGATGCGGTCTTCGAGGGAGTGGTAGCTGAGCACGACGATCCGTCCCCCAACACTCAGCGCGTCGAGCGCGGACGGGACGGCTGAACGCAGTGCGGCCAGCTCGCCGTTGACCTCGATCCGCAGCGCCTGGAACGTGCGCTTGGCCGGATGGCCGCCGTGGCGACGGGTCGCCGCGGGGATAGCCGAACGGACCAGCTCGGCGAGCTCTGCCGGTCGAGGTCAGCGGCGCGTTGCGGCGGGCCCGGTCGATTGCCTGCGCGACGCGCAGCGCGAACCGTTCCTCGCCGTACTCGCGCAGGATGCGAGCCAGCTCGGACACCGAGTAGCCATTGACGATGTCGCCAGCCGTCATGCCGACCGAAGCATCCATCCGCATGTCCAGCGGTGCGTCCTGCGAGTACGCGAAGCCGCGCTCGGCGACATCGAGCTGCATCGACGAGACGCCGAGGTCGAACAGCACCCCGTCCACCCCGTCGAGACCAAGTTCGTCCAGTACTTCGGGCATCCGGTCGTACACCGCGTGCACGAGATGCGTGCGTGCCGAGAACCGGGCGAGCCGCTCGCCGCTGCGCGCCAGCGCAGCGGGATCGCGGTCGAGCCCGACCAGGGTCAGTTGCGGATGCTCAGCGAGCAATGCCTCGGCGTGACCGCCGAGGCCGAGCGTGGCGTCGACGACGACGGCGGGGTGATCGGACAGCGCGGGCGCCAGCAGCGCGAGCACCCGGTCGAGCAGCACGGGGACGTGCACGGCCGACTCCGCCGAGCGGGCCGCGGCGTCAGCCGCAGGCCCTGGAGTGCGGTCGGATGCGTCCATTCGCGGCCTCTCCGTGGGTTCGGGTCGGGTGGAGACGTGGGGAGGAGTGGGGAGGCTCGAGGTTCGACTTGGTCCCCGCCCGTCCCGTCCGCCTGACACCGGGGAAGGTGCGTCAGGAGTTGGACGGGAGGAGGCCGAACCGAATCTCGATGGCGGCAAGGTCAGTGGACGGTCACAGCACGCCTGGCAGCACCTCCTCGGCGATGTCGGCGAACGCCTGCTCGGATCCTTCGAGGTAGCTCTGCCAGGCCTCGGCGTTCCACACCTCGATCCGGCTGTTAGCGCCGATGACCACGCAGTCCTTCACCAGCCCCGCGTAGTCGCGCAGCTGCACCGGAATCGTGATGCGACCCTGGCCGTCCGGCGTCTCGCGGGACGCACTCGCGAACAGGACCCGGCCGTAGTCACGCACTCGCCGGTCGGTGACCGGCGCTTCGGCGAGAGCCGCGGTGAACCGACCGAACTCGTCGGTGGGGAAGACGAACAGGCAGCGGTCCTGGCCCTTGCAGATCACCAGCCCGCCCTCCAATTCCGGTCGAAACCTCGCCGGGAGGGCGAGGCGGCCCTTGTCGTCCAGTCGTGGGGTGTGCGTGCCGAGAAACACCGGCACTCACCTCGCCACCTGAGCACAAGCTCCCCACTGGTCCCCACCGTACCCCACATATCGCCACCGTCAATCACCAACGCACCGCTGTCACCCTCATCGGGCAAGATCGCCGAACTGTCCGCTGGTTACCGGATCGCGACCCGCGTCGGTGATACTCGACACTCAACAAAGAACGCACTCGACGACGAGGACGGCTCCTGGTGGAAGACCTGGCTAACGACGCGGCATACGGGCAACGAACGTTCGGCGGCCATTCGGCCCCGCCGGACACGGAACCGGCCGCAAGCGTGCAGGACGTGCGCATCGTGGGCGACCGGATCGTGGCGAATATCGACCAGGTCATTGATGGCAAGCACGACATCATCCGGCTCGGTGTGGCCGTGCTGCTCGCCGAGGGCCACCTGCTGATCGAGGACGTGCCGGGCGTCGGCAAGACGAAGTTCGCCAAGGCGCTGGCTCGCTCCATCGACTGCTCGGTTCGCCGCATGCAGTTCACCCCTGACCTGCTGCCCAGCGACGTCACCGGCGTGAGCGTGTACAACGCCGAGGAGCGCGATTTCGAGTTCAAGCCGGGGCCGGTCTTCGCCAACATCGTCGTCGGGGACGAGATCAACCGTGCCTCGCCGAAGACCCAGTCCGCGCTGCTCGAGTGCATGGAGGAGCGCCAGGTCACCGTCGATGGCGTCACCTACCGGCTCGAGTCGCCGTTCCTCGTGCTGGCCACTCAGAACCCGATCGAGATGGAAGGCACCTACCCGCTTCCCGAGGCGCAGCGCGACCGATTCACCGCTCGCATCTCGCTGGGGTACCCCGACCGACGGTCGGAGATCCAGATGCTCAGCGAGCACGCCTCGGTCGACCCGCTCGAGTCGTTGCGGCCGGTGTCCGACGCGCGCGAGGTGCGCGCGCTCATCGGCGGCGTGCGCAGCGTGCACGTCGCCGAAGGAATCAAGGCCTACGCCGTCGACCTGGCTGAGGCGACTCGTTCTGCCGGTGACGTCCGGCTCGGCGCGTCGCCGCGCGCCACCCTGCAACTGCTGCGTGCTGCAAAGGCGTGGGCAGCGATGGAAGGCCGCGAGTACGTGCTGCCCGACGACTTGCAGTTCATGCTCGTTTCGGTGCTCGCGCACCGCATGCTGTTGACCGCCGACGCGCACGTCGCCGGCCGCAGCGCCGAAGACACCCTGCGCGAGATCATGCGCACCGTCCCGATCCCGAGCGCTGTGAACTCTCGGACCGTCTAATGGCCTCGGGACGAGCCGGGTTCACCACCCGGGCCAGTTGCCTGATCGCGGCCGGCGCGACGGCGCTGCTGTGCGGGGTGCTGCTCGGCATCGTCGACCTTGCCCGCGCGGGCGTGCTCGCCCTCGCGGTGCCGCTGCTCTCCTACCTGGTGGTGCTCCGGTCACGCGTGCAGATCGCGAACCGGCGCAGCGCCGAGCCGGCCCGCGCGCGTCGCCGGCGAGACCGTTGTCGTGCACCTGACGATCTCGAACCGGTCACTGCTGCCGACCGGCCCGTTGATGCTCGAGGATCAGCTTCCCGGCCAGTTGCGCGGCAACGCTCGGTTCGCGGTCGACGGGCTGCTCAGCCGCGAGAGCCGCACGGTGTCCTACCGGATGCCGCGTCTGCCGCGCGGGCGCTACCGCGCCGGCCCGTTGCATATCCGGCTCACCGATCCGTTCCACCTCATCGACGTGCGCCGGTCGTTCACCGCGACCAACGAGGTCGTCGTCGCCCCGATCGTCGAGCGGTTGCGCGGCGTCGAGGCGCCACGTTCGCTGGACGTCGGTGAGAACGCCGGCAGCCACTCGATCGGGGTGCGCGGCGCCGACGACGCGTCCACCCGCGAGTACCGCACCGGCGACGATCTGCGCAAGATCCACTGGCGCTCGTCGGCGCGCACCGGCGCGTTGATGGTGCGCCAGGAGGAACGGCCGTGGCAGGGACAGATGACGGTGCTGCTCGACCTGCGCCGAAACGCCCACGTCGACCGACCGCCGTTGGCAACCACCGCCGAGGACGAGCGACTCACCAACAGCCTGGAGTGGGCGATCAGCGCGGCGGCAACGGTCGCCTCGTATGCGATCACGCAGGGCCGCGAGGTCGGGATGATCGCCGACCCGGCCGCGCCGTCGCGTCTTGCGATGTCTGCACCGGCGGAGGTCGCTGAGTATCTCGCCACCGCCCGCCCCTCGGCACGTCCTCGCCTCGACGCCTTCGAGGGCCTGCTCGGCCCGATCGCGCGCGAATCGACGCTGGTGGCGATCCTGGGCGAACTCGACCCGCGCAGCTTGCACCTGCTCGCCGGGGTGCATCCGCGCGGCACATCGAGCACGGCGCTGGCGCTGCTGATCGACGCCCCGACCTGGGCGGTCGGTCCCGGCACGCAGCAGGCGCCGTCCAGCTCGCAGGTGCAGAACGCGGCACGGGTGCTGCGCTCGGCCGGCTGGCAGACGCTCGTCGTGCGCTGCGGCGACGGCGTGGCCGCGTCGCTGCAGACATTGCTGACCTCACGTGTAGCGGCGGCGGCGGTGCGCCGATGAGCGACGCTTGCGGAGCGAACAATGTGATCGCCGCGCCGAAGGCGCGATCGGTTCGAAGACCGGCCCGAGCGAAGCGAGCGGTCGGGAAGGAGAACCGATGAGCGTGCTTTCGAAGAACAAGGAAGCTGCCGGTCGGGGCGGTGCAGTCCACGGCGCGCAACAACGACCAGCGCCGCACCTTGCTGGCCTTGCTGGCGAGCGCGCTCGGGGTGTTCCCGCTGTGCCAGCTGTTCACCGACACCGGCTGGCTGGTCGACGTCTGGCTGTCGATGCTCGTGGTCGTCGGGCCGGCTGCGGCGTTGCGGCGCACCCGGCCGGCGAGCGCCGGTCAGATCTGGATCGGCGTCGGGCTGCTCGTCCCGTGGCTGACGGTCAACTTCGTTCGTGCGCACGCGGTGGCCGGGATCTTGCCGTTCGCCGGCGCCTGGCACGACGTGGGCCGGCTGATGACCAACCTGCACCACACCACGACCGACCAGGCCGCGCCGGTGCACTCCACGGTCGCTATCCGGCTCGCGCTCTGCGCACTGCTCGGGTTGATCGCTGCGCTGGTCGATCTGCTCGCAGTCGTCGGGCGGCGTGGTGCGCTGGCCGGCGTTCCGCTGCTGGTGGTGTTCACCATCTCCGGCGCGGTGCCGCGCAAGCCCGTGTCGTTGCTGTGGTTCGCGCTTGCGGCCGCAGGTTTTCTCATCCTGCTGGCGCTGGATTCGAGTGATGATCTGCAACGGTGGGGTCACTACGTCCCGCGCCCGACCCGGGTCGGGCGGCGAGCGGCGAACGCGGTGTCCGGCCAGCGCATAGCCGGGGCGGCCATCGTTCTTGCCATCGTGCTGCCGATCTTCATCCCGGCCGACTCGCGCAACTTCGTCGCCAACCTGTTCCATTCCTCGCGCGGCGACGGTGGCGGCTTCGGCGCAAACGAAACCGGCGGCGGCGGGACGGGCGGGATCGACCCGTTCGCCGCGCTGTTCGGCCAGCTCAACCGGAACAAGCCGATCGACCTGTTGACGGTGAAGGTTTCCTCCGACGACCCGCAGTTCGGCCACGCGAAGGGCGACCAGCCGTTCTACCTGCGCACCAACGTGCTGCCGATCTTCAGTGGTGACGGGTGGCGCCCGGGACAGTCCGGCGGCCTGCAGAGCATTGACGGCACGCAGTACGGCAGTGCGCCGGGCACCGAGTTCGACCCGCACGTGACACAGTTCAACGCACAGATCACGGTGACGGGCCTGACGTCCAATCCACCGGTGTTCGCGTCGCCTCGCGCGATGGACGGCCTGAACAGCTCTACCAAGTGGAGCACGCAAGACCAGCTGCTCGTGGGCTCGTCCATCTCGTCCGGCGAGGTGATCCAGGAGGATGTCGCCCAGCCCAACCCGACGCTGGCGGATCTGAAGGCCGCGACACAGTCCGATCCGGCTATGACGCCGTGGCTCAAGCTGCCGACCATCGCGTCGTACGTGCGCGACTTGACGACACAGATCACGGCCGCGCGCGAAGACGCCGTACGAGCGGGCGCGCGCCATCAGCGATTTCTTCGCCGACCCGGCCAACGGTTTCTCGTACAGCTTGTCGGCCCCGAAGGGCGATTCCGGCGACGCGTTGACCGACTTCTTGAGGAACCGGGTCGGGTACTGCCAGCAGTACGCAGCGACGATGGGCGTGATGCTGCGGCTGTCCGGCGTACCGGCACGCGTGGTGCTCGGCTACGCGCACGACGTGCCGGACGCGTCCGGCACGTTCAAGGTCTCCACCTTCGACGCGCACGCGTGGGTCGAGGCGTATTTCGCGGGCATCGGCTGGGTGCCCTTCGACCCGACCCCGATCACGGGGATCTCGGGTGGCACGCCGAACGATCTGGCCTGGGCGCCACATAGCAAGCACTCGAAGCCAGGCGGCAAGCAGACCGCGACCGACCCGGTGGTTCGCCCCACCGGCGTGCAGCCGGGCCGCGATCATCCGACCAAGGCCGCCACGGCCGCGCCATCGGTCCGGCAGCGCAGTGTCCGGCGTCCTGCTCGTGGTGCTGATCGCGGTCGCCGTCGCGGTCGTAGTGCTGCTCGTGCCGGGCTTCGTGCGCTGGCGACGCCGACGACATCGCATCCACCGCGCCCGCCACGGCGACACCGACGCGCTGTGGGCCGAACTCTCGGCCACCGCGACCGATCTCGGCTACGTCTGGTCCGCATCGCGCACACCGCGCCAGGTGGCCACCTGGCTGGGTGGCACATCACGCACGGCCGACTCGTCGCTGGCCACGCTGACTAGGGCGGTCGAGCAGGCGCGGTACGCGCCCGGCCAGAGCGATGTCGGCCCCGAGCTCGTGCACGATCTGAGCGCGATCGAGGACGGCCTGCGCTCGAGGCGCACCCCGCGCGAGCGCTTCCGCGCCACGTTCTGGCCGGCGTCGCTGGACTGGTCGCGCGTGCCGGTGATCGGCGGCTGGCTACCTGGCTCCGGCGACTATCGAAGGCACTGACCCGCGGCCGGAACATGCAGATGCGCCGCCCGTTCGGGCGGCGCATCGGGTTCTGCGAGTCAGTTCTCGTCGAAGCGGCGGCGCATCCGGTCTTCCATGCGCGAGCGCAGGCTGCCGGGCTTCGGGGCGCCGCGCGAGACGGTCGGGCCGGCATCGCCGGCGCTCGACGAGCCGCGATGGCGCAGCGACTGCGCACCGTAACCGAACCCGCCGACGAGCAGAACGAAGCCGACGACGCTCAGGACGATGAAGTTCGTCAGCAGCCCCACCAGCACGAGTCCGAGCCCGACCAGCACGCCGACCACGCCGAGCAGCAACGAACTGCCGAATCTGCGATGGCGGCGGGCAGAGCGCACAGACGAAGCGAACTTGGGGTCCTCTGCGTAGAGCGCCTGCTCGATCTCGTCCAGCAGTCTCTGCTCATGCTCGGAGAGCGGCACGATGCCCTCCTTCACCGCCTCGACCGGTCGGCCGCGGCATATCTCTGATGCTTCATAGTACTGGCCTGACCTGAAGCCCGGCCGGGTAGGAATCGGTCCGACTGAGCATCCTGTCTGCATCGAGCATACGAGGCGATTCGCCGGATCGAAAGTTGTGTTTCGGTTACAGGTGGAGCTGATGTGACGGCTGCGGCTCCGCTTGGTCAACGATCATCGTCCGGCACGGGCATATGTACCGGTTCGGGCGGTGCCCCGGGCGGGCGCAGCAGGGTGGCGAAGTCGATCGCCGAGGCACCGAATCGCTCGCGGGCAGCGTCGATCACGTGATCTGGCGCGGCGCGCGGTGTGCGACGCGAGCAGATCGTCGAAGCTCAGCTGCTCGGCAACCTCACCCGCCTCCCGCAAGTTCTCGCATTTCACACCGACGAGCCGGATTCGCGGTCGATCGAGCTTCAACGCGTCGTACAACTCTGCGGCGGTGTCGTAGATCGTCGTGGTGGCATCGGTCCAACCGGCCAGCGTGCGGACCCGGGTGACGGTCGTGAAGTCGGCGAAACGGATCTTGATTCCGATGGTGCGCGCCAGGAATCCGCGCTCGCGCACCCGCCGGGCGACATCGCCGGAGAGCCTGAGCAATTCGCGCCGCACGTCGGCAACTTCGGTCAGGTCGATCTCGACGGTGTGATCGGAGCTGATCGACTTCTCGACGTCTTCAGTGCTCACCGAGCGTGGGTCGTCGCCGTGCGCCAGCGCCCAGAGGTGCTCGGCCATCGACGATCCGACCGCGCGCCCGAGCGTGTCGAGCGGGGTTGTCGCGAGATCGCCGATGGTGCGGATCCCTAGTCGCCGCAGCGGCTCCGCGGTTCGTGCACCGACGCCCCACAGAACCGTGACGGGCAGCGGGTGCAGGAAGGCCAGCACGCCGGATGCCGGCACGACGAGCAGGCCGTTCGGTTTGCACCGCGCCGACGCGACCTTGGCGACGAACTTGGTCGGCGCGACGCCGACACTGCACTGCAGGTCAAGTTCGCGAGCAACCCGCTCGCGGATATGCGCCCCGATCAGCGCTGGCCTGCCCTGCGCGCGGATCGCTCCGGCGACGTCGAGGAACGCCTCGTCCAGTGACAGTGGCTGGACCAGCGGCGTGACGTCACGCAAGATCGCCATCACCGACGCGGACGCCTCGCTGTACGCGGCGCGGTTCGGTCGCACGACGACCGCGCGCGGGCACATCCGCAATGCCTGCGTCATCGGCATCGCGCTGCGGACGCCGTAGCGGCGCGCCTCGTAGGACGCAGCGGCCACCACGCCACGGGTGCCACCGCCGACGACCACCGGCTTGCCGCGCAGCGACGGATCGTTGCGGATCTCGACGCTGGCGAAGAACGCGTCCATGTCGACGTGCAAGATCGTGCAGCCGCTGTCGTCGCCGTCGGTCTGACCGGACTCGCGCGGGATGTCTGCGCTTCGGCCCATCGCGATCAGCCGATCGGTCGCCGGGCCAGCAGGTGCACTCGACCGGCTATCTCGGCGAACGGCCGGCGTTGCGCGCAAGCCTCCTCGACACGGGCCAGCGCGTCGCGCGCGCCGGGCGCATCGAGGGCGGCGCCCGGTACGAGATCGCGGAACACGCCGATGCCGTGCACCTGCTCGACCACCAACCCGTGCTCGTCACACAGCCGGTGCACAGCCTCGGGCCCGAGTTGACCGGCATCGAGCAGCGCGAGATCTCGCTCGGCGCCCGCGAGGTCACCGGCAAGTGCCCGGCCCAAGACTGCGGCAACCGGGTTGCTGACGAGCACGCTCAGCACGCCGCCAGGCCGAACCGCAGCGGCGATGGCACCGAAGCTCTGCGCAGGCGCCTCGACCACTTCGAGGATGCCGTGGGCGAGGACGAGGTCGAAGGCGGCCGCGGGCACGAGCTCGGCCAGCGCTTCGACGTCGCCTTGCACCGCAACGACGCGATCAGCGACGCCGGCCTCGACGGCGCGCCGGCTCAGCGTCGCAAGGGCGTCGATGCTGACATCGACGACGGTGACGGTGGCACCCTCGGCCGCGAGCGGGACTGCGTATCGGCCGCTGCCTCCGCCGCAATCGAGCACGGCCGGCGCGTGCAGGGCCTGCACTGCATCGGCGAGCAACGCGCCGACCAGGCCGGCACGCGTGGCGACGGCAGCATCGAGACGCGAGTCGCCCTGCACGCCGCCAGCCTAATCGCGCGGTGCGACATCGCCGGGCTGGCGTGCGATCAGCTGGCCAGCGGTGTGGCGAGCATCCCGAGCGACGGTTCGACCAGACCGAGGAATTCGCTCGCCGCGCGCAGTTGGTCGTCAGCCTCGCGGGCCGAGACCGCCTGCCGTGAACCGGCCTCGATCGCGGCTCGTGCGGGTGCGCCGGCGGCGAAGTACCGGGCCCAGTCGGCGAATTCGGGGGCCACCGTGTCGATCAGCACCCACACGCTGACCAGCCGGCGCCGGGCCGAAGCCGGGCGACCGCGCTCGGCGAGCACGGCGGCGCCCACGCGCAGCGCGGCCAGGTGAGCCAGCCGGAACCTCTCGCCGACGTCGTGGCTGGCCGCCGCTTCGGCAAGCACCAGCCGGGCCTGGCCGAGCAGCGCCGCCGCCGATCCGTATGCCGCCATCGCCGTTGCCGTCCCTTCGTCACATCGAACTCTTGTTCGAAGATATTAGCCCGCGCGTTCGAACAATGCAACTACCGCGCCGGCGATGTGTCGCATCCTGCCGACCGGGTCCGACAGTTTCCGCTTCCCCGTCGTGATCATGCAGATCTGCCTGCCCTGACCGGCAACGGTGCATGATCACGACTGCGGACGTCGACCACCGCACCGATGACGATCACGACGAGGACGTCGACCACCGCACCGATGACGATCACGACTGCAGGACGTCGACCACCGCACCGATGACGATCACGGCGGGGGCGCCGATGTCGGCACTGCGCACCGCTTCGGCCAAGTCGGCCAGCGGTGCCCGCACCACCCGCTCCCCCGCCAGCGTCGCCCGGTGCACCACCGCGGCGGGCGTGCTCGCCGCACGTCCATGCCGGATCAGCTCGCTGGCGATGAGATCGAGGCGGTCCATCGACATCAGCAGGACGAGGGTGCCCGCACCGACGGCGAGGCCGGGCCAGTCGACGCCGTGATCGGGCGCCCGTCCGGGATCGAGATGTCCGGACACGACCGTGAAGTCCGCGGCGAGACCGCGGTGGGTGAGCGGGATGCCGGCGATCGCGGGCGCCGCCAGTGCCGAGCTGATCCCCGGAACCACCGTCACCGCGACGCCGGCCGCGACGCAGGCGAGCCACTCCTCACCGCCGCGACCGAACACGAACGGGTCGCCGCCCTTGAGCCGGACCACCCGCTTGCCCGATCGCGCCCGATCGATGATGACCTCGTTGATCTGGTCCTGGCTGAGGTTGTGCCGGTGCGCCGACTTTCCGCAATCGATCACCTCGACGTCCGCGGGCAGTTCCTCGAGCAGCGCCCGGGGCGCCAGCCGGTCGACCACGACGACGTCGGCCGAAGCCACCAGCCGCCGTCCGCGCACGGTAATCAACTCCGGGTCGCCCGGCCCGCCGCCGACGAGCACCACCGATCCGGTGATCGGCGGCCGTGACGGACGGGACGGCAACTCGCCCACATCGAGTGCGAGCGAGATCGCGTTGCGCAGCGCGACGGCACGCCGCGGGTCGTCGCCGCCGTTGACGGCAACCGTGATGCTCGTCACGACGAAGCACTGCGGGGGTGCGTGCCGTCCCGCCCGCCGCGTCGTCGGCGCGCACGCAGAACAGCTGCCGGGCGGCGGCCGCGCCGGCCACCTCAGCGTTGACCGCCGGGTCGTCGGTGCAGGCGAACACCAGCCATGCACCGTCGAGGTCACGAACGTCGAAGCGGCGCCGCTCCGTCGTTGCAGCCGACGACTCGATCGCCTCGGCGACCTCGACAGCGACCACCCGAACCGTGGCGCCGGCCGCGAGCAGCGCGCCCACCCGACGGGTCGCCACCGCGCCGCCGCCGACCACGAGAACGTCGCGGCCCGACACGTCGAGCAACAGCGGGAAGCCGGTCACGACCCAGATTGTCCTTCTCTATAAGAGGAATAGACATACCGCCTACGCCACATTGCGCTTCGGCCACGCCCACACGTGTGCCACCATGGTCGGATGCGGCTGGTGGATTGTCTTCTCACCTCGCGCCGCCACATCGACCTTCTACGGGTGGCTGGCGCGGGCTGTTGATGCCCCCTGAACGGCAATGACGCCGTTCTGCCGGTTCGAAGAGCCTGTCCGTAAGCCATCGATCGAAGGGACGCAGGCATGCCTGCGCAGCCAAACAAAACCCGTAAAGGACAGGGCCAGTGGGCCCTGGGATACCGCGAACCGCTGAATCCGAACGAGCGCAGCAAGCGCGACAACGACGGATTGCTCGTGCGGCAGCGCGTCATCGACATCTACCAGCACACCGGCTTCGCCGGCATCGACGCGGCCGACCTGCGCGGCCGGCTGCGCTGGTACGGCCTCTACACCCAGCGCCGCCCGGGCATCCCCGGCGGCAAGACCGCGACGCTCGAACCGGAAGAGCTCGAGGACGAGTTCTTCATGATGCGCATCCGCATCGACGGCGGCGCCATGACCAGCGAGCAACTGCGCGTCGTCGCCGATATCGCGACCGACTACGGGCGCGACCTCGCCGATGTCACCGACCGGCAGAACATCCAGTTGCACTGGATCCGGATCGAGGACGTCCCGGCCATCTGGGAGAAGCTCGAAGCGGTCGGTCTGTCGACGCACCGAAGCGTGCGGCGACACTCCGCGGGTGATGCTCGGCTGCCCGCTCGAAGGTGTTGCCGAGGATTCGGTGCTCGACGCCGGCCCCGCGCTGCGCGAGACGCTCGACAAGTACCTCGGCGATCCGGCGTTCTCCAACCTGCCGCGCAAGTTCAAGACCTCGATCTCGGGGTGCGCGCAGCACTGCACGAACCACGAGATCAACGACATCTCCTTCGTCGGCATCATCGGCCCGGACGGCGAGCCCGGCTTCGACCTCTGGGTGGGCGGCGGCCTGTCGACCAATCCGACGCTTCGCCGAACGGCTCGGCGTGTTCGTCCGTCCTGACGAGGTGAGCGACGTCTGGGCCGGCGTGACGTCGGTATTCCGCGACTACGGGTACCGCCGCTCGCGCAACCACGCGCGGCTGAAGTTCTTGATGGCCGACTGGGGTCCGGAGAAGTTCCGGCAGGTGCTGCAGGACGAGTATCTGCACCGCGCCTTGCCCGACGGCCCGCCGCCGCCGGCCTCACCCGCGCACCGCGATCACACCGGCATCCGTCCGCAGAACAACGGGCTGTATCTCGGTCGGGGCGACCACGAAGTCAGGACGGACGTCGGGAACCGCGCTGCCGCAATCTGGCCGACCTCACCGAACAGCTCGGCGGTGCCCGGATGGCGCTGACCGCGCAGCAGGGTGTCGTCGTGCTGGACGTGCCGGAAGCGAACACCGAGGAGCTCGCGACCGAACTCGATGTGCTCGGCTTCTCAGTGCGCCCGTCGGCCTTCCTGCGCGGCACGATCGCGTGCACCGGCATCGAGTTCTGCAAGCTCGCCCTCGTCGAGACGAAGGGCCGCGCCGAGACGATCCGTCAGGAGATGGAGAAGCGGCTGCCCGACTTCGACACTCCGATCACTATCAACGTCAACGGCTGCCCCAACTCGTGCGCCCGCTTCCAGGTCGCCGACATCGGCTTCAAGGGCATGGTGCAGAAGGGTCCGGACGGCGACGAGGACGCCTTCCAGGTGCATCTCGGCGGAGTAATGGGCGAGAACGCGGAATTGGGACGCAAGTTTCGTGGTTTGAAGGTGACAGCAGAAGAAGCACCCGACTATGCGGAGCGCGTGCTGCGCGGATACCTCGCCCGGCGTGAAGACGGCGAGACATTCGCCAAGTACGTGCTGCGCGCCGAGGAGGAGTGGCTCACGTGACATCGATCGCCGTATTGCCCGACACCGACGCATTGCGTCGGCTGGCCGAGCGTGCCGGCGACGAGCTCGAGGGTGCATCCGCGATCGAGGTACTGCAGTGGGCCGACGAGAATCTCGGCGACACGTGGTGCGTCACGTCGTCAATGGCCGACGCCGTCGTGCCGCATCTCGCGTCCCGCGTGCGTCCCGGTGTGGACGTGGTGTTCCTCGACACCGGCTACCACTTCGCGGAGACGATCGGCACGCGCGACGCGGTCGCTGCGACGATGCCCGTCACGGTGCGAACGATCCTGCCCCGGCAGACCGTCGAGCAGCAGGACGCCAGCTTCGGCGTCCGCCTCTACGAACGCAATCCCGACCAGTGCTGCGCACTGCGCAAGGTGACGCCGCTGCGGCAGGCGTTGAAGAACTATCGCGGATGGGCGTCCGGGTCTGCGCCGCGACGAAAGCGAGTCGCGCAGCGACATCCGCGCAGTCGAATGGGACGCCCGGCGCGGGATGGTCAAGCTCAACCCGATCGCGGCCTGGACGCAGGACGATGTCGACAACTACATCGCCGAGAACGGCATCCTGGTCAACCCGCTGATGTACGACGGTTACGGCTCGATCGGCTGCGGTCCGTGCACCCGGCGCATCAAGCCCGGTGAGGATCTGCGCGCGGGGCGATGGGCAGGCACGTCGAAGACCGAATGCGGTATCCACGACTGAGTAATCTGCGCGCATGCATCCCAAGTGCGTTGCGGTGGACGCTGTGCTCGAGGCAGCCGGCTGCTCCGGCCGAGTCCAGCTCCTGCCGGAAGCCGCGCCAACCGCGGTCGCAGCCGCGACACAGCTCGGCGTCGAGGTCGGTGCGATCGCGAACTCGCTCGTCTTCGCGACAGCCGAAGACGAGCCGGTCCTCGTCCTGACCAGCGGTGCACATCGCGTCGACACAGCGAAGGTTGCCGCGGTGCTCGGTACTTCTGCGCTGAACCGGGCGTCGGCGCGAGTTCGTGCTGTCAGCGACCGGCCAGGCCATCGGTGGCGTCGCCCCGATCGCCCACCCGCAACCGCTGCGCACGATCGTCGACGTGGCGCTGGCCGGCTACCCGCAGATCTGGGCGGCCGGCGGCATCCCGCATGCCGTCTTCCCCACCAGTTACGACGAGCTGTGCACGCTGACCGGCGGCGAACCGGCAGAGGTCGCTTAGAGCGCGTCGAGCGCTGCGCGCAGGAAGTCGTCGCGCCGCTCGACCATGACGGCGTGGCTCAGGTCGGATCGTCCCTGGCCCGCGACCGCCTCGACGAACCAGCCCATGTCCGGCGGCGTGCTCAGCGCCCCCACGACGTCCCAGTACGCAACGTCGTCGGCCGGCCGCCCGGCACCCTCCTGCCACCCTGCCAGCACGTCCTCGGCCGCCGCCACACCGAAGGCGGTCGCCGCGTCACAGCGCAGCGAGCCGAGGTCGACACCGGCCGGTCCCGTTCCAGCGCAATCCCAGTCGATGATCGCCGCCACCTCGTCGCCGTCCCAGATCGCGTTGCCTTGCCACAGGTCGCCGTGGACGAGGCCGTCCGGGCCGGACGGGCGGTGTGAGCGCACCACCTCTTCGGCTCGCACGAACAGCGGCTGGGGCGGCAGCTGCGCACGCAAGGCGTCGAAGTCGACATCCGGGATCGACCGATCGCGCTGCGGCAGGCCGAAGCCGAACGGGACGTGGATGTTGTGCAAGCGAGCGGCGAGCTCGCCCAACCGGCGCAATCGCTCGGTCGGCCGCTCCCGGGGAATCGCGCTCGAGCCCTGCACTGCCTCGATGAGCAGCAATGGTGGATCGTTGGACGCAGCGATCAAGGTCGGCACCGCGATGCCGTGCGCACCGGCGAGCACCAACCCCTTGCGTTCGATCTGCACTGTCTCGGGATCCGGCGGGACGCGCAGTACGAACTCGCGATCGTCGAACCGCAGCAGCCACGGTGCGCTGCCATCGCGCAAACCGCGGACCTCGCGAGGTTCGGCACCGGTTACCCCGCTCAACCAGCGCAGCTGTTGATCGTCGAGCATCAGATCCGGTCCTTGGTCGCGGTGTCGAGCGTGCCGGCGAAGAATCGTTCGAGAGCGGCGGTGAATACCAGCTCATCCGGAGCCGCGAGATGGAAGAGCGTCATCGACGAGTGCAGCTTCATCGCGTCTATGCCGCCGAAGATCTGCTCGGCAGTTCGGCCCTCGGTGGCCGCGACGATGCCGGCACATTCGCGCAGCCGGGCGCCGAGCACCGGATGCTGCAGGTACGCACGCGCCTCGGCGAGCGATGAGATCGCGTAGTGCTGCGCGGTCGCGCTGTGCCCGAGCCCGGCGATCTGTGGGAACACGAACCACATCCAGTGACTTGTCTTGCGGCCGCGGCGCAGCTCGTCCACCGCATGGTCATAGCTGCTCTCTTGCGCCGTGACGAACCGATCGAGCTGGAAACTGTCCGCCGTCATCGCCGGGCGAGGCTGGACACCATCGAGTCGATGAACTCCGGCGTCGAGTCGCGGTCGAGCCGGAACGTCCCCGTGCACACCCCGTCGCGCCACAGACTGAGGACGAACAGGTCGTCGTCGGGATGCCAGCTCACCCGCATCGAGCGGCCGCCGTCGCGGACGTCGAAGAAGGGACGACCGGTGGAAGGCAGCACGGTCACGGTGGTCATGATTCATCGTCGCGCGCGCGGTCGCCGCAGTCCAGCGATAGGGCGCATTGACCGGTTTCATCGCCAGCGCCCGGCTCGATACGGCACCATCAAAGGCGTGCAGTCGACCGAGCAGTCCACCACTGCGGACCCGCGCATCGTCGCCTGGACCCCGAAACAGTTCGGCTTGCGCGTCGACGAGGCGATGGATATCTACGTCCGCGCGATGAATTACCCGCCGCACGCCGGGAGCCAGCGCGCCGTCACCGCCCGCCGGCACGCCACGCACGACGGGTTCGCCTGCCAGGCGGCGCTGCTCGAGGACGGCGCCCTGGTCGGCTTCGGATACGGCTACACGACGACTCCCGGGCAGTGGTGGCACGATCTCGTCCGCAAGGCCCTGACCCGCGAGCAGGCCGCGCAGTGGCTGGACAACGCCTTCGAGCTGTCCGAACTGCACGTACTGCCCGAATACCAGGGCGCGGGGACGGGCCGCCTGCTGCTCACCGAGCTGGCTCAGACGATCGACCACGACGCGATCCTGCTGTCGACTCCGGACATCGACACGCGCGCGTTTCGGCTCTACCGGCACCTCGGCTTCGTCGACCTGCGCCGGCACTACCTGTTTCCCGGTGACGTCCGCCCGTTCGCCGTGCTGGGTGCTCACCTGCCGCTGCGGTCCGATGGCGGTTGATGCCCCGGTGCGGGTGGCCGTCCGGACCGTTCCCGTACTGCTCGGGGCGGCGATCGTCGCCCAGGTCGCCTACCCGCTCGTGTCCGGCGGTGCGCGCAACGCGCTCACCGAACTGATCGTGATGATCGTCGCGGCCGCTGCACTGTGCCACGCGGCGATCACCCGTGGCGGGCAGGCGGTCGCCGTGCTCGCCGCCGTGAGCGTCCTTGGTGGGTTCGCTGTCGAGGTGCTGGGTGCGCACACCGGAGTTCCGTTCGGACGCTACGAGTACGGCGATTCGCTCGGAGCCGCGCTGTTCGGGGTGCCGGTCGTGATCGCGTTCGCGTGGCCGATGCTGGCCTGGCCGGCTGCCCTGGCCGCGCGCCGGCTGGTCCACTCATTCGCCGCCCGGGTCGCGCTGGGCGCGTGGGCACTCACCGCCTGGGACGCGTTCCTCGATCCGCAGATGGTCGCGGCCGGTCACTGGCACTGGCTCGATCCCGCGCTGCACTTGCCGGGAGTGCCGACCGTCCCACTCAGCGACTACGCCGGCTGGTTCGTCGTGTCTGCGCTGATGTCCTTCGCCCTGCAGCGCATCCTCACCTCGAGCGAGGAATCCGATCGCTGGCCGCTCGCCTTCTACATCTGGACGTGGGCGTCATCGACGCTTGCCCTGGCGGCGTTCCTCGACCTGCGCGCGGCCGCACTGTGGGGGTTCGTGGCGATGGGTTCGGTTGCCGTGCCACTTGCGCGGTCTCTGTCGCGGTCTCTTGCGCGGTCGCCGGCGAGGCCGCGCTGAAGCTGGCAACGCTCGGCAGCGCTGTGGCGATCGCGGCAACGGTGCACGCGGCGCTCAACAGCCGACTACTGCGACGCGTGCCGGCCGGGCGTCGCGCTACCTCGGTGTCGGTGCTCATCCCGGCGCGCGACGAGGCGGCGGCGATCGGCGCCTGCCTCGACTCGATCGATCGTGGCTGCGAGGTGCTTGTGCTGGACGACGGCTCCTCCGACGACACGGCTGCGCGTGCCGCGGCACACGGTGCGCGGGTGCTGCCGGGCGCGCCGCTCGCGCCGGGATGGCTCGGCAAGCCGCATGCGTGCGCGCAGCTCGCCGCGGCCGCGACCGGGGAGGTGTTCGTGTTCCTCGACGCCGACGTGCACCTGTCCCCCGGCGCCGTTGACGCGGCCGTCGCCCTTCTCGAGGCGAGCGGGCTGGACCTCGTTTCGCCGCACCCTCGACAAGAGGTCGCGACGGTAGCCGAGCGCCTCGTCCAGCCGCTCCTGCAGTGGTCGATCCTCACGTTCCTGCCGCTACGGCTCGCCGAACGCTCGCCCCGCCCGTCGCTGGCCGCGGCGAACGGTCAGTTCCTCGTCGTGCGGCGCGCCGCATATGAGCGCGCCGGCGGGCACGTGCCCGACGCCGTGCTGGACGACCTTGCGCTGCTCCGCGCGATCAAGCGGACCGGCGGGCGCGGCGCGCTGGTCGACGGCACGGATCTCGCGAGCTGCCGCATGTATGCCGGCTGGGCAGAGCTTCGTGACGGCTATTCGAAGTCGCTGTGGTCGGCGTTCGGCTCGCCGGTGGAGTCAGCCGCGGTGCTGGGTGCTCTCGTGCTCGCCTACGTGGTGCCACCGATCGCAGCGATGCGCGGTTCGCGCGCCGGTGCGGTCGGCTACGCCGCTGCGGTCCTCGGCCGGGTCATCACCGCGCGGCGCACCGGCGGTCGGGCCGCAGACGCGCCGTGGCATCCGGTGTCGATCGTCCTGCTGGGCTATCTGACGGCGCGATCGCACGTGCTGCATCGACGTGGAGAACTGCGCTGGAAGGGGCGCCCGATCAGCTGAGCGCGGCTATCACCGTGGCGAATCGTTCGACCTCGTCGGTTCCGCTGAGATCGGGAAGCGCGACGAAGACGGTGTCGACTCCGCTCGCCGCGAGCGAGCGGTAGCGATCGGCGTGCTGCGCCGCCGTGCCGGCCGAGTGCTGTCGCGCGTATGCGGCTGCCGACACTCGCCCGCGCAGCCGTTCGACGAGTTGCGCCGCTTGCTCGCGATCGCGGCCGACGACCGGCACATCGAGTACTGTCACCGACTTGTCGCCCATCACCTTGCGGGCACGAGCAACCGAGTCAGGATCGGACGGTACGTTGCACGCGTCGCCGAGCCGGCTCGCGATCTCGAGCACGCGAGCACCGCGCCCACCCACGATGATCGGTAGATCGCCGGTGGGGCGTGGATAGCTTGTCGTTTCGGGCAATCCGGCTGCGGGCTTGGTTCCCGGCGCCCACAACGCGCGCATCACCGGCAGTGCGCGCTCGAGGTCGTCGACCCGCTCCTTGGCTGTCGGGAACGCAATGCCGAACGCGAGATGTTCGCGCTCCCACCAACCCGCGCCGACGCCGCAGAACGCGCGTCCACCGCTCAACGCATCCAGCGTGGCCGCCGTCTTCGCAAGCCGCCCGGCGGAGTGCAACGACAGCGGGCTGACCAGCGTGCCCAGCCGCAGCCGGGTGGGCAGGCCGGCCAGCAGCCCGAGCGTCACCCAGGGCTCGGGAATCGGTTCCCACGCACGACCGACTTGCGGGATCTGGATGAGGTGGTCCATCAACGCGATGCCGTCGAAGCCGGCCTGCGCAGCGGTGCGGGCGAGCGCCGTGAGCCATCCGGCGGGATCGGCGTCGTCCCATGGGAAGCGCGATACCTGCAGTACGAACCGAAGCGCGGCCGGGGCCGTCTCGGCCTCGGCCGCCGGTGCGGCTACCGCGCGTGGCGGTGCGCCACGGGACTCGACGCGGATGACCTCGTCCCACTGCTCGGCGGCGATCTCTTCGACCGCCGTCACCACGCGGCGCAGCTGTCCGGTGAGCGCGGTTGCCGGCACCGGCCGGTCACGTAACCGATTGCGGCGCCGGCATTCGTCCGGCGCGTGTGTCGAAGTGCACGACCACTGCGCGCATCCCGGCCGCCCGGGCAGCGGCGAGCCAGCCTCGGCGGCGAGGTGCGTCCGTCCCCAAGGTGTCGATCACGGTCGTGAGGTTGCGCCGCAAGCGGGCGGCAACGATCAGTTCGAGCGTCGCGAACGCATCCGACGTTGCGTCCAGGTCGTGCTCGCCGCTGCCGACGATCGCGCGCAGTTGATCCGAGGACACGATCTCGCTGCGGCGGAACTGTTCGGCCGCCCACGTCGACTTGCCCGACGCGGATGCGCCGACCAGCACGACGAGCGCGGGTGCTTCGAGCCCCGTCATGTGCGAGCCAGTTGGGCGAGGCCGACCGCGGCTAGCGCGATCCAGACAGAGGCGCACACTGTCGGCGGCCAGGTCGCGGTCGACACTGCGGCGCAGACGCAGGCGAGCGCGGTGCACACGACTCGCGTCGGCCGCTCGGCGACGGTGATTCGTGTACGGAGTACGCCCCCGCGGACCTCACGGAATCCCTCGTGCAGCAAGGACATTCCGGCCGCGATCACCGCGAGCTCCCACGGTGCACCGCAGCGCCAGAGCACGAAGGCGAAGGCGGTGTCAGCGATCCGGTCGGCGACCTTGTCGGCGATCGCTCCGGATCCGCTGGCCTTGTGCGCGATGAGCGCAACTGCACCGTCGAGGGCGTCGCACATCGTCGACAGCAGTACCAGTGCGAGCGCGGCCCACGGTTGCGTCGATGCGAGCAGCAACGCGTCGATCGCGAACAGCGCTCCAAGAGCCGTGAACACGATCGGCGGGACGAACCACAACGGGCGCGCGACCGACCACACGAACCGCAGCCAGCCGCGTAGCAGCGGAACTCTCGACGGATCGATGCCGTAGTGCAGTTGTGACCAGCCGGGCTCGCCGGCATCGGTCAGACCCGCACGCCCAGCGCCAGATTCGCCCATACCTCGCGCGTCGCCTTCGACCTGTTGAGCGTGTAGAAGTGGATGCCGGGTACGCCCTCGTTCAACAGCCGTTCGGCGAGCTTCGACGTCTCGTAGATGCCCATCGACCGTACTGCCTTCGGGTCGTGCGCAACGGCATCGAACCGGGCGGCGAGGCGCGTCGGGAAGGGCGCGCCGGAGAACTGCTCGGAGCGCTTGATGATGCCCATGTTCGTGACCGGCATCAGCCCGGCGATGATCGGCACGTCGCAGCCACCGGCCGCGATGCGATCGCGCATGCGCAGGTACTCGTCGGCGTCGAAGAACATCTGCGTGATCGCGTAGTCGGCGCCGGCGCGGCATTTGGCGATGAACCGCTCGGTGTCGACCTCGACCGACGCCGAGCGCGGATGCTGGTACGGGAACGCGGCGACGCCCACGCAGAAGTCGCCGTGGGCGCGCATCAGCGTGACGAGGTCGGAGGCGTAGGCCAGCCCCTCCGGATGCTGCACCCATTCGCCGTTCGGGTCGCCCGGCGGGTCGCCGCGCAGGGCCAGCACGTTGCGCACTCCGGCCGCGGCAAGGTTGCCGGCGATGCTGCGCAGTTCGGCGACCGAGTGGCCGACCGCGGTCAGGTGCGCCACCGGCAGCAGCGTGGTGTCGGTGGCGATGTTCTCGGTGATCTCGATCGTCCGCGCGCGGGTCGACCCGCCGGCCCCGTAGGTGACCGACACGAACGACGGGTGCAACGGCTCGAGCTCGCGGATCGTCTGCCAGAGCAGCCGGTCCTCGTCCGGCGGTCTTGGGCGGGAAGAACTCGAACGAGAACGTCGGACCGTCCTCGGCCAAGCACTCCCGAACCGTCCGCGACATGTGGCCAGCCTACTGGCCGGTCCGGCTGCGCCCCGCCTGCGCACGCTGGCAGCGCCCGCCCGCATGGGTAGGCGGGGCAAGGTGGCCAACAGTCAGGCGGTGGCGACGACTCCGAGCTCGGCGGGCGAGGCGAGCAGGTCGTTGCTCGGCAGCACCCGCACGGTGTAGCCGAACGGTCCGGTGCGCTCGAGTGGCACCGAACCCTCGAACCACGACGTGCCGTCGACCGGTTCGGTGACCTTGAGGGCGACCGAGGTCGAATCGACGAGCCGATCGTCGACGTCGACCGACCCGTAGACCGCTTCCACGCACACGTCGTCCTGCGACAGCCCGTTGAGCGCAACCTCGGCACGCAGCGTCAGATGCGATCCGAGCGTGGCATCGCCGGCCATCTGCGAATCGACGTAGAGCACTCGGACTCCGGGCCACGCGGCGAGCACTTTGTCGCGCCACGTCGCAAGATCGCGGGCTGCTGCGTAGTCGTTCTCGACCATCCGGTTGGACGAGATCGCGGCCGGCGCATAGAGCTGGTGCACGTAGTCGCTCACCATCCGCGTCGCGAGCACCTTCGGACCGAGCGACTTGAGGGTGTGCCGCACCATCTGCACCCAGCGGGTCGGGATCGACCGCTCGCGGTCGTAGAACCGCGACGCCACGCTCTTCTCGATGAGCTCGTACAGCGCGTGCGCCTCGAGGTCGTCGCGGCGGTCCGGGTCGGAGATGCCGTCAGCGGACGGGATGGCCCAACCGTTCTCGCCGTCGTACCACTCGTCCCACCACCCGTCGCGGATGGAGAGGTTCAGCGCGCCGTTGAGGGCGGCCTTCATCCCCGACGTTCCGCACGCCTCGAGCGGGCGCAACGGGTTGTTGAGCCAGACGTCGACGCCCCAGTACAGGTAGCGCGCCATCGCGATGTCGTAGTCGGGCAGGAACGCGATGCGGTGGCGCACCGACGGATCGTCGGCGAACTTCACCATCTGCGCGATCAGTTGCTTGCCGCCGTCGTCGGCGGGATGGCTCTTGCCGGCGATGACGATCTGCACGGGACGATCGGGATCCAGCAGGAGCGCGCGCAGCTTCTCCGGCTCGCGCAGCATGAGGGTCAGCCGCTTGTAGGACGGCACGCGACGCGCGAAGCCGATGGTGAGCACGTCGCGGTCGAACGCGGTGTTGGTCCAGGCGAGCTCGGCCTCGATCGAACCGCGCTCCAGGGCCGATGCTCGGACCCGGCGGCGGATCTCATGCACGAGGCGCTCACGCAGGATGTTGCGCACCATCCACAGCTCGCGGTCGCCGACCTTGTCGATGGCCTCCCAGCCGCCGCCCTGCGCGATCACCGCCGCACCGACCTCGCGCTCGGCGATCTCGAGGATGTCCCGCGACATCCACGTCGGCGCGTGCACCCCGTTCGTGATCGAGCTGATCGGCACCTCGTCCTCGTCGAAGCCGGGCCACAACCCGGCGAACATGCCGCGCGACACCTCGCCGTGCAGCACCGAGACGCCGTTGGCGCGCTGGCCGAGGCGAAGGCCCATGTGCGCCATGTTGAACATGGCCGGGTCTTCCTCGGCGCCGAGGTCGAGCACGCGCTCGATCGGCACGCCGGGCATGCCGACCAGGTGCCGTGCCACCAGATCGCGGTCGAACCGGTCGATGCCGGCCGGAACAGGGGTGTGTGTCGTGAACACCGTCCCGGCACGTACGGCTTGCAACGCCTCGTCGAAGGACAGGCCGGCACCGTCGATCAACTCGCGGATGCGCTCGATGCCGAGGAACCCGGCATGGCCCTCGTTGGTGTGGAACACCTCCGGGGAAGTGCCTCCGGTCACAGCGCAGTACGCGCGGATGGCGCGGACGCCGCCGACGCCCAGCAGCAACTCCTGCTCGAGGCGGTGTTCGCGCCCGCCGCCGTAGAGCCGGTCGGTGACCTGACGCGCCGCGGTGTCGTTCTCTTCGATGTCGCTGTCGAGCAGCAGCAGCGGCACTCGTCCGACCGCCGCGACCCAGACCTGCGCGTGCAGCGTGCGCGATTCGGGCAGCGCGATCGAGATGCGCACCGGCTGGTCGTCAGCGTCCTTGAGCGCCTTGATCGGCAGGCCGCCCGGATCCATCGACGGGTAGTGCTCGAGCTGCCAGCCGTCCGGCGACAGCGACTGGCGGAAGTAGCCGGCCCCGTACAGCAGTCCGACCCCGATGATCGGCACGCCGAGGTCACTGGCCGCCTTGAGGTGGTCGCCGGCCAGGATGCCCAGGCCGCCGGAGTACTGCGGCAGCACCTCGGTGATGCCGAACTCGGGGCTGAAGTACCCGATCGACGCCGGTAGCCGAGCCCCGTCGTCCTGCTGGGTCTGGTACCAGCGCGGCTGGGTGAGGTACTCGGTCAGGTCGTCGTGGACGTCGGCGAGTGCGCGCAGGAACTTGCGGTCCTTGGCCAGTTTGGCGATCCGTTCGGCACTGACCTCGCCGAGCATTCGTCCGGGGTCGTGGTTGCAGGCCTGCCAGAGGTCCGGGTCGACCGATTCAAACAGGTCGAGAGACTCGGGATGCCACGACCAGCGCAGGTTTTCGACCAGGTAGGCCAGCGGCTGCAGTTCGGTGGGCAGCGCGGCTCGTACCGTCAGCCGTCGTAACGCCTTCATGGACCCGAAGCTAGCAGCCCTGAAATCGTTTTCGTAAACCACCAGGTTACGGCCCGACCTGCGAGCTTGATCATTTCTGTAAGGGCTTACGTCCGGCGCCAACCTGGGTAGGTTGAAATTCGTGGTCGGACGATTCGGAATCTCGGACATCAGCCCGCTCGTCAGCTCGACAGCCTCTGGCGAGCATCCCGCGCACGGCGCGGTAGGCGAGCCTGTGCCCATATCTGCGGTGGTTTTCCGCGAGGGACACGATGCGGTGGGCGCCAACGTGGTGCTTCGCGACCCGACCGGCAAGAAAGGCCCGTTCACCCGGATGGCCAAGGGTGCGCCGGGCACCGACCGCTGGCACGCGACCGTCGTGCTCGACCGCCCGGGGCAGTGGAGCTTCAGCATCGAGGCCTGGAGCGACCCGATGTCGACGTGGCACCACGCGGTGACCACGAAGATCGATGCTGGACAGGGCGCAGAAGACCTTGCCAACGACCTCGAGGACGGCGCGCGGGTCTTCGACCGGCTCGCCAAGGCGGTGCCGAAGGACGAGCGGGCGCGCGCCACAGCCGCCGCCCGCACGCTGCGGGACACCAGCCTCGACGTCGCCCACCGGGTGGCGCCCGCGCTCGACGACTTCCTGCAGAACCTGGCGCACGAGTACCCGGTGCGCGACCTGGTCACCGCGTCGCCCCGGTACCCGCTGTGGATCGACCGGTCGACCGCGCTGTACGGATCCTGGTACGAGTTCTTCCCGCGCTCGATCGGTGCTGAACTGGCCGGCGACCCGACCGCGCCGGCCCGTCCCGCCCGGCACGGCACGTTCAAGGACTCGGCCGAGCACCTCGACTACGTGGCCTCGATGGGCTTCGACGTCGTCTACCTGCCGCCGATCCACCCGATCGGCGAGGTGAACCGGAAAGGCCCGAACAACACCCTGGTCGCCGCGAGCTGGGATGTCGGCTCGCCGTGGGCGATCGGATCGCGTGACGGTGGTCACGATGCGATCCATCCCGAGCTGGGCACGATGGCCGACTTCACCGCGCTGGTGAAGCGGGCCAAGGAGCTCGGCATGGAGATCGCCATCGACCTGGCGCTGCAGTGCGCGCCCGACCACCCGTGGGTCACCGAGCATCCGGAGTGGTTCACCACGCGCCCGGACGGCAGCATCGCCTATGCCGAGAACCCGCCCAAGAAGTACCAGGACATCTACCCGCTCAACTTCGACAACGACCCCAAGGGCCTGTACGCCGAGTGCCTGCGCGTGACCCGGCACTGGATCGACGCCGGCGTGAACATCTTCCGCGTCGACAACCCGCACACGAAGCCGATCAACTTCTGGCAGTGGCTGATCGGCGAGGTGCGCAAGACCAATCCCGACGTGCTGTTCCTCGCCGAGGCGTTCACCCGTCCCGCGATGATGGCCGAACTCGCGAAGGTGGGCTTCCACCAGAGCTACACCTACTTCACCTGGCGCAACACCAAGGAAGAGATCGAGACGTACGGGCGACAGCTCGTGGAGTCGGCGCACTACATGCGTCCCAATTTCTTCACCAACACGCCGGACATCCTCAACGAATACCTGGTCTACGGCGGTCCGGGCGCATTCGCGATCCGCGCTGTGCTGGCCGCAATGCTCTCCCCCACCTACGGCGTGTACTCCGGCTACGAGCTGTACGAACACCTGAACCTGCGGCCGGGCAGCGAGGAGTACCTCGACTCGGAGAAGTACCAGCTCCGGCCGCGCGACTTCGCCGGTGCGCAGGCCGACGGACGTTCGCTGGCGCCGCTGCTCACCCAGCTCAACGAGATCCGGCGCGGTCACCCGGCGTTGCACCAGTTGCGCAACCTGCGCTTCCATCACGTCGACAGCCCGGACATCACGGCGTTCAGCAAGCGCGACGAGGCGAGCGGCGACACGATCTTGGTGGTTTGCACGACCAACCCGCACGAATGGCGCGAGGGCACGACGGCGCTCGACCTGCCCGCGTTAGGGATGGAGTGGGACGACGGCTTCCAGGTCACCGATCTGCTCGACGGATCGACCTACGACTGGGGCCAGTTCAACTACGTGCGCCTCGATCCACATCACCGGCCGGCGCACATCTTCAAGGTGACGCCGCACTGAGTAACGGTCACGTAAGCCCGACCAGACCCTGATAGGAAGGAAATCGTGACCGACCTGACCGACCAGCTCATCGAGCAGAGCAGCGAAGGGCAACCCGAGCGCCGCGACCCCGACTGGTTCAAGCGGGCAGTGTTCTACGAAGTGCTCGTGCGCGGCTTCGCCGACTCGAACGGCGACGGCACCGGCGACCTGCGCGGATTGATGGAGAAGCTCGACTACCTGCAATGGCTCGGCATCGACTGCCTGTGGCTGCCGCCGTTCTTCTCCTCACCACTGCGCGACGGCGGATACGACGTCTCCGACTACACCGGCGTGCTCCCCGAGTTCGGGACGGTCGACGACTTCAAGGCGTTCCTCGACGCGGCGCACGATCGCGACATCCGCGTGATCATCGACTTCGTCATGAACCACACGTCCGACCAGCATCCCTGGTTCCAGGCGAGCCGGTCAGACCCCGACGGACCGTACGGCGACTTCTACGTCTGGAACGACGACGACAAGCGCTTCCCCGATGCGCGCATCATCTTCGTTGACACCGAGCCGTCGAACTGGACGTTCGACCCGGTGCGCAAGCAGTACTTCTGGCATCGCTTCTTCAGCCACCAGCCCGACCTCAACTTCGACTCGCCTGCTGTGCAGGAGGCGATCCTCGACGCGTTGCGGTTCTGGCTCGATCTCGGCATCGACGGGTTCCGGCTCGACGCCGTCCCCTATCTGTATGTGCGGGACGGGACGAACGGCGAGAACCTCCCGGAGACGCACGAGTTCCTGCGGCGGGTGCGCAAGGAAGTCGACCGCGACTACCCCGACCGCGTGCTGCTGTGCGAGGCCAACCAGTGGCCGGCCGACGTGGTCGAGTACTTCGGCGACCCGGCCAGCGGCGGCGACGAGTGCCACATGGCGTTCCACTTCCCGGTCATGCCGCGCATCTTCATGGCGGTGCGGCGCGAGTCGCGGTACCCGATCTCGGAGATCATGTCGCAGACGCCGCCCATCCCGGATCGTTGCCAGTGGGGCATCTTCCTGCGCAATCACGACGAGCTGACCCTCGAGATGGTCACCGACGAAGAGCGCGACTACATGTGGAGCGAGTACGCCACGGATCCGCGGATGAAGGCCAACATCGGCATCCGCCGCCGCCTCGCCCCGCTGCTCGAGAACGACATCAACCAGATCGAGCTGTTCAACGCGCTGCTGCTCTCATTGCCCGGCTCGCCCGTCCTTTACTACGGCGACGAGATCGGCATGGGCGACAACATCTGGCTCGGCGACCGCGACGGTGTGCGCACGCCGATGCAGTGGACGCCCGACCGCAACGCCGGCTTCTCGACCTGCGATCCCGGGCCGGCTGTATCTGCCGGTCAACCTGGACTCGATCTACGGCTATCAGGTGACCAACGTCGAGTCGCAGACGCGCAACAGCTCGTCGCTGCTGCACTGGACGCGGCGGATGGTCCATCTGCGCAAGGCGAATCCTGCCTTCGGCATGGGCACGTTCACCGACATCGGCGGCAGCAACCCGTGCGTTCTCAGCTTCGTGCGCGCCTTCGGCGACGACATCGTGCTTGTGCGTGAACAACCTGTCGCGATTCGCCCAACCGGTAGAGCTGGATCTGCGCGAGTGGCAGGGTGCCGAGCCGGTCGAACTGCTCGGCGGCGCCCAGTTCCCGCGCATCGGTGAACTGCCGTACTTGCTGACGGTGGCCGGCCACGGGTTCTACTGGCTGCGGATCCCCCGCATCCCGCACCCGGACGCCGAACCCGCCGCCCACCCACGACAGGAATTCGAGGCGGCGCCGGAAGCACAGCCGTACACGCCGGAACAACCGGTCGATGTTTTGACCCCGGAGGACGACGCGTGAACACCCCGATTTCAGCGGATCAATTGCAACGGCTGGTGGCCGCGCTGGCTGCCGACGCAACGCTGGTATGCCGGCAAGGGACGATCAGGTTCGGTCGGCGTCGAACTGCTCGCCCAGCTGTCGGACGTGGTCGAGCTCTGGTTGGCACGGGTGACCTACGGCGAGGAAGGCACCGAGCTGTACCAGCTGCCGCTGGTCGCCCATCCCGAACCGGTCGACTACCTCGAGCATGTGCTGCTCGGCACCGATCGAGACCGACGACGGCCCGAAGTGGATCTACGACGCGTTGCACGACAAGGACGTCACGTCGGTCTGGCTCGAGTCGATCCGCGACGAGCGGACGGACGGTCCGCTGCGATTCAGCCAGTACGACGATCCGGACCTGCTGCCGGTCGACCAGAGCAGCCTCGTGCTCACCGGCGAGCAGTCCAACACGTCGCTGATGTACGGCGACATCGCGATCCTCAAGGTGTTCCGTCGCTTGCAGCCCGGGGTCAATCCCGACATCGAGATCGGCGTCGCGCTCGGCGAGCACGGCGCGCGCCACGTCCCGCGGCTGCTCGGTGCAGCGCACGTCGAGCGCGACGGCGAGACCTACGCCATCGCGATGCTGCAGGAGTTCATGACCACCGCCACCGACGGCTGGGAGCTGGCGAAGGCCAGCGTCCGCGACCTGATGGCCGAGGCGGACCTGCACGCCGACGAGGCCGGCGGCGACTTCGCCGGCGAGGCCCATCGGCTCGGCGTCGCGGTCGCCGAGGTGCACGAGGATCTCGCCGACGCATTCGGCGTAGCAAGCCCGGCGACCTGCGCGAGCGCGCGGCCGCGATGCACGCGCGCCTCGACGATGCGCTCGACGATCGTCCCTGACCTCGCGCCGATGGCCGACGGGCTGCGCGAGACCTACGACGCGTTCGCCGACGCCGCCTCAGAGGTGTCGCTGCAGCGCATCCACGGCGATCTGCATCTCGGCCAGGCGCTGCGCACGTCGCATCGGTGGGTGGTGATCGACTTCGAGGGCGAGCCGATGGCCACCCTGGAGGAGCGCCGGTTGCCGGACTCGCCGCTGCGCGATGTCGCCGGCATGCTGCGCTCGTTCGAGTACGCCGGCCACCACCGGGTGGTCGAAGCCGGCTACCAGCCGCAACTCGCCTACCGCGCGTCAGAGTGGACGCAGCGCAACCGCGAGGCGTTCCTCACCGGATACGCCGAGGGCGCCGGCCACGACCTGCGCGAGCACGCCGTCCCGCTGCGCGCATTCGAGGCCGACAAGGCCGTGTACGAAGCCGTGTACGAAGCACGCAACCGCCCGGCCTGGCTGGCGATCCCGCTGGCATCGCTGGCCCGCCTGGCGAATGCAGAAGGACAGTCATGACAGTGAGCAGCATCAGCTCGTCCGAACTCGAACTGCTCGTCGGCGGGGCGCATCACGACCCGCACAGCATTCTCGGCGCGCACCCGACCGGCGACGGGCGCACGACGATCCGCACGCTGCGGCCGGACGCGACCAGCGTCGAGCTCGTCATCGGCAAGAGCACCGCGCCGATCGGGCTGGTGCACGACGGCGGCGTGTTCGAGGCGATCATCGACGGCCCGCCGCCCGACTACCGCCTCGACGTCGCGTACGGCGACGACCACTACACCGTCGACGACCCGTACCGCTGGCTGCCGACGCTCGGCGACATCGACCTGCACCTGATCGGCGAGGGCCGGCACGAGAACCTCTGGGAGGTCCTCGGCGCGCACGTGCACACCTACGACACGCCCGGTGGCGCGGTCACCGGCACGTCGTTCGCGGTGTGGGCGCCGAATGCGCGCGGCGTGCGCATCGCCGGCGACTTCAACTTCTGGATGGGGCACTCGCTGCCGATGCGCTCGCTCGGCTCGTCCGGCGTCTGGGAACTGTTCGTGCCCGGCGTCGGCGACGGCGCGCGGTACAAGTTCCAGATCCTCGGCGCCGACAGCCAGTGGCGCGACAAGGCCGATCCGATGGCGTTCGCGACCGAGGTGCCGCCGGCGACCGCATCGGTCGTGCACACCGATCGGCACGAGTGGGCCGACGACGCGTGGCTGGAACAGCGCGCGCAAGACGCAGTGGGCCAGCGCGCCGATGTCGATCTACGAGGTGCACCTCGGCTCGTGGAAGCTCGGCCTCTCCTACCGCGAACTGGCCACCGAACTGGTCGACTACGTGCGCGAGACCGGCTTCACCCACGTCGAGTTCCTGCCGGTTGCCGAGCATCCGTTCGGCGGCTCGTGGGGCTACCAGGTCTCGTCCTACTACGCGCCGTCGTCGCGGTTCGGCAACCCCGACGACTTCCGCTATCTCGTCGACACGCTGCACCAGGCCGGTATCGGCGTCATCGTCGACTGGGTGCCCGCGCACTTCCCGAAGGACTCGTTCGCGCTGGGCCGCTTCGACGGCACGCCGCTGTACGAGCACGGCGACCCGCGCCGCGGCGAGCAGCCGGACTGGGGCACGTTCGTCTTCGACTTCGGCCGGCGCGAGGTGCGCAACTTCCTCGTCGCGAACGCGCTGTACTGGCTCGAGGAGTTCCACATCGACGGGCTGCGCGTCGACGCGGTCGCCTCGATGCTCTACCTCGACTACTCGCGCAGCGAGGGCGAGTGGGTGCCGAACATCCACGGCGGCCGCGAGAACCTCGAGGCGGTCTCGTTCCTGCAAGAGATGAACGCGACGGTCTACAAGCGGGTGCCCGGCGTCGTCACGATCGCCGAGGAATCGACGTCGTGGCCGGGCGTCACCCGCGCGACGCATCTCGGCGGGCTCGGGTTCGGCTTCAAATGGAACATGGGCTGGATGCACGACACGCTGTCCTACATCTCGCGCGCGCCGATCCACCGGCAGTACCACCACAACGACATGACGTTCTCGATGATGTACGCCTACACCGAGAACTTCGTGCTGCCGATCTCGCACGACGAGGTCGTGCACGGCAAGGGCTCGATGCTCAACAAGATCCCGGGCGACCGGTGGCAGCAGATGGCGACGCTGCGCGCGCTGTACGCGTTCATGTGGGCGCATCCCGGCAAGCAATTGCTGTTCATGGGCCAGGAGTTCGGCCAGGGCCACGAGTGGGCCGAGTCGCGCTCGCTGGACTGGTGGCTGCTCGACGGCCCGGACCACCGCGGCGTGTCCCGGCTGGTCTCGGACCTCAACCGCGTCTACCGCGAGTCGCCCGCACTGTGGTCGCTGGACAACGACCCGAGCGGCTTCCACTGGATCGACGCGAACGACGCGTCCGGCAACGTCTACTCCTTCGTCCGGTTCGGCTCGGACGGGTCGAAGCTGGCCTGCGTGGCGAACTTCTCGGCCGTCCCGCACGAGAACTACCGGGTCGGGCTGCCGGCGGCCGGGCGGTGGGACGAGGTCGTCAACACCGACGCGGGCGTGTACTTCGGCTCGGAGGTCGGCAACTTCGGCGGCGTCGAGGCGACGGCCGACAGCTGGCACGGCCAGCCGGCGTCGGCGACGCTGCGGGTGCCGCCGCTCGGCACGCTCTGGCTGCGCGTAGATCCGCCGAAGGCGGTCTTGCTCACCTCGCGCCGCGGCTGAGCGGCGCGTTCGCCTGAGTGGCGCGATACGCGCCACTCAGGTGCGCATGCGCCACTCATCGTGACGGGACGTGGGGAATGAACGGCCGCTGTCCTCTGTTGACACGTCATATAGTTGCGGACGCAACCACGTAGGAGGACCCGATGCCCGCCATCACCGCAGACACCTTGACCCTGCCGCGCATCGCGCGCGGCCGGACTGGGTGACACCGAACGTCCCGTCAAGCAGATCAGCACCGGGCCCCGCGGCTTCGAGGGCGAGGGCTTCCCGGTCGTCCGCGCCTTCGCCGGCGTGTCGACTGCGCGACCTCGACCCGTTCATCCACATGGACCAGATGGGCGAGGTCGAATACGCGCCCGAGGAGCCGAAGGGCACCAGCTGGCACCCGCACCGCGGCTTCGAGACCGTCACGTACATGATCGACGGCACGTTCCAGCACCAGGACAGCCACGGCGGTGGCGGCGTCATCAACAACGGCGCCACGCAGTGGATGACCGCCGGTGCGGGCATCCTGCACATCGAGACGCCGCCGGAGGAGCTGGTGATGTCCGGCGGGCTGTTCCACGGCCTGCAGCTGTGGGTGAACCTGCCCGCCAAGGACAAGTTCAGCGCGCCGCGCTACCAGGCGATCGAGGGCGGCGACTCCGGCGCTGGTGAGCTCGGCCGACGGCGGCGCGCTGGTGCGGATCATCGCCGGTTCGATCGACGGGCACGCCGGGCCCGGGTCGACCCACACGCCGATCACGATGGCGCACGCGACGATCCAGCCGGGCGCCCAGCTCTCGGTGCCGTGGCAGCCGGACTACAACGCGCTGGCGTACGTCCTGTCCGGCAAGGGGACGGCCGGCGCCGACGCCCGCCCGATCCAGGGCCGGCCAGCTGGCCGTGTTCGGTGCCGGGGACCGGCTGACCCTGGCCGCTGACCGCGATCAGGACTCGAAGAGCCCGGCGCTCGAGGTCGTGCTGCTCGGCGGCCGCCCGATCAACGAGCCGGTCGCGCACTACGGGCCGTTCGTCATGAACACCCGCGAGGAGCTCGTCCAGGCTCTCGAGGATTACCAGGCCGGACGGCTCGGCGTGATCCCGGAGAACGCCTTGATGCCACATACAACGATCCGGTGAGCTGCCCTCCGCCGCGAACCTCAAGATCGACCTTGCCTTACGCCGATTTTTAGCCCGGCATTTCACCTTATAAAAGGACACTTCCGGCGCGCCGATATTGAGCAAAACCAGTGGTGGCGGAACCAAGTTCTTGTGAAGTCGGTGTGTAGTGTCTCGATTGCAAAGGCTGACTGGTCAACCAATCCGGCACACGCCGGACCGGATATGACCTCGGGGAGTCGGTGGAGCAAGTCCTTCGGGAGGACGAATGATGCGAGCGAGCGAGCAAGTCGCAGCTCACAGCGTGCCGCTCAACGGCGAGGACCTCGAGGTCGAGGCGATCGACTACCTGCGTATCCGGCTCCTCGTTGTCGACCCGCACCCGCTCGTCCGCTGGGCCCTCGGCCAGATCGCGGCGGGACGTCCGGACCTCGTGCAGGTCGGCGAGGCGGCGACGATGGACGAGGCGATCGCACTGAGCTTCGCGGTCAAGCCCGACGTCATCACCATCGACGACTCGCTCGCCGGCGAGGACAGCTGGCAGCTTGCCGCGCACCTGCGCGCCACCTACCCGAACCTCGGCATCGTGATCCTGTCCGCTGACGGGTCCGACCAGACACTGTTCCGCGCTCTCGAAGTCGGGGCGTCGGCCTTCGTTGCCAAGTCCTCGCCGATCCAGGACGTCGTCGCTGCGATCCGCGGCGCGGCCGTCGCACCGTCGTCGTTCGCAGCTGCCGGCCTCGCCGTGGCGATGCGTCGCAAGCGCGAGGCGACGAACCGGATGTCGCTGAGCCCGCGCGAGAGCGAGATCCTGTTCCTGCTCCACGACGGGTTGTCGGTGCCCGAGATCGCCGCCCAGCTCTACGTCAGCCTTTCCACCGCGAAGACCTACGTGGCGCGCCTGTACGACAAGCTCGGCGCCCGCAACCGGGCCCAGGCCCTCATGACCGCGATGCGGCTCGGCATGTTCGACAGCCGCCGCAACGCTCGCCAGCTCAACGCCGTCGGATAACCGACCGCCTACCAAATACCGAGAACGCCGGTCGCCACGTGCGGCCGGCGTTGTCGTTTGTGCGCACCCGTCCCATTGCCCCGCCCGCGCACGCTGTGCGGGGTGCGGCCGCGAGCCGAAGCGGGGCACGGCTGGGCGCCGGTTTGCACCCGCCGCGGCCGCTATGCACCGTGCGTCCGTCCGACCCCGATATAGCGACCCTGCTGGGTGCAAACCGACCACCGGGACGGACCGCGCCCGGCCAACCCACTACCTGGCTCGGCCTTGTCCCGCTGAGGCACGCTCCCCAGCCGCGGCAGCGTGCCGACGCGGGGCAAAGATAGGCGCCGGTTTGCACCCGCCGCGGCCGCTATATGCGCCGTCCGACCCGATATAGCGACCGTGCTGGGTGCAAACCGACCACCGGGACGGACCGCACAAGCCCCGCCAAGCCGCCGGGCGCCGGGCGCCGGACATAGCGACGCCGACCGCGTGCCTGTACGCGGTCGGCGCCCCTCGCTGTCGGGCCCCTGTCAGTGGCCTTGGGCGAAGACCGTCAGTTGGCCTTGGCGAAGAAGCTCATGATGTTCATGACGGCCGGCCCGAGGATCACGATGAACATGGCCGGCAGCAGGCAGAAGATCAGCGGGGCAAGCAGCTTGACCTGCAGCTTCTGCGCCTTCTCCTCGGCGCGCTGCCGACGCTTGATGCGCATCTCCTTCGACTGCTCGCGCAGGACGTCACCGATCGAGATGCCGAGCTCGCCGGACTGGATCATGGCCGAGACGAACGACGCGCAGCTCGGGGACGTTGGTCCGGCTGCCGAGCGCGCGCAACGCCTCGGCGCGCGACATGCCGAACTGCATCTCCTGCAGCACGCGCAGCGCACTCCTCGGCGACCGCACCTGTCGTGTTGCGGGCTACGCGCGCACAGGGCGGCGTCGAAGCCGAGCCCGGCCTCGACGCAGACCGTGAGCATGTCCATCGCGTCCGGCAGGCCCTTCTGCAGCGCGGTCTGCCGCTTCTCGCCGATGTTCTTGACGAGGATGTCGGGCAGGAACAGCCCGAGCGCGCCGAGCGCGCCGGTGAACAGCACCGTGGGCACGAAGCCGTGCTTGACGCCGAAGAGGAAGCCGACGACGACGCCGGCCACCAGGCCCAGGCCCTTGAACGCCATCAACCGCTCGGGTGTCCAGCTGCGCGGGTTGCCGGCGAGGTCGAGTCGGTGCTGCACGCGCTTGGCGTAGTCGGACGGCGTGAGCTTGGCCGCCAGCGTGCCCATCCGGCGCAGGAGCGACGGCATCTCCAGCGGGTCGTCGGACTTCCGGCCTTCGCGACCTTGACCGGCTTCGACTTGCGCAGGCTGAACCGTCCCGGCTTGGCAGGCGGCGGCGCCGTCGACCAGTGCCGCGCCGGCAGGCAGGACCTCGCTTGGCGGCAAGCAGGTACACGGCGAGCCCGATTGCGCCGGCAATCGACCCCAGGCCGAGCACGAGCGGTAGTCCGGTCACGTCACACCTCGATCTTCGTCAGTCGGCTGAGCCAGAACATTCCGCCGACGAGCAACAGCGACCCCGCCGATGAGCATCACGATTCCGGCGCCGGTCGTGTACAGCGGACGCAGGTACGCCTTCTTGAACAGCAGCAGGTAGACGGCCATCAGGAGCGGCAGCGCGACCAGCACCTTCGCCGAGAACCGGCCTTCGGCGGTGAGCACCCGCACCTGACCGTGCAACTGCACACGCTCGCGCATGGTGACCATCGTCGTGCTGCAGCACCTCGGCGAGGTTGCCGCCGACCTCGCGCGCCGTGCGAATGGCCATGACGACCAGGCCCATGTCGTAGCTGTGCATCCGCTCGACGACGTCGTCGAGGGCGTCCTCGAGGTTCGCACCGAGGCGCACTTCATGAAGCGCGCGGCCGAACTCACTCGACACCGGCTCGATTCCTTCACGCACGACCGTGCCCAGCGCCTGGTTCAACGCGAAGCCGGTCCGCAATGCGCCGGCGAGCAGCTGCAGCGCATCGGGCAGCTGCGACTGGAACGCCGCGATCCGCTTGGTCGTGCGGCGACGGATGAAGTAGCGGCAGCCGAACCAACCGAGCAGCCCGAAGAGCAGGCCGAGCGGTCCGAGCAGGAACGGCGCCGCAGCGCCGCGACACCGACCGTGATTGCCAGCTGCAGGGCCGCCCACTCCTCCGGCCGCATCCGCATGCCGGCACGCTCGAGCTCGAACACGATCCGGTTGTGCTGACCGCGCGCGCGCACCGCCTTGTCGACGACTGCCAGAGCCTTGGTCGTGAGCGCACTTTCGGCGTGCGACTCCGGGACGATCTCGACACCGAGGCCGCTGTAGGCGCCGAGCACCCGGTAGCGGTACACCTCGTCGAGGCGGGCCTGCTTGTCGACGCGCTGCTTCTTGCCCATCGGCGCGAGCAGCACGTAGAGCGCAACGACAGCATGGCGACGAACGCGATGGCGCATACCAGCCACAGCGGCAGGCCGGTGCTGCCGGCGGCGCGCTGCGGCGATCATGACCAGTCCTGGAAGAGTCCGGCGGGAAGCTGGATGCCTTCATCGGCGAGCCGCTGCACGAACATCGGCCGGATCCCGGTCGGGCGCAGCGTGCCGAGGAACTTGCCAGTCTCGTCGACGCCGGCCGAGTAGTCGAACATGAACAGGTCCTGCAGGGTGACGACCTCGGATTCCATGCCGGTGACCTCGGTGATGTGCGTGATCCGACGGGTGCCGTCGCGCAGCCGCGACTGGTGCACGATGAGGTCGATCGCCGAAGCGGCCTGCTCACGGATCGCCCGAGTCGGCAGCTCGACGCCGGCCATCAGCACCATCGTCTCGAAGCGCGACAGCGCATCGCGGGGTGAGTTGGCGTGCAGCGTGGTCAGCGATCCGTCGTGGCCGGTGTTCATCGCCTGCAGCATGTCGACGGCCGCGCCGTCACGAACCTCACCGACGATGATTCGGTCGGGGCGCATACGCAACGAGTTGCGCACGAGATCGCGGGTGGTGATCTCGCCGCGTCCTTCGATGTTGCTCGGGCGGGACTCCATCCGCACGACGTGCTCCTGGCGGAGCTGCAGCTCGGCGGCGTCCTCGATCGTGACGATCCGCTCGTTCGACGGGACGAACGACGACATGACGTTCAGCGTCGTCGTCTTGCCCGAGCCGGTGCCGCCACTGATCAGGATGTTCAGCCGACCGCGCACGCACGCGGCGAGCAGGTTCGCAGTCGCCGCGGTCATCGTGCCGAAGTCGACGAGGTCCTGCACCGTCAGCGGATCGGCGGCGAACTTACGGATGGTGAGCATCGGCCCGTCGAGCGCGACCGGCGGCAGCACGGCGTTGACGCGGCTGCCGTCCAGGAGCCGGGCGTCGACCATCGGGCTGGATTCGTCGATGCGGCGGCCGACGCGGCCGACGATCTTCTCGATCGTGCGGCGCAGGTGGTTGTCGTCGGTGAACGCGGCGTTGACCGGGTAGATCTGGCCGCCGCGCTCGACGTAGATCTGGTCGGCGCCGTTGACCATGATCTCGGTGACGTCGCGGTTGCGCAGGAACGGCTCGAGCGGGCCGTGGCCGAGGATCTCGTCGGAAACCTCGTTGGTGATCCGCACCCGCTCAGCGGTGCTGATCAGGGTCTGCTCGGACTCGATGACCTGCTGCAGCGTCTGGCGAACCTTGACGGCGAGCTCGCGCTCGTCGAGTTCGGCGTCGTACAGCGTCGGGCCGAGGGCCTCGAGCAGCGACTGGTGCACCTTGCGCTTGATGCCGGCGAGTGGGTCGACGTAGCGCACGCGCTCGCCGGTGGGCTCCGGAGCAGCGACATCCGGCACGCTCGGCGCTTCGTCGCTGTCGTCGTCCGAGCGCTCGTGCGCGCCGTGCGGCTCGACGTCGGCTTCAACGGCCGGTTCGTTGTCCTTGCTCAGCCGGACGGGCGGCGGGGCGTCGGTCGAACTGATCGTCACCCAGTCGAGCAGGTGGCGCTGCTGATCCGCTGTGCTTCTTGGCGGCCGCCTCGGCCACGTCGACAACGTGCGCGCCGTCTCGGCACGGGCTCGGCTACCGGGGGCGTTTCCGCCGCGACCGGCGGTTCGGCGCACGAGAGCGGGTTCTGGCGCTGTCGCGGTGCGCGTCGCCGATGGGCCGCCGCAGCGCGAGCGCGGGCGGCACGATGCGCGCCACCGTTGGGCCGCTCCAGGTCGGACGGGACGCTGCTGTGCCGCAGCAAGGCGGTCAGAGAGCTTCACGACGATCGCTTCCTCAGCTTCAGACCGAGACGGCGACGCGGCCGTCCGGTGGTGACTACGGGACTGTCGGCGATGGCGCTGGCGGCAAAGGCCGCGAGCGCCACCGAGAACGGATGATCGGGCTCGCTCGACACGAGCGGCATGCCCTTGTTGATCGATGCCGGCGCGTCTGGCGTGGCGGGCAGCTTTGCGGTGATCGACGACTTGATGGCGGCTTCGGCGTCGGCGACGCTGAGGCCGACCTTCGGATCGGCACGGTTGAGCAGGATCGATCGAGCGTCGCGGTCGTACTCGAGCATGTCGAGCATGTCGAGGGTGAGCCGCAGGTTCTTCAGCGCCGGGATCTCCGGTGTCGTCGACCAGGACGTGGTGATCGGCGGCGTCGAATGCCTCGAGCACGTGCTCGGAGAACTGCGACGGGGTGTCGATGACGACGTAGTCGTAGCGTCGCGCGCAACTGACCGATCATCTCGGCGACAACGGCCGGCGAGATCCGCTCGGAGTCGCCGGGGTGGATCGGTGCAAGCACGCAGTCAAGCCGCGGCGCGTACGGCGTGATCAGTGCGGTCACCGAATCGGCGAGCCGCAGGTCAAGCTCGACGGCATCGATGATGCCGCGGGTTGGCGACAGCTTCATCGTGATTGCGACGTCGCCGAACTCGAGGTCAAGATCGACCAGGCAGACTCGCCGCGCGCCGCCGCGGTGCAGTGCCAGCGCGAGGTTGGTCGACACCACGGTCTTGCCGGTGCCGCCCTTCGCCGAGAACACCGTGACGACCTCGCCGAGCGGGGCGACTCGGTCGCCGGCGGATCCACGCGGACGTCGTCGGTCGCCGTACCCGCGTCCGGTGCGGCTCGCTCGGCGAGGATCTGCCGAGCCCGATCACATGCCGCAGCGAGCGCCGGCTCGTCTGCCGCAGGCACCACCTCGATGATGCCTGCGGCCATAGCTTCGAGCATGACGTCGTCGTCGGCCTGGTCCCGGACCAGAACGAGCAGTGCGTCCGGGTAGATCGTGTGCATGTAGTCGGCGAATGCGACGACATCGATGAAGGGCACAGCTGCGCCGATCACCACCAGCCGCTCGTCGGCGTCGTAGCCCACCCACGCTGCTGCGTCGGTGAGGTTGTCGACGACGCGGACGCCCTCGGTGGTGTCAAGGTGCGGCGCCACCGCGGCCGCAGTGGCCTTATTCGGTTCGCACAAGATGGTCACAGCTGATTCCCCCGATGTCTTCTACGCGTTCGAGCTACTTGACCCAGATGGGCGCCGGGTGGAAGACACCCGCGTTCACGACGCCGCCGTCCTGGGTGACCACCGAGCGTGTCGGAGAGCAGGCCGAGGTAGAGCTGGCCGGCGTTCTGCGCCATGACCACGCGCTGGGCGTCCAACTGGCTGAGCGCCAGCGTGACGAGCACGGAGCCCTGCGATGATCCGGTGTCGGTCGTCTTGCCAACGAGTGTCGGTGGGCGCTGCGGCTGAGGTGGCGATGACGGATGGCGCGCGGAACCACGGTGCGGGTCACCGACAGCGTATCGCCGACGCGGTCGCCAGCTTGGTCTTGCTTGCCGGCGGGCTCCTTGAGCGCGCTCGTCACGAAGACGATCACTTGCGGACTGCGGCGACACGTAGCCTGCCACGTCGGCGTCGCTGCCGAGCGAGACCGTGATCGCGATCTTTCCCTTCGGAATGGCAAGCACACCGGTCTGCGGCGGTCGCGCGCCGAACGCCTCGCGCAGCACGACCTGTCCTGGTGCGATGTCGCTCTGCGCGACCGCGGTGTTGGCGACGCCGGCAGCTGAGGCTGGTCAGTGCGCTGCTACGGAGTGGACGACGCCGGCATGTTCTGCACCGACATCGATCCAGCTCTTGACTGCGTCTGCCCAGGTCGTGCCTGCGGCGACGCGCTTGGTGGCGATGAGAACCTTGACGGCGCGCCCGCCTGCCACCGCGCGCTCGTCGGCGTTGTGCGCATAGCTGTACACCGCGAACGTGCCGAACAATGCCAGCACGACCGCGACAGCAATGAGGACGATCCGTCGATTCATTGAACTCTCCCGAACTTGAAGGTCCCGAGAAGAAGGCTGGGATGTAGAAGGTCCCGGCCGCGCTCGGGGACGCGGCCGGGACCCGTCCGGTCCCGCCCCAGCCGACTTGATCAGGCCGGGGCAGGAGGTCTCGGGCTAGCTGCGTCTTGCTGACGATGCCGATCTTCTGGCCGAGCGAGTTGAAGAAGTCGCTCAGCTGGCCACCGAAGATCGTGACGGTGCCGACGATCGCCAGGGCGATGAACGCGACGAGCATCGCGTATTCGGTGGCGGTCGCGCCGCGGTCCTTCGCGGTCTCGATACGAGCGTGCAGGGCGGCGATGATGTTGAGTACGTAGAACATTAGGAGTTCCCCCTCTGGGATAAGCGTTCGGGCCTTGTTGCCGAACCTTGGGTGACCCCCTGCCACCCGTTGGCACAAGACTGCCCCGGCGACACCCACGGGTGCAGCCCGCGAAAGGTTGGTCTTACCCAACCCGAACGGACGACATGTCATACGTTCGGCCGACATGAAGCACCGAACGGACGGTCTTGCCGTGCAGCGGTTCCGCTCGCCCGGTGCGGCGACCTAGCCTCCGACAGAGAACGCGTATATGCGCGCAGATTTCTGGTCTTTGTAGCGGGATTCGGAGCGACCAATGGCAAGAAAACAAGCTAAGCAGGGGCGCCGGCGTTGCCGGCGGCCACTGTTCTTCCGCCGTATTACGCGCGACGACCGCGGCGTGGCCGCCGTCGAGGCAGCCATCATCACGCCGATCTTCCTGCTGCTGCGTGTTCGGCATCATCGAGTTCGGCCTGGTCTTCAAGGACCAGCTGGCGATCACCTCTGCCGTTCGCGCAGGCGCTCGTATCGCTTCGGCCGAGCCACGCACCACAACATTCGCCACCGACGCTGCCGGCGCAGGTCGCCCGCGAGGGAGCGGCGCTCGACATGACCGATGTCAAGGCGCTCTGGGTCTACCAGGCCGACGCGTCCGGGCACCCGGTCGGCGCGGGCGGCACCTTCAACTCGTGCGCCACGAACTGCGTGCAGTTCACCTGGAACAACGCGTCGAAGACGTTCGTCCAGACAGCCGGATCGTGGAACCCGACGGCGCAGAACGCGTGCGAGGGTACCCAGGACAGCGTCGGCGTCTACCTGTCGTTCAATCACCCCGGCGTCACCCAGGCCTTCTTCAACTCGATCGGCCTGAGCAGCTACACCGTGATGCGGTTCGAGCCCATTCCGACGCTGCAGGCGGGCGGCTGCAAGTGATCCGCCACCGCCGCCGGCACCGACGTCCCGGTTTCATCAGCCGCCGGCTGGCCGATGCCGGCCGCGAAGGCGGCTACATCGCCGTCGTGACGGTCATCCTGTGCCCGCTGCTGTTCGGCGTCTGCGGCGTTCACGGTGGACGTCGGCAACTGGTACGCGAACGTGCAGAAGATCCAGCGCGCCGCCGACGCCGCGTCGCTGGCCGGCGTGACCTACATGCCCGGCAACTTCGCCCAGGCGCAGGGCAGTCGCGTTGAACGTCGCCGCCGTGAACGGCTACACCGCGCAACGTCGATCCGGAGCCGGTACCCGGGCAGCCGAGCAAGCTGCGCGTCACCATCACCGACACCGTCGACAACACCTTCGGGCAGTTGTTCGGCAAGCCCACCGAGACGATCACCCGCACGTCGGTCGCGAACTATCAGGCGCCGCTGCCGATGGGCAGCCCGTGCAACGCTTTCGGCAACGGACCGGAGCCGACGACCGGCGCGATCAACCCGCGCAGCGGCAACTGCTCGGCCGCCGGCCAGTTCTGGGCGAACGTCGGCAGCCCGCAAGGCACGAAGGTGAGCGGCGACGCGTACCAGGACGGCGTTTGCGGATCAGGCGTCGATGGCTGCAGCGGCGGCACCAACACCGACTACTCGCCGCGACGGCTACTTCTACAGCGTCAAGCTCAGCGCGCCGGTAACGAATCTGACGATCCAGGCCTTCGACGCCGGCATTCATCAGCGTCGGCGACCTGTGTACTGCGAACTTCGGCAGCGGCGCGACGGCGGCGGTGAACGCGAAGAACCAGTACAACTACAACCCAGGGACGAGCGCAGCGACCGCGAAGTACCTGCAGGACACCAACCTCTACGCCTCCGGGCAGAACAGCCCGTACTGCACCGGCGACATGCTCTTCGGCAGCACTCCCCCGGACACCACGTACACGATCCGGCAGCCCGTCGCCACGTCGAACCCGTGGGATCCGACCAGCTATCCGGTGGTCGCGAGTTGCGTGAAGACGTTCAAGGGTTACACCGGCGACCTGTACACCGCGCTCAACCAGTACAAGCAGGACGCAGCGGGCAAGATCACGTACACGAACGGTGTGCCAGACGTGGCTCCCGGCTACCGCGACGACGTCGCCAAGGTGTTCCGGCAGTGGTCGACGCTGTGCACCTTCACCGGCACGGTGTCAGCCGGCACCTACTTCATCCAGGTTCAGGGCAACGCTGCCGAGGACAACCCGCGCGGGCAACGGCCACAACCGGTTCGCGTTGCGGGCATTCGGCTCGAGCGCCGCTGACAACTCGAACATCGCGATCTCCGGCTACACGAACATGGCGATCTACGCGAACCTCACCAGCGCGCAGACGTCGTTCTACCTGACCCAGGTGTCCCCGGCCGCGGCCGGCCAGGTGCTCAACGTGCGCCTGTTCGACATCGGCGACTCGACCCAGCCCGGCACGGTCACGATCCGGCCGCCGGCCGACTCGAACCTGTCGTCGTTCAGCGGGTGCATCGGCGACCGGACCGACGAGCGGAGCGCTCTCGAACTGTTCGATCACCGCCAACTCGAGCTACAACGGCAAGTGGGAACAGATATCGATCCCGATACCCAGCGGCTACACGTGTGACAGCCTCTCGGTCACCGGCTGCTGGATCACTCTGGGCTACAACTACGGCGGCGGCCAGCCCAGCGACACCACGTCGTGGACGGCGAACCTCGAAGGCACGCCCGTCCGGATCACGGAGTAAGCACGACGCGCACCGCGTGCAGGCGCTCGTAGTACGGCCGGCTTTCTTCGGCCGCTGCGAGCGCCGCACCGGTGAGCGACACCGGCACGCGGCCGGTACGGCGCGAAGCCGGTGGAGGCGACGACCGCGTCGTACCAGTACTTCGCCCACACGCCGTCGGATGCGCGCGGGCCGGCCGGCCAGTGCAGCATCGCGTCGGTGAACTCGACGTCGATGTAGTCGCACAGCCAGCGCAGGTAGCCCTCGGGATTCTGCAGGAAGTCGGCGGAGTCGATCACCGGCACGTCGCCGTCGAGCTGGTCGTAGAGCTCGTCCTGCTGCACGAGTCCGATGTCGGTCTGCAACAACGTTGGCGCGTTCGCGCGTGTAGGACGCGACGACCTCGGCCGGATCGCGGATGAGCAGCACGTTGGTCAGCGACCCGATCCAGTCGCGCGGCAGCTCGGGGATCAGGTGATGGGTCATGTGCTTCTGGTAGTAGATCGCCGTCGACCGGCGCGACGAGCTCGGCGACGACCGGCTCGCCAGTCGCTGCCCATCACGGCGATGATCTCGTCACGGCCGGGATGGTCGAGCTGGGTGCGGTCGAGGTAGAAGCCGTAGAGCGGCTCGTCGACGACCCGGGTGTCCGGCCGGTTCTCCCACGCACGCATCAACGCGGTAGAGATGTTGCGCGGCCCCGACCACATCGCGAGCCGGACGTCGGTCATCTCGTTAGCTACGTCACGTCGCACGAGCGCCTTGTAGAGCTCCTGCAGCCTTTCCACCATCGGGCCACGTGCTCCGGTGCCTATCGTCCGCCCGTCCACCGTGTGTACCGGGACGAGCCCGGCGAACGTTCCGGTGACGAACGCTTCGTCCGCGCTGTAAACCTCGGTCAGGCTGAAACTCTTCTCGTACGCGGGGATTCCGGCCTCGGCACAAACCCGAAGCACGTTCGCGCGGGTGATGCCGCCGAGGCAGTACATGCCCGACGAGGTCCATACCTCGTCGCGCCGCACGATGAAGAAGTGCGTCGAGTTGCAGGTCGCGACGAACCCGTTCGGATCGAGCATCAGCGCTTCGTCAGCACCGGCCGTGTAGGCCTGGATGCACGCGGTGATGTCGTTGAGCTTGCTGTGCGCGTTGAGCTTCGGGTCCAGGATGTCCGGGGACGCGCGGCGCACATGCACCGTGAACAGCGACAGGCCGCGCTCGACGGTCGCCGGCAGCGGATCCTTGTACTCGCAGATCATCACGATGGTGGCCGGGCCGGCCGACATGCGCGGATCCTGGTACGGCGTCGACTTCGGACCCCGCGTCACCATCAGCCGGATGTGGATGCCGTCGCCGGACATCCGGTTGGCCTCGAGGGTTCGGTAGATCTCTGCGGTCAGCTCGGCGCGCGACAGCCCGATGTCGAGCGCGATCGCGGTCGCGCCTTCGTAGAGCCGGTCGAGGTGCTGGTCGAGGAACGCAGGGTGCCCGTCAGCGACGCGCAGCCCCTCCCACACCCCGTCGCCGAGGACGAATCCGGCGTCGAACACCGACACGGTTGCTTCGGCCCGCGGCACGAGCGCGCCGTTGACGTAGATCAGCACCTCGGCGTTGCGCGGATCGTCGACATAGTCGTGCGTGCCGTGCGCCGTCATCGTTTCTCCGAACGGGTCGGTGTCCGAACTCAGTGCCCGAACTCTAAAAGCAGCAACGCTATCGCCACGACCACGACCTGCCGCCAGCGCAGCATCACATAGCGCTGCTGGTCGAAGGCGTGGAACTTGCGCAGGTACCGGTAGAGCCGCTCGACGCGGATCAGCGGATCGAGCAGGTGCGTGATGCCGTAGAGCAGCGCGCCGACGATGCCGAGGCGCTGCCCGGTTCTCGAAGAGGTCCGGGAACGGCGCGAAGGCGAGCGACACCCGCTCGACGCCGTGCTCGGCGCCCCACGCGACGACCTCGGCGGCGAGCCGCTCGTCCACCCCGTTCGGCGCGTGCTCGACACGGATCGGGAAGTCGAGCGACAGATCCTGCTTGCCGGCCCAGAGGTAGCGGTGCGCTGCGACGAGTCGCCCGTCGGCGTCGCGGGCGATCGCGATGACGGCATCCGGCTCGTCGCCGTTGAACAGGTTGCCGAGGATCATCGAGAAACCGCGCTCGTTCAGCCCGCGGGTGCGTGCCATGACCGCGCGCAACTCCTGCTCCACGGCCGGCGGCAGCTCGCCCTCGCGCAGGAACTCGACGGTGATGCCGCTGTTGCGCGTGCGTTGGATCGCCTGGCGCACGTTGCGATACTGCCGTCCGGTCAAGGTGAAAGTGCTCGCGGTGCAGCACCACGTCGCGTCCGATCGGAACGCTGCCGAGCCCGTACGCCGACCACGGATGCGTGGGTCCGCTCGCCGGCACCGATCGCAGCGAAGCGCAGCTTGCGCCGCCGAGCCATCTGGACGAACTGCTCGATCGCCGCGTCCCAGGATTCTGGTGCACCGACCGGGTCGCCGCTCGCGACGGCGACGCCCAGCGCGCACCCGATAGCCGAGCGCCGCCTCGCCATCCGGCGAGAACACGTACTGCTTGTCGCGCCGCAGGGCGAACGGAGCAAGCGGATCGCCCTCGCTCACCGAGACAAGGTCGCGTACGCGGTCGCGCGCTCGGCGGCTCGTCGTCGTCGTCGCGCCGCTCCGCGGAACGCATCAGAAGAGCGACCTCGCCATTTCCCGGCGTGCCGGCGGAACTCGCGGGTCGTCCGGTCCGAGCAGGTCGAAGTACTCGATCAGCCGTTCGCGTACCGCATCGCGGTCGTCGTCGGACGTCCGCGCGATCAGGTCGAGCAGTCGGCGCAGCGCGCCGTCGACATCGTCGCTGGCAAAGGCGAGATCCGCGGCAGCGAGTTGGCCGGCGACGTCATCGGGCGCGGGATCGGCCGGCACCTCGCCGAGCGCGTCAGCCGGGCGAGCAGCGCGACCTGCTTCAGCGCGAGCGCCGCGCCGAGGTTCGCCGGCTCGGCATCCAGGATCGCCTGGAACCGCTGGCGGGCCAGGTCGTAGTCGCCGTCGGCCAGCGCTGCCTCGGCGGCGTCGAAGCGCGGGTCCTCCGGCTCTTGCGTCCGCGGCGACGGCTGCGTCCTCGTCCGGTCGGCATGCCCGGCCCCTTGAGCCCGGCCTGCGCCGCGGCTTGCAGCACGGCGCCCACGAACTCGCGCAGCTGGTCATCGGGCAGAGCGCCCTCGAAGCCCGGGCACGAGCTGGCCGCCGATGACGGCGAACACGACAGGGACGGCCTGTACCTGCAGCGCTTGGGCGACGCGCACGTCGGTGTCGGCGTCGACCTTGCCCAGCACGAGCGTGCCGTTGCCCTGCGTCACGATCGCCTCGAGCGAGGCGGCAAGCGTCGCCGACGAACTCGCCCGCGCCGAGGTGACGACCAGCAGCACCGGAACCTGGAAGGACCGGTCGAGCACCTCGGTCTGGAAGTTGGCTTCGGTGACCTCGACGATGTACTGCCCGGCCGCGGGTGCCGGTGCCTCGGCAGCGCGCGCGGCGGCCTCGTTGCGAGCCTTGACGGCGGCAAGGTCGACGGCGCCGGCCATCGCCGCCGTCAGCTGTGGATTCGGCTGGGCGGGACGACGAGCTCCTCCGGGACGCATCCGTCCATTGTCTCAGGCATTGACAGCGGTCCCGCCAACCGGTGGGGTCGGCCAGTGCCAGTTCATGTCGAGAAGGCCGAACACGTGTGGACGATCGTCCTCGACCGTCCCGAGAGACGAAACGCGGTGGACGGCGCGACGGCCGCCGAACTCGCCGACGCGTTCCGCACGCTTCGACGCCGACGACGACGCCCGGGTCGGCGTGCTGTGGGGTGCCGGTGGGACGTTCTGCGCCGGTGCCGACCTGCATGCGATGTCCAATTCGCTCGACCCGGACACGTCCGCCGACGGGCCGATGGGGCCGTCCCGGATGGCGCTGTCGAAGCCGGTCATCGCCGCGATCAGCGGGCATGCCGTCGCCGGTGGGCTGGAACTCGCGCTGTGGTGCGACCTGCGCGTGGTCGAATCCGACGCGGTGCTCGGGGTGTTCTGCCGGCGGTGGGGCGTACCGCTGATCGACGGCGGGACGGTCCGCCTGCCGCGCGTCGTCGGTCTGGGCCGGGCGCTGGATCTGATCCTCACCGGCCGGCCGGTGGGCGCCGACGAGGCCCTCGCGATGGGGCTGGCCAACCGGGTCGTCCCGGTCGGTACCGCCCGGGCGGAGGCCGAGGCGCTGGCTGCCGAGATCGCGGCCTTCCCACAAGCGTGCATGCGCTCGGACCGTCGCTCGGTCTATGACGCGCTCGCCCTGGACGAGCCCGCCGCCCTGGCGCAGGAGTTCGGGAAGGGGCTGGACGCGCTGCGCGCGGAGGGGGCCCAGGGTGCGGCCCGGTTCGCGTCCGGCGAGGGCCGGCACGGCTCGTTCGGCTGATCAGGGCCTGGCCGGACGGCATCGGCCCAGCCATCATGGGCCGATGGGGGCCATGCCGCGGCCGGCGGCGCGCGTCTGCATCATCGGCACCCTGCGCGTCGAGCGGGGCGACGTGGTGGTCGAGTCCGTGCAGCTGGGCAGCCGCAAGGCCCGGCTCGTCCTCGCCCTACTCGCGGCCGACCCCAGCCGGATCCGGCCGGCCGGCGAGCTCGCCGAAGCCCTCTGGCCCGACGGCGCGCCCGACAGCGCGGCAGCCACGATCGCCTCGCTGGTCAGCCGGCTGCGTCGCACGCACGGTGGCGACCTCATCGCCGGCGGACGGTCCGGGTTCCGTCTCGACCCCAGCGTCACCGTCGATCTGGACGAGGCGGCCGGCCTGGTCGAACAGGCCGAGCGTCGCTTGACTGCCGGGCAGCCGGCGCTCGCAGTTCCAGCCACTTCGGCGGCGCTGGCCCTGCTCACCGGAACCGCCCTCGCCGACCTGGGCGACGCCGACTGGGTACACGCGGTGCGCACCCGGCAGGCCGCCCTGCACCGCCGCGCGCGCAGCGTTGCCGGTCGTGCCCGGCTCGCGGTCGGCGATCATGCAGGGGCGGCCGAAGTGGCTCGCGCGGCGCTGGCCGACGACCCGCTCGACGAGGACGCCGCCCGGGTGCTGATGACTGCACTGTCGGCAGCCGGTGAGCCGAACGCAGCACTGCCAGTCTTCGACGAGCTACGGCACCGCCTGCGCGAGGAACTCGGCACCGACCCGGCACCGGCGACGGCTGCGCTGCACACCGAGATCCTGCGCGGCACCGTCCCGAGTCTCGAGCCGGCAGCGGCGGCCCGCGATGATCGCGGCGAGCTGGTCGGCCGCGAGCGCGAGTTCACCGAGCTGAGCACCGCGTGGTCGGCGGCTGCGAACGGCGCCGGCGCCCTCGTCCTGATCACCGGTGACCCCGGTGCCGGAAAGACCCGGCTGGCCGACGAGCTGTCCCGGCTCGTTCGCGAAACCGGCGGCATGGTGCTCTCGGCGCGATGCTACGAAGCCGAGCGGGCGCTGTTCCTGCAACCGGTGGTAGAGGCGATCACCGACGCGGTGAGCCGCCGGCCGCCTGCGGAGGTGCTGGCCGCCGCGGCCGGCCACCTCGACTCACTCGGCCGGCTGGTGCCCGCCATCGGCGCGCTCGTCGAGCAACAACAGGTTCACTTCGCGGCCGCGGAGGTCGAGCGGCGGCGCGCGGTGCAGGCCGTGTCGGTCTTCTTATGCGAACTGGCTCGTGTGCGCCCCGTCCTGCTGCAGTTGGACGACCTGCACAACGCCGGCGAGTCGTCGATCGAGCTGCTGCACTTCCTGCGCACCGTGCTGCCCTCCGCGGCAGTGTTGGTCGTCGCAACCGTCCGCACCGACGAGGGTGCAGAGTTGCTCGCCACCCTTGCGCCGGTTGCGACCCGGCTGGAGGTCGGGCCGCTGGCCCCGAGCGCCGTTCGAGCGCTGGCCGTAGCCGCCGGCCGCGGCCACCGGGCGGACGAGATCGTGCAGCGCACGGGTGGGCACGCGTTGTTCGTCGCGGAGATCCTGCGCGGCGCCGATGACGACGACGCGATTCCGGCCACCCTGCAGGTTGCGGTCCTGACCAGGACGGCGCGGCTGGGGAGATCGGCTACGGCGCTGCTGCGTGCCGGGGCAGTGCTCGGCGCCTCGTTCGATCCGCAGCATGCCGCGACGCTGGCGGGCCTCGCACTGCCGGTCGCTCTTGCTGACTGCGAACGCGCCCTGCAGGTCGGGTTGCTGCGCACGGCCGGACGGTCGTACGAGTTCGCCAACGACCTGGTGCGCGAGGTGCTCTACGCGACGACCCCGCTGCCGACGCGGTTGGCCCATCACGCGCATGCCGTCGATCTGCTCACGGGAGCCCCTGAACAGGTGGCCGCGCACGCGACCGCGATCGACGACTGGCCGCGTGCCGCGCGCGCCTGGTTGGTCGCCGCCGACGACGCGCTGCGCTCGTTCGCGGCCGCCGACGGCGCGGCGCTGGCTGGTCGCGCGCTCAGCGCGGCCGAACGCGCCGATGACCTCGAACTGACCGGCCGGGCGCTGGTCCTTCGCGGTCGGGCGCGCGACATCCTGGCCGCGTTCGCCGAAGCGTGGAACGACTTCACCGCCGCGGTAGACGCCGCGCGGCAAGCCGGTGATCGCCGCCTCGAGATGATCGCGCTGCGCGAGATCGCCGGCAACGTGCCGGTGGCGCTGGGCAATCCGCCGGCGATGGCCGAAGAACCTCTGCGCCGCTGCCTCTATCTGGCCGAGCAGCTCGGCGCGCGGACGACCGAGGCTGACGTCTTGGGCAGGCTCGCCATCCTGTCGATCACCAGTTTGGATTTCGTGTCCGCGCTGGCGTTCAGCGAGCAAGCGCTGCGCACCGCGCGCGTGGCCGCAGACGATCGCGCACTCGAGTTCGCGCTCGACGCGCGCAAGAGCTGCTGGGCCTACCTCGGCGAGATCGACCGGCTCGACGCCGGTGCTGCAAGAGCTCGAACCGCTCAATCGTCGGCACGGCAATCTCGGACTGCTGCAGTGGACGCTGTTCGAGTCGTCCCTCGTCCCACTCGCACGAGGTGACTACCCGAGCGCGATTGCGCGCATCGAAGCCGCGTTGGCCGCGTGCCGCCGCAGCGGGTTCACCACGTTCGAGCCGTTCTTCACCGCGCATGTGGCGTGGGTGCACCGCCTGGCCGGCGATCTCGACGCCGCCCTTGCGATCGGCGCCGGAGCGGTCGCCGTCGGTCGCCAGCACTGGCACTCGTGGTGGCTGTCCACCGCCGGCGCGGTGCATGCCGGCACGCTGCTGGCGATCGGGCGCCTCGACGAGGCGGCGCAGTTGCTGACCGAGATCCGGCCGGCGGTGGAAGCGCCGGGAACGGAGGCCTATCTGGCGAGATGTCTTGGCCCGCTTGCCGAAGCCACCGGGTCACTCGACACCCTGCAGTCAGCCGACGGGTTGTTGCGCGCGACCGTCGTGCCGGACGGCAGCGCCTGGCTCACCGGCGCTGACGCCTACCTGTCGGTGGCGCGTGCCTGGCGCACCCGCGGCGAGGACGAGCGTGCCCAGGCGATCCTCGACCCGTTCCTTGCCGCGGCGCGCCGCGTCGGCTGGGCCGACCTCGTCCGCGCAGCCGAGGCCGCACTGCAATGAGACTGCAACGCCGCCAGCGAGGCTTCTCCCCGATCGCACGCAAAACCGATTCGGGAGGATCACATGGCAATCGATCAGGACAAGGTCATGGAACTGCTGCACCACTTCGTCGGCGACCTGGGCGCGACGATCGCGGCGGGCAGCGTCGTCATCGGCCACAATCTCGGGCTGTACAAGGCGCTCGTCGACGATCCGGCGACGCCGGCCGAACTGGCCGAGCGCACCGAGACGCGACCCGCGCTACGTGACCGAGTGGCTGCGCGGCCAGGCGGCGGGCGGCTACGTCATGTGCGATCCGGAGTCCGAGACGTACTCGCTCACCGAGGAGCAGGCGTTCGGCCTGACCAACCCCGACGGCGGCGTATACCTGCCCGGCGCGTTCATCCTCGCCCTCGGCGCGCTGCGCGCGGTCGACGAGATCACCGATGCGTTCCGCACCGGCAAGGGCTTCGGCTGGCACGAGCACGACAGCAACGTCTTCACCGGTTGCGAGCAGTTCTTCCGCCCCGGTTACGTCGCCAACCTTGTTCCGTCGCTGGATCCCGGCAATGGACGGCGTGCACGCGAAGCTGCACGCCGGTGCCAAGGTGGCCGACATCGGCTGCGGGCTGGGCGCTTCGACCGTGCTGCTCGCGACCGAGTTCCCGGCGTCGCACTTCGTCGGCTCCGACTATCACGAGGGCTCGATCGAGCTGGCCCGCAAGCGGGCCGCTGAGGCCGGCGTGACCGACCGGACCACCTTCGAGGTCGCGTCCGCTCAGACCTTCAGCGGGCGCGACTACGACCTCGTGGCGACGTTCGACTGCCTGCACGACATGGGCGACCCGCTGGCCGCCGCCGCACACGTGCGCCAGGCCATCGCGCACCGGACGGCAGCTGGCTGATCGTCGAGCCGTTCGCCGAGGACGACCTCGCCGGCAACCTGAACCCGGTCGGCCGGGTCTACTACAACTTCTCGACGTTCCTGTGCGTGCCGAACGCGCTGTCCCAGTCCGGCGGGTACGCGCTCGGCGCGCAGGCCGGCGAGGCGGCGATCCGCCGGGTGGTGAGCGACGCCGGCTTCACCCGGTTCCGCCGCGTCGCCGAAACGCCGTTCAACCTGGTCTACGAGGCCCGTCCGTAGGAGCCTGATCGTCATGCGCGCACTGGAACCTGACATCGTCGCGACGCTGACCCGGGAGGGAGTGGACGTCGCGTACGAGGTATTCGGCTCCGGCGACCGGACGATCGTCTTCCCGCCGATCGACTCGATCGTCGACTCTCGCGCATGGAAGGCGCAGGTGCCCTTCCTGGCCCGGCACGCGCGAGTCGTCACGATCGACCCACGTGGCAACGGGCGGTCGGGCCGGCCAACCGACCCGGCCGCCTACGCCGATACTCGAGTTCGTCGCCGACACGATCGCGGTGATGGACGAACTCGGCATCGCGTCCGCCGTCCTGGTCGGCATCTGCACGTCGGCATGGACTGCGGCCCTGATCGCCGCGCATCATCCCGGAGCGGGTCAACGGCATCGTCGTGCTCGCGCCGTGGCTGCCGTTCGTCACCGCCGCCGCACGCACACCGCGAAGCATTCATCGAGGGTGTCGACCGCCGACTCGACCGGCTGGGCCAAGGACACCGACGCCTATCGCGAGCTCGACTACCGCGGGTTTCTCGAGTTCTTCTTCGGCGAACTGCTGTCCGAACCGCATTCGTCCAAGCAGTGGGAGGACTGCGTCGCGTGGGGGCTGCAGTCGACCGGCCAGATCCAGAACATGCTGAACGACGCGCCGATCTGCGTCGACAACGCCGACGACGTCTACGCCCTCTTGGCGAAGGTGCACTGCCCAGCGCTGGTGATCCACGGTGACGAGGACGCTGCCAGCCGCCGCGACGCGCGGAGATACTCGCCGACGAGATCGGTGCCGACCGGATCACCATTATCGGCGCGGGGCATCTGCCGATGGCCCGCGAGCCGGTCACGGTGAACCTCGCCATCCGCGACTTCCTCGACCGGGTGCGTCCTCGGCCGCGTGCAGCGCCGGTTCACCGTGCCGTCGCGCGAACGGCGCAAGCTGCTGTACCTGTCGTCCCCGATCGGGCTCGGGCACGCCCGACGGGACATGGCGATCGTCGACGAACTGACGAAACTGCAGCCCGATGTGCAGGTTGACTGGCTGGCGCAGCAGCCGCTGGCCGGCTGGCTGGAGCGACGCGGGATGACTGTGCATCCCGCGTCGGCGTGGCTGGCTCAACGAGTCGGCGCACATCGACTCGGTCGCCGGCGAGCACGATCTGCATGCATTCCAGGCGATTCGCGAGATGGACGAGATCCTGATCGCGAACTTCATGGTGTTCCAGGAACTTGTCGAGCAGGAGCGCTACGACCTCTGGGTCGGCGACGAGGCATGGGAACTCGACTACTTCCTGCACGAGAACCCGCAGCTGAAGACAACGCCCTACGCGTGGCTCACCGATTTCGTCGGCTGGCTGCCGATGTCGGACGGCCGCGAGGCCGACCTCACCGCCGACTACAACGCCGAGATGATCGAGCAGATCGCCCGCTCGCCGCGGCTGCGCGACCGCAGCATCTTCGTGGGCAATCCGGACGACGTCGTGTCCGCGTCGTTCGGTCCCGGTCTGCCGGACATCGCGACGTGGACCGGCGAGCACTACGACTTCGCCGGCTATGTGACGGGATTCGACGCCGCCGAGATCGCCGATCGCGACGCGTTGCGTGCCGAGTTCGGGTTCGAGCCGGACGAGCCGGTGTGCCTCGTCGCGGTCGGTGGCTCGGGCGTCGGTACGCACCTGCTGCGCCGCGCGATCGAGGCCTATCCCGTGGCGGCGCGCCAGGTGCCCGGGCTGCGGATGATCGTCGTCGCCGGCCCGCGGATCGACCCGGCGTCGCTGAGCCGCGCCGCCGGGCGTCGAGGTGCACCCGTTCCTGCCGGACCTGCATCGCCGGCTCGCCGCGTGCGACATCGCGCTCGTGCAGGGCGGCCTGACCACCACGATGGAGCTCACCGCGGCCGGGCGTCCGTTCATCTACGTCCCGCTGGACAACCACTTCGAGCAGAACGTCCATGTGCGGCAAGCGCCTCGCCAACTACGGCGCAGGCACCTGCGTGCCATGGCGCGACGCGACGCCCGAGCACCTCGCCGAACTCATCGCGCGCGACATCGGCACGACGCCGGCGTACCGGCCCGTCGAGTCGGGCGGCGCAGCGCGAGCCGCCGGATTGCTCGCCGACCTGCTCTAGCGGTCGTCTGTCCTGATCAGTGCTTTAGAAGCGGGCCGGTTCCCGGTACTCGCCCCACATCGGCTTGAACGCGTTGCAGATCTCGCCGAGTGTGGCCTCGGCGCGCACCGCGTCGAGCATCGCGGGAATCGGTGTTCTGGTCGGTCTCGGCAGCGTGCACCATCCGCGCCAGCGCCTCGTCGACCACGCTCTGGTCTCGTGCGGCGCGCCGCGATGCGACGAGCGCGCGCTGCTCGACCTCGACCTCATGCGAAACGCGCAGGATCTCGAGCTCGTCGCCGACATCGCCGTTGTAGACGTTCACGCCGACGACCCGCTTCTCACCCTTCTCGAACTCCACCTGGTAGGTGAAGGCCGAATCGGCGATCTCGCCGATGAACCAGCCGTCCTCGATGCCGCGCAGCAAGCCCGATGTCATCGTGCCGTCGCCGCCGAAGTCCTTGATCCGAGCGAAGATCGCCTCGGCCTCGGCCTCGAGCCGGTCCGTCAGCGCCTCGACGTACCACGAGCCGCCGAGCGGATCTGCCACGTTCAGCACGCCGGTCTCCTCGGCGAGCACCTGCTGCGTGCGCAGCGCGATCTGGGCCGCCTTGGCCGACGGCAGCGCCAGCACCTCGTCGAGCGCGTTCGTGTGCAACGAGTTCGTCCCGGCGAGCACCGCGGCGAGCGCCTCGACCGCGGTGCGCACGATGTTGTTGTCCGGCTGCTGTGCGGTGAGCGAGACGCCGGCGGTCTGGGTGTGGAAGCGCAGCCACTGCGCCTTGTCGGTCTTCGCGCCGTAGACGTCACGCATCCACCGCGCCCAGATCCGGCGAGCTGCGCGCAACTTGGCGATCTCTTCGAAGAAGTCGATGTGCGCGTCGAAGAAGAACGAGAGTCCGGGTGCGAACTGATCGATGTCCAGCCCACGCGACTTGCCGAGCTCCACGTAGCCGAACCCGCCGGCGAGGGTGAATGCGAGCTCCTGCGCGGCCGTCGAGCCTGCCTCGCGAATGTGATACCCGGACACCGACAGCGGCTTGTAGGCCGGCGCCTCGGTCGACACGTACTCCATCAGGTCGCCGATGAGCTTCAGGTGCGGCTCCGGCGGGTAGATCCACTCCTTCTGAGCGATGTACTCCTTGAAGATGTCGGTCTGCAACGTGCCGTTGAGCTTGGACGTGTCCGCGCCCTGCCGTTCGGCGGCGACCACGTACATGCAGAACACCGGGACGGCCGGGCCGCTGATGGTCATCGACGTCGTCGTCCCGGTGAGGTCGATGCCCTCGAACAGGGTCTCCATGTCGGCCGCCGAATCGATGGCCACACCGCAGTGCCCGACCTCACCGGCCGCGCGCTCGTCGTCGGAGTCGCGGCCCATCAGGGTCGGCATGTCGAAGGCGACGGACAGGCCCCCGCCACCCTCGGCCAGGATCATCTTGTAGCGCTCGTTGGTCTGCTTGGCGTTGCCGAAGCCGGCGAACTGGCGGATCGTCCACGGCTTGCCGCGGTAACCGGTCGGGTGGATGCCACGGGTGAAGGGGAACTCGCCCGGCCAGCCGATCCGCTCCATCCGCTCGTCGGGACCGGTCGGGCCGTACAGCGGCTCGACCTCGACACCGGACAGGGTCGTGTAGTCACGCTCGGTCTTGCGGGCGCCGTCATAGCGCTGCTGCCACCGAGCCCGGCCTGCGGCGATGTCTGCTTCGTCCATTAATCCGCCCTAGGTAGAAGTCTCACCGTCCAATTTACTAGGACGTCCTACTAAATGCCAGCGCGGCACCTCACGGCCGTTCTATCCTGGGAGCGTCATGGACGAGCCGGTCGATCATTCCCGTCGCCGCGCGGCGCTCGCGCTGCTCGGCGTCGCGCTGGTCGCTGCGCTCGTGGCGGGCGGCGTGTACTGGGCGACGAACCACAACTCCCCCAGCACTCCGCTCGCGGCACCCCCGACCACCGGTTCGCCGGTCGTAGTGCAGCCGTCCACACCGACCGCCACGCCAACCCCGAAACCGAAGCCGAAGCCCAAGCCGCGCATCCCGCACGACTTCGTCGGCGCAGCGGCACCGACCGCGTTCACGTTCACCGCCAAGCACTACAAGATCAAGGCAACGGTGTGCGGCATGGAGAACGTGCGCCCGCTCGACCCGCCCGGCGAGCAGCACCACACCGTGTGCTGGGTACAGCACGACTTCGGGCACGCACCGGGCACCAACGGCCGCGGCACCACCTACGTGCTCGGACACGCGTGGGGCCAGGATCCGCTCGAGGTGCTGAACCGGATTTCCGCGCCCGCGACGCACCAGCTGCTCAAGCTGAAGGCGCGCAACGCCACCCGCAGCCGCAACGGCATCCCGACCTACCCACTCACCGTGCTCAACCACGATGTGCTCACCCTGCGCACGCCGAACGGCACGCTGCAACTACACGGTGCGCGATGCCTACGCAGTCGCCAAGGAGCAGGCCGGCTTCGTCCATTCACTGATGGCGCAGAACATGCCGAACCGCGTTGTGCTGATCACCTGCGCCGAGCGGCAAGCACGTCGACTACGACTACAACATCGTGGTCGAGGCGTTCCTGACATCGTCGACGGCGATCCCCAAGTCCAAGACCTGAGCCTGGCTCAGCAGCCCTTCTTGTCGAGGTAGCAGATCAGGCCCGAGACACGCGGCGTGCCCCAACCGGTGACGTAGTCCCAGCCCGGCCCGGTCACGTACGCCCCGTTGCTTGCCGGCGCGCCGGTCGACAGGTCTTGCGAGTTCACGTCGAAGTAGCTGCGCGCGTTGGCCTTCTTGCCGGCCTGATACAGCGCGTAGTTGGCGAACCCGTTGCCCTTCCTGGCCGGCGATGCCGACTGCACGCGTGCCCACATGCCCTGCATCAGCGGCGTGGACAGTGACGTACCGCCACCACCGCCTTCGAGGAACGTGCCGTCGTTGACGATGTTGTAGCCGTTGCCGGCGACGTCGCCGGATTGCGCGGCCACGTCGGCGATGCCGCGGCACGTCACGCTTGGGTCGGTGACGCACGGGACGTTCACGTTCGCAACGTCCCTTCTGGTAGCTCGGTTCTGCGGTGAACAGCGTCGAACCGCCGCCGCTGTAGGCCCAGCCGTACTCGTGCGTGCGCTTGCCCTTGCCGTTGGTGTAGAGCACAGTGCCGCCGACCGCGGTGACATACGGCAGCGATGCCGGCGAGTTGGTGACCGGGACGACCTGGTTGACCACGCCGTTGCCGGCGCCGACCACTGCCGCGTAAGCGATCGGGCAGGACGAGCCGGTGTCACCGGTCGAGACGAACACGGTCTTGCCCTCCGCGGCAGCCTGCCGGGTGATCTGGTTGAGCGTCGCGTCGCTGTTGTTGCCGAGCCCGACCCCGACCGGCAGCTGCGCAGCCGCCGGGTTGTCGAAGACCGTGCCGGCGAGCGGGCTGACCGTGGGGATGGTCTCGCACTCGCCGTAGCTGGCCGAGGCCTGCTTGGGCCCGTTGGCGTCATCGGTGAACTGGCTGAAGACCTTGGCCACGTCAGCGTCGGAGAGATCCTTGCCGAAGTACAGGTTCAGGCCTCGACGCCTTCGGCGCCATCCCGCTGGATGCCTGCGTGTCGATGTTCCACTCGATGTGGCCGCTGTCGTCGGTGAAGCTCGTGTCACCCGTCGGGTGCTTCACCGTGACCGGGATCTTGCGGCAGCTTGTACTTGGTCTCGAACTTGCGCAGATCCTTGATCACGCCGGCGGTCTTGCCTTCGCCGAAGACGGCGAGTTGCTGGTGCGCGCCCTTGAATCTGGACGGCTGCTGGTACACCGACCAGAGATCCTGCGGCGTCGTCCCGCCGGTGCACCCGATCTGCGGCACGCACTGGTCGACGCAGCTGATGCCGCCGGGCAAGCAGGAGCCCTGCGCCCGCTTGGCCTTGCCCGGGATCACGTAGCGCTGCAGCGTGTTCAGCCCTTCGACGTTCGTGATGCCCAGCCCGTTGGGGAACACCGGGGCGCGACGTGTTGGCGAGGAAGGTCGTGCCGCCGCGGCTGTACCGGTGGATCGCGGTGTGGAACAGCTTGCCGATCGAGCCGGCCGTCCCGCTCACCGAGTAGATGTCGCCCGCGGCAGAGACCTTGTCGACGCGGACGCCACCGCCGGCCAGGAAGTGGTGCACGGCCGTGCGGCGCGACGACGTGACGCCGAACCGCTGCGCGAACTGCGCCGGGGTCAGGAACTTGCGGTAGGACGAACTGGCGGGGTTGTGCACCGCGTTCACGAACGCTCGCTCCGCTGCGGCGTTCGGCCGCGCGACGGTGATCGTGAGGTGCATCGGGGTTCGCGCCGCCACCGCGCCGTGGTCGTGGGCGCGGGCCAGGCCGGGCAGCACGTTCTGGGTGAGCCGCCACCCGTGCGCGGCCGCCGAGGCCGGCGCGCTGAGCGGCACGGTGACGGCCGTGGCCAGGGCCACCACCACTGCCAGGGACTTGACCGTACGAACCGACACCGCGTCTCCTCGTGATCAGCACACGCCCGACCGATTACCCGGACCCACACTGACCAACGAGAACGATCATCACCGGATACGGCGGCTGACCGGAGTCGCGACCTACGTGTAGTCGCCGGCCTCGTGGCGGAGCCTTCGCAACAGGTCGTAGACGTCGGTCAGTTCCGGCGCGCTGAGCGCTGACATTCCGAACCGGGCTGCGTTGAGATCGGCGGTTGCCTTGGTGGCCACGGCTCGTCCCTCGTCGGTGATCACTGCGAGGGTGCCGCGCCCGTCTCGCGGGTTCGGCTCGCGACGGACCAGACCGGCCGCTTCCAGGCGGTCGATCACGTTGGTGACGGAGGTGGCGTGCACCTGCAGGCGCTCGCCGATCTTCGACAATGGCAGCGAGCCGTTGCGCGAGTACATCAGCAGGACGAGCGCCTCGTAGCGGCTGAACGTGATGCCGTAGGGGCGCAGCATGGCGTCGAGCTCCGCAATCAGGATCTGGTGCGCGCGCATGATCGAGGTCACCGCGCGCATGGACGCATAGACGTCGTCGGACTCATCCGGCCAGTTGCGCTCCCAGAGCTCACCTGCGCGGTCGATCGGGTCGAACCCGAGCGGCGGCTGCGACGGCATTCCCGCAGGTTACCGAGATCGTCTGTCCGGCGTGCTAAACCATGTGCATGCGTCCCCGCATTCGAAGCGCCGCAGCCGCGGTCGTCCTGACGTTCTCGAGCGCGATCGCATTCGCCCAACCGGCGACGGCCGCCAAGGCGACACCGGTGCTCGGCAAGCGGGTCATCGGGCACAGCGTGCTCGGTCGCCCGATCATCGCCTACCACCTGGGTGACCCGAACTCGAAGACGACATCGCTGATCGTCGGCGAGATGCACGGTGACGAGCACGCTGGCGTGGTGGTCGCGAAGTCGCTCATCCACGGTTCGGTCAGTGTCGAGGGCGTCAACCTGTGGGTGATCCCGACGATGAATCCGGACGGAGACGCCAGGCACACCCGGCAGAACGCGCACGGCGTCGATCTGAACCGCAACTGGCCGCACAACTGGGCGCACCTGACCGGCCAGTACTACTCGGGGCCCAGGCCACTGTCCGAGCCGGAGACCCGCGCGGTGTGGCGATTCCTGCGCAACGTCCGTCCCCGTTACGTGGTCTCACTGCACCAGCCGCTCGATGGTGTCGACAAGACCGCCGGCAGCGGCAAGGCCTACCGCCGGTTCCGCGATGCGCTGTCGCGCAACCTGCATCTGGCGGTCAAGGACTTTCAGTGCTGGTCGGTGTGCCACGGTTCGATGTCGGGCTGGTACCAGCAGCACCGCATCGGCGTGGCCGTCGAAACTGTCGAATTCGGCTGGCACCCGACGCACAAGTACCTGGTCGGAACGGCGCGGCGCGGCATCATCGCTGCGCTCGGCGGCCATTTCGGACCGCTCGCGCGGCACAACCCGCGGCTGGGGGTGAACATCGACCCGGCCGCGCGCAAGATCACTGTGCGCGGCTGGGCCTATGACCCCGACGAGTCGGGCACCAGCCTGCTGGTACGTCTGGACGAGGGCGATCGGACGCTTGCCCGGCATTGGGCACGCGGTCCGAGCCCGACGATCGACGAGCGGCGCGGCATTTCCGGAGGGCACGCATTCTCGTTCCAGATCGCCGCAACTCCCGGCCGGCACCGGTACTGCCTGACCGCGCGCAACCGTGCAGCGGGCGCGAATACCACCACCTGCAACTCGGTGACCGTCCCGTCGCAGTAACGTCCTGTGCATGAGCGACGCTTGCGGAGCGAATCAAAGCAGTGACACGCCGTCAGGCGTGATGGGACCGACGACGGGCCCGAGCGCAGCGAGCGGCCCGAGGAGGTCTCATGAGCGACGCACTGGATCGGCTGGACCTGCTTGATCTCGACGACGACCTCAACGACGAAGACCGCCTGCTGCGCGACACGGTGCGCAAGTTCGCCGATGACCGGCTGCGACCGCACATCCGGCAGTGGTTCGAGGAGGGCACGCTTCCGGCACGCGATCTGGCCCGCGAGTTCGGGGCGCTCGGCGTGCTCGGCATGCACCTCAAGGGCTACGGCTGCCAGGGGGCGAAACCGTCGCAGTACGGCCTGGTCAGCGCCGAGATCGAGGCGGTCGACTCGGGTCTGCGGTCACTGGTCAGCGTGCAGGGCTCGCTGGCGATGTACTCGATCTACGCCTACGGCAGCGAGGAGCAGAAGCAGCAGTGGCTGCCGCGGATGGCCAGCGGCGAGGCGATCGGCTGCTTCGGCCTGACCGAGCCGGACTCGGGCTCGGACCCTGGCTCGATGCGCACCCGCGCGCGGCGCGACGGTGACGACTGGATCCTCACCGGCAACAAGATGTGGATCACGAACGGGTCGATCTCCGACGTCGCGGTGGTGTGGGCGCGCACCGAGGACGAGGGCGTGCGCGGCTTCCTCGTCGAGAAGGGCACGCCGGGCTTCTCCGCGCAGGACGTGCACCACAAGATCTCGCTGCGCGCCTCGATCACCAGCGAGTTGATCCTGGACGACGTGCGAGTGCCCGCGTCGGCAATGCTGCCCGAGGTGCGCGGGCTGAAGGGCCCGCTCGGCTGCCTGACCGAGGCGCGCTTCGGCATCATCTGGGGAGTTACCGGGTCGGCCCGCGATGCGCTGGCCGCCACGCTCGACTATGCGACCAGCCGCACGCAGTTCGGCAAGCCGATCGCCGGCTTCCAGCTGACCCAGAAGAAGCTGGCCGACCTGGCCGTGCAGCTGCAGCAGATGCAGTTGGTGGCCCGGCGGCTCGGCGATCTGAAGGACGCCGGGCGGATCACGCCGTACCAGGTCAGCTTCGGCAAGTTCGCCAACGTGCGCGGTGCGCTCGAGATCTGCCGCGAGGCACGGTCGATCCTGGGCGGCAGCGGCATCACCACCGAGTACCCGGTGCTGCGCCACGCGGTGAACCTGGAGACCGTCTACACCTACGAGGGCACCCACGAGGTGCACACGCTGGTGCTCGGCAACCAGCTGACCGGCATCGACGCCTTCCGCTGATCGTCAGGCCAGGTCGGCGAGCCGGCCGGTCAGGAACGCGCGCTCGACCTCGTTCGCGGTGAGGTGCAGCGCCTCGGTGTACGCCTCGCGCGCCTCGTCGTTGCGGCCCAGCCGGCGCAGGAAGTCCGCGCGCGAGGCCGCCAGGTAGCTGTAGCCGGCCAGCTGCGGCTCGTCGGCCAGCACGTCGATCGCGGCCAGCCCGGCCGCCGGACCGTCGGCGAAACCGACCGCGACCGCCCGGTTCAGCGCGACGACCGGCGAGGGCCAGATCTCGCCGAGCACGCCGTACAGCGCGACCACCTCGGCCCAGTCGGTCGCCTCCCACGAACGCGCCTCGGCATGAACGGCCGCGATCGCGGCCTGCAGCGCGTACCGGCTCGGTGGCCGGGCACGCAGCGCGGCTCGGACGAGCTCGACCCCCTCGGCGATCGCGGCACGATCCCACCGAGAGCGATCCTGCTCCGAAAGCAGCAGCAACCGGCCGTCCTGCGCGACGCGCGTTTCGCGACGGGCATCGGTCAACAACAACAGCGCGAGCAGCCCGGTGACGTCGGCCGACTCAGGCACCAGCGCATGCAACATCCGGGCCAGATCGATCGCCCGCTCGACCAGATCCCGGCGCACCAGCGACGCGCCGACCGGGGCGGTGTGCCCCGTCGTGAACAGCAGATGCACCACTTCGGCGACGGCGGTGAGCCGTGCCGGCAGCTCCGTGGCCGACGGCACCCGGTACGGGATCCGCGCCCCGGTGATCTTCTTCTTCGCCCGCGTGATCCGCGCGGCCATCGTCGCCTCGCTGACGAGGAATGCCCGTGCCACGTCGGCCGTCGACAATCCGCACAGCAGCCGCAGGGTGAGCGCCACCTGCGCGTCGATCGACAGCGCCGGGTGGCAGCACGTGCAGATCAGCTGCAGCCGGTCGTCCGGGATTGCGTCGTCGTCCGGATCGGCCGGCGGCGGCGCATCATCCATGACCAGCTCCGGCATCGCCTTGCGGAACAACGCATCGCGGCGGATCACGTCGAGCGCACGGTTGCGCGCCGTCGTGGTCAGCCACGCGGCGGGACGGGACGGGATGCCGCTGTCTGCCCACGTCGTCAGCGCGCGCGCATACGCGTCCTGCACGCACTCCTCGGCGAAGTCGAGGTCGCGCGTGACACGCACCGTCGCGGCGAGGACGAAGCCCCACTCGCGACGGTGCGCTTCCGCGACCGCTGCCGCGACCGCGGCGGCGACCGATTCGTCGATCAGTTGAACACCATGACTTCGCGGACTTCGACACAGCCGAACTCAGCCGGTATCTCCTTCGCGATCTCGACCGCGTCATCGATGTTGTCCGCCTCGATGAGGTAGAAGCCGCCGAGCGCTTCCTTCGTCTCGAGAAACGGTCCGTCGGTCACTGAGCCACCGCGGATCGTCTTGGCCGACGACGACGGCTGGAGCGCCTCGCCGCCCTTGATCCGCTCGCCGTATTTCCCGCCGAATGCGCGGTGCCCCTCCAGGATCTTATTGGTGGTCGCCTCGTCGGCGGCCGCCCAAGACTCCTCGTTCTCGTAGATCGTGCACACGAACAGCGACATCACATCGTCCTTTCATCGAAGACCATCACCGGACGGATCTCGAGACCACCGCGCGGTGCGGGGATCTCCCGGGCCAGCTCGATCGCCGCGTCGAGATCGGGTGCGTCGAGCAGATAGAACCCGCCGAGCGCCTCCTTCGTCTCGACGAACGGGCCATCGGTAACCGAGTATCCGCCTGCGCCGTCACGGTGCAGGCTCGTCGCGGTGCTGGTCGGCTGGAGCGCTTCACCCGCGAGGATGGCGTCACGTCGCTTCTCGACGAACGTCCAGTGCTTGTCATGCTCGGGATCGCGATGTGCACCCGGCTCGACTTCGCTCTCATAGATCAGCACGAGGTACTTGGCCATGCTCACATCCTTGCGCTCACGGCCCGCGGATCGGGCCGCCTGAAGTATCGACGAACGCGCTGCTGCCTGATCGACACATCGTTACGCTGCGGTCCCATGGATTGGAATCTGCGCACGTGCGCGCGGCGCGGTCACGTCACCTACGCGCCGGACGAGGAGGAGTACCGCGCCAAGCTCGGAGGCCCACACCCCGCTCGGCGACGGGTGGCGCTGCCTGCGCTGCGGCGCGTACGTGCTGGGCGATCCGCATGGGGCCGGTCCGGCCGACGACGCCCCGGTGCTGCTCCGCGGCAAGGCGTTGCGAAGCGCGTTCATCCTGCGTGCGCTCGCGATTGAGCGGTGGGTGCGGGGCACCATCCTCGGCCTGCTCGGCGTCGCAGTGTTCAAACTCAAGACGACCCAGGTCAGCCTGCAGTCCCTGTTCGAGAAGGATCTGAAGACACTCGACCCGTTCTTCCGGCAGATCCATTTCAAGGTCTCCGACTCGACCACGATCACCTCGATCCAGAAGATCCTGCATGCGAAATCGTCGACGCTGAACCTCATTGCGATCGGTCTGATCCTGTACGCGGCGTTGCAAATCGTCGAAGGGATCGGCCTGTGGTCGCTCAAGCGGTGGGGCGAGTACGTCGCGGTCGTTGGGACGACCGCCTTCATCCCGCTCGAGATCTACGAGCTGACCGACAAGATCAGCTGGCTCAAGATCGTTGTCCTGATCATCAACGTCGCAGCCGTGCTGTACCTGCTCTTCAGCAAGCGGCTGTTCGGCATCCGCGGCGGCGCAAAGGCCCACGAGGCGCACTTGCACGAAGTGTCCCTGCTCGAGGTGGAGACCTCTTCGGCTCAGTCCAGCGGATGATCGATGTCGCGCAGCGCCTCTAGCGCGTCGGCGTACATCCGGCCCTTGATTGTGCCCAGCGTCGGACCGGCGTTGCCGACCAGCGCGCGCGCCATCTCGATCGACGACGGCACGACGTCGTCCTCATGGGCCACCGCGTCGACAATGCCCGCGGCCAATGCCTCGGTGCCGCCGTAGCGGCGTCCGGTAGTCATCGCTTCGTGGGCCGTCTTTTTCGCCAACCGGCCCTGGATCAAACCCGACATCCCCCGCGAAAACGGGATGTTGATGTTCACTTCGGGCAGGCAGAAGAATCCGCGGTCAGCACGCATCACCCGGAAATCGTGTGCCAGCGCGAGCATGCCACCGCCGGCGAACGCATGACCCTGTACGGCTGCGACGGTTGGCAACGGCATCGCGAGCACGCGGGCAAGTAGCGCATGAACGTCAATCACATAGTCGAGAAACCGCTCGCCGTTCTGGGAAAGCCAGTCGAGATCGAGGCCGTTGGAGAAGAACTTTCCGCGCGCGGTGGTGACCAGTGCGCGCGGTCCCTCCGCCGCCTCGACCGTAGTGAGGTGGGCTTGCACGGCCGAAAGCCAATCTGGATGAAACCGATTCTCCGTATCACCCAGGTCGAGCAGGAACACGTCACCGTCACGATCGAGGCTGGGCACGAGTCGATGCTAGTGACTCGGCGATGTAAGGATGGGCTGATGCCGGACAACGACCTGCTTCCCTTGCTGCGCAAGCGGTTGCTCGGCTTGTACTCGCCGCTGCTCTCCGATACCGACGCGACGATCCTGTTCACGGCGGGCGGGTTGGCCACCTGGACGATTGATGTCGAGCGGGGCCGCATGTCGGCCCGGCGCGGCAGCCCGCACGCGCCGACGACCACCGTCCGCGCCGCCTTGCCGGTTTTGCATGACGTCGTGTCCGGGCAACGCAGCGGTATCGAGGCGTTCCTCGCCGGCGACCTGACGGTGCGCGGCAATCTCGCGCTGGCACTGCAACTGGACGGTCTCTTCCCCGGCGATCCCGACGACGACTCGCGCACCTACACCCGATCCGTGCACACCGAAGGAATCGAGACGTTCTACCTCGAGTCCGGACCTCCCGACGCCCCGCCGGTCGTCCTCGTGCACGGCCTGTCTGCGACGAACGCGTCGATGCTGCCGCTCATCCCCGCACTGTCGAGCCGGTATCGCGTGCTGGCGCCCGACCTGCCCGGCCACGGCGGCACGCAAGCCACTACGACGCCGCACGGCGCGAGCTACCTGGCCGATGGCTGGCCGCGTTCCTGCGCGAGACGTGCGACGAACCGGCCGTCCTCGTAGGCAACAGCCTCGGTGGGCGGACTGCCCTGCAGACCGCGCTCGACGCTCCCGAGATCGTGCGTGGGCTCGTGCTGCTGTGTCCCGCGGTCGCCTTCCGCAAGACCGGCAATTCGTCCCGTTCGTCCGGCTGGTCCCGGACGGTCTGGTGACCCTGCCCATGCGGTTGCCGCGCGCGGTCGCGCTCCGCGGGCTGCGCAGCCTGTTCGCCGATCCGTCCCGGCTCCCGGATACGTGGTACGAGTCGGCCATCGACGAGTTCGCCCGCGTGCTGGGGATTCGCGCCAACCGGTTGGCCACGTTCTCGGCGTTGCGGCACGTCTACCTGGACGAGCCGTTCGGCGACAGCGGCTTCTGGGACCGGTTGCCGTCGCTGCAAGCGCCGGCGCTATTCCTCTGGGGCGACAAGGACGTCCTGGTGCCGGCCGGCTTCGGCCGGTTCGTCAGCGAGGCGTTGCCCGACGCGGAATCGATCGTGCTCGACGACTGCGGCCATGTGCCCCAGTTCGAGCATCCCGAACTGACCGCGCGCTACACGACCGAGTTCATCGAAGGACTCGCCTCATAGCGGTCTCGACATGCGATGATCCCGGGTGGGACCCAGGGAGAGCCACGCATGACTGAGTTCGCACGCCAAGACCAGAACGGCATCGGCACGCAGAAGGCAGCGCCGTCGCCGCAGGAGCCGGCCGGCCTCGCAGGTATTGCCGGCACAGCCGCTCCGGTGGGCGGGCTGGTCGTGCAGCGCAAGCTGCGTGTCGGGCATGCCGCCGACCCGGCCGAGGCCGAGGCCGAGCGCGTCGCTGAGGCCGTCGTAGCCCGGCTGCGTCAAGCGGACCGAACCGAAGCCGACGAGGTTGCGGACGTCCGGACGGAGGGCACGGTCCTCGTGGCGATGCGCCGGCGGGAGGCGGGCGGCGTGGCCGGCGGCGATGTCGACGCTGACACCGAACGGGCGATCGGCTCGCTGAGCGGCACCGGCAAGCCGTTGCCCACGCGCGTCCGACGCACCATGGAAGACGCGATGGGCGCGGATCTGTCCGCCGTCCGGGTCCATGCCGGATCGATGGCCGGCGAACTCAATGATCGCCTCGGTGCCGAGGCATTCACCGCCGGCAACGACATCGTCTTCCGGCACACCGTGCCCGACCTGACCTCACCCGCGGGAACCCATCTGCTCGCACACGAACTGACCCATGTGGTCCAGCAGGGCAGTGCGCCACTTCGTCGCCAGACGATCCGTCGCAAGCGCACCGCGCTGACGACAAAAGAAGTCATCAGCATGATCAAGGGCATTCCCGAACTCGCCGGCCGGCTCGACTCGGTGACTCGCGACGAGACAGTGCGCCAGCGCATCGAGGAGACGCTTCGCTCCTACAAGGAGCATGTGGCGAAGAAGAAGGACGAGGACGTCGACATCCGCGACGCGATGATGCTGTCAACCGCATTGGGCAACTTGGCCCAGGTGTTCGCGGCCGACGTCCTCAACGATCCGTCGGTCGCGACGACCCTGATGCCGAAGCTGTACGAAGTGTTCGAGGCCGAGGTCGGGCAGAAGCTCAAGAGCAAGCGGTCGTTGCGCAACAGCAAGACATCCCACGCGAAGGTCATGTCGCTCACCAAGGCGCTGTCCGGCGGAGACCCGGTGACGCAGTTCATGCACCGCGAGATCCGCAAGGAGGTCGCCGCGCAGCAGATTCACGACATGGCGGCCGGCGACAAGTCACTGACCCCGCTGAAGGTTCTCAGCCTGATGACCGAACGCTGGGAAGCGGCGATGAGCACGTACAAGAAGGATCAGCAGAAGGGCGCCGTGGAGGACGCCGGCTCGCACTTCAACCGCGCCGAGGCCCATGGCGAGTACTCGGCGTACTTCTTCACCCGGACGTTCGGCACCCCCGAGCCGACCTGGGAGACCGGCGACGACGGTGCGGAGAAGCTGAAGCTCACCGACGATGCCGCCGAACAGCTGGCTGCTCTGAAGAAGGAGGTCGAGAACCCGACCGCACAGGTGGCGGTGAACCCGCGAGCGGGCCTGACCGAGAAGCAGGAGAAGCACCTCGGCGCGTTGGAGCAGGCCGAGGCATCAGCACCATCGGGCGATGCCGCATTCCAGAGCGTGCTGGCCGAGCGGTATGCGCTCACCGGCAAGGCGGCCGCAGCCCTGCTGACCGACATCCAGAAGTTCGTTCGCGAGGACATGAAGCTCACGATCACCATCGATCTCGAGAAGTGGTTCGGGAGCGATGCCGCGCCGAAGACACCCGACCCCAACTTCAAGCCGGCCGCCGGAAGCAGGAAGACGACCACGCTCGCCGCGCTGTTCAAGAAGAGCGGCGCGCAGGGCAGCATCGAGCACCTGCCGACGTGGGACGACACCGGGCTCGGCACCTCAGCACGCGGCGAGCACTACCTGCGCTTCCGGCACTGGAAGGATCAGTTGATGACCGGGCTGCAGGACATGAGCTCGGCCGAGATGCCGTCATTCGGTGCAGCCAACGTCACGTGGGACACCGCTAAAGGGTCGGACAAATCGGCCAATCACGGCGAGAACTACTACGGCAACACCCACTTCGTCGTCGATCGCAAGAAGATCAAGGATCGGGTGGTCTTCACCGCCACCGATCACGGCGAACCACGCCGCGACCCGTACCTCGCGCTCATCGACGTCTGCACCGCAGGCAAGGGCCGCACCTGGCTCAAGGAGATCAAGGACTTCGCGATCCTCGACAACGTCGTCAATGCGGTGCGCGCCAAGGTGCCGCTGTACGGGGTCGGTCTGAAGCTGGAGTTCCAGGTGTTCGGTGGGCTGAACATCCAGGACGACGTCACCGAAGTCTGGCTCTCGCCGAAGTTGAGCACGGATGCGCTCAGGCGGGTTCGCGAGTTCTACAAGGACAAGCCGGTTGCAGTCGACAAGCTCGGCACGGCTCCGCCCGGAAGCCTCGAGAGCGGCGACGGCAGCCAGATGGGCGACGGCGTCCCCGAGTTCACCCGCGCGTTGCTGGCGCACGGCGACAAGCTCGACAACTCCGGCAAGCAGACCGTGGCCGCGATGCGGACCGGCGGCGGCGGCCAGTTCGCGCAAGACCTGCTGATCGGCGCCTACACGCTGGCCAAGGCGCTGACACACACCGCGACCCAGCTCGTCGGCAAGATGGAGAAGGACGACGAGAAGTCCCTCAGAGACGCGCTCGCG
>CAWCFH010000017.1:0-42723 GCA_963794885.1 uncultured Actinomycetota bacterium
GTTGTTGTGCGTTGCTCTGCGTCGCTCTGCTGTTCGGCGTGTCTTTGGTGGTCACGCTGCATTTGTGCTGGTGGTCAGTGGAGGTGCCTGGCCTTCATGGCATGCAAGAGGTCAGCGGTTCGAGCCCGCTTAGCTCCACCTGGTCAGAAATTGAATTCGAGCGTAGAACCGATGAGCGTTTCCCCTCTGAGGGGCATTTTGAGGGGCAAGATCCGCCGGAAGCTGGCCGTCTGACCAGCGATGACGCAGAGCTTGTGTCGCCGCCTAGACCAACAGCGCTTTCGCGACGTCCAAGACGTCACCAGTCGTGCTACGGCGGGCTTTGCAGGCCGGATGGGCGTAGCAGGAACTTGCGGTCCAGGCCGGTGATCTGCATGATCTTGACCAGCGATGGCCGAGGCGAGGCAAGCCTGAACGGACAGCCTGCGCGCTGCGCGTATGTGGCTATACGCAGCAGGGCGCTCAGACCTTGGGCATCGCAGAAAGCCAGCCCGGCCAGATCCACAATCAACGGGCCGCCGTGCCGATCGATCACTCGCCTGACGCATCTCACGGCAACGTCGGCCGGGGCGATGTTGAGCTCGCCGCCGACGTTGGGGATAGCCTCGCCGGTTCGGCAAGATCCGGTGGCTCAGCCCATAAGCGCCGGGCGTCCCTGGAGCATCATCCGGAGCCCCTGCTACCACGATTACTTCCTCCGCTCTCGCGTTGGCCACGCGGGTGAGCACGTGTTCTTCGTGCCACGTCATCTGCTGCCGCCAGGGCCCTCTGGCCTCACATCGGATAGCGGGGTTGAGGGCTTGACCATTTGGTTTCTCCACTTCGGCTTGTTCTGTGGCAATGCCGCATCGCATTGGTGATCTCCTCAGGTCCTGGTTTCCCGGAACGCGGATTGCCGGTCCGGCTGGTGTGCTGTAGAGCCTCGCGCCCGGGTAGTAGCACCGTCCTAGCGCTGGGCTAGGCCTGCCGCGCTAGCCGCGGTGGCGGTCGGGCTGCTGGTGTGCCAATCATGCTGTACGCGCGTCCAGACCACGGGGGGGGCTGGGCATGATGCGTGACTTCTGCGAACGCGGAGCAGGGTCCGCTGCTAGCGTCGAATGCGTGGCCAGCATGCGGGGTATTGCTGCTGCCACGCGGACCCGGACCCGGCGTATTGCGCTGAGTGGTGCGCCTGGACGTGAGCGGGATGTGCATTGTGGCTACTGAGAATGAGCCAGCAAAGAATCGGATACCGGGGGTTGGAGGGGGGGAAGCGGAGTTCGCGGACTTGAGGTTCGGCCTGCTGGGGCCGTTATTGGTATGCCGCTGTGAGACGGTCCTGGCCGTCCCGGCGGGCAAGCAGCGGGTTCTGCTCGCAGCGCTGCTGCTCAATGCCGGCCGGGTGATGTCGGCTGATGAGCTGATCGACGTGCTGTGGGATACCTCGCCGCCGGATATCTGCCCGGGCCAGCCTGCACAACTATGTCAAACGTCTGCGGAAGGCCCTGGGGGACGCCGGGCATCGCCGGATCAGCGCTGTCCGGCGTAGTGCCGGTGAGGGTCTTGATGCCCGGGGTGATCGTGCCACCGCCTGGGAAAACGGTGGCCGGGTCGTGGAAGTACCCACTGTCGAACAGGCCGAGCCGCGCGCTCGAGAACGGCACGATCGCGTCCGCCGGGGCCGAGGCGCCGGTGACCGCCGTCGGGTCGTTCTGCTCAACGGTCTTGATGTTCGGGTTCGCCAGGGTCGGCGCCGTGCCGCCGTTCGCCGTCTTGAAATCGGCGAGCAACGTCTTCGTGATGGACGAACTCGACGGCGGCAGCAGCGGAATGATCGTCTTGGTCGATCCCGAGGAGTTGCCCGGCAACTGGTTCCAGGTCAGGTAGGTGCCCTTGTAGATCCCGAGCAACTCGGCGACGGACAGGCCCGCCGGGGCATCAGTCGTGTTGGCGGCTGCGATCTGCACAGCATCCGTGCCGAGCTGCACGACGTGCAGGTACCCCCACCCGGCGTTGGCGGCAGCCGTCTGCTGGGCAGCCGTCGGTTCGCTCGCGCTGGCGACGAAGTTGATGGTTTCCGGATGCCCGGTGTCGGCCAGGAGTGCGGTGATGGCCGCGCCGCTGCTCTGCACCCGCTGAACGGGGCTCGTGCCCGCTCGGAGCACGTCGGTCGCATTCAACGGGATCGGCGTGGTGAGCGTGCTGCCGTTGGCGTAGGCCGCGCGCGCATTGCCGTCGGCGGTGGCGTTGAACGTGATCAGCTTGAAGGGGTTGCCGGCCGAGTTGTACCCAGGGTCTCCCGCGGTGTCGCCGTCCGAACCGAAGGCCAGGTCGTACTGCGGCGTGTCACCGCCCACCCCGACGATGTCATTGGGACCCGGCGCGAGTCGGCATACGCGGGTAACGCTGTGGCTAGCGACAGCGCAACGACCCCGGCGCCTACAACCGCGACGATCTTCTTGTGCTTGGCACTCACGAGATGTGTCCTCATTCTGTGGGGGTTTGACGGTCGGTCGGAGTTACGACGGATCAGCGCCACTGCTGCGGTGAGGGGAAGACGGCGAACACTCACGTATCCGATCGGAATGTGCCGAGCGCCCGAGCAGCCGCGTCAGCGGCCGCGACACAGTGCGCCGCACTGCCGCTTGTAATCGACATAACGCCGCCTTACAAGCACCTCCCGTTGCATAGTCGGAATAGTTGAGTAAGCCGATAGGAAATGTCAAGTACATCGCCGGACGTCATAGAAATGGCCTTCTCGAATCGGTCGAAACAGCCATTAGGGACTGCATCCGGGCTCACCCGGTCGTTTCGGACGCGGCGAAGATCGTCGCTACGCCAGCCACCTAGTGACAGGCGTCGGCAGTGGTCAGTCCGCGCACCCAGTGGTCAGTTGGAACTGACCGCTGACCCGGCCAGCTGACCACTGTCGGGCCGGAGATCAGCAGACCTCGGGGAACTCGCGGCGGCCGGCGGCCTGCTGGAACTCGGTGCGCGGCTTCTGCAGCTGGCCGAGCGAGACCACTTCGCGACGGAACAACAGCGCGGCCGTCCAGTCGGCGACGATGCGGATCTTGCGGTTCAGCGTGGGCATCCGCGACACGTGGTAGGTGCGGTGCATGAACCAGGCCGGGAAGCCACGCAACTTGATGCCGTAGATCTCGGCGACGCCGCGGTACAGCCCGAGCGAGGCGACCGAGCCGGCGTAGGCGTGCTTGTAGTCGCGCAGCGAGCCGCCGCGCACATAGGACGCCGACATTCGAGGCAAGCACCTTCGCCTGCCGCACCGCGTGCTGCGCGCTCGGACCCGCACATCGCGTTCGGATCGCTTCTTGGACAGGTCGGGCACGGCGGCGCAGTCGCCTGCGGAGAACACGCCGGTGACGCCCTTGACGGTGAGATCCGCCTTGCACGGCAGGCGTCCCTTGTCGTCGAGCGGCAGATCGGTATCGGCGAGGATCGGGTTCGCCTTCACGCCGGCGGTCCACACCAGCGTCTCGGCGTCGAACTCCTCGCCGTCGGAGAGCTTGATGTGCCCGTCGACCGCGGACTCGAGCACGGGTGTCGAGCCGCACGTCGATGTGCCGCTCGATCAGCCGGTCGACGGTGTACGCGGACAGCCGCACCGACACCTCGGGCATGATCCGGCTCGCGGCCTCGACGAGCATCCAGCGCATCTCGTCGCGGTCGATGCTGTGGGACGTAACGCAACGCGTAGCGCGCCATGTCCTCGAGCTCGGCGAGCGCCTCGACGCCGGCGTAGCCGCCACCGACGAAGACGAACGTCAGCGCGCGCCCTGCGACGTTGACCGGATCGCTCGTCGACGCGGCGAGGTCGATCCGCGACAGCACGTGATTGCGCAGGTAGATCGCCTCGCCGATCGTCTTGAAGCCGATGCCCCGCTCGGCGAGACCCGGAATCGGCAACAGCCGCGAGATCGATCCCGGGCACACGATCAGGATGTCGTAGCCGAACTCGTACGCCTGCGCCCTCACTCGGCTGGATCGTCGCGGACTTCGTCGCGTGGGTGATGCCGGTGACCGCGCCGGTGATGACATTGCAGTGCTGCAACACCTCGCGCAGCGGACACGACGACGTGGCGCGGCTCGACGCTGCCCGCCGCGGCCTCCGGCAGGAACGGCTGGTAGGTCATGTTCGACTGCGGTTCGACGACGGTGATCTCGGCCGCGCCGCGGGAGAGCTTCTTCTGCAGCCCGAGCGCGGTGTACATCCCGACGTAGCCGCCGCCGACGATCAGAATCCGTGTTGCGGCCATGCCTTCACGCTAGCTGGCGGGTGTAGCGCCCGCTCGAACACCGCGTCGAGCATCGGTTCGGTCAGCCGCCCGGTGAAGGTGTTCTGCTGGCTGACGTGGTAGCAGCCGAGCACGGTGCCGCCCGTCGACCTGCGACCTCGACGCCGTGCCCGAACGGCGGACCCGCGCGGGCACCGGCATGCCGCGTGCCCGCAGCGCCGGCCACAGCGCCGCCCAGCCGAAACCGCCCAGCACGACGAGCGCCCGCACCGTCGGCCACAGCAGTCTGCAGCTCGCGCGCCAGCCACGGCCGGCAGGTGTCGCGCTCCGGCCGGCGTCGGCTTGTTGGCCGGGGGCGCGCACCGCACCGCCGCGGTCGACGTAGACGCCGTCGAGGCGCAGCCCGTCATCGGCGGAGACGGACGTGGGCTGGTTGGCCAGCCCGGCGCGAAGCAGCGCCGCGTAGAGCCAGTCGCCGCTGCGGTCGCCGGTGAACATCCGGCCGGTGCGGTTCGCGCCGTGCGCCGCGGGCGCGAGGCCGACGATCAGGATCCGCGCGGCGGGATCGCCGAAGCCCGGGACGGGTCGTCCCCAGTACGTCTGGTCGGCGAAGGCGCGCGCGTTCTCGAGCGCGACCTGCTCGCGCCAGGCGACCAGCCGCGGGCAGGCTCGGCACGCGCTCACCCGCGCGTCGATCACCGGGAGCTGGCGGCTGTCTGGGCGAGCCGCGCCACGTCGGCACCGTCTCGGGCAACAGGCGCGCGCGTGGTCACGCGGGACAGCCTAGGGTGGGCGCATGGCCCACCTCGCCGCCAAGATCGGCATGAAAGTCGTGACCATCGCGGTCGGCATCCCGATCGGCATCGCAACCCGCAAGCTCGTCGAAAGGGTCTGGATCGCGGCAGGTCCGGATCGTCCGCGCACAGGCGACCGACGACGGGGTGCAGTGGGCCGATGCCATCAGCTGGGCCGCGCTCACCGGCGTCAGCATGGCAGTCGCAGACCTGCTCACCCGAAAGGGCGCCGAGGAGATCTACCAGACCGTGCTCGGCGCGAAACCGCCCGTGACCGCCAAGCCGTCGGCCTCCCGGCACGTGCGCAAGGCCGCGCCGAAGTACCCCGAAGCCATCGCGCCGCCCGCCTGAGCGCGGCTGCCCCGCTACCCGCCGGTCGCGCGGTCGTCCCCGACGCGCAACAGCTAACGATTGGTTCCCGGAACGTAACGAACACGTCTCAATAGCCCCAATGCGCCCCGCCAATGGCAGCATGTGCAGGTCACAGCTATCTTCGGGCCGGATGCGCGATTAGACAGTGGGGCGCGCCCGAGCGAGAGTGGAAGAAGTCCGGAGAGGAGCGCGGTTTGACGAAGTTCATGCTGCGACGGTTGGCGAATTACCTGGTTTTGGTCTTCATCGCTACCTCGCTGGCATACATCCTCGCCGCGATAAGTCTCCACCCGAAATCGAACTACGAGGGCCGGAACCCCCGCCCATCCGAGACCGTCATCACGCGAGAAGCTGGACTCCATCAACTCCAATCCGGACACCCCGGTGTTGGTGCGTTACGGGCACTGGCTCGACGACGTGCTGCACGGCAACCTCGGCTTGGAGGTCCAGGGCGGCTCGGTGAACGACGACGTCGGACGCCGGATGTGGGTGAGCGGTCAACTGCTGCTGATCGGCACGATCATCGGCGGCCTTGTCGGGGTCGCCATCGGAGCCTGGTCGGCGGTACGGCAGTACAAATTCGTTGACAACTTCTTCACCGTCAGCTCATTCGTCCTGCTATCGATACCGACCTTCGTGCTGGCCATCCTGCTCCAGCTGCTCGCCGTGAAGGCGAACAAGTGGATCGGGCACCGCGTCTTCCAGTACTCGGGCCAGTTCGATCCCGCGGAGTCCGGAGGCACGCTCGACCCAGATCATCAACCGACTCGATCACCTGATCTTGCCGACGATCGTGCTCGTGCTCTCCGGCGCCGCCTTCCTGTCGCGCTATCAGCGCAACGCGATGCTCGACGTGCTGGGCAGCGACTACGTACGCACGGCGCGGGCGAAGGGCCTGCGGCGCCGCACCGCCTTGACCAAGCACGCACTGCGCACCGCCCTGATTCCAGCGGTGACGATCTTCGTCTACAGTTTCGCGTTGATCTTCGTCGGCGCGACGTTCACCGAGATCATCTTCGGCTGGCACGGCATGGGCGAGTTGCTCGTGACGTCGATCCAGAGCAACGACACCAACGCGACAGCCGCGGTCACGCTCTTCGTCGCCGTGCTGGTGCTGCTGGCCTCGCTGATGCAGGACTTCGTCGTCGCCCTGCTGGACCCGAGAGTTAGGAGTTAGCAGCATGACAGTTCCTGCGGACTCCCTGACCCCGACTACTGCGGCCCCGGAAGACTCGGGATCGGCGCCGGTCGACGAAACCCAGATGATCAGTCGCGGTGGACTGGTCCTTCGACGGTTCATGCGGAAGAAGGGTGGCCTGCTCGGCCTCGCGGTTCTGATCATCCTCGATCTTCATGGCGTTCGTCGGCCCGTACTTCACGCATTGGAAGTACACCGACCTCGACTTCGAGTCGTTCCTCAAGGCGCCGAGCACCAATCACTGGTTCGGCACCGACCAGACCGGCAAGGATCTCTACGCGGCGACGATGCGCGGCGCGCAGAAGTCGATCCTGATCGGCCTGCTGGTCGCGTTGCTCGCAACCGGCATCGCCGCCATCGTGGGCGCCGCAGCGGGCTACTACGGCGGCTGGGTGGATCGCATCCTGATGTGGATCGTCGATCTGCTGCTCGTGGTGCCGGCGTTCTTGATCATTGCGATCGTCTCGAGCCACTTCGCGGGCAACTGGCCGCTGTTCGTCGTGCTCCTCGGCATGTTCCTGTGGCAGATCACGGCCCGCATCGTGCGCGGGCAGACGCTGACGCTGAAGACATCGTGAGTACGTGCTCGCCGCCAAGTACATGGGCGTGCCCAGTCGCAAGATCATCTTCAGCCACATCGTGCCCGAACCTGTCGTCGCTGCTGATCATCGACGCAACGATCAACGTCAGCACCGCGATCCTCACCGAAGCCGGCCTGTCGTTCTTCGGCTTCGGTGTGCAGCCGCCCGATGTCTCGCTGGGCACGCTGCTCAGCGACGGCCAGAACGACGCGTCCACCTACCCGTGGCTGTTCCTGTTCCCCTCCGGGTTCCTCGTCCTGCTCGTGCTCGCCGTGAACCTGGTCGGCGACGGATTGCGCGACGCACTCGATCCATCGTCCGGGAAGGCGCAGTGACAATCGAGATCATCGAACCCGTAACGCCGGACCGCGCGACCGAGGAGGACGTCCTCACCGTCTCCGACCTGTCGGTGACGTTCCCGGGCGCCGGCGGGCCGGACGTCAACGCAGTTCGGGGCATTAGCTATTCGCTGCGGCGCGGCGAAGTCCTCGGCATCGTCGGCGAGTCCGGGTCGGGCAAGTCGGTGACCTCGCTCGCGATCATGGGCCTGCTGCCGTCCAATGCCGCAGTGGGCGGATCGGTACGCCTGGGCGGGCGCGAGTTGATCGGTCTCGACGACCGCGCAGATGTCGCGCATCCGCGGCAAGCAGATGTCGATGATCTTCCAGGAGCCGCTCTCGGCGCTCACGCCCGTCTACACGATCGGCCAGCAGGTGGTCGAGGCACTGCGCATTCACAACGACATCAGCGAGGCGCGCGCGATGGATCGCGCGGTCGAACTGCTCGACCTGGTCGGCATCCCGAACGCTCGCGATCGGGCGCGACGCCTTCCCGCACGAGTTCTCCGGCGGCATGCGGCAACGCGTCATGATCGCCATGGCCATCGCCAACGACCCCGATGTGATCATCGCCGATGAGCCGACGACTGCACTGGACGTGACGATTCAGGCGCAGATCCTGGACGTGCTGCAGACGGCGCAGCGCGAGACCGGCGCGGCGATCATCATGATTACCCACGACCTCGGCGTGGTGGCCGGGCTGGCCGACCGGGTCCTGGTCATGTACGCGGGCAAGCCGGTCGAGGTCGGCTCGACCGATCAGATCTACTACAGCCCGCGGATGCCGTACACGATCGGCCTGCTCGGCTCCATTCCGCGCATCGATGCGCAGGGCGGCTCGTCGCTGACGCCGATCGAGGGCAACCCGCCGTCGCTGGCGAAGCTCCCGGTCGGCTGCCCGTTCGCGCCGCGGTGCCCGATGGTGATCGACATCTGCCGCACCGCAGAACCCGATCTCGAGGTCATCGCGCAGGCCGATCACCTGGCGGCCTGCCATCGGAAGAAGACGATCGAGGAGCAGAACCTGCACGTCGAGGATCTGTTCCCCAGTCCTGAAATCAAGCCGGCAGCCGTGGATCGGATCCCCCGCGACCAGCGCAAGCAGGTACTCGCGCTGGACGGCCTGATCCGGCACTACCCGCTGCTCAAAGGCACGGTGTTCAAGCGGCGGGTCGGCACCGTACACGCCGTCGACGGGATCGACATCGACATCCGCGAGGGCGAGACCCTCGGCCTGGTGGGCGAGTCCGGTTGCGGCAAGACGACGACGTTGCTGCAGATCCTCGAGCTGACCAAGCCGGAGGGCGGCGACGTTCTGATCGATGGCCGAGAGCACCAGCAAGATCAGCGGAAGTGATCGCCGGCAGGATGCGGCGCGAGCTGCAGGTCGTGTTCCAGGACCCGCTCGCCGCCCTCGACCCGCGACTGCCGATCAGCGACGTGCTCGCCGAGCCGATGCGCACGCACGGCATGGGCAAGAAAGAGATCGAGGCGCGCACCGCGGAACTGCTGCGGCAGGTCGGTTTGGATCCATCTATGGCCGGGCGGTACCCGCAGGAATTCTCCGGCGGTCAGCGGCAGCGCGTCGGCATCGCGCGCGCGCTCGCGCTCAAGCCCAAACTGATCGTGCTCGACGAGCCGGTGTCGGCGCTCGACGTCTCGATCCGCGCTGGCGTCATCAACCTGTTGCTTCAGCTGCGTGCCGAACTGTCGTTGTCCTACCTGTTCGTCGCCCACGACCTCTCGGTGGTGCGGGTGATCGCCAACCGCGTGGCCGTCATGTACTTGGGGCGGATCGTGGAGACCGGCGACGTCGACTCAGTGTTCGAGCGCCCGTCGCACCCGTACACCCAGGCACTGCTGTCGGCGATCCCGGTGCCGGATCCGGCAAAGGAGCGCCAGCGCAAGCGGCTTCTGCTCAAGGGAGATCTGCCGAGCCCGGCCGACCCGCCGTCGGGTTGCCGGTTCCGCTCGCGCTGCTTCAAATACGAGGTCCTGGACGGTCCGAGCCGAAATCGGTGCGAGACCGAGGACCCCGAGCTGTATGTGCAAGGCGACGATCACCGCGCCGCCTGCCACTTCGCTGAGCCGCTATCCGTGGTTTAGCGAGCGAGACGCCCATCCCATCCACAACACAGGAGGACAAGTGAAGGTAGGTACACGCGGCGTAGCCGTCGCGATCTCCGCGCTCGTGGTCGCGCTAGGCGCGGCTGCGTGCACGTCATCAGGGACAGGAGGCGGAGGCAACACAACTGGCAATTCCTCCGCCCCGCCCGCCACCAGCGGCCCGACGTCGACGCCCAGTTCGGGCTCTCCGTCGAGCAGCGGAGGCAGCAACCCCAATGGCCTGAAGACTCAGGACATCAACGCACAGCCGGTGTCAGCACTCAAGCAGGGCGGCACGGTCGTGTGGGGCCTGGACCAGTACTCCACGCAGTGGAACTACAACCAGGTGGACGGTCCGGAGTCGTCGACGGCGAACGTCATCAACGCATTGATGCCGCTGCCGTTCATCTCTGACGCCAAGGCGGTCACGAACCCCAACCCGGATTACGTCACGTCGGCAACGCAGACGTCGACCAGCCCGCAGACGATCGAGCTCAAGCTGAACCCGAAGGCCAAGTGGTCCGACGGCACGCCGATCACCGAGGCTGACTACGCCGCAGAGTGGAAGGCGCTCAACGGCAAGAACAAGGCATTCCAGGTCGCCAGCACGACTGGCTACGACCAGATCGACAACGTCAAGGAGGGTTCCGGCGGCAAGTACGACGTCGTCTTCACCTTCAGCAAGCCGTTCTCGGACTGGAAGGCGCTGTTCAGCCCGCTGTACCCGGCGCACTACAACAGCACACCGGCACTGTTCAGCAACGGCTACAAGAACGCCATCCCGGTCACTGCCGGACCGTTCGGCAACCCGCAGTTCAACAAGTCGGCGCAGACCGTCACGGTGACTCCCGACCCGAACTGGTGGGGTAACAAGCCGCTGCTCGACAAGATCGTGTTCAAGGCCGAGCAGTCGACGGCCGCGAACCAGGCTTATGTCAATGGCGAGCTCGACTACGACTTCGACGTCGCAGTCGACCCGACCGACTACAAGCAGATCCAGGGCGCGACGGGTGGCCACACCACGCTGGCCGCTGGTCCTGACTACCGGCAGTTCACGTTCAACGGAACCCACGGTTTCATGACCGACCAGAAGGTACGCCAGGCGATCATGGTGGGCACCAGCCGCGACGCGCTGATCCACTCCGACCTGACCGGTATCCCGTGGCCGACCATTCCGCTGGACAACCACTTCTTCATGAACACGCAGGCCGGCTACCAGGACAACACTGGTGACCTGGGCACCTACGACGCCGGCAAGGCGAAGCAGATGCTCACCGACGACGGCTTCACGCAGTCCGGGGACTACATGACGAAGGGTGGGAAGACGCTCGAGATCAACTTCACCATTCCGGCCGGCATCCAGTCCAGCAAGAATGAGGGCGAGCTCTTCCAGTCGATGATGAAGGTCATCGGAGTCAAGGTCGACATCAAGACGGTGCCGAGCAACGACTTCTTCGACAAGTACATCATTCCGGGTAACTTCGACGTGTCGCCGTTCTCGTGGCTCGGCACGCCGTTCCCGATCTCGTCGAGCCTGTCGATCTACTCGTCGCCGAAGGCCGGCGGTGGCCAGAACTTCACCGGTTTGGCCAACCCGGCTATCGACAGCCTGATCAAGCAGGCTGTCAGCGAGACCGACCCTGCGAAGGCGGTGGCGTTGGCCAACCAGGCCGACAAGCTGCTGTTCACCGAGGTGCACACGCTGACGCTGTTCCAGCGCCCGCAGATGTGTGGTGTGACGAACGGGCTGGCCAACCTTGGCTCGTTCGGCTTCGCGAACATCGACTACACCAAGATCGGCTACATGAAGTAACACCAGTTCTAGGACGAGAGCCCGGTCGCATTGCGGCCGGGCTCTCGTCTGTCTACCGGGTCTGGTTGCTCGCAGCCAGCGCAGCGATCCCCGCGTCGGCCTGATCGAGCCACAGTTGCGACCCGCATCGCTCGGCGACGGCGCGCGCCTGTTCGAAGTGGCGATGCGCGTCGTCGCGGCGGCCAAGAAGAACGGCAAGCCCGCCGAGGGCCAGCGCCACGGGCGCGAGCGCGAACGCGTTGCTCGCCGAGCCTGCGACGTGCCCGGCGTAGGGCACCAGCTCGTCGTAGAGCTGCGGCGCCAGATCGGCCGCCTGCACCTTCACCACGGTGAACGCACGGATCGTGGAGATGAGCAGCCACAGATAGTCGAGCAGCCGCGCCGGTGCCGCGTCGAGCATCTCACGTGCCTCGCGAAGGTCACCGCGCTCTGCGAGCGCAAGTGCCAGCAGGTGCGCGAGCGCCGGGAGCCCTGTCGCGTACGCAGCACGCAGCTCGTCGGCCAGTTCGCCTAGGCGGCCCTGGTTGAACCGCAGCGTGACGCGCACCAGCAGCCACGCCGCGCCGGCGTCGACCGTGCCGCGATTGAGCTGAGTTTCGTGCGCCGCGGCGTACATCTGCTCGGCCCGGTCGAGATCGCCGTTGATGAGGGTGACCATCGCGTCAAGTGCCTCGGCGATGAACGTCGCCTGGCGCAGCTCGTAGGTCCGCGACAGCTCGCGCACCGTCGCGATGTGCCGCCGGGCCTCGGCCAGATCCAGCTCGGCCCCGGCCGCGTTCACCGCGAGGATGTGCGCTGCCACCATGTGCACCGGCAAGCCGTACTTCGCGCCTATCGTGGCGAGTTCGGCACGGATCTCGTTTCGGCGGTCCGGTCGGATGTCGGCCGGGAACTCCTCGCTCGCACTCGTCAGCGCGATCCCGATCAGCACCGGATCATCGAGCTCACGCGCAAGTTCCAGCGAGGCATCGATCGCCGGTTCGCATCGCGGGTCGTCCACGCTGCTGGTCTCCCGGACGAGCGTGATCAGCAGCCGGCACCTGCGGACATCGTCGAGCGTGTCGTTCTTGAGCACCTGCTCGATCAAGGTGATCATCGCTTGATCGCTTTCGCCGTACTGCCGCAACGTGCCACGCAGTTCGGCGACCGTGCCTGCGCAGATCGCATCGGCGAGCAACCCCGGATCGCCGACACGCGTCGCCACCGCGACCGCATCGGCCCGCACTCGGGTTGCCGTGTTGGTTGCGCCCGCACGGATCAGAGCCGGCACCCGCCGCGTCATCACTTCGACCAGCGCACGCTCGTCGGCCTCGGGCACCAGCTCGAGGCATTTCTGCGCGTCGAGATAGAGCTCGGCCTCGAGGTCATACGCATAGCGGGCGCGGGCGAGTTCGGCAGCGGCGACGCAGTGCCGGGCGGCGTCGGCTGCGGTGGCCGCCGTGGCGGCTCGCGCTGCATGGTGCGCCAGTGCGGTCAGATCGCCGGGGTACAGCTCGGCCACCGCATTCGCGACCCGCGCGTGCCACCGCACCCGGCGCAGGTTCGGCACGCCTGCGTACAGCGTCTCGCGGACGAGCAGGTGCGAGAAGCGAACCGCACCCGGTCCGGGTTCGACCAGCAGGTCGCTGATCAGGCCGGCTTCGAGTGCTTCCAGCACGGTGTCCTCGTCGACCTCGGCAGCTCGGATCAGCAGCGCCACGTCGACGTCGCGCCCGATCACCGAGGCGAGGCGGAGCACCGACACCGACTCCTCGGGCAGCCGAGCCAGCCGGCGGCGCAGCACGTCGGCAACGCCTTCGGGCACTTGCGACTTCGCAACGAGCTCGCCTTCGCTGACGAGCAGGCGAGCGCTCTCCTTCAGGTAGAACGGATTGCCGTCGGTGCGGGCGGCGAGTGCGGTGACCAGAGACGGATCGGGCGCGCTGCCGGTGACCGTCTCGATCAGCTCGGCGACCTCGTCACCGGCGAGACCGGTCAGGCGCACGCGGGTCGGGTTGTACCGCGCCACCGTTGCGCGCAGCTCGTCCAGATCAGCGCCTGATTCGGGACGGTAGGCCAGCACGAACAGGGTGCGGTTGGCCAGGCCCTGGTCGAGCACGCTGGCGAGCAGCGCGCGCGTCTCGCCGTCGGCACGGTGCACGTCGTCGAACAGGACCGCGAGCGGCCGATCGGTCAGCGACGATAGCCAGTCGCGCACCGCTCGGTGCAGGCGGAACCGGCCCAGCAACGCATCTGAGCTGTCCGCAGGGGCATCGTCGGAAAGGAGGCCTTGCAGCGGGGTGCCGAACCGGCCCGGGTCGATCTCGGTCGCGAGCGCGCGCACCACCTCGGCCCACGGCCGGTTGGGTGGCGCCCCTTCGTCCTCCGGGCACCGGCCGACCGTCACCCGCCAGCCGGCGGCCAGCAGGTCGGCCCGCAACTGGCCGAGCAGGGCGGACTTGCCGCCGCCGGCCTCGCCGGCGACCACGGCCACCGCGGCCGTCCCCGGCGCAGCGGCATCGGCTGCGGCCAGCAGCGCGTCGCGTTCGGCTGCGCGGCCGACGAAGTTGCGTGCCGGCTCGGCGACGGGTGGCGGCGGCGCTGGCACGACAGCGGCCGGACGGGGGCGGACCGGTTCGGGCGCGGGCGTCAGCTCGACCGACTGGGCGAGGATGTCCTGCTCCAGCTGGGCCAACCTGGGCCCGGGATCGATGCCCAGCTCCTCGGACAGCACGTGCCGCGCCCGGCGCAGTGTCGCCAGCGCGTCGCCCTGCCGGCCGCCCAGGTACTGGCTCAGCGCGAGCAGCCGCCAGCCGTCCTCGCGCAGCGGGACATCGCGGACCAGCGTCTCGGCCTCGGGCACCGCCTCAGCGCTGCGACCGGACCGCACCCAGGCGTCCACCAAGCGCTCGCGGGCGACCAGGCGCAGCTCGTCCAACCTGGCCGCTTCAGGGGCGGCCCACGGCTCGGCCGCGAACTCGGCCAACGCGTCACCACGCCACAGGTCGAGCGCTTCCTCCAGCGCGGCTGCGGCAGTGGCTGCGTCCAGGTCAGTGGCGCCACGCACGAGCTGTTCGAAGCGCCACGCGTCGACCGCCGACTCGTCGACGCGCACCGCGTAACCCGGCGGCGCGCTGACCAGCACGCGTGGCGGGCGTGCGTGGCGCGCGGTTGGGCTCCAGCGTCCGGCGCAGGTTGGACACGTAGACCTGCAGGCCGCCGGTCGCCCGTGGCGGCGGCTCACCGTGCCAGAGGTCGTCGATGAGCCGATCGACCGAGACGACAGCGCCGCGCGCGATGAGCAGCATGGCGAGCACGGCACGCTGCCGCGGCCCGCCGAGATCGGCGGGCGCTCCCGAAACGTCGGCCTCGAGCGGACCGAGCAGCCGCATCGCAAGATCCATAGGCGGGACAGCCTAAATCACGCGATTGAACGGGCAATTCCGTCCAGGATGTCGTGTTCGCAGGCAATAACCGTGTCTGTACCGGTCTGCTGGACGATTGTGCGCAGGATGATGGCGCCTGCGGTGATCACGTCGACCCGGCCGGGATGGATGACCGTCACCGCGGACCGCTCGGCGTGGTCCATGTGCGTGAGCCGGTCGGTGACCTCGGCGATCTGGTCGGCGGTGAGGCGGCTGCCGTGGATCGCAGCGGAGTCGTAGCGGGCCAGGCCGAGCACGATTGCCGCGAGGGTCGTCACCGTGCCGGCGACGCCGACGATCGTGTGCGCCTCGTGCAGCGGAACATCACGACGAGCACGGTTCAGCGCGGCGGTCACATCGGCGACGACGGCCTCGATCTGAGCGGGCGTGGGCGGGTCATCGTGCAGGTGCCGCTCGGTCATGCGTACCGAGCCCACGTCCATGCTGCGCGCGCGCAGCCCGCCGGGGCCGTCCGCCGAGCCCACGACGAGTTCGGTCGAGCCGCCGCCGAGATCGACAAGCAGCACCGGTCCAGTCAGCCCGGCGATCGTTCCGACCGACCCGGCGAACGACAGCGCGGCCTCCTCGTCGCCGCTCACGACCTCCGGCTCGACACCGAGCGTTGCCCGGACCATCGCCACGAAGTCGGCCCGGTTGGCCGCGTCGCGGGTGGCACTGGTCGCGACCATCCGGGTGCGCTGCACGTCGAGGCGATCGATGATCGTGGCGTAGTCGGCGAGCGCCACGCGGGTGCGCTCGATCGCCTCGGGCGCGAGCACACCCGTGCGGTCGACATCCTGGCCCAGCCGGACGATGCGCATCTCGCGATGGACGTCGCGTCCCGTCGTCGGCCAGCACGAGCAGGCGCACGGAGTTCGTACCGCAGTCGATCGCGGCTACTCGCATTGCGGTTCAACGACCGGGACGCACGGGCCGGTGGTCCACCACGGTTCGAGAAGGTCGAGCGCTTCGTCACCGAGCGGGTTGACGCCACGTCCAACGGCCAGCGAGTGCCCGACCAGGACGTGCAGGCATTTCACCCGGTTCGGCATCCCGCCCGCGCTGATGCCGGCGATCTCGGTGACCTGCCCGATCTGCTCGCGCCGGGCGAGGTAGGCCTCGTGCGCCGCGCGATACGCGCGGGCCAGCGCCTCGTCCGACTTGAGCCGCTCGGTCATCTCGCTCATCAGCCCGGACGCCTCGAGCCGCCCGATCGCCGATGCTGCGCGCGGGCAGGTCAGGTAGTACAGCGTCGGGAACGGGGTGCCGTTCGGCAGCCGCGGCGAAGTCTCGACGACATCGGGGTTGCCGCACGGGCAGCGATGCGCAACCGACCGGATCGCCCGCGGTTCGCGGCCGAGCTGTCGGCCCACGGTTGCGCGGTCGTCGGCCGAGACGGTCACTTCGTGGCGTCGGCGCGGGCGATGCTGTCCCAGAGCTTGGCGTTCCACGTGGTGCCGGTTTGGGTGCGCCGAGGGGTACCGGCTGTCCTGGCGATCTCGTTTGCCTGACCGTGGTCGACAACGATGTAGGTGGTGTCGCCGGGCATCGCGTACTGCAGCCGGGTACGCGCTTGGCGCTCGATGTATCCCGGGTCGGACCACTGCGCGATCTGCTTCTTCAACTCGCCGAGCTGGTACTTGTCGCTCTGCAGCTGCTGCGCGGCACTGTTGAGTGCGCTGCGGCTCGCGAAGTACCGGTTCAGCGGCGAGGCGAGCAACACCAGCAGTAGCACGACGAGCGTGCCGAGAACGATCGCCCGCCCAGTGATGGCGCGGCGTGGTCTACGCGGGGACGTTGGCATCTACTCGGCGCCAGGCGCGAATCGGGGGAAGGCAGCGGCGCCCGCGTAGCGCGCGGCGTCGTCGAGTTCCTCTTCGATCCGCATCAGCTGGTTGTACTTGGCGACGCGCTCGCTACGCGCCGGCGCGCCGGTCTTGATCTGGCCGCAGTTGGTCGCCACGGCGAGATCGGCGATCGTGGTGTCCTCCGTCTCGCCGGAGCGGTGGCTCATCATGCAGCGGTAGCCGTGCCGGTGCGCGAGATCGACCGCGTCGAAGGTCTCGGTGAGCGTGCCGATCTGGTTGACCTTGACCAGCAGCGCGTTCGCGGCGCCGACTTCGATGCCACGCCCGAGCCGCTCGGGGTTGGTGACGAAAAGGTCGTCACCGACGATCTGCACCTTGTCGTCGAGCTGCTCGGTGAGGGCAACCCAGCCGTCCCAATCCTCTTCGTCCAACGGGTCTTCGACCGACACGATCGGGTAACCGTCGACGAGGCTCACGTAGTAGTCGATCAATTCTGCTGAACTCTTCGCGGCACCCTCGAAGGTGTAGGACCCATCGTTGAAGAATTCCGACGCCGCGACGTCGAGGGCCAGCGCGATGTCGACCCCGGCGGTCATGCCCGCCTCGCCGATCGCCTCGACGATCAGGTCGAGCGCGGCACGGTTCGAGTCGAGGCTCGGGGCGAAGCCGCCTTCGTCGCCCAGCCCGGTGGCCAGTCCCTTGCGCTTGAGGACCGACTTCAGGGCGTGGTAGACCTCGGCGCCGCTGCGCAGCGCTTCGGCGAAGGTGGGTGCGCCGATGGGCGCGATCATGAATTCCTGGACGTCGACGTTGGAATCGGCGTGCGCTCCACCGTTGAGGATGTTGAACATCGGGACGGGCAGCAGGTAGCCGTTCGGTCCGCCGAGGTAGCGGAACAGCGGCAGGTCGGCGCTGCTCGCAGCCGCCTTGGCGACGGCCAGCGAGACGCCGAGGATCGCGTTGGCACCGAGCCGGGACTTGTCCGGCGTGGCGTCAAGATCGCGCAGCGCCTGGTCGATCAGGCGTTGCTCGCTGGCCTCGAAGCCGACGAGCTCGGGGCCGATGGTGTCGAGCACGGCGTTGACCGCGTTGCGTACGCCCTTGCCGCCGTAGCGATCGCCACCGTCGCGAAGCTCGACCGCCTCGAACCGCCCGGTCGACGCGCCGCTCGGGACGGCCGCGCGGCTGAGCGTGCCGTCGTCGAGTGCGATCTCGACCTCGACGGTGGGGTTGCCGCGCGAGTCGAGGATCTCGCGGGCCCCGACGGCCTCGATGCTGGCCACTGGTGGGTCCTTCCGACGGACGGGCGCAATCGCTTGCCACCCTATCCGGGATGCCCGCCGGTCCCGTCCGCCCCGCCGTCCAGTTTCGTCAGCGCCCTTCGGCGGTCCGTTCCTCGGTGACGCGTCGTTATTGCCCGGATGCCGTGAAACCGCCGCGTCCACAGTGTCGCGATGGTCGGTGTGCTCCGGTGAACACACTCGCGGTCGGCATCAGTGATGCTCTCGGGAGGTCCGCGGTGCCCGAGCGCACCAGTGATGCTCGGTCGGTGACGGACTCGGTTGACCAATGTGCTCGGCACACGCCAGGAGTGATGCTCCTAGCTTGTTGATCAACCCGGGCGGGAGATGCCGCCGGCGATGCCGTGGTTGTCGAGTTCCGCCGATCAGTTCTGTTCGGCGGAAACGATCGCGGCGCGGTAGGCGCGGGTAGTGCGGCGCAGCGCGCCCTCCGGATCCACCCCGGCAGCAACCGCGTCGCGCACGACTGCGAAGAGCCGCTCGCCGATCTCGTCGTCCGAGCCGGGCCCGACGTCGAGGCCGGCCCGCTCGGCGCGCGCGACCAGCTTGGCCGCCAGCGCCAGGGCCGGCTGCCCCAGCGGGACGCCGTCCAGCGCGGACGTGCGGCCCTTCTCGGCGATCTTCTGCCGCTCCCAGTTCTCGTTGACCGCGGCCGCATCAGACGCCGTACCGGCCGCGAACACGTGCGGGTGACGCCGGATCAGCTTGTCGACGAGGTCGCCGGCGACGTCCTCGATCGAGTACGGATCGGCCTCCTCCTCGGCGAGCCGGGCGTGGAAGAGCACCTGCAGCAGCAGATCGCCGAGCTCCTCGCGCAACAGCGCGCGATCCCCCGTCTCGATCGCTTCGAGCACCTCATAGGTCTCTTCGACCAGGTACCGCGCGAGCGTCTCGTGCGTCTGCTCGGCGTCCCACGGGCAACCACCCGGGGAGCGCAGCCGATCCATGACGGCTACGGCGCGCTCGAGCTGCGAGGGCACCGAACTCAGGCCGCGGGCGAGGGCAGGTTGCCGCCCTGGCTCGAGCCCGGGAAGGTGACGAAGCCGGGCGTGCCAGCTGCCGGGTCGACCGACAGGTTCAGGTGCGCGGGGTCCCACGCGCCGTAGCGCGGGCTGATCGTCACCTGCGGCTTGGTGGCGGCCACCGCCTTCAGCAGGGTCGAGCCGGCCTGGCCGCCCTGCAGGATCTTGATGGCATCCGTGGCGCTCACCTTGCCGAGCCGCTCTACCAGGATCACGAGCATCGAACTCTGGTTGATGATCAGGTCGGAGAACGCGTTGGTGTAGCCGAGGCCGCCGTAGAACTTCGAGTAGTCGTCGGCGGTCCGGCTGCCCAGCACCGCCGACTTGGCCGCGGTCAAGTCCTGCGTGGTCGGCGCCCCGCCGTTCTTGGTCACCGTGTCGGCGAAAAGCTGGTCGTCGACCCAGTTCTCCAGCGCGTACAGCTTCGGCGTGATCTTGGCCCCGCTGCTCTGGTCCGTGTACGGCGCCGCGCCGGGCTTGATGTACTTCGCCAGGTCGGAGTCGGACAGCCGGTGGCCCGACGCCGATGCGGCGAGGCCGATCTTGGTCTGGCACGCGCTCAGCCCGGTCATGGCCAGCGCAGCGAGCGAGACGGCGGTCAGCGTGCGGCGGAATCTCACGCCGTCCAGAATCTCATGCGGCCCGATCCGGCCCGGCGCTAGGTTGCTCAGCATGCGCGGCAAGGACATCGTCGACTACTGCCTGACCAAGCCGGGTGCCTGGCTGGACAGCCCGTGGGGCGAGGGCCACACCGTGGCCAAGGTCGGCGACAAGATCTTCTGCTTCTATGGCGGAGAGCCTGTTGCGATCACGGTGAAGAACTCCCGCGAGGCGGTCGCGGAATGGCGCCAGCGCTTCCCGGAGCACGTCGGGCCGGCCGCCTACCTCAACAAGCAGCTGTGGAACCAGGTCGTGCTCGAAGGCGCCGGCGCACCGGACATCGATGACATGCACGAACTCGTCGACGACTCGTACGACCTCGTGGTGGCGTCGCTGCCGAAGTCGAAGCGTCCGTAGTCACTTGCCGGTCAGCTGGGCGAGCACTTGTGCGCACCACGCGAGCAACGCAACGTCGCGTAGCGGCTCGCCACCGAACTTCACCTCGGCGAACGACCCGTCCGGCTTGACGTACGCCCTTGGGACGGGGGACGGACACCGTCGACACCGCCTGCTTGTAGTGCGCCTTGTCGTAGAGCCGCTGCAGGCGTAGCTGTGCCGACTCGGCCAGCTCGAGCGGGGTGAACCGCACGCTCGTGCCCTGCAACGACACCTCGGTGATCCCGTAGCGCCGGCACAGCACCTTGAACCGAGCCACCGCAAGCAGGTTCTCGACAGGGGGCGGGATCGGTCCGTAGCGGTCGATGAGTTCGGCACGTACCGCATCGACGGCCTCGTCGGTCGTGGCCGAGGCGAGCGCGCGGTAGGCCTCGAGGCGCAGCCGCTCGCCGGGCAGGTACTCGACCGGCAGGTTCGCGTCGACCGGCAGGTCGACCTTCACCTCTGCAGTCTCTTCCGGGCCCTCGCCGCGGAAGTCGGCGACGGCCTCACCGACCAGCCGCACGTAGAGGTCGAACCCGACGCCCGCGATGTGCCCGGACTGCTCGCCGCCGAGCAGGTTGCCCGACCCGCGGATCTCCAGATCCTTCAACGCGACGGCCATGCCCGCACCCATCTCGGTGTGCTGTGCGATGGTCGCCAGCCTGTCGTAGGCCGTCTCGGTCAGTGGCCGCTCGGGCGGGTAGGTGAAGTAGGCATACCCGCGCTCGCGCGCGCGGCCGACCCGTCCCCGCAGCTGGTGCAGCTGGGACAGGCCGAACATGTCGGCCCGGTCGACGATGAGGGTGTTGGCGTTCGGGATGTCCAGCCCGGATTCCACGATCGTGGTCGCGACGAGCACGTCGTAGCTGCTTCTCCCAGAACCCGATCATGACCTGCTCGAGCGCCGACTCGCCCATCTGCCCGTGCGCGACGGCGATGCGCGCCTCAGGCACGATCTCGGCGAGCTTGGCCGCCGCGCGGTTGATCGACTCGACGCGGTTGTGGATGTAGAAGATCTGCCCGTCGCGCAGCAGCTCGCGGCGGATCGCCGCGCCGATCTGGCGCTGGTCGTACGCGCCCACGAAGGTGAGGATCGGGTGCCGCTCCTCGGGCGGGGTGAGGATCGTCGTCATCTCACGGATCCCCGTGAGCGACATCTCGAGCGTGCGCGGGATCGGCGTGGCCGACATCGTCAGCACGTCGACAGCTGTGCGCAGGCCCTTGAGGTATTCCTTGTGCTCGACGCCGAACCGCTGCTCCTCGTCGACGATCACGAGGCCGAGATCCTTGAACCGAACGGTCTGCTGCAACAGCCGATGGGTACCGATGACGATGTCGATCGAGCCGTCGACGATGCCCTGCCCGACTGCGTCCACATCGGAGGCCGGCGTGAACCGTGACAGCTCCTTGATGGTGACCGGGAACTGCGCCATCCGCTCGGAGAAGGTCTGGATGTGCTGGTGCGCCAGCAGTGTCGTCGGGACCAGGACGGCGACCTGCTTGCCGTCCTGCACCGCCTTGAACGCGGCGCGCACCGCGACCTCGGTCTTGCCGTAGCCGACGTCACCGCAGATGACGCGGTCCATCGGGATCTCTTTCTCCATGTCGGCCTTGACCTCGTCGATGGCACCGAGCTGGTCCGGCGTCTCGACATAGGCGAAGGCGTCCTCGAGCTCGCGCTGCCACGGCGTGTCCGGCGAGAACGCATGGCCCTTCGTTGCCATCCGCGCGCTGTAGAGCCGGATGAGTTGCGCAGCGATCTCCTTGACCGCCTTGCGAGCACGTCCCTTCGTCCTCGCCCAATCGGCGCCGCCCAGACGCGACAGCGACGGTGACTCGCCGCCGACGTACTTGGTGACCTGGTCGAGCGAATCGGTCGGGACGAACAGCCGGTCGCCGGGCTGGCCACGCTTCGACGGGGCGTACTCGATGATCAGGTACTCGCGCTCGCCACCGTTGATGGTGCGGCGCACCATCTCGACGTACTTGCCGACGCCGTGCTGCTCGTGCACCACGTAGTCGCCGGACTTCAACGTGATCGGGTCGATCGCGTTGCGTCGCCGCGACGGCATGCGACTGGTGTCCTTGGTGAGGGAACCGCGCTGCCCGGTGAGGTCGGCTTCGGTCAGGTACGCGATCTTCAGTTCGGGTGCGACGATGCCGCCGCCGAGCCGTCCGGTCGTCACGTCGACCACGCCCGGTTCGACGGTCGGTTCGGCAACCAGTCGCGCGGGCACCTCCGCGGCGGCGAGCCGCTCGGCGGCGCGTTGGGCCGAGCCGTGCCCGTCGAAGACGAGCGCGACCCGCCAACCGTCGCGTGCCCATGCCTTGAGATCGGCTATCGCAGCCTCGATGTCGCCCCGGTAGGTGGGCGACTCCTCGAAGTGGCTCGCGGTGTTGTCCTCGGACGTGAACGCGGTGATGCCCCACCACGGCATGCCGAGCCGCTCCGCCTCGGCTTCCACGTCGTCGAGGTCACGCAGCGACGCGGCCGCGAGGTCGACCGGTGCCTTGCCGCCACCGGCCGCCGCAGCCCACGACGCCTCGAGGAATTCCTCCGACGTCCGGACGAGATCGGCGGCGCGGGTACGCACCCGCTCCGGATCGCACAGCACGACCTGGGCGCCCGCCGGCAATTCGCGCAGCACCAGCGTCAGCTCGTCCACGAGGACGGGCGCGAGCGACTCCATGCCCTCGACGGCCTCACCGCGGCTGATCGGGTCGAGCAGATCGGACAGTTCCGGGAATTGCGTGAGTAGCGCCTTCGCGCGCGCCTGGACGTCGTCGGTGAGCAACATCTCGCGGCACGGCGGTGCCCACAGCCCGTGCGGGGCGACCTCGAGCGAGCGCTGGTCGGCAACGCGGAAGTAGCGCACCTCCTCGATCTCGTCGCCCCAGAACTCGACGCGCAGCGGATGCTCCTCGGTCGGCGGGAAGACGTCGAGGATGCCGCCGCGCACTGCGAAGTCGCCGCGGCTCTCGACCAGGTCGGTGCGCGTGTAGCCGGCGTTGACAAGATCGGTGACCGTCGCGGTGAGCTCGCGTTCGTCCCCCGCGTTCATCGCGACCGGCGTCAGTTGCCCGAGCCCGGGCACCTGCGGCTGCAGCACGGAGCGGATCGGCGCCACGACGACACTGAGCGGGCCGGTGGCCGGGTCGTCGGCGGTCGGGTGGGCGAGCCGGCGCAGCACGGCCAGCCGCTGCCCGACGGTGTCGGCACGCGGGCTGAGCCGCTCGTGCGGCAGCGTTTCCCAACCGGGGTAGAGCGCGACCTGGTCGGCGGGCAGCAGGCAGCCGAGCGCGGCGACCAGATCCTCGGCCTCGCGGCCGGTGCTGGTGACGGCGAGGACGACGCGTCCGGTGCGCGCCGTCGCGGCGATCGCGAACGGCTGGACCGCGCTCGGAGCGGTGATGGTGAGCGTCGCAGCGCCGACGTCATCGACGAATGCGGTGAGTGCGGGATCAGGCAGAGCGGCGGTGAGCAGGCCGGACAGCGACACGGAGATAAGGCCTTTCGGGGCAGCACGAACGTCCCCCAACCGGCGCGGGAGGGGGATAGCTACCAGCCTACGCGCTGATGCATCCCAGAAATTGCGGGCTCAGCCGTCGCGAAGTTGCTCGAAATCCCACGCGTCGCTGACCATTTGCGAGAGATCGCGGGTGGGCGTCCAGCTCAGGAAGGTCAGCGCCTGGTCGTTGGAGGCGACCAGGATGGCCGGGTCGCCGGCGCGCCGCGGCGCCTCGATGACCGGCACGTCGAGCCCGGTCACCTCACCGACCGTGCGCAGCACCTCGCGGTTCGAGTACCCGCGCCCGCTGCCGAGATTGATGATGTGGTGCCTACCCGGCTCGGCGACCTCGATCGCCTTCAGGTGCGCCTCGCCGAGATCGACGACGTGGATGTAGTCGCGAACGCAGGTGCCGTCCGGTGTCGGGTAGTCGGTGCCGTAGAGGTTGAACTCGGTCTGCGTGCGCGCGGCGCGCAGCGCGTTCGGGATCAGATGGGTCTCGGGCGAGTGTCGCTCACCGAAGGCGAGGCTGTCGGCGGTGTGCAGCGCGCCGGCGACGTTGAAGTAGCGCAGGCTCACTGCAGCCAGGCCGTAGGCGGCCGCGTAGTTCGTGAGCGCCATGTCGACCGCAAGCTTGGTGGCGCCGTACGGGTTCGTCGGTTGCGTGGCGGCCTTCTCGCGGATCGGTTGTTCCTCGTGATCGCCGTAGGTAGCCGCCGACGACGAGAACACGATCCGTTCCACTCCGTACGCGCGCAGCGAATCCAGCAACGCGAGCGTGCCGGCAACGTTGTTGCGCCAGTACAGCGCCGGCTCGACGGTGGATTCGCCGACGAGCGACTTTGCGGCGAAGTGCACGCAGGCGTCGATCTTCCAATCACCGAGCCGGCCGTCGAGCGCGGTGATCGGCAGCTCATGGAACTCCGCACCGGCCGGCACCGCGTCGGCATGCCCGGTGGACAGATCGTCGACGACGACAACCTCGTTCCCATCGGCGAGCAACTGCGCCGCGACCACACTGCCGATGTAGCCGGCTCCGCCTGTCACCAAGACTCGCATGAATTCGACCCTACCGGCGCGCCACGGACGCCCCGTTTGTCCATTGACACCCGCACCCCAGCGAGACTCCAATTGCCCTCGTCCACCACGGGGCGGACGGTCGCACTATGCGGAGGTTCGAATGAGCGTCGTCGTCATCACCACGTTCTCGGCGCAGGCCGCCAACTTGGAGGCTGTGCTCGACAAGCACGGCGCAACGCTCGAGCAGATATCGGCCGACGGTAGGAGCAAGGGCGCGCTGCACCACATGTTCGTCGAAGGCCCCGACGGCAACCTGATGGTCATCGACGAGTGGGACAGCAAAGCGTCCTTCGACGCGTTCTTCGCCGCGCAGCAAGACATCCGTACGGTCATGGGCGACGTCGGCGTGACCGGTCCGCCCGCCTCGACCGAGTACCGCATTCTCGACACACCGGACCGCTTCTGAGCGTTTTGGTCGCCGCCGACGGGTGACGGTGGTTCTGGGGTGTGCGCGAGGATGGACACGTGCATGCCAGCTCACGAGTCTTCAGCGACGCCCCCCTCGACCAGCCCGAGGACGCGATCACCGGCACCGCGGCCGACGACGCGGAACTGCGCGCTGACGTGCGCCGGGTCGCCGCGCTGCTCGGCGAGTCGCTGGTCCGCCAGCAGGGCCAGGACGCGTTGGACCTTGTCGAGCGGGTCCGCACGCTCACCAAACAGAGCAAGGAGGACGGCGGCGACGACACCCGCAAGGCGGTGCAGGAACTGCTCGCGGACGTACCGAACGACACCGCCGCGGTTCTCGTGCGGGCGTTCTCCGACTACTTCCACCTGGCCAACGTCGCCGAGCAGGTGCACCGGGTGCGCAGCCTGCGCGACCGCCCGGCCGATGCCGGCTGGCTGGCCCGCTCCGTCGCCGCGGTTGCCGCAGAGAAGGGCGCGGACGCGCTGACGGCAGCGATCGAGCAACTTGCCGTTCGTCCGGTGTTCACCGCGCACCCGACCGAGGCGAGCCGGCGATCGATCCTGACCAAGCTGCGTCGCGTCGCCGACGTCCTCGCCGTTGCCACCGCTGCCGAGACCGGTGCGCGTGCTCGGCAGGATCGCGAACTGGCCGAGGTCATCGACCTCATCTGGCAGACCGACGAGCTGCGCCAGAACAAGCCGACCCCGCTCGACGAGGCCCGCAACGTCGTCTACTACCTGCAGGACCTGGTCGACGAGACGCTGCCGGAGTTCAGCAGCGATCTGGCCGCCGAGCTGGCCACGCATGGTGCGCGGTTCGCCGCCGGAGCGCGCCCACTCACGTTCGGCACATGGATCGGCGGTGACCGCGACGGCAATCCGAACGTGACCGCTGCGGTGACCCGCGACGTGCTGCGCATGCAACATCACGTGGCCGCGCGAGCGATCACGCGCGCCCTCGACACGCTCATCGCCGAGCTCTCGTCGTCCACGACCGTCGTGCAGGCGACGCCCGAACTGAGCGGGTCGATCGAAGCCGATCTCGCCGTCCTCGACATCGATCCGCGGCTGATCCGGCTCAACGCGACCGAGCCGTACCGGCTCAAGCTGACCTGCATCAACGCGAAGATCACCAACACCCGGCGGCGCGTCGACGACGGCACACCGCACGTGCCGGGGCGCGACTACCTCGGCACCGCACAGCTGCTCGCCGAACTCGCACTGATCGGCGAGTCGTTGCGCGCGAACGCCGGCGCGCTGATCGCCGACGGCCTGCTCGCGACGGTCGAGCGCACGGTCAGCGTGTTCGGGTTGCACCTCGCGACGATGGACGTGCGCGAGCACGCCGACGCGCACCACCACGCGGTCGGCCAGCTCGTCGACCGGCTCGTCGAAGAGACCTGGCTCTACGCCGACGTGCCGCGCGACTACCGGATGCGGCTGCTGTCCAAGGAGCTCGCGTCACGCCGTCCGCTCGCCAGCACTCCCCCGCCGCTGGACGACGCCGGCGCTAAGACGTTCGCGGTGTTCACCGAGATCCGCGAGGCGATCGAGACCTACGGGCCGGAGGTCATCGAGAGCTACATCGTGTCGATGACGCGCGGCGCCGACGACGTGCTCGCTGCCGCGGTGCTCGCGCGCGAAGCCGGGCTGGTCGACGTTCACGGCGCGGGACCGGACGGCATGCGGCAACCGTTCGCGCGCATCGGCTTCGTCCCGCTGCTCGAGACGGTGGACGAGCTGCGGCGCTCGGGCGAGGTGATCAGCGACCTGCTGTCCGACCCGACGTACCGGCTGATCGTGAAGCTGCGCGGCGACGTGCAGGAGGTGATGCTCGGCTACTCCGACTCGAACAAGGAGGCCGGCATCACCACGTCCCAATGGGAGATCCACAAGACCCAGCGCACGTTGCGCGACATCGCCGCGCGGCACGGCGTGCGGCTGCGGCTGTTCCACGGCCGCGGCGGGACGGTCGGACGCGGCGGCGGGCCGACGTACGACTCGATCCTCGCCCAGCCGTGGGGCGTGCTCGACGGCGAGATCAAGTTCACCGAGCAGGGCGAGGTGATCTCCGACAAGTACGCGCTGCCCGAACTTGCTCGCGAGAACCTCGAGCTGACGGTCGCCGCGGTGCTGCAGGCGTCCGTCCTGCACAAGGCGCCGCGGCAGAGCGGCGCGCAACTGGATCGTTGGGACGAGTGCATGGACCGCGTGTCCGATGCTGCGTTCGCCGCGTACCGCGCGCTGATCGACGACGCGGACCTGCCCGACTACTTCATCGCGTCGACGCCGGTCGAGCAGTTGGGCTCGCTGAACATCGGCTCGCGGCCGTCGCGCCGCCCCTCGTCGGGCGGCGGCATCGACGGACTTCGCGCGATCCCGTGGGTGTTCGGGTGGACGCAGTCGCGCCAGATCGTCCCGGGCTGGTTCGGCGTCGGGTCCGGTCTTGCGGCGGCGCGTGCGGCAGGGCATTCGGACGTCCTCGCTGAGATGCACAGCGAGTGGCACTTCTTCCGCACGTTCATCTCCAATGTCGAGATGACGCTGGCCAAGACCGATCTCGACGTGGCCGCGCACTACGTGTCCTCGCTCGTCCCCGACCGGTTGCAGCGGCTGTTCGACGTCGTCCGCGCCGAGCACGAGCGCACGGTCGAAGAGGTACTGCGCATCACCGGCGAGTCGGCACTGCTCGACAATTCGCCGTTGCTGCAGCGCACGTTCTCCGTCCGCGACGCCTATCTGGATCCGATCTCGTACCTGCAGGTGGAATTGCTGCGCCGGGTGCGCGCGGACGAGTCGGCGGTCAGCCCCGAGTTGCGCCGCGCCCTGCTGCTCACCATCAACGGAGTAGCCGCCGGCCTGCGCAACACCGGCTGACCCTCTTGGCCCCGCTGCAGGGCGACACGCCGCAAAACTCCCTGCAGGGAGGCCAAGACCAGCCGGATGGTGATGTCTGAAAACCGCCAGTCGTTGTCGGAGCCGCGCGGCACTATTGGTGCGTGATCCTTCCCGAGTTCGATGTTTGCTACCGCGCGGTGCAGGGCCGCGACAGCCGCTTCGACGGCTGGTTCTTCACCGCGGTGCGCACCACCGGCATCTACTGCCGGCCGTCCTGCCCGGCGATCACGCCCAAGCCCGGCAACGTCAGCTTCCACCCCAGCGCCGCGGCGGCCCAGCGGGCCGGCTACCGCGCGTGCAAGCGGTGCCGTCCGGACGCCTCGCCCGGCTCGCCCGAGTGGAACGTCCGCGGCGACCTCGTCGGCCGCGCATTGCGCCTGATCGGCGACGGCGTGATCGATCGCGAGGGCGTGCCGGGACTGGCGCCGCCGGCTCGGGTACTCCGAGCGGCAGATCCACCGCGCGCTCACGGCGGAGGTCGGCGCCGGGCCGCTCGCGCTGGCCCGCTCGCAGCGGGCGCAGACCGCGCGCATCGCTGCTCGAGACCACCGATCTGCCGGTCACCGACGTGGCCTTCGCCGCCGGTTTCTCGAGCGTGCGCCAGTACAACGACACGATCCAGGAAGTCTTCGCCGGCACGCCATCGGCGCTGCGCGCCGCGCGGCGTCGCGGGAAGGCGCCCGAACCGGGCGTGATCACGCTGCGGCTGCCCTACCGCGAGCCGATCGACCTGTCCTGGACGCTCGACTTCCTCGGCGCGCACGCCGTCCCCGGGCTCGAAAGCTACGCCGACGGCGACGTTCACACGGATCCTGTCGGCGCCCGGTGGCCCGGCACTGGTCGCGATGACTCCCGGTGACGGCGCGGTCAGCTGCCGGGTGCGGTTGCACGACACCCGCGATCTGGTCACGGTCGTGGCTCGGGTCCGCCGGCTGCTCGATCTCGACGCCGACCCGGTCGCGGTGGACACCGCGCTCGGCACCGATCCGGGCCTGGCCCCGCTCGTCCTCAAACGGCCGGGCCTGCGCTCGCCGGGCGCGGTCGACGGCTTCGAGACTGCCGTGCGGACGGTCGTCGGCCAGCAGATCTCGGTGAGCGGGGCACGCACCGTGCTCGGCCGGATCGTCGCCGAGCACGGCGAGGTCGCCTTCGAGGGCGAGCCGTGGCGCACTTCCCGGCCGCCGATCGGACTGGCGTCGATCGACCCGGCGGCGCTGCCGATGCCGCGCGCACGCGGACGAACCGTCAACGCGCTGGCGACCGCAGCGGCGAGCGGAGCGCTCGAGCTCGACCCTGGTGCCGATCGCGATGACGTCGCGCGCGGCATTGCTGGCGATGCCCGGCATCGGGCCGTGGACGGCCGACTACCTGCGGATGCGGACGATGTCCGATCCGGACGTGCTGCTCGGCGGCGATCTGGTGGTGCGCCGCTCGGCCGCCGATCTCGGCGTCGATCTTGCCGGCGGACGTCCCGAGTGGGCGCCCTGGCGCAGTTACGCCACCTACCACCTCTGGGCTCACCTGGTCGCCGATCAGTGGGCCGACAAGCGATGATTGCTATGAAGGAGAAGCTGATGCGTTACACCTACATCGTGTCGCCGCTGGGCGACTTGGTCGCGACGCGCGACGACACCGGGATCACCGGCCTGTACCTGCCGACCGGGAAGAACGCCGTCACCCCGAACCCTGAGTGGGTGCGCGACGACACTGCCTTCGACGACCTGCGGCGCCAGCTCGGCGAGTACTTCGCGGGTACCCGGCACGAGTTCGACCTGCCGCTCAACGCGACCGGCACGCCGTTCCAGAAGCGGGTGTGGGCCGCGCTTCGGGAGATCCCGTACGGCGAGACGGCCAGCTACGGGCAGACGGCCGAGGCGATCGGCGCGCCGACGGCGTCGCGCGCGGTTGGCCTGGCGAACGGGCAGAACCCGATCTCGATCGTGGTGCCCTGCCACCGCGTGATCGGGGCGAACGGCTCGCTGACCGGCTACGGCGGCGGCCTGGAGGCCAAGCGCTGGCTGCTGGCGCACGAGACCGGCCAGGCCGGCCTGTTCGCGTCCTGACGCGCCCGACAGTCAGTCGTTGTAGGTGTTCTGGGCCGCTTCCAGGCCATCGGTCACCAGCGACTCGGTGGCGTCGGCGGCGCGATCGATGAGGAACGCCAGCTCCTTGCGCTCGGCGCCGGAGAACTCGCGCAGCACGTAGTCGGCGGGGTCCTGCCGTCCGGGTGGACGGCCGATGCCGAAGCGGACGCGCGCGTACTCCTTGGAGCCCAACGCGGAGGTGGTCGAGCGCAGCCCGTTGTGGCCGCCCTCGCCGCCGCCGCGCTTGAGCCGCAGCGACCCGAACTCCAGGTCGAGATCGTCGTGGGCCACCACGATCTGCTCGACCGGGACCTTGAAGAAGCGCGCCGCGGCGTTCACCGGGCCGCCGGACTCGTTCATGTACGACATCGGCTTGGCCAGCACAACCGGCAACCCGCCGATCCGCGTTTCGACGATCTCGCAGCGCGACCGGTGCGCTTTGAAGCGAGCCGATCGTCCCGCGGCCCGGATCGCGAGCAGACTCGACGATCGCGAAGCCGATGTTGTGCCGGGTGGCGGCATAACGCGGCCCGGGGTTGCCGAGCCCGACGATCAGGAAACGGTCGTCGGACATCGGTGCAACCCCGGGCCGCGAAGCAGCGGTGCCGGGTTACTCGCCGGAGTTCTGGTCGCCCTCGGACGAAGCGGCCGGAGCGTCGCCGGACTCGCCCTCCGCGGCGCCTTCCTCGGAGTCCGGAGCATCCTCGACGATGCCGAGCTCCTCGGCGGCCTCAGCCATCTCGGCGTCGATCTCGGCCTCGGTCGGGGCCTCTTGGATGATCAGCATGACGTGCGACGGGTCGGTGGCCAGCGTGGAGCCTTCGGGCAGCACGAGGTCGCCGGCCGTGACCTGCGAGCCGATCGCCAGGCCCTCGATGCTGACCGCGATCTCGGTCGGCAGGTGGGTCGCCTCGGCCTCGATCGAGACCGTGTTGGTCTGGGTGTCCAGCAGGCCGCCGGGGGCGATGTCGCCGCTGACGACCAGCGGGACGTCGATGGTGACCTTCTCGCCGAGACGAACCGCGAGCAGGTCGACGTGGTCGTAGGTGCCCTTGAGGGCGTGCCGCTGGATCGCCTTCGGGATGGCGAGCTGCTCCTCGCCGTCGAGATCGAGGTAGAGCAAAACGTTGGTGCCACCGTGGCGAACCGCGTTGGTGAACTCGCGGGCGGGCAGCGAGACGTGGCGCGGATCTGGCGCCGTGGCCGTAGATGACGGCCGGGATCTTGCCGGCACGACGGGTGCGGCGGGCACCGCCCTTGCCGAACTCGGTACGTGCTTCGGCAGAAAGCCGGACCTCGGTGGACACAGCAGAACTCCTGAAACTCAAGTCTTATCGGACACTTATCGGACAACCAGCGCGGTGCCTCGGACGCTGGGCGATTCCGCACGCGCGTCGACGAACGACACCGCGTCGATCACGGAAGTTCGCGCTGAACGAACGTCCCTCGCCGGGGCAACTGCCCAAGTCTAGCGAACGTGCGACCGGCCGCTGACCGCGGCACAGGTCCGACCGATCCAGACAACCCGTGCCACCGAGAACGATGTGATTGAACCCCGGCGCGCTCGGCTCCGTGTTTTCCGCGGGATACGCGCGTACAGGGCGCGCGGCCCCACGTAGCCATCGGGAGACACCATGCACGGAAAACGCATCTGGGTCGGGGCCGGCATTTCGGCCCTCGTACTCGGCACCCTGTCCGTCACGGCGACCGCGACGGGCGCGACGAGCGCTAAGCGCGTTGTCAGCCACTATGTCGTCAACAAACTGGTCGCCGATCGTCCGAACCAAGGCGCCGCACTCGTCGACCCTCAACTAGTGAATCCGTGGGGACTGTCGGCCGGTCCGAGCAGCCCGCTGTGGGTGTCGGACAACGGCACGGACGTGACGACCGTCTACACCGGCGGGATGAACGGCGGCGCGACCTCGAAGGTGCTGTCGGTCGGCACGCCGGGCGGGGCACCGACCGGGCAGGTGTACAACGGCACGAGCGCGTTCAAGGTCGCCGGCGAGCCGGCCACCTTCATCTTCGCCGGCGAGCACGGCGACATCACCGCATGGAACGGTGGCGCCAACGCCACCAAGACGGCGCACACCAAGAACGCGGTCTACAAGGGCCTCGCGCTCGTCGACGGAGCCAAGCCGCGCCTGCTCGCAGCAAACTTCCACACCAACCGGATCGACGTGTTCAACGGCAAGTTCAAGCTGCTGCAGACGCCGGGTCAGTTCCGTGACCCGAAGCTGCCGAAGCACTTCGCGCCGTTCAATGTCGCAGTTATCGGCAACCGGGTGTTCGTCGCATATGCCAAGCAGGACAGCGCCCGCATGGACGATGTCCCCGGCGCCGGGAACGGCTTCATCGACACGTTCAGCACCCACGGAGCGCTGCTGCACCGCTTTGCCAGCCGCGGCGACCTGAATTCCCCATGGGGCATGGCGATCGCGCCGAAGAAGTTCGGCAGCTTCTCCTCCGACCTGCTGGTCGGGCAACTTCGGCAACGGCCGGATCCACGTGTTCAACCCGACGAACGGGCACGAGCTGGCGACGTTGCGGCGTGGCAACGGCAACCCGATCGTGATCGACGGACTATGGGGGCTGATGGTCGGCAACTCGTCGGCCGGCGGACCGAACGCGGTCTGGTTCAGCGCCGGTCCGGGTGGCGAGGCACACGGCCTGCTCGGGACGTTGAACCTGAAGTAGTCGATAACCGCTCAGCGTGCGGCGGCCTTCTTGTACCGCCGCACGCTGAGTGGCAAGAACACCGCGACCAGCGCAATCGACCACAGCAGCGTGTACAGCGCGGCATGTTGCATCGGCCAGGTGTGCGGCACCGTCGAGGTCGCACTGGTGTTGCCGAACAGCTCGCGCTCGGCCTCGGTGACCGACGAGACCGGGTTCCAGTTGGCGATCGCCTTCAGCACTGCCGGGAAGTTCGTCGTCGGGACAAATGTGTTCGCGATGAACGTCAGCGGGAAGATCACCATGAACGACGCGTTGTTCACGACCTCCGGTGACGGCACGATCAGGCCCACCAGGGCCATCACCCACGACATCGCGTAGGCGAACGCGAGCAGCAGCAAATACGCCTCGATCGCATCGAGCACGCCGCCGCGGATGCGCCACCCGATGATCAGACCAGTGACGGACATGATCACGACGACGAGACAGTTGTTGAGCAGATCGCTCGTCGTGCGCCCGACCAGCACCGCCGACCGTGACATCGGCAGCGACCGGAATCGATCGATGATGCCCTTCTGGATGTCATCGGCCATGCCGGCACCGGTGATGGTGGCTCCGAAGATCACCGTCTGCGCAAAGATCCCGGGAATCAAGAACTCGCGATAGGACGTCCCCGTCCCCGAGATCGCGCTGCCGAAGATGTAGGCGAACAGCAGGATGAACATGATCGGCGAGAGCGTCGAGAAGACCAGCAGGTCAGGAACCCGCTTGATCTTGATCAGGTTCCGCTTTGCAACCACGGCGCCATCGATGAACGATTTCGTGAATGCCGTCATCGCCCGACCGTCTCCTTCGGCTCATTCGACTCGTTCGGCTTGCCCGGCGGCACGGGCTGTTCGTGCTCCTCGGCGGCGTGGCCGGTGAGGGTGAGGAACACGTCGTCGAGAGTCGGGCGGCGCAGCGCAACGTCGAGGACGGCGATCTCAGCCGCGTCGAGTTGGCGCAGCGCATCGACGAGCACGCCGGCACCGCCACGCACCGGCGCGGTGATCCGGCGGGTGTTCTCGTCGACGGTGATCGGCCCGATCGCCACCTTCTCGAGCACAGTGCGCGCCGGCGCGATGTCGGCCGACGTCCCGACAACGACCTCGACCCGCTCACCGCCGACCTGAGCCTTGAGCTCGTCGGCAGTACCGCGGGCGATGGCCCGCCCGTGATCGATCACCAGGATGTCGTTGGCGAGGCGATCGGCCTCCTCGAGGTATTGCGTGGTGAGCATGAGGGTCGTGCCGGCGCGGACGAGACCGTTGATCACCTCCCACATCTCGGTACGGCTGCGCGGGTCGAGCCCGGTGGTCGGTTCGTCCAGAAAGAGCACCGGCGCGTTCGCGATCAGTGCGCCGGCGAGGTCGAGGCGCCGGCGCATTCCGCCGGAATAGGTCTTGACCGGGCGGTCGCCGGCGTCGGTGAGCGAGAACTGCTCGAGCAGGTCGACGGCACGGGCGCGCGACACCTTCGGTGAGAGCCCGTACAGCCGCGCCACCATGTTCAGGTTCTCGCGCCCGGTCAGGTACTCGTCGACCGCGGCGTACTGCCCGGAAACCCCGATTCGCGCACGGACCTCGCCGGGCTGCTTGCGCACGTCGAAACCGGCGACTTCGGCGGTGCCTTCGTCGGCGTCGAGGAGGGTGGTAAGGATGCGCACCGCGGTCGTCTTGCCCGCGCCGTTGGGCCCGAGCACGGCGAGCACGGTTCCTTCGGGCACCTCGAGATCGAGTGCGTCGAGTGCGCGCAACCTCGACTTTGCCGCACCGTAGATCTTGACGAGTCCGCGCGCGCGGATGACGTCAGCCATTTTCGAGTTCACCTTTCGCGGGTTGCCCGCGAACCCTAGAAGACGCGTCCGACAAGGGACACCGATTTCGCACGCTGTTCGCCCTCAGCTCATTATTGCGACGCGGTCCGCTCGCTGGCGGCCTCGACGACGTCGCGCGGTTGCCCGCCCCGGGCAAGATCTGTCCGCTGCAGATCGGCGCCGGTGCCGCGGCGAAGGACCCGATCGAGGCCGGTGCGCACGGCGTCCTCGTCACCGGTCCGGCGCAGCGCGGGCCGCAACCACGTCCACGAGATGGTCGAGCACATCGGATGCCGCGCGCAGCCGGCCGTCCACCACATCGAGCAAGCTCGCCGGAGAGCCCGAATCGAGCGGCGCGCCAGGCGGCCGCCCGCAGCACGGCGAGCGGCGGGTCGGCGTGCCGGTCCCGCCACGGCTGTCTCGACGAGCGCTCGGCACAGCGCGCCGAGCAGCACTGAATCGGCGACCTCCTGCCCGACGTCGGCGATGCGCAGCTCGACCGTCGGGTACTTGGCCGAGAGCCGGGCGTCGAAGTAGATCATCGCCTCGTCGACGGCCGCGCCCGCGGCGACGAGCTCGGCCACGATCCGGTCATAGGTCTGCTCGTCGCCGAAGCGTGCAGTCGGCCCGGCGGTCGGCCAGCGGCCCCATGAGATGCTGCGGTAGCTCGCGTAGCCCGAGTCGTTTCCCGACCAGAACGGCGAATTCGCGCTGATCGCGATCAGCACCGCCAGCCACGCGCGCATACCGTCGATGGCCGCGATCCCCTCCGCACGCGAGCCCACGTCGACGTGCACGTGCGCGCCGCACGTCAGCTGATCGGCGGCGACCAGGCCGAACTGGTCGTGCATGCGCAGGTAGCGCTCGTCCGGCGTGGCGGTGGGCACGACGTACAGCGGGCTCGAGCCGAGCGCGGCGACCACGACGCCGCGCTCGCGCGCCGACTCGATGAGCTCGGCTCGGCGCTGGGCGAGATCGGCATGCACCGCATCGAGGTCGGTCGACGGGTCCGAGGCGATCTCAGCCTGTTCGAGCTTGAACTCGTGCTCGACCTCGGTGGCCGGATCCTCGGCCAGCTCCTCGCCCGCCGGAGCGGGCCGGGTGCCGCCCGCCGTGAAGAGCATCAGCTCCTCCTCGATCCCGATCTTCCGCATACGTTTCAGCGAAGCACAGCACTTCTGCCGGCGGCTCACCCGGCTCGCCAAACCGCGCGTCGATACCATCGGCGGCGATGCCCCTCGCTGAGATTGCCGACTCGGTGCGCGTACGCGTACCGGCGAAGATCAATCTTCACCTGTCGGTCGGAGCCCTGCGCCCAGACGGCTATCACGAGCTGACCACGGTGTTCCAGGCCGTGACGATGTACGACGACGTGGTGGCGCGCGTCGCGCCGGGTCTGCATCTGCGCGCCTCCGGTGACGAGGCCGATCAGGTGCCGCTGGACGCGACGAATCTCGCCTGGCAGGCCGCCGAGCTGCTCGCCACGCACGCGTCCGTCCCGCCCGACGTCCAGCTCGATCTGCACAAGACGATTCCGGTTGCCGGCGGCATGGCCGGAGGTTCGGCCGATGCGGCTGCCGCGCTGCTGGCCTGCGCGACGCTGTGGCGCACCGCGACGCCACGTTCGGAACTGCTCCGGCTCGCCGCCGAGATCGGCAGTGACGTCGCGTTTCCGTTGACCGGCGGCACGGCGTTGGGACGAGGCCGCGGTGAGCACCTCACCCCGGTGCTCACCACCGGCGAATACCACTGGGTGTTCGCCCTGGCCGACTACGGCATCTCCGCGGCGGCTGCGTACTCAGAACTCGACCGGCTGCGGGCGTCCGGCGCGGCGCCGGACCCGATCGCCGCGGCCGACGAACTGCTCGACGCCTTGCGGGCGGGCGACAGCGGGCGCCTCGCCGACTCGCTGGCCAACGATCTGCAACCCGCGGCGCTGTCGCTGCACCCCGAGCTGCAGGACGTGCTCGACGCCGGCGCCGAACTCGGCGCGCTCGCGGGCCTCGTGTGCGGCTCGGGTCCGACGTGCGCGTTCCTGTGCGCGCACGGCGATGCCGCCGGCGAACTGGCCGACGAGCTCGACGGCGCAAACGTGTGCCGGGCGACCCACGTGGCCACCGCGCCTGCGCACGGTGCGCGCGTGGCCGTCTGATGGCCAACCTCGTCAATCTCGAAGACGCATCGAAGGCCTATGGCACGACTGTCGTCTTCGACGCGGTGTCGCTCGGGATCGCAGCCGGCGAACGCATCGGCGTGGTCGGGCGAAACGGCGGCGGCAAGACCACGCTGTTGCGGATGATCACCGGCGTCGAAGCACCGGACAGCGGGCGGGTGACCCTGACCGGTGGGGCGCAGCATCGCCTACGTCGATCAGCGCGGTGTGCTGCCGTCCGGAACGGTGCGGTCGGTCGTCGTCGGTGACGGCGCCGAGCACGAGTGGGCCGGCGACGCAGCCATCCGCGAGGTGCTCAGCGGACTCGGGCTGGCCGCGGTGGGGCTCGATGCTCCGGTCGACCGCCTCTCCGGTGGCGAGCGGCGGCGGGTTGCGCTGGCGGCCGCGCTCGTCCAGCAGGCCGATCTGCTCGTGCTCGACGAACCGACCAACCACCTCGACGTCGAGGGCGTCACCTGGCTGGCGTCCTATCTCGTCGGACGGCGCGGCGCCGTCCTGGTCGTGACGCACGATCGCTGGTTCCTCGACGCGGTGGTGGCCCGCACGTGGGAGGTCGCGGATGCGACTGTCCGGCAGTACGAGGGCGGCTACGCGGCCTACGTCCTGGCCCGGGCCGAGCGCGCACGGCAGGCGTCGTCGGCAGAGGCTCGGCGGCAGAACCTGCTGCGCAAGGAGTTGGCGTGGCTGCGCCGCGGTCCACCGGCCCGAACGTCCAAGCCCCGGTTCCGCATCGACGCGGCCGAGGCGTTGATCGCCGACGTGCCGCCACCGCGCACGTCGGTCGAGTTGCGTGCGCTGGCGCAACGCCGGTTGGGACGATCGGTGTTCGAACTGCGCGACGTCACGGTGCAGGTCGGCACGCGAACCCTGCTGGACGGCGTCACCTGGCATGTCGGGCCGGGCGATCGCATCGGCGTCATCGGCGTGAACGGCTCCGGCAAGACGCACTTGATGCGCTTGCTCGCGGGCGTGCTGCAGCCCGACGCCGGCACGGTGCGGATCGGGCAGACCGTGCACAGCGGCTACCTCTCGCAGGAGGTGACCGAGCTGCCGGAATCGATGCGGGTGCTCGAGGCAGTGCAGGAAGTGCGCGAGACGGCCGTCATCGGCGATACCGAGTTGACGGCTGGTCAGCTTGCCGAGCGGTTCGGCTTCGGCAACGACAAGCAATGGACCCCGGTCGCCGACCTGTCCGGCGGGGAACGGCGCCGGCTGCAACTGCTGCGCATCCTGCTGGCCCAGCCGAACGTGTTGCTGCTCGACGAGCCGACCAACGACCTCGACACCGACACCCTGGCCGCGCTTGAGGACCTGCTCGACTCGTGGGCGGGCACCCTGGTCGTGGTGAGCCACGATCGCTACCTGATCGAGCGGGTCTGTGACACGACGGTCGCATTGCTCGGCGACGGATCCGTCGCGGCCCTGCCCGGTGGCATCGATGAGTACCTCGCGTTGCGCGCACCAGCTGCTGCGGCACCAACTGCCAAGCGCACCAGCAAAGGGGATTCGCGCGGCGCGCGCAAGGAGCTCACCCGCTTGGAGCGGCAGATCGCGACGCTCGAGCGGCGCGAGTCGGCACTGCACGACTCGCTGGCCGCGCACGCAACCGACTTCGCGAAGGTGGCCGAACTCGACGCCGAACTACGCGCCGTGGTGGCCGATCGCGAGGCGGCCGAGGAGCAGTGGCTGCACCTCTCCGACGGCCTCGACTGATCCGTCTTCGCCGGTCGTCATGGTGCGTCGAGACGCCGACCGGCACGCAACCCGACTGCGCCGAGCACGATTGCCAGCCCCGCCGCGACAAGCAGCGCGAGCGCGTCGAAGCCGGTGTCGGCCAGCCCACCTCCGGAACCGGTGTGCTCGCCCTTGGTCCCGTGGTGGTGATGGTGGCGAAGTCGGTAATTGAATCGGCGGTACAACGGCACGTCTGCGCGGGTGTTCCCGTGCTTCCGCTTGGCCCGGTACCCGCCCGCTGGTGCGCCGGCAAACGCGACCGCCGTCGGGCGACCCGCGCGCACCTTAAGGGGCACGCGATAGGCGACGCGCACTACCCCGTAGTGGGTTGCCTTCGCCTGCCTTCGCTGATGCGCATTCATGTCGACCATCGTGACGACGGCCCCCGCTGCAAACCCCCGTACCACGAGGGCGATGCGCTGACCGGCTCTCAACGTCGGGTGCTCGGGCAGCCGCTGCCCGTGCGCGTTGTAGGCGGTGATCGGCGCGGGTCGGCCTTGCGCTGCCGCGGTCGTGCAGAGCTCCAGCAACGCCGTCCCCACCAGGACGGCCAAGACAACAACGCGAGCTTGCGTCTGACGATGACTCAGAACGGCACCGACCTTCACCTGATGCTCAAGAAAGCAGCGACGCGCGCGGCTCGCTGCCGCCCGGATGGCGGCCGGCACTCTGCCATCTGCGGGCCCGCGAGAACATCACGCCAGCCCCGATCTCCGCGTCGACGAATTGCTCCAGGAAATGGGCAAGCCCCTGCTTACACCGGATCAGTCGGTCGTATCGACGCCCCGATGACACGACGAGTTCCCCGTCCCGAAGTACCCGCCACACCCACGTGCTCGACTCAGCGCGATGCACCGTGCATTCGAGCTCCGAAGCTCCACATTGCAGCTGCTTGATCGCGAGCCGGCAGCTCTCGACACCGTCGAACTGCTCGCTTCCCCGGCCCACTTCCCGGTTGTTCCCGCTCAGCAGTCGCCACTGAACCGGGGACGACTCGTCTTGGGCGAACAATTGGATGTGCACCTGTCCGGCGCGGCCGGGTTCGTGCAGCGCTGGCATCGTCCCTCCCCCGACGGCACGCCTACGCGCCGCCGCGAGGAAGTCTGTGAGATTCGCCGGTCCCGCAGCTTGCGCCGAGGTGAACGATCAGTGCAGGTAGTGCTGCGGAAAGGTCAGACCCGGACAGTTCGCCCCTCCCGTCCCGCGAGTGGTGGCCGGCGTTACCGGGCGGGCGCGCTAGCCGTCCCTGCCCATCTTGGGTTTGGGATCGAGGTGGGCCAGTCCGTTCCAGCCGAGGTTCACCAGGTGCGCGGCGACCTCCTCGCGCTTGGGCTTGCGCTCCTCGAGCCACCACTGCCCGGTCAGCGCGACCATGCCGACCAGCATCTGCGCGTACATCGGGGCCAGCTTGGTCTGCATCCCGCGCGATTGGAACTCGCGGGCCAGGATGTGCTCGACCTGGCTGGCGATGTCGTTGAGCAGCGACGAGAACGTGCCCGACGAGCTGCCCAGCGGCGAATCGCGCGACAGGATGCGGAACCCGTCGGTCTCTTCCTCGATGTAGGTCAGCAGCGCCAGCGCGGCCCGCTCGACCAGCTGGCGCGGATGGCCCGCCGACAGCGCCGTGGTGAGCCGCTCCAGCAGATCGCTCATCTCGCGGTCGACGACGACGGCGTAGAGACCCTCCTTGCCGCCGAAGTGCTCGTACACGACCGGCTTGGACACGCCGGCCCGCGATGCGATCTCCTCCGTCGACGTCGCCTCGAAGCCCTTCTCGGCGAACAGGGCGCGGCCCACGTCCAGCAGCTGTTCACGCCGCTCGCGCCCGGTCATCCGCACCCGGGGCCTGCCTCCGGAATCAGTCATCGAGAAAGATGGTCCCATGGGTCCCACGTACGGCAGCTATCTCTGCCTCGATGAGCTGCTCGGCTGCCAGCGTCCCGCCACCGACGAGCACGACGAAATGCTGTTCGTCGTCATCCATCAGGTCTACGAGCTGTGGTTCAAACAGATCCTGCACGAGACCGATCTGTTGCAGCGCCGCCTCGAGGACGGCAACGGCGCCGGCGCCCTGCACACCGCGCGGCGGATCGCGAAGATCCTCAAGACCATCGTCGGCCAGCTCGACGTGCTCGAGACGATGACGCCCAAGCAGTTTGCGTCCTTCCGTCCCGAACTGGGGACGGCCAGCGGCTTCCAGTCCAGCCAGTTCCGCGTCATCGAGGCACGGTTGGGACGGCGCGATTTCACCGAACCGATCGACGACCCGCAGCTGCGCGAGGCCCTCGCCAACCCAACCGTGTACGACTCGCTGCTCAGGTATCTGGGCGGGGCCGACCTCGTCGACGTCTACGCCGAGGAAGGCGAACCGGCCGAGGTCTGCGAGTCCCTCGTCGACATCGACGAAGGCATCCAGGAATGGCGCTACCGGCACGTCATGATGGTGCAGCGCATCATCGGCACCAGGATGGGGACGGGCGGTTCCGCCGGTGCCGACTACCTGCGCTCGACCCTGTTCCGTCCGGCGTTCCCCGAGCTGTGGGAGGTGCGCGGTGCCTGAGCCCACTCGAGCCCAAGCCGAGCAGGCCGACAAGGACGACCGGATCGCGCACGTCCGGGACAGGTTCCGCTTGCCGGACAAGGTGATCTACCTCGACGGCAACTCCCTCGGCGCGCTCCCGGCGAACGTGCCGGCAGCGGTTGACGACGCGGTCACCCGGCAGTGGGGCACCGACCTGATCAGCTCGTGGCACGGCAACGACTGGTGGACGCTGCCGGCGCGGACCGGTGACCGCATCGGCCGCCTGGTCGGGGCCGCACCCGGGCAGATCAGCTGCGGCGACTCGACGAGCGTGCAGCTGTTCCAGGCCCTGGTCATGCTCTGCCGGCTCAACCCGCACCGGCACACGCTCATCACCGACGACACCGGCTTCCCGACCGACCAGTACCTCGCCGAGTCGGTCGCCCGCATGCTCGACCTGCGGCTGCTCCGCGTCAGCCCTGAGGCGGTCAACGAGGTGGTCGGCGAGGACACCGCGGTCGTCGCGCTGGGCTCGGTCGACTACCGCACCGGTGAGCTCTGGGACGCGGCACGGCTCACCGAGGTCGTGCACGGCGCGGGCGCGCTCGTCCTGTGGGATCTCGCCCATGCCGCCGGGGTCGTGCCGTACGACCTCGACGGGATCGGCGCCGATGCCGCCGTTGGCTGCTCGTACAAGTACCTCAACGGCGGGCCGGGCGCGCCCGCCTGGATCTACCTGCCCACCCGGCATCAGTCCGCCGCCGACTTCCCGCTCACCGGCTGGCACGGGCACGCCGCACCGTTCGACCTCGACTCGGAGTTCACGCCGGCCGAAGGCATCGAGCGCGCCCGGATCGGCACGCCACACGTGCTGTCGATGCTTGCACTCGAAGCCGCCCTCGACGTGTTCGACGACCTTGACATCGCCGACGTGCGCGCGAAGTCGCTCGCACTCACCCGCATGGTGATCGACTACGCCGACGCGTTCCTGCCCGATGCCGCCGTCGTGACGCCGCGTGAGAACGCCCGGCGGGGCGGCCAGGTCGCGCTGCGCCTGCCGGACGCCTACGCCGTCACGCAGGCGCTGATCGCGCGCGGCGTCGTCGGTGACTTCCGCGCGCCGGACATGCTCAGGCTGGGTTTCGCGCCGCTGTACCTGACCTTCGCGCAGGTATGGGACGCCCTCGAGAGCCTGCGCGAGGTGCTCGAGACGCGCGCGTACGAGGATCCCGCCTACGCCCAGCGCAAGACCGTCACCTGATCAGGACAGCGCCGCGCGCAGCGGCCCGAGCCCCATCGGGCCCATCCGCAGCGCCCGCATGTGGAACTGCTTGAGGTCGAAGCCGGGACGCTCGGACGCCGCGGCGCGCAGCTGTTCCCACACCCGGGCACCGACGCGGAAGGCGAGCGCCTGGCCCGGCCAGCCGAGGTAGCGGTCGACCTCGAACCGCGCGGTGGACTCGTCCAGGCCGCCGGCGAACTGCAGCACCGCGGCGCCGATCTCCGGCGTCCATTCGGCCTCGGTGGTGATGCCGTTGCCGGCCGGGATCGGGAAGCCGAGGTGCAGTCCCATGTCGACGACGATGCGGGCCGCCCGCCAGCGCTGCCCGTACAGCATGCCGAGCCGCTCGCCCGCATCGCGCAGCAGGCCGAACTCGTCGGCCAGCCGCTCGGCGTAGTGCGCCCATCCCTCGGCATGACCGTGCACGTGCGCCATCGCCCGCTGCCACGGGTGCAGGTCGGGTTCGACCATGGCGATCACGGTCTGCGTGTGA
>CAWCFH010000018.1:0-203216 GCA_963794885.1 uncultured Actinomycetota bacterium
CGCAGCGCCGCGTCGGTTGACCTACAGGTCGTCGACCACCACAGTCCGCGCCCAGGAGGGCGGCAACCAGTCGGACGGCAGGCCTCGCTCGGCGAGCACACCGACCACCACCCGGACACCGGCCGGTGGCCGGTCCGGCCACGGAGTCATCCCGTCGGTCAGCACGATGACAAGACCCGGCCGCGGTCGCAGCCGGACCGCCGCATCGATCCCCGCACCCATGTCGGTGCCGCCGCCACCGGCGAGCACAACTTGGCTCGCACGGGTGACGCGGCGCACGGCGTGCACCTCGGTGTCGACCGCGAGCACCGGCACCCGACTCGAGCGCAGCCCGGTACGTGACAGCAGCGCGTCGACCTCCGCCAGCACCCGGGCAAGCAGCTCCTCGTGCATCGATCCAGAGGTGTCGCACACGATCGCGACCTGCGGCACGGGCTGGAACAGCGAAGGGAGCACGACACCGGGGGTTGCCTGATTGCGCCGCGCCGGTCGCCGGTAGGTGTAGTCGACACGTCCGCTGACCGCACTCACCGCACTGCGGATCTCGGCCGCCAGCACGCGGCGCCAGTCGACGCGCGACGGCAGCACCGCCTCGGCCCAGCGCAGCCAACCGCCCGCGATGGTGCCGGGCTGCTCGCCGTGCCTGCGTTTGATGTCCGCGGCGACGCCCAGCCGGAGCAGTTCTGCCTGAGCGGGTCGCATCGCCGCCGAGCCTTCGTTGCCGTCCCAGGGTCGTTGCTGGCCGTCGGCGCCCGAACCGCAGTCCCAGCCTGGCTGGCCGTTGGCGCCAACCAGGTCGGGGGCGAAGTCGGTCGAGGCGTAGTACGTCTCCGCGAGTCCGCCGTCGGCGCAGCCGAGGTCGCTCGGCAGGTCGCTGGCGACGGGCGGCACGCAATCGTCGGCGCGCAGATCGTCATTGATCTCCGCATCGGTGCACCGGTTCCACCATGACTGCTCAGCGCCGGCATCGACGCCAAGCGCCTCCGATCGTGCGGCGTGATCGCGCAACAGATGTCCGGTCAGGTGCACCAGGAGCCGGCCGAGCTCAGCGACTTCGAGCCCGTCGACAACCGCCGGGTCGACGCAAAGCTCCCAGTTGCGATCGACTGCGATCGTTCCTGCGCCTGAACGCGCCCGGACCGAGCAGGCGAACACCGCGCTGGCCAGGTACGGCAGTCGGGTCGCGGCCCAGAGCCGGGCGGCCGCGAGCTTCGCGTGGTCGAGCGGAGCGTCGCTCACTGCAAGAGGCCGGCGTCACGCAGCAGTGGCGCGAACAGGTCGACCTCCGGCGGGACGTCGGCTCCGGGCGGGCGGCAGCGCGCCAGCGTGCGCGCCGCAGCAGCGGCGACGTCGGGAGCGGTGTCGGCAGCGCGACCGAACGCCCGCCAGCCACGCTCCCAGCGCCCGTCGCCCGGCTTCGCTGCGACTGCTGCGGCGATCGACGACAACGCGGCGTACGCGCGATCGCCCCGGGTCGGCACCACGAAGCTGTCCGGGTCGGCCAGCACCGCTTCGGGGTCGGGCAGATCCGCTTCGTCGAGCCAGGTGAGGAATTCGACGCCCGGCCCGACACCGACGCAGCCGCGTACCAGCAACGAGACGACGTCAGCCGGTATGTCGGCGGCTTCGGCGGCGGCGAGCAATCGTGCGGCCATGTCCCATGACCGCGGGCTCGGCCATGCCCGGCCGGCACTGGCGAGCTCGTCAGGAACTACCAAGACCAATTGGGGACGGACGGTGATGAATCCAGCGATCCAGCTGCGCGTGACGGGAACGCGGCTCTCCCAGCCCGCAGCCAGCTCTGGCGGAGGTGGCGTCGGCCAGCCGCTCACGAGACCGTCAGCCAGCGCGCGCGCATCCAGCGGCCACTCGAGATGGCAGAACCGGTTCGCGAGCGGCGGCGAGAGATCCCAGCCGTCGGCCGCCTGCTCCGGCGGGTTCGCCGCGGCGACGACGGCGACCTGATCGGGTAACGCAAGATCACCGACGGTGCGCTCGAGCACGACGCGAAGAAGTGCCGCCTGTACCGCCGGCGGCGCGGTCGACACTTCGTCGAAGAACACGACGCCATGACCGGCGCCGGCGAGCCGAGTCGCCCAGAGGGGCGGTGCGAATTCGACGCGCCCGTCGACGACGATCGGGAGCCCGGCGAAGTCGGACGGCTCACGGATGGACGCGATCACCGTCTCGCACGGTAGCTGCGCCGCATCGGCCATCGCGCGGATCGCCGAGGTCTTGCCGGTGCCCGGCGGACCCCACAGCAGGACGGGCACACGTGCCGCGATGGCGACGCCCAACGCCGCGACGGCCGCCGATTGTCCCTCCATCCGGCCAGTGTGCCGTGTGGCAGGCTGACCGGCGTGACAGGGTTCGACCCGGAGTTGTACCTGCGGCTGTGCGCTGAGGACATCCTGCTCAGCGGCGGGGACGATGGCTGGAACGACTCACTGGTCGAGCATGCTCGAGCGCTTGTCGCCGTCGACGCCGTCGCGCCCGACGTCGCCGCGGGCGTTATCACCGAGTACGCCCGCGCGCAGAGGTTACGTGGACGCCACCGGCACATGATGCGATATCGCGTGCCGCCGCTCGGCGGTCGCGACGAACTGTCCGCTGTCCAGCCGCTTGCGCCGCGGCGGGTGGCTCAGTGCGATCGAGCGATTGAGCACCCGTGGGGAACGGCGCACATCGAATGGGTGATTCTCACTCCAGACGAGACACGCGTGTGTGTCACGGTGCGCGCGGACACGACAAAGAACCCCGCACCGGCACAGCCGGCTGGCCGAGGTCCGCATCCAACGCGCCACGGTTTCGGTCACCATCAGCTGCCATCCATATCGATCACAGACGATCGCGGCACCTCGGTATCCACGACGTTCTCCTCCGGCGACGGATCGGACATCGAGCTGAACGCCGTCTACACCGCAGACACACCGTTGCATCGCAGCACGAGGTGGCTCGAGGTGATGGGCGAGCGTATCGACTTGGCCGATGACTACCTTGATGTCGCGGTCGATGTCGAGCCGATCGACGACAGCGATCCGGCTGGGCGGTATTTACAGCACCGCCTCCTGGTCGCCAATCAACACGGCGTCCCCGACAGTTTGCGCACCGGCATTCAGGCGCTTGTCGCGAGCGGCGCGCTGGCGCCGCAATCTCCGCTCGTGGCCGAAACGCTGCGGATCGAGCAGTTGCGAGCCCGCGACTTTCAAGGCGATCGCGGCGATGACCTGCCCCAACCCTGGCGCTCATTGTGTCAGCGCCGGCAGCGACGAGGCGGCCCGATCGGTGCGCTGTACTTCGGCGCGGCTACGCCGGTCTTCGACGGAGTCAGCGTTGCGATCAACGGCCTGCAATCCAGCGACGACGGCTTCCGTGTTCGACTCGAAACAACTGGCGCACCGAGCCGCCCCTCCTTCGGGTTCGATCTCGACGAAGCGAGGCTCGCCTTCACCGCGTCGGACGACTGCGGAGACTTCTATCTCGGCGAGCTCAGCTCGTACGAGAGCAGCGACAGCCACCTGTCCGGAGAGGTTGAGTACAACCCACCCCTCAATCCGCAGGCGACCCAACTCGACATCAGCGTGTCGACCGGTCGTTCGCGCGCGGTGTTCCACGTGCCACTGCGTTGGAGCGGGAAATGACACTGGCGGCGGTGCCCGCTGCCCAACTGCTGCTCGACTGCCGTTCGGGCGAGACTCATCGGCTGCACTGGGCGAACGGCGAGCTCGCTGCGCTCGACCACCCCGACGAGCAGCGGGAACGTGCACTTGCCGCACTCGGTGCCGATCCGTATCCCTGTATCGAGGTCGTCGATCGATGGCGGCGCCACGTAGACGATCTGGACGTCCTCGTTGTCGCCAGCCGCGGACCGGGCGATCGACTGGCAGACGACGAGTCGCGGCCGGGAACCGGCCGCGCGCACACCGGTCGTCCCGGTGCCGGCTGGGTCTCTTACGGTCCATCTCCCTCGCCGATGCAGCGCGGGTACGCCTCCTTAAGCGCGGCGCACATCCGGCGCGGACATCACCACGGCGGCCCGGAGAGCGACGAGGTAGGCGAACTGCTGTCGCTGGGATCCGGGCTCGGCGATCGGCTCGCTGCAACGGTCATCGCCGCGTGGGCCGAGCGCATCGCCAGCGCCGCCGAGTCGGTTCGATCGGCACGGCCGAGCCTGCACGCTGCGTTGCACGGACGCGCAGTTCTCGCGGTTCGGACGTGGCTCGGCGATCCCACTGCCAAAGTGAAGGTGCACATGGTGCCGCCCGACGCACCTCGCACGCTCGTCCGCGACGCGAGCGGAATCCGTCTCGAAGTACCGTTTGCTTGGTTACTCGACGTGTGGGCCACCGGGATGACAACTGTCGTCGGACGATTCTGCCTGCACGCCGAACACGCAGGCTCTGACTGCTGGACCCTCACGACAATCGGATCCGACTTCGGTGAGCCGCGCACGATTCGCATCGACGTCTCCCCGCCAGCAAGCTCACAGCCATCGATCTAACTGTCGGCCTCCCCCAGCAGGCCGTAGCGGACCGCGTCGTGGAGGGCGAGCCATGACGCCTCGATGACGTTGCCGTGCACCCCCACCGTCGTCCACTCGCGCTCGTGGTCGGACGTCTCGATCAGCACGCGTGTGACCGCGTCGGTGCCGTGCCGTCCGGGCATGATGCGCACCTTGTAGTCGGTCAGTTCGAGATCGGCCAGCCGGGGATGTGCGCGGGTGAGCGCCTTGCGCAGCGCCCGGTCGAGGGCGTTCACCGGGCCGTTGCCCTCCTCGGTCGAGATCACCCGCTCACCGCCGGCGAGCACCTTCACGGTGGCCTCGCTGACCATCTGGCCGTCCTCGCGCCGATCCACGATCACGCGATAGGACTCGACGGTGAACGTGTCGGCCGGTCCGCCTAGTTCATCGCGCAGCAGCAACTCGAACGACGCGTCGGCGGCCTCGTACGACCAGCCCTCGGCCTCCCGTTGCTTGACCCGCTCGACGACCTTGCCGACGACATCGGGTCTCGACGTCACGTCGACGCCGAGTTCGGCCGACTTCAGCTCGACCGACGCCCGCCCGGCCATCTCGGTGACGAGGATGCGTTGCGAGTTGCCGACGACGGTCGGATCGAGGTGGTTGTACATCTCCGGTGCGACCTTGATGGCCGACGCGTGCAGGCCGGCCTTGTGCGCGAATGCGGCAGCGCCGACGAACGGCGCGTGGGTGTCAGGTGCGAGGTTCGCGATCTCGGCGATCGCGTGCGACACCCGAACCATCTCGGCAAGGCACCCCTCGGGCAGCACGTCAAAGCCCATCTTCGTGACGAGCCCGCCGAGCACGCTGAAGATGTTCGCGTTGCCGGCCCGCTCACCGTAGCCGTTGGCGGTTCCCTGCACGTGCGTCGCGCCGGCATCAACAGCGGCCAGGGTGTTGGCCACCGCGCAACCCGTGTCGTCCTGGGTGTGGATACCGAGCCTGATGCCGGCGCGACGCCGTACATCGGTGACGACGTCGTGCACGCCCATCGGCAGCATGCCGCCGTTGGTGTCGCACATGACGCCGACGTCTGCGCCCGCTTCGGCGGCCACGTCGAGCAGTCGCACGCCATAGTCGGGGTCGAGCTTGTAGCCGTCGAAGAAGTGCTCGCAGTCGACGAACACCCGACGCCCTTCAGCGCGAAGGAACCCGACGGTGTCACGCACCATCGCGAGGTTCTCTTCGAGCGTCGTATGTAACGCGTCGCGAACGTGCCACACCGACGACTTCGCCACCAGCGTCACGACCGACGCGCGCGAGTCGAGCAAGGCACGCACCTGCGGATCGTCCTCGACACGCACGCCGGCCTTGCGCGTCGCTCCGAACGCGACGAGCACCGCGTTCTTCAGCGCGAGCTCGCCATCAGCCGCACGCGCGAAGAACTCGGTGTCCTTGGGCATCGCGCCCGGCCAGCCGCCCTCGATGAAGCCGACGCCGAGCTGGTCGAGCAGCCGCGCGACCGCGAGCTTGTCGGCGACGGAATACGTGATGCCCTCACGCTGTGCGCCGTCGCGCAGCGTGGTGTCGAAGACGTGGAACGCATCGGTCTGCATCGGATCGTCCTTGCTTCATATGGGTTTCGGCCAAACAAAAGACCCTCCGCCGGATGGCGAAGGGTCTGCGCGTCGGAGTCGAGCTTGGTCCGACGCGCTACTCGATAATGATCGAGGAGAAGTTCTGCACGCCCCGACTCTATCCGATCGGGGAGCGTTGTGGAGCACTGCGCTACAGAATTCTCCCCGATCGGTCAGCCAGCGGCCGCCTTCGCCAATCGCTCGCCGATCTCGCTGGTCGTGCCCGGCTGGGTCGCATCGCGCGACGCCAGATCGGCCGCAACTGCTGCCTCGACACGGTGCGCGGCGTCGGTCTCGCCGATGTGCTCGAGCAGCATGGCCACCGAAAGGATCGGCCGCGGTGGGATCGGCCTTGCCCTGCCCTGCGATGTCGGGCGCTGAGCCGTGGACTGGCTCGAACATCGATGGATTCGTGCGGCTGACATCGAGATTGCCGCTAGCGGCGAGTCCGATTCCACCGGCGATCGCGGCCGCCAGGTCGGTGATGATGTCGCCGAAGAGGTTGTCGGTGACGATCACGTCGTAGCGTCCCGGGTCGGTCACCAGGTAGATCGTCGCGGCGTCGACATGGTTGTAGGCCACGGTGACATCCGGGAAGTCGGCAGCGACCTGTTGCACCATGCGGAACCACAGATCGCCGGCGTTGGTCAGCACGTTGTTCTTGTGCACCAGGGTCAGATGCTTGCGCGGACGCGCCTGGGCACGCCCGAAGGCGTCACGCACCACTCGCTCGACCCCGTATGCAGTGTTGACGCTGACCTCGGTCGCGATCTCATGCGGCGTGCCCTTGCGCAGCGATCCGCCATTGCCTGCGTACGGACCTTCGGTGCCTTCCCGCACCACGACGAAGTCGATCGCCGGCTCGCCGGCCAGCGGGGTCGACACACCGGGGTAGAGCCGTGCCGGACGCAAGTTGACGTGGTGATCGAGGGCGAAACGCAACTTCAGCAGCAGGCCGCGTTCCAGCACGCCGGACGGGACGGACGGATCGCCCACCGCGCCCAGCAGGATCGCGTCGTGGCCGCGCAGCTCCTCGAGCACCGAGTCGGGCAGCACCTCGCCGGTGCGGTGCCAGCGCGCCGCGCCGAGGTCGTACTGCGTGGCGTCGACGCCGGGGAGCACCGCGTCGAGCACGTGCACCGCCTGCTCGGTGACCTCGATGCCGATTCCGTCGCCGGGGATGACTGCCAGTCGCATTGCTCGAGCCTAATGGAGGCTCAGTTGTTGCTCTCAACCAGTGAGTCAGCCGTCTCATCTGGTGAGACGTAAGTCGGCAGCTCACGCAGGTTGCGCAGCGGCGAGAAGAACACCGGCAGGACGGGCAGGCAACCGCCGATCGCGGCCACCAGCAGCGTGTTGCGCACCCCGATCGCGGTGCCGAGCGCGCCTCCGACCAGGGCCCCCAGCGGCAGCGTTCCCCACACCAGGAAGCGCATCGTCGCGTTCATCCGGCCGAGCAGCTCGGGCGGGCACAAGCCCTGCCGGAAGCTGACCTGGGTGATGTTGTAGATGACGACACTGCACCAGAACACGATCTGCGCACCGGCCAATAGCGCGAGCGTCCAGTCGTGCTTCAGGAACGGAGCGACGAAACTGGTCGGTGCCGCGACGAGAACCGACAGCCAGATCGTCGGGCCCTGCCCCAACCGGGCCGCGATGCGAGTGGTGACCAGCGACCCGACCAGCCCGCCGATCGCCGAGGTGGACATGATGACGCCGATCAGGCCGGGCGAAACGTGCAACTGCCGCGCGAGCAGCACATAGAAGACCGCGAAGTAAACGGCGTTGAAGAAGTTCGCGCTACTGGTGCACATGGCGATTGCGCGCAGGATGCGGTTGCCGAACACGAACCGCAGCCCCTCGAGGATCTCGCGCCCCAGATGCCGATCGGGTTTGCGTTCGGGCTTCGGCGGACGGGCCTTGATCGCGGTGACCCAGCTCGCCGACCAGAGGAAGCTCACCGCGTCGACGAGCACCGCATACGGGGCGGTGATCGCCTGGATGAGCACACCGCCGATGCCTGGCCCCGCGATCTGCGCGACCGACTCGCTCGCCTGCAGCTTCGAGTTGCCCTCGACCAGGGCTCCTCGGTCGACCAGCGCGGGCAGGTACGACTGGTAGGCCACGTCGAAGAACACGGTGCAGATGCCGACGACCAGGGCGACGATGTACAGCTGCTCGATGGTGAGCCCGCCGAGCAGCTGCGCAAGCGGGATCGACCCGAGCGCAGCAGCACGGACCAGGTCGTTGACGATGAGCACGCGGCGGAATCTCATCCGGTCGACCCAGGCGCCGGCCGGCAGGCCGACCAGCAGGAAGGCGACCGATTCCAACGCGGTCAGCAACCCGATCTGGAAGGTCGTGGCATGCACGACGAGGATCCCCACGAGCGGCAGCGCGATCGCGCTGATCTGGCTGCCGAACTGGCTCACCGTCTCGCCGATCCACAGCCGGCGGAAGTCCAGGTGGTGCCACAGCCCGCCACGCTTCTTCGGCGCAGCTGCCGTGGTGGGATCTTCGGTCACCCAGACACTCTGCGACGAGTGATTGGGAAATGTCAATCACTTATGCTGAGCTCGTGACGAAAAGAGCCGAGCCGCCCGCCGAAGAGTCTGATCCGCTGGGCCGGCCGATGGCCACCGACGCCGAGGCCCGGGCGCTGGCGTCCACGCTGCGCACGCGCATCCTGCGGGTCTGCCTCGGCGAGCCACGCTCGAACAAGGAGATCGCGCAGGCGCTCGGCAAGGATCCCGCGACGACGCTGCATCACGTGCGGCGCCTGGTCGACACCGGATTCCTGGCCGCTCAGCCCGTGCGGCGCGGCGTGCGCGGCTCGCGCGAGATCCCGTATCTCGCAACGGGCAAGTCGTGGCGGATCCAGACGCCGAGCAAGGACCGCGTGATCATCGACGCATTCATCGAGGAGGTCTCGCTCGTCCCCGCCGAAACGGTCGGGACTGCCCGCCTCGGCCTGCGGCTGACCGACGCCGAGAAGGCCGAGTTCGACCGCCGGCTCACCCTCCTGCTCGACGAGTACGCGAGCCGGACGGAGGACCCGGCCGGCAAGCCCTGGTCGGTGTTCTTCTCGATCCACCCCGACCCGAACCGAAGCTGACGGCTACCAGCTGCCGTGGTGCTCCGGGACGAGCCAGATCAGCGGCAACAGGCACACCAGCACCGCGGCCAGGACCACCAGCGCCCAGGCCTGCGCGAGACCCGGGTTGGCGCTGCGCGCGATGACCGCCGTGAGCACCGAGATGCCGGTGATGCCGCCGGACTGCCGGAACATCCCGCGCAGCCCGGCCACGGCGCCGGTGTCGGCCGGTGCCAGGTGCATGATCGCGTTGTTCGTGGCCGGCACCGAGATGCCCATGCCGATGCCGGTGACCGCTGCACCGGTAGCGAGCCACAGGTAGTCCGAGAGCCCGACCGGCGGGATCGCCAGCAGCAGCAGGCCGAGCGCGGCCAGGACGAACCCGGCCAGCATCGGCCGGCGGTAGCCGGTGCGGCGCAGCGCGAAGGTCGCCAGCCCGGCCACCGCGATCATGCCGACCGCCCGCGCGCTGAGCAACGTGCCTGCAGACAGCGTCGCGCATGCCGTAGCGCTCCTCGGCATACAGCGGGACGAGCGTGGCGAAGCCGAGGACGGCCACGCCGAAGAAGAAGTTGATCAGGTTCATGACCGCGAAGCCCCGGCCGCGCAGCAGCCGCAACGGGATGAACGGATCGGCGGCGCGGCCGGAGTGCCGCGCGAAGGCGGCCAGCGAGCCGAGGCCTACCGCCAGCGGCACGATCACGAGCCAGAGCGAGCCCGTCGGTGCCGAGCGAGCTGATCCCGAACATGACGGCGAGCAGCCCGAGCCCGAGCAGCGCGATTCCGCGCACGTCGATCCGTCCCCCGGTTTTCTTCGCCGTGTCGCGGGATGAACGCGAGCGCGAGCCCGAACAAGACAATCCCGATCGGCACGTTGACGAGGAAGATCCCGCGCCACGACCAGTAGGTGACGAACACGCCGCCGAGCACCGGCCCGACGATGCCGCCGATCGGGAAGATGCTGGTGAACAGCCCGATCGCCCGATCGCGGTCAGGCCCGAACTGGTCGGAGACGATGCCAGTGGCTGCGGGCATGAACGCGCCGCCGCCGATCGCTTGAATGGCGCGCAGCGCGACGAGCACGTAGATGTCGTTGGCGAGCCCGCAGCACAGCGAGGCCGTCGTGAACAGCACGATCGCGCAGATGAACACCCGGCGGCGGCCGTACTGATCGCTGACCCGGCCGGCCAGCGGCATCACCAGGATCTGGCCGAGCGCGTAGATGGTGATCGTCCAGCTGCTCCAGTTGACCCGCGCATGCAGGTCGTGTTGCAGCGTGCCGAGTGCGGTGGCGACGATCGTCTGGTCGACTGAGGCCATGAACAGGGCGACCGAGACGACCGCGAAGACCAGGTATCGGCGTGGCTGCCGTCCGTCCGCGGGCGTCGCGGTATCGACGCTCGACTGCGGGACGTAAGAGACTGCCATCCCTGCACACATTACGCTGCTTGCCGGCAGGCAAATAAATTGAATTGCTCACACTCTGGAGGTCGCGGTGGACGCCGACGAGGCGGTGCGGTTGCGCCGCGCGATCCAGCGCTTGGCGCGGCAGTTCAACACGTCCGCGACCGACGAAGGGCTCACGCCGACGCAGGCCTCGGTGCTCGGGCTGGTTGTGGGGCGCGGGCCGATCGGGCTGCCCGAGCTCGTCCGCCTCGAGCACATCAACCCGACGATGCTCTCGCGCGTGGTCGGCAAGCTCGACGAGGACGGCCTGGTCGAGCGCACGCCCGATCCCGGCGACCTGCGCAGCGTCACGCTCACGGTGACCGACAAGGGACGGCAGGTACACGAGCGGATCAAGGCCCAGCGGGCCGTCGCGGTCTCGCATGCCGCGCGCAAGCTGCCGCCTGCCGAGCACGACGCGCTGATCGCCGCGCTCGGCTCGCTCGAGCACCTCGCCGAAGAACTCTCCTCGGGCGGAAGTGCCTGACCACTGGTCAGATCCGACCGGCCATTGACTGCGCGAACTGACCACTGTCGGGCCGTGCAAGGGTGGACGGGTGGACGACAGCCGGCGCCGGGCCGAACAGCCCGCTGACGGTGACGAACGCAGCATCGCGCTCGGCTGGCTGGCATTCCACCGGGATGCGTTGGCGGCCAACGCCGCCGACCTGACTGACGAGCAGCTCGCGGAGCGGTGTGCGCCGCCCTCTGCGCTGTCGCTGCTCGGCATCGTTCGCCACATGGCCGAGATGGAGCGGGTGTACGGCGTTTGGGCGCTGGGCCCTGAGGCGCAGCTCGAGTGGGTCTGGGGCGACTACGAGAACGATGCAGAGCACGACATCGACTGCGACGCGTCCATGGTCGAGGACTCCCTCCGGGCCTGGCGCGAGGAGATGCGCAAGACCGACGCCGCGCTGGCGAGCCACGCCACCCTCGACGAGCTCGGCGAGGGTAATCGGCACAGCGTCCGGTGGAACCTGGCCAAGCTTGTCGGCGAGTACGCGCGGCACAACGGTCACGCCGACCTGCTGCGTGAGCGCATCGACGGTGCGACCGGCGAGTAGCCGGCTGCGTCACGGCGATTGACTGTTGGCGGTACGGATCACGAAGGGCACTCGGATCGGCGCCCGCCCCGGCCGGGTCACGACCACCGCGGCGCGCCCGGCGCGACGGGCCTCGATCAGCGCGACGGATGTGCGGTGATCGTCGGTACGGACCTCGGTGCGCACGGAGATGACGTGTGGTCCGACGACGGTCACCTGCGCCCCGTGCGCGCAGTCGTCACTGACCAGCATGTTGACCGTCATCAAGGTGGCCGGCGGACGTGCCGTATCGACGTATCCGGTGATCGGCGAGGTCGGCGCCCTGTCGGTGACGTCCACGAACCACGGTGATCGGTCGATTCCATCGGCCGGGCTGCCGAGCCAGGTACCGCAGACGTTGTGCCGCGCCCCGTCGGCGCTCTCGGCACACGCCGCCGTGCCAGCCAGCACAACGGCGACACTGCCTAGGAGCACGGCTCGGCGGATCACCACGTCGTCCTATCCATGCGGCACCGCGCGATACCGACACGAGACGACGCGGTAGCGGCTGCCGTCGTTGACGACCAGCGCTGACCACAGTGCGCGGGAGCGCCGGGCGCGAGCACAGCGGCGGCTGCGGCGACGAAGACAACACACCGTCGGGCACTGCTCATATCGCGGTCGAGCTCCTGCTGATCGGAGTCCTTTGCACGTAGCCGAACCTTGGCTGCGTCACTGGGTGGACGCGGTAGCCCGCGCACGGCGTTCCAGTGGCGAAAGCTGCATCGATGATGTCCCTCAGATGGTCCGGGCGCCCACGGGCATCAGTGATGCCGTGCGCTGCGAGCGGGAGTGTGCGATGGATGCCGGCGCAGAAGTGCGCTTAGTCGGTCTGCGCCCACGCAGCCACGGGCAGCATGAGATACACGCCGATGTTCGCGACATCCATCAGCTCAGCAACTGCGTCCCGGAGCGCGTCGCAACGGTGCTGGCGGTCGCGAGCCCGGCTCTCGAAGTACTTGGAACGCACCTCCACCACCACGTCTAGGCCACTGACGTCGTACGGTCCGAGCGCTCTGAAACGGATCTCGACATCGCCGGGCCGCAGGTCGTGATCGTAGGGCTCCTCGGCGCACGCGACCGCGATCGACACCGCGCGCGGCAGACCTGCCGAGAGACTTCGCAGCTGATCGGAAGTTACGCGCGAGCCGTAGGTGACCTCGACGATCGGCATAGGGCGAACGTAACGGACCCGGTCGCTGACTGCGCCGTACCCCAATTCCCCGGCAGTGACAGAGCTGGGACGTGACTCGGCGGAAAGCTAGCGGGCGGCAGTGCCCTCGACGTAGTCGTCGTCGGAAGTCACCCACGACATCAGGCCGCGCAGCTTGCGGCCGACGTCCTCGATCGGGTGCTGCTCGCCCTTGGCGCGCAGCGCCTTGAACTCCGGCGCACCGGCGTCCTGATCGGCGATGAAGCGGGCCGCGAACGTGCCGTCCTGGATATCGCGCAGGACGGCCTGCATGTTCTCCTTGACGTGCGGGTCGATCACTCGCGGGCCCGAGACGTAGTCGCCGTACTCGGCGGTGTCCGACACCGACCAGCGCTGCTTGGCGATGCCGCCCTCGTACATCAGGTCGACGATCAGCTTCAGCTCGTGCAGGCACTCGAAGTACGCGATCTCGGGTGCGTAGCCGGCCTCGGTCAGCACCTCGAAGCCGTACATCACCAGTTGCGACGCACCGCCGCAGAGCACGGCCTGCTCGCCGAACAGATCGGTCTCGGTCTCTTCGGTGAACGTCGTCTTGATCGCCCCGGCGCGCGTGCCGCCGATGCCCTTGGCGTAGGACAGCGCAAGATCGAACGCCGAGCCCGACGCGTCCTGCTCGACCGCGACGAGCACCGGCACGCCCTTGCCATCGACGAACTGGCGGCGGACGAGGTGGCCCGGGCCCTTCGGCGCCACCATCGCGACGTCGACGTTCGCCGGCGGCTTGATGTAGCCGTAGCGGATGTTGAAGCCGTGCCCGAAGAAGATCGCGTCGCCGTCCTTCAGGTTCGGCTCGATCGACTCGGTGTAGAGCTTGCGCTGCGCGGGATCAGGCGCGAGCACCATGATCAGGTCCGCCTCGGCCGACGCCTCGGCCGGCGTGACCACCCGCAGGCCCTCCTCCTCGGCCTTGGCCCGGCTGCGCGAACCCTCGGGCAGGCCGACGCGCACGTCGACGCCGGAATCACGCAGCGACAGCGCATGCGCGTGCCCCTGGCTGCCGTACCCGAGCACGGCGACCTTGCGGCCCTGCACGACCGAGAGGTCGGCGTCGTCGTCGTAGAAGATCTCCACTGCCATGGTCAAGCGTTCCTTACGTTGTCGGGTTCGTGGGTTATGAGGCGCCGCGCTCGACCGAGCGCAGCGCCGCCTGGGTCATCGAGCGCGGGCCACGGCCGAGCGCGACCATGCCGGACTGCACCATCTCGCGGATGGCGTACGGCTCGAGCATCTTCAGCATCGCCTCGAGTTTGTCAGGCCGCCCGGAGAGCTCGATCGTCAGCGCCTCCGGACCGACGTCGGCGACCTTGCCGCGGAACAGGTCGACGATCTGCAGCACGTCGCGCCGCGTCGACTCGTCGGCCCGCACCTTGACGAGCAGCAACTCGCGCTGCACGGCCTGCTTCTCTTCCAGCTCGACGATCTTGAGCACGTTGATCAGCTTGTTGAGCTGCTTGGTCACCTGCTCGAGCGCGGAACCCTCGACGCTGACGAGGATGGTGATCCGCGAGATCTCGGGGTGCTCGGTCGGGCCGACGGCGAGTGACTCGATGTTGAACCCGCGCCGGCTGAACAGGCCCGCCACGCGCACGAGCACGCCCGGCTTGTTCTCGACCAGCACGGACAAGTAGACGCTCATGACATTTCTCGCTTCGCTCGATCTGTCCGATGACACTTATTCGCTGCGCTCATGAGGGCAAGCTCCGGTGATCATGAAGTCGGTGAGGACGCGCAGTGCAGCGCGGTCGTGTCAAGGACGGGGACGGACGCGTCGTCCGGCCCGACGAGCAGGTCGATCTCGGTGCACGCCAGCAGGATCGCCTGCGCACCCCGATCGACGAGGCGGGCCATCACGTCGCGATAGGCGGCGCGCGACTCGTCGGTCACCACGCCGTGCACGAGTTCGCGGTAGATGACTGTCGTGCACGGTGTCGCGGTCGGCTTCGTCCGGAACGAGGACGCCGGTGCCGAAGCCGGCCAGCCGCTTCGGGTACATGTCGCTGGTCATCGTGTAACCGGTGGCGAGCAGGCCGACGCTGTCGTACGACTGCACGGCCGCCGCGACGACGTCGATCAGGTCGATGAACGGGACGGAGATGGCGTCGGTGATCTGATCCGACACCAGATGCAGCGTGTTCGTGCCGAGCGCGATCGCCTCGACCCCGCTGCGTTCGAGCCCCGCCGCGGCCGCAGCGAGGATCCGTCCCTGTGCGGCCCAGTCCCCCGCCCGCTGGTACTGCTCGATCTCGCCGAAGTCGACCGAGTGGATGGTCACCGGCGCACTGGCGTGCCCGCCGACCTGGGCGGCGACGCCCTCGTTGAGCAGCCGGTAGTAGACCGCGGTCGACTGCCAGCTCATCCCGCCGAGCAGGCCGAGCCGATGGAAGCTCACTCATCAGCGAAGACCGGCCGGATGTCGCGCGCTGCGAGGATGCTGTCGTTGCTCGTGCCGGCGGCGACCATCGGCCACACCATCGCGTCCTTGCCGACGGTGAAGTCGACGACGACCGGCTGGTCGTTGATCGCCATCGCCTTCTCGATCGTGGCGTCGACGTCGTCCTTGCTCTCGCAGCGCATGCCGACGCAGCCCAGCGCGTCGGCGAACTTCACGAAGTCCGGCACGCGGACCGATCGGGCACCCGCGCTGCCGGCGCGGCTGTGCGTGCCGAGCTCGGTCTGGCTGTACCGCTCGTCGTAGAACAGTGTCTGCCACTGCCGCACCATGCCGAGGTTGCCGTTGTTGATCACGGCCACCTTGATCGGGAAACCCTCGATCGCGCAGGTGGCCAGCTCCTGGTTGGTCATCTGGAAGCAGCCGTCGCCGTCGATCGACCAGACCGTCTTGTCCGGGCAGGCCGCCTTGGCGCCCATCGCAGCCGGTACCGAATACCCCATCGTCCCGAGGCCGCCGGAGTTGAGCCAGGTATAGGGATTCTCGTACTTGATGAACTGCGCGGCCCACATCTGGTGCTGACCGACACCGGCGGCGTAGATCGCGTCCGGTCCGGCGATCTGGCCGAGCCGCTCGATCACGTACTGCGGTGACAGCGGATCCGTCCGAGGGCTCCTCGTAGCCGAGCGGATAGGTCTCGCAGCCAGCTGTTCACCTGCTTCCACCAGCCGGTGAGGTCGGCGCGCCGGCCCGCGTCGAACTCGGCCGAGATGGCCGGCGCGAGCTCGCGCAGCACCTCGCGCACGTCGCCGACGATCGGCACGTCGGCCTCGCGGTTCTTGCCGATCTCGGCCGGGTCGATGTCGGCGTGAATGATCCGCGCCAGCGGCGCGAAGCTGTCCAGCCGGCCGGTCACCCGGTCGTCGAAGCGGGCACCGAGCGTGATCAGCAGGTCGGCCTTCTGCAGCGCGGTGACCGCGGCGACCGTCCCGTGCATGCCGGGCATGCCCAAGTGCTGCGGGTGGCTGTCCGGGAACGCGCCCCGTGCCATCAGCGTGGTCACCACCGGGATGCCGGTGAGCTCGGCGACCGCGCGCAGCTCGGCGATCGCCCGAGCCTTGATCACCCCACCACCGACGTAGAGCACCGGGCGCCGCGACTCGGCGATCAGCCGTGCGGCCTCGCGGATCTGCTTGCCGTGCGGTCGGGTCACCGGTCGGTACCCGGGCAGGTCCAGCTTCGGCGGCCACGAGAACGTGGTGCGCTCCTGCAGGACGTCCTTGGGCAGGTCGACGAGGACGGGGCCGGGCCGGCCGGTCGACGCGAGGTGGAACGCCTCGGCGATCGCCTGGGCGATGTTGGCCGGGTCGAGCACCAGGAAGTTGTGCTTGGTGATCGGGAGCGTGATCCCGGAGATGTCGGCTTCCTGGAACGCGTCCGAGCCGATCGAGGCCCGGCCGACCTGGCCGGTGATCGCCACCATCGGCACCGAATCCATGTACGCGTCGGCGATCGGGGTGACGAGGTTGGTCGCCCCCGGTCCGGAGGTCGCCATGCAGACGCCCACCTTGCCGGACGCCTGCGCGTAGCCCTCTGCGGCATGCCCGGCGCCCTGCTCGTGGCGGACGAGGACGTGCCGGACTCTTGTGGAGTCGAACAGCGGGTCATAGGCCGGCAGGATCGCCCCGCCGGGGATGCCGAAGACGACGTCGGCACCGACTTCCTCGAGCGAACGGACGAGCGCCTGGGCGCCGGTGATCGACTCGGTCATGTGCTCTGGCCTCTCTTCGTGCTGGCGGTACTGGCAGTTCGTCCAACAAAAAACCCCTCGTGCGTAAGCACGAAGGGTGAGCGCGTCTCGTGGTGCGGGGCTGGTGCCCGTGAGACGCGCTAGGTGATAAGTACGAGCTGGATCACGACGCTGAGACTACACAGCGGCCCGGAGGCCAGACAACCAGGTACCGCGGGCGCCGCCTGGACGCGGTATTCACCGGCTCAGCGATTGAGTCAACCTTGAGGTTTCCTTGCAGATTGTTTGGCTCTACCGCTTGCCTATGTCCGGGTTTGACGTTAGGTTCACGTAAAGAACGAGCTAAAACCTGTGTTATGGATCCGGTTAGGTTGAGGAAAAACCTGGGAATTCTGAATCCACAACTGGGGAACAGCTCGGGGGACGCGGCGTGGGGACGCCGTACCGCAAGTTCGCAAGACCTGTCGGGGGACAGCCGCCCACCTACCCGGACACAGAAGGATCGAACGAAATGTCCTCCTCCCCGATCAACGCCGTAGCCGCCGAGTTCGTCGCCCCCTCGGCCCGCCGCCGCCTCCTCGGCCTCCTCGTCGCCACGATCGTCGCCCTCGCCGTCTTCGCGGCTCCGCAGCTCGACTCCCCCGCTTCGGCCAGGACGCTGGCGCACACCGCGCACTCGGCCAAGATCTTCGCTCGCGCCATGCTCAAGCTGCTCAACGCCGAGCGGTCCGCGCACCACCTGCGCCCGCTCACCATGAACAGCAAGCTCATCACCTCTGCGCACCGGCACAACCTGGCGATGGCCAAGGCCGACGAGATGTCGCACCAGTGCAAGGGCGAGAAGTTCTTCGCCGACCGGATCAGCGCCGCCGGCTACAAGTGGATGTCGGCCGGCGAGAACATCGGCTGGAACTCCAACATGACCCGCCCGGGCCTGCGTTACCTCGAGCGCGAGATGTACCACGAGAAGGCGCCCGACAACGGCCACCGCCTCAACATCCTCGACCACTCGTTCCGCAACGTCGGCATCGACGTGTACTTCGACAAGACCCACAACAAGATGTGGTTCACCCAAGACTTCGGGCAGCCCGCCTGAGCTGATCCGGGGGTAGGGCCTGTCCTCTCGCTCGCCGAGCGGGAGGACAGGCCGTTTTTTCGCCCACACCCGCGGATGACGATCGAGCGGCTAGCCGCAGACGGCGCCCTCTGCGGCAGAGCCGACCAGCTTCGCGTACTTGCCGAGCACCCCGTAGTCGAAGCGCTGGGGCAGCGGCTTCCACTCGGCCCGGCGCCGGTCCATCTCGGCCGCGTCGACGAGCAGGTCGAGCGTGCGTGTCGTCATGTCTAGCCGGATCGGGTCACCGTCCTGAACGAACGCGATCGGGCCGCCGAAGGCCGCCTCCGGCGCGATGTGCCCGATGCACAGACCGGTCGTCCCGCCCGAGAACCGTCCGTCGGTCAGGAGAAGAACGTCCTTGCCCAGCCCGGCGCCCTTGATGGCGCCGGTGATGGCGAGCATCTCGCGCATCCCCGGTCCGCCCTTCGGGCCCTCCCAGCGGATGACCACGACGTCGTTGGTCTTGAGCGTGCCCGCGACTGAGCGCTTCCATCGCGCCCTGCTCGCGGTCGAAGACCCGCGCCGTGCCCTCGAACACCTCGGCGTCGAAGCCGGCGCTCTTCACCACCGCGCCGTCAGGTGCCAGCGAGCCGCGCAGGATCGTCAGCCCGCCGGTCTTGTGGATCGGGTCGCTCATCGCATGGATGATCTTGCCGTCCGGATCGGGCGGAGCGATCGCGCTGAGGTTCTCGGCCACGGTCTTGCCGGTGACGGTCAGCGCGTCGCCGTGCAGCAGTCCGGCGTCCAGCAACGCCTTCATGACGACCGGCACGCCGCCGATGCGGTCGACGTCGGTCATCACGTATTCGCCGAACGGCTTGACGTCGGCCAGGTGCGGTACGCGGTCGCCGATCCGGTTGAAGTCGTCGAGATCCAGGTCGACCTTCGCCTCGTTCGCGAGCGCGAGCAGGTGCAGCACGGCGTTGGTCGAGCCGGCGAGCGCCATCACCACTGTGATCGCGTTCTCGAAGGCGTCCTTGGTCAGGATCTGGCGGGTGGTGATGCCGGCATCGACGAGGTGCACCGCAGTCTCGCCGGAGCGCTCGGCGTAGTGGTCGCGGCGCGAGTCCGGCGCCGGTGGCGACGCGCTCCCGGGCAGCGACATGCCCAGTGCCTCGGCGGCACAGGCCATCGTGTTCGCGGTGTACATGCCACCGCAGGCACCCTCGCCGGGGCAGATCGCCTTCTCGATCTCGGTGAGTTCCTCGCGGCTCATCCGGCCCGACAGGCACGCCCCGACCGCCTCGAACGCGTCGATGATGGTGACGGTGCGGCCCTGATAGCGGCCGGGCAAGGTCGAACCGGCATAGAGGAACACCGCGGCAACGTCGAGTCGCGCGGCGGCCATCAGCATGCCGGGCAACGACTTGTCGCAACCGGCGAGCAGCACGCCGCCGTCGAGCTGCTCCGCGCGGAACACCGTCTCGACCGAGTCGGCGATCACCTCGCGCGACACCAGCGAGTAGTGCATGCCGTCGTGGCCCATCGAGATCCCGTCGGACACCGAGATCGTGCCGAACTCCAACGGAAACCCGTCGGCACCCTTGACACCGATCTTGGCGCGCTTCGCCAGCCGGTCGAGCGACAGGTTGCACGGCGTGATCTCGTTCCAGCTGCTGGCCACGCCGATCTGCGGCTTGCGCCAGTCGTCGTCGCCCATCCCTACGGCACGAAGCATCCCGCGGGCGGCGGCCCGTTCCACCCCATCGGTGACGATCGAGCTGTGTGGCTTGCGATGCACTCTCGGCGTCTCACTACTCACGTCGAAGAGCGTACGGGTTACCGTCTTGGCGTGGCCGACGCACGCGAGAACGCCGGGAGGACGCTGGTCTTCCGGCTGCCCCGCTCTACCTACCTCGCGGTGCTGTTCCTGCTGTTCTGCGCTGCACCCCTCGCGTTCTCGCGCGCGGGCGGCGACCAGGGCGGCACGGCCGGCCTCACGTGGCGGCTCGTGCTGCTGGTCATCCCGCTGATCGGCCGCGGTCTTCATCGCGCAGACGGCAACCTTCGTCTCAGCCGCCGGAATCCGGGTGCGCGCCGCGTTCGGCTCGCGCACGCTGCCATGGGGCGAGATCCGCGGCCTGTCGATCACCGGCCACTCGGTGTACGCGGTATGCGACGACGGGTCGGTACGGCTGCCCTGCGTCGGAGTCGGCGACCTGGCCGCGGTCTCGCAGGTCAGCGACGGGCGATTGCCCGACATTCCCGCCGCCCGACGCAAGTACGCGCCGGCGCGCCGATCGCGGCGCTAGCAGCGTCGAGTAGGTCTCGCCGCACGACGTTCGCGAGCTCGTCGCCGGTCGACGTAGCGCTCGAGCTGCTCGCGCACCAACCGGTAGCCGCGGCGTTCCCAGCCGTGCGTGCCGCCGCCGACGTGCGGGGTGATGATCAGGTTGGGCGCCCGCCAGAGCGGATGGTCTTGCGGAAGTGGCTCGGGGTCGGTCACGTCGAGGAAGGCGCTCAACCGCTCGGCCTGCAGTTCGGCGAGCAATGCATCGGTGTCGACGATGCTGCCGCGCGCGATGTTCGCGACGATCGCGCTGTCGGGCAGCGCGGCCAGGAACTTCGCGTCGACGAGCCCGCGCGTCTCGTCGGTCGCGGGGATGGCGACCAGCGACGATGTCGGCGCCGGGCAGCAGATCCGGCAGCTCGTCGGTGCCGTGGACGCCCGCGCGGGCGGTGCGTCCCACGAAGGTCGTCTCGGCGCCGAACACTTCGAGCGCGGCGGCGACCCGGTGGCCGATATCCCCGGCGCCGAGCACCAGCAGCCGCTTGCCGTCGAGGTCATCGGTGGCCTGCTGCGACCAGCGTTGCGCGGCCTGCTCGCCGAGGAAGAACGGCAACCGGCGTACCAGTGCGAGGATCCCCGCCACCGCCAACTCGGCGGTCGCGCCGCCGTGCACGCCGCGCCCGTTGCACAGCGTGACGCCGTCGGGCACCAGCGGCAGCCACCGCTCGACGCCCGCCGACAGCAGCTGGATCACCCGCAGGCGGGGCATCGCGGCGAGCACGTTCTCGGCCAGCGGGCCGCCCATGTAGCCGCCCAGCAGGAACTCGGTGTCGCCGACGCCCTCGGGCGGCTCGTCCTTCCCGTCCCAGACGAGCACGCGGACGCCCTCGGGCAACGGTTCGAGCCGGTCGCGGGAGGCCTGGTCCGGAACGCACGCAGTAATCACCCATCGAGGTTAACGCGGCGAGCCACAGGTTCAGCAGGCAGACTGGACGCATGCCTGCCCACCGCCTCCGCGCCGGTTGCGCCGTCGCGGCGACGGCGCTGCTGCTGGCGGCGTGTGGATCGACCGGCGGGTCGTCCGGCCCGACCTGGCGACCGAAACCGTCCTTCCAGGGTGAGGGCAACCCGCCGGACAACACCCAGCCGGGGCAGCCCGCCCCGGCGCCGACCGGGCCGGCGAACTCGCCCTCGCAGTCGCCGAAGAAGTCCGGTGACGGCAACATCGTCGCTGTCCGGCTCAATTCCCCCACCGGCATCGCGATCCTGCCCGACAACACCGCCCTCGTCGGCGAGCGCGCCACCGGGCGCATCGTCCGGGTGTATCCGCAGCCCCGGCGGCCGGTGCATACCGTGCGCACGATCCCCGGCATCAGCACGGTCGGCGGCGGTGGCCTGCTCGATCTCGCTCTGTCGCCGAACTACGACGAGGACAACCTGATCTTCGCCTACATCACGACCCGCACCGACAACCGCGTCATCGCGTTCACCCTCAACGGCCCGATCACCACCGTGCTCAAAGGCATTCCGCGCGGGCGCAGTGACAACGTAGGGCGACTCGCGTTCCTGCCCGACGGGTCGCTGCTCGTCGGAACCGGCGACGCCGGCCGTCCGCGCCACGCTGCGAACCCGCACAGCCTCGCCGGGAAGGTGCTCCGGATAACCGACATCGGTCGTGCTGCGCACGGCAACCCGACCAAGGGCTCGCGGGTCTATGCCACCGGCTTCCGCGAGACGGACGGGCTGTGCGTCGACGCCGATGCCAACACTGCGTTCCAGACCGAGGACCTGCGCGGCGCGACGCCCGACGACCCGATCAACGTGCTGACCGCGGGCGGGGTGTACAGCTGGCCGGTGGGCGCGTCTGCCGACCAGAGCCCGCTCGCGGCACTGCCGCAGACGAGCCGGGCGCCGGGCGGCTGCGCCGTACTCGGCGGAGTCCTCTACGTCACTTCGCTCGGCGGCAAGGCCATGCTCGCCGCCACGCTGAAACCCGGCCACAACGGCACGCTGTCCCTCGGCCGGTTCGTCCCATCCTTGCGCGGCAAGTACGGACGGTTGCGCACGGTCGTCGCGGCGCCCGACGGTGCCTTGTGGATCACGACCTCGAACCGCGACGGCCACGGAACGCCGGTACCCGCCGACGAACGGGTACTGCGCATCCTGCCCAGCGCGGGCACCGGCGGGCACAACCCGACCTGATCGACGTCACGATCAGCTCCCGTGCGCGACCACGGCGGCGCGGATCTGGGTGAGGTTGTCACGCAGGATGTCCGACACCAGTTCGTCGGTACGCGGGTCCGAGAGCACCTCGAAGATCACCCGCAACGACGCTTCGGTGATCTCTTCGATCAGCCGCTCGTGGAACGGCAGCAACCCGATCGATCGGGCCGCCGTCGGATCGGCCCGCACCTTCTCCGAGATCATGTCCTTGATCTCCTGGTGGTTCTCGTGCAGGGCCGACGGCGACGTTCCGGGTGTAGTTGCCCGACCTCAGGACGTCGGCGACCTCGTCGAGCACGGCGATGGTGATCGGTCGCTTGATGACCGTCACGACACGCTCGGACGTCCGGTTGATGTACCGGACGACGAACGGCTCGCGCATGCCACGTCGAACCAGGGCTCGCCCGACGAATGCTGCGACCACCGAAAGCAGCACCAGCGTGGCAAGGATGATCAAGACCCAGGTGGTGGTCTTGTAGTGCGGGAGCGCGAGAGTCATGCCTGGCATCATTCCCGCCCGCGCCGCCGCCACACCGCAAATCCGACACCGAGCACCGCGACGAGCACGGCGGCGGCGAGGTAGGCCGTTCCGGCCGCCGGGCCGTCCGGCGATGCGGTGCCGGTCGGTACCGGGCTCGGCGTGCTCGGCGGCGGCGGCGCGTGCCGTCGAGGGCGCCGGATGCGGCGTCGACGGCAGCGGCACGCGGTAGATCGCGCTGCCGACACCTTCGGAATCCAGGACGAGCGCGCCGGCGTCGAAACACACACCCTCGCCCTGCGGCTGGAGCGGGATCGCGACACGGGTGGCACGGTGCCGGATCGCTGCGGCCACATCGCCGTGCCGCACGTGCCACAGGTAGGCATCGGTGTAGGTGCGGACGACGAGCAGCTTGCCGTCCGGCGAGAGCGCGGCGCCGGTGGCGAGCACCTGCAGGCTGGCCGGGACGAGCCCGCTGTGCGAGGCGAACGCGATCGAACCGATCCGGTGCAGCGGCTGCACATGAAGAGCGTCCGGGCGCGGCGGAAGCTGGTAAACCGCCGAGCGGCCGTCAGTCGCTTTCGTGATCACGTACGCACGGCCGCCCGGCGCGACGGCAAACGACTCGGCATCGGCCGGCCCGCCTGGGTACCGCAGTCGCCAGATTTCGGGCGTGCCGGTGCGTGCGGTGACTTCGTCGCCGGACATGTCGACGTGCGGCTCGTCGACGCGGTAGACCTGCACCTCGTGGCGCACAGCGTCGTTGTCGCCGATGTCTGCCAGCCACACCGACGGCGTGCCGCCGGCATCCCGAGCGACCGCGATGTCCTCCCAGTCGTGATTGGCGGCGTGCGGCACGGTGTAGACCGCACGGGTTCGGCCGGTCGTGTCGACGGCGAAGAACCGCGCGCTGTCACCGCTGTCGTTCTGGACGTAGAACACGCCGGATGAGGCGATGCCGCGAGCGATACCGCTTGCCTCGTCGATCCGGTGATCACGGAGGTGCCCGAGCACGCTCGGGTGGGCTGCGAAGGCGGGAAGCGCGGTAACAAGTGCGATAAGCACCGCGAGGACAGCCGATCGTGCCACTCGCCGCACCCGCACGACGCAGAGCGTTGCACAATCATCGCCATGGCGATCAACGGCGTGCACGCGCTGATCTACACGAAGCAGGCTGACGCAGTTCGCGCTTTCCTGCGCGACGTGCTCGAGTGGCCCTATGTCGATGCGCACGAGGGGTGGCCGATCTTCGCCATGCCGCCGGCCGAGGTCGGCGTCCACCCCACCGACGCAGCAACCTCGCAGGAACTCTGGCTGATGTGCGACGACCTCGTCATGACGACGGAGGAGTTGCGGGCCAAGGGGGTGGAGGTCAGCGACGCGCAGCAGACCAACTTCGGCGCAACCGCGACGATCACGTTGCCGGACGGCTCAGGCCTCGGTCTGTATCAGCCTCGGCACGCGAGCCCGCTCAGCCTCTAGCTAAACCAGTTCAGCCACTCGCCGTGCGGGCTCGCCTCGGCCAGCAGCTGCCCGTCGCGTGCGAGCACGAACGGGATGAAACCTTTGGGCGTCGGCATGTCGACCACGACTCCCGGCCCTTCGTTGGACAGCCAGGCCGCCGGCCGCCGCTGCGCAATCGCTGCCACCGAGCGCCGGAACGTCGAGCGCTGCTCGTCGTCGAGGTAGGCCAGCACGGCGGAGTGGAAGACGACGAGGGTCGCCTGTACCGGTGCTGCAAGCGCGAGCGCCTCGAGGTCCGCGGTGAGATCGCCGCGATGAATGACCGCCGGCTCCGCTCTCGCCACGGCGACGGCACGTCGCAGCGTCTCGAAGCGGTCGCGTTGTTCGGGCCAGATCAGGCTGGTCAACCAGCGCACATCCTCGGCGTTGCCCACGTCGAGCGGATTGATGTCGAGCCCGGCGCGCCACACGACCGACGGCAGCGCGGTCGGGATCGGCGCCGGACCGGTCACCTGGCAGTCGAACACCACCGGCGACGAGCCGAGTTGGGGCGAGTCGTTGTAGCGGTACGCGTAGCGGTCCGGGTACAGGCACAGCCCCGCTGCGGCGCCGACCTCGAGTAACGCCAGCGGTTGCGGCAATCCGGCCAGCGCGGGCAGCAGCGTCGCACACCGCCGCGGTTCGTTGGTCTGCGTGCGCCGCACCAGCAACGTCGCCGACACCTCGTCCCAATTCGACAGGACGAATGCGCGGAACGCGCCATAGCCATCCACCGGTCCGTCGAGAAAGCGAACCGTCGCCAGCAGCAGGTTGGGCTGCCGCTTCGCCGCGGGCAGCCTGTCGAGGTGCGCGATGAGTTCGGCGTCGTCGGCGACGCCGAGGCACAACTGCTCGTAGGACGGCGACACGCCGCGGAGTTGCCGCTCGGCCATGGCCCGGTACCGGCGCGATGTCGCCATCCCGTCGTGGCCGGACCAGTCGATCACTACTCGGATACGCCCAATCGCTCGAGCAAGATCGCCTTGACCGCGGCGGCGTCGGCCTGCCCGCGGGTTGCTTTCATGACCGCTCCGACCAGCGCGCCGACCGCCGGCAGCTTGCCGCCACGCACCTTCGCCGCGATGTCCGGGTTGGCCGCGATCGCCTCGTCGGCCGCCTGCTCGAGCGCGCCGGTGTCGGACACCACTTTCAGGCCGCGCTCGGCAACGACCACGTCGACGTCATGCCCGGTGTCGAGCACCCCGTCGACCGCCTGCCGCGCGAGCGCGGTGGACAGCGACCCGTCGGCGACCAACGCGATCACTCGTGCCACCTGGCCGGGGCGGATCGGCAACTCGGCGATATCGAACTCGTCGGATTCGTTGGCCTTCTGCGTGAGATAGCCCATCCACCAGTTGCGCGCCTCGCCGACCGGCGCGCCGGCCTCGACCGTCGCGCCGACCAGATCCACGACGCCGGCGTTGGTCATGTGCACCATGTCCTCGGCGCTGACCCCCATCGAGTCGACGAGCCGCGCGCGGCGCGCGGCAGGCAGCTCAGGCAGGCCCGCACGCAGCGACTCGACCCAGGCCGGGTCGGGAGCGACCGGCACGAGATCGGGCTCGGGGAAGTAGCGGTAGTCGGTCGCTTCCTCCTTCGATCGACCGGGGCGGGTGTCGCCCGTCGTCTCGGAGAAGTGCCGGGTCTCTTGCTTGATCCGCTCGCCGGAATCGAGCAGCGCGGCCTGGCGCAGGATCTCCGACCGCACGGCTCGCTCGACCGAACGCAGCGAGTTGACGTTCTTGGTCTCGGTACGCGTGCCCCAGGGAGCGCCCGGCATGTTCAATGACGTGTTCACGTCGCAGCGCAGCGAACCCTGCTCCATGCGCACATCGCTCACGCCGAGCGTGCGCAGGATGTCACGCAAAGCCGTGACGTAGGCCTTGGCCACTTCGGGAGCCAGCGCACCGGTACCCGGCACCGGCTTGGTGACGATCTCGATCAGCGGAATGCCTGCGCGGTTGAAGTCGACGAGCGAGTACTCGGCGCCATGGATGCGTCCGGACGTGCCGACGTGGGTGTTCTTGCCGGTGTCCTCCTCCATGTGCACGCGCTCGATGCCGACCCGGTAGGTCTGCCCCTGCACGTCCACGTCGAGGTAGCCGTCGATGCACAGCGGCTCGTCGTACTGCGAGATCTGGTAGTTCTTCGGCATGTCCGGATAGAAGTAGTTCTTGCGCGCGAAGCGGCACCACGTGGCGATCGTGCAGTTCAGCGCCAGGCCGATCTGGATCGTCGACTCGATCGCCTTCTCGTTCACCACCGGCAGCGCGCCGGGCAGCCCGAGACACACCGGGCACGTCTGCGTGTTCGGCTCGGCGCCGAACACCGTCGAGCAACCGCAGAACATCTTGGACGCGGTGCCGAGTTCGACATGCGTCTCGAGCCCGATCACCGGCTCGTACTTGGCCACGACCTCGGTGTACTCGACGGTGGTCATGAGGTCAGCTCCGGGATGGACGCGAGCACTGGCGTGGTGGCCGACTCGAAGGCGGCGCCCACCCGGAAGCAGCGGTCGTCGGCGAGGGTCGGCGCCATGATCTGCAGCCCGACCGGCAACCCGTCGGCCAGGCCGCACGGCACCGAGATCGCGGGCGTCCCGGCCAGCGACGCGGGCAACGTGCACAGGTCGTTGATGTACATCGCCATCGGGTCGGCCGCGCGCTCACCGATCTCGAACGCGACGAACGGCGAGGTCGGTGAGATCAGCACATCGGCCTGCGCGAACGCGGCTTCGAAGTCTCGGACGATCAGCGTGCGCACCTTCTGCGCCTGCCCGTAGTAAGCGTCGTAGTAACCGGAGGACAGCGCGTAGGTACCGATCATGATGCGGCGCTTGACCTCGGCGCCGAAGCCGGCCTCGCGGGTGAGCGACATGACGTCTTCGAGCGAGTTCACCCCGTCGTCGCCGACGCGCAAGCCGTAGCGCACCGCATCGAAACGCGCGAGGTTGGACGAGCACTCGCTGGGGGCGATCAGGTAATACGCCGGCAGCGCGTACTGGAAGTGCGGGCAGGACACCTCGACCACCTCGGCACCGAGGCCCTTGAGCGTCGTCACCGCCTCGTCGAAGGACGCGAGCACGCCGGCCTCGTACCCCTCACCGGCCAGTTCGCGGACGACGCCCACGCGCACACCGGCCAGATCACCGCTGGCACCGTCGCGTGCGGCAGAGACCACAGGTGCGATCGGCCGCGGGATGGACGTGGAGTCGCACGGGTCATGCCCCGCCATCACCTCGTACAGCAGCGCTGTGTCCAGGACGGTACGGGCGAACGGACCGGCCTGGTCGAGCGAGGAGGAGAACGCGATCAGGCCGTATCGCGAGACATTGCCGTAGGTGGGCTTGAACCCGACCGTGCCGGTTACTGCTGCGGGTTGGCGGATCGAGCCGCCGGTGTCGGTCCCGATCGCAAGCGGCGCCTCGAACGCGGCCACAGCCGCCGACGACCCGCCCGACGACCCGCCCGGGATCCGGTTGAGATCCCACGGGTTGTGCGTCGGGCCGTAGGCGGAGTTCTCGGTGGACGAACCCATCGCGAACTCGTCCATGTTGGTCTTGCCGAGCATGACGATGCCGGCGTCCTTGATCTTGCGGCTGATCGTCGCGTCGTACGGCGGAACCCATCCCTCGAGGATCTTCGATCCCGCCGTCGTCGGCAGCCCTGCAGTGACGACGACGTCCTTCATCGCCAGCGGCACGCCGGCCAACGGGCCGAGGTCGCCACCGGCGGAGCGCCGGGCGTCGACCTGCTTGGCGGCCGACATCGCTCCTTCGGCGTCGACGTGCAAGAACGCGCGCACCGAGCCGTCGACCTGCGCGATCCGCTCCAGGTGCGCCTCGGTCACCTCGAGCGCGGAGACTTCACCCGATGCGACAGCGGCAGCGATGTCGGCCGCCGAGAGCCGGGTCAGCTCGACACTCATCCTGCACCTCACGCCGAACCTGGTCTGCGAAGCGGAGGTGAGCGTTTACACAACAGCTCATCGCTGAGCCGAATGGTCTGCGAAGCGGGGGTGAGCGTTTACACAACAGCTCATCGCTGCACCTCACGCCGAAAACTCTGGTCTGCGAAGCGGGGATGAGCGTTTACACAAAAGCTCATGCTTCCTCGCTCAGGATGCGCGGCACCCGGAACTTGTCGTCCTCGACCGACGGGGCGCCGGCCAGGACCGCCTCGCGGGGCAGGCACGGGGTGACCTCGTCGGGCCGGAACACGTTCTCGAGCGGAACGGCGTGTGTAGTCGGCGGGATGTCGTCCGCGGCCACCTCACCGACCCGTGCGACGGCGCCAAGGATCACGTCCAGCTGTCCGGCGAACAGGTCGAGTTCGTCGTCGGTGACGGCCAGGCGGGCCAGGCGGGCGAGGTGGGCGACGTCATCTCGTGAGATGCGGGCCGGTTCTGCTTCGGACACGACCCCTGAGTCTAGTGCTGCCCGCGCGGCCGATTCCGGCCAAGGTCGGACCCGCGTAACGACGGCGACACACTCTTAAGGCACCCTGTCCGGCGTGTCCTTCCTGTTGCGGATCGTCCTACCTGATCGCCCCGGCGCCCTCGGCGCGCTGGCGACGGCGCTGGGCCACGCCGGAGCGGACATCCTCAGCCTCGACGTCATCCAGCGCGGGCCCGACCACGCCATCGACGACCTGGTCGTCGAGCTGCCGCCGGACAAGCTCGCCGACTCGCTGGTGACCGCGGCAGCGACCGTGGAAGGCGTCCAGGTCGAGTCCATCCGTCCCTACGCCGGGCAGATCGACCCGCACCGCGAGCTGGAACTGCTCGAGCGGCTGGCCGAGCACCCGCACGAGTCGATGACGCTGCTCGCCGACGGGACGGCCCGCGTGTTTCGGGCCGGCTGGGCGCTCGTTCTCGACGAGCCGACCGCCGGGCACTCGCGGGTCGCCGCTGCGGGCCGATCTGCACCTGAGGTCGAGACGTTGCCGGTGCCATGGTGGCCACCCCTACCCGCCCGGGAACTGGCGGCCGACCCGCAGTGGGCACCGGCCGACTGGGACCGGCTCGGGACCGAACTGGCCGTCGCCCCGCTCGGCAAGGGCGCGCTGCTGGTCGGCCGGCCGGCCCTGCGCTGGTTGCCCTCGGAGCTGGTCCGGCTGCAGCACCTGGCCGCCGTGGCTTCCTGGGTGACGACCACCGCGACGAGCTGACCGTGCCCCCGTACGCTTCGGCGCATGTCCTGGACCGCCGCAGACATCCCTGACCAGTCCGGTCGCACATTCGTCGTGACCGGCGCCAACAGCGGCCTGGGCGAGGCAACCGCGCGCGAGCTGGCGGCACACGGGGCCCATGTCATCCTCGCCTGCCGCACCGTGGCCAAGGGCGAGGCGGTCGCTGCCACGATGTCCGGCGAGGTCGCTGTCCGCCCGCTCGATCTGGCCGACCTCGCGTCGATCCGCGCCTTCGCGAAGGTCAGCGGTGACATCGACGTGCTGATCAACAACGCCGGTGTGATGGCCGTGCCGAAGGCGCGCACCGCCGACGGTTTCGAGATGCAGATCGGGACGAACTTCCTCGGGCATTTCGCGCTGACCGGCCTGCTGCTGCCCAAGATCTCGAGCCGCGTCGTGACGCTGTCGAGCTTCGCGCACCGGATGGGCCGCGTCGACCTGGCCGACCTCAACTGGCACACCCGGCGGTACCGCCGCTGGGCCGCCTACGGACAGTCGAAACTGGCCGACCTCATCTTCGCCAAGGAGCTGCAGCGCCGCCTCGTGGTTGCCAAGTCGGGCGTGATCTCGGTGGCTGCGCACCCGGGCTACGCGGCGACCGAACTCCAGTCGCACACCGAGTCGATCCTGGACAAGGTGATGACGTTCGGCAACCGGTTGCTGGCCCAGCGCGCCAGCGCCGGGGCGCTGCCCACGCTCTATGCCGCGACGATGCCGGACGTCATCGGCGGCGACTACTGGGGGCCGAGCGGTCCGGGCGAGATGCGCGGCGCACCCACCAGGGTCGGCGCGGCACGCGCCGCACGCGACACCGCAATGGCGGCGAAGTTGTGGCAGAAGGCTGAGGCGCTCACCGGCGTCTCGTTCCCCTGACCTTCAGAGCGGGGCGGGTACCCGTTCCTTGCCGGGCTCGTCCAACTGCTCGACGCGCAACGGTTGCGTGCGCAGCCATACCGGGCGGACGCGCGGAAGACGCCGTTTGACCCGGCTCGCGGCGGCGCCGTAGATCCGCTCGACGTAGGGCATGATCGTCGGCAGTGCGAGCAGCACGAGCCCGCCCGCCACCCAGCCACCGAGAACATCGGTCAGCCAGTGCGTATCGAGGTAGATCGTGCACAGCCCCACGGTGACCGACACGAATACCGCACTGATCGTCACGAGCTTGTAGAAGTGCACGCGGTAGTAGAAGGCGACCATCGCAATGACGCCGTACAGCGCGACGGTGTTCGCCGTATGGCCCGACGGGAAGATGTCGCCACCGGCGAACACGTCGTACACCTTGTGCGTCTGCCGCGGGCCTTGCCGGCCGGTCGCCAGCTTCACGATGCCTACCGAGATGTTCAGCACGACGAGCGCAGCGCCGAGCGTGAGCAGCGGACGCGCTGACCGGAATCGCCAGCACATCCACATGAACCAGGGCAGTGCCACGATCGTCGACGGTGCCCGCTGGCCCAACATGACGTAGGTGTTTATGAACGACCGCCATTGCGGCCATCGGGCGCGCAGGTTGAGGTGCCAGACGTCGCGGTCCATGGTGAGCAACGGCGAACGATGTACCACGCCCAGGATCAAGAGGACGTAGACGACGAGCAGGCCGGTGAACGCGATTGCGCGCCACGACACCCGCGCAGTGCGCGGGGCCTGCATCGGTTTGTCCACAAGTACCTTCTTGGCATAGCGAGCTGTGGATTACCTACCCCAGCTGGGCGATCTCACAAACGCAACACCGAGTTTGTCGGGCACCGCTCGATTTTGTTGTGAGCGATACCACTTGTCAGCTCTCATCCAACCCCGCCGGTCCCGCGGACAGCAACTGGGTAAAACCATCCTCGTCGAGAATGACAACGCCTAGCTGTTCGGCCTTTTCCGCCTTGGTCCCGGCGTTTTCGCCGACCACGACGTAGTCGGTCTTCTTCGACACCGAACCGGCTGCCTTTCCGCCGCGGGCCACGATGGCTTCCTTGGCTTCGTCGCGCGAGTAGTTCTGTAACGATCCGGTCACAACGACCGTGAGCCCGGCCAACGTCTTCGGGGTCGAGTCGTCGACCTCGTCCTGCATGCGCACTCCGGCAGCGGCCCACTTATCCACGATCGCCGCGTGCCACTGCACGCCGAACCACTCGAGCACGGCTTCGGCGATGATCGGCCCCACGCCCTCGGTGGCGGCGAGCGTCTCGACATCTGCGGTGCGGATCGCCTCGATCGAGCCGAACTCGGTTGCCAGTGCGCGCGCCGCGGTCGGGCCGACATGCCGGATCGACAGTGCCACCAGCACGCGCCAGAGCGGCTGCTTCTTCGCCTGCTCCAAGTTCGCGATCAGCTTCTGCCCATTGGCCGACAGGATCCGGCCGTCGCGCACCTCGTCAGCCGGATCGGTCTTTTTCGCCGCACGCGTGTAGAGCGGCACGGTCGCGACGGTCTCGGCGGTGAGGCTGAACACGTCACCCTCATCGGTGAGCACGCCGGCGTCGAACAGTGCCGCGACGCCTTCGTACCCGAGCGCTTCGATGTCGAATGCGCCGCGCGCGGCCAGCGAAGCCACCCGCTCCCGCACTTGCGTCGGGCAGAACTGCGCGTTCGGGCAGCGGATGTCCTTGTCGCCTTCGCGCTCGGGCGCCAGTGGCGTGCCGCAGGACGGGCAGGTGGTCGGCATCTCGAAGGGAACCGTGCCCTCGGGACGCAGCGCGATGACCGGCGCGACGATCTCGGGGATGACGTCGCCGGCCTTGCGCAGCACGACTGTGTCGCCCGCACGGACGTCCTTGCGGGCGACCTCCCACTGGTTGTGCAGCGTCGCGCGTTCGACGGTCGAGCCGGCCACCTTCACCGGTTCCATGATCGCGAACGGGGTGACCCGCCCGGTGCGGCCGACCGCGACCTCGATCGAGAGCAGCTTGGTGTTGACCTCCTCGGGTGGATATTTGAACGCGATCGCCCAGCGCGGCGCCCGGCTCGTCGAGCCCAACCGGCGTTGCAGCGAGAGCTCGTCGACCTTGACCACCACGCCGTCGATCTCGTGCTCGACGTCGTGGCGGTGCACACCGTAGAAGTCGATGAACTCCTGCACGGCGACGAGGTCGGGAACCACCCTGACCCGGTCGGAGGTCGGCAGGCCCCAGCCGTGCAGCCGCTCGTACCAGCCGGACTGCGCGGTGACGGTCGGGCCGCCCTCGACCCGTCCGACCCCGTGCAACACCATCTTCAGCCGGCGGGTCGCGGTGACCCGCGGGTCCTTCTGGCGCAGCGAGCCGGCCGCGGTGTTGCGCGGGTTCGCGTAGGGCGTCTTGCCGGCCTCGACCAGCGCGGCGTTGAGCTCCTCGAACCGGGTGACCGGGAAGTACACCTCGCCGCGCACTTCGAGCAGGCGCGGGATGTCCTCGCCGGTCAACCGGTCCGGGACGTTCTCGAGGGTGCGGACGTTCGGCGTGACGTCCTCGCCGGTACGACCGTCGCCGCGGGTCGCGCCGCGCACGAGCCGGCCGTCCTCGTAGAGCAGGTTGACCGCCAGGCCGTCGACCTTGAGCTCGCACAGGTAGCCGGGGACGGTGCCGGCGTCGCGCTCGACGCGAAGCGCCCACGCCGCGACCTCCTCGGTGGAGAACGCGTTGTCGAGGCTGAGCATGCGCTCGAGGTGGTCGACCGCGGTGAACAGCGTCGAGTACGTTCCGCCCACTCGCTGGGTCGGCGACGACGGCGTGCGCAGCTCGGGAAATTCGCCCTCGAGTTCCTCGAGCCGGCGCATCGCCTTGTCGTACTCGGCGTCACTGACGGTGGGTTCGTCGAGGACGTAGTAGCGGTACTGGTTGTCGTCGATCTCCTGCGACAGCCGGGCATGCTCCTCGCGCGCCCCGTCCGTCGCCGTTGGTACCTCGGTCACGCAGTGAACTTACCGAGCGGCTATGACACTCATCCGGCCAGCGATGCCAAGACCTGGTCGGCCAGCTTGAGGGCATCCTGCAGCCCGTCTTCCATGCCGGAGTTGATGTGCATGTCGCGCCCGGCCTGGCTGGCGTGCTCGACGAGCAGGGTCAGCGTCGTCGTGCCGTCGTGCTCGGTGAACGTAGCGGTGTTCACCGCCGATTCGTCGGGCACCGCCTCGTAGACCTCGGTTGACACCAGCTTCTCGTCCGGGACGATCTCGAGGCATTCGCCGTGGAAGGCGACCTCGAATCCGCCGTCGGCGCGCATCACGTAACGCCACTTGCCACCCACGCGCAGATCCATCTCGATGCTCACGATCTCGCCGCGCTCGGCGTACCACCAGCGCGCGATGAGCTCGGGCTCGGTCCAGACCCGCCAGACGAGGTGGCGCGGTGCGTCGAACTCGCGGGTGATCAGGATCTGGGTGTCCTCCGGCAGCGAGACCACTGCCCGACGGCTACCTGTCGTCACGTCCATCTCCGTGCTCCTTCTGGTTGAGTTCGGCCAGCACGACATCCATGCGGTCGAAGCGTTCGGTCCAGGTCTGCTCGTATCTCGCGAGCCAGTCGGCGATGGGCTTGAGCGGGCCGCCGTTGAGCCGGTACATCCGCTGCCGGCCCTCGTCACGCACGTCCACCAGTCCCACCTCCCGCAGCACCCGCAGGTGTTTGGACACCTGTGGCTGGGCCAGGCCCAGCTGGGCGACGAGGTCATTCACGGGGAGCTCGCCGGTCGGCCAGCAGATCGAGGATCTGCCGCCGGCGAGGTTCGGCGATCGCGTTGAACGCGTCGGTCGTCGTCGCTGCCCTGGCCACGCTTCGATCGTATTCCCATATGGGAATATGTCAAGCGTCCAACAACGCCTTGCCGGTGTCACGCAGCAGGGCGAGCGCGCGCCGGACGTAGGCCGGGCTGGCCCCGGCCAGCCCGCACGCAGGCGTCGGCACGATCGCGGCGGCGGCCTGTGCCGCGGCGAAGCCCAGCTCGGACCAGAGCCGTTGCACCGCGCCACGCGCGGTGTCGAGCGTGACGTCGGCGTCGGTGCCCGGCAGCACGCCGAGCCACAACGACATGCCGGCGTCGACCGCTTCGCCGAGCTCGTCGTTCTGCGCGCTGGTCAGCAGCGCAGCGTCGACCGCGATCGCGTCGGCTCCCGCATCGCGAAGCAGGCGCAGCGGGATGTCGGCCGCGCAGCAGTGCACGACCCGTCCCCCGGCCGGGCCGACCGACAGCACGTCGGCCAGCTTCTGGCGCACGAGCGCGACCTCGACCGAGCGCACCGTGCCGTACCCGGACGGCGTCGGCACCCGCCCCCCGAGCACCGAGGGCAGCATCGGCTCATCGAGTTGCAGCACCAGGCGCGCGTCGGGGATCCGGCGCTGCATGTCGGCCAGGTGCACGCGCAGCCCCTCCGCCAGCGACGCGGCCAGGTCGCGGGCCGCGCCGTGATCGCTGACCACCTTGTGCCCGGACGGCAGTTCGAGTGACGCGGCGAGCGTCCACGGGCCGGCGGCCTGGACCTTCAGCGCGCCGGCGTAGCCCTGTGCCTCCGCCTCGAGCGCGTCGAGATCCCAGGCGAGCAGGTCACGTGCCCGCCGCACCTCACGCCCGTCATGGGCCGTCAGCCGCCAACCGGACGGGACGATCTCGACCGGCAGGTCGACGAGCAGCGCGGCGCTGCGCCCGACCATGTCGGCGCCGGCACCGCGGTCCGGGAGTTCGGCCAGGTGCGGCAGGTCGGGCAGCTCGCCGAAGACGAGCCGGGCGGCCTCGGCCGGATCGGTTCCGGGCAGCGAGCCGATGCCCGTCGCGCTGCCGGCCGGCCAGGGTCGGTTCATGGCCGCTGACTCGCTCGGCAAGCCTCGCTCATACACCGATCGATGCGCGCGCGGCCGACGTGATCGTCGCCGAGCCGATGACCACATCGCCGTCGTACATGACCATCGCCTGACCGGCCGCCACGCCGCGCTGCGGTCGGGCCAACCGCGCGACGACCTCGCCGCCCTCGACCGACACCTCGGCCGGGCTGACCATGCCGTGGGCGCGAAGTTGCACCGAACTGGCGAAGCGCGCCGGTGGCTCGGCGACGGTCCAGACGGGACGGGTGGCGCGCACCTCGTCGATGTCGAGCAGCTCGCCCCGTCCGACCACGACTTGGTTCGTCTTGGGCTGGATCGAGAGCACATAGCGCGGCTCGCCGCCCGGAGTCGGGCGGTCGAGGTGCAGGCCGCGGCGCTGGCCGACGGTGAACCCGAACGAGCCTTGGTGGGTGCCCAGCACGTCGCCGGTCTCGGCGTCGACGATGTCGCCGGGCGCGTCGCCGAGCTTGCGCTGCAGGAAGCCGCGGGTGTCGCCGTCGGCAATGAAGCAGATGTCGTGCGAGTCGGGCTTGGCCGCCACCGCGAGACCGCGTGCGGCAGCCTCTTCGCGCACGGTCGCCTTCGTGCTGTCGCCGAGCGGGAAGATCGCGTGGGCGAGCTGCTGCGGCGTCAGGACGGCGAGCACGTACGACTGGTCCTTGGCGTTGTCGACCGATCGGCGCAGCACACCATCATCGAGGCGGGCGTGGTGGCCGGTGACGACCGCGTCGAAGCCGAGCGCCAGAGCGCGATCGAGCACCGCCGCGAACTTGATCTTCTCGTTGCACCGCAGGCACGGGTTCGGCGTGTGGCCGGCGGCGTACTCCGCGACGAAGTCGTCGATGACCTCGGCCCGGAACCGCTCGGCGAGATCCCAGATGTAGAAGGGGATACCCAGCACGTCGGCCGCTCGGCGGGCGTCATTCGCGTCCTCGACGGTGCAGCAGCCGCGGGCGCCGTGGCGCAGCGTCGCCGGGTTCTGCGAGAGCGCGAGATGCACGCCGGTGACCTCGTGCCCGGCATCGACCGCCCGTGCCGCGGCGACGGCGGAATCGACCCCGCCGGACATCGCGGCGAGAACCCTCATCGCATTGCTCTTCGCGCCAGCGCTCATCGGGCAACCGAGGTAAGGCCGGCACGGCGGGCTCGCTCGACGGCGAGCGGGATCGCATCGATCGCAGCGGCGACGTCGTCGGCGGTCGAGGTGTGCCCGAGCGAGAACCGCAAGGAACCGCGCGCGGCAGCCGCGCTGGCGCCCATCGCGACAAGCACGTGTGAGGGCTGCGCGACACCGGCCGCGCAGGCCGATCCGGTCGAGCACTCGATCCCGCGCGCGTCCAGCAGCATGAGCAGCGAATCGCCTTCGCAGCCCGGGAAGCTGAGGTGCGCGATACCGGGCAGCCGCTCGGTGGGATGACCGTTGACGATCACGTCCGGGACAGCCGCGCGCACGCCGGCGATCAGTTCGTCTCGCAACGCGACCAGGCGAGCGGTTGTCTCGGCGCGCCGCGAAACGGTTATCGCGGTCGCGGTGGCGAGTCCGATCGAGCCGACGACGTCGAGCGTGCCCGAGCGCACGTCGCGCTCTTGACCGCCGCCGTGCAGTGACGGAGTGCACGCCACGTCGCGACGCAGCAGCAGCGCGCCGGCGCCGACCGGCCCGCCCAGCTTGTGGCCGGTCATGGTCAGCGCGGCGACGCCGGATTCGGCGAAGTCGACCGGAAGTGAGGGCACGGCCTGCACCGCATCGGTGTGGAACGGCACGCCGAAGCGCTGCGCCACCGCCGCGAGTTCGGCGATCGGCTGCACGGTGCCGACCTCGTTGTTCGCCCACATCACGCTGACCACCGCAGTTGCGGTCGGGTCCTCGGCCAGGGCGTCGTGCAGCACCTCGGGCGACACGAGCCCGAAGTCGTCGACCGGCAGCAGCACGACCTCGGCGCCCTGATCGGTGCGCAGCCATTCGGCGGAGTCGAGCACCGCGTGATGCTCGATCGCGCTCGACGAGCACGCGGGTGCGGCGGGCATCCTGCTGGCGGCGGGCCCAGTACAAGCCCTTCACCGCGAGGTTGTCGGCCTCAGTGCCGCCGGCGGTGAAGATCACCTCGGACGGACGGGCGCGCAGCGCCGCCGCGAGCTGCTCGCGGGATTCCTCGATGCGTCGGCGGGCGCGCCGGCCGGCACCGTGCAGGGACGACGGGTTGCCGAGCTCACCCAGCGCATCCGAGACGGCGGTGACCGCTTCGGGCAGCATGGGCGTCGTCGCCGCATGATCGAGGTAGGGCATCGCGCCCAAGCTTACGGCGGCGCGCCACTCAACCCAGCCGCGGACGCACCTGCTGCGCGGCAAAGCGGGCATACGCCACCGGATCGTCATCTGCGGCCGGCTGCAGCACCACCGTGTCCGCGCCCGCGTCGCCCCACTGGCGCACGGCGGCGGCGATTGCGTCGGCGTCGCCGGCGACCCCGTCGGCCGGCTTGAGATCCCAGCGCTCCAGTTCGGCGGCCAGCCGCTGCTCGCAGTCCGGACCGGTGAGCGCGATGAGGTACACCGTCACCTGTCCGCGGCCGGGACGGCTCCCCCACGCCTCGTCGAAGACCGCGCGCGCGGCGCGGACATCCTCGACCGGCGTACCGCCGGTCAGGATCGTCCCGTCTGCCAGTTCGCCGGCCAGCGCGAGTGTCTTCGGACGGACGGCACCGATGTGCAGCGGCGGCGGCGATTCCGGCGCCCAACCCAGGCGCACGTCGTCGAGGTGGACGTAGCGGCCGTCGGTGGTCACCGTCTCGCCGGCGAGCAGGCTGCGTAGCGCCGTGGCGTACTCCCGCAGCAGCGTCATCGGCGACTCGGCACGCGCACCGACCTGCGCCATCCAGTCGAGGACGCCGTGGCCCACGCCGACGTGTACCCGATCGGGGAACAGCCGGGCGAGGCTGGCGATCTCCATCGCCGCCAGCGCCGGATTGCGCAATGGCACCGGCAGCACGCCGATGCCGACCTGCAGCCGGTTCGTCCACGCCAGCGCAGCCGACGGCGGTCGCGATGCCGCCGTGGTCGAAGCAGTCCTCCCACAGCCACAGCTCGTCCAAGCCCGACTCGTCGGCCGCTTCGGCGACGGCCCGCAACAGTTCCGGAGCAGCCTGCGGACGGAAGACGATGCCCAGCCGTGTCATGCGCCGGACGGTACGCGCGCGGACGACAGCGGCGAAGCCGAGGGCGACGACACCGAGCAGCACGCTGTCGAGTACCAGGAAGGCGGTCGTGTAGCTGATCGTGCCGCGAGCGGCCGCAGCTACGAGCACGCCGGCGATGCCGGTCGTGAGCGCGGCCGACGTGGTGTCCGAGAGCTGCAGTGCCGCCGAATCGCGGCCGCGGTTCGCGTCGGTGGTGCGCTTGAGCATCAGCACGCTCGACGTGGTCATGGCCAGACCTGCGCCGACGCCGGCGAAACCCCACGCCGGGTAGGCGAGCCACGGCGGCGCCGAGGGCAGGCTGGTGATGGCGATGAGCACGATTCCGGTCGCGACGAGGGAGAACCCGGCGAACAGCAACCGGACGCGGCGGCGCTCGTCGTCGCAGGGCACGTCACGTCCTTGCCACCACGAGCCGAGCGCCCAGGTGAGCCCGGAGACGGCGAGCGGCAGGCCGGCGGCGGTCGCGCCGAGCCGGTGCTGCTGCTGGAGCATGAGCGGGATGACCGCGTCAGCGCCGAAGAACGCGCCGGCGAACAAACCGCGCAGCGCGACCGCCGATGCAACGCCCGGACGGGCCAGCAGGGCGCCCGGCGGGAGCAATCCGCGCAGACCCCAGCCGACCGCGCCGAGGCCGATCACGGCGAGGACCACGGCCGCGGCCGACGGGTGCTGACCCGCACCTTCGAAGGCGGCCACGCCGAGCGCGACGACCAGGGCACGCAGTATTCGGCGCGGATCGGCCAGCGTGCTCGGCCGGGTCGCCGAGGCGTGCAGGCTGCGGAGCACCGGCACCATCAGCGCGCTGCCGATCGAGCACGAACGGGACCAGCCCGAGGAACACCCAGCGCCAGCTCGCGTGCTGGGTCAGCGTGCCGGACACGAGCGGGCCGACCAGCGAGGGCAGCAGCCAGGCGCCGGAGGTCGCGATGAACACCTTCGGCTGCAGGTGCGACGGGTAGGTCTCGCCGATCAGCACGTACGAGGCCGTGATCAGCAGGCCGCTGCCGAGACCCTGCACGCCCCGGGCCAGGACCAGCTGCACCATCGTCGTCGCCGTGCCGGCGATGACGAGACCGGCGAGGAACATCACGATGCCGGCGATCATCGGCCGGCGCGGGCCGTGCGCATCGCTGAGCTGGCCGGCAACGACCATGCCGAACACGTTGGCGATCAGGAAGGCAGTGAACGCCCAGCCGAACGCGCTCAGACCGTGCAGTTCACGGGCGGCGGTGGGCAATGCCGGGCCGACCGCCATCGCCTCGAACGCGATCATCGTGATGAGCGTGATCAGGCCGCCGCTGGCGATGCGCAGCCGTCCGGAGAAGATCGACGTCAGCTCGACGCCGTCGTCCGGAACGCGTTCGACGACGCGGGTTTCTGCGACCACGGGACCCATTGTCCAAGCTCAAGTCGACTTGATATCAACTCGGGCCACTTCCAGCCCGCTCCGGCAGCGGTCAGCCCTTGCGCTTGCCGATCTCCTCGGTGAGCTGCGGCGCAACCTGGAACAGGTCGCCCACGACGCCGAAGTCGGCGAGCTCGAAGATCGGTGCCTCGGGGTCCTTGTTGATCGCGACGATCGTCTTGGACGTCTGCATGCCGGCGCGGTGCTGGATCGCACCCGAGATGCCGACCGCGATGTAGAGCTGCGGCGACACCGTGACGCCGGTCTGGCCGACCTGCATCTGGTGATCGACCCAGCCGGCGTCGACGACGGCGCGAGAGGCACCGACGGCCGCGCCGAGCGAATCGGCGAGCTTCTCGATGATCTCGAAGTTCTCGGCCTTGCCGATGCCGCGCCCGCCGGACACGACGACCGACGCATCGGCCAGCTGGGGGCGCGAGCCCTTCGCTTCGACAACGGTGTCGGTGATCTTGGCGGCCTTGTCGCCGTCGGACAGCTCGACGTTGAGGGCGACCTCTTCGGCTGCGCCGGAAGACTGCTCGGGGGCGAAGGAGTTGGGACGGACCGTGACGATCGGCGTCCCCTTCGTCACCTTCGACTGCACCGTGATCGCAGCACCGAAGATCTGCTGGGTAGCCGTGCCGTCACCATCGATGCCGACCGCGTCGTACAGCAGGCCGGAATCGAGCTTGACCGCGAGCCGTGCTGCGATCTCCTTGTTCTCCGGGCTCGACGACAGCAGGATCGCAGCTGCGCCCTCGCCTCCGGACGACTGCGAGGCCGCTGCAGCCAATGCCGCCGCCTTCGGGCCAACGGAGAAGCCGGCGATGTCGTCGCCCTCGGCGACGTAGACCTTTGCCGCGCCGTACTCGGCGAGCTGGTCCTTGACCGCGGCCGCGGTGCCGGATGCGCCCACGACAACCGCGCTCGGCTCGCCGAGCGCCTTGGCCGCGGTGAGCAGCTCGAAGGTCGACTTCTTCACGGTTGCCGCCCCGGAATCCGACACTGCGGAATCGACGAGAACCAAAACCTCTGCCATGTCTGTCTCCTCTATTTCGTCGCGGCGGTCAGATGAGCTTCTTGGACGCGAGGTAGTCGGCGATCGCTGCGCCGCCGTTCCCCTCGTCCTTGACCGTCTGACCCGCGGCGCGGGGCGGGGCGTTCTCGTACGACTCGACGCTGGACCACGCGTTGGCCAGGCCGACCTCGCCGGCGTCGAGCCCGATGTCGCTGAGCGACTTCGTCTCGATCGGCTTGCTCTTCGCGGCCATGATGCCCTTGAACGACGGGTAGCGCGGGTCGTTGATCTTCTCCACGACGCTGATCACAGCGGGGGTGCTGCCCTCGACCACTTCGTAGCCGGTGTCGGTGACCCGCTCGATGGTGATCGTCGATCCGTCCACGGTGACCTTGCGCGCCTGGGTGAGCTGGGGCACGCCGAGTACCTCGGCGAGCATCGCCGGCACGACCGCGCCACGCGCGTCGGTGGCCTCGGAGCCCGCGATGGCGACATCCCACTCAATCGTGCCGAGCGCCTTGGCGATCGTCTTCGCAGTGGCAATCGCGTCCGAGCCGTGCAGCGCGTCGTCCAACACGTGCACCGCCTTGTCGGCACCCATCGAGAGCGCCTTGCGAATCGACTCGGTCGCGCGATCGGGTCCGACGGTGAGGATCGTGACCTCGCTGCCGTCGTGTGCCTCCTTGAGCCGCAGGCCCTCCTCGATGGCGAACTCGTCGATGTAGTTGATCACCGGGTCCACCGCCGCGCGATCGACGGTGTTGTCGCTCGCCAGCTTGCGGTCGCCCTCGGTGTCAGGAACCTGCTTCATCAGCACCACGATGTTCATACTTGCTCCGCCAGACGTCGCTCGGTGTTCATGCGTCAGCTGACCCTCTCGCTTCGATTACCCCGCGCGCTGCTGCTGCGGGAAAGGATGCGTGACCGGCGTGATGTCGCGGCAACGCAACGCGTTCGTCATACTCTGCCAATGTTACTCGTGAGTAGCAACATGAGCCTTGCCACCATCGGGGAGAGTTGTACCCCGCAGAGACGTAGAACACTCCCAAATCCCCGGTGAGGAGTCGCATGCGCAAGCCGGCAATCGATCCCGTCGTCTGGCAGCCGCCGAAGGCACCCCGACGGGCGAAACGCAAGGAGAGCGAGCAGCGCTTCGCGCTCGAGGTGATCGGGCTGCCCGGCGCCGGCCCCGAGGACGTCGCGATCGACGCGAACGGCAACGTGCTCGCCGGGCTGCGCGACGGGCGCATCCTGCGCATCTCGCCAGACGGCCGGCACATCGACACCGTCGCCGAGACCGGCGGCCGCCCGCTCGGTATCGAGATCGACCCCGACGGCGAACTGCTGGTCTGTGACGCTCGGCTGCGGCGTGCTGCGTGTCGACCCCGACCATGGACGGGTCACGCCGATCGTCGACTCGATCGCGGGCGTGCCGATGATGTTCTGCAACAACGGCGCGCTGGCCGCCGACGGCACGGCGTACTTCACCGACAGCTCGACGCAATTCGGCATCGATCACTACATGGGCGACCTGATCGCCCACTCCGGCACCGGGCGGCTGTTCCGTCGCACTCCCGACGGCTCGGTTGACCTCGTGCTCGACGGGCTGCAGTTCGCCAACGGCGTCGCGCTCGCCCCGGACGAGTCGTGGATCGCGGTCGGCGCAGACCGGCGGCTACTGCCTCGACAAGATCTGGCTCACCGGCCCGCGCGCCGGCCAGCGCGAGACGCTCGTCGAGAACCTGCCGGCGTTCCCGGACAACATCTCGACCGGGTCGGACGGGCTGATCTGGGTGGCGTTGCCCAGTGCCCGCAATCCGATGCTCGACGTGCTCGGGAGCAAGCCGCCGGTGCTGCGCAAGATGCTGTGGGCGCTCCCGGACGCCCTGATGCCGTCGGAGCAGAAGACCGTATGGGTGCAGGCCTACGACCCGGACGGAACGCTCGTCCACGACCTGCAGACCAACCATCCGGATCTGTACACGATCACCGGGGTGCGCGAACTCGACGGCGTGGTCTGGCTGGGTTCGCTCACCGCGCCATCGATCGGCCGCATCGAGCTCTAACCGTCCGACAGCCCCAGACGATCTATAGGCTGGACATGGTGTCGGCCCAGCGCGTGACCAGCGCGATCGCCGCACTGTGCCTCCTGCAGTTCGTCGACGTGCTCGGCGTGACGGTCGTGGTGACGGCTCTGCCGGACATGCTCACCAGCGTCGGCGCGAGCGCGTCTTCCAGCGGTTACGTCGCCACCGGCTATGCGATGTTCTTCGGCGGGCTGCTGATGTTCGGCGCGCGACTCGGCGACCGGATCGGCCACCGGCGCACCATCCTGCTGAGCCTGGCCGTATTCGCGACCGGTGCGTTGCTGGCCGCCGTGGCAACGTCGATCGTCACGCTCACCGCGGCTCGGTGCGTGCAGGGAGCGGCAGCAGCTTGTGCCGTGCCGTCGGCCCTGCGACTGCTCACCAGCGTCGCGTCCGCCGGGCAAACCCGCAGCCGGGCACTTGCCGCGTGGAGCGCGGCGGGAGCCGCCGCCGGTGCAAGCGGGTTCGTCGTCGGCGGTCTCGTCACAGACCTGGCCAGTTGGCGGTACATCTTCTGGGGTTACCTACCGGTGGCGGTGCTGCTCGGCCTCGCCATCGTGCGCGCCGTTCCGGCGGACGAGCCGGGCGCGCTGCGCACGCCGCTCAACCTCGCGGCGTCGGGCGTCCTCACGATCACCGTGATGGCCGTCGTGGGCGGTGCGACCGAGGTGGCCGAACCGAGGTTCCGCTGGCTGGGCACCGCTCTCCTCGTCGCGGCCCTCGTCCTCGGGTCGGTGCTCCGGTGGCTGGATCGGCGCTCGCCCGCACCGCTGCTGCCCGCCCCGCTCTTGCGCCAGCCGCCGCTGCGACGCGGCGCCGCAGGCAGCTTCCTCAACACCGCGACCACGAGCTCGGTGGCGACGGCGGTGACGTTGTATGTCCAGGACAAGCTCGGTCACAGCCCGATCTCCGCCGCAGCGACGCTGCTGCCGTTCAGCTTTGCCGTCATCGGTGGATCGGCATTGTCGGCTCCGGCGCTGCGAAGGCTGCGCCCGGAGCGGGTCAGCGCGACCGGCCTTGCGGCAATCGCACTGACCGACGCCGTGTTGCCGCTCGTCTCCACGACGGTGGCCGCCGTTGCCGCCGTCATGGTCGTCGCCGGCGTCGGCCTCGGTCTGTCGTCAGTCGCCGCGAACTCCCTGGGCACCGACGTCCTCGAGGCTGATCGCGCGACGGCGTCCGGGGTCATCAATACCGCTGCGCAGGTCGGCAGCGCCGTCGGCATCGCGACGATCCTGCTCGTCGCGGATGTGACGACCGGATCGCCGACGACGGCGACCCCGACAGTCGCGTGGGCCGTCGCCGCGGCGGCGGCTGCGATCGGCGCCGTCCGATTTGCCCTGGCCAGCTGAAACCGTCCGCGAACCTCGGATAGAGCGAGCCTCGCGGCGGGCACCATCTCGACGCCATGTTGAGCAAACCCGTCGGAGTCGGTCTCGGCATCGGGTTGATCGCCATTGCAGTAGCCGTGGCTGCAGTCGGCGCGCCGAGCAACTCGCCCAAGGTCAAGGCGGCCCCTGCCGGTGACGTGCAGAGTTCGCAACACGAGTTCACGCCGCTCGACCTCGTGTCCGACAGCTCGTCGCCGAGCGCGACAGCTACCGCAGCGCAAGCCGTCTCAGTGCCGATCGTCCACGCACGCAAGCCGGCGCCGGCAACCCATCGAGTCATCAGCGGGTTGGCCGCCAACGGCATCCCGAACGTCGCGCTCAACGCATACCGCGTTGCCGCAGCGCGGATGGCCAGCGTCGAACCGTCCTGCGGAATCCAGTGGTGGCTGCTCGCCGGTATCGGTCGCGAGGAGTCCGACCACGGCCAATTCGCCGGCGCCACGCTGAACCCCGACGGCACGTCGACACCGAAGATCATCGGTCCGGCGCTGAACGGCGACGGCAACCAGGCGATCCCCGCGCCGCCGAACGGCGCCGCGCTCGACGGTGACTCGGTCTACACCCACGCACTCGGTCCGATGCAGTTCATCCCGCAGACGTGGGACTCGTACGGAGTGGACGCCAACGGCGACGGCGTCGCGGACATCTTCAACATCAACGACGCGGCGTTGGCCGCTGCCCGGTACTTGTGTGCCGCCGGCGGCGACCTGCGTACCGCGGCTGGCCAGCGCGCCGGGATCCTCGCCTACAACCACTCGACGCAGTACCTGGCACAGGTGCTCGCTCTCGCGTTCGCCTACCGCGCCGGCGTCGCGGTCGAGGGGCGCCCGTCGGACAGCTCACCGGCGCGCTGCCGCCGGTGCAGCAGGTCGGTCCGATCCCGGTCGTGAACCCGGGCCCGCCGACGGCCGTGACCGTGACCAAGCATCGCCATCCGCACAAGCACCGCCGTTCGCAGCACCGATCGCCCGGCGGAAAGCACCCGCATCGTTCTCGCCACAACCCGGGCCATGGCTCGGGTGGAAGTGGCACTCCGACCCCGGCGCCCACATCAGCCGCGCGCAGCGTCCCCGTCCCCAAACCGTCACCGGTGAAGTCGACGCACGGATTGCCCACGCCGTCGGTGTCCGTCCCCGTGCCGCTGCCGACACCATCGAAGTCGCACCGGCCGCGGCACAAGAAGTCGCCGTCCCCGTCACCCACGCCGTCCAAATCGAAGTCGTGCATCGTCAATCCGCTGGGGATCTGCGTTCCCTAGGCATGCGCGTGGGGCGGGCGAGCGTCAGCTGAGGCCGAGCTCGCGGTCGAGGCGCTGCAGCTCCATCGCCGCGATCGCGCGCAACGGCGTGCCCGGCGCGGCGAGATCGGCCTGCCGGCGCCACATGTCCAGATCGTCGGCGCCCCAACGCGAGCGCGTCCACGCCGCGATCAGGTCCACCTCGCCGGCCGCGAGCAGGGCTGCGCGCAACTGCCGCTCGAGCCGCTCACGTCGCCGCACGACGCCCGGCGAGTCGGAGTGCGGCAGCAACGGCCCGCGATAGGCACGCAGCGCCGCACCGGGACGTCCGGCCTCGATCGCACGCCGCACCGTCAGCCAGTCGCAGGACAGCTCGCGTGCGCAGCCGGTACGGACGCGAGTCGAGCAGGTCGTCACCGAGCAAGTTGCGCAGCCGGGTGAGCTCGGCACGCATCGTCGATCGGCTGACGTCGTCGCGGTACAGCTCGACCGCCAACTGGTCGCCGGTCAGCCCGTCGGGATGGTCGACGAGGATGACCAGGATCTCGCTGTGCCGCGGTGACAGGCGCAGCCGCTTGCCGCCGAGCGTGAGCTGGCAATCGGGCCGGCCGAGCGCCTCGACGCTCGCGCGCGGCACCGGCCGCCACAGCTCCTCGGGCGACGAGGTGGCCACGATCCGTCCCAGCTCGGCCTCGGCCATCCGCGCGGCAGCGCGCACCATCGCCAGCGTTTGCGGCGAGGCCACCGCTTCGGAACCGGTGATGTCGACGATGCCGAGGATTCCCTGTGTGATCGGGTCGTGGATCGGTGCGGCCGCGCACGTCCACGGCTGGACGGGACGGACGAAATGTTCGGAGGCGAGGATCTGCAACGGCTGATCAAGGCGCAGCGCGGTGCCCGGCGCGTTGGTGCCGGCATGCGCTTCGTCCCACGCCGCCCCCTCGACGAAGTTGATCCGCTCGGCGCGCGCGAGCACGCTCGGCCGGCCGCACACCCACAGCAGTTGCCCGTGGGCGTCGCCAACGGCCATGACGCTGTCGCATTCCTCGGCGGCGCGACCGAGCACGTCGTAGAGGAGCGGGAAGACGTGCGAGAGCGGATGGGCCTCGCGGTACTCCTGCAACTGTGCGCCGTGCACGACGACCGGGACGGCGGGATCATCGGCGTCGACGCCGGCCTCGCGCGGAGATGCGCCATGACTCGGCGACCAGCTCGCGCACCCCGGCGCCCACCCGTCCGGACTCGAGAAACTGCGCGTGCGCGCGATGCACCGCACGGACGGAGTCAACGTCGGGCAGAAGTGGGGGCTCGGTTACCTCGATGGCGCCGATGGTAATCCGACGGTCAGCCGGTCACCACGCAGTCGTCGAGCTCGAAGCCTTGCCGGCTAGGTGCGCCACTCCTGGATCGAGTTGCCGCCGTCGACCACGATCACCTGGCCGGTGACGTAGGACGCGCCGGCGACGCGAGGAACTCGACAAGCGCAGCCACCTCATCGGCGGTGCCCGGCCGGCCGACCGGCGTCGCCGCTCCGGCCGCAAGCTCGTGATCGGGCGAGGCGCCGGTGCCGATCCAACCGGGTGCGACTGCGTTCGCGGTGATGCCGTGCGGTGCCAGATCGAGCGCGATCGAGCGGGTCAGTCCGACCATGCCCGCCTTGGCCGCGTGGTAGGCGGCGTCGTCGGGAAAGGCCATGACCGGTCCAGAAACCGACGAGATCATCACGATCCGTCCGTAGCCTGCTTGCTTCATGTGCGGCGACGACGGCGCGAGTCATGAACAGCGCGGTGTCGAGGTTGCGCGCCATCGAGTGGTGCCACTGCTCGTCGGTGATCGTGTCGACCGCTGCGGGCGAATCGCGGGTCGGCCAATCGAGGTCATCCCGGCGTTGTTCACCAGCACGTCCACCCGGCCGAATCGACTCAACGTCAAGTCGACAATGCGCTCGGCATCGGCCCGCACAGTCAGGTCGGCGACCGCGGTGACGACGCCGGGGCCGAGTTCGGCGCCGCGCTGCTCGATGCGGTCGGTCGTCGAGGTGATCACCACCTGGCTGCCCTGCGCGTGCAGCCGGCGGGCCGTGGCGAAGCCGATGCCGTCGGCGCTGCCGGCGCCTGTGACGATCGCGACGCGCTGCATCTACTGCGCCGCGGCAAGGATCATGTCGAGCGCTCGTGCGTTACCGAGTGCGTCCGTCATGGCCAGGTGGCGCGGCTCGGCCTGCCCGTTCAGCACCGAATGGACGTGCTCGACGCCATGCTGGAATGCGAGCTGCTCCCCCGCCGTCCATTCGGCGACCTGCTTGCCTTCCGCCCAGCGCTGGACGGTGTCGCCGGGTCGGGGATGGAACGGGTTGGTGATGCGCAGCTCGCCGGTCTCGCCGATGATCCGCGTGAAGGTCGACGGTGCGCGTCGCATGCTGGCCGACAGGACGAGCCGCCGCTCCTCGGCGAAGTCGAGAATGGCCGCGATGTCGCCGTCGACGCCGTAGTGGGTGAACGCGCGCGCCGATGCATGTTCTGGTTCAGCTTCGAAGATCAACCGACCGAATCGCACGCAGTAGCAACCCACATCCAGCAGCGCCCCGCCGCCGAGATCGGGCTGCCAGCGGATGTTCGCCGAGTCCGGACGCGGTGAAGGAGAACTCGGACGCGATCTCGCGCACCCGCCCCAACTCGCCGAGCTGTTGCCGGATGTGGTCGGTCTGCGGATGGAACGGGAAGACGAATGCTTCCCACAGCAACGCTCCATCGGGCAGGCCGCTGAGAAGTTGCTCGACGTCGGCGGCGTCCACGCCGAGCGGTTTCTCGCAAAGCACGGCCCGTCCGGTCGCAGCGGCCTGGGCGGCCCAGTTCGTGTGCTCGAGGTTGGGCAACGCGATGTAGATCGCGTCGACCTCGTCGTCGTTGATCGCGGCTGCATAGTCGGCGACCCGGTCGACCTGGTTCGCGTCGGCCCAGTCCCTGGCGCCGATCGGGATTGCGGCTGCCGACAACCACGGCGCGTCCGCCGGCGGCACGCATGGCGGGCAGGAACGACTTCGCTGCGATGTTCGCCGTACCCAGCACTGCCCACCGCGTCTGTGTCATGCATCGTGTCTACCGCACCGGGGCATAGTGGGAACCATGACGTCCCTACCACGACACCACGCCCCCGTTCCGCGCTGATCACGTCGGCAGCCTGCTCCGCCCGAAGAACCTGCTGAGGGCCCGCGCCGACCACGCCGAAGGATCGATCTCACTCGAGGAGCTGCGTGCCATCGAGGACGATGCGATCCGCGATGTGGTGCGCATGCAAGAGGACATCGGGCTGCAGACCGCGACCGACGGCGAGTTCCGCCGCACGTCGTGGCACATGGACTTCATCTACCAGCTCAATGGCGTGAGCAAGACCGACGAGAAGATCGAGGTGCATTTCCGCAACGCCGACGGCAACCTCGACTTCACCTCGGCAGCATTGAAGATCGACGGCAAGGTCGGCGTCGACGATCCGATCTTCGGCCAGGATTTCGCGTTCCTGCAGTCGGTCGTTTCGTCCGGGACGCCGAAGCTGACCATCCCGTCACCGAGCATGGTGCATTACCGCGGCGGCGCTGCTGCGATCGACAAGGCGGTGTATCCGGACGAGGACGAGTTCTGGAACGACCTGTCCGCGGCCTACAACAGGCAGGTCCACGGGATTGCCGCGCTCGGTTGCACCTATTTGCAGTTGGACGACACGTCGCTGGCGTACCTGAACGATCCCGCGCAACGCGCGATGCTCGCGTCGCAAGGGCGCGACGCCGAGCACCAGCACGAGCGCTACATCCGGCAGATCAACGCGGCCATCGCCGACCGGCCGGAGTCGCTGAACGTGACGACGCACATGTGCCGCGGCAACTACCGCTCGTCGTGGGCGGCAGAGGGTGGCTACGACTTCGTGGCCGAGGCGCTGTTCGGACAGCTCGACGTCGACGGCTTCTTCCTCGAGTACGACGACGCGCGCTCGGGTGACTTCTCGCCGCTGCGCTTCGTTCCCGCCGGCAAGCAGGTCGTGCTCGGGTTGGTGACCACCAAGCGTCCCGAGCTCGAGTCGAAGGACGACCTGAAGCGGCGCATCGACGAGGCGGCGGCACACGTTCCGCTCGAGCAGTTGTGCCTGTCGCCGCAGTGCGGCTTCTCGTCAACGGTCGAGGGCAACGCGCTGACCCGCGACGAGCAGATCGCCAAGCTGCAATCTGATCGTCGAGGTCGCCCAGGAGGTCTGGGGCTGAGCGCGTCGCCCGCCTGCCGCAAGCCTTGTCGCCGAGTCAGAACTTGGCGGCCTCGGGGATGACCTGTGCGCCCAGGATGTCGAGCGGCTTCAGCGTCGACACGTCGGCCACCCGGCTGTGCGCATGCGTCACTCCGAGATCGGCGAGCGAGCGCAACTGGGTCAGGATCGCCTCGACGTTCTCGCCGTCCGGGCCAGGATCGAGCGGCATCATCACCGTCTTCTCGATGTCGTCGTAGTTCCGCCCGACGTCAGCACAGTGCTGCTGCAGGATCTCGAGCTTGCGCGGCAGCTCCGGCCCGGCGAACAAGTTGCACGCGTCGGCATACTGCGCCACCAGACGCAACGTCTTCTTCTCGCCACCACCGCCGATCAGGATCGGCGGGTGCGGGCGCTGCACGGCCTGCGGGACGTTCAGCGTCCGGCGCAGCTGGTAGTGCTTGCCCTCAAAGGGGCCTTCATCGTCACTCCACATCTGCAAGCAGATCTGCAGCGCTTCCTCGAGGCGCTCGAAGCGTTCGGCCGCCGGCGGGAACGGCAGGCCGAGGCCCAGCGACTCGTCCTCGTTCCAGGCCGCGCCGATGCCCAGCCAGGCCCGACCCGAGGAGAGGACGTCGAGCGTCGTGACCTCTTTGGCGAGCAAGCCCGGTTCGCGGTAGACGACCGCGGTCACCCATGCGAGCAGTTCGATCCGCGAGGTGCACGCGGCGAGGTAGCCGAGGGCGGTGTAGGCCTCGAGCATGTCGTTCTCCGGCGGACCCATCACCTGGATCTGCCAGACGTGATCCATCACGCTCAGCTTGGCGAAGCCCACCTCTTCGGCCTTGACCGCGATCTCGCGCAGGTCGCGCGCCATGGTCTGCGCACCGCCGGGCCAGGTGAAGTCGGAAACATGCAGTCCTAGTTCCATACGATTCAACGCTAGTACCCGACTGGTCAGGCCAGTTCGTACAGTTCGTAGACCAGGGATGAACCGTTGCGGATGCCCTTCCCGACGGCCTGGATCGTGTTCAACCACCCGAGTGCGGGATCGTCGGTCTCGAAGGTCGGGACGATGTACACCGGCGCGCCGGTGACCGGCAGCGCCGCGCCCTTGCCGCGGTAGGTGATCGTCAGCGTCGAGCCGGACGGCGTCGCCAGCAGCAGCCGCGCATCGACGCTGACCGTGCCGTCAGCGTGCAGAGTGAGCCAGTCGCTGGACGTTCCTGCCTGCTCGGCCTGCAGCCGCTCACCGGACAGCACGCACGACGCCGCCTCGCCGATCAGGCGCGCGCCGATCGGAATCCCGTCCAATCGCGTGTGCCGCAGGATCGTGATGCGCAGCGTCGCGAGCGGGAGCAGCGACAGGGTCATGCGCCGAACGCGTGCTTCGCCTTTGCGAGCAGGACGTCGCGGTGTCCTGCGGGCGCACCGAGGTTGTGGCCCTGGTTGACCGTCCAGACGATCAGCGAGCCGAGGCCTTGCCCCTTCGCCCACCGCGCCTTCGCCTGGATCGACTTGGCGTTCTCGTACGAGACGAACGTGCAGTTCTGCGGCCCGTGCGGCGACGAGAACCCGAGGTAGGGCGCCTGCGCCTTGGCGTCGTAGTGATACGCGCCGGCCTCGTAGTACGAGCTCATGATCTTCGTGTAGCTCATCGCGTTGTCGTCAGCGGCAACCGTCGAGTCACCGAGGTCCTGCCGCGGTCCGGTGACGCCGCCGATCCAGCACATTCCGTAGAAGCCGGCCCCGACGCCGAGCTTCGCTGCAGGTACGCCCGCCTTCTCGAACTGGGTCACGTTGATGTTCACCGCCGACGGCATGCTCGCCGTGGCGTCCTTCAGCGCCGACGAGTGCCACGTCTTCCAGCCGTCGTACGCGCCGGCCATGCCATAGGTCATCACCGAGATCCGGTCGAGCTTCTTCGCGATCTTGCCGTAGAAGGACGGGACGTCCGGGAAGGTCTTGGTGATCGGAAGGACCGGCATGGTGAGCACGGCGTGCGGCAGCTCGCTGCGCAGGTCGTTCACCAGCGCGGACACGTATTGACGATCCGACGGGTTGATCGGCTCCCAGTCGAGGTCGAGGCCTTGGTAGCCGTAACTGTTCATCACGTTCACAAGATTGGTCACGAAGGTCGTGCGGTGGTTCTTCACAGCAGCACGGAACTGGTCGTGTTCGCCCGCCCCGCCGATCATCAGCAGCGGCACGACGCCATGTGCCTTGGCGCGCATGGCAAGGTCCTTCGCCATCGCCGGTCCAGCCGTCTTGTCGATGTCGAACGTCGTGTCGAGCGTCCCGTTGCTGCGCGGGTTGACCGGCCCGACGACGAGGTGGGTCATCGCGCCCCAGTCGATCTCGTTCGCTGGCATCAGGTCGCGCTGGTAGCCGACGTAGTAGCCCATGACCCACCGTTTGGGGGTGCTCGCCGACGCAGGCGCCGCGCATGCCGCGCTCAACAGCAATGCCAGCGCGAGCGCTGCTCGAATCGTCCTGCGCATCAGGACCCTCCCCCGAGATCAGCCCGATGCCGGACCGGGCTCCACAATGCCAGTCGAGATCAACTCGCGCACCATTGCGGTCGCCGCGGCGAGCAGGTCGTCCACTTGTTCCGGATTGATCCCGGCTTGTTGACCGACAGCGGCGGCAGCCACCGCGACCGTCGCCCCGCTCGTCACCCGCAGCAGGATCTCGGTCATCAGCGGATCGAGCGTTCGCCTCGATCCCGACGCCCTCGGTCAGCGTCAGCAATCCGTCGCCAGCACGCCAGCCACCATCGACGAAGTCGCCGAGCGCTCGAAGCGATGCTCGGGCGGGACGTGGCAGGTCGAGGTCCGCCAGTTCGACGTCGACAAGTGCAACTCGTAGGCGGCGAAGACGCGCTGGATGTGCGCGCTCGCGCTGCCGCTGCCGGCACGCACCGTGATCGGCGCGGATCACGCGGCGTCGCCAGGTATCTGTTGCACCAGCACCGCGCCGTAACCGATCCGGTCGATACCGTGCTCGGCCAGGTACGACACCCACCGATCGACGTCAGCCGCGAACCCGACGAGGTCGCCGGCGTCGGCCGCCGGCTGGTTCCATTGCCGTGCGTGCAGCAACGGATCTTCGGTGCGCACCTGCATCAGCCACGCCCGACTGCCCGTACCGAGCCAGCTGCGCGGAACCGATCCCCACGGATCGCGTGACTGGCCAACTCGCCAGGACCGAGGCGAATCCGCCGGGGTCGAGATCTTCGGGCAGCGCGCCGATCAACTCGGCGCACAGGGCGCCAGGCGCGGCGCCGCTGTCGCGATAGACGAAGTCATGCTCCGGCGAGATCACGTACGGCGGGTTGCTGACGATCAGATCGAAGCGCTCGCCCGCGACGGGCTCGAACAGGCTGCCTGTGCGGAATTCGACATTGGCCACGCCGTTCAGAGCGGCGTTGAATGCGGCGAATGCGAGCGCGCGCTGGTTGACATCGGTCGCCACCACCCGCTCGCAGTGCTGGGCCGCGAGCAACGCCTGAACTCCGTTGCCGGTGCCGACGTCCAGCGCGCGCGCAACGGGACGCCGCACGGTGAGCGCAGCGAGCAGCGTCGCCGGTGGGTTGATGCCGGTGACGTGCAACGGTCCGGGTCGCACGCCGCGTCGGCGCGCCGGTCGGAGGCCAACCACAGTTGGCCGTGCGGCACGATCCGCGCGCGAGGGTGCAGCAGGCCGTCCCGCTCGGCCACGCAATTCGACGCGATCAACACCTCGAGCCCGGCCGATCCGACCGCAACGCGTATCGCGTCGCTCGACGCACGGCCAGCCAAGCGCGAACAAGCTCACGACATCGGCCAGCGGACCGCCTGCCGCGGCAAGCCGGCGCTCGTGCACCACGAGGTCGGCCGGCGTCGTGCGCAGGTCGGTGTCTACCCCAAGCAGCGCGCGCAGCCCGGCACCTGTGTAGCCGGCGCTCGCCAGCGAGTCGGCGAGTTCGGTTAGACCCGGCACGACAGCACGGTGTTGCCTCTTCGGGACAGATTCCACAGCACCCGCAGCTTTCATGCCCGATAGCCTGCCGATCTCGCGGTCGCAGCGCTAGCCTTTGAGTGGCGCCGTCGCGGCGCGCTCACGCCGTCTGGGGAGGGGTCATGGCCGATTCCGAAGAATTCCGAGACAAGCCGCCGCACGGTACTGAAGGGCAGCGCACTCGGTGCAGGCGCGCTCTTCGGTGCCGCCACCCTCGCGGGCCCGGCGCGTGCAGAGACGAGCGCCACGCCGGTGCCGGGCGCCGCGGCAGAGGGCGAGCAATACTTCCTGAAGCTCGATGGCATCACCGGCGACGTCCTGGACAAGCCGTATGCGGGCGCCATCCAGCTGACCGAATTCAGCTGGGGTGCCAGCCGCTCTGCCTCCAACGGTTCGAGCACGGGCAAGGAGGAGAAGGAAACGCAGCTCACTGTCCAGACCGCGTTCAGCCAGGCCTCGCCGCTGCTGATGCTGGCAGCCGTCGAGGGGAAGCCGATCAAGTCAGGCGAACTCGACGCCGCCGACAGCCAGGGCAACATCTTCATAAGGCCACGTTGAGCGACGTCGTCATCAGCTCGTACCAGTCCGGCGGGCTCGGCGCCGAGCGCCCGACCGAGAGCCTCTCGTTGTCCTTTGGCAAGATCGCGTTCTCGTTCATCGGTGCGACGCCCGATGGCAAGCCGAACGTCGTCACGGCTAAGTGGAACTTCGAAACCCACAAGATCTGACGCCGCGACGATTACACCAGGTCGCGCACGAAGCCGCCGAGTTGGGCCAGGTTGCGGCACTCGACCATCGGGACGATCCGTCCGACGTCCTCAGCGACCGAGTCGCCGGTGTCCCACACACTGCGCCGCTCGGGGTTGAGCCAGTACGCCCGGCGTGCCCGGTCGGCCATCAGGCGCAGCGCGGGCAGACCCCGGATCGCCGTAGTTCGACCGCGCGTCACCGAGAACGAGCAACGAGGTGCGCGTACTGATGGCGTCGCGAATACCGCTCGGTGAAGAGCTCGAAGGCGCGGCCGTAATCGGTTCGCCCGTACCAGCCCGCGCACGTTCGACTCGGCGGCGAGTCTGGTCACTGACTCGACCACATCGGCGCCGGGACGGAAGAAGTCGGTCACCTCGTCCAGATCGTCGATGAAGGCGAACACGCGCACCCGGGCGAATTGCTGGCGCAGCGCGTAGACCAGCAGCAGCGTGAAGTGCGCGAACGAGGTGACCGACTCGCTGACATCGCACACGATGACCAGGTCGGTCTTGTGCGGGCGGCGCGGCCGGTGCACGGTCTCGATCGGGATGCCGCCGGTCGAGAGCGACGCGCGGATGGTGCGGCGGAAGTCCAGCGGCCCGCGCCGGCCGTGGCGCTGCTCGATCGCCAGCCGGGCCGCGAGCCGCCGGGCAAGCGGCTCGATCTCGCGGCGGATCGCGGCTAGATCGGCCCGTGTCGCGCTGAGCAGGTCGATCCGATCAAGGCTGGGCTTTACTGCGGTCTTCGCGATCTTCTCCGCGCCGGACTCCTCGGCAAGGCGGCGCTGCACCTCGGTGTCGAGCATGCGGCGGAACCGTCGCGATGCGTTGGGTGAACGTCGTGCGCGCGGTGCGCTCGGCCAGCCCGCCTATCTCCTGCCCGTGCAGCGCTTGCTCGAGCAGACCGGCCAGCAGCGTCTGCGGCGAGATTCGTGTCTGCGCGGCGTAGCTCGACCACGACTGTGTGCCGGGCAGCCGGCCGGCCACCCCGCCGAACCGCCCGACCCCGCTGCGAGCCAGCCGAAGCGAGCGCCTCGTCGTCGCCCTCGGCCAGCGCCGCGCTGAGTTCGGCGCGGAACCGGACCAGCTCGGGATCGTCGCGCCGGAAGTTCGACGTTGCGCGCTCGGGGTCGGCGCTCGGCTCAGGCGGCTCCGTCCCCGTGGTGGCCGGGAAGAACAGGTCGAACACCGTGTCGAACGCCGGACGGTTCGCGTGCCGCTTCACCAGTGCTGCCGCGTATGCCGCGCGCAACTGCTCACGATCGAGCAGTTCGATCACCCCGAGAGCCGCGACCGCGTCGAGATCCTCGGCGACCGACACGCTCAGCCCCGCATCGCGCAGTGCGGTGATGAATGAAACGTGCCTGTCAAAAAGGCTCACACGCGTCCTGCTTGATTCGCTCGCCAAGGCTCGCTCATTGACCGACTGCGGGCAGGTCGAGTTCCTTGATCGCCCGCGCGTGATCGGCGACGTGCTTCAGGACGACCCCGAGTGTCGACGCGAGCGCGGTGTTGTCGAGTTCGTCGATGCCCAGTGCGAGCAGGGTGCGGGCCCAGTCGATCGACTCGGCCAGCGAGGGCGACTTGCGCAGTTCGAGTTCGCGCAGCGTCGCGGCGGCGCGTGAGACCTGTTCGGCGAGGTTGCGCTCCAGCCCGGGCACCCGCTCGAGCAGGATGTCACGCTCGCGTTCCTGCGACGGGTAGTCGATGTAGAGGTACAGGCAGCGTCGCTTGAGCGCCTCGGACAGCTCGCGGTTCGCGTTCGAGGTCAGCACGACGAACGGGCGTCGGGTCGCCTCGATCGTCCCCATCTCGGGAATCGTGACCTGAAAGTCCGACAGCACCTCGAGCAGTAACGCCTCGACCTCGACGTCGGTCTTGTCGATCTCGTCCACGAGCAGGACGGTCGGTTCGCTGCGCCGGATCGCGCTCAGCAGCGGACGGGTGAGCAGGAACTCTTCGGTGAAGATGTCGTCGTGCGTCTGCTCCCACGCCTGGTCGGCGGGCGCTGCCTGGATGCGCAGGAGCTGCTTCTTGTAGTTCCACTCGTACAGCGCACGCGACTCGTCCAGACCTTCGTAGCACTGCAGGCGGACGAGTTCGGCGTCGAGCGCACGCGGCGACGGCCTTGGCCAGCTCGGTCTTGCCGACTCCAGCCGGGCCCTCGACGAGCAGGGCCCGCTCGAGCGACGCGGCGAGAAACACGGTCGTGGCTGTCGCAGCGTCGGCGAGGTAGCCGACGCCCGCCAGCCGCTCGCGCGCGTCGGCGGGTGAGCTGAACATGCCCCGACGATGGCACACCCGCTGCGGTGCGCACCCACTCCGCCCAGCCCGATTGGTTCAATTTGAGCAATTTGTGGGGATAGCCTTCTGGTGACTCGAATCCGGACCCTGCTGCTCTGCCTGGTCGTGACAGCTCCCGCTGGGCGCAGTCGCGGTACTGACCTCGCCGGCCTCGGCCGCCGCCCGCACCGGCGCGGCGCCCGGGCGGTCCGGGCACCACAGCGCCCTACCTCGGCTCGGACAAGGCCGGGTTCGGCACTGCGGAGAGCCTGCGCAGCCACGTCTGGTTCACCCTCGAACCCGGCGGCGGCACCGGCGAGGTGTACTTCCCGACGATTGACACGCCGGCGGCCCGAAGCCTCGAGTTCGCCGTCACCGACTCCGCCGGGCAATGCGGTTCAGGTGGCCGATGTCGGCACGCCACCACACCCGGCTGATCCACCGCCGCAGCCTGACCTATCGCCAGACCGACACCGGCCCGGGCCGGGCCTGGCGGCTCGTGACCACGTACGTGACCGATCCGCGTCGCGATCCGCGCTGCGTGTGAACGTGCACTTCGCGTCGCTGGACGGCAAGGCGCTACCACCTGTTCGTCCTCTACGAGCCGACGCTGTCGAACACCCCAGCCGACGACAGCGGGCGCACGCACGGCAGCACCCTGGTTGCCAGCGACAAGGACGCCGCGAGCGCGCTGACCAGCAGCCCGGCCTTCACCGCCACGTCCAACGGGTACCGCGGCACGAGCGACGGGTGGACCGACCTCAAGGACAACGGCCAGCTGAACTGGCACTACCGCAGCGCCACGAACGGCAACGTGGTGCAGACCGGCCGCACCGCGCTGACCGGTCGCGCCGGTCACCAGGATGCGACGCTCACCGTCGGGTACGCGCGGACGGCGGCGCGCGCGTTGACGGTCACCAACAAGTCCGCTGCCGAGAGCTTCGCCCGGGCGGCACATGACTACGCGGCCACGTGGCGCAGCTACCTGTACGGCAAGACCGTGCCGTCGAGCGTGCGTACCGACAAGGAGCGCAGGGAGTACGTCGTCTCGGAAATGGTGTTGGCGGCGAGCGAGGACAAGCGCAATCGAGGCGCGTACGCGGCGTCGCCGACGATGCCGTGGGCGTGGGGCGCCCAGCAGCCCTCCGGCCCGTATCACCTCGTGTGGCCGCGCGACCTGTACGAGATCGCCACCGCGCTCATCGCCGACGGTGACCGGGCCGGCGCAACGCGGGCCCTGAACTTCATGTTCAGCCAGCAACAAAAGGTGGACGGCTCGTTCCCGCAGAACTCCACCGTCACCGGCAAGCCGTTCTGGACCGGTCTCCAGCTGGACGAGGTTGCCGACCCGATCTTGCTGGCTTACCAGTTGCACCGGTTCAACGCCGCGTCGTACAAGCACGTGAAGGCAGCCGCCGACTTCATTGTCGGATTCAGCCAGGACGGCAAGTCGGCACCGTGGACGCCGCAGGATCGCTGGGAGAACCAGGACGGTTACTCCCCCGCCACCATCGCCAGCGAGATCGCCGGGTTGGTGTGCGCGGCGAAGATCGCTCGCGCCAACGGAGACACCGCCTCGTCGAAGCACTACCTGGCCGACTGCCGACAACTGGCGCGCGCACGTGAAGGGTTGGACGGTCACCACGAACGGGCCGTACTCGGCCAAGCCGTACTTCCTGCGGCTGACCAAGGACGGAAACCCGAACGCCGGCACGACCTACTCGATCGGTGACAGCGGCCCGAGCCAGGCCGACCAGCGCACGGTCGTCGACCCGAGCTTCCTCGAGCTCGTGCGGCTCGGCGTGTTCCCGGCGGGTGATCCGGACGTCCGCAACAGCCTCGCGGTCGTCGACAAGCAGCTGTCCTACCACACCGCGCGGGGCACGTTCTGGCATCGCGCGTCCTTCGACGGCTACGGCGAGACCGACTCCGGCCAACCGTGGATCCTGGGCAGCGATCCCGACACGTTCGTGACGCACGGGCGGGGCTGGCCGTTGCTCAACGGCGAGCGCGGTGAGTACGACATCGCCGCGGGCAAGATGGCAGCGGCTCGGGCGCAACTCGCGACGATGGCGAGCACGGCCAATTCCGGCGGGCTGCTGCCCGAGCAGGTGTGGGACAAGCACGCGCCCGGTGGGCAGCCCGGTTTCAAGCCAGGCACGCCGACGCTGTCGGCCACCCCGCTCGCCTGGACGCACGCGCAGTACATCCGGCTGGCCAACGACATCGCCGCAAAGGCGGTCAGCGAGCAGCCGAAGGTGGTGGCGCTGCGGTACGGCGCGAACTGACCCAGCTTGGCTGACGTCACCGCACACATAGGATCGGGTGGTGACCTCCCGGGCGAGCATCGTCGTGACCGGGACGGAGGTGCTCACCGGACGGGTCGCTGATCGCAACGGGCCGTGGCTGGCCGAGCAGCTGCGCCTGGCCGGGGTCGACATCGCGCAGACCGTCATCGTCGGCGATCGCCCGGACGACCTGTTCGACGCGTTGAGCTACCTCGCCGGGACGGGTGCCGACCTGCTGATCACCTCCGGCGGGCTCGGCCCGACCGCCGATGACCTGACCGGAGAGGTCGTCGCACGGTTCCAGGGACGCGAGCCGGCACTCGACCTCGAGCTGGAAGCGCACATAGCCGAGATCATCGCGCGGCTCAGTGCCGGGCGCGGGTGGCGTACCGATCCGGCGGCCACTGCCGCGGCGACGCGCAAGCAGGCGATGGTGCCCGCCGGCGCCCACGTGCTCGCCCCGATCGGAACCGCGCCGGGCCTCGTCGTGCCGGTCGCGGACGGACGGAGCGGGCCGCCCGTACTCGTGCTGCCCGGACCGCCTCGCGAGGTGCACCACATGTGGCCCGCAGCGATGGCCGACCCGCTCGTGCAGAGCGCGCTAGCGGGACGGGCCGAGCTGCGGCAACGCACGATCCGGCTGTGGGGCACGCCGGAGTCCGAGCTAGCCGCGACGCTGCGCGACCACGAATCGGCACTGGCCGGGCTCGAGATCACGACATGCTTGCGCGGAGGCGAGGTTGAGATCGTCACCCGGTACAGCCCGGACGCGCAGCCGGCCTACGACGACCTTGACGCGCTGCTGCGCTCGGCCTACCCCGACACGCTGTTCTCCGCCGATGGCCGCACGATCGACGAGATCGTGGCCGATGCGCTGCTCGCGAAGCACCTGACGATCTCGACCGCGGAGTCGTGCACCGCCGGACTGCTCGGTGCTCGGCTGACCGATCGCGCCGGCTCATCGGCCTACGTGCTCGGTGGCCTGATCGCCTATTCCAACGAGGTGAAGCACAACGCGCTCGGCGTGCCGGCCGACATGCTCGAACGGGTCGGCGCGGTGAGTGCCGAAGTCGCCGAAGCTATGGCGAGCGGCGTGCGCGAGTGGCTCGGCACGGATATCGGCGTCGGGATCACCGGCGTCGCCGGCCCGGGCGGCGGAACGCCGGACAAGCCGGTCGGGCTCGTGCACCTGTGCGTCTCCGACGCCACACGCACCGTTGCGCGCAAGGAGCACATTCCAGGGTCGCGCGCTGATGTCCGCACCCGGTCGGTGACGATCGCGATGCACATGATCCGCGAACTGCTGTCGGCCTAGCCGCGCCGGCGAGCCAGGAACACGAACTCGCGCCCGGGCCGATCGGGCGCATCGCGCACATCCGTCACCTCGAAGCCGTGCTTGTTCAACGCCGCCTCGATCTCGTCCCGCTCGCGGAAGCGCAGCGTGGAATCCGAGATCAGCTCTTCGCCGTCGACCGCGAACACGATGTACGAGCGAAAGCTGACGAGTTGCCCGCTGACGTCGGTGACCTCGTGCCACGTCTCGACCGCGCCGACCCCGGGGATATCGGTGATGCCGTAGGACGATGCGCGGTTCCAGCTTTCCCAGGCTCGGTAGGACGGATCGCGGGATTCGAAGACCAGATACCCGCCAGGGCGCACTGCTGCTGCGAGGCCGTGCAGCGTGCCGTCCCAGTCGTCGGGGTCGGCGATGGCCTGCGCGACATTGCCGGTCATCGTCGCCAGATCCACTTGCATCGGCGGCAGCACCGTCGCGTCACCGTGAATCCAGCGCACCCGCTCAGCGCCCGGCTTGGTCTGCGCGAAGTCAAGCGATCCGCGAGCCGGATCTACTCCGATCACGTCGATGCCGCGGTCGGCGAGCAACAGCGCGAAGACGCCCGTCCCGCAACCTATGTCGAGCACGCGACGGGCCTGCACTTCTTCCGCGATCGTCAGATAGGCAGCCAGATCACTTCGGTCCGGATCGAGGTCGTCGTAGATCGCGACCAGCCGCGGGTGCTCGAAGTGATTGTCAGGCACGCGCTCGACACTAAGCGCGAGCACTACTGATTATGGTTCCTCCCGTCGAGTCGATCGGGAGGTGTTCGCGGCACGTGGACGGACGGATCACCATCATGGGCACATGAGCGGTGCTGCGCTGAGCGATGTCTTCCGGGTCATCGACCTCACCGGTGTGTTCGCCAACGCCACCCTCGGCGGCGTGATCGCCCGCAAGGAACGGCTCGATCCGATCGGGTTCGCGGTGCTCGCGATCCTCTCCGGACTCGGCGGCGGCATCATCCGGGACACGCTGCTTCAGCACGGCACCTCCGGTCGCGCTCACCGACTACGCCTACGTCCTCACCGCGCTCGCAGCCGCGGCGCTGACGTTCGTGATCCGCGTCGAGGGACGGCTGTGGAATCGCGTCTGGCCGGTCGTCGACGCGATCGCGCTCGGCGCCTGGGCAGCGACCGGTGCGCAGAAGACGCTCGCTGTCGGGTTGGGTTGGCTGCCGGCGATCTTGCTCGGGACGATCACTGCTGTCGGCGGCGGCCTCGTGCGCGACGTGGTGCTCGGACGCGTACCCGGCATCCTCGGCGGCAACACCCTGTACGCGACCTGCGCGATCGCCGCGAGCGCGATCATGGTGCTGTTCCAGGAACAGCACGCGCCGACTCCGGGGCTGGTCAGCGCGACGGTGGTCGGCGCCGGGCTGTGCCTGCTCGCCCGATGGCGCGGCTGGACGCTGCCGTCCGGCGACGCCTGGTCGGTGGTGCCATCGCGATATCGGCGCACCCGCCGGCATCGACGCGGACCGCCCAAGCAGTGAAGTGAAAGAGTGGGCACCATGCCGCTCGACGTCGCCGCTGTCCGCAGCCACTTCCCCGCGCTCGCTTCGGGCGTTGCGCACTTCGACGGCCCGGGCGGGTCGCAGACCCCCGATGTCGTCGGCGATGCCGTGCGGGCCACGCTGCTGTCGGGCATCGCCAATCGCGGCACGGTCACTGCAGCCGAGCGGACGGCCGAGGCCGCCGTCGTCGGTGCCCGCGCGGCAATGGCCGATCTGCTCAACGTGGCGGCGGAAGGTGTCGTCTTCGGGCGCAGCATGACGGACCTGACCTTCGACTTCGCGCGCACGCTCGCCAAGGGCTGGGGTGCTGGGGACGAGGTGGTGGTGAGCCGGCTCGACCACGATGCGAACGTGCGGCCGTGGGTGATCGCCGCCGAAGCGGCCGGCGCGACGGTGCGGTGGGTCGATTTCGATCCGGAGACCGCCGAACTCAGCCCGGACCACGTTGCGGCACAGCTTTCCGCGCGCACCCGGGTGGTCGCGGTGACCGGCGCGTCCAACCTGCTCGGTACTCGTCCCGACCTGGCTGCGATCAGCGCGCTGGTGCATGACGTCGGCGCGTTGCTCTACGTCGACGGGGTGCACCTGACCGCGCATGCCGCGATCGACGTCGCGGCGGTCGGCGCCGACTTCTTCGCCTGCTCGCCGTACAAGTTCTTCGGCCCGCATTGCGGGGTGGTGGCCGGGCGCGTCGACCTGCTCGAACAACTGCGGCCGGACAAGCTGCTGCCCTCTACCGACGCTGTGCCGGAACGTTTCGAGCTCGGCACGCTGCCCTACGAGCTGATGGCCGGCACAGCGGCAGCTGTGGACTTCATCGCCGGGCTCTCGGGTGCTCGCGACGGATCGCGCCGCGAGCAGATCGTCGCGTCGATGGCGGCCGTCGAGGAGCATGAGGACGGCCTGCGCGAGCGCATCGAGACGAACCTCGCTGACCTCGGCGCGGTCACTGTGCACTCGCGCGCTCGGCACCGCACGCCCACCCTGCTGCTCACGTTCGCCGATCGCGACCCTGCCGACGCCTACCGATTCCTGGCCGAGCAGGGCGTCAATGCGCCGGCGGGGTCGTTCTACGCCTACGAGCCGGCCCGCCGCATCGGACTGGGCAGCGCGGGCGGTCTGCGGGTCGGTCTCGCTCCGTACACCGACGATTCGGACGTCGACCGGTTGCTCGACGGGCTGGCGAAGTTTCTCGGCTGACGCCCTGCCGTTGCCTGCCGGTGTCAGAACGATCAGCTGAAGTTGTCGAAATATTGCCCAAAGGAACGTTGTGTCCACTCCGCGGACGGGAGATCATCTGCGCGCAACGTCGAAACGATGGGCTGTGCCGATGCGACTCAGTGGCCCGCGCAGGGTGCTTGCTCCCCCTGCCGAGCGACCCGCGCACGTCACTGCCTGGGCGCGATTCCCGAGGTGGTCGAACGTTGCCGCCGCGATCGCCGTGCCTGCGCTGGCCCTCGTCGCGTACGCCTCACCAGTGCTGCACGGCACGCGTCGCGCAGAAGGCGTCGCCGGTCGATGCGGCGGTGGCGCCGCAGGCGCTGATCCACGACGTCGAGACCGGTAGCGCCACGACAGCAGCACCGGGAGCGGTGGTCGGCCCCGTCGTGATCCTGCCGACCTCGTCGGCCGCCCTGGTCAGCGCGACGCCAGGTCAAGCCGCTGAGGTCGCCGCGGTGTCGCCGCTGGCCGCCGACGGGATACCGCAGACGGCGCTGATCGCATACGAGAACGCGGCGCGCTGGGCGAACGCGCGTTACGCCGGCTGCGACATCCCGTGGCCGCTGCTCGCGGGGATCGGCCGGGTCGAGTCCGACCACGGCCGCTACGGCGGCGCGGTGCTCTACGCCGACGGCACGTCGAGCCGGAAGATCCTCGGCATTCCGCTGGACGGCACGAGGTCGGCGCTGATCCGCGACACCGACAACGGCCGGCTCGACGGAAACACCACCTACGACCGGGCCGTCGGCCCGATGCAGTTCATCCCGTCGACGTGGGCGTCCTACGGTGTCGATGCGAACGGTGACGGCGCGCACCGACCCGTTCAACATCTTCGACGCCGCCGCCGCCGCGGCCGACTATCTCTGCGTGGCCGGCGGCAACCTCGGCACCGAGCACGGCCAGGAGCGCGCCGTGCTCGCGTACAACCACTCCAGCGCCTACCTCATCGAGGTCCTCGGTCTGGAGCGGACGTACGCGGCCGGCGTCGGGTTGATCGTGCCCGTCGGACCGGCGGCTCCCACGCCGCCGAAGAGCACGCCGACCGACCCACCGGTCGACCCCGGCCCACCGTTGGGCAGGCACCCCACGCACCGGCCGTCCACGTCGGCAACGTCGAGTTCGTCCGCACCAACGAGCGCGTCACCAACGTCGACCGCAGCCCTCGTCGAAGTCGACCTCGGCGCAGCCCTCGTCGTCAGCCGCGTCGAGCAGCGCATCGTCGTCGTGCACCTCATCGCCCTCGGCCAGCCCGACCGATTCGCCGACCGCAAGCGACTCGAGTGGTCCGCGATTCACATCGTCGAATAGCTTCTCGGGATCGGCTCAGGAATCGGACGCCGCCACGTCGTCTGATTCGGCGACGGCTTCGCAGACAAGCGCTACCGAGTCGTCGGACTCGTCGACTGCTACGCCGACAGACACGACGACTGCCACGCCGACCTGCTAGGTACTCAGACCGGGGTTATGTCCGAGATGAGCCACTGGCCACCCGTCTTGGTCAGCTCCACACGCACCCGGCTGCCGTCGATCCGGTTCGGCGTGCCGCCCTTGCTGGTCGTCGTCTGATCGATCATCACGAGCACGACAGCGGAGTTCGCATGCGCGTCGATCACGCCGGCCGACTTCACGGTTGCCTTGGTGCTGATCCGTTGCTTCTTCGCACCTGGCGCGATGAACCGGTTCAGCAGTTTGGTGAACGCCTGCTTGAAGTCGCCGGTCGTGTTGGTCGGTGCCTGTGTCACGTAGGTCGAGATGTCCTTGTAGTTGTAGCTCAGCATCGCCGGCACGCGCGTGCGGGCGCTGTTCAGCGCGTCGACGCGTGCCTGCTCGACCGCGTCGTTGCCCGATCGGACAACCGCCAGCCAGACATTCACCGCGACGAATCCGAGCAGCACGACGATCGCCAGCGCGGCGACAAGCGCGGTACGCAGGTTCCGCTTCGCCGGCGCGGCCGGGGTCGGCTGAGCTTCGGTTGGATCGCCGGTCGCGCGGTCGTCATCGGCGATGTAGGGGCGCGGTCGCGGCCGGCGTGGTTCCACCTGGGTGTCGGTCATCGTTGCTTCCTCGGTGTCGATGGTCATCGGTCACACCACGAACGTCAGGCCGGACACGAGCCAGGTGGCCACGATGTTTGACACGTCACGGTGAGCCGGTAGTTGCGGCGCGTCGCCGGACGGCGACGCCGAGTTCTTGACAGTCGCCTTCGCCGCGATCGCGACGACCGCGGTGTCGCCGGTCATGCTGACAAGGCCGCCGCCGCGATGGAGCCGGTGGAGGTCACCTTGCCCTGCGGTGAGCGCCTGCTGGAACGACTCGTGCCTGCTGTCTGCAGCTGGTCGTGGAAGCCCGCGGTCGCCCCGGCGAGCAGCCGCTTGCAGATCCGCCGTCGCTGTCGAGTGTTCGACAGTCAGCAGCGCGACCACTTCGTCGGAGGCCGCGTTGACCGCCGCCAGCGCGCGGCTCTGCAGCTCGTTGTGGTCGCGGATCGACTGCGTCTGGACGAAGATCGAGCGCGGCGAGAGCGAGCACGACCAGCACGAATGTCGCGATCACCCACGTCCGCTTGCTGCGCAGTCGAGACGGCGACGCTCCGTTACCGGCCGATCGGTCGCAGCAGGAGATCCTGCCATGTCATCGTTTCCTTTCCGCTGGGCTTCGGAGACGTCCCCGACGACGTAGAGCGTGCCGCTCCGGCGTGTAGACCTTGCCGGTCGTCGGCTGATAGGGCACCGCGCGCCGGGTCGCGACGGTCGAGCTTGCATTCACCGGTTCGGGCAGCCCGAGGCAGGCGGCCGGCGTTGCCGCGCGCACGCCCGGGTTGTTCAGGCACGGCAGGTTGCGCGCGCCGCGCACGCTCGGCGGCGCCTTTGCGGCTCCTTGCAGTACAGCCCGGCTCGGCGTGTTGATCGGCTCGGGTGACGGCCGGGTCGCGTCGCTTGGTCGGCGGCAGGAAACCCTTGATGCACTCGCGGCGGGTCGTCGACGTTGAGGTGGAAGTACAGCGGGATGAAGCCGGTGGCGCGGTCGGTTGCGCGAAGCGCGATCAGGTCGGCCACCAGCGCGGGGTAGATGGTCAGCACCTGCTTCAGCGCCGGCACGTACACATTCAGTCACCTGGCCGGTGATGGTCAGGTTCGCGAGCAGCATGTTCAGCGTCGGGGTAAGATCGTGCTCGACGCCGACGAGCTGCGTCGCGCAGCGGCGGTACCTCGTGCAGCAGCGAGACGATGTCGGAGTTGCTCAGCACGAGCTGGTGGGTGAACGACGCGAGATTGCTGCACCGTCGTCGGTGGTCTGGCCGCCGAGATCCTGCTGGGTGCTGAGGAACGGGCCGAGATCGTTGAGCAGGTTGCGGGTCGGCGCCGAAGTTGGCCTGCGCGGAGTCGAGCAGCAGCGACGCGCGAGTCGAGCAGGCGCTGCAGGTCGGGGCCGGAGCCGGCGAACGGAGCTGGCGAGATCGTTGATCGACGCGGCGCAGCGGCCCGCGCGGAATCGATCGGACCAGCGCGTCGAGCTTGTTCATGAGAGCGTCGGTCTTCGGCAGGCCGACGGTGTGTGCGCGCGGTGATCGTCGATCCGTCATGCAGGTCCGGCGCCGCCGTCGCCGGAGCGCGGCACGAGATCGACGTACTGCTCGCCGATCGCCGACGTGCTGTGGATCGTGGCGGTCGAGTTGGCCGGGATCTGCGTGCCGTCATCGATGTTCAGCGTCGACGCGTGACGCCGTCAGGTCGCAGCGTGATCGCCCCGACCTTGCCGACCTGCGCGCCGCGGTAGGTGACGATGGCGTTCGAGTACAGCCCGGTGGCGTCGGCGAAGTCGGCGGTGACGGTGTACTGCTCGAACCCGAGCAGTTGCGGCAGCCGGATGTAGAACACCGATGTGATCGCCGAGGATCAGCACGCTGAGCACGCGCGAAGATCGACCAACCGGGCGCGGACGGCGCGAGGTGAGCATCAGCAGCCCCCCGCGGCCAGCTCGAGCAAGGCGACGAACACGATGTCGGGGCCGACTTGCCCAGCGGCGCGGTGAACGGGTTGTGCGCCTGCAGCACGGTGTCGCCCGTCGGGCTGCCCGACTTTCTGCAGCTGGCCGAGGAAGTCGCGTCTGATCGATGACACCGAGATGTCCAGCGTCTCGAACAGGTTCATGTAGTCGCCCTTGACCGCCTTGAACAGCGTGGTGATCGGGAACGGGAAGCTCACCAGCAACGGCAGCGAGTCCGGGATCGCCTTGCCGGCCTCGGCAAGTTTGGTCAGGGCGGGCCGAAGCAGGGCCAGGTTGGTGGCCAGGCCGGTGCGGTCGGCGTTGATCACTTTCGTCGCGACGACGCCGAGTCGGTTCATCGCGGCAAGCGCTGTGGTGAGCCGGGCCTTGTCACGGTTCAGGGTGCTGACGGCGGGCGTGATGTGGGTGAGCGCGTGCGCCACGGTGTGCGCGGTTGTCGGCAAGCTGCCCGGCGAGCCGGTTCATCGCGCCGACAGCCTCGATCAGTTGCTGCTTCTGGTCGTTGAGCGAGGTGACGAACGTCGACAGCCGGCGCAGCAGGTCACGCGCGGTGCCGGTCGCGGCCGTGCAGCGCGTTGTTGGCCTCGGTGGTGATCGTGTGGATCTGGGCGAGCCCGCCGTTGTTCAGCAGCAGCGACACCGCCGACAGGACATCCTCGGTCTCCGGGAATTGGTCGGTGCGGCTCAGCGGGATCACCGGGTGGTCCTCGAGCTTCCCGCCGGCTGAGCGACCGGGTCGGCGTGGTGATCTGCACGAACTCCGCGCCGAGCAGGCTCTTCTGGCCGATCGCTGCCTCGGCGTCGGCGGGCAGGTCCGCGCTCTTGAGCACGCTCATCGTCACCGTGGCATGCCACGTGTTGCTGGTCGAGCGTGATCGAGCGAACCGTGCCGATCCGCACGTTCTGGTACTGCACCTCCGAGTTCGGCACGAGGTTGTCGGCACCGGTGAACATGGCGGTCACGGTGTATCCGTCGCCGCCGATCGCCGTTCCCCCGGGCAGCGTCGCGGTGCGGGGGTCGAGATTGCACGCGCTGAGCGTGGCAGCGGCGAGCACGACCACGGCGCAGAGAGCGAGGCGCTTCATCCGCCGCTCCCAGGAAGGAGCAGGTCGAGGATCTTCTTCGTCGTGGACGTGATCGGCTTCGTCGTTGCCGGGATCGGCAGCGTCGCCGGATCGGTCGGCTGCGACGATTGCGTTGCCGTTGCGCCTGCCTCGCGGCCTTGATCGCGGCCACCTTGACCGGCAGCGGCAGCGCGACCTTGCCGAGTTGCTTCACCAGCGGCTGCAGCAGCTTGCAAGGCAGTCGCGCACGGTGCCGCCGGTCTCGACCACTCTGCGCGGCAGACCAGCTGCGCGACGTTGTCGAAGTTCGCCGCCGGCAGCGTGCCGGTGGCGGCGTGGTAGCGCTCGTCGATGATGTTGTAGAAGTTGCTCAACGCGGTCGGCGAGACATGCAGCAGTTCCTCGATCTGGTACTGCTTGGCCTTGAGGATCGCGCTGAACTTCGCCAAGGACGAGGTGCTCGCTGCGACCGCGCCACGGTTGCGCGCGAACGAACGAGGTCACCTTGCCGATCGCGCCGTCCAGCTCGGTCAGCGCGAGGGCCAGAGTGTTGCGGTTGTCGTTGAGCAGCCCGGACACGCCGTTGAGTTGCGCCGAGAACGAGCGCACCGACGCATCGCTTTGGACGAGCGTGTGCACGAACGACTCAAGATTGCGAACCGTGCCGAACAGGTCACCGCGGCTTCGGGCGAACGTGCTGGACGCAGCCGACATCGTGTGCAACATCGTCCGAAGCTGGCTCGCGCTGCCGGTGAGGTTCGCATCGACCGTGCCAACGGTGTGGCCGAGCGCGCCGGTGCGACCGGCGCCGTGCGGTCCGAGCGCGGCGGCGAGCCGGGTGAGCTGGGTCTTGATGTCGTCCCACTCGACCGGGACTGCGGTGCGAACCTCGGGGATGACGCTGCCACTGCGCAGCGCGGCGCCGCCGGTGTAGGCGGGCGCGAGCTGAACGAACCTGCTGGTGACGAGGTTCGGCGCCACGATCGCTGCCTTCGCTCCGGCCGGGATCGGCACGCTCGGGTCGACGGTCATGGTGACCGCGACGTGCTCGGGTCCGGGCGACGACCGAGTCGACCTCGCCGACCTTGACGCCAAGCACCCGCACGTCGTCGCCGCTGTACAGGCCGGTGCTCCGGCTGAAGTACGCCGTCAGCTTCGTGCCGTGTCGCCGGAGGTCAGGTAGGACACGCCGAACAAGACGGCGCCGGCGAGGATCATCAGGCTGAACAACCAGTTCGGACGCGCGGCGGGCGTTCATTTGCCGCCGCCCAGCAGGTGCTGCAGCGGGCTGAGATCCAACCCGGTGAGGTCGACCGGGCGAGTCAGGTTCTGCACGTACGACTGGAAGAACGGCCCGCTGGACACGGACTCGCCGAGCGATCCGGCGAACGGCCCGGCGCGGTCGAGGATGGTCGTCGATGTTGTTCTTGTTGCGGTTCAGCAGCGCGACGACCTGATGTCAACTGCCTCAGTGCCGGGCCGAGGGTGGCCTTGTTGTCGGCGACGAGGCCGGTCAGCTGTTGCGCCAGCCGGGTCGCGGCTCCGAGCAGGCTCGTCGACGGCCTGCCGCCGCGCGTTGATGACCGCGAACAGGCGTCGATCCGTCGTCGAGCAGCGTGGTGATCTCGGCATCGCGCCGCGCCAGGATCATCGACACGTTGTTGGACGCGCCGAGCAGCGAGTGGATCTCGTTGTCGCGCGAAGCGATTGTCGTCGAGATCCGGCTGACACTGCGGACCGTCGCCCGAACCGCTGCCGGCGTGTGCCGAAACGTCGTGGTGATGGTGCGCAGCGCCTTCGCCACCGAGCCGGTGTCGATCGCCGCGGACGTCGTCGTCAGGCCGGACAGTGCGTCGGTGAGGTCGTACGGCGCGATGGTGCGCGTCACGGGGATGGTGCTGTTCTCGGCGAGCGTGCCCGGCCCGGCTGACTCGAGCTTCAGACCGCGCTTGCCGAGCACCGTTCGGTGGTGATCGCGGCGCTCGTCCTGCTGCCAAGGTGCGCGCTGCCGTCGGTGAGCTTGAAGTCGACCCGGACGTGCGCGTGGTCAAGGTGACGACGAGACTGTGCCGATCGTGAGGCCGGCGACTGCACGTCGGCGCCGGACGCGAGGCCGCCCGACTCGGTGAACACCGCGCTGTACGACCGGCCGCTGTCGAAGAACGGCAGGCTCTTGTAGCTCAGCGCAGCGAGCATGACCAGAACCAGCAGGGCCGAGCCGATGATGCCCAGCAGCACCGGATTCCGCTCGGAGAACCGCTTGTGCGGGATGAGGCGCGCCATCACTTGCACCTCGGCGCCGGGTTGAGGCGTCGGCTTGGTGTAGTACACGCCCTTCGGCGTCGTGATGCGGAAGTTGCTCGAGCACAGGTAGAAGTTGAAGAAGTTGCCGTAGGCGCCAAGCCGGGCCAGCACCTGTACGCCTTGGGCAGCCGATGCAGCACGTACGTCAACGTGTCCGAGCCGCCGGCCAAGGCGGTCGCGAGCTTGCCGAGCTGCGCTGACGTCGATCACGAGATCCGGGCGCACGGTCGTCGAGCAAGTCGGCGTGGTCGACGATCGTCAGGTCGTTGATGTGCACGATCGCGTTGCCGATCGGGTTGCGATCGCGCCGACAGCCCGCTGATCAGCTGCTGGAGTCTGCACGATGAGCGTGTCCAGATCCGCGCCGTGCGTGCTGACGGTGTGCAGGGTCGCGTCGAGGTTGTAGATCACGCTCGCCGATGAGCTGGTCGCGATCGGCGAGCGTCGAGGTCAGGGCGCCGACCGTTGTGAGCAGCGACGAGACGGTGCCCGATTCGCCCTGGAAGACCTGGATGATCTCGGTCGACACCGCGTTGATCTGGGTCGGGTCGAGCCCGGTGAACAGCGGCTTGAAGCCGTTCAGCAGGGTGTCGAGGTCGAGCGCGGGCGAGGTGCGCTGCGCCGGGATCGTCGCGCCGTCGGGCAGCGGGTTGCCCTGTCCGTTGCCGTCGGACAGCTCGAGGTACCGGTCGCCGATGAGGTTCTTGTAGCGCACGGTCGCGCTTGGTCTGCGCGCCGAGCGGGACCGAGCTTGTCGACGCTGAAGTCGACCTCGACCTGGTCGCCGTGGTAGATCGCGACGCCGTCGACCGTGCCTACATCGACGCCGGCGATGCGCACCGGAGATCCGGCCTTCAGCCCGGACACGTCGGCGAAGATCGCGTGGTAGTCGTATGTGTCGAGGTGAGCGAGATGTTGCCGAGCACGATGGCGAGGTAGGCGGCGATCAGCGCGCTGACGACGAGGAAGACGCCCAGCTTGAGGATCGGGCCCTTCCGCTGTGCGTCGCGGCGCTCGTTCATCCCGTCGTCCCTCAGCGGGCCGAAGAAGAGTTCGAGCAGGTTCTGGCAGGGTGAAGCCCGGGCTTGGGGCTCGACGTGCGCGTACGGATCGCGGCCGGTGTCGAAGACCTGGTGCTGGTGCTGCTGGCCCATCGGGATGTTCGGCAGGCCGTAGCAGTGCGGGCCGGTGTCGGCGCCGATCTTGGGCAGGTCGCCGCGGGTATCTGTACGGGCGTCTGCGGCGGCAGGAACTGCGCGAGCACGCCGAGGCCAGGGTGCTTGCCGCCGATCGCGTCTTCGGCGAGCGGGAGCGCCGGTTACACCAGCCCGCGGAAGAAGCACGGGAACTCCGGCGCGTACTCGGCCAGCACCCGCTCGCTCGGCTGCAGCACGTCCAGCGTCGTGGTCAGATTGTGCTCGTTGCGTTGACGAAGTTCGTCGTCTTGCGCGACGACCGAGGTCAGGCTGAGCAGGAACGCGTCGAGGGACGCCTGGTTGTTCTGGATCGTGTCGCTCGTGCGTCGACATGTTGCCGCGCGGTACGAGCAGCGCCGGCGTGAGCGTCGGAGTACGTGCCGAGCACCGACTTGGCCAAGCGCAGGTCGTGCTGCAGCGGGCCGAGCGTGCGGGTTGATCTGCTGCAGGTAGACATCGATCTTCGTCGAGCAACTGGCCGGCCTCGCGCGCCGCGACCCTGAGCGCCGTGGCGAGCGCGGTCAGCGCGGCGTTCACCTTCGCCGGCTTGGTCGCCTGGAGCAGGCTCATCAGATGGGCGAAGGTGTCGTTGATCTCGACCGTGACGTCGGACGCGTCGGATGGTCGCGCCGGATGCGATCGGTCGACGTCGTGGCCCGCCGGTGCGAACAGCTCGACGTACTTACCGCCGAACAACGTCGGCGGGATGATCCGGGCGCGCACGTCGCCCGGGATGAGCCGCATCTGGTCGGGCATGATCGCGAGTTCGATGTCGGCGCCGTTCGCGGTCGGCGGCAACCCGTCGACCTGGCCGATGGTGACACCCGCATCTTCACCGCCGAGCCCGACGTCGAGCAGCAGCCCAGCCCGCGGTGCGTGCAGTTGCAGCGGCGCGGTCGCGGTGAACACCCGGTTGAACTGCGGATCGACCGGAGCACGACAGCGGCGATCAGGCCGACCATGAAGGTCACGCCGTAGAGCGAGTAGCGCAGGCGATGGGTGTTCATGCCGCAGTCACGTCGCTATGTGCACCGTCGACGGACCACCCCAGACGGCGAGCCCGAACATCAGGTCGATGACCATCACCGCGATCAGCGAGGTGCGTACGGCCAGGCCGACTGCGGTGCCGACGCCGGCCGGCCCGCCGGCGGCGTTGAAGCCGTAGTAGCAACACACCGAGATGACGACGAGCGCCATGAGGATCGCTTTCAGGAACGACCAGAGGATGTCGTTCAGGTATCAGGAACGTCGGAGAAGTAGTGCTGGTAGTTGCCCGAGGACTGGCCGAAGAAGACCGTGACGACGATCCGGGTCGACGCGTACGACATCACGACCGCGACCGCGTAGAGCGGGACTACCGCGACCAGCCCGGCGAGGATGCGCGTGGTCACCAGGTACGGCACCGACGGGATCGCCATCACCTCGAGCGCGTCGATCTCCTCACTGACCCGCATCGCGCCGAGCTGCGCGGTGAAGCCGGCGCCGACCGTTGCGGTGAGCGCGATGCCGGCGATCGCCGGCGCCGCCTCACGGGTGTTGACGTAGGCGGCGACGAACCCGGACAGCGCGCTGACGCCGATATTGCCGAGCGAGGTGTAGCCCTGCAGGCCCACCTCGACACCGGCGGCCGCGGTCAGGAAGCCGACGACGACGACCGTCCCGCCGATCAGGGCGAGCGCGCCACTGCCGAGACTGACTTCGGAGAGCAGGCGCAGCGATCTCGGTCGCGGTAGCGCCGCAACGTCCGTCCCGATCCAGCCCAACGCCTTGGCGTAGAAGGCGAGTTGATGGCCCATCCCGACGAAGACACTGCTCACCGACGTAGCAGCGCGCGACACCGCGAGCGCAACAGTCGTGTTCGGCGTCGTCCTGGCCATGGTCAGCTGCCGCCCTTGATCTGCAGGAAGACTGCGGTGATCACGCTGTTGGCGAAGAAGAGCAGCATGAAGCTGAACACCACGGTCTGGTTCACCGCGTCGCCCACGCCCTTCGGGCCGCCCTTAACGTTCAGTCCCATGAAGCAGGCGACGAGGCCGGCCAGCAGTCCGAACACGGCAGCCTTGAACTCGCTGGTGAGGAAGTCGAACAAGCCGACGAGCAAGGTCACGTTCGACACGAACAGGCCGGCGCTGGCGTGCTCCACGTAGACGGAGAAGAAGAACCCGCCGGCGAGCCCGAAGATCGTGACGAAGCTGTTCAAGGCGAGTGCGACGATCGTCGAGGCCAGCACGCGCGGCACGACCAGGCGCTGCAGCGGGTTCACACCCAGGGTCACCATTGCGTCGATCTCTTCACGGATCGTGCGAGAGCCGAGATCGGCACAGATCGCCGTCGCACCCGAGCCGGCGACCACGAGCACGCTCACCATCGGACCGATCTCGCGCACGACCGCGAGTCCGGCGCCGGCGCCGGCCAGGTCGACGGCACCCAGCTCGGCGAGCAGCTGGTTGAGCTGGAAGACGATGATCACGCAGAACGGGATGGCCACGAGCAGGGTCGGGATGAACGACACCCGGGCGATGAACCACGACTGGTCGATGAACTCGCGCAGCTGAAACGGGCGCTTGAACATCTGCACGAACGTGTCCAGGCACATCGCGTAGAAGCGGCCGACAACGCGCGCTGCGCCGGCGCTTTTGGCGACGACCCAGCGGTTGCTCGGGCGAGGTCGGCTCGGCGACGTCGGTCGCGACCACAGCCGAGATCACCCCCGCTCCCACGCGCCGGACAGGCGCCGAAATTGGAGGCAGCACGTTCTACCTCACCGCAAAACTGTAACGCGTTACAGTTTTGCAGCAAGTCGGGATTGTCCCGTTACGCCCTCCTCACCTTCCTGGGACGATCCCTGTCGCCGGGAGTGATAGCCAGCCACGCGTGAACGACGAGTGCAGCCGCCGGCCGGCGGCGACATCGACCCCGATGTGCGGCTGCCTGGCCAGCAATTCCTCGAAAGCCACCCGTGCCTGCAGCTTGGCGAAGTGCGACCCGATGCAGAAGTGCGCTCCGCTGGAGAAGGCGAGATGCCGCTTGATCTCGCGGTTGATGTCGAGCCGGTCAGCGTCGTCGCCGAACTCGCGTTCATCGCGGTTGGCCGAGCCGTAGAGCATGAGCACCTTCGTCGCCGCGGGGATGTCGACGCCGTGGATCGCCACCGGCCGCGTCGTCATGCGAGCCAGCGCCTGGACCGACGATTCCAGGCGAAGGAACTCGGCGAGCGCACCCGGGATCAGTTCCGGCTGGGCAACCAGCCGCTCGCGGGCCGCATGATCGTCATCGAGCAGCATCACGCCGTGCGAGATCAAATTGCCGGTCGTGTCATTGCCGCCGGCCACCATGACGAAGCAGAACCCGAGGATGTCCCAGTCGGACAACCGTTCGCCGTCGATCTCGGCCGCGACCAATGCGCCGAGCAGGTCGTCGGTCGGCTCGGCCCGCCGTGCCGCGATCACGTCGGCGAAGTAGCCGTACATCTCCCCCACCGAGGCCGCCGCATCGCCGAGGCCGTCGATGGCGAATCCCGCATTCTGCAGCCGGGTCAGCCCCGCCACCCACGGGTCGAACCGCGCCCGGTCTGCTTCCGGGATGCCGAGCAGCATGCTGAGCACGAAGGACGGGATCGGTGACGAGAAGTCCTTGTGCAAGTCGATCGGCTCGCCGTCGCGGGCCTTTCGCTCGAGCAGATCGATACGTTCGGCGACGAAGGCGCGCAGCTCGTGCTCGAGCCGCGCAACCCGGCGTGGGGTGAACGCCGACCCGATCAGCCCGCGCAACCGGGTGTGCACGGGCGGGTCGAGCATGACGATGGTCGGAGCAAGGCCGAGCTCGGCCGGCTCGTTGCGGAAGGTGAGACCGCTGGCCGACGAGAACGTGGCGGCGTCGCGCACGGCGGCCCAGATGTCGTCGAAGCGGGAGAGCACGTAGAAGTCCGGATCGCCGCCCTGGCCGCGGTGCAGGTGTACGGGATCGAGGTCGCGCAACTCTCGGTAGGCCGGATACGGATTGTCGAGGACGGCCGGGTCGTAGGGGTCGAAGGCAAGGTGCGGGCTTGCCGGGGCAGCCATCCGGGCCCCCTTCTCCACGATCTAATGACGACGGTTAGTAACTATGCTCGACCGGTGGCGGTCGATGCAAGCGGCACCCGCGCGAAGCTGGTCAGCGCCGGCGAGCGGCTCTTCGCCGAGCGCGGCATCCATGGCGCGCAGATGCGCGACGTCGTGCGGGCGGCCGGGCAGGCAAACGACTCGGCGGTGCACTACCACTTCGGGTCGCGCGACGGGCTGCTCGCGGCGATCTGCGCCGGGCACATCGACGCGATGGAGCCCGAGCGCCGCCGCAGGTTGGCCGATCAGGGCGCCGACCCGAGCCTGGCCACCGTGCTCGCGGATCTGCTCCGCCCTACCGCCGACCTGCTGGGCAACCAGCCCGGCCGGTACTTCCTGCGGATCACCGCCCAGCTGGCCAGTGCCGCCGGCGTCCGCGACGGATCCGTGCCGCCGCCAGTGGTCGGCGATGCGTTGCGGACCCAGCTCGAGCAGGTGCAGCGGCTCTGCACGCAGCAGATGCCTGCCGAGCTCGTCGGTGAACGCATCGCGATCATGATCGGCGCCTTGACGACAGCGCTGGCCGACCGGGCCGCCGCGATCGACGCCGGTACGCCGGTGCAGCTCGATCATGACGCGTTCGTCGCCAATCTCGAGGCCATGCTCGTCGCTGCGCTGCAGGCGCCGATCGCGCAACTTTCCGCACCGCCACCGCGCCGTTAATTGCACAATCCGGCGGTGGGCTACTGGGTGTCGGTCGCAATCGGGGTTGCTGTGTGCACTGCGCTGTGCGTCGCAGCTCGCCGATCGCCGGGGCCGTGGACGCTGTGGGCAGCGCGCGGACTGTCCATCGTCCTGCTCGCTGTCGCTGTCGCGTTCGTCGCGACGCCGCTGGTGGACGGGACGTGGACTGCGCGCGGCTCGTTACCGCTCGACCTGTGCGACGTTGCGGTGTTCGTCGCGGCGATCGCGTGCTGGACCACGCGGTGGCCGCTGGCCTTCGAGCTCACCTATTTCTGGGGATTGGCCGGCACCCTGCAGGCGGTCGGCACCCCTGACCTGTCGGCCGGCTTTCCGAGTCTCGCGTTCTTCGAATTCGTGCTCGGCCACCTCGCGATCGTGATCGCGGCGGTCTACCTCGTGATCGGTCTCCGACGTCGCCCACGACCTGGTGCCGTCGCGCGCGTCTTCGCGATCACCGCCGGCTACACCGCGCTGGTGGGCCTGGTCGACTGGCGGCTCGGCGCGAACTACATGTTCCTGCGCGCCGTCCCGAGGCACACGTCGCTGCTCTCGGTGCTCGGGCCGTGGCCTTGGTACCTGCTCAGCGCGGCGGCTATCGCGATCGTCCTGCTGTTGGTGCTGGACGCACCCTTCCGCGGCAGGCGCAACTGACCACTGCGCATAATGCAGCGTGAGCATTCTCGGCACGCGTGTCCTGAGAACCGAGGACCCGAAATTCCTGACCACCGGCGGCGTGTACACGGAGGATCTCGTCGACGAGCGGCTTGCCGGAGCAGCGCACGTCTTCTTCGTCCGGTCACCCATCGCGCACGCGCGCATCGTCAACATCGACACCGACGCGGTGCGTGACGCACCAGGATTCGTCGCCGTGTTCACCGCAGCCGATCTGGGCGATCTCGACGTGATCAAACCGATGATGCCGAACATGAACGCCGACATGGTCCAGTCGTTGCTCGCCAGCGACGTGGTGCGTTACGTCGGCGATCCGGTAGCGATCGTCGTCACCGAAGACGCCTACCAGGGCGAGGATGCAGTCGAGCTGGTCGACGTCGACTACGAGCCGCTGCAGGTCGTCGCCGACATGCAATCGGCATTGCGCGACGAAGTGGTCCTGTTCCCAGCGGCCGGGACGAACGTCGTCGCCCGCTACGGTTCGGAACGACTTGACCCCGACCTGTTCGATGAGTGCGACGTCGTCGTCACGCAGGCGGTCGCCAACCAGCGCGTCGCCCCGGCACCGATGGAGATGCGCGCTGCCGCTGCAGTGTGGGGTGAAGACGGTCGGCTCACCACCTGGTTCCCGAACCAGGGCGCGCAGGGCGCACTTCGCGGCATCGCCGGTCTGCTGGGCGTCGATCCCGCGCACGTGCGGGTGATCACGCCGGACGTCGGTGGGGCGTTCGGGGCGAAGTTCGGCGCAGATCCCGAACACGGGTTGGTCGCCTGGGTCGCTCGCGCGCTCGGCCGTCCGGCACGATGGACCGAGACCCGCTACGAGAACCTGCTCGCGATGACGCACGGACGCGCGCAGGAGCAGGTCGTCACCATCGGCGGGCGCCGCGACGGAGCCGTCCTCGCGTACCGGCTCGAGGTGTTGCAGGATTGCGGCGCGTACCCGCGTATCGGAGCATTCCTGCCGATGCTCACCGTGCTTATGACGCCGGGCACCTACGACATTGCCCGCATCGAATCGTCGGCCACCGCAGTCGTCACGAACACGACCCCGATCGGCGCTTACCGTGGGGCGGGACGACCGGAGGCGACCGCTGCCATCGAGCGGGCGATGGATCTGTTCGCCGCCGAGATCGGCATGGATCCCGCCGAAGTGCGCAGGCGGAACCTGCTGCCCGCGTTCAGTGAGCCGCACGCGAACGGGTTCGGCGCGCTGTACGACACCGGCGACTACGCCGCTGCGCTCGAGCGCGTGCTCGACGCCGCCGACTACCCAGCATTGCGCGCGGAGCAGGCGCAACGGCGGGCGAGCTCCGACATCAACGCGATGGGTATCGGCATTGCCTGCTACGTCGAGATCACCGGCGGCGGTGCGGAATCCGGTGACCCGAACGAGAACGCCGTGGTCGAGGTTCATCCCGACGGCTCGGCGACAATCCTCACCGGCACCTCGCCGCACGGCCAAGGTCATGCCACCGCGTGGGCCATGCTCGCGAGCGACGAGCTCGGCATCCCGGTCGATCGGATCACCGTCAAGCACGGCGACACCGACCTGATCCCACACGGCGGCGGCACGGGCGGATCGCGCAGCCTGCAGCAGGGCGGCGCGGCGGTGCAGCAGGCATCGCGCGAACTGCTCGACGTCGCCCGCGACCGAGCGGCCGACCGGCTCGAGGTCGATGCCGCGGACCTGCGCTTCGACGTCGGGCAATCCGCGTTCACCGTCGCAGGCGTCGCGCAGGTCGGCGTCACCTTGGCGCAGCTGGCCGAGCAGGAGCGACTCTTCGTCCGGGCCGTCTTCACCGCGCCGGGCGCCACCTTCCCGTTCGGAGCGCACGTCGCCGTCGTCGACGTGGACACCGAGACCGGCAAGGTCGAACTGCGGCGAATGATCACCGTGGACGACGCCGGCGTCGTCATGAATCCGCTGCTCGCCGAAGGGCAGCGGCACGGCGGCATCGCCCAAGGCGCTGCCCAAGCAATGCTCGAAGAGGTCGTCTACGACGCTGATGCAAACCCGCTCACCGCGAGCTTCGCCGACTACCCCTTCCTGTCAGCCACCGAAGTGCCGAGCTTCGAACTCGTTGCCATGGCGACACCGACGACCTACAACCCGTTGGGCGCAAAGGGGATAGGCGAAGCGGGCAGCATCGGCGCAACCCCGGCCGTCCAGAATGCCGTCGTCGACGCGCTGGCGCACCTCGGCATCCGGCACGTGGACATGCCGACGACACCACGCACCGTGTGGCGTGCGATCGCGGCAGCGAGCGGAGGGGAATCCTGATGCGCGTCGAGATCACAGTCAACGATGAGCAGCACGCCAACGACGTCGAAGCGCGCACGTTGCTCGTCCACTATCTGCGCGACACGCTGGGACTGCGCGCAACAAACGTCGGTTGCGACACGACATCCTGCGGCGCGTGCACGGTACTGCTCGACGGCGAGTCGGTGAAGTCGTGCACCGTGCTTGCGGTGCAGGCGAACGGGCGCACCGTGCGCACTGCTGAAGGGCTCAGCTCGGGCGAGGAGCTGCATCCCGTGCAGGCGGCGTTCCGGCAGGAGCACGGCCTGCAGTGCGGCTTCTGCACGCCGGGGATGGTGATGGCGACGGTCGGCCTGCTGTCGGAGAATCCCGATCCGACCGAGCAGGAAGTTCGTGAGGCGCTCGAAGGCAACTACTGCCGGTGCACGGGATATCACAACATCGTCCGCGCGGTTCTCACTGCTGCGCGTGTCAGCGCTGAGGGGGTTGGGCGGTGATCCCCGCGCCGTTCGACTATGCCGTTGCGTCATCGACCGACGAGGCAGTCGCGCTGCTCGTCGAGCACGGCGACGACGCGAAGCTTCTCGCAGGCGGGCACTCGCTGCTGCCCATGATGAAGCTGCGGCTCGCCCAACCGTCGGTGCTGATCGACATCGCACGAGTGCCCGAGCTTTCCTACATCCGCGTCGAGGGCGATCACCTCGCCATCGGTGCGATGACGCGGCACGCCGAACTTGCCGCATCGGCGATCGTCCGCGCCGATGCACCGTTGCTCGCGCACTCGGCCGGCCTCGTGGGAGACCCACAGATCCGCCATCGCGGCACGATCGGCGGATCGCTCTCGCACGCAGACCCGGCTGCCGACCTGCCGATGGCGGCGTCCGCGCTGGACGCGACGCTCGTGCTGCTCGGTCCGGACGGGCGGCGCGAGATCGGCGTCGACGAGTTCTTCGTCGGCTTTTTCGACACGGCGCTGCACGAGGACGAACTGCTGGTGGAGGTTCGCCTGCCACGCCGCCCGGGGGTGGGCTGGGGCTACGAGAAGTTCACCCGCCGGGCCAACGACTGGGCGATCGTCGGCGTGGCGACAGTGGCCGGTCGGGTCAGTCTGGCGAACATGGGGCCGTGCCCGGTTCGCGCTCGCGCGACCGAACAAGCCCTTGCCGACGGCGCGTCGGTCGCCGATGCCGCCGCGCTCGCCGACCAGGACGCTGCGCCGGCCGTCGACATGCATGCCGATGTCGAATACCGCCGCCACCTCGCGCACGTGCTCACCCGTCGCGCGCTAGTCGCTGCTCGGAGCTGATGGCGGCTAAGCCGACTCAGTTGCCCAGCCAGCGCACGCGCACGCCATAGCCCGACCCGAGCTGCTGCCCGACCGACCCGTTCTGCTGCACGTCAACGGTCAGCCAGTCACCCGGCCCGCAGGTGACCATGGCGTCCACCGACTCGTGCTGGTCGGTCGAGAAGCTTGCGATCTGGGCAATGTCGTTGCGCGCCTGCGGCGAGTTCTCGACCGTCTTGCCGAACAGGTCGTGCCACATGATGGTTACCGAATAGGTGGCACCGTTCATCGTTCCGGTGTCCCAGTCGACGTCGGCAGTGACCAACCACGTGCCGGCGATCGGGCAAAGGATCTGTGTCGGATTCGCATCGTCGAACATGCCGTTCCCGCTCGGTGTCGAAAAGAGGTAGGGCAGCGAAGTCGGCGTGTTGGCCGGGACGAGGATCGCGTTTTCGGTGAACTTCGTGTCGAGCGCCGTCGCAAGATTCGCCGGCTGGACAGCTCCGGGCGCCAACAACGGGCTCGGGTACGTGCCGGCAAGGGCGCCGCCGGCTGCAACACCGGTGAACACGGCGTTGGATCCAGGCGCTCCGGACGGACCAGATGGGCCCGACGGACCGGATGGGCCCGACGGACCGGACGGGCCCGAGCCGGGGCCGGCGGACCCGGCCGCACCGCGCAGACCGCGTGCTCCGGCTGGGCCGGACGGACCAGATGGGCCGGTCGCCCCGGTCGGGCCGGCAATGCCTGTCGGTCCGCGTTGACCCCGCGGACCGGTCGGCCCGGGCGAGCCGGACGGGCCGTGCTGGTTCCAGGACAGGGCCGCCTCGCCGGAGTGACAGCGGGGGTGCGCGCTGTCGACCACGCGCAGCGCACCGGTGGTCTGGTCGTAGCAGCCGTGCACGACTCCGTCCGATCCGGGAATGGCAGCAACCGCGGTGAGCGTGCCGGCGATCGCCGCACCAAGAGCGAATGCCACGATCACGCGGGCGTGCCGTGCGACACGACGCGACCGAATCGGCGGAAATGCGCGGGCACCCATGAGACCCTCCCCGAACCTGCCGCGCGAATCGGGTCGCGGCGGATCGAGTCTGACGGATGCCTCGCAGATCCGTCCACAGACATTCGTCGCGTGCGCGACGTGCATAGCCTAGGACGACATTGCATGCTCAGTTCTCGGACTCGAGCAACGAGCTCGGAGGGACGATCCGCATGAAGCTGACCGGACACAGCAACGCCGTCGCCATCGCACTGGCAGCGCTCGCGCTCGCACCGTGATCAGTGCCAATCCCGGCAACGGCGCAATCCCGAGCCTGCCACTCACTGGCGAGCGGACCGTGCCGGGCATCCCTGCGGAGAACTACTGGTTCCGGCGCCACGAGGCTGCCTACCTGTGGGCCGCACCTCTCGTCGCCGGGCGGACCGTGCTCGAGGTCGGCTGCGGCGAGGGCTACGGCACGGCGCTGCTCGCGCGCTCGGCACGGCACATCATCGGGATCGACTATGACGCACTCGCCGCGGCACACGCGGCGGCGACGTACCCGCAAGCTCGATTCGTCCGCGCGAATCTCGCGGCGCTGCCGGTGCCGAGCGAATCGGTGGACCTTGTCGTGACCCTGCAGGTGATCGAGCACGTGTGGAACCACGGCGAGTTCGTGCGCGAGTGCCTACGCGTGCTCCGTCCGGGCGGCGGTTTGCTGGTCACCACACCCAACCGGTTGACGTTCTCACCCGGGCTGGACGCACCGATCAATCCGTTCCACACCAAGGAGTTCACTGCTGCCGAGCTGGCAGACCTGTTGACCGGCAACGGATTTGCAGTCGAGCAGACGCTGGGCCTGCACGCGGGCAGCCGCATCGACGAATTCGAGCAACGCCACGGCGGCTTCGTCGATGCGCAGCTCGCCGCGTCCGCCGGCCGAGTGGTCGGCGTCGCTAACCGTCGACGTTGCGTCGATCGTCGCCGAAGACTTCCCCGTCATCGCCTCGGGCGTGCAAGACATCGACCGATCCCTCGATCTCGTCGTACTCGTCCGACGTCGGTGACACTCGCGCGCGCTCCCACGTGGTGCGCAGTGCCGACAGGCCGAGGCCGGCACCGACGTCAGGGTGATGATCGCGAGCACCAGCGCCCAACCGGAGCTGTCGGACGGCCGGTTGTCGGCGTCCGGGATGAATACCGCGCCCCAGCCGTCGCAGTCGACGTGGATGTCGCCGGTGATCGGGGCGTCGAAGTGCGCGATGGTGTTCTCTGCCTTCGTCTCGCTGTTCTCGGGCGAGAGGGCGAGCGTTCGCGTTTCGCCGGCGCCCGGCGACCAGGAGCAGTGCAGGGCGAGAGTCTGGCCGCTGTTTGAATTCGCCAGGGGCACGCCGTGGGCGAGCATCGCGCGCACCCCGCCCGGCACCGCAAGCGAATACGTCTTGTCCTTCGTGACATGCGCGGACGTCGGCGGTGAGGCGCTCTGGGCGAATGGGAGGTCCTCGGTGCCGCTGAGCACCCGCCACAGTCCCCAAGAAGCCAGGCCGATGAGGAGCAGCGCAGCGGCGACCGCGACACGCGGCACTCCACCCCGCCGAGCTGGTTGCATGCACGCAGACTAATCGTGCCTCGCCGTGCACGTGCTGATGCTGTCGTGGGAGTACCCGCCCCTCGTCGTGGGCGGTCTCGGCCGCCACGTCGAGGCGCTGGCGCACGAGCTCGCGGCAGCCGGCCACGAGGTGCAGGTCGTCACGCGCGGCGAGAAGGACGAGATCGTCGACGAGGTGATCGCCGGGGTGCGGGTCCGCCGGGCGGCGGCGGACCCGATCGCGATCGACTTCACCACCGAGAGCCTGCTGGCCTGGTCGCAGGCCACCGAGCATGCGCTGATCCGCGCTGCGCTGCCGCTGCTGCGCAAAGCGCGGCCCGATGTCGTGCACGCCCATGACTGGCTGGTCGCGCAGAGCGCGATAACTATCGCCGCAGGCGTCCGGCGCTGCGCTGATCGCCACGATCCACGCCACCGAAGCCGGGCGGCACCAGGGCTGGCTGCCCAAACCGCTCAACCTCGCGATTCACTCGGTCGAGCGCTGGCTGGCGCAATCGGCCGACGCAGGTGATCACCTGCTCGCGGACGATGCGTGCCGAGGTGAGCCGACTCTTCGAACTGGATCGCGGCGCGCGTGCAGGTCGTGCCGAACGGGATCGACGCCGCGCGGTGGCGGGTGCCTGCCCGGGCACGGGCCGCCGCACGCGCCCGGCACGGCGGAGACGGCCCATTGGTCGTCTTCGCCGGGCGCCTCGTGCATGAGAAGGGCGTGCAGACCCTGCTCGACGCGATCCGTCCGCTGCGGCTCGCGCATCCCGGACTGCGGCTGGCCGTCGCCGGCACCGGCACGTTCGAGGACGAACTGCACGAGCACGCGCGCAAACTGCGCATCGCACGCGCAGTCGACTGGCTGGGCTTCGTCGAGGACGAGGAGGTCGCGCCGCTGCTCGCCGCCGCGGATGTCGTCGCCGTCCCGTCGCTCTACGAGCCGTTCGGGATCGTTGCGCTCGAAGCGGCGGCGGCGCGGGCGCCGGTCGTCGTCGCCGAGACCGGCGGCCTCGTCGATCTGGTCACTGACGGGGTCGCTGCCGGGTCGCACCGGCCCGGTGACGCAAAGGCGCTCGGCGCAGGCGATCGAAGGGTGCTCACCGATCCGCGAGCCACCCGCGCCGCGGTCGAGCGGGCCACCCGGGTGATCAAACGTGACTACACGTGGACGGCGGTCGCCGAGCCACCGCCGGCATCTACCGACGAGCGGTCGGCGGCCGATGACCCCACTTGGTCGGTCTAGGCGCCGCGAGCGGCTTGAATCGCAGCCAGTTCGGCGATCAGCCAGTCCGCGGCAGCCTCGCGGCCGACGCCGAGCTCGCGCAGCAGCCTTGCCGCGTCATCGCCCTCGTTGTCGAGGACGCCGAGCAGCAGGTGCTCAGTGCCGATGTAGTTGTGCATCATGTGCAGCGCGGCGCGCAGGGCAAGCTCCATGGTCTTCTTCGAAGCGCTGCTGAAGGCGACCCGTCCGCGCGAGCGCTTTTCGCCGGGCCGATCGCTGCTCCATGGCCTGGCGCGCGTCGTCGAGCGAGACACCGAGCCGACAATCGCGTTGGCAGCGAGCCCGTCCGGCTGGCGAGCATGCCGAGCACGATGTGCTCGTTGCGCACTGGTTGCTGCCGCGCTGCTCGGCCAACGTGCGCGCGTGCACGATCACGTTGCGGGCCCGCGGGGTGAATCGGCTCAACCGGCAGTGGTCGGGAAGTCGTGCTCCTCCGACGCGCGCGGCCGAAGCGTTTCTGCACCGCCTGCTTCGTCACCCCCATGTACTGACCGATCTCGGTCCACGACGCACCCGAGCGGCGGGCCTGATCGACGAAGTGACCGATCAGATGGCGGAACCTCGCCGGTGTCCGGACGCCTCGACCGCGGCGGCAAGGTGCTGCAACGGGTCACCGTCAGGATGCTGCTCGATTACATGCGTGATCAGATCGTCCAACCGGACTGGATTCGCCATGCCTTCGCTCCTCACCATTCGCTCCAGCGTCAACTCTAGGTTGACGCGGCCGAATCGTCAACCCTGGGTTGACGCTATCGAGGAGGCGGGCGAGCACGCCGGCGTACGGCGCGATGTCGATGCCTTGTTCGGCCAGCCAGCCGTCGTTGTAGCAGGTGTTCGCGTACCGGTCGCCGCTGTCGCAGAGCAGCGTGACGATGCTGCCGTGCTCGCCCGCCACGTCCATCTCGCGCGCGATGCGCAGCGCGCCCCACAGGTTCGTGCCGGTCGACGGTCCGACCCGGCGGCCGAGACGGCCTCGACGGCCCGCGCGGTCGCGATCGACGCGGCGTCCGGCACGGCGATCATGCGGTCGACGACGCCCGGCACGAAGCTCGGCTCGACCCGGGGCCGGCCGATCCCCTCGATGCGCGACGGGCGGCCGAGAGCCGCGGCGTCGTCGTCGCGCCAGCCCGCGAAGAACGCCGAGTGCTCGGGATCGACGACGGCCAGCCGCGTCGGATAGCGGCGATAGCGCAGGTAGCGCCCGATCGTCGCGCTCGTGCCGCCCGTCCCGGCACCGACGACGATCCAGGTGGGAACGGCGAACCGCTCCAACGCCATCTGGTCGAAGATCGACTCGGCGATGTTGTTGTTGCCGCGCCAGTCGGTCGCCCGCTCGGCATAGGTGAACTGATCGAGGTAGTGGCCCTTGCTCTCGTGCGCCAGCCGGGCCGCTTCGGCGTAGACGGTGGTCGGCGTCATCGACGAGGTGACACCGCCCGCCCTCGCGTTCGATCAGGGCGATCTTCTCCGCACTCGTCGACGCCGGCATCACGGCGACGAACGGCAGTCCGAGCATGCGCGCGAAGTACGCCTCGCTCACGGCCGTCGAGCCCGACGACGCCTCGATCACCGTCGTCCCCTCGCCGATCTGGCCGTTGCACAGCGCGTACAGGAACAGCGACCGCGCGAGCCGGTGCTTCAGCGACCCGGTCGGATGCGTCGACTCGTCCTTCAGGTACAGATCGACATTCGGCCGCCCGGGCAAGGGGAAACTGACCAGGTGCGTGTCGGCCGACCGGTTCGCGTCGGCCTCGACGAGCCGGATCGCCTCATCCACCCAGTCGCGCGCGATGCGCGAACTGCGGTCGATGTCGTCGATGCTCACCGGTCATTGTGCGCTTAGTTCAGCGCTTGCGGTCCTTGATGACGCGGGCGGGCACGCCGACCGCGACGCTGAACGCCGGCAGGTCCTTCGTGACGACGGCGTTCGCGCCGACCACCGTGCCTTCGCCGATGACGACGCCGCGGCAGACCGTGACCTTCGTGCCGAGCCATACGTCGCGCTCGATCCGCACCCGGGATTTCGCGATGCCCTGGTCCTTGATCGTCAGGGTGAGGTCGTCGAAGCGGTGGTCGAAGTCGGAGATGTACACGTTGTCGGCGATCAGCGCACTGTCGCCGATCTCGACGTCGAGGTAACAGTTGATCGAGATGTCGCGGGCAAGGTTGCTCTTGTCGCCGAGCGACAGGGTGCCCTCGTGGCAGCGCAGCGCCGTGTTGACGCCGAGATGCACCCACTTGCCGAGGATCAGCCGCGCGTACCCGCGCCGGGCATACACGTGCGCGCCGCGGTCGAGGAAGACGAAGCCGCGCATGATGACATGCGGGTTGCGCAGCTCGCATGACGAGCGAATCGCCAGTAGCGCACGAGATACCACGCCGTTGTACGCGCGATGGCGGATGACCCAACGCACCGATCGCCAGGTGAGGAAGCGCGCGCTGCGCAGGGCGTCAGCGGTGGGCACCGATGTCGACTCCCGAGCGTCCGCGGCCTCGTCGGCCGCGTCTGCAGATGCGCGGCGGTCCGGGCGCGCTCGAGCTCGCCGGGCATGGCCGTAGCCCCACGTCACGGCGATCGCCTCGATGCCGTGTTCGCGCGCGCCGACGACGTCGTGCGACCTGTCGCCGATCATGATCACGCTCGGACGGGTCGGGTCGCCGAGCCGGGCGAGCACCTTGCCGATGACCAGCGCCTTGGTGCGCAGCGAGCCGTCGAGTTCGTCGCCGCCGATGGTGTCGAAGTAGCGCCGTCGAGCCCGAGGTGCTCGACGATCGGTACCGCGTAGTGCTCGGGCTTGCTGGTTGCGACGGCGAGCCGGCGTCCGTCCGCGTCCAGCGCATCGAGCAATTCGGCGATGCCGGGGAAAGCTGTCGAGTCGTACATCGCCTCGGCGTAGTGCGCTCGGTAGGACCTCGATCACGGGCCACAGCATGTCCGCGCCGATGATCGGCGGCAGGGACTCGTAGAACGGTGGGCCGAGCAACCCTCGTTCCGGTCGGGATCGAGCGGCGGCAGCCCGTTGACCTCGAACGCGTGCCGCAGTGACGCCAGGATGCCCGGTGCCGAGTCCGACACCGTGCCGTCCAGGTCGAACAGCACGATCGGGTGCTGAAAATGACCTTCTGCACCGCCGCACCTTCCCTCGAGCAAGCTGAACCGGTCTCGCTCGGTCGATTCTTTCAGCAAGGGTGCGATCAGTCGCGCCGTATCGGTGCGGGCAAGCGATGGAGTACGTGCTGAACGGGTGCGTGCGGTCACACGGTGTGACTGGCCTGAGCCGGGTGGGTACTGGCGGGATGAGCAAGTTTTGCGGCTGAATCCCCACGCCGTCATGACGGGGTCTCGCAATTGCGTAGCCACTCGCGTCAGACCCCGACCAATTACGAGCAGGACCGCAACCGCGCTGCCAGCGCGCGTTCGCTCGATCCCTTCGTAAGCCGGCCCGGCTTCATTTCACGCAAGACGACGAGGAGACATCGCATGACTGACCGCTCTGACGCAGGCGAAGCACGCCGAGGCCTGATGGATTCGATCGCGGGAAAGGCCAAGGAAGTCGTCGGCGCGGTCGTCGGCAACGACTCGCTGGCACGTGAAGGACAGCTGCAGCAAGCCCAGAGCAGCGAGCGACGCACCGCGAGCACCGAGGACGCAGTCGCCGACGCGGAGGCCGTCGAAGCCGCACAGCGCCTGGCAGCTGAGAACAACGAATCGCGCGCCGCCCGTGCGGCAGCGGCTGCCGAGGAGGACCGCGTCATCCGCGCCAGCGAGCAGGCCAAGAATCGCGAGGTCGCAGCGGCCGAAACTGCGGCTCGCAGCCAGAAGGAAGGCGCGGCCATCGCGGCTCAGGAGCACACCCAGGACGTCGTTGACGACGCCACTACCGAAGCGGCGACGGAGCAGCAGCGGGCACAGGCTCAGGAGAACGCCGCGCAGCGCGAGCACGATCGACTTCTTGCCGAAGCCCGCGCCGCCGATTCCGCTGCCGCGCGCGACCAGCGCGCGGCCGACCGGCTCGCAGCTGAGGTTTCCGATTGATAGCGGCGCGGCCTCGGTCACTCCCCCGCACTACGACAGACCTTTGGAAGGAATTCTCATGCCAGTCAACTCGCTAGCCCGTACCGTGCTGCGTTTCCAATACACCGTCGTCCGCTCGCCGCTGAGCGCTCTCGATGCGCGCGTGCTCACCCGCCTGCCGGACTCCTCGCGCGTGAAGATCACGCTCTCTCGCGGTCTGGCGGCGCTTGACGCGGCCGTCGGTCGCGCCCTCGGCGACGCGAAGCTCGAACGGCAGGGCGACGCCGTAGCCCACCGCTTCGACAAGACCGAACAAGCGGCTCGATCCGCGGCGCGGGCGGACTCGCTGCGCGCCAAGGCGGCGCAGACCAAGCAAGACGCACAGGCCCAAGCTGCTGAGCGGCGCAAGGAAGCGGCGCGTGTGGAGCGCGAGCGCATCGCCGACGCCCTGGTCGAGGAGAGCGAGGCCCAACTGCATGTCGGCGAGCTTGCCGACGCCAACGCCGCGGAGCAGAAGCGGCAGGCTGACCTGCGCGCCAAGCACCAGCAGGCAGAGCAGGCCGAGCTGCGCCGTGCGAAGGAGCGCAGGATCGCCGCTGCCAAGGCTCGCAAGACCGCGCCGGCCAAGTCACAGCTCAAGACGGCCGCACAGACCAAGGCCGTCGCAAGCGCACGCCGTGCCAAGGCCGACAAGCTCGATCAGCTGGCCAGCACTGCGAAGGCCACCCGCCGCACCAGCCCCGCGAAGTGACACCGGCGTACCACGAGGACCGGAGAACAAGCACGCCGCCGAAACGCCGAAGCTGAGCCGGTGGGCTGAGCCCGCGGCTTGCAGTCGCCCCGGCCATCGGTGTCGACCGACAGGTATCCAGCTAGCAGCGAGTGGCTACCCGAGCGCAGCCGCGTAGTCAGGCACTGATCGGAACAGCTCGCGCGGCGGACGCACGTAGTTCGTGGCAGCGGGACGATCCGGCAATTCGATAGCCGGCGGCTTCACCTCGACATAGGGCACGGTCGAAAGCAGATGCGTCATCATGTTGATCCGCGCCCGCCGTTTGTCGTCGCCCTCGACAACCCACCACGGCGCCTCGTGGATATCGGTATGGACGAACATCTCGTCCTTGGCGCGCGAGTAGTCCTCCCACCGAAGGATTGACTCGACGTCCATCGGCGACAGCTTCCAGCGGCGCATCGGATCGTTCTTGCGGGACACGAACCGGCGCTGCTGCTCCTCGTCACTGACCGAGAACCAGTACTTGCGCAGCAGGATGCCGTCATCGACGAGCAGCCGCTCGAACACCGGGGCCTGGGCGAGGAAGCGTCGATACTCCTCCGGCGTGCAGAAACCCATCACTCGCTCAACGCCGGCCCGGTTGTACCAGGACCGGTCCATCAGCACCATCTCGCCAGCCGCCGGGAGATGCCTGACGTAGCGCTGGAAATACCACTCACCCCGCTCGCGCTCGGTCGGCGCCGGAAGTGCCACGATGCGAGCGACGCGCGGATTGAGGTACTGGGTCACTCGCTTGATCGCGCTGCCCTTGCCCGCCGCGTCGCGTCCCTCGAAGATCACCAGGACGCGCGCTTTCTCGACCCGCACCCACTCCTGCATGCTGACCAGTTCTGCCTGTAACCGCGCGAGTTCCTTCTCGTAGACCGTGCGGCCCAGCCGGTTCGGGCTCTTCTTCGACTTCGTAGGCATCCGCAGCCCTCCTCAGCACCGAGTATGTCGCTATCGAGGACGGACCGAATTGACGAGCGGGTCGCTGGCTGCGCGCGATCTGCCGGTCGCGACTACTACGACTTGCCCGAGCCGCCGTCGTCGGCTGCTGCGTGGGCCTTGGGCGGCGGCACGACCAGCACCGGTCGGTGCGCGATGTGCATCAGGCGCAGGGGGACGCTGCCGAGAACGATCTCGCTCATGGCCGAGTGCCCGGTGCTGCCGACGACGATCAGATCAGCGTTCACGCTCTCGGCCACGTCGGCGATCACATGCGCCGGCCCGCCGAGATGCACGGTCTCGGTCACCAGTTCGACCTTCAGTCCGTCCGCCTGCAGTTCCGCGACGTGAGCCGCGAGTTTCTTCTCCAGGTCGTCCTCATCGGCAGCGACCGGATAGACGCCGCCCTTCCCGCCGACGAGTTCGACGACATGGGTGACCACCAGGCGAGCCGACTCCGCTCGCGCAATTGCAGTCGCGAGGGCGAACGCGCGGTCGCCCTCTTTCGATCCATCCGTCGCGATCACGATTGTGTCGAACACGGCTCGCCTCCATGGGTTGGCAATGCATTCGGCACAGTGTCGTTCGTGCGCGTCTCGCAGGGACAGAGACGAAGGTCCTGCCCGCAAGGCCACGGTCAAGATCGGGACGTAAGTCTCTGCACGCCGGCACCGGCGCTGGCGACACTAGAACTCGACCGGACGGTACGGATGGGCGTTCAATGCTGCCCATACGAGCAGGAAGTTCGCTCTGTCGTGACAATTTGGAAGGTCTGCTGTGGGCACGATCGCCATTCGCACGGAAGCGCTGTCCAAGCGTTTCGGCACCACCGACGCGCTTGTCGACCTCGATCTCGAAGTCGCAGCCGGTGACGTCGTCGGCTACCTGGGCCCGAACGGTGCAGGGAAGACGACAACGATCCGCTTGCTGCTCGGGCTGATCCGGCCGACCGCTGGCCGAGGCGAGATCTTCGGGTTGGACTGCCAACGCCAGCCGGTCGAGGCGCACCGCAAGCTCGCCTACGTGGCCGGTGAGGCCAATCTGTGGCCGTCGCTGACCGGCGCAGAGACACTGCATCTGCTCGGCCGCGTGCAAGGCACGGTGGACGAGGGATATCGCGACGAACTCACCGACCGGTTCGCACTCGACCCGACGAAGAAGGTGCGGGCCTACTCGAAGGGCAATCGGCAGAAACTGATCCTGATCGCCGCGTTGATGACGCGCGCACCGTTGCTGCTTCTGGACGAGCCCACCAGCGGGCTCGACCCGCTGATGGAGCAAGCATTTCGCCAATGCATCCATGAGGCCAAGGAGCGCGGCCAGACGGTGTTTCTCTCCTCGCACATACTCAGCGAGGTCGAGGCGTTGTGTGATCGGGTCGGGATCCTGCGAAGCGGACAACTCGTCGAGATGGGCACGCTCGCACAGTTGCGTCACCTGTCGGCACTCACCGTCGAGGCGACGTTCGACGGATCGGTTCCCGATCTGTCCCGGGTGCCCGGAGTCAGCGCAATCGAGGTGACCGGACGTGTCGTCCGCTGCGAGGTGCGCGGTTCGGTCGAACCACTGCTCAAGGTGCTCGCGTCGGCCGGCGTGCACGAGCTGTTGAGCCGTGAGCCCTCGCTGGAGGAACTCTTCCTGTCGCACTACGGCCCTGGCGACACCGCCGACGATGTCCCGGCTCATGTCGGCTGAGCTCGCGCTGCCGATTTCGGCCAGACCGGCGCGACGATCCCGGTGGGTCATCGCCGCCTTGACCACCCGCAAGTCGGTGCGCTCCGGCGCCGTGTGGGGAGCGGTGTTCGGCCTGTACGTCACGGCATCCGCGCTCGGGTATGCGGCAACGTACAAGACCCCGCTCGCCCGTGCCGAACTCGCCCGGACCTTCGGCTCGAACTTCGGTTTCAACGCGATCATCGGCCCGGCGCGCAACATCGACACCGTCGCCGGGTTCACCGCGTGGCGCTGCGTCGGCGTGCTCAGCATCGTCGGCGCGGTCTGGGGCCTGATGTCGGGCACGCGGATGCTGCGCGGCGAGGAGGACGCCGGACGTTGGGAGCTGCTGCTCGTCGGCCAGACCACGCGTCGCGGAGCAGCCGCACAAGCTATGGCCGGGCTGGCGGCGGGTATCGCGGCGCTGTGGTCGGTCACCGCCGTGATCTCAGCGCTCGTCGGCAGATCATCGTCGGTGAACTTCTCGATCCCGTCGACCCTGTACCTGTCGCTTGCCGTCGTGGCGAGCGGGGCTATGTTCACCGCGGTCGGCGCGCTCGCCAGCCAGCTCGCGGCAACCCGCCGCCAGGCGGCGGCCTACGCCGCGGCCGCATTCGGGCTCGCGTACGCGCTGCGGATGATGGCCGACTCGGGCACTGGATTGGACTGGCTGCGGTGGGCCTCCCCGCTCGGCTGGGTGGAAGAGTTGCGCCCGTTGAGCTCGCCTCGCCCGCTCGTGCTGTTGCTGATCGGAGCCTTCGTCGTCTCGCTGGCCGGCCTCGCGATCCAACTGGCCGGGAACCGGGACCTCGGCGCGAGCACGATCCCGGACCGGACAACCGCAACCGCGCGAACGCGGCTGCTCTCCGGGTCCACCGGGCTGGCGCTTCGGCTGATCCGGCCCGTCCTCATCGGGTGGTTGTTCGGAATCGCCGCACTCGGCCTGATGATGGGCGTGATCGCCAAGTCGGTGGGCACCGCGCTGGCCGGTAATCCCGCGATCCGGCAAGCTCTCGACCGGTTGGGCGGGCGCGGCGCCGGAGCATCCGCGTACCTCGCGGTGACCTTCCTCATCGTGGCCCTGCTGATCTCGGCCATCGCAGCCAGCCAGGCCGCCGCGGCGCGCACCGAGGAGGCCGAGGGCCGTCTCGATCACCTGCTGGTACGGCCGATGCTCCGGTCGTCCTGGCTGGCGGGCCGGCTCGTCATCGTCACCGGCGCGGTGCTCGCGGCGGGACTGGTCGCCGGCCTGTCGACGTGGGTCGGCGCGGCGAGCCAGAACGCAGGAGTAGGACTGGGCACGCTCCTCCAGGCCGGCGTGAACCTCGCACCGCCCGCGCTGTTCGTGCTGGGTGTGGGAGTGCTGACCTTCGGGCTGCGCCCGCGTGCTGTCGCCACGGTCACCTACGGCGTGCTTGCGTGGTCGTTCCTCGTCGAGATCATCGGCGGCATCGTCAACGCCAGCCATTGGGTGCTGGACACCTCGGTGTTGCACCACATGGCCGCTGCGCCCGCGGTGCACCCCAACTGGGTCAGCGCTGGCATCCTCGCCGGCCTCGGCCTGCTTGCGGCTGTGGCCGGCGGCAGTCGCGTTTCGCCGGCGCGATCTCGTCGGCGAGTAGGCGACGGACTCAGCGAGCTGGTGGCGCGGGTTTCAGCCCGGTGACCTCGGCGTTGTAGAACAGGCCCTTCGGCACGAAGCGCTCGAGCACGCTGTCGATGGCTGACAGCCGCATCCAGCCCTTCAACGCGAAGTTCGCCCACCGCATGCCGAGCTTGTCCTTCGGCACCGCGCATTCGAAGGTGCGCACCGGCCAGCCGAACCAGGAGGCGAGCAATTCCGAGGTTGCGACGACGACGCTCTCGGCTCCGGCCCGCCGCGCCATCGCGGCAAGCTCGGCCGGCGGGAAGGTGTGGATGTCGACGACGGCCTCCAGGGCTGCCGCGCGCGACGACTCGTCCAATTCCTGTTGCGGACGTCGCCACGATGACAGCGCCGGCAGCTTGGTGACATTGGTCGCGGCCCACCAGGTGAATCGCGACAGTCGGCGCGCGACGACGTCGCCGTGCCGGGTCGGCTCGCCGGCGAAGACGAACCGGCCGCCGGGCTTGAGCACCCGCAGCAACTCGCGAAATGCCAGATCCAAGTCGGGGATGTGGTGCAGCACCGCATGACCGATGACGATGTCGAAGGTGTTGTCGTCGTAGGGCAGCCGTTCGGCATCGGCGACGCGCCCCTCGACCTCGAAGCCGAGCGAGCGGGCATTGCGCTGCGCGACCTCGACCATCCCCGGGCTGAGGTCGGTCACGTGGCCTTCCTCGATGACCCCGGCCAGCTTCAGGTTCAGCGTGAAGAACCCGGTGCCGCAGCCGAGTTCGAGCGACTTGCCATAAGGCCACCCAGCTCGTCCGGCGATGTGCTCGAACCGGTCGCGCGCGTAGTCGATGCAGCGTTGATCGAATGAGATCGACCACTTCTCGTCGTAGGTGCCGGCTTCCCAGTCGTGGTACAGGATGTTGGCCAGCTTCGGATCGCTCCAGGCAGCCTCGACCTCGGCCGCTGTCGCGGGGGCGCGTTCTACGGTCATTGCGTCGGCGGTTCCGTTCCGACGAACACGGCCTTACCAGGGCCGCTCTCGATGAATGACGCCATGCCGATCTTGCGATCTTCAGTGGCGAACAGCGAAGCGAACAGGTGCGACTCGAGACGCAGCCCCGTCGCCAGGTCGCCATCGAGGCCGCCGTCGATCGCGGCCTTCGCGGCACCGAGCGCATGAGCCGGGCCCTTGGCAAACTTGGCCGCCATCGCCAGCGCGGTGCGGTACACGTCCGCCGCCGGGACGACCGCGTCGACCAGTCCGATCTCGAGCGCCTCAGCGGCGTCGACGAACCGTCCGGTGAACACGAGATCCTTGGCCTTGGCCGGACCGATCAGCCGCGGCAGCCGTTGCGTGCCGCCGGCACCGGGAATGATCCCGAGCAGGATCTCGGGCTGGCCCCACTTCGCGTTGTCGGCGCTCACCCGGAAATCGGCTGTCAGGGCGAGTTCGCAGCCACCGCCGAGGGCGTAGCCGGTCACCGCCGCGATCACCGGCTTGGGGATGCGGGCAAGCGCGTCGAGCGAGTTCGTCAGCCGGACGGCGTCGCTCATCATGTAGGTGTGATCCTGGCCGGCGAACTCCTTGACGTCGGCTCCGGCGGCGAACACCTTCTCGCCGCCGTAGAGGACGACCGCGCGCACCGCCGGATCAGCGGTGACCTGCTCGGCCGCGGCACGTAGCTCTGTCTGCACCGCAGTGTTCAGCGCATTCATCGGCGGGCGGGACAGCAGGATGGTCGCTACCCCGCTCGGCACCTCGCCGCCGGTCTCGACCTGCACGAACTCGCCCATTAACCCGCCTCCGCCTTGCGTGGACCTCGAACGAGCCTAGGGCGTACCGGGCTCCGGCTCATCTTCGGGCCGGTCAGCTCACACCGCGCGGGCGTACCAGCGGCCCGACCGCCGCCAGACGTGGATGGGCAGGCCGAACGTGTCCGACAGGTTCTCGTCGGTGAGCACCTGCCGCGCCAGGCCGGCGGCAACCACGCCGCCGTCGCGGAGCAGGAGCACATGCGAGATTCCGGGCGGCAGCTCTTCGACGTGGTGCGTGACGAGCACCGAGGCAGGCGCGTCCGGATCCGCGGCGAAGCGGGTGAGCCGGCGGATCAGGTCCTCCCGGCCGCCGAGGTCCATCCCGGCGGCCGGCTCGTCGAGCAGCAACAACTCCGGGTCGGTCATCAGCGCCCGCGCGATCTGGACCCGCTTGCGCTCCCCCTCACTCAGCGTGCCGAAGGTGCGCTCGGTGAGGCCCCCGACGCCGAACAGGTCGAGCAGCTTGGCCGCGCGGCGCACATCGAGGCGCCCGTACGCCTCGCGCCACCGTCCGAGCACGCCGTAGCCGGCGCTGACGACGACGTCGGTTACCCGCTCGCCGCCGGGAATTCGATCGGCGATCGCTGCGGTGGCCAGCCCGATGCGCGGCCGCAGCTCGAACACGTCGACGCGGCCCAGCTGCTCGCCGAGGACGTAGGCCATGCCGGAGGTGGGGTGCATGTTCGCGGCGGCGATGGCCATCAACGTCGACTTGCCCGCGCCGTTCGGGCCCAGCACGGCCCACCGCTCGTCCTCTTCGACCGTCCAGTTGATGCGGTCGAGCAGCGTCTTCGACCCACGCTGCACCGTCACCTCGACGAACTGCAGCACGGCATCGGGATTGATCTCGACCACGTAGCCATCCTGACGCACTGGGCCAAGATCCGCGCACGCGCCCGCTGAACGTGGAGCGGCGCGCGCCCCTCCAGGAGGTGAGGGAGCGCGCGCCGCGAGGGGGGATCTGGCTTTGGATCAGTCAGCCGGCCCGGCGATCAGGGTCAGCGACTTGGTGTGACTGGCGCCAGCCGGATCGGTGTAGGTAAGGCTGATCTTCGCGCCGGGATTGAGGACCGAGACCGCGTTGTGCAGCTGGCGCTCGGTGCGGATCGTGGTGCTGTTGAACTGGGTGATCACGTCGCCGGATCCCAGGCCCGCGCTGGCAGCCGGAGTTCCCGAGATGACGTTCGCGACGACCGGACGCTTCGTGGTGGGCGACATCTCGATGCCCATGAAGCCGGGGTAGCCGAGGTGCACCGAGCTCGTCTCGACGCCCGACCGGATCGCGTTGATCAGCGCCATCGCGGAGTTGATCGGGATGGCGAAACCCGCGCTGCGCCCGCTCGTGCTGGCCGCGGTGTCGATCCCGATGATCTTGTCGTTGGCGTCGTAGAGCGGACCACCCGAATCGCCGGCCTGGATCGGCGCGTCGGTGACGATCACGCCGTGCAGGCGCTCCGAGGACGACTGGTTCTCGTCCGACGCGGTGATCGTCTTGTTGATCGCGGTCACCTTGCCAGAGGCAGCGCTCGGCGTGCCGCCGGTTCCGCCCGCGTTGCCGACGCCGGTGACCGGGTCACCGACCGACACCGTGCTCGAGTCGCCGAGGTTCGCGGTCTGCAGCCCGGAGGCGTTCTGCAGCTTGATCAACGCGATGTCCTTGCCCGGGACCGTGCCGACCACCTTGGCGATATAGGTCTTCCCGGTCGAGATGACGACCGCCTTGATCTTGGTGGAGCCGTCGATGACGTGGTTGTTGGTGAGGATCTCGCCGTCGGAGGTGAGGACGACGCCGGTGCCGGCGGCGGCGGCACCCTGGTAGCCGAGTTCGGTGTACAGGTCGACGATGCCCGCTGTCTCGGCGACCGTTGCCTTGCCGGTCGAGCCGGAGCTGCCGGAATTGCCGGAGCCGCCCGGGGTACCGAATGGGTAGCGGCCCCACGGGTTGACCGGCGTGCCGCCGGACGAACCGCCCGACGAGCCACCCGACGAGCCACCGGACGACCCGCTGCTCGAGCCGCCGGACGATCCCGCCGCCACCGTGCCGGTGCCGGACACCGAGGACGAGTGGCCGGTCGCGACGCCGGCGCCGAAGATGGCAACAGCGGCGAGGGCACCCAGGGTGGCCAGCGTCGCCGCGCGGCGGCGCGTCGGCTGGGCCGCAGGCAGCGGTGGCGCGCCGTAGTAGCCGGCGTAGGGGTAGTACGCCGGATCCCAGGGCTGGTGCTCGGGGCGGTAGATCGCATCACCATACGGGCGCGCGCCGTACTGCTGCGGCTGCTGCCCGGGTTGCTGCGGACCTGCCTGCTCGTTCACGCTGGTTCACCTCCGTGCCTCCGCGAGGGTGTCTCGCGGGCATGACAACAGCTAACGGGGCAAACTATGGGACGGGCTGGGTTGTTTCCCTGTGTTTGCTGAGAATCTGCGGACGGGCCACCGACGATAGAGTCGCCTCGATGCTTCCCGAGGAACTCACCGCCACCCTGGCCGCGCGTCTGGATCGCGCGTGGCCGGGCAGCCCGTTCCCGCTCGGCGCCCATTGGGACGGCGACGGCGTCAACTTCGCGCTCTGGTCGACCACCGCAACCGCGGTCAACGTCTGCCTGTTCAACGCCGTTTCCGGGGGCACCGGGTACGAGACCCGGATCCCGCTGGACGAGTCGACCTACCACGTGTGGCACGGCTACCTGCCGGGCGTGGGGCCGGGCCAGCGTTACGGCTTCCGGGTGGACGGGCCGTACGACCCGTCCAAAGGTCTGTTCCACAACCCGAACAAGCTGCTGGTCGACCCCTATGCGCGAGCCATCGAAGGCGACTTCGTCGACCACCGCTCCGTCTACCCGGACAACAGCGACGACTCGGCCGCCTACGTGCCGCGGTCGGTGATCGTTCACGACGCCTTCCCGTGGGGCGGCGACCTGCCGCCGAAGGTGCCCTGGGACGACACCGTGATCTACGAACTGCACGTGAAGGGCTTTACCCAACAGCACCCGGATATCCCGCCCGAGCTGCGCGGTACCTACGCAGGGCTCGCGCATCCGGCAGCGATCGAGTACCTGACCGCGCTCGGCGTAACGGCCGTAGAGCTGCTGCCGATCCACCAGTTCGTCTCCGAGCCGGCCTTGCAGAGCCGCGGTAACGCCAACTACTGGGGCTACAACTCGATCGGCTTCTTCGCGCCGCATGAGGCGTACTCGTCGCGGCACGGCAATCAGGTGCGCGAATTCAAGTCGATGGTGCGCGCGCTGCACCACGCCGGTATCGAGGTCATTCTCGACGTCGTCTACAACCACACGGCCGAGGCCGGCCCGGACGGCCCGATGCTGTCGTTCCGCGGCATCGACAACGGCTCGTACTACCGGCTGGCGGTGGGCGATCCGTCGCGCTATGCCGACTACACCGGTTGCGGCAACACCTTCGACCCGCGCCGCCCGTTCCCGCTGCAGCTGATCACCGACTCGCTGCGCTACTGGATCACCGACATGCACGTCGACGGGTTCCGGTTCGATCTTGCCTCGGCACTGGCCCGGTCGCTGCACGACGTCGACAAGCTGTCGAGCTTCTTCGACACCATCCACCAGGATCCGATCATCAGTCAGGCCAAGTTGATCGCCGAGCCGTGGGATGTCGGCGACGGCGGCTATCAGGTCGGCGAGTTCCCGCCGCTGTGGACGGAGTGGAACGGCAAGTACCGCGACACGGTGCGCTCGTTCTGGTCGTTCGGCGACGGTGGCGTGCGCGACCTCGCCTACCGGCTCACCGGATCGTCCGACCTCTACGGTGACGACGGCCGGTTGCCGATCGCGTCGATCAACTTCATCACGGCGCACGACGGCTTCACCTTGCGCGACCTCGTCTCGTACGAGAAGAAGCACAACGAGAACAACGGCGAGAACAATCAGGACGGCACTGACGACAACCGCTCCTACAACTGCGGGTTCGAGGGCGATCCTGCCCCGCCAGACGTGCAGGCGTTGCGGTTGCGACAGGCCCGCAACCTGCTGAGCACGTTGCTGCTGTCGACCGGCGCGCCGATGCTCGTCGCCGGCGACGAGCGGTGGCGCACCCAGGGCGGCAACAACAACGCCTACGTGCAGGACAACGCCGTGTCGTGGGTCGACTGGTCGCCGTCGGACGAGGCCGACGACCTGCTCATGCTGTCGCGCCGGCTGCTCGGTCTGCGCCGCGCGCACCCGGTGCTGCGGCAGCCGGCGTTCTTCGAGGGCCGCGAGGTCGACGGCGGCGACGGTTGCAAGGATCTGGCCTGGTTTCATCCAGCCGGCCGCGAGCTGAACGAGTCGGACTGGTTCGACGTCGGGCTGCGCTCGATCGGGATGTACTTCGACGGGCGCGGGCTACGGCATCGCGACCGTCGTGGACAGCTGATCATGGACGACTCGTTCCTCCTGGTGCTGCAGGCCGGTGATCAAGGCAGTCGCTTCACCCTCCCCGGCTCGCCGTGGGCTGACCAGTACGTCCCGGTCGTCGATTCGAATCGGCGCGGCGGGGTGCCGGCCAACTCACGCGCGATCGCGGGCGGTACCGGGTTGCGCATCGGCGCGCGCACGGTGCTCCTGCTCCGCGCCGAACGGTCATAAGCGCGCGCACCGTACTCCAACCGGCGGCCGAACCTCGGTAGGCCGAAGTGTCTACGTTGTCACAGCTGGTGCCTGGTGATTGTGATGTGTCAAAAGAGCACCATGTAGACATGGTTCCCACTTCGGCACTCGGCGGCGTTCTCACCGGTGTATTCGCCGGTGCCGCGATCGTGCTGGTGGTGCTCTTCGGCGTCTATCTCAGCGGCAAATGGCGCCGTGCCGTACCCGTCGTTCACCCGGTCGCTGAGGATGCCCCGCATCGGCACACTCGCATCGGCGAACTACCGCCCGCCGACTGACGTCGGCCTACCCGGAGCGTTCAGCGCAACACCCGGCGCCGGCGCGGGCGCAGCGTTGGCCGAGCGTGATCCCAGCGACCAGATCACGAGCAGCGAGATCGGGAACAGGAAGCCGATCACGGCCCACAGCGGCGCGTTTCGGTTGCGGCGCTCCGCTGCGGTGTGGGCCAGGTAACCGGCGGAGACGGCGATGCTGATCAGTGTCCCGAGCGTCATGGCGAAACCTTCCTCATCCTCGTGACGTGGCCGCTCCGAGCGCCAACGTCTTCGTGCACAAAGCGTCGCCCCGCGAGCGACCGGTGTGCAGGGAGAGAACTGCGGAATCGACACTCGGCAGGACGGCCCACCGCCCGTGGGCAATTCTGCCGGTCCTGCGGCCAGGCACGTGGTGATCGCCAAGTAACGTGCGGAGCAATGCGCACGGTTCCAGGATCCACTGACTCGGTCGTCGTCGTCGGCGCCGGACTCGGCGGGCTGTCCGCCGCGCTCCACCTGGCTGGCGCCGGACGGCACGTCACCGTGCTCGAACGCGAAGCCGTGCCCGGAGGGCGCGCCGGGTTGATCCGCGACCACGGCTACTTCTTCGACACCGGCCCGACGGTGCTGACGATGCCCGAGCTCGTGCAGCAGCCGTTGGCCGCCGTCGATGAGGATCTGGCCGACTGGCTGACCCTGCACCAACTCGATCCGGCCTATCGTGCCCGGTTCGCCGACGGCAGCAGCATCGATGTGCGCAGCGATGTCGACGCAATGACCGAGGAGATCGCGTCGACCTGCGGCCGCGCCGACGCCGACAGCTATCGCCGGTTCGTCGGCTACCTGCGCGAGCTCTATGCGATCGAGATGCCGCACTTCATCGGCCGCAATCTCGACTCGCCGCTCGAACTGCTCGGACTGCCCCTCGCCAGGTTGGTAAGGCTTGGTGCCTTTCGGCGGCTGGACGCGAAGGTGCGCGGGTACTTCACCGACGAGCGGCTGCGCCGGATCTTCTCCTTCCAGTCGATGTATGCCGGTCTGGCTCCCGCGCAGGCATTGGCCATCTACTCCGTGATCACCTACATGGACTGCATCAAGGGCGTCTTCTTTCCCGAGGGCGGGATGCATGCAGTGCCGCGCGCCCTGGCCGGCGCTGCCGCCGCGCACGGTGTGCGATTCCGGTACAACACTGCGGTAACCCAGATCGAGGTGGCCGGCGGACGGGCGCGCGCAGTCATCACTGCCGCCGGCGAGCGCATTCCGGCCGACGTGGTCGTGGTGAATGCCGATCTGCCGACCGCGATGGGCACGCTGCTGCCGCCGGGGTACACCCCGCGACGCGTGCGCCGGTTGCAGTACTCGCCTAGTGCGGTGGTGCTGCACGCCGGATCGTCCGCGACGTTTCCTGACGCGACGCACCACACGATCAACTTCGGTGCGGCGTGGGACGACACGTTCAAGCAGATCATCGACCGCGGCGAGCTGATGACCGATCCGTCGTTCCTGCTCACCACACCGACGCTGACCGATTCGTCGCTCGCACCCGCCGACCGGCACACGTACTACGCGTTGTTCCCCGCACCCAATCTGGCCCGTCCCACGATCGACTGGGACCGGCAGGCCGAGCACTATCGCGAGCACATGCTGGACACGCTGGAAACTCGTGGTTACAAGGGATTCCGCGACGGCATCGAGTGCTTGCACCTCGTCACGCCAGCTGACTGGAAAGCGCAGGGCATCGCCGCCGGCGCGCCGTTCGCGGCGGCACACCGGTTCACACAGACCGGACCGTTCCGGTCCCCCACGCTCGACCGGCGCATCGAGAACCTCGTCTACACCGGTTCGAACACCCAGCCCGGAGTCGGTGTACCGATGGTGCTGGTGTCCGGCCGGCTCGCCGCAGAACGGATCATCGGATGAACGCGGCGCGTGAGCTGGATGCGGCTGGCATCACCGATCCGGCGTTGCGGGCGGGGTATCGCCGGTGCCGCGCCATCAACGCCAGGCATGGACGCACGTACTACCTCGCCACGCTGTTGCTGCCCGCGGCCAAGCGCCCGTACGTCCATGCGCTCTACGGTTTCGCGCGCTACGCCGACGACATGGTCGACGCGACGGTGCGCGACGCGGATGCGTTCAAGCAATGGGCCGACGACGTCGTCGCCGAGCTCGACTGGTCGGCCACCAGCGATCCGGTCACCCGCGCGTTGCTCGACACCGTGGAACGGTGGCACATCCCGCACAGCTACGTCGCCGACTTCCTCGACTCAATGCGTCTGGATCTGACCGTCACCGGTTATGAGACGTACGACGACCTCGCGCGCTACATGTGGGGCTCAGCCGCCGTGATCGGGCTCGAGATGCTGCCGATTCTCGGACGCGCCGATCCAGAGACGCCATGGGACGAGATCGAGGTGCACGCGATCGATCTCGGCTACGCGTTTCAGCTGACCAACTTCCTGCGCGACATCGCCGAGGACCTGCGCCGAGGACGGGTGTACATCCCACAGGAGTCGCTCGACCAGTTCGGCGTAGACCGTGGCCGATTGCGCCGTGGACGGGTCGACGAGCCGATTCGAAACCTGCTCGCGTGGGAGATCGAACGCGCTCGCGCGCTGTACCGAAGTGCCGAACCCGGCATCGGACTCGTGCACCCGAGTTCGCGCGACTGCCTGCGTACCGCACTCAAGCTGTACGAAGGCATTCTGGACGAGATCGAACGGGCCGATTACGACGTGTTCTCGCGCCGCATCTCGGTCGGGCTCGCGCGGCGCGGCACGGCGGGGGTCACCGGTCTGGGCGCTGCGCTGCGTGCCCGCCGATCCGGACCCATGACGACAGCGTGACGAGGATCAGCGCGAAGCCGAAGAGCAGATCCTCAACCGGCGCGTAGACGAGCCGCCAGCCGATGATCGCCGTCGGGTCGTACCGCACGATCGGCAGGCCGGTGAGCAGCCCGTTGGTCACCAGCTGGAAGAAGGCCATGATGGCGTACGCGGTCCAGAACGCCTTACGTCGAAGCAGATTCGTCCGCAGCACGACGACGTCAAGCGCGGCCGCGGCGAGCACCCCTGCCACGGCAAGCCAGGTGTAGGTCATCGTGCCCATTCCGGTCTGCGCGCGAGCACAGCTTCGAAGGTGAGCACGGCACAGATCGGAATCACGACGAAGAAACACAACTCCTCAACCGGAAGCTGTCCGGGCAGGGTGACGCCGACGAGATAGTGGCTGTCATAGCGCCAGAGACCTCGCCGAATCGAGAACAGATCCCACGCGGTGAATACGATCGCGACCGGCAGCACCGTCGCGGCCAATCGCCGCCACTGCGCATACACGTGCACGTGCAGCATCGTCTCGAGCGGCAGCGTGCCGAGCAGGCAGGCAGCCAGGATCAGCAGGTAGGTGAGATGGCTCAATAGCCGGCTACCTGTGCCCGCCGCTTGACCTCGGAGCCGCGGTTTGCGCGCAGGGCATCGATCGGGGAGCCGGGCAGCGTGTCGTCGGGGCGGTAGAGCCAGTCGACGATCTCGCTGTCCTCGAAGCGCACATCGCGCAGCATCGTGATCACCGACGGCAATGACTTGACGATCGCGCCGTCTTGGATGAACAGGGCCGGAACGCCGCGCGGGCCGTCGTCGGGCCGGATCGCGACCAGATGGCCGTCGCGAACGAATTGATGGACGCGGGTGATCGGCACGCCGAGCTGTTCGGCGACATCGGGGAAGGTGAGCAGTTCCATCATGCCTGCTCCGGCATGCGCGCGAAGATCGCGTAGGTGCCCGCGCGCAACTCCACGTTGTTGTCGTGCGCCTCGATGACCTTGCGTACCTCCGCCAGCAGGTCCGTCCGCTGATCTTCGGGGAGCGTGATGTGATCACTGTGCGTCGCGAGCCGGGAGACCCATTCGTCTGCATTCAGGGTGGCCGACCATTGGTACTTCTCGGTGCGCACGGAGGCGAACGCACCGGTCTCCTTAAGCGCTACGAGGTGCGCCGCGTCGTCGTGGCGTTGCTTGCTGGGGTCCGGGACGAGGGACGGCGCGTGCTTCTCGTAGACAGCATCGAGATCGTTCTTGAGCTCGCCGAAGAGCTCGCCGTAGTTCCAGAACAGGGCCAGCGTGCCGTCAGGATTGAGCACGCTCGCCGCCTTTTGTGGACCCTGCACGGGGTCGATCCAGTGCCAACCCTGCCCGCACGTGATGAGGTCGAAGGTGCGGCCCTTGTCGTCCCAGGTCTCGAACGCGGCTATCTCGACGAGGATGCCGTGCCGGCGCGCGATCTCGGCCATCTGCGGGTCGATCTCGACGCCGAGAACGGCCAATCCGCAGGCGAGCAGCGGTACCGCGACCTTGCCTGTTCCGCACGCGACATCCAGCGTCCACTCCGGATTGAGGGCGAGCAGGTCGGAAATCAGCTCGTCCGGATAGCTCGGCCGGTATCGGTCGTACTGCTCGGCGACCGAGCCGAACGACTCGGCACGTCCCCTATTTGTGTGAACAGAGTCTTCGATCGGCACAGCTCAATCCAACCACTCGCGCAGACCTCAGTTAGGCACCCGCCAGATCTCGTCCGGCGGGGCCGGCGAGCGCATCGGGTCGGCGTCGGTCATCGGCGGGCTGCCTGCAGTGAAGTCGCCAAGGGACCGGCCGGCGAGCACCCGTTGCGGGAACATCGCAGCAGCCGCCGCCTGCCTCAGACCGGCGATCGGCAGCGCCGCCCGTGAGGCCGCAATGACCAGGTTGCCGAACCGCCGGCCGCGGAACACCGCCGGATCGCCGCGCACCGCGATCTGGGGCAGCGCCGACCCGATCGTGACGGCGAGGCGGCGGGTGTAGCGCAGCGGCGGTCCATCCGCGACGTTGGCGAGCAGCAGGCCGCCCGGGCGCAGTACCCGCGCGACGTCGCCGAAGAACTCCGCGGTGGTGAGTTCAGCGGGCACCCGTCCGCCGTGAAAGGCGTCGAGCACCACGACGTCCGCGCTCGCGTCACCGAGCGCGCGCACACCGTCGCGCCCACCGATCGGACGGATCCGGATTCGCGCATCGCGCGAGAACGGCAGCCGGGCCCGAACCGTCGCGGTCAACGCAGTGTCGGGTTCGAGCACGATCTGAGGTGAGCGCGGCCGCGTCGCCGCGATGTACCGGGCGAGCGTGCCCGCGCCGCCCCCGACATGGGTCACCGCGAGCGGGCCGCCCGGCAGTTGGTCGAGGACGTCGGCAAAGGCCTGGACGTACTCGAAATCGAGGTAGGTCGGATCGTCCAGATCGACGTAGGACTGCCGGATCCGGTCGACCAGCAGCAGCCAGCCGCCTGGGCGGTCGGCGTCGGCGAGCAGCTCGATCTGACCGCCGTGATAGGGCTCACGGGGCGTGTCGATGCGCACTGGACCGGCCATGGAGGCTGAGAATACGGTCGTTCCGGCGCTGCGCGTCCAGGTTGTGGTGGCTTGCGCCCGTAGAATCGCGGCGTGCAGACGGCGACCGCGGACCCTCTGGTCGGCCGCTTGCTCGAGGGTCGCTACCGGATTCTCGACCGCATTGCCCGCGGCGGGATGTCCACGGTGTACGCGGCCGTCGACGAGCGGCTCGATCGGCGTGTCGCGGTGAAGGTCATGTCCTCGGCGCTGTCGGCCGACCCGGCCTTCACCGACCGGTTCGCCCGCGAGGCTCGCGCCGCGGCGCGGCTCGCGCACGTCAACGCGGTCGCGGTCTACGACCAGGGCCACGACACGTCGCCAGGTAGCCATCACGTCTTCCTGGTGATGGAACTGGTGCAGGGGCGCACCTTGCGCGACCTGATCCGCGAGCGGGTCAGCGAGCGCGGGCGGTTCAGCGCCGCCGAGGCCATCTCGATCATGGAACCGGTGCTGAGCGCGCTGTCGGCGGCCCATCGTGCCGGGCTCGTGCATCGCGACGTCAAACCCGAGAACATCTTGCTGTCCGACGACGGCCTGGTGAAGGTCGCCGACTTCGGGCTCGCGCGGGCGATCGACGCCGACGCCGCGTCGACTCGCACCGGACTGATGATGGGCACGGTCGCCTACTGCGCGCCCGAACAGATCGTCCACGGACGATGCGATCAGCGCTCGGACGTCTACTCGGCAGCAATCGTGCTGTTCGAGCTGCTTACCGGGGCTCCGCCCTATCAAGGCGACTCCGCGATGAGCGTGGCCTACCAGCACGTGCACAGCCGGGTTCCGGCCCCGTCGTCGCGCATCAAGCAACGTCCCTCGGGCATTCCGACGCTGATCGACGAGATCGTCGTCGCGGCGACCGACAGCGATCCGACGGGTCGTCCTGTCGACGCGTCGGCGTTCCTCGCCGAAATCGCCGACGCGCGTGCACAGCTGGCGTTGCCCGTCGTCCCGATCCCGCCCCGCAAGCGCGACGCGGCGCCGAACGGCCGGGTCCGCGGTCCCGCCGGGGCACCGTCGCGCGCAGCCGGCCCGCCACGCGCGCCGTCCGGTTCCACGACTGACGTCATGCGCAACCGCGCGGCCGGACGCCACGACACCGAGATCGTGCAGCAACGTCCTGCGCCGCGTGCCGATGCGCCGCCGCCGCCGATCGTCATCCCACCGCCGAAGCAGCGTCGGGCGCTGTCTCCGCGGGCACGACGCAGACGCCGCCGCATCATCGCGACCCTGGCGGTGCTGCTGCTCGGCGCGCTGTCGGTGCTTGGCGGCGTGAGCGGAGTGCGGCTGTTCCGCGAGTGGGACACCCACGTACCGAAGGTGACCGGCTACCCGGTCAGCGTGGCGACGGCCAAGCTCAAGGCGGCCGGCTACGCCGTCAGCGACAACGTGACGAACGTATTCAGCGAGACCGTCAAGAAGGGGTTGATCATCCGCACCGACCCCAGTGCCGGCAAGCGCCTGGAGCAGGGCAAGGCGGTTGCGCTGACCGTCTCGCTCGGGCCCGATCGCGTCCCGGTGCCGAATTTGCACAACCTTTCGCTCAGTGATGCCGAGACGCAGTTGCAGGATCGCGGGCTGAAATTCGATCCGTCTCCGCGCACCCGGCACAGCATCACGATCGGGCAGGGGAAGGTCATCGCGACCCTGCCGAGGGCGGGCGCGCAGATCGATCGCAACCAGCCGATCGTGTTCATCGTGTCCTCCGGCAAGCCGATCGTCGACGTGCCGAACATCGCGTCGAACACGCCGTTCGAGCAGGCGAACAAAGCGTTGACCGCGGCGAAGTTCGTAGTCAGCCGGGTTGACGAGTTCAACGACACGGTCCCGCCGGGCGACGTGATCTCGGTCGATCCGTCCGACCACGCGTTCTACGGATCCAGGGTGACGGTGACCGTCTCCAAGGGTCCGGAGTTCGTCACGATTCCCGACTTCCCCGCCCTGGCGCCGTTGAGCGACGTGCAGTCGGCACTGGAGAACCTCAACCTCAACGTCGTCGTGCAGAAGGCGTTCGGCGGCATCGAAGGCCGCGTGATCAAAATCGATCCGGGCAGCGGCACGCAGGTGCATCCAGGCGACACGGTAACGGTGACCATCGTCTAGCTATAGCTAGGCTCTCGGCATGGTCATCGTGATGGCGCCGGGAGCAACCGACGCCGACGTCACCACCGTCGTCGCGCATATCGAGACGCACGGCGGGCAGGCGTTCGTCAGCCGCGGCGTGATGCGCACGATCGTCGGAGTCGTCGGCACTGAGGAGGTGCTCGAAACCCTCGACGCCGACGGGCTGCCCGGCGTGGCGGAGACGATGCGCATTACCGCGCCGTACAAGCTGGTGTCGGCGCAGAACCACGCGCGACGCACGACGATCCGGGTCGGCGGCGTGCCGATCGGTCCGGACACGTTCACCTTCATCGCCGGCCCGTGCGCCGTCGAGACACCCGAACAGACCCTCGAGTCGGCCTGGATGGCCAAGCGGGCCGGGGCCACCCTGCTGCGCGGCGGTGCATTCAAGCCGCGCACGTCGCCCTACGCGTTCCAGGGCCTCGGGCGCGAGGGCCTGCGCATCCTCGCCGAGGTGCGCGAGGAAGTGCGCATGCCGATCGTCACAGAGGTGCTCGACGTCAGCGACGTCGATGTCGTCGCCGAGTACGCGGACATGTTGCAGATCGGTACGCGCAACATGCAGAACTTCGCGCTGCTGCAGGCTGTCGGAGCGACCGGCAAGCCCGTCATGCTCAAGCGCGGCCTCACCGCTACGTACGAAGAGTGGCTGATGGCCGCGGAGTACATCGCGCAGCGCGGCAACCTGGACATCGTGCTGTGCGAGCGCGGGGTCCGGTCGTTCGAACCGGCGATCCGGAACATGCTCGACGTTTCCGCCGTCGCCATGGTGCAACGGTTGAGCCACCTTCCGGTGATCATCGATCCGTCCCATGCCGCCGGCCGCCGCGACCTCGTGGTGCCCCTGGCGCGGGCGGGCATCGCGGCCGGAGCAGACGGGGTGATGGTCGACGTGCACCCGCACCCCGAATCAGCGCTGTGCGACGGGGCGCAGGCTCTCAACGGTGCGGCGCTCGAGGAGCTCTCGCACGCCGTGACGACGATCCCGCCACTGCTCGGCCGGACGTCGTCGGCCCACCTCGCCGGCTGAACGGACGTTGAGCTGACGGCTTGCGCGGACGATGATGCGCGAGCCGCTCCCGCGGGGAACCGGCCGACTCTGGACCGACCTCTTGGGGGATCTTCTCTGATGAATGCGTCGAAACCGCCGCGCCGCAGGCTGATCGCAGTGCTGGCTGTCCTCACGTTGACGTCGCTGGCCGCAATCGTCGCGTCGAGCGCTGCCTCCGCGGCGACGCCGCGCTGGAGATGGGCGAAGGGCTTCCACGTCAAACACCTGCAACCGCTCGACAACGGGCTGGCCTGCCCGAAGGTCAGGCTCTGTGTCGCGATCGGTGGAAATCGGGTGCTCTGGTCGACCAGTCCGACGAAGAGAGCCTCCTGGCACAGCGTCGCGCTCGAGCCGAGCTCGTCGCCTGACGTCTCCGGCGAGATCGGCTTCGACGGGCTGTCCTGCCCCACTGCGAACTTCTGCGCTGCCGTCGATGACATCGGCAACGTGTTCACCACGTCGAATCCCACCGGCGGCAAGGCGGCCTGGCACGCGGCGGAGATCGACAACATCGAGCTGCTCCAGGTCGGCTGCAGCGGGCCGCATCTGTGCGCCGCGCTCGACTACTACGGCAACGCGTTCACCTCGACCGCACCGCTGGGCGGCATCTGGCATTCAGCCCATCTGACCGATCGTTCGGGCGCGTCCTTCTACGGCGTGAGTTGCGCGGGATCGTCGCTGTGCAGCGGGGTGGAAGCGAGCGGCGTCATCTATCGGACGACCAATCCAGGTGCGTCAACCCCGAAATGGCACCGGTCGCGCGTTGCCGGAACGCTGGGACAGCGTGGCCTGCCCGACGGCGCACAAGTGCGTGGCTTTCGGCGGACACAAGGGCAAGGGCGCAATAGCGGTGTCGAGCAATCCCGGTGCCGGCCGCTGGCAGACCGTGACGTTGAAGGAGAACAACTTCGGGTTCAACGTCGGTATCTGCCACGGCGCCGGATTCTGCTTCGCCCTGAGCGACTACTGGAGTGCGAATCCCAAGGCATCGCAATCGGTGTGGCACAGCACGAACGTGGGCACCGCCTACAGCCAGGTGGAGATCGCTTGCCCGACCAGCAAGATGTGCCTCATCGGCGACGTGCGCGGCGACCTGATCGTCGGCCACCGCTGATCAGCTTCCCCGCGCGGCGGATCGCCGTGAGTCAGTTGTCGGTCTGCGGAGGCCAGGGGTTCTGCTGCGGCTGCTGCGGCCCGGCCGGCGGTGGCGGCGAGTACCCCTGCGGGGGCGGCGGCGGTGTGCCGTAGCCCGGCTGCTGGCCGTACTGCGGCTGCTGCGGCTGCTGTGGCTGGCCCGGCTGGCCGTACATCGGGGCACCGAAGCCGCCGTAAGGCGTGCCCGATCCCACTGCCGCGAGTTCCTTCTTGCTGCGGCTGCGCTTCACCAGCCCGACGATCAGCAGGATGAGCCCCGCCACGAACAGCAACGCGCCGACGCCGATGAGGATGGCTCCGACCGCTGTCGACTTGCCGATCGAGCGGCCGAAGGCCATGTCCGATCCCGCCGGTGCGTTCGGAGCGCCCTCGACCTCGACCTTGTAGAGGCCGGGTTCGCTGAGGTTGAACTGCCACACCGCCGTGCCGTGGTGGTTCTGGAAGTCGTAGGTCAAGCCGCCGAGATTATGGGTGCCCGCCGGATGCTTCCGGATGTCTTCGCCACCGTAGAGGGTGGTCGGAATGAGCTGCTTCCCGGACGGGCTGGTAAGCCGAATTGGGACGATCGGCACCTGCTTCTCGTTCAGCTGTGCCGATTCGTAGTACGCGATGTATCCACCCGTACCGAAGGTCACGTGCCCCGTGGTGATTGTCGACGAGCTCTGCGCAATGTTGATGCGCGTAAATTTGTTCACCTTCGCAGCCGACTGAGTCGCCAGCACGACGGCACCTGCAACGATGCCGGCGAGACCGAGAACAAGGAAGATGATCCCGAGCCGCCGTGGCGTGCGACCGCGCAGCCGCGGTTGGCCGGCTGACGCAGGTACGGGCGGTGGAGGCGCATAAGTCATGGCGCGAGTCTGCACGAATGCACAGCTGTTGTCAGGCGTAGGAGCGCAACTCGCCGAATTCAGCTAGGCCCGGATGTGAACAGTCGTGCCGATCCGCGCCCACTTGAACATCCATGCGATCGCCGCGCGCGGGAAATGCACGCAGCCGTGCGAGCCTTGCGTGCGGTATTTGGGGCTTCCGTACGGGAAGGTCTGCCACGGCGAATCGTGCATTCCGTACGCACCGTCGTAAGGCATCCAGTAGTGCACGTAATACGCGCCACCGGACGCCGGGTACAGGTAGCGATCACGTTGCTTGGCCTGCAGCTGCCAAGTGCCGGTCGGTGTCCCGTCGCCGAGCGCGGTCGCACCGCTGGTGATCCGGGTCGTCAGCAGCTGGTTGTCCGCATTGCACAACTTTGCGAACTGCCGGCTGAGGTCGATCACCACGCGGCGCCCCGGATGCCCGCTCCCCCGGCACAGATTGCCGGTCGCGCTGGACCACGCCGTGCCGCCGGCCGAGCGAAGCGCGAGGACGCCGTCGTTGTTGAGGCGCAACCTCGTGGCGTGCGAGCCCGATGTAGCCGACGTCCACAGCAACCGCCGCCCAGAGCGCAACGTGAGGTTCCCGGACGGATGCAACCGCAGCTTGGCCGCACGGCCGTGCGGGCCGAACGAATGCCACACGACGGTCTTGCCACGCAGCACCCGCAGCCGCCCGAGCGGCGAGATGTACGCATGGAATCGTCCGTTCGGCGAGACGAGCGTTGCCTGGCCGGTGAGCACCGTGCGCGGCCGAGGCTGGTGCTGCTTCGGCACCGCGCCGGCCATCGCCGGCAGCGCAACGATCGAAGCTGCGGTCGCCGCAGCGACCAATGCGCATGTTGCGCGGATCATGCTGCCAGCTTAGGCAGCGCCGACGAGCGGTGCGAGTACTTCGATCGCCCGATCGATTCCGGCGTCGTCGATGTCCAGATGTGTCACCAAACGGAGGAATTGCGGCCCGAGCGCAGAGATCAGAACCCCCTCCTCGCGCGCCTTGGCAGCGACAGTCGGCGCGTCATCGACATGCAGCACGACGATGTTGGTCGGCGCGTCGCCGCCGAAGGCCGCCGCCAGCCGGGCAGCGCGCGCGTGGTCGTCGGCAAGCCGCTCGACATTGTTCGCGAGCGCGTACCTTCCGGCTGCGGCGAGGATCCCGACCTGCCGCATGCCGGCGCCGTACCGCTTGCGCCACACCCGCGCCTCAGCGATCCGTTCAGCACTCGAGACGAGCACGGAACCGACCGGTGCGCCGAGACCCTTCGACAGGCACACCGACACGGTGTCGAACGGCGCCGCGAGTTCACGCAGCGAGATGCCCGTGGCGACGTGCGCATTCCACAACCGTGCGCCGTCGAGATGCAACGCGAGACCGACCTCGCGAGCGAGCTCGACGACTGCCGCGACCTGGTCGGCAGGCTGGATCGTGCCGCCGCCGAAGTTGTGCGTGTTCTCGATCGCGATCGCCGTCGTCGATACCAGGTGCGGGCCGCCGTTCGGCGCGATCAGCGAACGCACCGCATCGATGTCGATGATCCCGCGGTCGCTGTGCCAGGTGCGGAACGTGATGCCGGCGAACGCGGCGGCCGCGCCGAGCTCGGCGCGGGCGATGTGCGCGAGCACGTCACACACGATCTCCTCACCCGGCTTGGCGAGCAGCCGCAGGCCGAGCTGGTTGCCCAGCGATCCGGACGGCACGTACAGGCCGGCCTCGTGCCCGAGCAGCTCGGCCACCTCGGCCTCGAGCGCGTTGACCGTCGGGTCCTCGCCGTACACGTCGTCGCCGACTTCGGCCTCGGCCATCGCGGTGCGCATCGCGGGCGTCGGGCGGGTGACCGTGTCCGACCGCAGATCGACAATCATTGATCGTCCCTTCGTCACTCGGCGGCATCGCGCGCGCGGCGCTCGGCCACGAGCCGCTCGGCCACGCGGAATGCCAGTTCCAACGACTGCTCGATGTTCAGGCGAGGGTCGCACGCCGTCTCGTACCGCCGTCCGAGATCAGCCGCGGTCAGCTCCTTCGTCCCACCGATGCACTCGGTGACGTCGTCGCCGGTGAGCTCGACGTGCAAGCCGCCCGGGTGCGTGCCGAGGGCCGCGTGCACATCGAAGAACCCGTCGACCTCGTCGATGATCCGGTCGAGGTGCCGCGTCTTCACCCCGTCAGCCGTCTCTTCGGTGTTGCCGTGCATCGGATCGCATTGCCACACGACGAGATGCCCGGTCGACTCGACCTTCTCCACGATCGCGGGCAGCCGGTCGCGCACCAGCGCGTTCGACATCCGGCTGATCAGCGTCAACCGTCCCGGGACGCCGTCAGGGTCGAGCCGCTCGACCAGCTCCGCCGCGAACTCCGGAGTGGTGGACGGGCCGAGCTTGACCCCGATCGGATTCGCGATCCGCGAGACGAACTCGAGGTGCGCGCCGTCAAGCTGCCTCGTCCGTTCACCCACCCAGACGAAGTGGCCGGACAGGTCGTACGCGCGGCCGTCCTCAACCCTGGTCAGGGCGCGCTCGTACTCGAGGATGAGCGCCTCGTGCCCCGCGTACAGCTCGACTCCTTCGAGTGCCGCGTCGTGCACTCCGCAGGCGCGCATGAATCGCACCGCCCGGTCGATCTCGGCAGCGAGCCGCTCGTATCGCGCACCGGTCTCGGTCGACCGCGCGAAGGTGGTGTTCCACGCATGCACGCGATCGAGCGAGGCCAGTCCGCCGCCGGCGTAGGCGCGCAGCAGGTTCAGCGTCGTCGCGGCGGTGTAGTAGGCCCGCAGGATCCGGTTCGGGTCAGGAGTGCGCTCGCCGAACAGATCGTTGACCATGTCGCCGCGGTAGGACGGCCGGCCGGTCGCGTCGATGTCGGACGAGCGCGGCTTGGCGTACTGCCCGGCGATACGACCCAGCTTCACCACCGGCATGGACGCGCCGTAGGTCAGCACCACTGCCATCTGCAGCAGCACGCGCACCTTGCCTGCCACATCGGCCTGCGACGACGTCTGGAACGTCTCCGCGCAGTCGCCGCCCTGAAGCAGGAACGCCTCACCGCGCGCAACTGCCGCCAACCGGTCGCGCAACTGGTCGACCTCGGACGCCACGACCAGCGGCGGCATCGTCGACAGCGTCGCCGACACCTCGCGCAGCACTGACTCGTCGGGCCACGACGGCTGCTGGGCAGCCGGCAGCGCGCGCCAGGCGTCCAGCCCTAGGTCCGGACCCGACGATGACACCGCAGCGATACTCACGGGACCCAGGGTACGGCGAGCCGGTCCGGACCAAACCGGGCAACGTGTCACGATGCGCCCATGACCGGCGAGCGGCGCACGGCGGCGCGGCACGGCGAGGTCCGCTGGCCCGCCACCGTCGCGGTGGTGGCTCGCCGCAGTCAGCTACGCCGTGCTGCCCAGCCGCCTGCTGCTCGAACCGCGCTGGTTGATCCCCGCGGTCGAGTTGGCGCTGCTGGCCTCGCTCGTCGCCATCAACCCGACGAGGTTGACGAGGGAGACGCGCTGGTCACGGATCGGCAGTCTTGCCCTCGCCGCGGTGATCATCGCCGCGAACGTGGTGTCGCTCGTGCTGCTCATCCATGTGCTCACCACGGTCCACACGGTCAGCGGACGCGAACTGCTGCTGTCGGCCCTGCAGGTGTGGACCACCAACATGATCGCTTTCGCCCTCGTGTACTGGGAGCTCGACCGGGGCGGCGCAGTGGCGCGGCTGGCATCGTCGGCGGTGGCACCACAACCCGCCGACTTCGTGTTCCCGCAGGACGACCCGAAGGTCGCGAAGCTCGGCGCACCCGATCCGTGGATGCCCGAGTTCATCGATTACCTGTTCTTGTCGATCACGAACTCCACCGCGTTCAGCCCGACCGACACGCTGCCGCTGTCCGCACGGGCGAAAGTCTTGATGAGCGTCGAGGCGATCGCGGCGATGATCACGTCGTTGCTGGTGATCGCGCGCGCGGTCAACGTGCTGCGCTAGCGCAGTCCGCCGGCGTCGAGGAAGCTCGCGACGATCGGCGCGGTGCTCTTGCACAGATGCGGCGGCGGATGGTTGTAGTTCTGCGCATTCATCGAGAACTCGATCGACTCGAATTCAGTCCCGTTGCCGGTGGGTCCTTGCCGGGCGGTGAGACTGCAGAAGGACGCCGAGTCGTTGTCGGAGACGAGCACGTCGTGACCGCCGATCCGGATGTGCGTGTGGTTCTGCGATGCCGAGGGACGCAAGATCGCCGTGTCGACGTAGAGCACGACGCGTGAGTTGGTGAGCTGGCAGTCGGCGCCGAAGTTGTTCGTGCGCACGGTCGCGTTGGTGAGCGGTGTGAGCCGGGTGAGGTGGGCCGAATCGGCGACGCGGCACATGTCCAGCGCCGTCACGGTGTCCGGCAACAGCGCCAGCTGCGGCGGTTGGCCGCCGGCCAGCAACGCAGCCGTAGTGGACGTGACCCGATCGGCCGCCGCGCAGATGCTCGAAGAACTGGTGGGCACGCCGATCGCGTAGGACTCCACGCTCTGCGATGACGCCGTCTGCGTTGACGTACCGGACGCATACGCCGGTCTTGCGGTTGAGCGGCTCGACGTCGACGCGCAGCCCGTCGATCGTCCTCTTCTGCGCGTGCACCGGCTTCGGCGAGGTCGCGACCGGATTCACGTATTCGGTGACGTCGATACGTGTCTGGCCGTGCTGGCGGAGCCGCCATGTGCAGCCGCCGATGTATTGAACGGGCGAGAACTCGACCCGGTAGCCGATGGGCTGCAGCATCTGGGTGCCTTGCCCCGTGCAGTAGTCGACGGTCAGCGGGTCGCCGACCGCGGTGCTTGCGACCTCGCGTTGCAGCCCGCTGGGCACCACCCCCGACGCGGACGGCGACGGCGAGCTGGACGGCGAAGCCGGTGGCGACGCCGTCGGCGGCACTGACGGCGAGCTGGCCGGCGACGGCGAACTGGCCGAGGCCGGTGCTGACCCGGTGCCCGTCCCGTCGACGGCCGACGCGCAGCCCGCCACGGTGAGCGCCGCACACACCACACCCAACAGCCCGCGACGGTGCACGGGTCGATGGTGCCAGCAATGGTCAGCCGAAGAAGACCTCGGCCTCGTTGTAGAGCTCCGGCTTGACCGTCTTCAACTCCGTGGTCGCGTCGGTCAGCGGCACCCGGACGATGTCCGTGCCGCGCAGAGCGACCATCTGCCCCCATGCCGAGTCGTTGGCAGCGTCGACCGCGTGCAGACCGAACCGGGTCGCCAGCACCCGGTCGAACGCCGACGGCGTGCCGCCGCGCTGAATGTGCCCGAGCACGGTCGTGCGTGCTTCCTTCCCGGTCGACTTCTCGATCTCACCGGCCAGCCACTCGCCGATTCCGCCGAGGCGCGCGTGCCCGAACGCGTCGAGACCCTTGTCGACCGTGGCGTTCTGCCCACCGTCGGGCACCGCGCCCTCGGCGACGACGATGATCGGCGCGTAGTGCGACTGGAACCGGCTCTCGACGTAGGCGCACACCCGCTCGAGGGAGAACGGCTGCTCGGGGATGAGGATGACGTTCGCGCCGCCGGCGATTCCCGCGTGCAGCGCGATCCAGCCGGCGTGCCGGCCCATCACCTCGACGATGAGCGCGCGGTGATGCGACTCAGCGGTGGTGTGCAGCCGGTCGATCGCTTCCATCGCGATGTTCACCGCGGTGTCGAAGCCAAAGGTGTAGTCGGTCGCATTCAGGTCGTTGTCGATCGTCTTCGGCACGCCGACGACGTTCACACCCAGCTCGCCGAGCTTGGTGGCCACCCCGAGGGTGTCCTCGCCGCCGATCGCGATCAGCGCGTCGATCCCGTTCGCGTGCAGCGTCGTCGTGACCCGGTCGAACCCGTCGTCGACCTTGAACGGGTTGGTGCGTGACGATCCGAGGATCGTGCCGCCGCGCGGCAGGATGCCGCGCACCTCGGGCACGCCGAGCGGCATGGTGATGTTCTCGAGCGGACCCTTCCAGCCGTCTCGGAAGCCGACGAACTCGTGCCCGTAGACGCCGACGCCCTTGCGTACGACCGCCCGGATCACTGCGTTCAGGCCAGGGCAGTCACCGCCGCCGGTGAGCACTCCGATACGCATGGGTGTTCGTCCTTCCTCAGAGATCCTCAGAGATCCTCGGTGGAAACCCTATGGGGACTCGGTCAGCGCGCGCCAGCGAGCCAGGTTATGGCGCGCGTCGGCGAGCGCGTCGTGCTGGTCGGCGGGTGCGGGCGGCAGCGGCGGGCTGCCGGCGTCTTCCCAGCGTTGCCGCAGTTCGTGGGTGAAGCGCGGGATGGCGCGCGGCAGCGCGCGCATGTCACCCCAGAGCTGGGCGAGCACGACGTGGTCGTAGGAGGCCATCCACGCCCACAGTTCGATCGGCTCGTCCGGCTCGGTCAGGAAGGCGAGCAGATCGGTGCGGATCCGTTCGAGTGAACGCCACGCCTTGTCCGCAGGCCCGGGCAGCTTGTCGAGCACGTTGCGCCGCACCCACTCAATGGCGCGGGACGGATCGAATTCGGTGGAGACGGCATAGAACTCGCGTCCGGCCTCGTCGACCACCGCGATGGAGACAAGCTCGATGGTGCGACCGTCCTCGATGAACTCGCAGTCGTAGAAGAACCTCATCTATGACGCGCGGGTGTCCGGCAACCGCCCGCGCATCTCACGAGCCTCGTCCGCACCGAAGGCGCGGTCCTTGCCCTGGTCCTTCTTGACCTTGGCGGCGTATTGATCGACGTACTCGCGACCGGAGAGCTGCATCAGGGCGTACATGATCTCGTCGGTGACCGATCGCTCGACGAGCCGGTCGCCGGCGAGCCCCTCGTAGCGGGAGAAGTCCAGCGGCTTGCCGATCCGGACTCCCGGCCGCGGGCGCAGCTTCGGCAGCAGCCGTCCCTGCGGTTGGATCTTGTCGGTGTTCACCATCGCGCACGGGATCACCACGGCTCCGGACTCAAGTGCCAGGCGGGCGACGCCGGTCTTGCCGCGGTAGAGGCGTCCGTCCGGCGAGCGGGTGCCCTCGGGGTAGATGCCGAGCAACTTCCCCTCCCGCAGCACCCGCAGCCCGGTGTTCAGCGCGGCTCGCGACGCGTCGGAGTCGTCCCGGTCGATCGGCACCTGGCCGACCCCGGCGAAGAACATCCGCGAGATTCGGCCCTTCAAGTCCGGGCGTGGTGAAGTACTCGGACTTGGCGAGGAAGGTGACCTTTCTCTTGACCATCAGCGGGAAGAAGAACGAATCGCTGAAGGAGAGGTGGTCGCTGGCCAGAATGGCCGGGCGGTCGTCCGGGATGTTCTCGGCACCTTCGGCCCACGGCCGCCACAGGGCGTGCAGCACCGGCCCGATGAAGATGAACTTCGCGAGCCAGTAGAACATGGGCCGAGCCTAGTGCCCACGGCAGCAACCGGACGAATGTGCGCGACCGAGGCTGGTCGGATTGCGGTCGGAAGGCAGAATGGACCGGTGACCGCAGAGCACCGGCTCGAAGAGCCGAGCGGAGCCCCTGACGAGCAGCCTTTCGAGCACGACGGCGGACCGGTCGGTGTGTTGCTCAGCCATGGCTTCACCGGTACCCCGGCGAGCATGCGGCCCTGGGCCGATCACCTCGCCGCGGCCGGGTACACCGTGCGGTTGCCGCGGCTGCCCGGGCACGGCGGCACCTGGCAGCAGACCAACCAATCCCGCTGGCCGCAGTGGTACGCAGCGATCGAGGCTGCCCATGCCGATCTCGCCGCGCGCTGTGACATCGTGTTCGCGGCCGGCCTGTCGATGGGTGGCACGCTGGTCACCCGATTGGCCGAGCAGAAGGGCTCCGCGATCGCAGGTCTGGTGCTGGTCAACCCTGCTTTCGGGACACAGCGCTTCGACGCGAAGCTGGCCCCCTACATCACGTGGTTGGTGAAGTCACGCCCGTCCATCGGCGGTGACATCAAGAAGCCGGGGGTCGAAGAGCCGGCCAACGACCGCACACCTGTCGTCGCGTTCGCGTCGCTGACCAAGCTGTGGAAGGTGACCGTCGCCGATCTGAGCAAGGTCACTGCGCCGATCCGCATGTACCGCAGCGTCGAGGACCATGTGGTCGACCCGCTGTCGGCCAAGCTGCTCAAGGCCGGCGCGACCTCGACGACCGTCGACGAGATCATGCTCGACGACAGCTACCACGTGGCCACCCTCGACAACGACGCCCCGCGGATCTTCGCCGGCAGCGTGGAGTTCTTCCAGTCGCTCACCCCGGATCGCTCGCATGACTGACGACCCGTCGCGCGATCCGTCGCGCCCGGGGCCGTGGAACAACGGGCTGCTCGCGTCGTCCTACGTCGCCTTGACCGACGTCTCGGCACCGATGGCGCCGCGGCTGCTCACCGCGTTGGAGCGCGCCCGCATCGCCGCCTATCTCGCCGAGGCGCCGAGCGCCGACGGCGCGCTGCGCCTCTATGTCGCCTCTGCCGAGCGTTCGGACGCACGGACGATCGTCGCTGCGGTGGTGCAGGGCCAGCGGCGAGATCGCCGACGCGGTACCCGAGTCGGCGCCCGATCCGCTGGCCGGCATCGATGCCGATGCCGCGTTCGCCGAGCTGGTCGCCGACTGGCACGTCGACACCCTCAACGCGATCCGGGATGCCGAGAAGGACCTGTCCCGCGAGGACGAGGACTGGCGGGCGCGGCTGCGCGCCGAGCCCGGCGCCTCCGATGACGATGGGCCGACGTGGCTCGACGAGGACCACTACGTACCGCCCACTCCCCCGCCGCTGCCGCGCCCGACCGGACCGATCATGCTCGGGCTGCTACTGATCACGGTCTCGATCCTGTTGCTGGCCTTCGGCGACTACCTCGACCTGCCGTTCGAGCTCAGCCTCTTCCTCGCCGTGTCCGGCATCCTCAGCGCCACCGCGCTGTTCATCATGCGGCTGCGCGAGTACCGCGACGACGATGACGACGGCGCTGTTCTGTGAAGCTGTAGGTGAGAGTTCGTCTGCGCGCCATCTGAAATACGTCTGAAATCGCTGTCCGGCGCGGACCGTGATCGGCGGAGGTGATCAATGATGCAAACCGACGCCAACACCGTGTTCGTGTTGTGGTGCCGCCTCACCGGTACGAGCCTCGATGAGTTCACCGATGACGAGCGGCGCTCGTTCCTGGGCCGCCCGCAGGTGCGCGAACTCGCCGAGACGCCGTACGAGGTGCTCCTCGACGCGGGTATCGACGCAGCCCGGCACGGCACGCTGCCGCTCGAGCGCTGGCTCAACGCAGTCGAGACGGTCCGTCCGATCGGCGCGTAGCGCCCGCCACTTCGGCGCGACGGTTGCCGGCCGCAATGCGACGATCGCTGTGTGAAACGTGTTCTAGCTGTCGTTGTGGCCCTGCTCTCGACCGTGCTGGTTTCCGGCTGGGCTCCCGGCCCGGCAGCGGCCGCACCGCTGCGCGGCTCGCGGACCTGGGTGACCGACGCACAGGGCCGGGTCGTGATCCTGCACGGCCTCAACCAGGTCTACAAGGTCGCGCCCTACACACCGAGCGCTGACGGATTCGGTGCCAACGACGCGGCGTTCCTGCACCGCAACGGGTTCGACGTCGTCCGGGTCGGCGTCATCTGGGCCGCCGTCGAGCCGCACCCGGGCCACTACGACAACGCCTACCTCGAGCTCGATCGCCCGCACCGTGCGAACGCTCGCCCGGCACGGCATCTACTCGCTGCTCGACTTCCACCAGGACCTCTACAACGAGAAGTTCCAGGGCGAGGGTGCGCCGGCCTGGGCCGTTCAGGACGGCGGCCGGCCCAATCCCGCCCTGGGCTTTCCGGGCAACTACTTCGCCAACCCCGCCGAGAACGCCTCCTGGGACGCATTCTGGAACAACGCGCCCGGGCCGGACGGCGTCGGGCTGCAGACCCACTACGCGCGCGCGTGGGCGTCACGTCGCGTCGCGGTTCAGCTCGGACCAGCACGTGCTGGGCTACGAGGTGCTCAACGAGCCGTGGCCGGGCACCGCTTGGCATCCGTGCATCACGCCGACGGTCGGCTGCCCGGTGTTCGACCAGCGGCTCACCGGCTTCTACCAGCGGGTCGCGACGGCCATCCGCCAGCACGACCGCAAGCACACCGTGTGGATCGAACCGAACGTCGTGTCGGCGGAGGCGGACGCGAACAACGTCGGGACGGTGCACGATCCGCATCTGGGTTGGGCGTTCCACGACTACTGCCCGACCGAGGACGAGCTGCAGCAGAGCCTGCTGTGCCCGCAGCTCGACGAGCAGACCGTGAGCAAGGCGATGCAGTACGGCAAGGACCACTCCGTCCCGACCTTGATGACCGAGTTCGGCGCCACCCAGGATCAGTCGGACCTGACCGAAATCGTCGCGAAGGCCGATCAGCACCTGTTGGGCTGGACGGAATGGGCCTACACCGGCAACGACAAGACCAGCACCTCGCCGGACGGCCAGGCGCTGGTGCTCGACCCGGCCAAGCCGCCCCGCGGCGCGAATGTGGAGCGGGCGAAGTTGAAGGCGCTGGCCGAGGTGTACCCGAAGGTGATCGCCGGAACGCCGGTGTCGTACTCGTTCACCAACCGGGTCTTCCACCTGACCTTCGACACGAAGCGGGTGTCCGGATCGGGACGGTTCCCGGCGGGCACCGCATCGATCGTGGCCGTGCCGCACATCCAGTTCCCGCACGGCTACCGGGTGCAGGTGTCCGGGGCACGGGTCGTGTCCCGGCCGAACACGCCGACGCTGCGCATCGCGTCGCTGCACGGCGCGCACACCGTCCGGGTGACGGTGCGGGCGCGCTAGAGCTCGAGTTCGACCAGGACGGGGCGATGGTCGCTGGCGATCAAGACATCCGGCGAGTCGAGCACGCGCGCTGACGTGACGGCGATCCGCGGGTCGACGAACACGCCATCGATCGTCCTGAACGCGCCCCGCGCCGGCGAGGTGAACGACCCGGCCGCCCCGACCGCGGCGAGAGCGTCCGTGCGCTGTGCGGTCAGCGCCTGCCACGCCGGCGAGCCGGGCTCGTCGTTGATGTCGCCGGCCACGATCGTGGGCACGTCCGAGGGGATGTGCCGCCCGATGGCCGCGTCGAGCTCACCGACGTGTCGCAGCCGCGGCTCGTCGCGAAGATCGAGGTGCGTGCCGGCGACGGCGAACCGCGCGCCCTCCTTGGTCAGCACGGCGAGCGCGGTGCCGCGCCGGTGCAGGCGCGGATCACGGGTGAAGAGCACGTCGGCAGTCGACTCGACCCCGACCGAGAGCGAGGACAGGATCAGGTTCGACCCGGCGTAGCGGCCGCCGCTGACGACCACGAGGTTGCCGAGGCGGGCGAGTTGGGCGCATAGCGAGCGCCACCGAGCGAAGCGGGGCGACTCCTGCACCAGCACGACGTCGGGCTGGCCTTCGCGCAGCACGCGGCCCAGAGCCGCGCGGTCATCGCGCATCGAGCGGACGTTGTAGCTGAGCACACGCAGGGTCGGCACTGATCCATCCTGACGCACGCCCGGTATCGCACAGAGCGCGGCGGTCAGGCGTGTGAGCGTGCCCGCTCTTCGGGCATCGGACCGATCTGGTTGCGCCCGCCGCGCTTCGCCGCGTAGAGCGACCAGTCGGCCACACCGTAGAGCGAGCGCAGATCGGCTCCGTGGGTCGGCAGGTGGGCAACGCCGATACTCACCGCGACGGAGAGCATGAGCCCCGGCTCGACCTCGAACGGGTGCGCCCGAACCTCCCAGAGGATCTGCTCGGCGCGCGTGATCACCGACTCGACCGAGCAGCCGGCGAGCAGGATGGCGATCTCGTCGCCGCCCATCCGGCTCACCGTGTCCGAGGGCCGCACGCCGAGCATCAACAGCTCGGCGAGCTGCACGAGCACCTCGTCGCCGATCGGGTGGCCGTACTCGTCGTTGATGTGCTTGAACTTGTCGATGTCGAGCAGGATCAGTCCCGTGCCGAGTTCACTCGCGCCGCCGGACAGCGCCGATGCCGCCGCATTGTCGAGTACCCGCCGGGTGACCAGACCGGTCAGTGAGTCGATCGCCGCCTGCCGCTTGAGCTGTGCGACGAGCTCGTCCTGGCGCTCACCGGACACGACCAGCAGCACCATGCTCGTGATGATCGCCGCCGCGAGATAGCCGCTCTGCATGATCGCGACGCTCGGTGAGACCAAAGAGAAGGTATCGATCATGTCGCCCGCGATCGCCGCGACGCCTACCGCCAGCGCGCCGTAGCGGGGCAGTTGGAAGGCCGCGTACAACGCGGGGAAGAAGAAGAAGATCTGCGCGCTGACCGACGCGTCGCTGGTCATCAGGTCGAGCGCGACGATGGCGGTCACGGCGAGGAACGGGAAGCTGGCCCAGAACCAGTCGGCCGTGCTGTGCAGCCGGCGCAGCAGGATCGCGGCGACCACGATGGCGACCGAGGTGGCGATCGTGATCGCGATGCTGACCGGCGTGGTGCCCTGCCGGCCCGGCGAGAGCGCCGCAAACAGCACGGTGACCCCGCCGGCCACCAACGCCAGGGTCGAGATGACGCGCGCTGCAAGCTCCCGATCGCGGGGTTGGAGCTGGGCAAGAAGCGGCATCCATCGAGTATCGCAGACTTTACCTAAATTTCACATGGAACGGGTTGCGAATTTCAGCGTGTCGCGAGGCGGGCCAGGTCGGCCGCGCCGATGAGGCCGGCGTCGGGGCCGAGCGCCACCTGCTCGATCCTGGCCACCGGCCGGAAACCCCGGCCGGTGAGGGTGTGCCGGTACTCCTCGCGTGCCGGACGCAGCAGCAGGTCACCGGCAGCCGACACCCCGCCGCCGATGACGAACATCGACGGGTCGATCACGGCCGCGAGGCCGGCCAGCCCGCGCCCGAGCCAGCGACCCATCTCGGTGCAGATCGACAGCGCCGCCTGATCCCCCTCGGCCGCCGCAGCGCTGACCACCGGACCGTCCAGCCCGTCGGCCGATCCGCCCGCCAGCTCGACCATCCGCGCGGCCGCCATCGGTGACTCGGCGGCAAGGGAGCGCGCATCGCGGGCCAGCGCCCGTCCCGAGGCGTACATCTCCCAGCAGCCGCGGTTACCGCACGCGCACTGCCGACCGTCCGGGACAACGGTCATGTGCCCGTACTCGCACGCGATCCCGTACGCACCGCGGAAGACCGTGCCGTCGATGATCAGTCCGCCGCCGATGCCGGTGCCGAGCGTGACCATCACGACCACGGGCTGCCCCGCGGCGATCCCGTACCGGTGCTCGGCCCACGCGGCAGCGTTGGCGTCGTTCTCGACGATCAGCGGCAGGTTGATGCGCTCGTCGAGTTCGGCGCGCAGCGGCTGGTCGCGCCAGGCCAGGTGCGGCGAGAAGAGCACTGTCGCGTTGTCGTTGGCCACCCAGCCGGCCGCGCCGATGCCGACGGCCACGACATCGTGCCGCGCGGCGAGGAGCTCGACCACCTCGACGATCGCATCCTCGGTGTGCGCGACATCGTCGGGCGTGTCGCGTCGCTCGCGATCGAGCACCCGCCCGCTCTCGTCGACGATCCCCGCAGCAACCTTCGTCCCACCGATGTCGACGCCGATGGCGAGGGTCCGCTCAGCGGTCACTCCTCGGGCTCACCGAGATGAATGCGTTGCACGCGCGGCTGCTGCGAATCGTCGGGCTTCGCCGTCGCAGCGTCCATCAGAGCGCGGACGGCGGTCGCGACCGCGGTGCCTGCCTCGGCGACTCGCGCGGTCACCTCAGGCCGCTCGCCGCGCACGACGGACATGAACTGGCACAGCGGGCACCACTGGCACTCGGCGCCCATGTGCCCGTCCGGCCCGGCCGGGAAGTTCTGCCGCGCCCACTCCTGCACGGCGCCGATCAACTTCACCGCCTCGTCGGCCAGCGGCGGGCGGGGCTCGTCTCGCTCAGCCACGCTGGTCAGCCCCCTCACGCGCAGGCCAGAGGTTCGGGTTGGGCCGGAACCGCACGCGCAGTTGCGCGCCGTCGAAGTCGCCGGCGACCACATCGCAGCGGCGCAGCACGCTGGGCAGCGTGAGCACCCGCCGGTGCCCGCTGACGGTGACGACCAGGTCGTCGCCGGCGCGCGCGACGTCCACCGCCGCCCGGGTCGCCAGCGGCAAGGCCATCACCAGCACGAAGTCGTCACCGTCGGAATCGACGCGCAGCAGTTCACGGTGCGGTCCGACGGCGATCGGATCGTCGTCGCCGTAGAGGGCGGTGGCCACCTCACGCAACGCCTCGGTGCCGACAGGCTCGGATGCGCGATAGGCCAGTTCGCGCACCGGCAGACCGGCGAACGACTCGCGGATCGACACGAGCTGCGCCTGTTGCGCCTTCGCCCAGCCCGCGCGCCATTCGTCGTCGCCTGACGGGAAGACGCGGTTCGCCACGACGAGGTCGACGGAGTAGCCGTACAGCGCCAACGCGGTGAAGGTGCGCCGAGCCTCGGCAGCGACGACAGACTCAGGGGTGAGGACGAGGCGTACCGACGTGATCGTCGGGTCGCCGAGCAGCTGCTGCACTCCGGCCAGATCGTCGTTGAGCCGCAACAGCGCCTCGAAGATGTTGTCCGGCGGGATCACGTCGCCTCGACCCAGCATCGCCGCGATCGGACGGATCCCCTTCGCAATGCGGCGATGCGCCGGGAACACCTTCTGCAGGTACCAGGTGAGCGCCTCGGGCAGCGCGAGCAGCCGCAAGGTCTCGGCGGTCGGCGCGCAGTCGACGACCAGCGCGTCCCAGTTGCCCTGCAGGGCGAGTTCGCGCACCGCCAGCAGGGCGAGCACTTCGTCCACCCCGGGCAGCACCGTCAGCTCGTCGGCGGTGATCGGGTCCACGCCGCTGCGCGAGAGCATGTCGACGAGAAAGCTCTGCACGTCGCGCCAGGCCGCTTCGAACCGGCCCTGGGTGTCGATCTGTACCGCCCACAACGACGGCGCCACCTCGGTCGGTTCGCCGGTCAGTGGCGTGTCGAGAGCATCGGCAAGCGAGTGCGCGATGTCGGTAGAGAGCAGCAACGTCTTCATCCCGCGTTCGGCGAGCCGCAGGGCCGTGGCCGAGGCCGTCGTGGTCTTGCCGACGCCGCCCTTCCCGGTGAAGAGAACGATTCTCATGAGCCGCCCTCGACGCGCTTCTTCAACTGGTGCAGGGCCTGGTCCATCACGACCCGCTCGGCCTTGCGCCTGAGCAGGCCCAGCATCGGGATCGCCAGATCGACGCTGAGCCAGTACGTCACGTGCGTGCCCGTCGCGGTCGGCTCGAGGGCGTACCGGCCGTCCTGCGCGCGCATCATCTGCCCGCTGACCAGCGACCACTCGACGCTGTTGTCACCGGTCCACACGTAGCTGAGTTCGTAGCGATCCTGGACCGGCCCGGCCGACAGCGTGAACTCGACCCGCTTGGCTCGACCGTCCGGACCCGTCTCGAGCACCTCGGCCTTCTTCACCGAGCCGGCCCATGCCGGGTAGTTGTCGAAGTCGGCGATTACGGCCATCACGGCAGCCGGATCGGCGTCGATGTCGATCGACTGCGTCGACTGGTCGGCCATGCCGCTAGAGGCTACGGGACTCGCGTCGGGGGCCCTCCGACGCGCGCCACCCGGCCCGGGTCGAGACGATCCGACAGCTGCCAGAACACCTGCTTGATCGCCGTCCGATACGTCCGTTCCAGCCGCACCCGGTCGCGCTGCCGCAGTGGGTGCGGCGTGCCGTCCAGGCGCAGGAAGAAATGGGCGACGGTGCCGTCGTCGACCGATTCCAACCAGATCTCCATCGAGCCGGCGACCGACCCACCGCGTCCGGCCGCCACGATCCAGCGCACGCCCTTGGCGCCGCGCAACTGATCGACACGGAGCTGAAGATCGGGCCACCAGGACCGCCAGTTGGACGGGTCGGCGACGATCGGGGCCAAGGCGGCCGGCCGCACGCCGATCCAGGTGGAATCCACCACGTCGACCTCTGGCATGCCCGCCAGGATGTCACGTACGCGACGACCGGTCGCATCGTGCACGGCGACGAACTAGGGTCGTCTACCGTTGCCTCACCGAGCCTCCCCACGAAAGGACGGCCTCCAGGTGCGTGAATTTCACGTCGCCAGCTGCGTCACGACCCTCGCGATGAGCAATATCGCCGATCTCGTCTTCGACAACGCGGTAGCGCGACCCGACCATGTCGCCATCAGCCGCCAGGTGGGCGGGCAGTGGCAAAGCGTCACCGACCGGACCTTCGCCGAAGAGGTGCTGGCGCTGGCGAAAGGACTGATCGCGGCAGGAATCGAAGCCGGCGACCGGGTCGCGGTGATGAGCAAGACCCGCTATGAGTGGACGCTGACCGACTTCGCGGTGCTGAGTGTCGGGGCTGTCGTGGTGCCGATCTACGAGACATCCAGCGCTGAGCAGGTCGAGTGGATCCTCTCGAACTCGGGAGCACGGGGCGCGTTCGTCGAGACCGACGAACATCAGGGAATCGTCGACGCGCTGCGCGACAAGCTTCCCGACCTCGTGCACGTGTGGCAGTTCGACAAGGGCGCGGTCGACGATCTCGTCGCGGGCGGCAAGTCCGTCACCGACGAGGAGGTGACCAAGCGCCGCCAGGCCGTCACCCTCGACGATCCCGCGTCGATCATCTACACGTCGGGCACCACCGGGCGGCCGAAGGGATGCGTCCTACCGCACCGCGCGCTGGTCACCGAGTGCACCGAACTCGCCGACATCCTCTCGTCGTTCTTCAACGATTCAACCTCGACACTGCTGTTCCTGCCGATCGCACACGTCTTCGGCCGCGTCATCGAGATCGGCGCCCTGTACGTCGGATGCACGCTCGGCCACACCGCAGACGTGAAGAACCTGCTCGACGACCTCGGCGAGTTCAAGCCGACCTTCGTCCTGGCCGTGCCGCGTGTATTCGAGAAGGTCTACAACAGCGCCAAGCAGAAAGCGCACGGCTCAGGCAAGGGAAAGATCTTCGACAAGTCCGAACGGGTCGCGATCGCGTTCTCCGAGGCTTCGGCACGTGGCTCCGTGCCGCTCATGCTGAAGCTCCAGCACGCGGTCTTCGACAAGCTCGTCTACGTGAAGTTGCGCGCCGCGCTCGGCGGCAACTGCATCGCTGCAGTGTCGGGCGGCGCGCCGCTCGGCGCCCGCCTGGGGCACTTCTTCCGCGGTGTCGGGGTCACGATCTATGAGGGCTACGGCCTGACCGAGACGACAGCGGGCATCTGCGTGAACCGACCCGACTCGTTGCGCGTCGGCACGGTCGGGCAACCCGTCGGCGGGGTCACCGTCCGGATCGCCGATGACGGCGAACTGCTGGCCAAGTCACCGCTGGTGTTCACCGGCTACTGGCAAAACGAGGAAGCGACCGCAGAGGCGATCGATCCAGAGGGCTGGTTCCACACCGGCGACATCGGCGAGATCGACGACGACGGCTTCGTGCGCATCACCGGACGCAAGAAGGAACTCATCGTCACCGCCGGCGGGAAGAACGTCGCCCCTGCGGTGCTCGAGGATCGGGTTCGCGCGCATTGGCTGGTCAGTCAATGCCTCGTGGTGGGCGACCAGAAGCCATTCATCGCTGCGCTGATCACCCTCGACGCCGAGTCGTTGCCGTCCTGGCTCGAGGACCACGGCATGCCGGCGTCGACGCCGGTCTCCGACATTGCCGACAATCCTGATCTGCGCAAGGAGATCCAGCTTGCGGTCGACGACGCGAACAAGGCGGTCAGCAAGGCCGAGGCGATCCGCAAGTTCACCATCCTCGGCAACGACTGGACCGAACAGGACGGCCAGTTGACTCCGTCGCTCAAGCTCAAGCGCAACGTCGTCGTCAAAGAGTGCGAGGCGGACATAGCGGAGTTGTATTCCGGCACCAAATCCGACTAACTGACTGTCAGGCCTGGAGTATTTCGGTTAGTTGGTTGGCTATGACGTCCCAGGGCCATTGCTTTTCGACCCAGGCGCGGCCTGCCTTGCCGAGGTCGCGGCGCAGCGTGTCGTCGGCCAGCAGGCGCACCAGCCGTTCGGTGACGGCCGTGACGTCACGGCCGTCGACGACGTAGCCCGTCTCGCCTTCGCGTACGGCCTCCGGAGCACCGCCGGAGTCTCCGGCGAGGACGGGCAGCCCGGCGGCCGACGCTTCCAGAAAGACGATCCCGAGGCCTTCCACGTCGAAGCCCTTGCGGCGGGTGCGACATGGCATGGCGAACACCTCGCCCGCGGCGTAGTGGTCGGGAAGTTCGGCGAACGGCACGCCGCCGGTGAACACCACGTGCTCGCTCACTCCGTGCCGCTCGGCCAGGGCGCGCAGGTCGCGTTCGTAGCGCCCCGAGCCGACCAGCAACAGCGCCGCGTCGGGCACCTGTCGGCGAATCCGTGGCAATGCCTCAATGAGGACGTCCTGGCCCTTGCGCTTGACCAGGCGGGACACGCACACGATCACTCGGCGCTGCGCCAGGCCGTGGCGGGCGCGCACCGCCGACCCGTCCAGGCCAGGACGGAACGTCTCGATGTCGACGCCAGGTGTGAGCTGACGCAGTTCGGGATGGGGCCCGAACGCACTGCCCAGCCGCTTGCGGGTGTACTGCGCGATGTAGGTGATCACGTCGCAGCCGTCGCCGATCCTGCGCAGCGCCTGGCGGGCGGCGGGCAGCATCGCCCAGCCCACCTCGTGGCCGTGCGTGCTCGCCACGATCCGCTCGGCTCCGGCGCGGCGCAGCGCGGGAGCCATCAGCCCGAGCGGGGCCGACGCCCCGAACCACACCGCGGTCGCTCGATGCTCGGCCAGCGTGGCGACGGCTCGACGCTGAGCGCCCGGCGTCGGCACCAGCAGCCCGGTCGGATGCCGCACGACCGGAAAAGGCTGCTCGGCGTCGAAGGCGGCCGCGCCCTCGTGGTCAGACGCGTAGACGACGACCGACTCCGGCGGCTGCCGACGGGCGAGTTCGTACACGTAGGACTGGATGCCGCCCTGCCGCGGCGGGAAGTCGTTCGTGACGATCAGGACCTTCCTCACGACAGCTCAGTCTTCAGGTAGGCGCGCCACTGGCCGGTGAAGGCGGACTGGGTCTCGTGCAACACGGTCCGGAACCCGTGCGCCAGCGCCTGCTGCTTCGTCGCGATCGCGGTGCCGACCGCTCGGTAGAAGCGCACCAGCCCACCTTGTCCGACGCGTTGCGCGATAAGGCGGCAGGCGAGCCAGGACTCCTCGTACGCGCGGGCCAGCGCCGCACCGCGCGTGCCGAACGCGTCGTCGGTCGGCAGCTGCGCGGGCAGGTGACCGGCGGCCACTGCCGTGCGCAGCTCGGCCGCGGCCACCCGCACTGCCTGACCACTGCTCAAATTGCCGACGTAGTCAGCGAAACCCTCGACGAGCCAGCGCGGCGTGATGTCGGCAGTGTCGGCGGCCGCGGCCAGGTGGGTGATCTCGTGGCGCAGCACGATGCCGCGACCGGTCGCCGTCAGTGCGCCCAACTGGGCCGGGTTGAGCAGCAGCCGCTGGCCGAACGGGCGGCCGGTTCCCGAGTCGATGCCACCGGTCACCGCCGCCGCGGACACCTCCGCGCTGCTCGTGCCGCTCAGTGCCTGGAACTCCTCGGGCGAGGCGGGGATCAGGACGGCCACCCGCTGCGCCCAGTCCGTCCCCCACACGCGGGTGACGGCAGCGATCGCCGAATCGACGTCGGCGGCCAATGCCGGCAACTGCGCCCGATCAGCGGGCGGTCCGAGCACGAGGCTGGCCGTACCGCGGTCGGCGACCAGCGGCCCGTAGTGCCACGGCGGCTGCCAGCTCGTGGTGTCCTCCTTGGCGAGCGCATCGTTGCCCGCGACCACGGTGTGCCCCGACCGCGACACGAAGCTCAGGTACTGATCGTGCACGTCCGGGGCGGTGTCGATGCCGCGCAACTCATAGCCCAGCGTGACGTGCAGCAGGAGGACCGGCGTGCCGTAGCGCGCGGTCGCGGCACGCTGCGCCGGCCGGTCATCGACCGGCCCGACTATTTGGTAGCGCCACGCAGCCAGCGGCACGCCGGCGAGGTTGGCGAACTCGCTGGCCTGCTCGTCGCGATAGGCGCGAGCGGCCGGCGAGGAGTCCAGCGTCGCGAGAAAATTCGACTTGTCGCGCGCGAGCACCGCTGCCGACTGTGCGGCGAGCACAGCCCGGGCCGAGGCGAGGGTCGGGCTGGACGGTGGCGGCGAGCCGGACGAACCCGTGCACCCGATGAGCGTCGCAGCTACCGCCAGCGCGCTGCCAACGACACCGATGGCCCGCCGCAACCGCGGCGAGCCATCGTGGGAGTGCGTGCGGATCAGCCGACGAGCCGGGTGGCCCCGGTGTAGTCGCTGTTCTCGCTGTTCGCGGGAATGACCTTCACGTCCTCACCGCTCGTCGGTGCGGAGATCATCAACCCGTTGCCGATGTACATCGTGACGTGCCCGATCGGCTGGTAGAAGAACATCAGGTCGCCGGGCTGCAGATCGCTGTAGGGCACGTGGTGGCCGTAGTTGTACTGGGCGGCCGCCGAGTGCGGCAGGCTGATGCCCGCGGCGCGGTAAGCCGCCATGGTCAGGCCGGAGCAGTCATAGGAACTCGGTCCGGCCGCGCCCCACACGTACGGCTTGCCGACCTGGGCGAGGGCGAAGTTGATCGCGGTCTTCACCTGGCTCGAGGTGACGCCGATGTTGGTGATCTGCTTGACCTGCTTGATCGAGGTCTGCGACACCGTCGGGGCGATCTGCGCCTGCCATGCGGCACGCTGCGCTGCGTTGAGCGTCGCGAGCAGCTTGGTGTACTTCGCGATCTGCGCAGTGGTCTGCTGCTTCTGCGCGGCGACGGCCGCGAACTTCGTCTTGGCCTGCGCGTACATGTCCGCCGCGTGCTTCTTGGCATCGGCAGCCTGCTTCTGCGTCGCCGCGAAGGTCGTGACGACCTGCGCGTTGTGCGACGAGAGCATCGTCAGTGTGTCGAGCTGGTCGAGGTAGCTCGTGCCGCTGTCGCTCGACAGCAGCGCACCGGTTGAGCTGAACGCGCCGCCCTCGTACTGGGCGGCCGCGGCGGCGGCGAACTCGTGCTGTGCTCTCGTCAGCCGGCGGGCCGCGGCTTGGTACGCGGCGGCAGCCTTGGCCGCAGACTTCTTCGTCGACTGATAGGCGATGTTTGCCTGGTTGTACTTTTCGACGAGTTGGTCGTTCTTGAGGGCCAATGCACCGAGCCGCTGTTGCACCGAGATGATGCGCTGGGGGGACGGAGCGACCGGGGTCGGCGTGGCACCTGCCACGCTCGGAACGATGACGGCCGCACCGACGAGACCCGCGGCGACTGCAGCGGTTCGGATGCGATGTGAGAGCCGGTACGCCACGGTAGGCGGAACTCCTTCTTCCTCGTCCGCCTACCGAGTTAGCTGTCGGGTTCGGGCTGGAAGATGCCCTACAGCGAGCCCGTCCCGCGGGTAGCGGTCCGAACTGCGCCGATTCACCCCAAAACTCAAGTGGGTCCTCGGTTCGCGGTCACTGGCCTGATGTACAGGTTCAACGACGATGCGATTCGGCGGTGACGTTTCGGTGACGCCCTCCATGGACGCCTGCAACCGGAATGTCTCGGAAAGGTTACGGCCCACCCCTCCGAGCACGCAACGCCGCCCCCCTAATTGGCAGGTACTATCCACAGTTCACACTTTCCACACCTCTGCAGCCCAGTAAATTCGGGCGGCTCAGCTGTGGACGGTGAAGATAGTCACGCGATGCCCCGCGTGTTGCGTTCGGCTGTGGTAACCGGTGCCGGCACCAGCCGTAACGGTGGCACCAGCCCCGCATCGGCAAGGGTGACGAAGGCTATCTGCTCGTCAGAGTCGAGCTCGAAGCGCTGGGGCGGCGCGTTGAGCAGAACGGTGATGACGCAGTCGTGGCAGTGGACCCCTTGCACCGAGCACGTGTCGCAGTCAATCAACATGGCAGCGACGCTAGGGAGACCCTCCGACAATTTTTGCTAGCTCAGCCGCTGGAGCAGGACTGCCGACGGCACCGTCCAGGCGCCGGAGCGGCGCACGTCGCTCACGATCTGCTTGTCCGAGGTGACCACGACCAGCGCCCGCCCGGCGGGTTCGGCTGCCACCAGTCGACGGATCAGGTCGTCGGCGAGCTCGTCGGGAGCACTGAACAGCACCCGCACGCCGCGGGGCGTGCGCGGTTGGGCCGGGGGCCGGGCGCCGCCGTCGAAAACCACGGTGACCTCGACGTTCGACCGCGACTGCATGATCGCCATCGCCGAGATCAGCCGGGTGCGCTGGTCGGCCAGCGGGAGCTCGGGGTAGCCGGTCTTCGTGACGTTGTAGCCGTCGACGATGAGGTGCACCTGCGGGAGCTCGAGCAGGCGGTCCAGCCCGACCGGCTCACCGACCGTCCCAGCTCCGTCGGCACCGGCGCCCGATGTGACGGAGTCGGCGGGACGGAGCACGCCCGGCGGCAGCGCCAGCTCACGCCGGATCCCCGCGGCGGCCTCGGTGAGGGTGTCCACCAGCAACCGCAGGCGGGCGTCGTCGACGTCTCGCCCAGTGCGGCTCTCCCGGCGGCCGGTCTCGACGGCACGTTCCAACTCGCTCGTCCGTGCCCGTACCCGGCGCAACTCGCCCGCATGGGCGGCCTGCGCGGTCTCCAGCTCGGCCCGCGCTTCCTCGGCCGCCGCCCTCGCCTCGGCGGCGCCCTGTTCGGCGGCACGCAGTTCGGCGGTGCGGGTACGGAGCATGTTGCGCAGCCGGGTGGCCTCGTCGTTGGCAGCCGCGCTGGCGGCTGCGGCGGCGGCTTCGATCCGGGCGCCCTCGGTCTTGAGTTGCGACCGAAGCTCGACGAGTTCGCTGCGCAGCCGCGCGAGCTCCTCGGCGGCGGCGTCACGCCCGGCGCGCGCCTGTGCCAGCTTCGCCCCGACGTCGGCGACGACGTCGAGCCAGCCGTCTGGACGGGTCAGGTAGGCCACCACCGCGGTGTCGATCGGGTCGGAGGCGGTGGTGGCCTCCTGGCCGCGGACGGCGTCGACGAGTTGCGGGGCCGCGTCGATCACGGCCTGGGCAACTCGCGCCCGAAATCCCTCGTCGGCGTCTAGGGCTGCCGACAGGGCAGCCGCGCCGAGGCGGATCCGCTTGGCCGGAGTGAACCGCGCAATCGCGCGAAGGGGCGCCGGCACCTCGTCGGCCGGCAGCCGCCCGAGCACGTCGGACGCGATCTGGATTACCCGGGCGCGCACCGGCTCGGCAAGGACGACCGGGGTCGTCCCGCCGTTGTCCGGCAGCGCGCTCATGTAGTTGAGAGTACGAGGACCGGATGGGCGCGCCGTCACGTTTTCGTCGGACCCACGTCCTACCGTCCGAAACATGTCGGCACCGGCGTTCGTCCAGGCCAGCTTCGATGAGCTGGACGAGCCGTTGCGCGCCACGACGTTCGTGGTCGTCGACCTCGAAACGACCGGCGGCTCGTCGGCTGCCGACGGGATCACCGAGATCGGCGCGGTCAAGGTGCGGGCCGGTGGCGTGCTGGGCGAGTTCCAGACACTGGTGCACCCGGGCCAGCCGATAACCCCGTTCGTGAGCGTGCTGACCGGGATCACCGACGCGATGGTCAGCACCGCGCCGAGCATCACGGCAGCGCTGCCGGCGTTTCTCGAGTTCGCACACGGCAGCGTCCTGGTCGCTCACAACGCTCCGTTCGACGTGGGGTTCCTGAAGGCGGCCGCAGCAGAGCAGCACCTGGCCTGGCCCGGCTTCGCGGTCGTCGACACCGCCGTGCTCGCGCGGCGGGTGCTGACCCGAGACGAGGTGCCCAACTGCAAGCTGTCGACCCTGGCCGCGTTCTTCGCCGCGCACACGACACCGAACCACCGCGCGCTCTCAGACGCGCGGGCCACCGTCGACGTCCTGCACGGCTTGATCGGGCGGCTGGGCAATCTCGGCGTGCAGTCGCTGCCCGAGTTGCGTGCCTTCACCGCCCAGGTTGCGCCCGAGGTGCGCCGCAAACGGCATCTTGCCGACGCGATGCCGACCGGTCCCGGTGTGTACGTCTTCCGCGATGCGCGCGGGGCGCCGCTCTACGTCGGCACCAGCCGCAACCTGCGCACCCGGGTGCGGCAGTACTTCGTCGCGAGCGAGATGCGCACGCGGATGGGCGAGATGGTCGCCCTCGCCGAGCGGGTCGACCCGATTCCGTGCGCGCACGCCCTCGAGGCGCAAGTGCGCGAGCTGCGGTTGATCGCGGCGCACAAGCCGCGCTACAACCGGCGGTCCAAGTACCCCGAGCGGTCGGTCTGGCTCAAGCTCACCGCGGAGGCCTATCCCCGGCTGTCCGTGGTGCGGGTCGTGCGCGAGGACGGATCGCGTTATCTCGGGCCGCTGCGCTCGCAGCGGCAAGCCGAAGCAGTTCGCGACGCGATCCACGACGCCGTGCCGTTGCGGCAGTGCAGCGACCGGCTGTCGTTGCGCCGCGCAGTTCGCGCCGCCTGTGCCCTGGCCGGCATCGGGCGGTGCTCGGCGCCGTGCGAGGGCGGGGCAACCCCCACCGAGTACGCGCAGCTGGTCGATCTGGTCGCTGCCGCGTGGACAGGCGACGTCCGTCCCCTCATCGATCCGCTGCAGCGCAAGCTCAGCGCGCTGTCCGAGGCGCAGCGCTTCGAGCAGGCCGCCGTGGTACGAGACCGGATCGCGACCGTGGTGCGGGCCTGTGCGCGCATGCAGCGGGTGCGATCGGTGAGCGCGATCGAAGATCTCGTGGCCGCCCGCTCCGACGGCGCGGGCGGCTGGGAGATCTCGGTGATCCGCCGCGGCCGGCTGGCTGCTGCGGGAGTTGCCGTCCGCGGTGTGCCGCCGTACTCGGTCATCGAGGCGCTGTTGGCCACCGCCGATGTGGTCGATGCCGAGCAACCGGTGCTGGCCGAGGAAACGGAGTGCATCCTGCGCTGGCTCGAAGCGCCCGGCACCCGGCTTGTCCACGCGTCCCAGCCGTGGGTGCTGCCGGCGCACGGTGCCGGCGGTCTCGTTTCCTGGCTCGCGGCTGACGCCGCCCGACGCGCGGCGTCGCCGTTCGCCGACCGCCGCACACTGCCGGTGGTGTCCCGCCCTGCTCGCGACCATAGGATCATCGCGTGAGCGACGCTTGCGGAGCGAACCATCAAGCATCCTGCGCCGGAGGCGCGACGCGCCCGACGACGGGACCGAACGAAGTGAGCGTCCCCGAGGAGGGCGAGTGATTACGGCCATCGTGATGATCTCCGTCGAGTCGGACAAGATCCCGGAGGTGGCCGAGCAGATCGCCGGCGTCGACGGGGTGAGCGAGGTCTACTCCGTCGCCGGTGACGTCGACCTGATCGCGGTCGTGCGGGTGAAGCAGTTCGATCAGATCGCCGACACGATCGCCGGCCGGCTCTCGAAGGTGCCCGGCGTGCTGCATACCGACACCCACATCGCCTTCCGCGCCTACTCCCGACACGATCTCGAGGCCACGTTCTCGATCGGCCTCGACGACTGACGGAACCATCCGCGCCCTCTCACGCCTCTCTATGGGCGGAGGTGCCATGTGGCCGGCTCATCGGACGAGTTCAGCGAATTCGTCGCTCGTAGTTATCGCCCGCTCGTCCGAACTGCGTACCTGCTGGTCGGCGACAGCGGCCACGCCGAGGATCTGGTGCAGAGCGCGCTCATGCGCACGATGCGCTCGTGGCATCGGCTCCATGCCCACGAGGCCGCGACGGCGTACACCCGCGTCACCATCGTCCGGTTGGCCGGTCGATGGCGAGAACGGCGCTGGCGCGGCGAGATCCCGAGCGCGGCGCTGCCGGACCTGTCCGACGAGACGAGTCAAGCGCGTCGGTCGCACTGGACGTGCGCGCCGCGCTTGCCCGGCTGCCGTGGGCACAACGGGCAGTACTCGTGCTGCGGTACTTCGAGGATCTGACCGAGACGCAGACCGCCGAGCTGCTCGGCTGCTCGACAGGCACCGTGAAGAGCCGGGCCAGCCGCGGGCTGGCGACGCTGCGCGAAACCGGCCTGCTCGGCACTCAAACGGAGGTTCACGATGGATGACGAGCGCGAACTGCGTGCCCTACTGACCCAAGCAGCCGACACGATCGGCGTGCTGCACCCGCCGTCGATCGAACTGCTCGACCACCACCGGCGTCGCCAGCGGATCGCGTTGTCGATCCTCGCGCCGGCAGCTGCGGTCATCATCGTCATCGTCGCCGCGATCGCGCTGCATGCACGGGACAACCACACACCGGCGGCCAAGATCGGCGTCTCGCAACTCACCAGCTACCGCTGGCACGCCGTGCCGACCTCACCGCTGGCGGCACGTGCCGGCGCAGCCACGGCTTGGACAGGTTCGGAGCTGATCTTCTGGGGCGGCCAGCGTGACGCGGCGCGGTATGACGCCGACGGCGCCGCGTACAACCCGGCAACGCACAAGTGGACGAAGCTGCCGGCAAGCCCGCTGAGCGCGCGAGCGGTGCCGGCATCGGTGTGGACGGGTCACGACCTGTTCGTCTGGGGCGGAAACGGCCGCAGCGCCCACCGCTTGACCGATGGCGCGTTGTACGACCCGGCCTCGCACCGGTGGACCACGCTGCCCGCCGCACCGATGCGCGGCGATTACCTCGACGCCGGCGCGTACTTGATCGGCTCGAAGGTGCTGCTGATCACCGTCCCGAAAACGGCGCCGTACTCGACGGTCGACGCCGCGCTCTACGACCCGGCGAGCAACACCTGGCAGCAGCTGCGCTCGCTCACGACACCGTCCGGCCATTCGATCAATTTCACCCGGGGGGTTGTCGCCAACGGTCGGCTGTACCTGCAGCTTGCCTGGACCGGGAACGGCCCTGCTCAGCGCGGGGCACACGGCGTGGACGTCGGTGAGCTTTGACGTCAGCACCGGGCGCTGGTCGGCGAGCAAGCTGGCGCCGCCTTCGGACCAGATAGGCCTGCAACTGATCTGGACGGGATCGCGAGTGGTCCAGGATCCGATGGCGGCCTTCTGCGACTCGTGCAACACGCTTCCCGCTCCGACCAGCACGCCTGGCGTGAGCACCGACCCCGATACCGGCCAAAGCATCCAGATCTCGCGCGGTCCCCTCGACCAGTCGACGCCGATGTACGTCTGGACAGGTGCGGCGCTGCTCGGGGTAGCCCGCACCCCGCCCAACGGGGCGCCGCAGGCCGCCGCGCAGGGCGACACGGCTGCGTGGGATCCGGCGACCGGTATCTGGACCTCGATGCAGAGTGCCGCGGCGCTGTCCGGTGCCGATTCGCTCGACGCTCGCAGCGGCGTCTGGACCGGATCGTCGCTGTACGTCTGGACCGACTCGAACGTTTCCGGTCGCCTCACCGTCCTCCAGTTCGCCCACCCCTGACTCACCGGGAACTTGGGCGGCACGGCGGCTCGTCATACCGAGCACCTCCCCCTGACTGCTAGGGACGTGTCCATGCTCGCCATGACAAAGCGCTTCGTCGCCATCGCCGCAGCGCTGACCGCCGTGCCGCTATTCGCGGCCGCGCCGATTGCGGCCGCTCCGTACCAACCCGCCTACCACTGGACGGTGCTGCCGGACGCGCCGATCCACGCGCACGGCGCGGCCGCCGGGGTGTGGACCGGTTCGCAATTGCTCGTCTGGGGTGGGCAGGGCAGCCACGGCCACGACTACGCGACCGGCGCGAGTTGGACGCCCGCCACCCACACCTGGTCCAAGCTGCCGGCCTCGCCGCTGTCGCCGCGGGTCACACCGGCGTCGGTGTGGACCGGTTCGGCCTGGTTCCTCTGGGGCGGCTACGCCGGTGCGTACGGCAACCAGCACCCAGCCGACGGCGCGTTGTACGACCCGGCGACGAGGACGTGGACGCCGTTGCCTGCCGCGCCCGTCACCACCTACCGCGACGCGCAGGCATATCTCGTCGGCGGCAAGGTCGTGCTGGTCACGACCGGTGAACGCGCGTCGGCCCGCCGGCTGCACGCGGACGTCTACAACCCGGCAACCAACGGCTGGAAGGCGCTGCCGACGCTGCGCCTGTCCAAGCGGCACGCCAACCAACAACTGACCGGCGTCGCCGCCGGGCACGACATCTACCTGCAGTCGGCGTGGTCGTACGACATCGAGCACAAGCACGGCGGCGTGATCCACTCCGGCGCCGACGGCTACACCCTCGACCCGGCCGCAGGCACGTGGACGCCGAACACGATCAAGCCACGGCAGGGCGAGATCAACTACCAGACGCTGTGGACGGGTAGCCACGTGATCCTGCCTGACCTCGACATCTGGTGCGGCGTCTGCCCGCACCCAATGGCGGTGAACCGCACCGGCATGAGCTTCAACCCCGCAACCGGGACGCACCGCAAGATCCCGCACGGCCCGGTCGACGACCTGGACGCGACCTACGTCTACAACGACCATCTGCTGTTCGGCGTCAACACCCAGGTGCTCGAGACCGGCCAGAGCGTGCACCACCGCCCGGGCGAGGCGGCCATGTGGGATCGGGCGACGAACACGTGGACGAGCCTGCCGCGCGCGCCGCACTTCGCCTACGACGACCCAGTCGTCGTAGCGGCCGGATCTGGACTGTTCGTGTGGGGACCGATGACCGGCACGAGCGGGGCCGGCGGCGAGCGATTGGTTCGGTGAGCGCCGGCTAGCTGTGATGCCCAGGGACGTTGTCGCGGGTTGAGTTGATCGGCCTGTCGTTGAGACAGGCGAGGACCTCCGGTTGTGAAGTGGAGCTGTCTAGGAACCGCTTCACCGACCGGAGGCCCTCGTGTCCCACGCTAACGCTGCCCTGACCCCCCGTGCCCGGCTGCGGCTGGCCCGGCTTGTCGTCGACGACGGCTGGACCTGCGCGGCAGGCGGCGAAGATGTTCATGGTCTCTCCGCGCACGGCGGCGAAGTGGGCCGACCGCTACCGCGCCGAAGGCGCCGGCCGGGATGGCCGACCGCAGCTCGCGGCCGCGCACGCAGCCCGACCAAGACGCTCCGAGCAGGTGAAGCGGCAGATCGTGCGGCTGCGGTGGCGTAAGCGGCTCGGGCCGGTGCAGATCGCCGGCCAGCTCGGCGTCCCGGCCTCGACGGTGCACGCGGTGCTGGTGCGCTGCCGGATCAACCGGCTGTCGCACATCGACCGGGTCACCGGCGAGCCGCTCCGCCGCTACGAGCACGACCGCCCCGGCTCACTGATCCACGTCGACGTCACCAAGTTCGGCAACATCCCCGACGGCGGCGGCTGGCGCTACGTCGGCAAGCACCAGGGCGACCGCAACCGGGCCGCCACCGTCGCCCGCACCGGCACGCCGCAGCAACCACCCGCGCACCGCTGCTGGGCACCGCGTTCGTGCACACCGTGATCGACGACCACTCCCGCGTCGCCTACGCCGAGATCTGCGCCGATGAGAAAGCCGACACCGCCATCGCCGTCCTGCACCGCGCCGTCGGCCTGGTTCGCCGAACGCGGCGTCACCGTCGAACGCGTGCTGTCCGACAACGGCTCGGCCTACCGTCCCACGCCTGGCGCGACGCCTGCGCCGAACTCGAGCGTCACGCACAAACGCACCCGGCCCTACCGGCCCACAGACCAACGGCAAGATCGAACGCTTCCACCGCACCCTGTCCGACGGCTGGGCCTACGCCCGCCTCTACGACTCAGAAACCGCCCGCCGCGACGCCCTGCCAGCCTGGCTGCACTTCTACAATCACCACCGAGCCCACAGCGCTATCGGAGGCCTACCGCCGATCAGCCGCCTGAACAACCTGCCTGGGCAGCTAGCCGCGCTTGTCGAGCCCGGCCAGCCACGCGTTGTACGAATCGCGGGCGGCGTCGTCATCGTCGTAGGTGTCCACGTCGCCCGGCGGTCGCGGTGCGCTCGGTGAACGTCGCGACCCGGGCCTGCTCGAGCCAGCCCTTCTTGTCGGCCCGCTCGGTATCCACCCGGCGCAGCCAGCCGAACACGAGCGTGACCATCACCACGATCATTATCGCGTCGCCGGCGAACCACATGATCGCGCCGCCGGTGCGGGTGTCGGACAGCGGATCGACCGACACCCGCGGGTCGGCAGCATCGTCACGGCCTGCGTGCCCTGCAGCAGGACGATCCCGGTGAACGTGTCGACAGCCATCGCGACGGCGAGCAACAGCCACCGGGCCGGGGTCGCGAGCCGCCACCGGATCGGCTCGTGCCCGACGACCAGCACGAAGAACTGGCAACCGACGAGCACGTACACCAGGTGCTCGAACTGGCCGGCCCACGTATTGCGCATGATCTCGTCCATCAGCCCGGTGAGATGGCTGCCGACGATGACGACGGTGTACGCGGCCAGCGCGACCGGCGGCGCGGTGAGCAGCGACACGACCCGTCCGGTCGCGATTCGCGCCAGCCGTTCGCGGCGCTGCGGTTCGGCGGCGGCCAGGGCCAGCGACAGCGGGTGCCCGGCAACGAGCAGGACGGGCGCAACCATCACCAGCGCGAGGTGACCGGCCATGTGCGCGGTGAACAGCACCTGGTCGTAGACGGCGATGCTGCCGTTGGTCGCGAATCCGCACACGGCCAGTCCGGCCAGGAAGGACAGCGTGCGCACGAGCGGCCAGCCGGTGCCCGACCGGATCGGCACGAGCGCGACGCCGGTGAGGTAGCCCGCCGCGGCCAGCACCAGGACGGCCACGCTGATCGAGTCGAGCTGCCACGACGTGACCAGGTGGCTGCCCAGCAGCGGGCCGAACGGATCCCCGCCGGCCCGCGAGAGCGCGTCCGCGGCGGGCATGCCCGCCATGCCGCCGCCCGAAGACCCGCGCAGGTGCGCCCAGACCGCGACGCCGAGCGCGGCGAGCACGGCCACCGCAACCACCCAGGCCAGCACGGCCAGGCGCGGAATTCGGGTGCGGCTCACCGGTCCAGTATCGGTGACGGTGGTCAGTTGCGGCCCTCGCTGCGCCACTGTCGGGGCGGCGACCCAACGCGCGACAGCTCGGCGGCCGCACCGCTGTCGACCGACTCGGTGGCCACCTGCAGCGCCGCGGCGATGGCATCGTCCAGCTCGGCGCCGGACAGGCCGTCGTACGCGGCGATCCCGGCCGCGGCATTGAGCAGGACGGCATCACGCACCCCGGCCCCGCCGCCGGCCAGCACCTCGCGGACCACCGCGGCGTTGTGCACGCGGTCGCCGCCGCGCAGCGCCTCGGGTGCCACTGATGCGATGCCGAACCGCTGTGGGTCGATGGCCGTCTCGCGCACCACACCCGATGCAGCCACCCACACGCTCGACGTCGTGGTGGTCGTGAGCTCGTCCAGGCCGTCGTCGCCGCGGAAGACGAGGGCGGAGTCGCCCCGGTCGGCCAGCACCGCTGCCATCACCGGGGCCATCCTCCGGTCGGCGCAGCCCACCGCCGCGGCAGTCACCCGGGCCGGGTTGGTCAACGGGCCGAGGAAGTTGAAGAAGGTGGGCACGCCGATTTCGCGACGCGACGCCCCGGCGTGCCGCATGCCGGCATGGAAAACCGGCGCGAAGCAGAAGCCGATCCCCACCGACGCCACCGATTCCGCGACCCCGGATGCCGGCAGGTCGATGGCCACGCCGAGCTCCTCGAGCACGTCGGCCGAGCCGCACGCCGAGGTGGCCGCGCGGTTGCCGTGCTTGACCACCGGCCGCCCCGATCCCGCGACGACCAGCGCGGCCATCGTCGAGATGTTCACCGTGTGTGCGCGGTCGGCTCCCGTCCCGACGACGTCGACCGCCCGGCCCGGGACGGACAGCGGAGCGGCGCGGTCGCGCATCGTCCGCACCAGCCCGCCGAGTTCCTCAGGCGTCTCGCCTTTCGCGCGAAGCAGTACCGCGAACGCGGCGAGCTGCGCCGGTGAGGCGTCGCCGGCCATGATCTCGTCCATCGCCCACGCGGTGTCGTCCGCGCTGAGGGCAGCGCCGTCCATGAGCGCGGACAGCAGCCGCGACCACGACCGCTCCTCGGTCACCGGACGACGGGAATGCCGCTGGTGCGCCGCCGGAGCTGCTCGGCCACCACCGCGGCGGCCTCGATCGGATCCAGCGGCATGTGGATCACGGCGTCGGCGAGCGACCACGCGGCCAGCCAGCCGTCCTGCGGGCGCGCGATCAGCACCACGATCGGGGGGCAGTCTTCGATCTCGTACTTGAACTGCCGGGCCAGGCCCATGCCCCCGGTCGGCTGGGCCTCGCCATCGACGATCACAAGATCAAGGCCGCCCTCGTCGAGCTGGTCGATGACCTCGGAGTTCGTGGCGCACTCGACCCAGTCGATGCGCCCGATGTCGGGTGCCGGACGGCGTCCGACGGCCGTGCGGACTCGCGCCCGCATGTCGGCGAAATTGCTGTAGACGAGGACGGTGGCACCGCTCTGAACAGCAGCCGGATTGCGAGCCGAAGTGGGTGGCACAGCCGAGGACATGCAGCGATCGTATCGACGGCTGATCAGGGTGCTCCGTTAGGTGTCCGTGCGCGCCCGGACTCGATCACATATCGGCCGCAACACGAGGGCCACCCCGCGTCCCGGCGACCCTCACGGCAGGACATAATGCGAGGGTGACATCGACTGCGGCGACGAGCTTCGAGTCCAGCAGAGTGCATTCGCTGACTCGTCCCAACATCGTCAGCGTCGGCACGATCGTGTGGCTGTCCAGCGAGCTGATGTTCTTCGCAGGCCTGTTCGCCATGTACTTCACGATGCGCGCCGTGCACCCGGGCAACTGGCCGATGGTGCTGCCCGACGGGCAGGACATCAAGCTCAGCCTCGCGTACGCGACGCCGTTCACAGTGATCCTGGTGAGCTCCAGCTTCACCTGCCAGTGGGGGGTGTTCGCCGCCGAGAAGGGCGACGTCTTCAAGCTGCGCCGCTGGTTCGTGCTCACGTTCCTGATGGGTCTTGCGTTCGTGCTCGGCCAGGCGAACGAGTACCGGATGCAGATCAACGACGGGAACACGATCTCGGCGACCGGCTACGGCTCGGTGTTCTACCTGACGACCGGTTTCCACGGGCTGCACGTCATCGGCGGCCTCATCGCCTTCATCCTCTTCTTGGCCAGAACCACGCTCGGCAAGTTCACGCCTGCCCAAGCCACCGCCGCGATCGTGGTCTCCTACTACTGGCACTTCGTCGACGTGGTGTGGATCGGGCTGTTCGCCGTCATCTACATCATTCGATGAGTACCGACCGAGCGACCGAAGGGACGAATGTGGCCGACGACGAAGAAGGCGCGGACCTCGCTGCCGAACTCGGCTTCGAGCCGGCGGTCTCGGTCACGGGCAGCGACGATGTCGCCACCCCGGCCGCGGTACGCCGTCCGCGGCGTCGCTCCGCGCTGCGCCGCAGGCTGAGCGCCTTCGCCATCCTCGTCGGCGCGCTCGGGTCGATGGGTGGCGCGTACGCCGCGTTCGCGTCGTCGTCCGGCGCCGCCGATTCGTCGGGGACGGCGACATCGGTAGCGCACGGCAAGCAGCTCTACGAGACCAGCTGCATCACCTGCCACGGCCAGAATCTGGAAGGCGTCGAGAACCAGGGTCCGGCCCTGGTCGGCGTCGGTGGTGCGGCCGTGTACTTCCAGGTCAGCACCGGACGCATGCCGGCCACCGGCCAGGGTGCGTACGTCCCGCGCAAGACCGCGAAGTTCGACGAGCAAGAAACCGAAGATCTCGCTGCTTACGTGCAGTCGATCGGGGGCGGTCCGACGATCCCGGCCGGCAGCCTGCGCGGCGACGCTGCGTCGATCGCTGAGGGCGGCGAGTTGGTTCGGCAGAACTGCGCGTCCTGTCACGGCACCACGTTCAAGGGCGCCCCGCTCTCGGCCGGCCAGCAGGCGCCGTCGCTGAACGCCGCGACCGACAAGCAGATGTACGCCGCGATGATCTCCGGGCCGGAGAACATGCCGGTGTTCAGCAACAACCAGCTGACCGTGGCGCAGAAGAAGGCGATCATCGCCTACGTCCAGACGATCAAGGCATCCAACGACCCCGGCGGTAGCGGCATCGACCGTATCGGTCCGGTGTCCGAAGCGATCGTCGCGTGGGTCGGCGGTGTCGGCCTGCTCATGATCGTGATCCTGTGGATCGGAGCGAAGTCCCAGTGAGCGACGCAAACGGGGCGAGCGTGCCCAAGGAGATCGTGTGAGCACGACTGACGAGCACAGCACCGACACGGGGCACGCCGGCGCCACGAAGCCGACTCTCGAAGAGCTGCGCGAGATGACCGCCGAAGAGCGGATGATCGCCGGCGCCGCTGCCGACGGTGTCTATGTCGTCCACCGGCGCGAGCGCTTCCCGATCCGCGGGACGAAGGCCGAGAAGCGCGCCGAGCGGTCGATCGCCGCCTGCTTCACGATCGCCGCACTGGCCGGCGTCGGCTTCATCGTGTGCTTCGTGGCGCTGCCCTGGCACTGGCACCTGCCAGGCACGCCGCAGAACTTCCGCTTCTACACGCCGGTACTCGGTGGCCTGTTCGCCACACTCCTGCTGTTCATGGGCATCGGGTTGGTGCTGTGGGCGAAGTGGTTGATGCCGGAAGAGGAAGTGATCCAGGACCGGCACGACGAGCCGAGCACCGAAGAAGACAAGCTGATGACCGAGGCGACCTTCTCGGTCGGGGCAGCCGACATGGGGATTCCGCGCAGGTCGCTGATCCTGCGCACCCTCGGACTGGCCGGCGGGGCGTTCGTCACCGTCCCGTTGGTAGCCCTCGTCGGCGGAATGATCAAGAAGCCGGGCGACCAGCTCGACCACACCCTGTACCGCCCGAACAAGAAGCTGTTCCCGCAGACGGGCGGCCGGGTGCCGATCGTCTACTACGACTTCCGGCAGGTCTCGCCCGACGATCTCGAGCCGGGCTCCATCGCGACCGTGTTCCCCGGTGTGCACGAGGAGGACGCGAACGGGTTCAACGGCGTCACGTCCGCGTCGTCGCCGACGCTGATCATCCGGCTGCGGCCCGGGCAGGTGATCAAGGCGCGCAAGGGGCAGGCCGGTTTCGGCTGGCCTCAGCAGAACCCCGAGTACGTCGCGTTCTCCAAGATCTGCACGCACGCCGGCTGCCCGGCGTCGCTGTTCGAGCAGCAGACCACCCGCCTGCTCTGCCCGTGCCACCAGTCGCAGTTCGAAGTGCTCGAAGACGCGAAGCCGGTGTTCGGTCCGGCTACCCGCAGCCTGCCGAAGCTACCGATCGACGTGGTGGCCGGCGCTGACGGCAAGCAGTATTTCGTGGCCCGCTCCGATTTCCACGAGCCGATCGGGCCCGGCTTCTGGGAGCGCAAGTGACCACAACGACTAACCCGCCCCGTCGCGACAACAAGCCCCGGACGCCGCAGGGCAAGGTTGCCACCTGGTTCGACGAGCGGTTGCGGATCGCCGGCCCGATGCGCAACCAGCTGAACAAGGTCTTCCCTGACCACTGGTCATTCATGATGGGCGAGATCGCGCTCTACTCGTTCATCATCCTGCTGCTCACCGGTACCTACCTCTCGTTCTTCTTCGACCCGTCGATGGGCGAGACCACCTACAGCGGCCGGTACATCCCGATGGATGGCCAGGTCATGTCGCGGGCGTACGCGTCGACGCTGGACATCAGCTTCGACGTCCGCGGCGGGCTCATCATCCGGCAGATCCACCACTGGGCCGCGCTGCTGTTCCTGGCCGCGATGCTGATCCACATGTTCCGCGTGTTCTTCACCGGCGCATTCCGCAAGCCGCGTGAGCTGAACTGGATCATCGGCATCAACCTGATCATGCTCGGCATCATCGAAGGCTTCGCCGGCTACTCGCTGCCTGACGACCTCCTCTCGGGCACGGGCCTGCGCATCGCCGACGCGATCATGAAGTCGATCCCGGTGATAGGGAGCTGGGTGTCGTTCACCGTGTTCGGTGGACCGTTCCCCGGGCATGTGATCATCGGCAGGTTGTATATAGCGCACGTCCTGCTGATACCGGGGATACTGCTCGCCCTGATCGGGGCGCACTTGGCACTGCTGGTGCGGCAGAAGCACACCGAGTTCCCTGCGCCCGGACGAAGTGAGCACACCGTCTCAGGTGAGCGGATCTTCCCGACCTACGCGGCGAAGGCCGGCGGCTTCTTCTTCATCGTGTTCGCCGCCTGCACCGCGCTCGGTGGCTTCGCGCAGATCAACCCGATCTGGCTGTTCGGACCATACGAACCGCGTGCGGTCTCCTCCGGCTCGCAGCCCGACTGGTACATGATGTTCCTCGACGGCTCTACCCGTCTGTTCCCGTCCTGGGAGATCCGGCTGTGGGGATATGACCTGCCGCCACTGTTCTGGCCGACGGTGGTGCTGCCTGGCATCCTCGTGACGCTTGCCGCGGTGTACCCGTTCATCGAAGCGAAGATGACCAAGGACAGAGCGTCGCACCACCTGCTGCAACGCCCACGCGACGTTCCGGTGCGTACCTCACTGGGCGCGATGGCGATCACGTTCTACCTGGTGCTGTTCCTGTCCGGCGGCAACGACCTGATCGCGAAAGCGTTCGACATCTCGCTGAACGCGATGACGTGGGGCGGCCGCATCGCCCTGCTGATCCTGCCGCCGATCGCCTACGCGTTCACCTATCGGATCTGCCTCGGTCTGCAACGGCATGACCGCGAGGTGCTCGAGCACGGCATGGAGACCGGCATCATCAAGGTGCTGCCGACCGGCGAGTTCATCGAGGTGCACCAACCGCTCGGCCCCACCGACGAGCACGGGCACGGCAAGCTCTCCTACGCCGGTACGCCCGTCCCGAAGCGGATGGGCCAGGTCGGTGCGATCTCGCCGCTGCGCCACGTGCGCGGATTCCTCTGGCCGGTCAAGGAGAAGCCCGAGATCCAGGCTGCGCTGGACGAGCTGGCCGAGCAGGAGACCCGCGAGCTCGAGGCGGGCCGATCCGAGTCGACCGAGCAGCGCGAACTCACCGACTGACCTGCCGGGTCAGCGCGCGACGAACGCGCTGCCGGTGTTGCTGTCGACCGCCACGCACATCCGGTGGCCGACACACGAGATCGAGGAGAGGTTGGACGCGCCAGGAACCCGGCGCACGTCCGTCCAGCGGGTGCCGGTGAACGTCTCGGACCGGCGACCGCCGGCCGCGACGCAGAAATTGCGCGAGGTGCACGACAGGGTCGACAGCATCTGGCCACCCTGGTGATGGATCGGCGCGGTCCAGCTGCCGTGCGTCCATTCGAGCACCCGGCCGTTGCCGTCGAGCGCCGCGCAGAACGAGCCGGACGAGCATGAGACCGCTCGGAAGAATCCGGATGGGTCCCCTGTTGCGCGTGGCGCGGTGACATTGCCGTCGCGGAGCACGGTGTAGTTGCCGCCGTCGTCGATGAGCAGGCAGAACGTGGAACCGGTGGCGCACGAGACGGCTGCGAAGCCGTCCCGGCTCGAGGCGAGCTTGCTCCACCGATGACCGTCGTAACGAAGGGCGGCCCGGCTGAACGTGATCGCGACGCACAAATGACTCGAAGCACAGGACACACCTTGTAACGACCGGTGGAGGTTTGTCGGCGCTGACCACCGACCGTGCGTGCGGGTCGTGACCGCCGCTGGAGTCCGACGCCATGCAGAAGGAGGTTGTCGGGCAGGACACCGACCCCAATCCGGTCGGCTCGCGCGGAACCGGCTTCGCGGCCGTCCATCGCGAACCGTCGAAGGTCAGCGCGGCGCCACTGAAATCGACGGCTGCACAGAACGTTGTGCTCGCGCATGACACGCTTCCGACATCGCCGAGAAGTTCGTCGGTATGGACCGGTCGACGCCACGAGCCAGATCTGCGCAGGACCGTATCGCCGTTGTAGGTGACCGCGGCACAGAACGATCGGGTCGCGCACGACACGCCTATCGTCGGAAACGGTGCGTCGATCTTCGTGCGCCGATGCCACCGACCGCTGGAGTAGGCGAACGCTCCGCCCTTGCCATCAGTGCTCAGGCAGAACGCGGTCGACGTGCAGGACAACGCGATCACGTCCTTGCCGATCGCCGCGTGCTTGGTCCATGTGGCGTTGTGGAAGCGCGTCCACTGGCCGTCGAAGTCGATGCCGAGACACCAGTGCCGGGTCGGGCACTGCAGGGCCGACAGCTGGCCGAGCGGTTCGCTGCCGGTCGAGTGCCAGGACGATCCGTCGTAGCGGTACACCCGTCCGCCGGAAACGACCGCTACGCACCACCGAGCCGACGTGCACGCCACCTTTGCACCGTCCGCTCCGGGTGCACCCAGCTTGCGCGCGGGCGTCCAGCGCCTGCCGTTCCACCGCTGGTAGTGGCCTGAATTGTCGACGAGCATGCACATGGTCGCAGACGGGCAGGAGATTCCCCCGGCGCCCGACCCCTTCGACCGAGTCCGGCGCGATGGTCCAGCGGGTTCCGTCGAAAGTCGCGGGACGGTAGGCCCCTTCGCGTGAGTCGACCGCCGCCGCGCAGAACGACGACGACACGCAGGTGATGTCGCCGATCCCGGCATTGTGCTGGTCCAGGACTGCTTGCCTGCGCCAGCTTCGTCCGTCCCATCGCATGACGTCGCCGTTGCCGCCGCCGGCCAGGCAGAACTGGGCGGACGTGCACGAGACCGACACGAGCCCACCGCGCAACGGATCGATGGTGTGTCGCTTCCCCCACTGCAACGGCGGCGCGGCCGAGGCCGGTGCTGACAGCGCGACGACGAAGCCGAGCAGGGTTACCAGGTAGCACAGAACAGCGACGAGACGACGTGCGGGCACCAATGCCTCCAAGACCAGCGGGGATCGTGCGAACTCTAGATGATCAAAGGCCCGATCGTGCATCGGTACGCTGCTGCGTCATGGTGCGGGTCCTGGTCGATGCCGACAACGTCGCGCCACGGCGGCTGCAGCCCGTCCTGACCGCGCTCGGCGACGTCACTGACCCGGTCGAGCTGACCGCGAGCGGCCGGCCCGAGGCGCTGGCCCGCCTGACTTGGCCCGCCGCCGCCGAGCTGATCGCGACTGCCGGCTGGCAGCGCGCCGACCTCGCGCTCGCCGAGGCGTACACGCCGACCGACGACCCGCTCGTGCTGATCAGCGGCGACGGCGACTTCGGGTTGCTCGCGAGCCGGCATCCCGGACCCGTCCTGGTGATCAGCGGTGCGGCCAGCGGCCGGCTGCGCGACGCGACGACCGTCGTCGACCCCGCGACCGAAGGGATCGAGCCGATCCGTGACTGGCTGCGCGCGAACGGCGTCGCCTAACGGGCGGCGGGGCGCCGCCCGCCGATGTAGTACTCGAACAGCAGGCCACCGACGGTGAACAGGATGCCCACCACGCCGATGATCACCAGCCAGAGCTGGACGAAGGCCAGTCCGAGCGCGGTGAACGAGGCGGCACCGGCGATGGCGACCGGCCAGTAGCTGCCCGGGCTGAAGAAGCCGAGCTCGCCGGCGGCCTCGGCGATCTCGCCGTCGGCGCGGTCTTCGGGACGGGGATCGATGCGGCGCGAGACGAACCAGAAGAACGAACCGGAGATCCCCAGCAGGCCGCCGGAGAGGATCAGCGCGGCAAACCCGGCCCACTCGATGTGACCGTCGACCGCGCGCGTCCATGCGCCGTACGTCGCGGCCGCGACCCAGCAGAACGCCGCCACCAGAAGGAAGATGCGGGCTTCGATCTTCATGGCTCAGCCTCCCGATGCCGTGCGGCTTGAGCGGTTGGTGTCGAACGGGAATGTCGTCGTGGCGTACGCGCCGCCGGGCACCTTCGCCTCGGTCAGCGCCTTGGCTTGCCGCGCCGCGTCGTCGGGCCCGATCTGCTTCAACGCGGCGAGGTACCGCTGGAAGACATCGGGTTGGACGACCCGGACCTCGAAGTTCATTCGCGAGTGGTAGGTGCCGCACAGTTCGGCGCACCGGCCTACGAAGCTGCCGGTCGAGGTGGGCGTGAACTCGAAGCGGTTGTCGTGCAGCCCGCTCGCCTTCTGCTGTGCCGGCGTGCCGTACGGGATCACGTCGCGCTTGAACAGGAATTCCGGCACCCAGAACGAGTGGATGACGTCCTCGGAATGCTCGATGATCTGGACGGTTTCGCCGAGCGGCAGCACCAGGACTGGGATCTCGGTGGCCGAACCGACAGTGCTCAGGTAGAGCGGGGAGTTCTTTTCGCCGGTGGTCTGATCGGTGCCGGTCGCGTACGTGGTCGGGCCGCTCGAGCCCTTCGCCGACTCGTACTCGAACTGCCAGTTCCACTTGAACGCGTCGACCTGCACCAGGACATCAGGATCCTTGGACAGCTTGTTGACGTAGTCCTCGACCACGACGGTGCGCCAGAACAGCGCGACGATGACGACGAACGGAACCGTGACGCAGATGACCTCGATGAGCAGGTTGTACTTCGTCTGGCGCGGCAGCACGTCGCTGCGCTTGCGATAGCGGATGCAGCACCAGAAGATCAGGCCCCAAACGACGACTCCGAGCGCGAGCGCAGCCACGCCGGACCACGACCAGAGCACGCGCATCCGCTCGGCCTGTTTGGTGACGCCGGTCGGCCAGCCGAAGCGCAGGTCTTTCTCAGCGTCCTTGACCGAGCAGCCGCTGAGCAGCAAGGTCGACGAGGCGAGGATGAGCGCGAGCAAACCGCCACGCGTCCAGCGTCTGCGCCGCACGTCGAACCGCCTCTCACCAGACTTTCGATGTGTCTCGATCTCTTCGGAGCCTACTGGACCCAGCGGCCGCCGCTGGGGCGGGGTGGGACCCGAAACCCGTGTCGAACCGGGATACTGAACACCGTGTGCGGACTGATCGGATTCCTCTCGGCTACCGGCGACGCGGCCTCGGTCGACCCTGCCGTGCGCGGGTCACTGACGGACATGCGGCACCGCGGCCCGGACGAGGGCGGCACCTGGTCCGACGCCGACGCGGTGATCGGATTCCGGCGGCTGTCGATCATCGACATCGACCACTCGCACCAGCCCATGCCATGGCTCGGCGGCCGGTATCAGCTGATCTTCAACGGCGAGATCTACAACTACATCGAGCTGCGTGAGCGCCTCGCACGCGAGTTCGGCGTCGTCTTCGACACCGACGGCGACGGCGAGGCGATCGTCGCCGGGTACCACTATCTCGGCGAGAAGATCGTGCGCGAGCTGCGCGGGATGTTCGCCTTCCTGATCTGGGACTCGCAGGAGCGCGTGCTCTTCGGCGCGCGCGATTGGTTCGGCATCAAGCCGCTCTACACCTACAGCGACGAGCGCGGTGCGTTCTTCGCCAGCGAGAAGAAGTCGCTGCTCGACGTCGCGACCGATCCAGGTGTGGTCGACTCGACGGCGTTGCAGCACTACCTGACGCTGCAGTACGTGCCCGAACCCGCGTCGATGCACACCAAGATCAAGCGCATCGAGTCCGGCACGTACTTCACGCTGCGCCCGGGCGAGCAGGTCCGTCCCCGCCGGTACTTCCACCCGGACTTCGCGATCCGGCAGGTGGCCGATCCGGACAAGCTCTACCGCGAGATCGCCGAAGCGCTCGAGGACTCGGTCGAGAAGCACATGCGCGCCGATGTCACGGTCGGGTCCTTCCTGTCCGGCGGCATCGATTCGACCGCGGTTGCCGCGCTGGCCAAGCGGCACAACCCGAAACTGCTCACGTTCACGACCGGCTTCGAGCGCGAGGGGTTCAGCGAGATCGATGTCGCCGCCGAATCGGCCGCCGCGATCGGGGTCGAGCACATCACGAAGGTGGTCTCCGCCGAGGAGATGATGGAGACGCTGCCGCTGATCGTCTGGTACCTCGACGACCCGGTCGCCGATCCCGCGCTCGTGCCGCTCTACTTCATCGCCCGTGAGGCACGAAAGCACGTCAAGGTCGTGCTGTCCGGCGAGGGCGCGGACGAGTTGTTCGGCGGCTACACGATCTACCGCGAGCCGATCTCACTGCGCGCGTTCGACCACGTGCCATCAGTGCTCAAACGCGGCATGGGCAAGCTGTCGACCAAGATCCCGGAGGGCACGCGCGGCAAGGATCTGCTGCGTCGCGGCTCGATCGGGATCGAGGAGCGCTACTACGGCAACGCCCGGATCTTCCGTCCGGAAGAGATGGGTTTCTTCAAGGGCTACGACCCGTCGGTGTCGTACATGGACGTCACCAAGAAGCTCTACGAGCAGACCACCCATCTCGACGGCTCGACCCGCATGCAGTACATCGACCTGTTCACGTGGCTGCGCGGCGACATCCTGGTCAAGGCCGACAAGATGACGATGGCCAATTCACTCGAGCTGCGGGTGCCGTTCCTGGACACCGAGGTGTTCGCGGTCGGCTCGTCCATCCCGACCGATCAGAAGATCACCAAGGAAACGACGAAGTACGCGCTGCGCCGCGCGCTCGAGCTCATCGTGCCCGCGCACGTGCTGCACCGACCCAAGCTCGGGTTCCCGGTGCCGATCCGGCATTGGCTCAAGGACGTGATGTACGACTGGGCCCGTGCGATCGTGCTCGAATCGCAGGCCGACGAGTTGATCGACCTGCCGGCGGTGCTGCAGTTGCTCGAGGCCCACCGCGCCGGTCCGGTCGACTATTCCCGCAAGATCTGGACGTTGCTGGTGTTCCTGATCTGGCACGGCATCTTCATCGAGGGACGGATCCGGCCCGAGGTTCCCGAGCCCGTGTACCCCGTACGCCTCTGATCTACTCGCCGAGGTAGGGCAGGATCTCGGCCGCGCACTCGTCGCCGTAAGACTCGGCGAGCCGGTCGGCGAACTCGAGCGGCTTGATCTGGTACTCCTGGGTGCCCACAGTCTCGAGGACGTAGGCGGCGAGCAGGTTGCCGACCTGCGCCGCGCGCTCCCACGACAGTCCCCAGCCGCGAGCGGTGAGCAGGCCGGCGCGGAAGCCGTCGCCCACCCCGGTCGGATCGGCCTTGGCGCGCTCCTTGGCCACTGGCACCGTGACCGGCTCGACGTCGCGTCCGGTGATCTCGACGCCGTCCGACCCGAGCGTGGTGACTCGAACGTTGACCATCGCAAGCATGTCTGCGTCGCTGCGCCCGGTCTTGGACTTGAGCAGGTTCTTCTCGTACTCGTTGGTGAAGAGCAGGTCGGCGCCTTCGATCAGGCCGATCATCTGGTCGCCGTTCATCCGGGCGATCTGCTGCGACGGGTCGGCGGCGAACCGGTAACCGCGGTCACGGCATTCGGTGCTGTGCTGCACCATCGCGTCCGGGTCGTAGGCGCTGATCACGGCCAGGTCCGCGCCGACGGTGTCCCAGGCTGTCTTCAGCTCGATGTTGCGTGCCTCGCCCATCGCCCCGGCGTAGAACGAGCCGATCTGGCACATCTCCTCGTCGGTCGTGCATACGAAGCGCGCGGTGTGCTGGGTGTCGGAGACGTGGACGAAGCGGCAGTCGACGCCGTGCCGCTCGAGCCAGCCGCGGTAGTCGTCGAAGTCCTCGCCGACCGCGCCGATGAGCACCGGCTCGCCGCCGAGCTGGGCCATGCCGTAACAGATGTTGGGCGCCACCCCGCCGCGGCGCACGACCAGGTCGTCGACGAGGAACGACAGCGACACCTTGTGCAGGTGCTCGGCGAGCAGCTGCTCGGAGAACTTGCCCGGAAAGTGCATCAGGTGGTCGGTGGCAATGGAACCCGCAACCAGAATTCTTGCGCTCACGTGTCGCTACCTAACGTCTCGAAGTGCTCGGGCACGACGACGGCCGGGCCTGTTGGTGAACAGGACCCGGCCGGTCGGGACTATGTAGCTCTTATCCGCAGAACGAGTTGCCGCACGCGCAGCCGCCGCCGGCATTCGGGTTGTCAATCGTGAAACCCTGCTGCTCGATGGTGTCGGTGAAGTCGATCGTGGCGCCGCCGAGATACGGAGCGCTCATCCGGTCGACGACCACCGGCACGCCGCTCAGATCGAGCTCGAGGTCGCCATCGAGGCTGCGCTCGTCGAAGAAAAGCTGGTACTGCAGGCCTGAGCAACCGCCGGGCTGGACGGCGACGCGCAGGCGCAGATCGTCACGGCCTTCCTGGTCGAGCAGGGCGCGCACCTTGAGGGCTGCGGTCTCGGTCAGTGCCGGTACCGCGGCAGGTGCCTGTGCAGGTGCGCTCGTCAATTCGACGGACGTGGATTCGGTGGTGGTCATAAGACTCCCAGCTCAAGTCGACTTCACGGGGGTTCCTCGGCACAACGATCTCGTGCCGAACCGCTATTCCATGGTAACTGGTGCGGAGCGACGATGGTGTGACCCCGCGTGCACCCTAGGTATCCTCGGGGCCGTGAAGCTGTCCCGCCGCCGTGCCGAAACACCTCCGCCCACCGCCGCCGTGGAAGAGGAGGAGCCCGACGCCACCTCGGGCAAGGGTCGGCCGACGCCCAAACGCCGCGACTCGGTCGCTCCGCGCGGGCCGGTGACCGCACCCAAGACCCGCAAAGAGGCGTACGCGCGGCAGAAGGAGCAGGCCAAGGCCCAGCGCACCGCCAAGCGCACCCCCGTCAGCCAGCTCACGGTGGCCCAGAAGCGTGAGCTGATGCGTGCCGGCGATCCGTCGGTGCTCCCCCGCCGCGACCAGGGCGAGACGAAGAAGATGGCCCGCGACTACGTGGATTCGCATCGGATGGCCAGCAATTACCTGCTGCTCCTGTTCCCGCTGATCGTGGTCGGGTACGTCGTCCCAGGCATGCAGCTGGCCGTGCTCGTCGTTTTCGTCGGCCTGCTCGGCGAGTGGGTCTTCGTCGGGCGGCGGATCCGCGCGCTCGCCGTGGAGCGCAACGGCAAGGCTGACGGCAACAACCTCGGCATCGGCTTCTACGCCGGCAGCCGGGCCTACATTCCGCGCCGCTGGCGGCTGCCGGCCCCGCAGGTCCAGCTCGGCGACAAGATCTGAATCCTCAGTCGTTGAGGTAGGCGAGGACGGCCAGTACCCGGCGGTTGTCGTCCTCGGACGGCGGTAGGCCAAGCTTGCCGAAGATGTTGTTCGTGTGTTTGCTCACTGCCTTGTCGGTCACGAACATGCGCGCCGCGATCGCGGCGTTCGACCGTCCCTCGGCCATCAGCTCGAGCACCTCGCGCTCGCGCGGGGTCAGCGTCGCCAGCGGACGGTCACCGGATCGGCGGGTCAGCAGCTGGGCGACCACCTCGGGATCCATCGCCGTCCCGCCGGCCGCGACCTGACGGACCGCGTCGACGAACTGCGCCACGTTGAAGACGCGGTCCTTGAGCAGGTACCCGACTCCACCGGACCGATCGGCGAGCAGTTCGCGCGCGTACAGCTGCTCGACGTATTGCGACAGGACCAGCACCGGCAGGCCGGGAAACTGCGTGCGTGCCTCGATCGCGGCGCGCAGCCCCTCGTCGGTGAACGTCGGCGGCAGCCGGACGTCGACGACGGCCACGTCCGGCCGGTGGGTAAGAAGGGCACGGAGCAGGGACGGGCCGTTGTCGACCGCCTCGACCACTTCGAAATCGTTGGCCTCGAGCAGCCGGATCAGGCCGTCCCGGAGGAGGGCGAGGTCTTCGGCGAGGACGACGCGCACGGCAGCACCATAACGAGACGGGTCGGTCCACCGGGCGGACTTTCCGTCACCAGCGTGCCGTCGAAGGCGGACAGCCGGCGCGCGATGCCACGCAGGCCCGTCCCTCCGGCCGGATCCGCGCCACCGATGCCGTCGTCGGTGACCTCGGCCCGCAGGTCAGTGCCGTCATAGCTGAGCGCGATCGACACAGCCGACGCCGCGCGCGTGCTTGATCACGTTGGTCAACGCCTCGGCGATGGCGAAGTACGCCGCCGATTCGACCGGCGCCGGGAACCGGCCGGCCAGATCGGCGGTGACCGTCACCGGGATCGACGAGGCCAGCCCGAGCGCCTGGACTGCGCCGACGAGGCCGCGATCGGCGAGCACGGGCGGATGGATGCCGCGCACAAGATCGCGCAGCTCGGCCAGCGCAGCGCTTGATGCCGTGCGGGCTTCGGTGAGCAACGCGCGAGCGCCCTCCGGGTCGTGCGCGAGCTGCTCCTCGGCCATCGCCAGGCTCATCCCGAGGGCGACCAGTCGGGCTTGCGCGCCGTCGTGCAGGTCGCGCTCGATGCGCCGCAGCTCGGCAGCCTGCGTGTCGACCGTCTCCGCCCTCGATTCGGTCAGGTGCTGCACCCGCAGAGCCAACCGGCTCTTCTCCGACGGTGCGAGGAACGCCCGGCTCAGCCGCGCGTGTGCTCGCACCGCCAGACCGGCCGGCAGCCACCAGAACAGCAGATCGAGCACGCCCTCGACGACGCCAAGGATGGCCAGGACCATGCCTGCGGTGCCGTCGACGAACAGCCACAGGATGTCGCGGCGGTAGGCGGGGTCGGTCAGGATCGCGCGCATCCGCACGAGCAGGCTGCCGTCGGGCACCTGCAGGTAGGGCGTCTCGATCTGCTCGCCGAGCAGGCCACCCGCGTAGCGCCGGTGCAACCCGGCGAGCCAGCGAGTGACGGCCACTTCCTTGACAAGCAGCGGGATGCCGATCCACACCGCGATCAGCACGAAGTCGACCACGGCAAAGACGAACAGGACGAGGCTCAGGGCGGTGAGGAAGATCGAGACCACTGAGATCCACAGCAGTCGCGATCGAAGAGCCAGCTCCCTGCGCACGCCTCCATCCTGACGCACCGGGACTGACTCGACGGTGGAGAAAACCCCACTGCACGCCGGGTCCCACCACCAGTGCCCGAACGGCGCGTTGACGCGAGGGTTTGTTGCGTCGGACTCGCTGCTCGTCGAAAGGGCCATCGCAATGCCTGCCAATCCCGCTTCCCGCCGTACCGTGCGCGTCGCGCGCTGGAGCGCGACGCATCCGTGGCGCGCCGTCGCCCTCTGGCTCGTTTTCGTCGCCGCCTGCGTCACCGTCGGCGGCATGGTCGGCCTTCGCGGTCAGGGCAACCTCGACAACACCGTCGGCCAGTCGGGACGTGCCGCGCACTGGCTGCACGACGCCAACCTCGAAGGCCGCGACACCGAGAACGTGCTCGTCACCGCCCGCTCGGGCGCGCTCGATGCGGCGGCCGCACATGCCGCGCTCACCGCAGTGACGCACCGGATGTCCGCGCTGCAGCGAAGTCGCTCGCGTCGGGCAGCCCGTCACGTCAGCCAACCGGGCAGCGGTCACCGTCGAGGTCACGCTGCGCAAGGACGCCGACGTCGCACCGTTGGTCGACACGACCAAGTCGGTGCAGCAGGACTTCCCGGCGTTGCGGATCGAGGAGGTCGGCGGGCAATCGATGAACGCCGCGGTCAACGACCAGGTCGCCTCCGACCTGTCCGCCGCGGCCACGTTCAGCCTGCCGGTGACGCTGGTGATCCTGCTCATCGCGTTCGGCGCGATAGTGGCGGCCGGAGTGCCGATCCTGCTGGCACTTTCCGCCGTGGGCGCAGCGACCGGGTTGTCGTCGCTGGTCTCGCACGTGCTGCCCGACTCCGGAAGCACGTCGTCGATGATCCTGCTGATGGGGATGGCGGTCGGCGTCGACTACTCGCTGTTCTACGTCAAGCGCGCTCGCGCGGAGCGGCACGCCGGGCGCAGCGGCCTCGACGCCATCGAGATCGCAGCCGAGACTTCGGGTCACTCGGTGCTCGTGTCCGGCGCGGCGGTGATCGTCTCGATGTGCGGGCTGTTCCTCGCCGCAGATCTGACCTTCGCCTCGCTCGCGCTGGGCTCGATCATCGTCGTCGCCGTCGCGGTGCTCGGCTCGCTCACGGTGCTGCCTGCGCTGCTGATGCTGCTCGGCAAGCGCATCGACCGGCCGCGCGTGCCGGTGTTGTGGCGGTGGACGATGCACGACCGCGAGCCGCGTTTGTGGCCGGCGCTGCTGCGCCCCTCACTCACCCGGCCGGGGCGGACCCTGTTGATCTCCACGCTCGCGATGCTCGCTCTTGCCGTTCCTGCACTGAGCCTCACGCTGGCATCGGACAGCGCGAAGTCGCTGCCCTCATCGATCGCCGAGAAGCAGAGCTACGACCGGCTCAACGCCTCGTTCCCGAATCACCAGACCAGCTCGTCGGTCGTGATCAAGGCACCCGCCGCGCAGGAACAGCTCGTGACCACTCGCCTCGAGGCACTGGCCGGCCGGCTCGCGAACGACCCGCACTTCATCGGCCGGCCGAAGCTACGCACCTCCCACGACCGCACGGTGCAGGCGCTCGAGATAAACGCGCCCTACGACGGGGAGGCGGCCGCTGCGAAGGCCGGCGTGCAGGAACTGCGGTCGACGCTCGTGCCTGCGGCCGTCCAAGGCATCCCCGGCGCGCAGTGGGCGGTCGGTGGCGAGACTGCGAGCAACATCGACGTCGATCAGCACGCCTCGGACCGGTTGCCGTGGGTGATCGCGTTCGTCGTCCTGCTGACGATGCTGATCATGGGCTGGGTGTTCCGCTCGGCGGTCATCGCGATCACGACCGCCGCGGTGAACCTGCTCTCGGCAGGCGCGGCGTTCGGCGTCCTCGTGCTTGTTTTCCAGCACAAGTGGGCCGAAGGAATGCTGGGCTTCCACAGCACCGGAACGGTGATCAACTGGATCCCGCTGTTCACGTTCGCCGTCTTGTTCGGGTTGTCCATGGACTACCACGTGTTCGTGCTCGCGCAAATTCGCGAGGCCGCCGAGAGTGGGCTCTCGACGCGGGCGGCGGTTCGCGCCGGGCTGGTTCGGTCGGCTGGGACGGTCACGAGCGCAGCGATCGTGATGGTGTCGGTGTTCGCGATCTTCGCCTCGCTGCACATGATCGAGATGAAGGAGCTCGGCGTCGGCCTGGCGGTGGCCGTGCTCATCGACGCGCTCGTGGTGCGGGTGATCGTGCTGCCGTCGCTGATCGCGCTGCTCGGCGAGCGGATCTGGTGGCCCGGGCGCCCGCCCGGTGCGGTTGCGACCGAGCCGCGCCGTGACCTGACGCTGGTCGAGGCGTGAGCGGGCTATTCCTCGGACAGTGACATCGGGCCGTACACCGCGGAGCCGGCGTCGAGCAGGGTCACCTGCACGACGCCGGCCTCGCGCAGTTCGCGCCACTGCTCGCCCAGCCACGACTCCGCGTCGGCCTGGCTGCCGTGCGGCGGCGAGGCGGGCGCGCTCAGCACGGTGCCGTCGCCGTCTTCCAGTCGCCAGCTCCAGGCCATCGCGTCGCCCCGATCTCGTGTGTACGTGTGAGCTTCGACCCTATGCGACAGTCTGCGACCGGCCGTGTTTGACCGCGGTGCGGCCGGTGTGATGCCATGCTGGCGCACAACTTCAGCACGACCCGTTCAGTCAGGGGAAGCCGGTCGGAGTCCGGCACTGACCCGCAGCCGTAGGTCCCAGGGGGACAAGTCGGAATGCCTGCGCTGAGCGGCGCACTCCACATCACCGTCGAGGTCTGCGGTGCGGGGTTCGTGTGGGCCGCAGTGCAAGTGCCCACGGCGACTCGAGCCACAGCCGCCCGATCGAAGGGCTGCTCCCATGTCACGTCTGTACCGAAATCTGGCCGGCGTCGCCACCATCGCGCTCGTCGCGGTGGCCCTCGCGCCGCCCGCCGCTGCGGAAGCCACCGCCCCGCGACCGACCACCACCAACCCGGCCGGCGGGGCCGCAGGCTGGCTCGCCCAGCAGCTGATCCGCGGCACCCACCTCAACTTCCCGGGCACCAAGTTCATCGATTACGGCGGCTCGGCCGACGCGGCATTCGCGCTCGCGGCCGCGCACGTCGGCCGAGCGACCATCCATGACGTGGTCGACTACCTCGGCGCGCATCTGGACCAGTACGTCGACTACTCGGGCAGCCAGGGCGGCCCGTACTTCGGCGCGGTCGGGAAGGCCGCGGTCGCCGCGCTCGTCGACAACCGCAACCCCAACAACTTCGGCGGCCACCACCTGCTGGCCGAGCTCAAGGCCGACGAGTGCCCGACCAAGTCGACCAACGGGTGCACACCCGGCAACAACACCGGCATCTTCTCGAGCGTGTCGACGTCGTTCATCGTGATCGCCGAGGCACGCGGCGCGCAGCGCGACGGCAGCCGGTTCGCGCCATCGGCCAACCTCGAGAGCTTCTTCCTGTCACTGCAGTGTGGTGACGGCGGGTTCAGCTCTGACCTGCCGGCCGGCGATCCGTGCAAGCCCGACATCGACGCGACCGGCTACGCGCTGATGGCTTTGCAGGCGCTCGGTGGCCACGCCTCGCAGATCAACAAGGCCGCATCGTGGCTGGTGTCGCAACGCAATGCGGACGGGTCGTGGAGCGCGCAGGGCGGCCAGAACATCGACTCCACCGCGCTGGCCGTCGCCGGCCTGCGCGTCGCCGGCCGGTCGACCGCGAAGTCGGTGCGCTGGCTGCGCGATCAGCAGGTCACCAGCGGCCCGACCGTCGGCACGGGCGCCAAGCGCGGGGCGCTGAAGTACCAGGGCAAATTCGACCCCGCTTCGTCGATCAAGGCCACCTCGGACGGCATCCTCGGGATCACCCCGACCAGCCTCGCGACCCTCGACCTGACCGGCGTGCGCGCGGGCGTTCCGGTGCTCGCGCTGGCCGCCCCGCACGTGCGGCACGCGAAGGTGCAGCCGGGCGCGACCGAGACGGTGACCGGCACCGGCTTCGCAGCAGGCGAACGGGTGCAGGCGAGCATCCATGCCAACGCGGTGCGGTCGGGCATCACGAACGACAACGGCACGGTGTCGCTCACGTTCACTGTGCCGAAGTCGATGGCCAGGGGCGCTCACACGATCGTCCTGGCCGGGCACCGCTCGCATCTGCAGAGCAAGGCATCGTTCGTCGTCCGATGAGTTTCCGCGTGTTTCGATCGATCGTCACGGCCGTTGTTCTCGGTACGGCGGCCGTGCCGATCGTCGTCCCCGCGGTTGCTGCCGTGGCGACGACAACCCACGTGGGCATCGTCGTGCGACTGTCCGATTCTTCGACCGTGACGACGTGCGTGCGCTCCGGCGGGACCGGACTCGACGTGCTCACGCGCGGCTTCCCGGACACCGCAGATCGGCTCGTCCGGCCCGTACGCCGGCTTCGTCCTGCAGATCAACGGGGTCGGGCAGAACCCGCCGGACACCACGCACTACTGGTCGTACTGGCATTCCAGCGGAAACGGCGCGTGGACGTACAGCAGTTCCGGCGCCGGGTCGTACACCCCGAAGGCCGGGACGGTCGAAGGCTGGTCATACGTGAACGGCCAGAGCAACGCGCCCAAGCCGCCGCGCTATACCTATGCCCAGCTGTGCGCCTCGTCGGATCCGGCAACGAGCCCAACGCCCACACGCACGCCCACCCGCACGCCGACGCACACGGCCCCACCCCCGCCGACGACGAGTTCCTCGTCGAGGCCGGTCGCGAGGCACCCGATCGCCGTGCACTCATCAGCGAGCCTGACGCCGGCACCCGCGGCCACCACCGCACCCGCTGCCGCAACGCACGCGCACGCGGCACGGACGTCCGCGCTCGCACACCCGACCGCATCCCGGCACGTTGCGAGCCGGCCTCGTGCTAGCCCGCCGGTCACGTCGACGACGACGGCTGCGCCGGCCGTTGCGTCGCCGACCGTCAGCAACGCGGCAGCCGCATCCACACCACCCGCGAAGTCGGCCTTCCCGGCGTGGGGCACGATCCTCGCGATCGCGGTAGTCGTCGCCCTCGGCGGCGGCGCCTGGTTGCGCCTGCGCAGACGGCCGGAGTAGCCCGATGTCGCCGCTGCTGCCACCACCACGCCTGCTCCATCCGGCTGCGTGGTGGCTGTGGGCGCTTGCCCTCGCGTTCGCGTCGATGCGCACGAACGATCCGCTGCTGTTGCTGACGATTGCCGCCGTCGCGGCGGTTGTGGTTTCGGCCCGGCGCGGGCGCGCGCCGTGGGCCCGCGCGTACGGGCTGCTGCTCAAGCTCGGCCTGTTCACCGTCGTCGTCACGATGATGTTGCAGATCCTGCTGGGCGCGCGCTATCCGGGCCACAAGCTGTTCACCCTTCCGTCCGCCTCGCTGCCGCACTGGATCGGCGGCGTCTCGCTCGGCGGCACGATCACCGGCGAGGCGATGCTCAACGCGTTCGTGTCGGGACTGCGTCTCGCGGTGCTCATCGCGTGCTTCGGCGCGGCCAACGCGCTGGCGCACCCGGCCCGGCTGGTGCGCATCCTGCCCGCGGCGCTGTACGAGGTCGGCGTCGCAGTCGTCGTCGCGCTGACCTTCGTGCCGCAACTGGCCGAGTCGGTGGTGCGGGTGCGCGCGGCGCAGCGGCTGCGTGGCCGGTCGATCGCCGGCCTGCGCGGCCTGCGCGGGCTGCTCGTCCCAGTACTCGAAGAAGGCGCTGGAACGCGCGATTCCGCTTGCCGCATCGATGGATTCGCGCGGCTACGGGCGCCGCGGCGCAGCAGCCCAAGCTGACCCGGCGGATCAGCGCGACCGGGGTGTTGCTCGGTCTCGGCGGCGCGGTCGTCGGCACCTACCAGCTCATCTCGACCGACGGGCAGGCGCTCGGCATCGCGTTGCTCTGCACCGGCGTCGGTGCTCGCCATCTGCGCGGGCTTCGTCGCCGGACGCCGGGTGCATCGCACGCCGGTACCGGCCCGATCCGTGGCGCGGGTCGGAGTGGCTCGTCGTCGGCTGCGCCGCAGTTGTCGCGTCGGCGTTCGCGCTGACCGTGCACGATCCGGTGACCACCGGCGTCCCGCTCGCCTGGCCGCACGCTGCGCATCGTGCCGTTCCTGGCCACGCTCATCGCGGCACTGCCGGCGGTGCCACTCCAGAGGTGCCGACCGGGCTGCCCAAGCCCAGGCCGGCACCGGTTGCCGGAGCGGGTGGCCGCATGATCGACTTCGAGCACGTGACGGTCACCTACTCCGGCGCCAGCGCGCCGGTGCTGCGCGACGTCACCCTGCACGTGCCCGAGGGCGAGCTCTGCCTGGTCGTGGGCAGCACCGGCAGCGGCAAGTCGACGCTGCTCGGCGCGGTGAACGGCCTGGTGCCGCACTTCACCGGCGGCCGGCTGGCCGGTCGGGTGCGGGTCGCCGGCCGCGACACCCGCGACCACCCGCCCCGCGAGCTGGCCGACGTCGTCGGCGTCGTCGGCGCAGAACCCGGCCGCGACGTTCGTCGCCGACACCGTCGAGGACGAGCTGGCCTACACGATGGAATCGCTCGGCCTGCCGCCGAGCGTGATGCGCCGCCGCGTCGAGGACACCCTCGACCTGCTCGGCCTGGTCGAGCTGCGCGACCGTGCCGGTGTCGACGCTGTCCGGCGGCCAGGCGCAGCGCGTGGCGATCGGCGCGGTGCTCACCGCGCACCCCCGGGTGCTCGTGCTCGACGAGCCGACCTCGGCGCTCGACCCGGCCGCGGCCGAGGACGTGCTGGCGGCGGTGCAGCGGCTCGTCCACGACCTCGGCCTGACCGTGCTGATGGCCGAGCACCGCCTGGAACGGGTGGTGCAGCACGCCGACACCGTGCTCTGGCTGCCCGGCGGCGGCGCGCCGGTCGAGCGCGGCGAGCCGCGGGCGATCATGGCGCGCGCAGCCCGATCACGCCGCCGATCGTCACCCTCGGGCGGGCGCTCGGCTGGTCGCCGTTGCCGCTGACCGTGCGCGACGCCCGCTCACCGGCCCGAGCGCTGCGCGACCGGCTGCCTGCAGCCCCGGCCGCATCGCCGAGTCCCGACCGCTCGGTGCCGTCGTCGGGTCAGCCGAGCGGCTCACCGTGCGCTACGGCGGGCTGGTCGCGCTGCGCGCGTGTCACGATGCAGGTGCAGTGCCGGCGAGATCGTCGCGCTGATGGGACGCAACGGCGCCGGCAAGTCGACGCTGCTCGGCGCACTGACCGGGCTCGTCGCTCCGGCCTCCGGAACCGCGCGCGTCGGCGCGGCCGATCCGCGCGCGCTGCGCGGCCGGGAACTGACCAGGCACGTCGGGCTCGTCCCGCAGCAGCCCGGCGACCTGCTCTACGCCGAGACGGTCGCGGCAGGAGTGCACGCAGCGCCGATGCCGGAGGCCGGTGCCGAGCGCGGGACTGCGAGCGCGTTGCTGCACCGCCTCGCCGGCGCGCTCGACGCTGTCGTTGCATCCGCGGGATCTGTCCGAGGGGCAGCGGCTGGCGCTCGCCCTCGCCGTCGTGCTGACCTCGCGACCGCCGCTGCTGCTGCTCGACGAGCCGACCCGCGGGCTCGACTATCCGGCCAAGGCGCGGCTGGTGGCCACGCTGCGCGAACTTGCCGAGCAGGGGCACGGCATCGTCCTGGCCACTCACGACGTGGAGCTGGCGGCCGAGGTGAGCGGGCGGACGGTCGTGCTGGCCGACGGCGACGTGGTGGCCGACGGACCCGAGCCGCGAGGTGGTCACCGCAGTCGCCGATCTTCGCGCCGCAGGTCGCCAAGGTGCTCGCCCCGCTGCCGTACCTCACCGTCGCCGACGTCCTGGACAGCTCGCTCTCGCGAGCGGTGGGACATGCCGAGTGGCGGATGAGCCGCCACTCGAAGCGGAACCCACCGCTCGCGAAGGCGGACCGTGCACATGAGCAACGCGCTGGTCCTCAGACCGCGGGCGCTGGCCGCGATCGTCGCGGTGACCCTCGTCGGCATCGGCGCGTTCACCTGGCCGCTGGTGCTCGGCTTCTCCACCGCCGACTCGGCGCACACCCACGACGCGCCGTGGATCTTCCTGATCATGCTGCCGCTGCTGCTGCTCGTGGTCGCCGCCGAGATCGCCGACGGCGGCATCGACGCGAAGGCCGTCGCCCTGCTCGGCGTGCTCGCCGGCGCCTGCGCGGTGCTGCGGCCGATCACCGGCGGGGTCACCGGCGTGCAGCTGATGTTCTTCCTGCTCGTTCCCGCCGGCCGGGTGTTCGGCCCCGGCTTCGGGTTCGTCCTCGGCAACGTCGCGATGTTCGCCTCGGCCGCGCTGACCGGCGGAGGTGGGCCCTGGCTGCCCTTCCAGATGCTCGCCGCCGGCTGGGTCGGGCTGTGCGCCGGATGCCTGCCCCGGATGCGCGGACGGGTCGAGCTGTGGCTGCTCGCGGGGTACGGGTTGCTCGCCGGCATCGCGTACGGCTTCGTGCTCAACCTGTGGTTCTGGCCGTTCGGCACGACCGGCACCGGCGCGAGCGCGGCCGTCACGTTCGTGCCCGGAGCGCCGCTGCGTCGAGAACCTGCGCCGCTGGCTGGAGTTCAGCGCGACGACCAGCCTGGGCTTCGACATCCCACGCGGCCTGGCGACCGGCGGTGGCGCTGCTGCTCGTCGGCCGGCCGGTGCTGCTGGCGCTGCGCCGCGCCGCGCGCCGCGCGGCCTTCGACGCGGCGCCGGAGTTCGCCTCGTAGAGCTCCGCGAGCGTGGAGAATCTGCTCGAGCTCGGTGCCGACGTCGACTGGCCCGACAGCGAGGCGAGCTCGGCGGTGCGCGACGGTCTGGTCGGACGAGCCCGAGCTGGGCCGGCTCGCCGGGCTGGCCGAATGGGCGGTCGGCGTCCGCGCCGCCGACGCGTCGTTCGGCAAGGTGCGCGCGCTCGTCGTCGGCGGCGAGCCGACCGAGCTGGTGCTCGACACCGCCGCTGCGGTCGGCGCCGACGTCTCGAGCGTTGCCGCTGACGGCGACCTGGCCGCGGGCGCGGCGATCGCCGACGACGAGATCGAGCGCGGCACCGATCTGCTGGTCGTCGCGTTCCCGGCGTGCGCGCCGACGCCGCCGTCGCGGTGTCCGTGCTGACCGACACCGAACCGGTCAAGGTGCTCTGCCCGCGGTGCCGCGGCCACCGACCCGGACGCGCTGGATGCAGCGCGCGGTCGAGGTGCGCGACGCCCGCCGCCGGTGCATGCCGCTCCGCGACGATCCGGACGGCTGCTCGAGCGAGGTCGGCAGCTCGGCCCGGCTGGCGTCGCTCGCCGGGCTCGTGCTGCGCGCGACCGGCCGGCGCACCCCGTGTGCTGCTCGACGGGCCGGTCGCATGCGGCCGCGGCCCTCGTCGCCTACGAGGCGCCGCCGCGGGCGGTGCGCTGGTGGGCGGCGGCCGACCAGGGCCCGGACCCGCTGCACGAGCTCGCGCTCACCCGGCTGGGGCAGCGACCCGATCCTCGGCCTCGGCACCGGTCTCGGGCGACGGGCTGGCCGGGCTGCTGCGCCCTGATCCGGTGCTGCGACGCGCGGCTGCGCCGACGCTGCGGCGGCCGGTTAGGCTCGCGCGGCCGTCCGGCCCGACAGATCGCCGACGACAGCCGCCACCCTGAGCCGACGACGCCGGTCTTGTCGAACTTCGGCGCGCGACGCCAACGAGGCGGTCACCTGGGGCGTTCGCGTCGCGGCGGCGTGGACGTGGCGGCTGCTCGTCATCGTGCGTCGGGCTGTACGTCCTCGCGCAGATCTTCCTGCGCGTCGAGCTGGTCGCGTTCTCCTTCGTCCTCGCGCTGTTCCTGACCGCCGTGCTGCATCCGCTGGAAGCCGGCTGCGCTGCAGAAGCTGCCCGGTCCGAGGTCGCTCGTCCGCCGGCGCTCGCCCTGCTGATCGGCGTCGCCGCGCTCGCGGGCATCGGCTGGTTCGTGAGCTGGCAGATCAGCACGCACTCCACGCAGCTCGGCAACCAGGTCACCGACTTCGTCGAACAAGGCCCGGGACTGGCTGCAGACCGGCCCGCTGCACCTCAAGTCCGTCAGACCTGGACAAGCTCGCCAAGAACATCACCGACACCATCAAGCAGAACCAGGGCGCGCTGGTCAGCGGCGCGATCGCGACGGTGCGCACGGTCGCCGAGGCGCTGGGTGCGCTGCTGCTGATCCTGCTCTCGACGTTCTTCCTGCTCCGCGACGGCGACGAGATCTGGGCGCTGGACGCTGCGGCTGTTCCCGCGCAGGCCGCGCACGACCGGATGGACCTCGCCGGACGGGCCGGCTGGCGCACCCTCGGCGGCTACATGCGCGGGCAGGTGCTCATCGCGCTGTTCCACGGCATCGTCGGTGATGATCGTCCTGCTTCGTCCTGCGGGTGCCGCTGGCCGCCGCGCTCGGCGTGCTGATCTTCCTCGGCTCGTTCGTCCCGCTCATCGGCCTCACCGTCACCGGCGCGCTCTGCACCGCGGTGGCCCTGCTCGAGCACGGCGTCACCGCCGCGATCGTCGTCGCGGCGTCGATCATCGTGCTGGTCCAGCTCGAGGCGCACCTGCTGCAGCCGGTGATCATGAGCCGCAGCGTCGAGGTGCACCCGCTGGCCATCGCGCTGTCGGTGATCAGCGGGACGGTGCTCGCCGGCATCGTGGGTGCGCTGCTGGCGGTGCCGCTGGTCGCCTTCCTCAACGCGACGGTCCACGCCCTGCGCGACACGCCCGCCGTCCCCGCGGGCGACGGCGACTTCCCGGTGGCGCAACGCGACGGACCCGGCGGGCCGCCGTCGACCCGGTCGACCCGGTCGCCGAGGAGCCGACCGGACGGGCAGCACCGCGACCGTCAGCGCACGTGCAGCTCGACGAACGGCGGCCGCACGACCCGGACCGCGGACGGCGCGCCGCGCACGTCGATCGCCACCTCGTCGCCCTCGGCGACGATCCCGCGGCGGTGTCGAGCAGGGCCAGGCCGATGCCCTTGCGCAGCGTCGGCGAGAACGTCCCGCTGGTGACCTCGCCGATCCGCTCACCCGCCGTCGCCAGCACCGGTCATGTGCGCGCGCGGGATGCCCCGGTCGAGGGCACTCGACGCCCCACAGCAGCCGAGCGCGGACCGGCCTCCCGTCTCGGCGAGCCAGGGCGTCCCGTCCCCAGAACGCGTCCTTCTTCCAGCCGACGGCCCACCCCGAGCGCGCCTGGACGGGCGTGATCGTCAGCGAGAGGTCCTGGCCGTGCAGCGGGTACCCGGCCTCGGTGCGCAGCGTGTCCCGTGCGCCGAGCCCGGCCGGCAGGCCGCCGAAGGACGCCGGCCGCGGACACCAGCGCGTCCCACAGCGCCGGCGTCGGCTCCCACGACGGGATCAGCTCGTAGCCGTGCTCGCCGGTGTACCCGGTGCGGCACACCCGCACCGGCTCGCCGGCGAAGCGTGGCGTCGACGATAGGCCATGTAGTCGAGGTCGGCAGGCAGGCCCAGCGTGCCGAGCACGTCGGCCGAGCGCGGGCCCTGCACCGCGAGCACGCCGAACGACCGGTGCTGGTCGGCTCACCTGCACCGACGCACGGCGCTGCGGTCGGTCAGCCGGCGCACCACCTCGGCGGTGTTCGCGGCGTTCGGCACGAGGAACACCTCGTCCTCGCTCGACCAGGTAGGCGATCAGGTCGTCGACCACGCCGCCGGACTGGTCGCAGCACAGCGTGTACTGCGCCTTGCCCGGCGCGATGCGGCCGAGGTCGTTGGTCAGGCAGGAGTTGACGAACGCGCTCGCGCGCCGGCCCGCTGACGGTGGCCTTGCCGAGGTGCGAGACGTCGAAGATGCCGACCGCCGTCGCGCACCGCGGCGTGCTCCTTGCAGCACGCCGCCGCCGCTGGCCGGCGTACTCGATCGGCATCTCCCAGCCGCCGAAGTCGGCGAGCTTCGCGCCGAGGGCGACGTGGCGGTCGTGCAGCGGCGAGCGCAGCAGGTCGGTCATGCCCGCAGACCCTATTGCGGCAGCTCGGACGCTACGATCGCGCGCCATGCCCAAGATCTCGCTCGTCGCCCCGTCTGCCGCGCTCGACCGCCGACGCCGTCGTCGTCGGCGTCGTCCAGGGCGCGGACGGGCCGCGGCTCGCTCCCGGCGCGCAGGCCGTCGACGACGCGCCTCGGGCGGCACCCTCGCCGACGCGCTCGGCGGCCGTCGGCGCGACCGGCAAGCCGGACGAGGTCACCAAGATCCCCACGCTCGGGCCTGGCCGAAGTTCCCGCTGGTCGTCGCGACCGGTGTCGGGCCGCGACCCGGACGCCGAGGCGCTGCCGCCGCGGCGTCGGCGCCGCGCTGCGCCAGCTGACCGGCGAAGCGCACCGTGCACGTGGCGATCGACGGGCCGCTCGGGGCACTCGCCGAGGGTGCGGCGCTGGGCGCGTACGCGTTCACCGAGTACAAGTCCGCAGCCGCAGGCCGACCAAGCTGCGCACCGTCACCATCGCCGCGCGACGGCGACAAGGCGGCCAAGGCAGGAGCTGCAAGCGCGCGGTCGCGGTCAGCGACGCGATCACCTTCGTCCGCGACCTCGTCAACACGCCGCCGAACGATCTCTACCCGGCCACCTTCGCCGCGCGGGTCGAGGAACGCGCCGGCAAGGACGGCCTGCACGTCGAGGTGCTCGACGAGCGCGCGCTCAAGCGCGGCAAGTTCGGCGCGATCCTGGCGGTCGGCTCGGGCTCGTCGCGCCCGCCGCGGCTGGTGCGCCTCGCCCACCGCCCGGCCAAGCCGGTCGCGAAGGTGGCGCTGGTCGGCAAGGGCATCACGTTCGACTCCGGCGGCCTGAACATCAAGACCGCGAACATGGGCTGGATGAAGTCCGACATGGGCGGCGCGGCCGCGGTCGTCGGCGCCGTGCTCGCGTGCGCCGCGCTGCGCCTGCCGGTCGAGGTGACCGCCACCGTCCCGATGGCCGAGAACATGCCGTCCGGCGCTGCCTACCGGCCGAGCGACGTCATCACCATGCGCGGCGGGCGCACCGTCGAGGTGGCCGACACCGACGCCGAGGGACGGCTCGTGCTCGCCGACGCGATCGTGCGCGCCGCCGAGGACGAGCCCGGACTACCTGATCGAGGCGTCGACGCTGACCGGCGCGCAGCTGATCGCGCTCGGCACGCGGGTGATCGGCGCGATGGGCGACGAGGCGTGGCGCGACCAGGTCGCGGCCGCCGGCAACGCGGTCGGCGAGGCGGTCTGGGCGATGCCGATCCCGGAGGAGCTGCGCCCGGCGCTCGACTCGCCGATCGCCGACCTGACGAGCCTGACCGGCGAGCGGTGGGGCGGCATGCTCGTGGGCGGCGCGTTCCTCGGCGACTTCGTCCCGGACGGGCTGCCCTGGGTGCACCTGGACATCGCCGGTCCGGCGTTCAACCAGGGCGAGGCCTGGGGCTACACGCCCAAGGGCGGCACCGGCGCCGCCGTGCGCACGATCGTGGCTACGGTCGAGCAGTTGGTGAGCTGACCTTCGTCGCCGCAAGCACCGCCGCGGCGTCGCGCGCGCATCGGCGTCAGCGGCACGCGCGAGGTCGATCGCACGCTGCCAGCGCAACCGCAGGTTGTGGTAGGCCCGTGCCCGGATCCGCTCGGCGTTGATGGCGGCCCACGCGCAGATGATCGCGAGCGGGAGCTCGGCGAACACGGCGAGCAGCACCGAGATCAGGAACTCGCTGCCGTTGTGCGTGGTCACGACGTCGAACCACGCATCGATGACCAGCATCGCCGACGCGATCGCCGCGACCGGGCCGGTTGCCGGGTGCCGGCGGAAGGCGAAGAAAGCGAGCGCGGCCAGCACGCTCCACTCCAGGCAGTCGAAGCCGATCCAGGCCAGGTTGTAGTGGTCGGCGCGCGCCTTGCCGGGCAGCGTCAAGCCGAGGTAGACGATCCAGGGCAGCATGCCGACGATGGCGCAGACCGCGAGCGGTGCCAGCCAGCGCGGCAGCGCCAGCTTCTGGCTCGCCGGGATGATGCCGAGCGCCGCCTCGAGCGACTCGATCGGTGAGCCGACGGGCAACTCGTCCGGCGGCGCGTCAACGACAGGGACCGAACGCCGCCGGATGCCGATCATGCTTCGCCGGCCTTGCGTCGCTCGTTCCACTGCCGCATGCGTTTGGGATACCCAACGACGGCCACGTCGTACAGCGGAATGGCGTGCTTCTTGGCGAACGCGTTGGCGCCGTTCGCGCCGTCGACGCGCCGCCGGGTCCATTCGCCGGTCGACGCGACGAGCACGACGGTGGTGTCGGTGACGGCGGTGCGCGGCTCGAGGAAGGCCTCGACGCCGTCGCGGGTGCGGACGAAGTCGCGCAGGTGGTCCAGATCGGCCGAGTTCGCGCGTCCGCAGCGTGCCCGGACGCTGCTTCTTGCGTCGTGGCAGCCACCCCATGACTCCAGATCATGTCAGGAAACAGCTGTGCGCGCGCGCTGTTCGGCGGCCCGGAGGGTGCGACAGGAACACCGGGCGCGCGGCGCCGTGTTCGGCTAGTGCCAAGATGGAGAGGAACCCAATCGAGCACGGAGTAGCAGTGGCCGACAACCAGTCCGACCTCGTCATCCTCGGCGGCGGCAGCGGCGGGTACGCCGCAGCGCTGCGGGCAGCCGAGCTCGGCAAGTCCGTCGTCCTGATCGAGAAGGACAAGGTCGGCGGCACCTGCCTGCACCGCGGGTGCATCCCGACCAAGGCGCTGCTGCACGCCGGTGAGATCGCCGACGGCGCCCGCGAGAGCGCGAACTTCGGCGTCAACGCCACCTTCGAGGGCATCGACATGGCCGGCGTCCACAAGTACAAGGACGGCGTCATCTCGAAGAACTGGAAAGGGCTGCAGGGCCTGATCAAGAGCCGCGGGATCGAGACCGTCGAGGGTGAGGGACGGCTCGTCGGGCCCAAGACCGTCCAGGTCGGCGACGACACCTACACCGGCACGAACGTCATCCTGGCGACCGGCTCCTACTCGCGCACGCTGCCCGGCCTCGAGCTCGACGGCGAGCGGGTGATCGCGTCAGAGCACGCGCTGCAGCTCGACCACGTCCCGTCCTCGGCCATCGTCCTGGGCGGCGGCGTGATCGGCTGCGAGTTCGCATCGGCGTGGACGTCGTTCGGCACCGAGGTGACCATCGTCGAGGCGCTGCCGCACCTCGTCCCGCTCGAGGACGAGGCGAACTCCAAGCTGCTCGAGCGGGCGTTCCGGCGGCGCAACATCAAGTCCAAGCTCGGCGCCCGGTTCGAGAAGGTCGAGCGCACCGACGACGGCGTGCGCGTCACCCTCGAGGGCGGCGAGACGCTCGAGGCCGAGCTGCTGCTCGTCGCGGTCGGTCGCGGCCCGGCCTCGGACAACCTCGGCTACGAGGAGCAGGGCATCCGGATCGAGCGCGGCTTCGTCGTCACCGACGAGTTCCTGCGCACCTCGGTCGACGGGGTCTACGCGGTCGGCGACCTGATCTCCATCGACGGCACGCCGCACCTGCAGCTCGCGCACGTCGGCTTCGCCGAGGGCATCCTGGTCGCCGAGCACATCGCCGGCCAGCCGGTCGTGCCGATCGACTACGCCGGAGTCCCGCGCATCACCTACACCTCGCCCGAGGTGGCCTCGGTCGGGCTCACCGAGCCGCAGGCAGTCGAGAAGCACGGCCAGGACGCGATCAAGACCGTCACCTACGACCTGTCCGGCAACGGCCGCTCGGCGATCCTCAACACGAAGGGCGCGGTCAAGCTCGTCGCGCTGCAGGACGGCACCGTGCTGGGTATCCACATCGTCGGCGACCGCGTCGGCGAACTGATCGCCGAGGCGCAGCTGATCTACAACTGGGAGGCTTTGGCCAGCGAGGTCGCCCAGCTGATCCACCCGCACCCGACCCAGTCGGAGGCGATCGGCGAGGCGCACATGCTGCTCGCCGGCAAGCCGTTGCACGTCCACGACTGACCTATAAGGAGCTGCGTCGATGTCGACGTCCGTCACCATGCCGCGCCTCGGCGAGAGCGTCACCGAGGGAACCGTGACCCGCTGGCTGAAGAGCGAGGGCGACCACGTCGACGCCGACGAGCCATTACTCGAGGTCTCGACCGACAAGGTCGACACCGAGGTCCCGTCGCCGGCGTCCGGCACGTTGCTCTCGATCAAGGTCCAGGAGGACGAGACGGTCGAGATCGGCGTCGAGCTGGCGGTGATCGGCGACGCCGATGAGGGTGGCGGACGGAGTCGCGACGACTCGGCCGAGGAAGAACCGGAGGCCGAGCCGGAGCCCGAGCCCGAACCGGAGCCGGAGCCCGAGCCGCGAGCCCGAGCCGGAGCCGGAGCCCGAGCCGAAGGCAGAGCCGGAGCCCGAGCCGAAGGCGGAGCAGAAGCCGAGCCGCCGGCCCAGGCGCCCTCCCCCGCACCCGCGCCCACCAAGGCGCCGGCGCCGTCGTCGCAGGAGGACGAGGACGACGACGAGGTCGCCGGCACCTACGTGACCCCGCTGGTCCGCAAGCTGGCCAGCGAGCACGGCGTCGACCTCAACGCGCTGCAGGGCACCGGGGTGGGCGGACGGATCCGCAAGTCCGACGTTCTTGCCGCCGCTGAACAGGCCAAGGCAAAGGCGGCCGAGCCGGCACCTGCCGCTGCGTCCGCGCCAGCCGCCGCTCCGACGGCTGCACCGGCGACGCCGTCATCGGCGCCGGCCGCATCCAGCGCGGCCGAAGCGCGGGCGCGTCGAGCCGATGTCGCGGATGCGGCAGGTGATCGCGACCCGCATGGTCGAGTCGCTGCAGACCTCGGCGCAGCTGACGACGGTCGTCGAGGTCGACGTCACGAAGATCGCTCGGCTGCGAGCGCACGCGAAGAACGACTTCGAAGCGCGCGAGGGCGTGAAGCTGACCTTCCTGCCGTTCTTCGCCGTCGCCGCGATCGAGGCGCTCAAGGCGCATCCGGTCGTCAACTCGTCCGTCGACATGGAGAAGAAGGAGATCACCTACCACGATGCCGAGCACCTGGGCATCGCCGTCGACACCGATCGCGGCCTGCTCGTCCCGGTGATCCACAACGCCGGCGACCTGAACCTCGGCGGCATCGCCCGCAAGATCGCCGATCTTGCGGCGCGTACCCGCGACAACAAGGTGAGCCCGGACGAGCTCGGCGGCGGCACGTTCACGCTGACCAACACCGGCAGCCGCGGCGCGCTGTTCGACACCCCGATCATCAATCAGCCGCAGGTCGGGATCCTCGGCACCGGTGCAGTCGTCAAGCGTGCGGTCGTGATCAGCGACGAGGATCTCGGCGAGACGATCGCGATCCGGTCGATGGTGTACCTGGCGCTGTCGTACGACCACCGCATCGTCGACGGTGCCGACGCGGCGCGGTTCCTGGTCACCATGAAGGAGCGGCTCGAGGCGGGCGCGTTCGAACGGGCGCTCGGCCTGGCGTAAGCATGCAGGTCGTCCTCTCTGGTGCATCGGGCCTGATCGGTACTGCGCTCAAGACGTCGCTGCCCGCGAACGGGCACGAGGTGAAGACGTTGGTGCGGCATTCGACGTCCACGCCTGGCGAGGACAGCTGGGATCCCGGCCCGGGGCTGCTCGATCCGGACTTCCTGGCCGGCGCCGACGCGGTCGTCTGCCTGTCCGGCGTGGGTGTCGGTGACCACCGTTGGACGGACTCGTACAAGCGCGAGATCATCGCCAGCCGGGTCGACACCGTCGGCACAGTCGCCCGGACGCTGGCCGAGTACGGCGGACCGCGGATCCTCATCGTGGCCTCGGCCGTCGGCTACTACGGCGACACCGGCGACCGGCTCGTCGAGGAGGATTCCCCTGCGGGATCGTCCTTTCTCTCGCAGGTGTGCACGCAGTGGGAGGCGGCCGCCGATCCCGCCCGGGCCGCCGGCGTGCGGGTCGTCCACCTGCGCACCGGGCTTGTGCTCTCGCAGGACGGCGGGCTGCTGAAGCGGCTCAAGCCGATCGTCCAGATCGGTGTGGCCGGCAAGCTCGGCAGCGGCAAGCAGTTCATGCCGTGGATCTCGCTGCGCGACGAGGTGCGCGCGATCGAGTACTTGCTGACCCACGAGGTGTCCGGTCCGGCGAACCTCACCGGTCCGGCTCCGGCGCGCAATGCCGAGTTCATGTCGACGCTCGGGAGCGTGCTGCATCGTCCGACCGTGCTGCCGACACCGGCGTTCGCGATCCGGGCCGTGCTCGGCGAGTTCGCGACGGACGTGCTGACCGGGCAGCGCGCGGTGCCGGCCGTGCTCACCAAGGCCGGCTTCGAGTTCGAACACAACGACCTCGAGTCAGCGTTGCGCTGGGCGTTGGATCGATAGTCAGCTCGGATGCGGTACCGGACCAATCCCCGCAACGTCGCGCTGCAGTCAGCATGACTGGACCTAGCTGATGAACCGCTCGGCCACCCCGACATCCGTTGATCACTCCGCCAAAGAAATTCCAGAATCTTCTTGTTTCGTAGGGTGATCTGGCCCGGAAATTGTCAGAGGGTGCTCGTAGTGTGCGGGTTGTGGGACGGTCGATCGACAAGCTGCTGAAGGTGGACCCGGTCGGGTTGGCGCAGGCCGCCCGGCTCGCTCACCTGCAGCGGCTGTCCAATGCGGCGGCGCGGTTGGCGGCGCAGACCGAACGCACCATCGCCGCCGCCTCGGATCTGGCTGATGAGAAGAGCATCGATCGGGAGGAGATCGGCTGCCTGCTGCGCTGGTCGTTCGGCTATACCCAGTCGCGGATCGTGCAGGCGCACAAACTGGTCGACGACCTGCCCGCCACCCTGAACGCGCTGAGCGAGGGGGTGATCAATCCCGAGCATGCCCGCGCCGCCGCCGAAGCCACCTACCGCCTCGACGCCACGCTATCGGGCAAGGTCGAGAGCACGGGTGCTGGACCGGGCCGCCACGCAGACGGTGACCGAGTTCAAACGCTCCCTGACCAGCGCGGTGCACCGGGTCGACCCGGCCAGCGCCGAACAACGCCACCAGCAGGCCAAGGCCGGGCGGGGGGTGTGGCTGCGGGGGTTGCCCGACGGGATGGCCGGGCTGTACTCGATCCACGACGCGGTCACCGCCGAAGCGATGATGACCCGCATCGCCGCCCTCGCCGGCAAAGCCGGCAGAACCGCCGGAGCCGGCGCCGGTGGCGACACGCGCAGTGCTGATGCGCGCCGCGCCGACACCCTGGCCGACCTCGTCCTGAACCACACCAGCACCGCCCAGCTGCCCAGCCAACACGGCCGGCGACCGACCGTGCACCTACTCGTGCCGCTCGACATCGCGTTGGGACTGTCCGACCTGCCCGGTGAACTGCTCGGCTACGGCCCGATCCCCGCCACCCTGTGCCGCGACACCCTCACCGACCCGTCCGCCACCATCCGCCGAGCGGTGATCGGACCGCTCGGCGAACTGGCCGACTGCTCCACCAGCTACGAACCCTCCCAAGCCCTCACCGACAAGGTCATCCTGCGCGACCGCACCTGCCGCATGCCCGGCTGCAACCGCAGAACCTGCACCTGCGAACTGGACCACATCGAAGCGTGGGACGGGACCAACACCATCGAAACCAACCTGCACGGCCTGTGCTGCCGACACCACCACGCCAAACACGACTACGGCTGGACCGTCACCGTCGACCAGCACCGGGTCACCCGCTGGACCAGCCCCGCCGGCCGCCACTACACCAAACCACCCGACCCCTGGCCCGAATCACCCCTCCTCAACCCCGAACCCGAACCACCACCCGACCCGCCACCATTCTGAGCACCGAAGATCGGTCACCGACCCGGCAACGCCATTCAGTCTGTGTCTAAATCCGCAGACTGGCTTCGACATCATCGGAAAGGGCATGCCGAGCTGTGGAACGGGAGCAACCGTGATCATCGTTGACGAGATCGTGTCCGCCGATGGCTTCGCCGCGCGCGCCGGCGGGGCGATCGACTTCTTCGAGGATCGAGAAGACGTGGTCTCATCGGTCGGCAGCCCTGAGCGAATGACGCAGGTCTCGGCCGTCCTGCTCGGCGCGACGACCTACCGCGAGTTCAGCGACTACTGGCCCGGGCAGAGCCCTGCCGCGAGTGTGAACCGGCTTCCGAAGCACGTGCTTTCGAACAACTTGGCGATCGCGCCGTGGGGCGACCTTCAGCCCGCGACCGTCGAACGCGGCGATGCCGCGACGGTGACCCGCCGTCTGGCCGGGCAGTATCCGGGCGACATCATCGTGGTGGGGAAGTCTCTCGGTGGCCCGGGCAATCCTGGCTGCCCGAATCGTCGACGAGGTGTGGCTTCGCGTCGTGCCGGTTGCAGTCGGCGCGGGACGAACGTTCTTTCCGGAGGTTGACGTGCCGATGTCGCTGGTCGACACCCACGTCAATGCCAACTGCCTCGCGCTGCGGTACCGCGTGTCGAGGTAGCCGCTACAGCTCGAGCACGGTTCGGTAGTGGTTGCACACTGTGGCGACCTGACTAGGCGACCGACTCTGCCCGCGCTCGCTGAAGGACCTCCGCGATCGCCTCTGCGGGCTGAGCACCGGAGATGCCGAAACGTCGGTCGATGACGAAGAATGGCACGCCGGTTGCGCCGAACGAGCGCGCCATCGCCTCGTCGGCGGATACCTCGGACTCGTACGCGTCACTTTCAAGCACCCGTGTCACGTCGTTGCGATCGAGCCCCGCCTCAACCGCTATCTCGGTAAGCGACTCGTGGGTGAACACCGAGCGTTGCTCGGTGAAGTAGGCACGATGCAGCGCTTCGACGATCGATGCTTGCCGGCCGTGCTCGTTGGCCAGGTGGATCAGGCGGTGGGCGTCGCGGGTGTTGCCGCTCTCAAGCTCGGCCATCCGAAAGGTGAGATCTACCGATGCGGCTCGCTGCTCCATCTGCAGCTGAGCCTGATCGGCCTGGTCATGCGTCATGCCGTACTTCCGAGCGAGGAGGTCACGGGTCGGCACAGTGCTGTCGCTCAGCGCCGTCGGGTCGAGCTCGAATGATCGGTAGGTCACCGCGACGTCGTCCCGGAAGTCCACCAGGTCCAAGGCCCGCTCGAAGTTGCGCTTGCCGATGTAACACCACGGGCAGACGATGTCCGACCAGATCTCTACCTGCATGTTGCGCCAACGCAGCGCGACGCACCGTGCATTCCCAAGAGGCGTAACGGCAGGAGCGTCACTACGGCCGGACTTCAGGCCGGCTTCATCGTGGGATACAGCGTGACAAGGCCATCGGGCAGCGTGTCGACCCATGCGGCAAGGTCGTCAGTGACGCGCAGCAGATGGGCTTCGGCGTACGGCTGGCAATCCGCGTCCATGCCGTTAGGGCTCCAGATCTCGAAGAACCACTCCCGGGCGTGATCACGGAACGCTGCCTCGACTTCCCGGACCTGCTCAGCGGTATAGCGGCTGTGCACCACACACAGCCGCCGAGGCAATTGCCAGGAGAGTGCCTCTTCGACAAGGTCGACGTCACCGGCAGCGACACACAGCAACAGTGCGCCGCTGCCATGCCGCCGCCATTGATCACGCACGATCGCTCCGGACGCCCGCAATCGATCAAGTCCGTCGACATATTGCGACTCCGCCGAGCTATCCCACCCGCCAGGCGGAGCCGGGATCGTGAACGACAGATTTCTCGGATCCGTGGCGCGCCTGACTTCCGATTGACGTTCGACGGTGATGACGTCGTCCAGCCAAACACCCTCAACCCGCACCCGACGTGGCATGACCATCACCGCGTCGGAGTTCCATTCACCCGGAATGGTGTCGGCGTCGACCCCGACGACGCGAACGGATACGTGTGACTTCCACGTGGGTGGATGAAACATCAAGTCGTGGACCTGCGCCAGGTCGAGCCAGTCGCCGTCATCACGTCGGACGAAAGTCCCCGCGGCCGTTACGCGGTCTCCCGGCCTGACGACCAGATCGGACGCTCGCATGGTCCGCGCCGCTCCATCAGCCACACCACGACGCTAGTCGAGGACGAGTGCGGTGAAGGTTGGCTGCATGATGGCGCCTGATCGCATTCCGTCGGCCAAGACAAGTTGCTCCTTCTGGAACTCTTTCGGCATGACGATGCATGAAATGCCTGCCGACCAAGCAGTCATGCTGATTACGGCGCTGAAGGCCCGCGGTGTGGATGCGTGCGTGTCCGGAGGATGGGCGGTCGATGCGCTCCTGGGCGAGCAGACGAGGCGGCACTCCGATCTGGACCTCTGGGTCGAGGCGCCCGCACTCGAGGCATTGTTCGCCGCGTTCGTCGAACTTGGCGTGGATCGGGTCTACCCGTGGCCAGGCGATCGTCCATGGAACTTCGTGCTGCACGACGGGCATACACGGCGAGTTGACCTGCACCTGTATGAACAGATTGGCGCGGGTCGCATGCACTACGGCAGCGTCACGGCGCCGTTTGGGTTCACCGACCACGATGTGTCTGGACACGGTGCGATCGCCGGCGTGGAAGTGCGATGTGACCGTGCCGAGTGGGCTGTGCAATGCCACCTCGGCTACGCGCCGCGCGATACCGATCGTCACGATGTCGACCTGCTGTGCAGACGATTCGCCATCGAACGGCCCGAGGGCTACCGGTAGCCGCGACAATCAGCCGACGGCCTCGTCGCTCAACTCATCGCGCATCGCGCGTCCGGCTCTGGGCTCGGGCTTCGGACGGCGCGGTTCACGTACGCCGGACCCGCCGCCGCGCTCGACCCACAACGTGACCGGCGTACCTCGCGGCACCTTCGCGCCCGACTCGGGACTCTGATCGGTCACAATGCCGCCGGGCCATCCCGAGGCAGTCAGCGGCGGCCCGTCCGGATCAGGGCCAACACCAACCAGACCGACTTCGAGGAGCTTGTGGCGGGCATCGTCCCAGGACATCCCGATCACGTTGGGCACCGTTACCGATGATTGACGACGTCGACTCTGCGCCTCCCGCTGGGCCGCTTCAACGCTCGCAGCTTGGGCGGCTGCCACTCGCTCGGCCGCCTGTTCGGCCGCGGCAGCAGCCTCGACTTCAAGCACAAGCTCACGCCGCGACAAGGTCTCGGTCGGCTCAGGCATCGCCCGCTCGTCCAGGTCACGCCAGCGCTCCCATGCCGACTGACGTGTCACGCCGAGCCGAGTGGCGATCTCCGCCCATGACTTCCCGTGCTTACGAGCGGTGCGGACCGCGACCAGCTCCGCCTGGTCGAGCAGGCGTCGGACGAGACCGACGTCGGCGAGGGCATCGAGGGCTCGGTCGCCGTCGTCCGGATGGCCGGGAACCGCGGCGGCGGCGTCCTGATGCCAGCCATTGAGGCGTTCCCAGGCCCGCCTGCCGCCCTTCCACGGATTCGCGCTCCTAGCCACCCTGTCAGGATAGCCTGACACACGCGAACGCGCGGGACCGCTGTACGGCTGTCGGGTGGCACCGGCGCATTTGATCCCCGGAAACACCGTCGGCGTGGCAGCGCTGGTGGTCGCGAACTCACGGCTGGAACGGCCATGGTGCGGTAGTAGCATTTCGGCCGTGACGATCATGCGTGTCGCAACTCGACTTGATCTTCGGTGACAGCTCCTGATAGCTCACCGATCGGGTTGGCTGGGCGGATCACGACAGCGACTCGTGGCGAGGACGGCCCTGGCGAAGTCGAAGTCCGGATCAGAGGTGGAACCGAGACTTTCATAGCGCGTTCTGCGGCTCCGTTGGCCAAGGGGCAGCCGGTGATCATCGTCGAGACGCTCGGACCGCGCTCGGTGATCGTGCTGCCCTGGGCCGATCCGATCGAATCCCTACTTGAGCTTTGAGCTGAAGGAGATCTGTCAACGATGTTCGGATACCACGTTCCGTCCCCCGACGAGGCGATGCTCATCTCGGGTGGCAAGTCGCGGGGGGACGCGCCGTTTCGCGTGGTCACCGGCCACGGCGCTTTCGTTGCGCCCTTCGTACGCAAGTATGCGTATCTGACGCTGTCGCTGTTCGAGGCAGAGGTCAACGAGCCGTGCGTCACCAAGCAGGGCATCGCGCTTACCGTGAAGGCGGTCATCGCAGCGAAGATCGGCAATGACCAGGAGTCGATCGTCAACGCGGCACAGCGATTTCTGTCGGACCAGAACCAGATGGCGACCCTCACCGGCCGGATCTTCGCCGGGCACTTGCGCTCGATCATCGGCTCGATGACAGTCGAGGAGATCATCACCGAACGCCAGAAACTTGCCTCCGAGGTCCTGGAAGGATCGAAGGAAGAGATGGCGAAGATCGGCCTGATCGTCGATGCCCTGCAGATCCAGTCGATCGACGACGGTGGGCTGGGCTACATCAAGGCGATGGCCGCGCCGCACAACGCCAGAATCCAGCAGGCTGCCCAGATCGCGCAGGCGGCTGCGGATCAGGCTGCGGCGGAAGCCCAGCAGCAGTCGCTGCGCAAGCAGGCCGAGTTCGAGCGCGACACGGCAGTCACCCGTGCCGGCTATGCGGCGGAGACGCAGGCGGCCGAGCAGAAGGCGTCGCAGGCAGGGCCGTTGGCTCAAGCGCAGGCCCAGCAAGAGGTCATCGATGAACAGACCAGACTTGCTCAGCGCCAGGCGGAATTACGCCAGCAACAGCTTGTGTCCGAGGTCGTCAAGCCGGCAGAGGCCGAGGCCGAACGCGTCCGAATCCTCGCTCGGGCCGATGCAGAACGCACTCAGATTCAGGCGACCGCGGCTGCGTCGAGCAATCGAGTCGCGCTCGACCAACTGCTGATCGAACAACTTCCGCTCATCGTCGAAAAGGCGGCGGGCGGCCTCGCGAATGCCAACGTCACTCTGCTGAACGGCTCGGACGGCCTGTCCGACGTCGTTTCTGGCTTGGTCGGGCAGGGCCTGGCGATCTTCGACTCGCTTCGCGGAAACATCGGTGCGGGCAAGGAGGACGACCGGCGAGCGATTGGCGCGCCCGCCGCTGAGCCGGGCGATGAACAGGACGGTCAGTAGCAGCGCGCGAGCGCGAATTCGTCAGTACTCGAGCAGGGTGAGGTAGACGCTGCGAGAGATTTCGGCGAGCCGGCAGACCAGGGCGGCAATGTCACGTCCCTCGACCGCAGGTACGAAAATCACGCCGCGGCGATTGATGTTGAAGCCCTGTTCGGCAACAACTCGGTCACTGACCTTCAGCCATCCTGTCGGCCTTCCAGCGCGGGCGACTGCAGTCGCGTCATCGGCCAGATCAAAGCGGCGGCCGCGCTTGCGGATCCAAACCCTCACCGGGTCGTGCTGGGCGTACTCGAGTCCGCCGTCGATGACGACGTCAGTCCCGTCGCGCAACGCCGACTGCGTCTCGTCGAGCCTCGCTCGGATCGCGGCCAGCCTGTCATCGATGGTCCGCACACCAGCAGTATGACTCCGCAATTCGGATCGGCAGGCATCGTGCAGGGTGCTTGGCAGGAGTGCACCCAAGGACGACGAGACTGATCCAGTGCGGAAAAGGTGTTGATCTCGATCTCCGGAATCGAGGAACGTCTGCGCACATGATGACGCCGCTGCTCTGGTTGATCGGGCCGTCCGGTGTCGGCAAGTCCAGCGTGGGCTGGGCGATCTTCACCGGGCTCTACCGAAACGGCATCAAGTCCGGGTACATCGATCTCGACCAGATGGGGCTGTGTTACCCGCAGCCGCACGACGACCCCGACAACCATCGGGTGAAGGCGGCCAACCTCGGTGCGGTGTGGCCAACGTACCGACGGTTCGGGGCGCGCTGCCTCATCGTCTGCGGTGGCGCCGAAGTCCCAGAGCTCGTCCCGCTCTACCTCGCGCAAGTGCCTGATACGGCGTCGACGCTCATCCGGCTGCGCGCCAGCCACGCCACGTTGCGGGAACGAATCCTTGCGCGCGGTCGCGGACAAGGTCCGGCGCTACCGGGTGCGTCGGTTGGACTGCCCACCGAAACGCTCGAGCAGATGGCACGCGAAGCTGCGGCCGAGGCGGACGCACTCGATGGGTCCGACCTCGCGCACGCATGTGTCGACACCGATGGACGATCCGTCGCCGAACTGGCCGATCTCGTTCGCGCCGCAGCTGACGACTGGCCGCACCTGCGTTCAGATGACGGTGCGGCTTACTGACTTCGACACACGTGCTCGGCCGAGGCAGGTTTGATGCCGCGATATGACCGCATCAATGCCGATTCGTCTCGGCGGCGATCTGGTAACGACCAGCGCGACGAACCAACGTCACCTTGAGCGCGATGATCCCCGTTCCGGGCGCATGTCCCGTCACCGTCCCTGCACAGACCAGCCGCGACGGCGCGAGTGCCGATGCCACGCGCACTCGCGCCATCGCAAGTGAACGCGACATCATCACGACCTGGCTGAACCGAGTGCGCACACCGTGCAACCCGCATCCGGACGGCACGATCGCGAGCAACTGCGCGCGGTCGCGCGCCAGCAGCGTCGGCGATGCATAGATCGAGGTCAGCAGCGCCGGATCGCGGTGCGCGAACGCGCGCGATCGAGTGGCATCCAGCGCGGCCAGCACCCGCCGGGTGTGCGGGGCGTCCAGTGGCACACCCGCCGCGTGCGTCGGCGACGGAGCTGCAGTCGCCGACGTTCACCGTCGGTGCTGCCCCGACGTGCGCGACCGACGATGATTGGGCACGAGGGTGGTTCGCGCTCCCGAACGGCCACCACCACACCGCTGACAGGACGAGCAGGGCGAGCAGCACGGCGCACACGCCGAAGCCGGTGGCGATCCGCGGACGTGAGCGCGCCAGGTGCCGCGCCACCGGTGCCGCGAACGGCGACGGCGGTCGGACTCCGTACGTAGCCGGCTGCTCGCTCGCAAACGCTGGGCGCGGGCCGGTCGACTCCGAATGCGCGGCGACGGCCGGCACCGACTCGAGCGGCCACGACTCGACTCGACCTGCAGCGGAGACCGTGACCCGAGGCCGTCCGGCGGACAGCTCCACCGCGACCGGGTCGGCAGCGTGCCGCAGGTCGAGTGCGAAATCAGCAGCTGTGCCGCGGTATCCGGGTTCTACCGACAATGCTCGCGCGACGACCGCTCGCACTGGTTCAGGAACTCCTGCGCGGTCCATCCGCGCGTCGAAGTCGGGCTGCTCGCCCGTCGCGGCCGCTTCGAACACCTCGCCCGGGTCGGCGCCGGGCCACGCGGGCGACCCGGTGAGCACATGTAGCGCAACCGCGCCGAGCATGAACACATCGCTGGTCGGGCCAGGCAACGCACCTGATGCCACCGCCGGGTCGGCGTAGGCCGGCGTCGTGCGTACGGGATGCGTGTCGCCGAGCAGGCGGGCCACCCCGAGGTCGGCGAGGAGCGGCAACCCGGCGTCGGTGAACAGGATGTTCGCGCTGGACACGTCGCCGTGCACCACACCGCTGTGGTGGGCATAGGCCAGCGCGGCGCCGATCGGTGCGATCGTGGTGATCGCCTCCCCGACCGTCAGCCGTCCGCGCCGCGCGAGCAATGACGCCAGCGACCCGCCCGCAGCGAGATCCAGGACGAGCACGATCGCGTCGTCGACGTGCCGGACCTCGTGCAGTTTCATCAGATGCGGATGCTCGAGCGTCGACAGCATCGCGGCTTCGGACAACGCTGCCTTGCGCTGGGCCGGATCGGACAGCCAGATCCGTTTCAACGCGACGGCACCGCCGGTCGCACTCACCCGCGCGCGCCAGACTTCGCCAGACGATCCGGCGCCGAGCAGCTCCTCGACCCGGTAGCCGGACATCCGGAACTCCGCGCGCGCCATGCACCGACGCTAAGCGAGCCAAGCCGGCGCGACGCGGTTATCCACAGCCGTAAACGCCGACCAGCCGGGCCTCGCGATCAAGCGAGGCCCGGCTGATCAGTGTTCTTGCGGGGGTCAGTGGTGACGCGGTCCGCGGAATCGCGTTCGGCGGGTGACCAGCAGCAGCAGGCCGCCGACGACGATTGCGAGCACGCCGACGATGGTCAGGTTGGCGTTGTCATTTCCGGTCCTGGCCAGGTGCGGCGGTTGACCTGGCGTTGACGGGGTCCCGTGCGGCGGGCTGGTCGAGCCGTGCGGGGTGGTCGAGGTGGGCGGCGAGTGCAACGGCACGCCCGGGCTGTGCGTGCGCGGTGTGGACGGACCACCGTTCGGGTGGGACGAGCCGCCACCTGGATGGGAGGTGCCACCACCAGGAGTGGACGAGCCGCCGCCGCCAGGGGTGGACGAGCCGCCGCCGCCCGGCTTGGTCTTCGTGGCCGTCGGTGTCGGGGTTGGCGTCGGATTGACCACGGTGCAGATCGGGCGGCTGATCGTGTTGGTGTCAAGGGTTACGCTGCCGTTTCGCGCTAGGAGGCGACCTTCTATCGTCGCACTGGTCTGCGCAACGACAGAAGTCAGCGCCATGACGGTGCCGACGAACGACGAGCCCACGCCCAACGTGGCCGAGCTGGTGACCTGCCAGTAGACATTGCAGGGATTGACGCCGATGAGTGCCACCTTGCTGTTGGTCATCGTGATCAGCGAGCTCGCCGCCTTGAAGATGAACACCGCTGCAGGGTCGTTGTGACCGTTGAGGGTCACCGTGCCGCCCACGCTCAGGTTCAGAGCGCCGCCGGTGTACACGCCGGGCCCGAATGTCCGACCGTTGAGTTGTGGGCCGATCGGGGTCTCCGGCTGTCGGCCGGCCGCATCGATGTACGCGGTCGTGAGATCGGCTCGTGCAGTCGCGGCGACGCCGTCGTTGATGTGCTCGTTTCCGTTGATGGTCGCCGGACCCGGCAGGCTGTCAACGCCGGTTGTCGTCCCGGATGGGGTTACGCCGAGATCGCCGGTGAGCACTGTCGGGCCAGTATTCTTGACCAAGGTGTGGGCGAGCACGACGAACCTGGCGGCGACGCCGAGCCCGACCGAAGGTTGTGCTGCTGTCGCGGAGTTCGCACTCGACAACAGCACTGCGCCGGCGAGGGCGAGTACCGAGCCGACGATCACAGGGGTAGGCAAGTAGCGCATGCGGGGGGTCACGCCTTCGAGAGAGAGTCGCTACAACTGATCTGCAGCAAGGGGCCTGAAGCCGTTTACATCTCTCCGGGGGGTTCCTGACCTCACCGTAAGCGGACTTCACACTAATGTCAAAGAAATGTAAAGCAAACGGCGACGACTGCGTCCGCAATAGGAGTCAGAATCCCGACGTGCCGTTAGGCGTTCCCAGTCCGGTAGGCCCGTCCCAACCCCTGCCGGCGTGGCACCAGAGGGCGACCGAGCACGAGCCGTTGGCGCCCTTCGTGACGTCGTTGAGGTGCCGTGCATGCGCCCAGGTGTATGCCGCCGGATAACCCGCCGTCCGGCCGGACATCGCGTAGACCGCGGCGATGATCGGAGCCGCAACGCTGGTGCCGCCACTGATCTGCCACCCGACCACGCCGTAAAGCCGCATCCCGAGATACACCGCTACTCCGGTATTCGGGTCAGCGACCGCTGACACGTCTGCAACGACCTTCCCGGCGCATCGGGTACCCACTTCCCAGGCCGGTTTGGCTGCGGAGTGCGCACACGAACTGCCACCGCCGCTCCATGCGGTTTCGGTCCAGCCTCGTGCATTGTCGGCCCGTCTCAGCGTGGTGCCGCCGACCGCTATGACGGTGCCGAACGCGGCCGGTGCGCCTGCGCCGTAGCCGGTATCGCCCGCCGCAGCGACAACGGCGATCCCTGGGTGGTTGTAGGCGGCGCGCTGGGTGAAGTCACTGCTGCCGTAGCTGTTACTGATCGCATCGACGTGCTGCGTTGCCGCGTAGTCGACCGCCTTGCCCAGATCGACCATCGAGGAGGTGTCGGCCTCGACGATAAGGATCCTGCAGCGCGGGCATGCTGCGGAAACCATCTCGATGTCAATGCTCGTCTCGGCAGCCCAGTCGGCATTGGTCTTCGGCAGTGCTGCGCCGCCGCGCTGATTCACCTTGCGGAAGCAGTGATTTGCCCGCGTGCACGCGGGCAATTGGTACTTGCGGCGATAGGTCGCGAGGTCGGACTGCGCGCTGGGATCGTCGTAGGCGGTCACGATGGCGACCGTGCTGCCCTTACCGGCCGATCGCGACAGGTGGTACGCCGAGCGGATCGCCGTCGCACCGAATCCTGCTGGGGTGCCGGCTTTGCGCGCCGAGCCGGTCAGCAACTGCGCGTAACAGGTGGCATGACCAGCAGCGGCGTCGGCGCACAGGCTCGTGGACGGGCCGACCGAGGTGACCGCGGCCGGGGCAATTGCGACTGCGATGAGCAGCGCGGTGCCGGCGATGACCGGAGCAGTTCGATTCATGACGTCCTCTGCAGCAGGGTTGCTCCGTAGGACCGTCACACTTATTTGTCCAGGAAGTATCTTCCTAGGAAGATACTTCACATTGTCCTCACACGCCACCGCAAGGCGATGCATCACACCGGTCCGATGTCGGCGTTCGGTCCTAGGCTGGACGCATGGCCTTGTTCGGTGCCCACGTCGACTCGTCCGATCCGCTGACTGCTGCCGAGGCGACCCGTGCCGAGGCAATCCAGTTCTTCCTGGCCGATCCGCAAGGCTGGAAGAAGCCGGTCGAGCACGAGCATGCCGACGCGTTGCGGGCCACCGATCTCACGATCTACATCCACGCGCCGTACCTGGTGAACGTGGCGAGCACGAACAACAAGATCCGGATCCCGAGTCGCAAGATCCTCAGCCAGCACGCCGAGGCTGCCGCCGAGCATCGGCGCGAAGGGTCTGATCGTGCACGGCGGGCACGTCACGGCGAAGGACGATCCGGCCGTCGGCTTCGACAACTGGCGCAAGACCTTCGAGCGGGCGAAGGACGAAGGCGGGTTCCCGCTGCCGATCCTGATCGAGAACACCGCGGGTGGCGACAACGCGATGGCCCGGCGCTTCGACCGGCTCGCCATGCTGTGGGACGCCGTGGGCGAGTACGAGCCCGGGCTTCGTGCTCGACACCTGCCACGCCTGGGCCGGCGGCGAACCGCTCGACGACATCGTCGACCGGGTCCGGGCGATCACCGGGCGCATCGATCTCGTCCACGCGAACAACTCGCGTGACGTGTTCGACTCGGGCGCCGACCGGCACGCGAATTTCGACTCCGGCGAGTTCGACTCGGAACTGATCGCAGCGGTGTGCCGCGATGCCGGCTGCGACGTCATCGTCGAGACACCGGGCGGTCCGGACGGTCAGGGCGCCGACATCGACTACCTGCGCAAGCACCTGCGCTAACGCTCTACCGTTGGGCAATGCCCGCTGACGCACCGACGATCCTGGCCACCTCCGGTGGCCTGCGGCCCGGACAGCGCACGCCGTGGGAGATCGGCGAGCTCACCGACTACGCCATCGACCTGTCCGGCGTCACCGGACGCGCCCCCCGAGTCTGTTTCGTCTGCACGGCGTGCGGCGACAACCCGCACGTGATCACGACGTTCTACAGCGCCGCGCTCGCGCGCGGGCTGCAACCCTCGCATCTCGCGCTGTTCACGATGCCCAACGTCGAAGACATCACCGCGCACCTACTGGAGCAGGACGTGATCTGGGTATTCGGTGGCAGCGTGGCCGGGTTACTCGCGATGTGGCGGCTGCACGAGGTCGATGACGCGATGCGAACCGCGTGGCAGGCCGGCGTGGTACTCACCGGCGTCAGCGCCGGATCGATCTGCTGGCACGTCAGGGGGCACCACCGACTCGTTCGGTCCCGAACTGCGGGCGGTGACCGACGGGCTCGGCTTCGTTCCGTACTCGAACGGAGTGCACTACGACTCGGAGGACCAGCGCCGCCCGCTGTTCCAGCAACTCATCGCCGACGGCACGCTGCCCGCCGGCTACGCGACCGACGACGGAGTCGGCATCGTGTATCGCGGCACCGAGTTCGTCGAGGCGGTGAGCGAGCAGGACGACAAGGGCGCCTACTTCGTCGAGCGCGGCCCCAACGGCGATGCCGTCGAGACCGCGCTCGAGACGCGGCGGTTGTAGCGCGTCAGTCCTTCGCGCTCGCCGCCGACAGCTTCGACGGCCACCAGATCTTCCTGCCGATGTCGTAGCTCAATGACGGAACGAGAATCGACCGCACGACGATCGTGTCGAGCAGGACGCCGAAGGCGACGGTGAACCCGAGCTCGGCGAGGAAGACGATCGGTAGCACGCCCAGCACGACGAACGTCGCGGCCAGCACGACACCGGCCGAGGTGATCACGCCACCGGTGACTGCGAGCCCGCGCACGATTCCTTCCCGCGTGCCGAACTGCAGCGTTTCTTCACGCACGCGGGTCATCAGGAAGATGTTGTAGTCGATGCCTAGCGCGACAAGGAATACGAACGCGAACAAGGGGAACGCGGGATCGGCGTTGGCGAAGTGGAACACGTGGTTGAAGAACAACGCGCTGACACCCAGCGACGCAGTAAAGGACAGCACGACCGTTGCGATCAGCAGCAGCGGTGCGAGCAACGCGCGCAGCACGAGTCCGAGCACGATCAGGATCACCAGCAGCACCAGCGGGATGATCACGTTGCGGTCGTGTCGCGAGGCGTCCTGGATGTCCAGGTTGGTCGCGGAACTTCCGCCCACCAGCGCGTCGGCGCCGGGCACCTTGCCGACTGCGGCGCGGATCGCCTTGATCGTGCTGTAGGCGGCCTGACTGTCGTAGCTGTAGTTCAGGGTGGCCGCGACCAGCAACTTCCCGTCGACCGGCTGCACCTGGAACGCCGCGGGCGGGCATTGCGAGCCGAATTGCGCGGTGGCCTGTTGCCGCTGCGCAGGGGTCAGCTTGCTCAGCGCCGCCGCTGCCTTCGCGTAGTCGACCTGCACGCACACACCGTTGGCTGCGTGCGAGACACCGGGTACCTGCTTGACCGCGGCGAGGACCGCATCGGTCTGGCCGGCGTTGTACGAGAATGTCCGCGGGCGCGCCGGCACCCTTCGCATTCGGGAACGCCGCGTCGTAGATGTGCTGACCGGTGACCGCGTCGGGCTTGTTCGTGAAGCCGTCGATCGTGGACAAGCCCTGGGTCTTCAGCCCGGTGATCGCGATGACGCAGCCGACCAGCACGGCGCCGGTGATCATCCAGAGCGGACGGTGCTTGCGCGCGACCCCAGCCGCGATCCGTCCCCACAGGCCGTGCGTGGCGAGGTCGGTCTGGTGGTCGACGCGAGGCCGCTTGGGCCAGAAGATCCATCGCCCGCAGAGCACGAGCAGCGCCGGCAGCACGGTGAGCATGACCGTGACGGTGCAGGCGATGGCTATCGCGCAGACCGGGCCAAGACCAGCGGTGGAGTTGAGGTCGGCGACGGTCAGGCAGATCAGGCCGAGGATGACGGTGACCGCCGATGCGGCGATCGGCTGGGCGGCGGCCTTCCACGCGACGATCATCGCGTCGAGCCTGCTGTCGAACTCGTGCAACTCTTCTCGATACCTGCTGACCAGCAGCAGCGCATAGTCGGTGCCGGCGCCGATCACCAGGACCGACAAGATGCCCTGGCTCTGCCCGTTCAGGGTGATGACGTCGTGCTTGGCGAGCGGATAGATGACCAGCGCCGCGGCGCCGAGCGCGAGGGCGGCACTGAACAGCGGGAAGAACCAGAGCACCGGGCTGCGGTAGACGAAGAGCAGGATCACGATGACGACGAGCCCGGCGGCGAGCAGCAGGGTGCCGTCGAGGCCGCTGAACGCGTCGATGAACGCGACAAGTACGCCACCGGCGCCGGCGCTGTGCACGACGAGTCCGGGCGGCGCACCGGCGCGCGCGATCTTGCAGCACGGCTTTCTCAGTGTCCACAAGGTCGGGGGCCGGTCTCGCTCTTGCCGTTGCCTTGCCGATCAGCGGCACCGACGACCGCGGCGACGATCCTGGTGCTGTACTGCGGCTGGCCGACCTGGTCGCCGGCGACCCCGCTCACGTCCTTGAACTTCGCGGCGTCGGCCTGGATCTTCTGCCTTGTCGGCCGCGGTGAGACCGCCGTCGCGCTGGTAGACGACGAAGCCCGGGATCGTCTGCACCGTGGTTGAACTTCTCCGACTCGTTGGAGACCTTCGTCGAGTCGGCCGAGCTCGGCAGGAACGACGAGTTGTCGTTCTTCTGGACGTCGGCGAGCTTGCCCTGGAACGAGCCACCGCCGAGGCCGATCAGGAAGAACACGGCCGCGAGGGCGGCGAGGACCCACACCGTGCGTGGTCGGCGAGGCTTGGGCGCACTGAGTGTCGCGCACCTCGTCGAGCTTGGTCATGACTCTCCTCCGGATGTAGATAGGCGCAAACCGTACCGAGAGGCTGCCGACAGCTATCGATGGGGTTTCGCCCCGAATAACCCCTGACATTTGTCCTGGGCAGATGCCGGGTCGGCGCCTTGAGTACCGTAGAGGGCGTGCGTGAACTGCGGATGATCCGCGCCGGGCTGGTGCCCTACGAGGCCGCCTGGGCCCGGCAGCGCGAGCTGCACGAGGCGGTGGCCGACGGACGCCGTGCCCGACACCGCGCTGCTGCTCGAGCACCCGTCGGTCTACACCGCGGGCAAGCGCACCGAGCCGTGGGAGCGCCCATTCGACGGCACGCCGGTGATCGACGTCGACCGCGGCGGCAAGATCACCTGGCACGGGCCGGGCCAGCTCGTCGGCTACCCGATCGTGCGGCTGCCCGATCCGATCGACGTCGTCGCCTACGTGCGGCGGCTGGAGGGCGTGCTCATCGAGGTCTGCGCCGAACTCGGCGTCGTCGCAGCTCGGGTCGAGGGCCGGAGCGGCGCGTGGGTGCCGGCCGATGACCGCGGGCCGGACCGCAAGATCGCCGCGATCGGCATCCGGGTGGCGCGCGGCGTCACGCTGCACGGCTTCGCCCTCAACTGCGACCCGGACCTGAGCTTCTTCGACACGTTCGTCCCGTGCGGAATAACCGACGCCGGCGTCACGTCCCTGTCCAAGGAACTCGGACGGGACGTGACCGTCGCCGAGGTGTTGCCGATCGTCGAGCGCGCACCTCCCGGCCCTGACGAACGCAGAGGTGTTGGCGTGACTGCGGTACAGCCGGACGGCCGCCGCATGCTGCGCATCGAGCAGCGCAACGCCGCCGTCCCGATCGAGCGCAAGCCAGAGTGGATCAAGACCCGCGCCAAGATGGGCCCGGAGTACACCGAGCTGAAGGATCTGGTGAAGCGCGAAGGGCTGCACACGGTCTGCCAGGAGGCGGGCTGTCCCAACATCTACGAGTGCTGGGAGGACCGCGAGGCGACCTTCCTCATCGGCGGCGACCAGTGCACCCGGCGCTGCGACTTCTGCCAGATCGACACCGGCAAGCCGCAGCGCTCTCGACCGCGACGAGCCGCGGCGGGTCGCCGAGAGCGTCCAGACGATGGGCCTGCGCTACGCGACGATCACCGGCGTCGCGCGCGACGACCTGGTCGACGGCGGCGCCTGGCTCTACGCCGAGACCGTCCGCCAGATCCACCAGGTCAACCCCGGCACCGGCGTGGAACTGCTCGCGCCGGACTTCAACGCGATCCCGGAACTGCTCGCCGAGGTGTTCTCGAGCCGTCCGGAGGTGTTCGCGCACAACATCGAGACCGTGCCGCGCATCTTCAAGTCGATCCGTCCCGGGTTCCGCTACGAGCGCTCGCTCGACGTCATCCGCGCGGCGCGCGCCGACGGCCTGGTGACCAAGTCGAACCTGATCCTCGGCATGGGCGAGGAGCGCGCCGAGATCAGCGAAGCGCTGCAGGATCTCTACGACGCCGGCTGCGAGCTGATCACGATCACGCAGTACCTGCGGCCGTCGCCGAAGCACCACCCGGTCACCCGCTGGGTGAAGCCCGAGGAGTTCGTCGAACTGCGCGAGGAGGCCGAGGAGATCGGCTTCGCCGGCGTGATGAGCGGTCCGCTCGTGCGGTCGTCCTACCGCGCCGGCCGCCTCTACCAGCAAGCCATGGCCGCCCGCGCGTAACGACGCGTCCCCCGCGCGTCCTGGTTACGAGATCACAGATGCTCTCGGGCGTCGCCGGACGCGCCGAGACCATCACTGATGCCAATGGCAAAGGCGCGACCCGACGAGCGGAGGATCAAGCCCCCCGAGGAGCGCCAGCGACGAGCGGGGTTCGGTCCGAGCCCGCCGCCGCGCGAGCGAAGCGAGCTTGCGGTGCGGAGCCCGAGACGGGCCCGAGCGAAGCGAGCGGCCCAGATCGGGATCCGCCTTCGGCGGATCAGTCAGTGCCAGTCGGTTCGGAACTCGACGGCGACGGTCCAGATGCGCTGGTAGCGGATGCCGTCCTGCGGGTCGGCGGCGGCGTACTGCCAGCCGTGTCCGGCGTAGATCGCGACGTGATAGGCACGATCCGCCGCTGAAGTAGAAGACCAGGTCGCCGGGACGGGCCTGGGCGCGCGTGATGCGGTGCATGTGCGCGACGTGCCGCTGCGCATCTGCGTTGTGCGGCAGGCTGCGCCACCTGGGCGCGCTGGTAGCTGTAGAGCGCGTAGCCCGAGCAGTCGAAGCCGCGACTGCGGCGACGCGCCGCCCGTCGACGTAGCGCGCCTTGCCGACGTAGCGCTTGGCGATGTCCACCACTCGGGCGCCGGGGGTCTCGACCCGAGCCCACGACAGTTGCTTCGGCTTGCCCGCGTAGCTGCGCAGCTTCAGCACGACGCCGGGACGCTGGCCGGCAGGCGCACGGTGAACGCGTGCCGTCCGGATGACGGCTGGTTCCGGTCGAACTGCGCGCTGCGGTCATTGGTCCGCACGGTGCGGATGCAGGTCGAGCGCACACGCGACACAGTCCGGATCGAGTCCGCGGGTGGCTGCGGTCGAAAGCGAACCCGGTGACCATCACCGACCCGTCGCGGTGCTGGAACGTCTTGGTGAAATGCCCGTGCGGGCGCGACGACGCGGCATGCGCCCGGCCTGACCCGGAGCGACGCAAGGCGGCGAGAGCGGCGAGCGCGACTGACCACCGTCGTCGTCGCTGTTTTATTCATCCCGAGCAGTATTCATAACGTTTCGATAAACACCAAACCGACGTAACACCGAGTCAGTCGGCGTAAAGGCACGTTTCGGGCGGCCCTATCCTTGACGGCATGGCGAAACCGGCAGGCGCAGCGAAGCCCGCGAAGCCCACCCGCGAGGAGAAGAAAGCGGCACGCGCCGCGAAGAAGCAGTCCCGCCGCGAGACCTGGCGCAGCATGGGGCAGGCCTTCAGCCTGACCCGCAAGCAGGACCCGAAGTTCCTGCCGTACACTGATCCTGTTCGGCGTCCTGGCCGCCGCGGTCCTGTACCTGCTGGTGTGCTGGCTGACCGACTCGACTCTGTGCGGCATCCCGTTCGCGGTGTTCGGCTTCTCATCGTCGCCATGCTCGTCTTCAGCCGCCGTGCGCAGGCAGCATGTACGGCCAGGCCGAGGGCCAGCCCGGCGCGGCCGGCTGGCTGCTGCAGCAGCAGCTCAAGGGCGACTGGCGGCTGACCCAGGGCATCGCCGGCACCACCCATCTGGACGCGTGCACCGCCTGGTCGGACGTCCGGGCATCGTGCTGGTCGGCGAGGGCGCCCAGCACCGGGTCCGCGGGCTGATCGCGCAGGAGAAGAAGAAGATCTCCCGCGTCGCCGGCGACACGCCGATCTACGACGTCACCGTCGGCACGGGCGAGGGCGACATGCGCCTGGGCAAGCTGAACCGCTACCTGCTCAAGCTGCCGAACAACCTGAGCAAGCAGGAGGTCGCGCGCTCGACAAGCGGCTGGCTGCGCTCGGCGGCGCCGCGCCCGCCCGTGCCGCAAGGGCCGATGCCGCAGGGCGCCAAGATGCGCAACGTGCAGCGCACCGTGCGGCGACGCAGCTGAGCTCGATGAGCGGCGCCGAAGACCGGCTGCCTCAGGCCTACCGCGGCCAGCGGCTCGGCCTGCCGCGAGTCCGGGCCGGGCCTCGCTCGCCGGCGTCGGCGCGCGGATCGGGGCATTCATCGTCGACTCCATCGCGTCGGCATTCGTCGCGGCCCTGTTCGTGTCGGTCGTGCATCAACGCCAGCCGCGGCCAGCACAGCTTCAGCGACCGGCTGCCGGGCTACTGGAGCCTGATCCCGTTCGCCGTCGACTACGTGGTCGGCATGCTGGTGGCCGGCCGCACGCTGGGCATGTACCTGTTCGGCCTGCGCATCATCCGCGTCGACCGGAACGAAGCCGTCGAATCCGTGGCGCGCGGTGCTGCGCACCGTGCTGCTCATGCTGCTCGTCCCTGCAGTCGTCTTCGACCGGGACGGCCGCGGCCTGCACGACCGCTACACCGACACCGCGGTGGTGCGAGGTTGACCCGCGGTCCAGCAGTCGCGGTCGCGAACATCCCCGAAACACGCGCGGAGACCGCAGCTATTCGCACGCCAGGTACGACACCTGTAACCGCCGACGGAGGATCGATGTTCAGCAGTTCCGACGAGGTCCTGAACTTCATCAAGAACGAGGACGTGGAGTTCATCGACGTCCGGTTCACCGATCTGCCCGGCCAGCAACAGCACTTCAACGTCCCGGCCCGAACGCTGCCCGAGGACTTCTTCACCGAGGGCGCGATGTTCGACGGATCGTCGATCCGCGGTTTCGCGGCGATCCACAAGTCGGACATGAAGCTGATTCCCGACCCGGCGACCGCGTACGTCGACCCGTTCCGCGCGGCGAAGACGCTCAACGTCGGCGTTCTCGATCGTCGAGCCGCGCACCGGCGAGCCGTACGAGCGCGATCCCCGCCAGGTGGCCGCCAAGGCCGAGGCCTGGCTCAGATCGACCGGCATCGCCGACACCGCGTACTTCGGCCCGGAGGCGGAGTTCTACGTCTTCGACGACGTGCGGTTCCAGACCTCACAGAACGAGGGTTACTACCACATCGACTCGATCGAGGGCGCCTGGAACACCGGCCGGGTCGAGGAGGGCGGCAACCGCGGCTACAAGACGCGGTACAAGGGCGGTTACTTCCCCGTCCCGCCGGTCGACCACTACGCCGACCTGCGCGACCAGATGAGCACCGCGCTGATCGACGCCGGCCTCGAGCTCGAGCGCGCGCACCACGAGGTCGGCACCGCCGGCCAGGCCGAGATCAACTACAAGTTCAACACCCTGCACGCCGCCGCCGACGACGTGCTCAAGTTCAAGTACATCGTCAAGAACGTCGCGTGGGCCAACGGCAAGACCGCGACGTTCATGCCCAAGCCGCTGTTCGGCGACAACGGCTCGGGCATGCACTGCCACCAGTCGCTGTGGAAGGACGGCGCGCCGCTGTTCTACGACGAGCTCGGCTATGCCGGCCTCTCGGACACCGCGCGCTACTACATCGGCGGCCTGCTGCACCACGCGCCGTCGCTGCTCGCGTTCACCAACCCGACCGTGAACTCCTACCACCGCCTGGTGCCGGGCTTCGAGGCGCCGGTCAACCTCGTCTACAGCTCCGGCAACCGCTCGGCGTGCATCCGCGTCCCGATCACCGGCACGAACGCCAAGGCCAAGCGCATCGAGTTCCGCATCCCCGACCCGGCGTGCAACCCGTACCTCGCGTTCTCGGCGATGCTGATGGCCGGCGTCGACGGCATCCGGAACAAGATCGAGCCGCCGGCACCGATCGACAAGGACCTCTACGAGCTGCCGCCGGACGAGGCCGCGTCGATCGCGCAGGTGCCCGGCTCGCTCGGCGCGGTGCTCGACGCGCTCGAGGCCGACCACGAGTTCCTCACCGAAGGTGGCGTGTTCACCGAGGACCTCATCGAGGCCTGGGTCGGCTACAAGCGCATCAACGAGATCGACCCGATCCGGCTGCGCCCGCACCCGCACGAGTTCGAGCTCTACTACGACGTGTAGCGCCTGAACGAACTGGAACCGGTAGGCGCGCGACTGCCCTTGCCGTACGCACGTCGCGGAATGGTGCCTTAAGGCTGCTCCATCTGCCTGTGCACGTTTTGGGCGAATGCCGTTCTGGACGTTTCGGGCATCGCTCCGGTCAAATCGGGCGTATTTCGCGGTGCCATTGACCCTTACTGGGGCACAGGTATTCTCGACCGACATTTGTAACTGGGGGAGGGAACTCTCGATGAATGCTGTCTGGCTTAAGCGCGCCGATTCGAGGGTGTCCCGCAGGCGTATACCGGCGTCGAGGCTGCCTCTGCCGGTTCGGGCCGTCGCTGTCACATTCACCGCCTTGGCCGTCACCGCAGCGTTGATCGTCGGGCTGTTCGCAGCGGCAGCAGACGCCCGGACGGCCTTGGCGGCGGTGACCGCTGGAACGGCTGGGACGGCTGGAACGACGATGTGCGAGCCGGGTGCTCGCGTGGCCGTGCATGATTCCCGCGGGCGCGGCTACCTCGTTCGCAACGTGTCGAAGGAGAGCCGCCCGCCGGCGTGCATCAAGCTCACCGGAGGCACTGGTTTTCTGGTCACCCGCACCCCAGCTCGGAATGGGGACGTCACCGCCTATCCGGACATCACACGGGGCTGTATCTGGTTCGTGTGCTCGCCGAACAGCCCGTTTCCGCTGCGAGTTAGGGACATCAAGTCACTGCAGAGCACGTGGCACACCCGCTCGGTGGACCACGGGTCGTGGAACGCCGCCTACGATTTGTGGCTAGGCAGGCACAAGCACGACCCGGACGGCCGGTCGACCCGAGACGGCGCCGAGCTGATGGTGTGGATCAACTATCACGGGTTCGGCGGCGGGAACTGGCACAGGTCCAAGAAGATCGACGGGCACCGGTGGTACTTCACGCACTGGATCCACTGCGACCGCCGGCTCGGCGTGTGCTGGAAGCTCATCATCTTCCGCATCGTCCACCCGCGGGCGTCGGTCAACGACCTCCACTTGCGGCGATTCCTCGCTTACGCGAAGCACCATCGGCTGATCAAGAACCGCTGGTGGCTGGAAAGTGTCGGCGGCGGGTTCGAGACCTGGGGCCATGGGATAGGGATGGGCACCTACCACTTCAACGTGATCGTGCACCGGCGCTGAGATACGTCGAGTGCGATTGGCACGGCCGGCGGCTCCCCGGGGACACTCGCGTCGGATTGCCCAAGCCGTGATGCGGACGTTCGGCCCTAGGCGCCGGCACGGCTGCGTTTCATAGTCGCGTCATGGCCAGCAGTCACGAGTCGTTGAGCGTGCGGGCAGAGCACCTCCCCGAAGCACTTCACCGCCGGGACAATTGGATCCAGCTCGCCGAGTTCGCGGCTGTGGGTACGTCCGGTTACGTCGTCAACCTGGCTGCGTACACGGTGCTGCTGAAGCAAGCGAAGCTCCACTACCTGGCCGCGGCGACAGCGTCGTTCCTGCTTGCCGTGAGCTGGAACTACTGGTGCAACCGCAACTGGACATTTCGCGCGCAACGCGGCCGCTTCGGATCCAGGGGATGCGATTCTTCATCGTCTCCGTGATCGTGTACGGCGCGAATGTCGGCGTGCTCGCAGCGCTCGTCTCGTCCGGCGTCGACAAGATCGCGGCTCAGGCGATCGCGATCGTCCTCGTAACGCCACTCAACTTCGTCGGCAACAAGCTGTGGTCTTTTCGGCGCTGACGGCACGAACATTCGACGCTGGACGAAGTCAGATCGGGCCTACAGCAGGGCGAGGCCGAGGCCGGCCGCGGCGGCGGCGAGTCCGGCGGCGAAGCTGCCGATGATGTTGATCGAAGCCTCGAGGACGTCACCGGTCTCGGCGAGGGCGAGCGTCTCCCATGCCCAAGTGGACAAGGTTGTGTACCCACCGGCGAACCCGGTGCCAATGATCAAGGTCGCGTCGGTGCCCAGCCCTTGGTGCAGTGCGAGTCCGGTCGTCAGCCCGAGCAGGAAGCTGCCAGTGATGTTGATGACCACGGTGCCGTAAGGGAAGTCGCCGCGGGTGCGGTGCTGCACGAGTTGGTCGATGACGTAGCGCAGGACGGCACCGAGTCCGGCGGCGACCGCGACGGCGAGGGTGAGCATCAGGTCGCCCGGTCGGCGTTCGCGACATACCGAATGACCTCGACGTCGTCGAGGATGATCAGCCCGCCGGTCACGAGTTCATCGAGCTGCGGCAGGAACGCCTCTATGCGGTCGGGGGCGTCGATGATGACGATCGCAACGGGCAGATCCTCGGACAAGCTGAGCAGGTGCGCGGTGTGCAGGTGCCCGGTGGCGCCGAAGCCGTCGGTGCCGCGGAACACCGAGCAGCCGGCGAGCTCGGCACGGCGAGCCCGGTCGATGATCTCGCTACACAGCGAGTGATGCTTGTAGTGGTCGGACTCCCCGATGAAGATCGTGAGCCTTTTCGCTGGTCCTTGCAGTCTCACGCCTTGCTCCTGTTCTCGCGCGCGCGGCGACGGTTGGCGGCGACGGCTCGCCCGAGGGCCAGACCGAGCGCCGCCGCGGCCAGACCGGCAACGATGCTGGCTGCCAGATAGATAACGGCGGTACCGGGATGATCATGGGCGAAAAGCAGGTCGGTGGTGACGACGATCGAGGAGAATGTGGTGAACGCTCCGCAGAACCCGGTGCCCAGCAGCGGCCGAAGGTAGCGCGACGACACGATGTCGGCCGCCGCGACGATGACCAGCGTCAGGATGAATGCGCCGGTGACGTTCACCGTGAGCGTGGCCCAGGGAAACTGTCCGGTCGTTGTCGGCCACGCTGACGTGATGCCGTATCGCGCCCATCCGCCCAGACAGCCGCCGAGGAAGATCACGAGCAGGACATCGGCGCGCAGGCGCGGCCAGCGTGAGCGTCGCGGGCCCTCGAACGGTGTCGACCCGCCATCCGCGACGGTGTCCTCGGCCGAGTCGAGGTCCGGGTCGATTGGCAGGCTCACATGGTCATCCTCGACGCTCGCTCGGAACATGGTCTAGTCGGCAGCACCGGCGCCGCGGTGACCCATCGCGTAAACCCCATTGATCAGGAAACGACGTCTGACGTCAACCCGCGCCTTTGCCTCTCAACCGCGCCGCCGACCGACCTATCGTGTACGGCATGCACAGCCTGCGCGACCTGGCCCGGTCGTCGGTTCGGCGGGTTCGCGAGCGCGGCGCGGCTGCCCTCGCTCGGGTGTTGCGTCTCACCGGCGCCGCGGTTGCGGCCTACCTGATCGCGCTCGAGATTGTCACCGACCCGCGACCAGTCACCGCGGCCCTCACCGCGCTGCTCATCGTGCAGGTGACCCTGGTCGGGACGATTGCCGACACCGCGCGCCGGATCGCCAGCGTCGTGCTCGGTGTCGGCGTGGCGATCGGGGTTTCCACGCTCGCCGGATTCACCTGGTGGAGCCTCGGCGCGCTGATCGCGGCATCGATCTTGCTGGGCCAGGCGCTGCGGCTCGGCCCGCACCTCATGGAGGTGCCGATCAGCGCGATGCTGATCCTGGCTGCGGGCGGCGCGGGACTTCAGGCGGTCGACCGCATCGGCGAGACGCTGATCGGGGCGGGTGCCGGCCTGCTCGTCAACCTGATCTTCCCGCCGTCGGTCCAGTCGCGCAGCGCGGCGCTGCGGTCGAACGATTCGCCGAATCGATCGCCCGATTGCTCGACCGGCGTTTCTTCTTCGTTGGCCAGCAATACGGCGACCCGAGATGAAGTGCGGAGTGGTTGCACGAGGCACGCTCGATCACCCTCGAGATCGCCGGCGTCGACCGCGTCCTCACCGAGGCGAGGGAAAGCAGGCGGCTCAACCCGCGCGCGGTGGGCACCACCGACACGACTCCCGATCTGCGCAGCGGCCTCGACGCCCTCGAACACTCCGCGGTTGCGCTGCGCGCGGTGTTTCGTTCGCTCGGCGACCGCGAATCGTCTCTGGACCCAGCCGATGCTGACCCCGTCGCACAGAGTTTCGACGACGAGGATCTGCGCGGAGCGTTCGCCGTCCTCATGTCCGATCTGGCGAACGCGATCCGCAGCTTCGGGACGCTGGTGCGCGCCGAAGTGGACGAAGCCGACCAACCGCACGCCGACGAGTTGGCCGCGGCGCTCGATGCGGTGCGCGAGGCCCGGGTCCGGCTCACCGAACTGCTGCTCGTCGATCCCGCGCGAGGCTCCGGGTCTGTGGCAGTTGCACGGCTCGTTGCTTGCCGGAGTTGAACGGTGCTTGCCGAATTGGACATCGCCGAACGGGGCCGCCGCAGGGCACAACGGCGTCTCGAAGCAACCGAACGCGCCACCCGGCCGCCCAGGCGGCGCAGCGGCTGCGCTCGACAACCCGACGCGTCGTCGCCGAGACCCCCGCGCTGAAACGACCGCGGCGCGCTGAACAGCACTGGTAAGACCATTTGACCGCCAGGCCAAGCCCGGTTACGGTCGAGGCGTGGCACTTCAACGGGTGGAACGGCGTCGGTGCCTGACGACGTGTTCGACCAGATCCTCGGCGAACTCGTCGGCGGCGAGCTCGGCCCCGGGTCGCGGTTGCCGAGCGAGCGCCGGTTGGCCGAGGTGCTCGGCGTGTCCCGTCCGGCCGTGCGCGAGGCGTTGCAGCGGCTCGCCCACACCGGGCTCGTCGACGTGCGGCAGGGCGATGCCACCACCGTGAGCGACTTCCGGCGTTCGGGAGGCCTCGATCTGTTGCCGCATCTGCTGCTTCCCCGCGGCGAACTCGACCTTTCCGTCGCACGCAGCATCCTCGAGGCACGGCTGCACATCGGACCGAAGATCGCCGAGCTGGCCGCCGAGCGTGGTGGTGCGAAGGCTGCCGATGACTCATCGACGCCGTAGCCGACCTCGAGGCCGCGACCGACGCAGTCGTTCGGCAGCGGCACGCCCTCACCTTCTGGGACCGGCTCACCGACGCGGCGGACTCGATCACCTTCCGGCTGATGTTCAACGGCCTGCGGGCCGCCTACGAACCGGCGCTGGAAGCGCTCGCGCCGTTGATGGCGATCGAGGTCGAGCAGACATCGGCTTACCGCGCAGTGGCCGAAGCGGTGCGCACCGGCAACGCGAAACAGGCGCGAGCGCGCGCCATGCGATTGCTGACACCCGCAACAACGGCGCTGATTTCTGCGCTCGACCAACTGGAGGAACAACCGTGAGCCAGACGCCGAAGACCTGGTCGGGCGACGGCCACGCGCCGAGGACTCCGGGATGACCGGCGGCCGGCGCGACGCCGCAGCGCTCGGCGCGACATTTCGCAGGTTCTGGCGATACCCATCGCCGTGGCTGCTGAGCGCCCTCCTGATCGGAGCCGTCACCGCGCGAGTCGTCATCGGCGACTGGCAGCCCATCGACCTGCTCGTCCCGGCGATCATGATCGCTGTCTTTCCGTTTGCGGAATGGACGATCCACGTCACCATCCTGCACTGGCGCCCGCGCCGGGTCGCCGGGCATACCGTCGACTCGCTGTTGGCGCGCAAGCACCGCGAGCATCACGCCGACCCGCGTGATGTGCCCTCTTGTGTTCATCCCCTGGCAGGTCCTGATGTGGCTGATCCCCATCGACACGGCGATCGCCTTGCTCGCGTTTCCGCGGTTGCACACCGGGCTGACGTTCCTCGTCGTGCTCGCTCTGATGG
>CAWCFH010000019.1:0-82743 GCA_963794885.1 uncultured Actinomycetota bacterium
GCGGGCAGGCGATGGTCGCTGCGCTATCGGCGCCGTTCCCGACAGTGCGTTTCGTCCCGACCGGCGGCATCAGTTCGGCCGACGTGGCCGATTACCTCGCGTTGCCCTGCGTGCTCGCGGTCGGCGGCTCGTGGCTGGTTGCCCCTGCGCTACTTCGGGACGGACGGTGGGACGACGTCACCCAACTGACCCGCGCGGCGCGCGAAGCAGCGGCATGAGCGGCTGGCGATGCGCGACGCGGATGTGTGTCGGTACGACCTCGTGTCGCTCGGCGAGGTGATGCTGCGGTTGGATCCCGGCGAGGGACGGATCCGCACCGCGCGCATCGTTCGAAGTTTGGGAAGGCGGCGGCGAGTACAACGTCGCCCGTGGGCTGCGCCGATGCTTCGGGCTGCGCACCGCGATCGTCACGGCACTTGCGGACAACGAGGTAGGGCGGCTGGTCGAGGACCTGATCCTGACCGGCGGTGTCGACAGTGCACTGATCCGTTGGGTGCCCTACGACGGGATCGGCCGATAGGTACGTAACGGGCTGAACTTCACCGAACGCGGCTTCGGGGTGCGAGGCGCCGTCGGGGTGTCGGACCGCGGCCACACGGCCGTCGGTGCAATGCGTGTCGGACGACGTCGACTGGGACCACCTGTTCGGCGACGCTCGGAGCGAGGTGGTTGCACACCGGCGGGATCTTCGCCGGCTTTCGGAGACGACGCCCGACGTCGCACTCGAGGCGATGACCGCGGCGAAGCGCCACGGCACGGTGGTCTCCTACGACCTCAACTACCGGCCCAGCCTGTGGCGCGCAGTCGGCGGCGCAGAGCGGGCGCCGGAGGTCAATCGCGCACTCGCGCCGCTAGTCGACGTGATGATCGGCAACGAGGAGGACTTCACCGCCGCCTCGGGCATCGAATTGCGACGGCGTGGACGAACGGTTCGCCGGTCTCGACGCCTGCCGCCTTCCTGCCGATGATCGCGGCGGTCGTCAGAGAGTACACGAACATCGCCGTCGTGGCAACCACGATCCGCGAGGTGCGCAGTCGGCCACGATGAACGACTGGGGTGCGATGGCGTGGTCGTGCCGATCCGGATTCGTCGAGGCGCCGCTCGTCGCCAGGGTCTCGAGGTGCTCGATCGGGTCGGGGGCGGCGACAGTTTCGCGTCGGGGCTGATCTACGGCCTCCTCACCGGCAAGGACCTCGCGATCGCGGTCGAGTACGGCGCGGCCCACGGCGCTCTGGCAATGACAACTCCCGGCGACACCTCGATGGCGACCCTTGCCGAGGTGGAACGGCTCATGCACGGCGGCCGGCGCACGCGTGCAGCGCTGACTTCCCGCAAACTCCTCGCACACGATATGAGGTGAGGGCTACGCCGGAAGGCCGAGTGTCGAGATGACCTCAAACGCTGGCCATTCTGGTGTAGCTAACGGTGACAACGGGCTCCTGGATCAACTCGGCGACGTCGCCCGAACGCTGACGTGGTGCGCCCTGCTCTACGGCTGGTGCGAATACCTCGCCGGACGGTATTCGCGGGCCGACGCCCTCGCCACCGCCACCGGGTCGGCTTTCGCGTGGGCCGGACAGGCTGACGACGCCAGGCGCATCCTGCGGTATGCCGCCGAACGAGGCGCCGCCGAACGGTTCCCGGCAGCGCGCGTTCTCGCTCTCGTGCACCTGGCCATCGTGGAACTCGACGACGGCGCGGCGGCAAGCGCCCAGCTCGCGGCGTGTACCGCTGTCGACACCGCGCACGATTTCGGGCTGGGTGCCTATCCACGGGGTGGCCGCGGCGTACGCGGTCCGCGCCCGGACCGCTGTGGACCCTGCTCGTGGGCATGCCGACGCGCTGCTGGCTGTGAGCATGGGCAGGCTTGCCTCCACCGATCTTGCGCTCGGCTACGTGCTCGCCGTCGGCACAGACACGCTCATGGGCCTGGGTGACGCCGCAGGGGTGCCGCTCTTGGCCGAAGCCCGCTCCATCCTCGGCCGGTGCCCGGATCCTGGTATTGCCGGTCGCTACCTGAGCCGCGCCGCATCCCGCCACAGTGTTGCCGAGCCCACCAGCGCTCCGATCGCCGGGCTCGTCGAGCACCTGACCGAGCGGGAGCTCGCCGTGCTGCGATACCTGCCCGTCACACAGATGTCGCAACGCGACATTGCCGCGGAGCTCTACGTCTCTACGGTCAAGACCCACTGCAGGGCGATCTACCACAAGCTCGGCGTCGTCGACCGCAAGGCCGCCGTCCAGGCCGCACGTGACGTGCACATCCTCTGAGCCGGCCGCCCTGTGATGCGGCTTTGCCTTGCAACGATGAAGTGTCTCGATCTACCGGCGGCTCACCCCGAGCCGGTTGGGGTGGGTTGCTCAGTGGACAGCCGCCGCCAGATCCGGCGCAATGTCGTGCGGTCGGCGGTCGAGGTGCTGGCCAGCAAGGTCCGACGAAGCACGTCATTGTGCGTGCGTCGGGCGGCCCGGAGCATGCGGTCGCCGTCGTCGGTGAGCACGGCGAACCACTTGCGACCGTCTGCGGGATCGGCCTCCCGGCGCAGCAGTCGATCACGCTCGAGGCGAGTCACCAGGTGCGTCGCGCCGGCTGGGCTGAGCAGCACGCGCTCTGCGAGCGCGGACATGCGTAGACGGTTATCAGGAGCGTTGAACAGGGTGATGAGCACGTCGAACTCGGTAACGGCGAGGCCGTGCTCTCGGCGAAGGCCGTCGTCGAGTTCACGGAGTACCGACCGGTGCAGCAGCATCAATGCGCCCCAGGACTCCCACTCCTCGGGTTCGAGGAACTCGTGCGGAGGTCTTGACTTCGCCATGCCAGCAACTATATTTCCTTTCGTACGAAAATACCAGTGGATGAAGGAGCTCAGATGGCACACGGAGTCGTGCACCACTTCCCCGGTGGCACCAAGGAGAACTACGACGCATCGATCGCGGCCGTGCACCCCGCCGACGGCCTGCCCGAAGGCCAGATCTTCCACGCAGCCGGTGCGTCCGCCGGCGGCTGGACCATCCTGGCAGTGCACGAATCCCGGGAGAGCTGGGAGAGCTTCCGCGACGACATTCTCGTGCCGCGGATGCAGGCCGGGATCGAGGGCGGCTTCCCGACTCCGCCCCAGGAGACTGAGATCGAGATCGACACGCTACTGCCGTGACGGCGGGAACGGGCACACCCGAAAGGAACACGACATGCTTGCCAACAACCGCGTCTCGGCAGTCCTCGTCTCAACCGACCTCGAGCGTTCGCAGCACTTCTACGAATCCAAGGTCGGGCTCGCGCTCTCGTCCGACACCATCAAGAACCACCTCGTCTTCGACTGCGGCAACGGCACCTCCCTGCTGATCTACGGCCGAGGCGTCGGCAACAAGGCCGATCACACCCAGGTTCGGTTCTGGTCCGACGACATCGACAAGGACGTGGCGGCTCTCGTCGCGAACGGAGTCGAGTTCGAGGAGTACGACACCGAGACCTTCAGAACCGTCGACCACGTCGTCACCTCTGCCGGCATCGGTCGATCTGCCTGGTTCAAGGACCCCGACGGCAACACGATCGCGGTGTTCCAGCCCGAATGAAGCCGTGCCGTCGAGGATCACGACAGGCCACCCTGGGCAAATCGAATCCGGCTGAGTTGAACTAGAGGCCCCGTGCAGCGCGGCGACCGAGCAGGACAAGGGCGGCGCCGAGTGGGGTGAGGGCGGCCGCGGCAACCAGGCCGCCGCCGGGGCTGAGGAACACGAGTAGTCCGCCGACGATGAGCAGGATGGCCTGCCAGGCGGGCACAGTCTTGGCGCGCAACAGTGCGACACCGAGAATGACGAATCCGATCACCAGTAGCGGGGCCAAGGTGAACGGCAACCCAAGGAGTGGCTCCGTGTTCGCTACGTGCACCATCGTGGCTGCCGTGTCGGGGCGGTGCTGGACGAGGCTGCCCATCACCAGGGTGATCATGACATCACCGGCGCCTAGAGCAGCGCCGCCGCAGCCGACGAGGATGGCTCCCGCGGTGGCGAGTTTGGCTCCGACGCCGCGGACAAGGGTGAGCAGGGCGGTCATCGCCGGGATGAGCAGAAACGCCCCGCCCGAGGTCAGCAGGCCACCGATGACTCCGGTGGTGCGGTGTGCGGCCAGATCGTGGATGTAGCTGCTGGCCCGCAGATTGGGATCGATGGTCAGCGCGTGCCCGGCGACGATGCCGAGGCCGGCGGCGATGGCCGCGGATGCGGCGAGGCGAGTTCGCGCCGTCGTCGTGGTCGCCTTGTTCTGCGTCTGATGCTGGGTGGATCCTGCGATGGTCATTGGGTTCTCCCTCGTTGAATGCGGTCAGCGCAGACGGTAGGCAGCGCTGGGCAGCCGGTGGATCGCCCGTGGCGTGGGCGGTTGCCGAGACGTTCGTCGCGGCGAGCCGCGACCTGCGGCGGATGGGCGCGGGCGGCGTCCGGTTCTACGCTTCGGCCCATGTGGAGAGTCAGGCGACGGTTGCCCCGAGCCGGTTGGACCGAGATCGACGTCGCCGTCGCTGTCGGCTTCGCCGCGATCGCCGAGGCCGAGCTGCGTCTTTCGACGCAGAACATCTTCGCCGGAACGCGGTCCGTGGCTGCCGACTCGGTGCTGGTCCTGGCTCCGGTCCTGCCCTTGGTCTGGCGCCGGGATCGGCCGTTCGCAGCGGTGGTGACCGTGGCGTGCGCGCTGACCGTGGTGGGTGCGGTCTTTCACGGCGCGGTGCTGTTCTTCGGCGGCCTGGGGCCGTTCCTCATGGCGCTGTACTCGGCTTCGGCCTACGCGCGCGCCCCGCTGGATCGGATCGTTCTGGCTCTGCCGGTGCTGCTGATGGGCCCGATGCCGCTCTACGTCGATACGTTCCGGGTGCCCACGGACTACGCGTTCGGCCTCTTCGCGTCTGGCTTCGCATGGCTGGCGGGGCAGGCCGTGCGCCGCTGGCGACGGCAGAGCGTATTGCTGGCCGACGCCCTGGCCGCAGTGGAGCGAGGACGCGAATCGCAGACCCGACTCGCCGTGGCTCAAGAGCGGGTCAACATCGCGCGCGAACTCCACGACGTCGTCGCGCACAGCATGACCGTGATGGTGTTGCAGGCCAGCGTGGCCAGGCTCGAGGCCGACGAGCGTCCCGCGGTGTCGCGCGAGGCGATCAGCGTCATCGAGACCACCGGACGCCGCGCACTCACGGAGATGCGACGACTTCTCGGCGTGCTGCGAAGCGAGGACGCGCCCGAGATCGGGCCGCAACCTGGTTTGGCGGCGCTCCCAGAACTTGTCGACGGGTTCCGCCGAGCGGGGCTGGGCGTCGAGGTGCGCCGAGTCGGTGAAACGCGACCCCTACCGGGAGCCCAGGACGTGACGGCGTTTCGGATCGTGCAGGAGGCGCTGACCAACGCGCTCAAGCACGGCGGCCCCGGACACGCCACCCTGGAGATGGAATTCGGGACCGAACAGCTCCTCCTCACGGTTACCAATCGCATCGCGCGCGACCACGCCGGTGCCGACCTGGGCGGAGGTCACGGGCTGGTCGGAATTCGCGAGCGAGCAGCACTGTTCGCCGGCACCTGCCGTGCCGAGCGTGACGGTGAGGGCAGGTTCATCACCGAGGTCGCGCTACCGGTGGAGACGGCGTCATGATCCGCGTCCTCATCGCCGACGATCAACCGCTGATTCGCAGCGGACTGCGCTCGGTCCTCGAGCGCGAACCCGACATTGAGGTCGTAGCCGAGGCCGGCGACGGTCATGCGGCCGTCGCCGGCGCACAGAAGAGCCGGCCCGACGTAGTGCTGATGGATATCCGGATGCCGGGCATGGACGGGCTCACAGCCACAACGAGGATTCTCCAGCCGGCACCGTACCCCGATGCGACCGCACCACGACCGAAGATCATCATTCTGACGACGTTCGAACTCGACGAGTACATCCACGCCGGTCTGAAGGCGGGTGCCAGCGGATTCATTCTCAAGGACACCGAGCCGGAAGCGCTGGTGGATGCCGTTCGCGCCGCCCACGAAGGCAACGCCATGCTGTCCCCCTCGGTGACCCGTCGGCTGATCAGCTCGTTCGTGCGCGCACCAGATCCTTCTCGTTCATTGCCCGCCGTGCTTACCGAACGGGAGTCCCAGGTGCTGCGCGCAATGGCTCAGGGCCTGTCGAACGCCGAGATCGGCACCGTGATCCACCTGAGCGAAGCCACCGTGAAAACCCACGTCACCTCGATCCTCACGAAGCTGCAGGTACGTGACCGGCTGCAGGCAGTCATCGCGGCCTACGAAAGCGGCACCGTACGCCCCGGGGATGCGTAACCAGTCGTGAACGAGCCAGTCCACATTCCGGCGCAGGGAAGTCATGTGAGCCTCGACCACGCGGTTGCCGCGGTGCGTGAGGTTCGCGAAGCGTCGTGAGTCTCGCAGTCCGAACGTCGAAGCGGTCGGATTCTCAGGAGACCTGCAAATCGGTTCGGTCGACCGCTCGCCCGCGGCCAGGTTGCGCGGGCTGGTCGACGCCGTGGCGAGCCCAGGTGTAGAGGTGCAGCTCGAGAGCGAAGCAATGACCCGTCTGTTGCTTCGCTCGACGCCGGAAGCGGTGACGCCCCGGCCAACGGCAGTCTCGTAATGGGCCAGGCGTGACGGGTTGCCGTCGTGAGCATCGGGCGAACCGAACCAGACGAATGATTGTCAGCCTGGGATCCGCGTAGTCGCGGATCCCAGGCTGACGACCTGGTGCTCGCTCAGTGCGTGTCGTTGCTCGGGATATAGCCCCCGGGCACCTGTGCCGGCGCGTAGATCTTCGAGTCGCCCGGGTAGGGCACCTTCCAGTGGTGCGCCCCGTACCAGGTGTAGCGGTTCATCTGCTCCGGGTTCGCGAAGTCCGGCACAGCGCCGTTGCCGGTGAAGTGCTGGTGCTTCGCCCACGAGGCCCATTTGGCGGCAACGATCTTCTCTGCCGCGGGCACGGTGGTCTTCGCCGCTCTTTGGCATCGAGCTTGGCCGCAGCGGCGCCCGTCCGGCCGAGGGTGTCCAGTCCGCAGGACGGCGGGGTGGCGATGCCCTCGGTGAGCGGAATCTGGTTCGGCACCGCGTCGAACGGGGTGTAGTTCGGCTTGGCCGTGAATGCGTCGTACATCGGCGTGGCCGCGGCGACCTTCTGGTTCAGCGGTTGCGCGCCGAGGATCTGCTCGATCGTGCGAACCATGCTCAGCTGCGAGTAGTAGGTGCTGTCGACCTTGCCGTGCAGCGACCACGGGCTGATGATCTGGATCGGTGCGCGGTGACCGTCGACGTGGTCAGCGCCGTCCTGGCTGTCGTCCTCGACCACGAAGATCGCGGAGTTCTTCCAGTAGGGGCTGTGCGAGATCGTGTCGACGATCTGACCGACCGCAAGATCGCCGTCGGCCACGCCGGCCTCGGCGTCGTCGGGCCGCCGGTGTGGTCGCTCGACAGCCAGATCATGTTCAGCGCGGCGGGACCGTGCTGCTCGAAGTCCTGCTTCCAGATCTGGGCGCGGTAGATGTCCGGGATCGAGAGGTCGAACGGCGGAGACAGCGGGTCGGCGATCGCGTTCAGCGACGGGATCACCGAACCGTAGTTGCCCTTCAGATCGGGAGTGGTCAGCTGGGCGGGGTCGCCGCCGCTCGCCACGCTCTTCGTCGCGCAGTAGTACTGCTGCCAGGTTCCGGCCGGCTTGCCTTCCATGTACTCGAACTCGCCGTAGTTCTTGGCCGACGCTCCCGCCGACTCCACAGCGGTCCAGAGGAAGCCCGAACGCTGATGGCCGAGGACATCTTCTTCGGTGTCGTAGCTGCGCACGTACTCACCCGCGGACGACTCGGTGTACTCGGGGTTGTCACCCTGCATCAGCCAGTTGTGGCCTTCGGCAGAGTTCGTGCCAATGTCGTAGGTGTTGTCGTACAGGCCGAACTGGTCGGCCAGCGCATGCTGGTTAGGCGTGGCCTTCTCACCGAACTGCGTGAGGGTCGGGTCGCCGTTGCCCTGCGGCAGGTCCCCGTACACCTGGTCATAGGTCCGGTTCTCCTTGACCAGCAAGAAGACGTGCTTGATGGTCGACGGGTCACCGAGGCGGGTGGGGACTGCCACCGGCTTCGCGTTCGAGTTCTTGGCCTCCGCGACACTGTGCTTGCCCCACCGGTTCTGTTCGAAGACCTGCGTTGTGTACTTGCCGGCGATGTCGGTGTCGCTGGGCAGCGAGAAGCGGGTGAGCGAGGCGGTGGTGCTGTGCGTGTCGTGCCCGACCACCGGCACGGTGCCCTGTCCTTTGTAGGTCGCGATGGCGGGGCCGCGCGCGTCGATACCCCGTGTGTTGGTCACGATGATCTGGTCGCCGACCGTTGCGATCGTCGCCGGGTAGTAGTCGGTCGGAAGCAGACCGATGTAGTTCACCGGTTCGCGCGGATCGTTGTGGTACTGGTAGACGGCGACGGCATTGGCGCGGCCGAGAGTGACGAGCAGGTGTCCGCCGACCGTCATTGCAATGCTGGTGGGTTCGTAGCCCACGCTCGATTCTGGCCAGGGCCGCGTCTCGATCGTCTGGACGACGTTGTCGCTCGTCGTGTCGATGACCGACACGGTGTCGCTGTTCGTGTTGGCGACGAAGAGCGCGTGACCGGTGACGTGCAGTGCGGTCGGGTGCAGTCCGACCGCGATCGATCCGACGGGCGCGGACGGGTTCGCGGTGTCGATGACGCTCACCGTCCCCGTCGTTGACGTGCCCAGATAGCCGTCAGCGGGAACCTGCGTGCCGTAGGAGCCCATCGTCGTGTCGCCGGCCTGGGCCTGGCGGCCGCCCTCGTTGCTGACATACAGCTTGTTCCCGACGAAGGCGAGCTCACGCGGCGCGATGCCCACGTTCCAGGTGTTCTCGACAGTTCCGGTGGCGGGGTCCAGGGCGACCACCGTGTTCTGGCCGTTGACCGCGACGTAGAGCGTCGAGCCGTCCGGCGAGTAGACGGACTGGGCCGGTCAGCGCCGACAAGTTATTCACCTTGGGAAGCGCGATGGTCGTCGGTGCGCCCAGCGTGCCGTCGCTGTTGACCGGGAAGCGGGTCAGGCCGTTCTGCTGCGGCAGCCAGAGGAACTTGCCGTCCGGCGAGTACGTCGGGCCTTCCTGGCCGACGGTGCCGTCGGCGAGCTTCTCGTTGATGGCGGCGGCGGAGCCGACCGTCCAGATCAGCTTGTAGCTCGACAGGTCGAAGATCTGCAGGACGACCGACTTGTCGGCGCTGGTCGCGGCGAGGAATCGGCCGTCCGGGCTGATCGTCGAGCCCATGAACTTGCCGAACTGGGTGAGCAGTCGGTCACCGATGGGCTTGATGAGCTGGTCGTCGGAGACCTGGATGCCGTTCTTGTACTGCGTGCCGACCTGGTTGTCGCCGAAGCCGTTCGTGGTGGCGTAGGCCGCGCCCACGCCGAGCAGGACGACGGCTGCTGCCGCCGTCGCGCCAACGACGCGGTTTCGACGCTTCGACCTTTGAATACGTTGTCGCGTGACGTGCATGGACTATCCCTTCGATGTGATTGAGCTCAGCAGGTTGACCGAGCCGTCGAACTGCCACAGCGGATTTGGTGCATCACCGGTCGAGGTGTGGACCTGGAAGAAGCCGTTCACCTCCTGCGGCCCGTCCCCGTCGGCGACGTAGCGCCCGTCGGGGGTCACGTCGAGCTGGTAGATGGCGGTGCCGATGGCTCCGACACCGGGGATGTGCCATGTGAGAACGCATCGCCAGTCGTTGCCTGGCCCCGTGTCCGCGACCAGCGATCCGCCCTTGTCGCAGGACGCGCTGCTGCGTAGCTGTTGCTCGGTCACGTCGGGACGGTGCAGCTCACGGGACTGCATCCGGTAGAGGTGCGCGAACGCGGTCGAGAGCGACGCCTCCAACTTCGGCCGCTCGATGCCGGAGCCCGACGCCGGGGTCGCCACGGCGACCACGCCGACCGTGAGGGCGAGCAGGGCGACGAGGGGCAGCACAGCACGCGCGACGAAGCGGCGGCCGGCCCCGTCGTAGGCGGGATCGGTGAAGTCGCGCCGCACGAACATGAGGTAGGCCAGCGCCGTCGCGACAACGGTCCACGCGAGGCTGACGGCGACGCCGAGCAGCAGTGGTCCCGCCTGGTGCGGTTCGGTGAACAGCCCACGCCAGGCGATGAAGGCGAAGCTGGGCAGTGCGACGCGCACGATGACCGGTAAAGGAAGCAGCTGTGCAAGCTGCAGCAGGATCGCAAGCAGCGCAGGCATCAACAGCCCCATCGGGGATCGGCCCAGTGCCACCGAGCCGAGCAGCCCGATGGCGGCGAAGGCGAGCGTCGGCGCGAGCGCGGTGACCCAGGCGAGCAGCACCGCCGTTGCGGCGTGCGCAGGCGAAAGCAGCTGACCCTCGAGGCCGACCAGCGGTCGGTCGCCGACTGCGGCCAGCCCGCCGACGATGCTCGACGCGGTCAACCCGATCGCGAGCACCAAGATCACGGTGAGGCTCGCAAGTGCCTTGGCAGCAAAGACGCGCCGTGGCGATCGCGTCGCGACCAGCAGGTGTCGCCAGGTGCCGAGGCGGTCCTCGGCGGCAAAGACGTCCCCGGCGACCAGCGAGGTCACCAGGGGCAGCACCCAGCTGCACGAGAACGAAAGGATGACCAGGGTGCCCGCCCAGCCGCTCTGTCCCATCCACCGGCCGAAGACCGTGTCGGAGGGCAGCGAGTTCTGGTTGCTCAGCACGGCGACGACCAGCGCCGGCCCGAGCCAGCACGCCGCGAGAACGATGCGGATCCGCCACTGCGCCAGTAGCTTCACCAGCTCGAAGCGATAGGCGTTGCGCACGGGCGCCGGGTGCGCGGCGCGTGACGCAGCTGGGCTCTGCGGTGCCTCGGTCACGGCGGTCACGCGGATCCCTCCTCGCCCGTCGCGTTCTCGGCGCCGGTCAGCGCGAGGAATGCCGCCTCGAGCGGCGCGACGACTGGAGCGAGCTCCCGTACGGCAACACCCGTGCCGATCAACCGGGCCACCAGGTCGTCGAGGGCCGGCACCGCAGCGCGCACCACGAGCACGTCGGGGTCCTGTCGCTGGTGCAGGTCGTCGCGCGGAAGCAGGCGCAGGTCGGGGGCGTTCGCGGCAAGGTGCCTTGCAGTCCGGGGATCGGACGTGCGCAGCCGGTAATCGAGTTCATCGGTCTCCGCGGCGAGTTTGCTGATCGGGCCCGAGAAGACGACCCGGCCCGTGACGAGGATGGTGACCTCGCTGCACAAGGACGCAAGGTCATCCATGCGATGGCTGGAAAGCAGGATCGACGTGCCACCGGCAGCGAGTCTGGTGAAGACACGGTGCACGTGCCGCGCCCCGGCGGGGTCGAGCCCGTTCGCCGGCTCGTCGAGTACGAGCAGCCTCGGCGGGGTGAGCAGCGCGGCGGCAAGTCCGAGACGCTGGCGCATACCGAGTGAGTAGCCGCGCACGCGGTCGTCGGCGACATCGGTGAGCCCGACCTGCTGCAGTGCGTCGCTGATGCCGTCATCGGTGGTTCCACGGAGCCGGGCGAGGGCGGCGAGGTTGCCGCGGGCGGTGAGTGACGGGTACAGGCCGGGCCCGTCCACGAACCCGGCTACGCCATCGGGCAGTGCGAGGGAGCGCGACACCGGGCTACCGAAGATCTCGAGGGTCCCGCTGTCGGCCACCGCCAACCCGAGGAGCAGGCCGAGCAGCGTCGTCTTCCCCGCTCCGTTCGGGCCGACCAGCCCGTGAATCTGCCCGTCCGGGATGTCGAGGTCGACGCCGTTGAGGGCGACGACGTCGCCGAAGGATTTGCTGATCCCGCGCGCCCGAACTGCAGGCATAAGTGCCATTTACATCTCCCTGAGCCGGTTTGCGGCATTGGAGACGCTAGACAGCTTGCTTTGAATCAACGCAGCGGCAAGGGGAACCCTGGGCAAACCCCCGGCAACGCTCAGGCGTGCGCGCACCCCGGAGGGACCGACGTTCCTCCGCCGGTCGTGTAGACCGCGCGTTGTTTACCGGGTGGACGAGCAGCGGGGGCGAGTGTTCTGCGCGCAGTTCTCTCGGTGGAAGATCGTGAATTTCGCATCGCCGGTCGGCACGGCGAATCGTCCACAGGTCGGGCAGGCATGGTCGAACGTGTCGCGGGTGGTCTTCCACTCTTCGTAGGACGCGGGGACGGGCGAGCATGCGTCGAGCAGATCGGCGAGCTTGCCCAAACCGAAGATGCGACGTACCTGGTCGCTGGCTCCGGTCACGGTAAGCCGTGCCCCTCGAACGACCTGGGCAGCGTGGGCGCGGGAGACTGCACCGATCCCAGCAGCATCGATGAAGGTCACGTCGTCGAGCAGGAGCGTGATGTCGCCCCCGCCGGCGTGCTGAAAGCCGGTGATGGCGGTGGCCAGGCACGAAGCCGTGTGGACGTCGAACTCGCCGCTGACGCTGATCTCGCGTGTTGCATAGTCAACATGGAGCTCGAAGTAGGAGTTCGGGATTGGCATACGGGGAGCCGTTCCGCTACATCGCGTCTCCGGCGATGTGTGCCTACGGGAGGTGGTTCACCGATGCCGCGCGGGCGCTGGACGCGTCTGCTATCGACTCGGCAACACGACTATCACACATCGAACACGCGTTCGTACCCTTAGGAAACCTATGGTTTCCATACCTAAAACGCCCTGTTGGGCCACCGGGGTACCCGTCGCGGCGGCGCTGCGCGAGCTGGTTGCGGTTGCGTTCTGGCACCCGAGGACGAACGGTCCCGCCGATGCCTCGGCGGGACCGTTCGCAGCGTTATTGGGCGCGATATCGCCGCACCCCCGCGGCACGGCTCCGGCGAGCCCTACCCCGCCATCGGGCAGCGTAGCGGCGGCGGTGTAGCGCACGAGTAATGCGCGCGTGTTCGTTTGGCTGTTCCGAATGGGCGCGCCCGCCTGACATCGCAAGTGTCGGGTCGCGCGCCTTCATTATGTTCGCTGGGCTGTCCAAGCCAACTTGCGCATCATTGACGAGGTAGCCGCAAACTCGGCTTGGAAAGCGGCAAACCAGATCGGTTTGCCGGTCGTGACGCCTCACACGGTGATGACGATCTTGCCCCGGGCATGTCCGGCCTTCAGGTATCGCATGGCCGCCGGGGCTTCGCTCAGTGGGAACGTCCGGTCGATGGCGGGTGTGACCATCCCCGTTTCGAGAAGCTCCCGGAGACCTGACAAGTCTGCCGAGTTCTCCTTCGCCGCGAGGATGAGCAGCTTCTGGTTCACTAGCGGCGACAGCATCATCGCCCGAAGCTGGCGGTCAAAGCCTCCCAGCCACCGTCCGTCGGTCTCGCCCCCGACGATCACCAGAGTTCCACCACGAGTGAGCGCCCGGCGAAGGCGCGACAGCCGGCTGTTGCCGCCGATGTCGAGGACGACGTCGTAGCGCTGCTCGCCGTCGGCGAAATCGTCGCGCGAGTAGTCGATGACGTGGTCGGCGCCGAGAGCCCTGACCAGGTCCATCTTGGCCGCGCTGCACACGCCGGTGACCTCGGCACCGTGGGCCTTGGCGATCTGCACGGCGAACGTCCCCACACCGCCGGACGCGCCGATGATCAGCACCTTCTGTCCGGGCTTCACCTGGGCGCGGTCACGGACACCCTGCAACGCGGTGACGCCGGACACGGGAACCGCCGCAGCCTGCTCGAAGGAGAGGTGTGCCGGCTTTCTGGCGAGCAGTCCCACCTGAGCGACCGCGTACTCGGCGAGCGAGCCGTCGCAGGTGCCGTAGACCTCGTCGCCCGGCTTGAACTCGGTCACGTTCTGACCGACGGCATCGACGATGCCAGCCAGACACCGGCCCGGGTTGGGCGCCTTGGGCCGGCCGAACCCGAAGCCCATGATGCGCATGAGCGCGGGCCGGCCGGTCATCAGATGCCAGGTACCCAGATCCACGCTCGCGGCACGCACCCGCACCAGTACCTCCTCCTCGCCGACAGCCGGCCGGTCGATCTCGGCCAGCCGGAGGACGTCCTCGGGTGCGAACCCGTATTCGTCTTGAACGATCGCCTTCATGGTCCGGACATCAGCGACTCTCGGCTCGATCGGGGCGTCGTGCGTTGCGCTGGTCATAGTGGTCTCCGAGGTTCGCAGTTACTTACGGTGTAAGTGAATGCTAGACTTACAACGTAAGTAGGTCAACCCAGCGACGTGGAGAGGCGGCGGAGAACCGATGGCTCCGAAGTCCAAGCCGGCCACCAGGCCGCGGACCCCACTCAGCAAGGAGCGCGTGCTCCGCGCCGGCGTCACCGTCGCTGACGCGAGCGGGATCGCAGCGCTGAGTATGCGCAAGCTCGGCGACGCCTTGGGCGTCGAGGCCATGTCGCTGTACAACCACGTTGCCAACAAGGACGAACTCCTCGATGGCATGGTCGACGCGGTCTTCAGCGAGATCGACCTGCCCTCGGGCGAGGCCGACTGGAAGACGGCGATGCGTGAGCGGGCACAGTCCGCCCGTCGGGCGCTGCGGCGCCATCCTTGGGCGATCGCCCTGATGTCGACGAGGACCTCACCCGGCCCGGCGACGCTGCGTCATCACGATGCCGTAATCGGCAGCCTTCGGGCGGCGGGCTTCTCAGTCGTGATGACAGCGCACGCCTTCTCGGCACTGGATTGCTACATCTATGGCTTTGCGTTGCAGGAGGCCACCCTGCCGTTGGGTGAGTCCTCGCAAGAGACCATCGAGGTGGCTCAGATGATGATCGCGCAGGTGCCGGCCGGCGCGTACCCCCACCTCACCGAGTTCACCGCCGAGCACATCCTGCAACCTGGCTACGACTACGGCGAGGAGTTCCTTTTCGGCCTCGACCTGATCCTCGACGGGCTCGAGAGAGCGCGCGACTCGACCTGAACGCGCGGCACCGACGCGGACTGCGCCAATTGGCTACGAATGATCCACGTCACCGGGTTCATGTGACCTTCGGCCGTGTCAGAGGCAGCGGTTCGCCAACCACGATGAGGTATGCGCACTCGACGGATCCGGATCGGAGAGCGACCGAGCAACTATCCGAGCGGCTGGGAGTCTGACGTGCGCCTGGCGGACGGGCGATCGGTTCGGATCCGCCCGGTCGTTCCCGGCGATGCGCCTGAACTCGCCGAGGCGATCCGCACCGCCGACCCCGAGACGCTGCACGCGCGTTTCCTCGGCAGCCCACCTCCACTCACCGACGCCGTCCTGACAAGACTGACGACGCTGGACTACGTGACCCGATTCGCTCTCGTGGCCCGTCATCACGGTCGTGGGGTCGCGATCGCTCGGTACGCGGCCTCGCCCCCGGCCGACGACGGATCGGTGACGGCGGAGCTGGCAGTCGCAGTGCGGCCCGAGTGGCAAGGCATCGGATTGGCGACCGAGCTCGTCCAACAGCTGGCCCGCCGCGCGCAGGAATGCGGCATCACCCACTTCAGTGCGCTGTTCTCAGCGGACAACCGGCCGGTTGCAGAGCTTGCCCGACGAGCGCATGCGCAAGTTGTGATTTCCGACGGCGCCGCTCACCTCGACGCACCTCTCGGGCCGCCGATGGACGGCGACTCAGTTCGGGTCGATCGGTCGTAATCGCGCACACTCGATACGGCGAAGCGAGCCTGCCAACGGGGAGTTGATTGCAGAAAGTTCGTCGGTTCACCCCATGGCTCTGACGAGCCCGCAGCAGGTAATGTCGCCGGATCTTCCGTGCCCCTGAGCCGAAACCACGCCGAAGGGCACGCGGACTCTCCACCAGTTGAGGAGCAGCCAATGTCTGTTCGGTCTTTTCGAGCGATCGCCCTGTCGGCGGCGGTAGCCGCCGCGACGATGGGAGCGTCCGCTGTAGCCGCTCACGCCGGAACAACCGGGCCACCGCCACCGACCTCGACCAACGGCAATCCGGTGCACCTGGTCGCGTCAGGTCTGAAGACCCCGACGTCGTTCGCGTTCGGCCGCGGCAGCATCTTCGAGGGTGACGGCGGGAACTCGGAAGGGAACAAACCGCCCAACGGCGGTATCTACGTGCTCAAGGACGGCACGGCGAGACGGATTCCCGGCTCTCCGAAGTTCGTCGCCGGACTCGCGTGGCACCACGGCTCGCTGTACTCGAGCGGCGGATACCTCACGAAGACCGGTGTCAAGTGGCGGCTGAGCAAATGGATGGGTTGGGACGGGACGGCGTTCAAGTCGCACGAAGCCGTCTACACCGCGCCCAAGGGTTTCGACGGCTTCAACGGGATCGGCTTCGGTGCAAACGGGCGCTTGTACGTCGGTGTCGACCTCGGCCTGACCGACGGTAACGATCACGGCCCGCGAAACACCTCACCCTATGTCTATGACCTCCTGTCCTTGAAGCCGAATGGAACGGATCTGAAGGTCTTCGCCACCGGGATGCGCCAGCCGTGGCAGATGGCTTTCCCGGCGAACTCCAGCGCCCCGTTCGTCACCGTCCTCGGCCAGGATTCCGGCGCGAAGAACCCGCCCGACTTCGTCCTGCGCGTCAGGGCGGGCCAGGACTATGGCTTCCCGAAGTGCAACCACACCACCGCGGCGAAGTGTGCCGGGTTTGCCACGCCCTACCGGAAGTTCGGTCCGCACACCGACCTGATGGGCATCGGCCTGCACGGACACAACCTTTACCTCAGCTCGTTCCTCGGGCCGCAGGGCAAGGGCCCGGGTGGCGAGGTCTTCTCGCACAAGCGCACCGGGGGGCCGCTCAAGCCATTGCTCACCGGCTTCGTCGCCCCGACGGTCGGACTGGGCATTCACGGTGACCAGCTCTATGTCGGCGAGCTGACCGGTCAGGTCTTCCGCGTCAAGATCTAGATCTGCGTGGAATGTCAGGGTCGCGCGCTCGGGACTGAGGCTCCGGGCGCGCGACCCGACACCGGCGAAGGCGCCGGGCCGCAATACTGGTGCACGACATGACGACATCACCGACTGAGGCATTGCCATCGGCGCTGGCCGCAGTGCGCGCAATGCTGCCGCCCACCCCGCTCGTCCCGGCCCGGATCGACGGGGCTGAGATCTACTTCAAGCTCGAGACGATGCAGCCGACCGGCTCGTTCAAGGTGCGCGGGGCGGCAGCGGCGGTTACTGCCTACGGCGCCGGCGGCCGCATCGTGACTGCGTCGGCCGGCAACCACGGTCTGGGCGTGGCATTTGCCGCATCCCGGCTCGGCGCACGGGCGACGATCTTCGTCCCTGCGTCGGCTCCGTCGGTGAAGATCGACGCGCTTGGCACGTTCGACGTCGACCTGCGCGTCGAGGGCGACAGCTACGACGATGCCGAACGGCTCGCGCTCGGCTACGCGGCCGAGCACGGCCGGTTCGTTTCGGCCTACAGCGACCCGCACGTGATCGCGGGCCAGGCGACCGTGGTGGCAGAGGTAGCCGACACGCTCGCCGCCGACTTCACCATCGTCGTCCCGGTCGGCGGCGGCGGGTTGGCAGCGGGAACGGCACTCGGCGCCGCGCGTGCCGGTCATGTCATTGACGTCATCGGCGTCGAGGCGAGTCAGTCGATGGCGTTGTCCGCGGCCGTACATGCGGGGCGCGTCGTCGATGTCGCGGTCGGCGCCACCATCGCCGACGGCCTCGCGGGAAACATCGACCACGCCGCGATCACGCCGCAGATCGTGCGCGACCACGGCGTTGCGCTCACCGACGTGAGCGAGGAATCGATTCGCGACGCCGTGCGGCGGCTGGCCACCGAGCACGGCCTGGTCGTCGAGGGATCGGGCGCGGTCGGCCTCGCCGCCGTGCTCACCGGAAAGGTCGCGGTCGTCGGTCCCACCGTCCTGGTGCTCACCGGCCGCAACATCACCGCGCAACGACTTGCCGACATCCTCGGGTCATGATCGCGACCGGGCCGGGCCACACCGTCCTCGTCTCGTTGCGTCATTAGGACGTCGCTGTGTACGGCCGATGTCAGGGTCATCCCGGAGGTGCGATGACCTTGCACGGCGCACAATTGCGCCTCAACAGGAGGCGGGATCGCGATGACGACAGCCAGCTTGGACAGTGCTGGGCCCTGGGCGGTGGAGACGCGAGGACTGACCAAACGCTTCGGCGACACCGTTGCGGTGAACAAGGTCGATCTGCGGATCCCGCGCGGCTGCGCGTTCGGGTATCTCGGGCCGAACGGCGCGGGCAAGACGACCTTGATCCGGGTGCTTCTCGGGCTCACCCGAGCCGACGCCGGTGAGATGTCGCTACTCGGCCACACCGTCCCGCGACACCGCGCAGCTGCCCTGGCGCGAGTGGGAGCGATCGTCGACGAGCCGCGGTTCCACGGCCACCTCACCGGGAGGCAGAACCTGCAGGTGCTGGCAGCGGCGCGCGAGCCCGCTGCGCGAGGTCGCATCGAGCCGGCGCTGGAGCGGGTCGGCATCTTGCATCGCGCTGACGACCGGGTGTCGAAGTACTCGATGGGCATGCGGCAGCGGCTCGGCGTGGCCGCCTGCCTGATCGGCGATCCGCAGCTGTTGATACTCGACGAGCCGATGAACGGGCTGGACCCGGCGGGCATGCACGAGATGCGCGACATGATCCAGTCTCTGGTCGCCGAGGGTCGCACCGTCGTGCTCTCCTCGCACCTGCTCGATGAAGTAGAGCGAACCTGCGACGCGGTTGCCATCGTCGATCGCGGGCAGGTCATTCGGCAGGGATCGATCTCGGAGTTGCTTGCCGGGACGTCGGTGACGCTGCGGATCGAATGCTCGGATCCCGCTCGGGCCGCCGCACTGCTCGCAGCGCGAAACATGAACGTCGTAACCGACGTCGAGACCGGCGAGTTGTCGATCACGCAGCCGGCCGGGACTCCGCGCGCGGCGGCTGCCGAAGCCGCCCGAGTGCTGATCACCGGTGGCATCGAGCTCTATCGGTTGCAGCAGACCCAGGCCTCGCTCGAGTCGTGGTTCCTGCAGGTCACCAGCCGGTTGGGAGAAACATCATGACCGCCGCGCCCGACCTCAGCCCCCCTTCCTCTGAACTCGTGCGCAACGGCACCGACCACCGCGGATCACCGATACCCACCGCAGCGATGATCGCCACCCGGTTCATGGAGCTGCGCAGGCGTCGTGGCCTCCTTGCTGCGCTGACGTTGGTGACCGTGGGCATCCCGACCGTGTTTCTGGCTGTGCGATTGCTGCTGCATGCGATCGCGCCGAAGACCTACGGTCCGGCCGGCGGCTACGACATCTATGTCGCACTGACCGCGGGCGTGCTCTACGTCTTCGGCTTCATCGTCGCCGCCGCGCTGGGCTGCACAGCGGGATCGGTGGATCTGACCGACGGGATGTTCCGGCACCTCGTCGTCACCGGACGCTCGCGCCTCGCGCTGTATCTGGCACGGATCCCCGCCGGCCTCGCGATCATCGTCCCATTGGTCGCGATCGGCTTCACGATCATCTGCGCGGTATGTGTCTTCGCGGCGCCGAGCACCGCCAACTACGACGGCGTCAGCGTGCCGGCCGGCATGTCACGGACGCAGCTCGAGTCGTGGGCCGCCGCCAACGCCACCAAGGTGGTGTGCAATCTTCCGTACGACGGCCCTATCAATATCGCGGCGCCGTGCGGACGTGGGCCGATCGGGCCGGGCGTGCCCGTGATTCGCAAAGAGCCTGGCAACCCGGTGCCTGCCACGCCGGCCCAACTGCGAGCGGCCGCAATTCGCATCGCCGATCTCGACTACGCCGATTATCGGACGCATTTCGCCGCACCGTCCGACGCACTGATGATCAAGACCGGTCTGTGGATCGAACTCGAGACCGTCGTCGGGTTCATCGTCGGTCTCGGCCTGGGCTCCCTGATCGGACAACGCACGGTCGGCGTCATATTCATGATCATCCTTGAGATCGTGCTCACGCCGATCTTCATCCGCACTCGAATCCCGCACATGATCAATCTCCAGCGCGCCGTGGTGGGCGTGGCAACCGCGCATCTGGAACCCGGCCAACTGCCGCTCGCGTTCGGCGGCGGGGGAAACGACTACCGAGTGACCGAATCGACCACGACCGCGGTGCTCGTCGTGCTGGCATGGCTCATCGGCTGGAGCGCCCTCGGCGCCTGGCGCATGATGACCAGAGACGCCTGAACAGGCCGCAACAACGCGCGTAGACCATGCTGGTCGACATGGATCAATTTCGCCGCGGTGAGCTCACCTTCGACGTCATCGAAACCGGGCCGCCCGACGGCCCCGTGGTCGTGCTGTTGCATGGCTTTCCGGAGTTCGCCGACAGCTGGCAGGCGGTGGCAGAGTCGCTCGCAGCGCAGGGCTACCGCTGCTTGGCTCCGAACCAGCGCGGCTACTCCCGCGGTGCGCGGCCGAAGGGGCGACGGGCGTACCGCGTCACAGAACTGGTCGGCGACGTGCTCGCCCTGATCGATGCGGCGGGCGCCGAACGGGTGCACCTCGTCGGACACGACTGGGGTGCCGCAGTGAGTTGGTCGGTCGCAACCCAGCACCCGCAGCGGCTGGCGAGCCTGTCCGCGCTATCGGTTCCGCACCCGGCCGCGTTCCTGCGGTCAATGCTCACCAGCCGGCAAGGGCTGTCGTCCTGGTACATGTACTGCTTCCAGCTGCCCCGCCTGCCGGAGCGGGTGTTGCTCGGGCGTGACCGCCGCGATCCACGCCGCGCGCTGCGGATGCTGCACGGTTTCGGCCAATCCGAGACATTGGCGGCGCGTACGTCGGCGGCACTCGTCGAGACCGGTGCCCTGACAACTGCGTTGAACTGGTATCGAGCGATGCCGCTGGCCGATCCTCGATCGGTTCGGATCAAGGTCGAGGTGCCGACCTTGTTCGTTTGGAGCGATGGCGACAAAGCGATCCGGCGTGCGACGGCAGAGGCCTGCGCGAAATGGGTGACTGGGCCGTATCGCTACGAGATCCTGACCGATGTCTCGCACTGGATGCTCGACGAAGCGCCGGGCGAGGTTGCGGGCCTGCTGCTGAAACAGTTCTCCGCCTATCCCGCTTGACTCAAAGATTCGCCAGCGACCGTCGCCGAGCGCGCGTCACCGACGCGTGCCTGCGGCGCGCGACTCGAGGTAGCGGCGCTCCGGAAGGTTATGCGTCTTGCGCGCTGCCAGCAGGTAGTGCTCGCGTGCCTCGTCGCCTCGGCCGGCGAGATCTAACAGGTGCGCTCTGACTGCCGCGGTTCTGGCCAAGTTGTGCAGTGCCGGCTGCGCGAGTTGCAACGCCTGCAGTCCCAGCTCTGGCCCGCGAGCCATGGCCAGGGCGACGATTCTGTTGAGCGTCACCACGGGTCCTGGGGCCATCGTCGCGAGCACGTCGTAGAGACCGAGAATCTGTTCCCAGTCAGTTTCACCGGACGTGGTGGCCTCGTCGTGGACCGCCGCGATGGCCGCCTGCAACTGGTAGGGCCCGATCGTCGAGACGGGCAGTGTCTGGGTGAGCAGAGCCGTCCCCTCGGCGATTGCTGCCCGGTCCCACTGGCGTCGATCTTGTTCGGCCAGTGGCACGAGGTCGCCGGTTGCGGTGGTGCGGGCGGGGCGTCTCGCGTCGGTCAACAACATCAGCGCGAGCAGCCCGGCGACCTCGCCGTCGGTTGGCAGATCTGCGCGCAGCTGGCGGGTCAACCTGATCGCTTCGGCGCTGAGCTCGACCCGATGCAGAACGGCACCTGAGCTGGCTGCATACCCCTCGTTGAACATGAGGTACAGCACGTGCAGCACCGCAGCGAGCCGAGCCGGCCGCTCGTCCTCGTCGGGCATGGCAAACTGCGCGCCGCTGTCCCTGATTCGCGCCTTGGCCCGACTGATGCGCTGGGCAACCGTGGATTCCGGCACGAGCAACGCGCGAGCGATCTCCGACGTGCTGAGCCCACCAACTGCCCGCAACGTGAGCGCGATCTGAGATACCGGGGTGAGCGCTGGATGACAGCACAGGAACAGCAGGGTGAGTGAGTCGTCTCGGTTGATTGCCGCCGGCGGATCGGTAGGTTCGGCGGCCACCACCAGATCCTCGCGCCGCCGCCGAGCTGTCTCGCTGCGCCAGATCTCGATCCACCGGCGTGACGCGGCCGTGACGAGCCAGCCGCGCGGGTTGTCCGGGATGCCGTCGGCGCGCCATTGTGTCGCCGCGGCAGCCAAGGCTTCCTGCACGGCGTCCTCGCACACGTCGAAGCCCTGATGCCGGCGGGCGACCGCTGCCAGCACCGCCGGCGCGAGCTCGCGCAGCAGCTGCGCAATCGACGCGTCCAGTTCGGCCGAAGTCACTCGTCGAGCACGCTGCGGTCGAACACCGGCCGCACTTCCACGTAGTTGAACGCGGCGTCAGGTACGCGAGCAGCGATGTTCACTGCTTCGTCCATGTCGGCGCACTCGACGAGATAGAACCCGGCCAGGTACTCCTTAACTTCGGCGAACGGGCCATCTGTCGCGATGATTGCGCCGTCGCGCACGCTCACGTGTTTGGCAGCTTCGGTCGGTGCCAGGCCCTGCGACGTGATGAGCTGCCCGGAGTCGAACAGCGCATCGGTCAAGGCGAAGTGGTCGCGGCCGAACTGCTCCTTCTCCTCGTCGGTCAGGGTGTCCCAGTGCGCGAGCGAGGTCGGATTGCTCTTCACCATGATCAAGAACTTCACGGCCTGTCCTCCAAACGGTCGTCGACATCGTGTCACCACTGTGTCGAGACAGGCGGCCCAGTCTCGACACAGTGGTGAGACGCCCGACCCGGACGCCCACGACCAAGGAGTACGACATGGACGACGAGACAGCCATCCGAGACCTGATCGACGAGCGGGTGACCGCTCTGCGCACCGGCGACGCGGCGACGTACTGCCGCTCGTACGCGCCGGGCGCCCTCGTCTTCAACCTCGCGCCGCCGCTCGTGCAGCCACCGCAGAGCGCGACTGACGTGGCACAGATGCAGACCTGGCTCGACGGGAAGGGCGGCAGCGTCTGGTCCGAAGTACGCGACCTGCAGATCACCGTCGACGGCAGCCTGGCTCTGTGCACAAGTCTGGAGAGCATGGGTGCGCCTCCGGACGCACCGCAGCCATTTACTCTCTGGTACCGGTCGACGCTCGGACTGCGCCGGTATGACGACGAATGGCGCATCGTGCATGAACACACGTCAACCCCCTTCCACATGGACGGCTCGTTCCGCGCGGCTGTCGACCTGGAACCGTGACGACACACCGGCGGCGTCAGGCTGCAGGCAGGAACGTCCACTTCTGGTTGTTCCCGCCGTTGTCGTAGTACTGCTCGACTGTCGCGCCTGGCCAGAAGGATGCGCCGGTAACGTCGGCCACCAACCCGCTGTACCGGTTGGTGAGCACATGTTGCTGCCCGTTGAGGTTGCCACCGCCGGCGTACACGTTCAGGTACCACTGCTGGCTGACCCCTCCGTTGCAGGGCTCCTGCACCAGGTTGGACGGCCCGGTCGAGCCGTCGTTGTCCAGGCACTGTCCGCTGTTTCGGTTGACCAGCTCGGCGTATCCGCTGTCGGTCGGCAGGACGAACCAGTCCTGGTTGGTGCCGCCGTTCCAGGTGTACTGGATGAGGCCGGCCGCCCGCATCCTGCGAGGCGCCGTTCACGTCCAGCACGTCAGGGGCATCGCCGACCCAGAGGTTGTAGCTGCCGTTGTTGAACAACGTGCTGAGCGAGTTGAGCACCGCCTGCCCGTAGTCGCCGATGGAGACCAGCACGTTGTACAAAGCGGCTGAGCCTTCGTTGAACTTGTCCTTCAGCTCGTTGGCGATGTTGTTGAAATCCCAGCCCAGTGCTTGCAGGGCGTCGGCGACCTGTTTATCGGTTGCATTGATCCCGTCAATGACGGCTTGGACGGCGGAGTCGATGGCCACTCCGGCAGTCTGCAGCTGTTCGAGCACCCACGTCGCTCCCTGATTGAACGCGGAGGAGATGGCCTGGGCGATCTGGGTCAGGTTGAACCCGAGCGAGTTCAGCACGTCGTTGATCTGCGCCACGCTCCAGTTGTAGGCGGAGACGAACGCTGCGGCGACCGCGGCGAAGTCGTTGTTCAGGTCGCGCCAGATCGTTGAGGCATTGCCGCTGTATGACACCGAGATCGCGGAGAGGTAGAAGCCTGCGATGCTCAGATACAGGCTGCCCGAGGCTGAGATGTCGAGCCCGCCCGAGTCGAGGCGCACCGATCCGCTCAGCGAACCGTCGACCAGGAGGTACTGCGGCAATCCGGCCTTGATCTGCAACGACACAGCCGCGTTCAACAACGACGTCGACACGCCGAGGTCGATCGACGCGCCGAACTTGATCCCTGTCGTCGTGTCGCTGAAGCCGCCGCTGAACGAGACGTCGGCCGCGAGCGGCGCGATCGCCAGGTGCAGCATCGGGCTCTGCAAGGTCACCGGGCCGATGCTGAAACCGCCGACCGTGACGTCTGCATGGATGCTCGGGTTTGTCGGCGAGAGATCGACCGAGGCCCCGATGTGCACGCCGACACCAGCGATGGTGGCGTCGAACACCAGGTTGGCGCCCGGGGTCAGGACCGTCCCGTCCGCCTCGGTGCCGCCCAGGGGCGCGAAGAGCAGGTCCGCCTTCCCGATCTGGAGTTGGTTGACGACGTTGTTGTCGCTGGTGAAGATCTTCAGCGGGGTGAGCGCCACGGTGCTGCCTGCGCCCGGATCGATCTCGATGTCTACTGCCGGCTGGCTCAGGTTCAGATCCAGTGCCAACGTGATCGTGGTGCCGGGAACCATGCCGATTGCCGAGGCCCACGCGTCCGGCAGCACCAGGTTGTACACCTTCAACGAGATCGTCGGCGTCGGGATCGCCGTCTCGAAGTCGACGCCGATCGTGCCGGACAGCGAGTCGACGCTCAGGCCCGGAATTCCGAACGCGTTGTGCCACGCGCAGTCGCCTGCATTGCACACGCCGGACAGGCTCACGCCGACACTGAACGTCAGGGTGTCCACATTGATCGAGCCCGTCACTGCGACCTCGACGTTGCTGGGGTCGCCGCCCGGCACGACTGGCGGGATGTGGAGGTAGGCGGTGGCACCGAGGCTGAGCGTCGTACTGGTTTCGCTCAGGTCGAAGTCGATGTAGATCGTGTCGAGGACGATCTTGATGCCCTGCGACGTCGTGATCAGCGTGACGCCCTGATCGGCAGCACCGAAGTTGACCTCGATCTTCACCGAGAACCCGGTCTTGGACAGCGTCGCTACCAGCTGCACGGTCGCGCCGTTCAGCGGGATGTTCAAGTCCTGCAAGGCCTTCACGTAGTTGTCGCTCAGCTTGAACGCCAAGGTCGCGGTGACGCCTGCAGTCAGATCGAACGGGGTGATCGCGCTGCCGTCGGCATTGTGGATGCCGAGGTCGGCAGGGTCGAAGTTGCGGATGTCTTTGGTCGCCACGAACAGATACCCGCTCGTGCCGGACAGCCCGATGCTGCTCAGATCGGGTACTGCCACACCGGCGACGAAGGTGCCATCCGAGGCGAACGAGAGGCCGACCGTCAACGGCGTCGCGTTACCCGAGGTAGTGATGACGATCTGCGCAGAGGCCTTGACCGAAATCTTGCCGGCCGCGAGGTCGCCGTTCACCGTCAGCACGGCGTTGCCGATCTGGAAGCCAGCACCCTGGAACAGCGTGCCGATGGCTGAAGTGGTGAGCGTGAACGCCTTGGCGGTAGGCGCGATGCAACCCTCCACCGACGCGGTGACGTTGACGTCCGAGCTGCTCGGCGCATACGTCAGCGACCCCGATGCGTCGATCCAGAGCTGACCGTCCTTGATCGCGGATGGGCAGGAAAGTGCGCCCGGCGGGCTCTGGTTGGAGATCTCGACGTGCTTCACCGCAACTGTCACCGATGAGCCGGGCTGCCAGGAGACCAGGTCGTCGCCGCTGATATCGAAGCCGATCGCACCGGCGTTGTCGGTGATCGTGCCGGTGAACTTGGGCGTGATGGTCAGTCCGTCGATCGGCTGGAAGGTGGGGGCGCCGTTGGCGGTGCTGACGGTGAGATTCCAGTTCTGCAGGCCGCTGATCGTGCCCCCGAACCCGACAGTGATCTTCGCGGGGTCGGCGCCGAGGTCGGCGCTGCCGTCGACGTGCAGGCCGCTGTTGCTCAGGCTCACGACAGTGCCGGCGTGCACGGTCAACAAGCCCGGCGCGACGACGAGATCGCGCGTGATCGTCCCTGACAAGGTGACGGCGGCGTTGCCGTTGGCGTAACTGATCGATCCGTCCAGGTCGACGGCTGCGCCGAACAGTTCGAGCGAGCTGATATGCGCAGTGGCAGTCAAGTCTGCGGAGGTCAGGGTCGAGGCGGAGGCATGGCGGATCGTGATCGAGATCGACGCGGCGGTGCCGGAGCCGGCCGTCGTGGCCGCTGTCGCGGTGACCGTGTCGGTCGCCGTGTCGATGACCAAGGTGGTCTTGCCGAATGTGACAGACGGATCCCCGGCGGGCAGCGTGATCGGGAGCGTCGGGGCCCCCTCGGTCACGGTAAGCACCGATCCCGAGGGTGTGCCGGTGATCGTGCCCGACCCGAGCGAAAGGCCGAGCGAGTTGAGGAACTGGTCGGCGTTCGCGGAGAGGGTGTAGGTAGTGCCGGAGTTCGCGGGCTGTCCCGACGACGACGAGAATCCGGCTTGCAGGCTGATCGTCTTACCGGTGGACGGAACGGTGTAGGCAGCGATCGGCGCTGATGCGTACAGGATCTCGCCGAACGACCCCGCGGCGCCCAACCCGAACGGCGCCAGGTCGGTCTTGAAATCGACGACGAGTACACCACGAGTGGTCAGCGTGAGCGTTGCCGTGACCGGAGCGGAACTGCCGACCGTGACGGTGCTGGTGCCGGTGACCGGAGCGGCACTGCTTGTCGAGCCGGCCACAAAAGTGCCGGCGACCGCGGCGCCGCCCAGTGTCACCGACGGCGTGGTGCCGAGCTGTACCGTCCCCTGTTGCGCGCCGGAGAGGGTGGCATGAGCCGTCGCGGCGTTGACGATGATGGTTCCGGCGGTGGCGATCGATCGGTTCGTTCCGGCCGGGAGATCGATGCTGCCAGTCAGGTCGACCCACGCGTCGCCGACTGCCAGGCTCGGCGAACCCGACGGCGGCGTGATGTTCGCGTACTCCACCTTCGTCGCCGACTGTGTCGTGCCGGCCACGGGGGTCCACGCAACAGCGACCTTGCTGATGAGATCGAACGTGATCCGCCCCGCTGTGTCCGTCACGTTGCCGGTGAACTTCGGCGTCTCGCTCAGGCCGGGAAACGGTTTCCACGTGTTGTTCGTGACGGGTCGGGTCACTTGGAGCTTCCATGACGTCGCGTTGGTCACGGTGCCGCTGACTGTCACTGCGGCGGCCGAGGCGCCCGCACCGACCGTCGCCGCGGCACCGTTCACCTGCACGCCGCCCGCCGTGCTCAGCGTGATCGCCGCGCCTGACGCGATGGTGATGACTCCGCTCTTGACGACGTCGGCAGCCGAAAGCGCACCGGTGAGGGCCAGTACGGGCCGACCGCCGGAATTCGTCAACGGGCCGGTCAGCATGACCGGTGTTCCGAGCACTGTCGCCGTCATCGAGAGCGATGCGGTCAGATCTTGGGCCGGCAGTGTCGAGGTGTTCGCATGCGCGATCTGCACGCTGAGGGTCGCCGGCGAAGGTGTTCGGGCCGATGACGTGGCAGTCAACACGTTGGTCTTCGTGTCGATCACGATCTTTGCCGTGCCGAACGCCGGCGCGGCCACGCCACTGGGCAGCCCGACCGACGTCGGCTTACCTGCAGTGAGCGTGATCGTGGTTCCGGACTTCGTTCCGCTCAACTTGGCCGAGCCACCCAGGGCGAGGCCCAAGCCTGAGTGCAGGAATGTGTAAACGGCGCTCGAGACGGTGTAGATAGCGACGGGCGCTGCGGCTCTGTTCGGAAGGACCGTCGCCGCGTCCGGCGCCTGCGGAACGGCGCGAGTTGGTGTCGACGGAGCCGAACTTCCTGCGCGCGGCGTGGCGACGGGCGACGCGGCCGCGTGTGCAGGCCGCGCCGCGACGACAGCGAGCGCAGAGATCAGGCTCGCGACAACGGCGAACACGGAAATGCGCCGCAGTCGTTGACGGAGCGGGTCGGTTTGTGATGAATACATGGGTTCCTCGGCGTGAACGGCGCTTGTGCGCTGGCGTGTTCTGTCGCAAAGGAAGCGTCATGCCGATCACCGGGTCTTACTCGATGACCGTCGAGTTCATAAATCGATAAGACTCGCGGCGCCCGCCATCAGGCGTTGCGTGGCCCGTCGTGCAGCGACTTGATGGCCTCGATGAGGGCGTCGAGGTCTTCGGCACAGGGCCCGCAGGCGCGGAAGTGCGCGGCCACCTCAGGGAAGCGATCCTGCGCCGCCTCGCCTGCGGCGACCATGTCGGCGTAGATGTGCAAGACCTCCATGGCCCGATCGCAGCCGATATCGCTCGGGTCGGTGGTCAGGAACTTCTCGATGTCGATCGGTCGGCTCATCGTGATCCCGCCTGATGGTTGTGCAGATAACCGTCTGCGACCAGCGCGGCTCGCAACTTACGCCGGGCGTCGAACAAGCTTTTGTAGATCGCGTTGCGGTTCGACCCGAGCTTGTCGACGAGGGCGTCGAGTGGAACCCGCCTGAGCACGATCCAGACGAACAACTGTCGCTGCTGCTCGGTAAGCGTGGTGTCGATCGCGCGCCGCAATGCCGCCATCAAATCGCGCCACTCGCTCTCTTGCGCGGGATCGAGCCCGAACGTATCGGGCAGTCGGTCCCAGTCGTCGGCGTCGTATCGCGGGCCGGCATCGCGCCAGAAGTGCCGCCCCAGCTTGCTCGAGACCTCGAGAAGCACGAACTTGAACGCCCAGGTGGTGAACCGGCTGTCCCCGCGAAAGTCGTCGAGCTTGCCGGTGATCGCGATCATGGCGTCGGCGGCCGCCTGGTGGGCAACGTCGTCGATCTCGGGGCCGGTCACGTGGAAGCGTGCGGCGCGCCGATTCGTCTGGCTACGCGCGAATCGGAGCAGCATCGCGTGCAGGTCAGATCTTGCCCGGTCGCAGTCGCGGCCGGACCCGCGCAGCCTGCGGATCCACTCAGCCGATTCCGGATCTAGCGTCCGGCCGGCGACGGTCGCGCCCATGCCGCACATGCTAGGACAGCCGAGATTGTTTGTGACCGTTCTCCGCGAGACGTGTTCCGACCAAAAAGATGCGCAGCCACAGGTAAGAACGATTGCCGTCCCGAAGCAGACGTTGGACGGATGGCCGCGCAAGCAGCGGGGCATCGACACCGATCGAGAAGCGAGGATTTGATGAATTCGGCAGTAATCGCCGTCCCGTCGAACGGGTACGCGCTCGACTCGTCCTGGCACGCAGAGCGTGATCGGCTCAACAGCCTGACCAGCTTGTACGACGAAACCACGATCGACATCTGTGACCGGCTCGGTCTGGATGCCGGATGGCGATGTGCTGAGGTCGGTGCCGGCACCGGGAGCGTCGCGCAGCTGCTCGCCGAGCGGGTCGGTGCGTCGGGGCGAGTGCTCGCCGCCGACCTAGACACCCGATTTCTCACGCCCATCCAGACCGACACGTTGGCTGTCGCGCAGGTGGACATCACCACGACAGACCTTCCGGGCGGCCCGTACGACCTGATTCACGCCCGCCTGCTCCTCGAGCACCTTGCCACAGCGCGACGAGGTCCTAGGGCGCTTGGCCGAATCGCTTGCCCCGGGCGGATGGTTGGTCATAGAGGACTTCGACTGGTCCACCGCCACCGTGATCGACCCACCGTCGGCGTTGCACGCCAAGGTGACCGCGGCCTGCCGAACCGTGTTCGCACAGCACGCCTACGACCCGGAGTTCGGCCGGCGCATTCCGCGGGCGCTCACGTCAGCAGGCCTGATCGATGTGACGACGCGGGCAACCTCCGCCCAGGTAGCAGCCGACCCGGTACGCGGCGTACCGCAGTGGGAGCTGCTCGTCAGTCAACTCACTCCTGCTCTTCTCGCGCTCAACCTGGTGACCGAGGCCGAGCTGGATGAGTTCAGCCAGCTGTGCCACCTGACCGACACGGTGTTCTTCGCGCCATTGATGGTCAGCTGCGCTGGGCGCAAACCGTAGCGATGTCGGCACCTCAGAAGTCGAACCGCTCCTCGTGCAGGCGCGAGTAGCCGGCCTGTCAGAGTGCTCCACTACGCCGCAGCGCCCGAGCCACGTACAGTCCCACCGCGGCCGGCGCCCAGAAGGTGACGACGCGGAAGGCCAGCACCGTGGTCAGCGCGCTGGCTAGTGGCATATGTGCCGCGACAAGGACGGCAACCAACGCTGCATCGACGGTGCCGATACCGCCCGGTGTCGGTAACGCGCTGCCGGCCGCCGCGGCGATCATGTAACCGATCATCAACGTGCAGAAGCTGCTTGCCGCAAGGCCGGCCGCGCCGAGCGTTGCCGCGGAAGCAAAACCGGCGGCGAGCAGCAAGGTGGTGCTCGCCGATGCGGCCATCAGCGTCGCCAACCGCCCCGGCTGACGCGCGAGCGCTGCGACGCTGGCGCGATACTGACGCAGCGCATCGACCGTGCAGCGCACGATCGCCGCGACCCGACGATGCGAGACGCACGCTGCGGCGAGGATTGCCAGGCCGGCGACACCCGCTGCCCACAACCACCAGCCTGCCGGGGCAGGCAGTAGTGCGACCGCCTTGCCGACCAGCAGCGGTCCCTCAGCGCTTGCGCCGGCCAGCCCGGCGACGGTGCCCAGCGCGACGACGGCCGCTAACGCGAGAACGTCCGCGGCGCCGCCCAACAACGCAAGGGTGGAGACAGCGGCGGCGGCCTGCGTGGCGTCCAGCTGCCCGCGGCGGTTGAAGTAACGCCCGGTGAGTGCGGCCCCACCCAAGCCTGCGGGGGTGAGACGGTTGGCGGCCGACGCCGCGAACTGAGTGGCGACGAGCTCGCCGAACGGCAACGGCACGCCGGCGGCTGCCCGAGCTGCGGCCGCAGCGGCGACGTAATGCAGTGCCGACACAGCGATCAGAGCCAGCACCGTCGCCAGGGTCACGGCCGAGAGCCGGCTCCACAACGAACTCAAGGCGGCCGTGGCATCGACGGCCAGGTCGTTGTCGGCCAACGCGGCGACGCTCGTCGCGCTCACCGCAACCAGGAGCACGACGGTGCCGCGTTGACGAGTAACCGCTTGTGGGCCGGATCGGCATAGTGCGGTGCTGCGGTCACCGTGTCACTGTCGGCGCTGAAGGTACGAGGACCCTGCCGGGCGGCTGGGAGTTGGCTGGCAGTCGGCAGCGTCTAGTGCGAGGCGGGAAGCGTGGCGAGGGGGAGGGTCACCCGGAAGCGCGCCCCGGCGCCAGGCGAGGTCGTGACGTCGACGCTTCCGCCGTGCCCGGCGACCAGGGCCGCGACGATCGCGAGGCCGAGGCCGGTGTCTGCCGTCGACTGCGGTTGCGTGAGGAGTCGGCCGGTAGAAGCGCTCGAACACCCGCGCGGCGTCTTCTTCGGTCATGCCAGGCCCTTCGTCGGCGACCGTCAGATCGACCGCCGGCACGCCGGAGTCTTCGTCGACGTCGGTGCTCGACGCGCGACGGTGACCGGCGTTCCCGCCGGCGTGTGCTTCAGCGCGTTCGTCACCAGATTCGCCAGCACCTGGCGCAGCCGCGCGTTCGTCGCCGATGACCACCGGCGGCGGGTCGGTCGCGCCGACCTCCAGCGTGATGGAGCGGTCCGGGATCGGTCGCCTGCGCGTCGTGGACTGCGTCGCGTGCGAGCGCGAGCATGTCGACCGGGCGCCTGCTCGAGCGGTCGCTCCTGGTCGAGGCGAGCGAGCAGCAGCAGGTCTTCGACGAGCACGCCCATCCGTTTGGCCTCGTCCTCGATTCGGTTCATCGCCCGGCCGACATCCTCGGCGTTGCGTCACGGCGCCCTGCCGGTAGAGCTCGGCAAATCCGCGGATCGAGGTCAGCGGCGTGCGCAGCTCGTGGCTTGCATCGGCGACGAATCGGCGCATCCGGTCCTCCGAGCGCCGCGCGGCGGCCTCGGATCGGCGCATCTGTTCTTCGGAGCGTCGCGCCGCTTCCTCGGATGCGGCCCGCTCAGCGAATGCGCTCTCGATCTCGGCGAGCATCGTGTTCAGCGCACCCGAAAGCTGGCCGACCTCGGTGCGCGGGTCGGCGTCGGGTACCCGGCGGGACAGGTCGCCGCCGGCGATCCGACCCGCGGTGCGTTCGACGTCGCGCAACGGACGCAGGCTGGCGCGGACGACGAGGTAGCCGACGCCGGCGAGAACGACGAGGGTTGCCGCGCCGATGCTGAGCAGCAGCAACACGAGCCGATCGACGGTGTTCTGCACCTCGCTCAAGCTCTGCGCGATGAGCAGGGTGCCGGTCGAGCCGTCTGACAGTGCGATCGGCGTGGCCAGTACTCGCCATGTCTCATCCGCCGCGCACGGCGTTCACGGTGAACATGCGCGAACCGCCGGCGCCGATCTCGTTGCCGCGTGAGGTGCGGCAGCATGCGGCAACGGCTGCGCTGGTATCGACGAGGCTGCTGGTCGCGTACACGACCGCGCCGTTGGCGTCGGTCACCTCGACCACGAACGCGCTGGGCAGCCGGGGATCGCCGCCAGTCTGGTCGCCATGATCGTGGTGCCCGTCCGGCGGCGATCGCCGCCGACCTGGTGCTCGGCAGTCGGATCCTCGACCGACTTCAGTTGGTCGTCGACCCGGCCGACGAGGTAGATGCGCAGCGTTGCGCGCGGCGGCGAAACCTGAACCGGCCAGCGCGACGATCACCAGCAGCAGCACGATTGCGACGAGCTTCACGCGCAGCGGCGTGCGCCGGTACGTGCGGCCGCACGCGCGGCGCACGGTGCGCGGTCACGCGCCTTGAGGGGCCGCGTGTCCGTTCCAGAAGTGCGGCTCATCAGCCCGACGGAATGCGGAGCACGTAGCCCACGCCGCGCAGCGTGTGCAGCAGGCGCGGCTCGCTGGTGTCGATCTTACGGCGCAGGTACGAGACGTAGGACTCGACGACGTTGGCGTCGCCGCCGAAGTCGTAGTTCCAGACGTGGTCGAGGATCTGCGCCTTGCTCAGCACGCGCCCGCCGTTCTCCAGGAAGTAGCGCAGCAGCTTGAACTCCGTGGGCGACAGCGCGACCTCGGCGCCGCTCTTCCACACCTGATGCGTCTCGTCGTCCAACTCGATGTCGGCGAACGACAGCCGCGCGCTCGGCGAGTCGCCGGGCCGGTCGCGGTCGCGGCGCAGCACCGCGCGGATCCGCGCGATCACCTCGTCCAGGCTGAACGGCTTGGTGACGTAGTCGTCGCCACCGACGGTCAGTCCGGTGATCTTGTCCTCGACGGCGTCGCGCGCGGTGAGGAACAGCACCGGGCAGCGGTTGCCCTCCGGCGGTCAGCCGGCGGACGACCTCGAAGCCGTCGATGCCCGGCATCATCACGTCGAGCACCATCAGGTCCGGGCGGAACTCGCGCGCCAGCCGCAGCGCCTGCTGGCCGTCGCGGGCGGTCGCGACCTCGAAGCCCGCGTAGCGCAGGCTCGCCGACAGCAGCTCGACGATGTTCGGGTCGTCCTCGACGACCAGCAGCCGTGCCTCGGCAGCGTGCGCCGTCGTCGGCGTGCCATTTGCACTCGAGCGGGGTCCCATCCCCTCAGTCTCGTCTCTAACCGGTCATGGTTGCTGTCAGAAGGCTGGGAGTTCCCTGGGAGTCGGCCAGCCTGCGCTGGCCAGCAGGCCGCCGTCTGGAGTGACCAGCAGCAGTTCGTAGTCGGCCATGCCCTCGATCCAGCGCAGGGCATCCTCGCCCATCACGAAGGCGGCCGTGGCGTAGGCGTCGGCGTGCGTAAGGGACGGCCCGATGACCGAGGCGCTGGCAATCGTGCCGGCCGGCTGCCGGTGTACGGGTCGATGATGTGGTGGCCGCGTTCGGCGATGCCGGAGGTCGCGACCGCGAGGTCGCGGCCGGTGACACGTGTCGATCATCCGCGCGCGGTCGTGCGGGTCGGCTGATGCCGATCCGTCCACGGCCGCCCGGCGGCGGCCTCGCCGGCGAGCTGACGTCGCCGCCGCCGTTGACGGCGTGGTTGTGCGAGCCGTGTTCGCGCAGCAGGTCACTCGCGCTGCTCGACCGCCCACCCTTTGACCAGTCCGGTCGGGTCGAGCTGCCCGCCGCGACGGCGCGGTGAAGAAGCCGTTCGTCGTCGGCCTGCATGTCGGCACACAGCCCGAGCACCTTGGCGACGGTCGGGTCGGCGTCGGCGACGCGCAGCTCGCCGCGTTGCATACGGCTGATGTCGCTGTCGGGCCTGTAGGTGCTGAAGACGGCGTCGACGTGGTGCAGCCACGCGACGACGTCGTCGATGGCGTCGTCCCAATCCCCGGCATCGCGAATGTCGATCGAGAAGACGGTGCCCATGCAGTGTTCGACATGCACCGTCCGCGGCCTGGCTGGCACGAGTCGGCGTCGATCACAGCCGGCCTGGTCGAGTGCGCTCTGCAGCGAGCTGAGGTAGCCCGTTGCTGGTGTAGGTGGCGCCGGAGACCATGTCGATGCTGCTCGCGCTCGCTGCGATGGTTTCCCTGCTGAGGATCGGGATCGCGTAGGCGTTGATCTGCTGCGACCGCGGGTCGTTGTTGCGGGTACTCCATCGCGGTCGACGTTGGTGACCTTGCCGCTGGTGACGGTGATCTTGACCTGCACCGGCCCGTACTGCGTCTCGACCGCAGCGCCGGTGACCGTCTTCGTCGTGGCCGTCGGTCTTGGTCTTCGTCTTTGACTTGTCTTCTGTCTTCGATGAACTCGATGCCGACCTGCCCGACCCGGACGATCCGCCCGAGCCGCTTCCGGAACTCGTCGAACTCCGCGCGACGATCCGACGATGCGGCCCCGCGTGTCGACGTGCCACCGATCGCGGCTGGGCTGCTCGCCAGCGACGTGGCATGCGTCTTGAACGACAGCAGCATCACCAGGGCGGTGGCGGTGCCGAGGAAGCGCGAGTACGGCGCGGCGCATGGCGTATCTCTTTCGTTGGTCGGGTCTGGAGCTCAGAAGTCGAACGATTCGTGGTGGATCTGGCGGCGGGGCACGCTGGCGGCGCGCAGCGCGGCCACCGTTGACGCGGCCATGCCGTCCGGGCCGCAGATGTACACGTCGTGGTCGGCGAGGTCGGGGAATGACGCGCCTCAGCGCGGCCGCGGACAGTGGGTCGTACCCGAGTTCGGCGCGACTGCCCGGCACGAATGCACACGTGCGCCCGCGGTAGGTGGCGATGCGTTCGAGTTCTCGGCGGAACACGACGTCGGCGGGGCGGCTCGCTCGGTAGAGCAGCGTGACGTCGCCGAGGACCACCGGAAAGTGACTGGAACAGGGCGCGCAGCGGCGTGATGCCGATTCCGCCGGCGACGAGCAGCACCTTCCTCTTGCGCCGGCGCGCCGCGGTCATCGCGCCGTACGGTCCCTCCGCGAACACGCGAGTACCCGGACGGAGCCGGCGGAGCGCGACGCTGTGCTCGCCGAAGTCTTTGACAGTGATCCGCAGCTTGGTCGGCAACGGCGGTGCCGACAGCGAGTACGGGTTGGACGCCCACCACAGGTCTCGGGTCAGGAACCGCCAGCGGAAGAACTGACCCGACTGCGCCTCGAGGTCGTGAAGATCGCGACCGCTGATCACGACGGACACGACGCCGGGGCCTTCCTCGTATACGGATTCGACGCGCATTCGGTGCCGGATGGCCTGCCGCACCGGCACCGCGCACCGGTACCAGAGGATCGCCGCGGCGACGGCGAGGTACATGGCCGACCAGACGGCGCGCGCGGCGCGGTTGTGGATGAACTCGGCGCCGGTCGAGAACTGGTGGCTGAAGGCGAGCGCAACGGCGAGGTAGGTGTACAGATGCAGGTAGTACCAGGTCTCGTACCGCATTCTGCGTCGTGCTGCCCGGGCTGAGACGATGCCGACGCCTACCAGCAGCAGCCCACCAACGGTCGCCATCAGGACGTCGGGGTAGCTCAGCAGCAGCGATTTGGTCTGGCTCACCAACCCGGTGTGTGCGGTGACCGCATATCCCCACATGATCAGCAGTCCGTGCGCGACTACCAGGCTGACCGTGTAGCGGCCACCGAGGGCGTGCCAGCGCGCAAGCCGGTCGGCGCCGATGCCTCGCTCGAGCGGTGGGATCCGGGCCATCAGCGCGACCAGTACGACAACGGCGTAGCCGGCCAGCAGGCCGGTGATCCGTCCTGCGTTGGTCAGCCAGTCGCCGAGCCCGTTCAACGAAGGGGTGCCGTACCACCACAACCCGATCGTCGCGGCCGCACCGCTGATGATGACTGCGAGTACGGCAGTCGGGTGTGCTCCGCGACGTGGGATGGGTGGGGCCATTCTCGGCGGGGCGACCGTGCCGCTGCGCCGATAGTCGGTGATGGTCGTCATCCTGCAGCGACCTGGTCGAGCAGCCCGGTGCGCCTCGCGATCGCCTGCGCGTATGCCGCGATCAGCCGCGCGTCCGTTCCGCGCATGCACACGCTGGCCCCGCCCGCGAGCGCGGCAACGACCTCAGTGCCGTCGTCTCGCATCGGCACCAACGCGATAACGCCGGCGGCCGGCCACCGTGTCTTCGCGGCCGTCACGAACGCGGGGTTGGTGACCACGATTGCCACCGGTCGGCCGAGCGGCGTCGCGGTGTCGTCGACGACCTGCCACGTCACGTCATCGGCGGGCCAGCCGGCCGAGAGGGCCGACTGCAGTACCTCGACCGAAGGGTCGGTGATGCCGGTGACCGCAACGAGCAGTTCCCTCGTTGCGGTCACCGGTTCGTCGGCGACCGGCGCGGCTCTTGTCATGCTTCATTTGTCCCGCACCGAGATTGGTCGGGCCTGCTCGCAACCTGGACGTTTCCTGTCAGTGCGTCGGGCCCTCAGTGCTGAGCAGCAGGTCGACTTGATCGACCGTGGGGCGGCAGTTGTTCGGACAGCTCAACGCTGTGTGATTCGGGTCGACATCATCGTCGCTGGGGTCCTCGACTGAGAACGCGAAGATGGCCGGGCTGTAACAGACCGGGCAGACAACGGAACGGGTGAGATGGCGCATCAGAACCCCCGGCAGGGCTCGGCTCGGCACGGTTTCGGCGCGACCGTTCTTTGCACTCTAACCGGCCGACTTGAGGTCGCGCAGGCGTTCGGTGCGATTATGGATTTTGCCATCGCGACGGACAATGGAGCTGCATGACCCACTACGAATCGATCGCCGGTCTTCAGGTTGCGTCCGAACTCGCCGCATTCGTCAGGGACGAAGCCCTCAGTGGCACTGAACTTGCGGCCGACGAGTTCTGGACCGGGTTCGCGGCGATCGTCGCGGATCTGACTGCGCCGAATCGCGACCTGCTCGCCGAACGGGATCGCCTGCAGCAACAGATCGACGAATGGCACCACGGCCATGAAGGTCAACCGGCCGATACCAGTGCGCAACGCGAGTTCTTGACCGCGATCGGTTACCTGCTGCCCGACGTGGCCGATTTCGAAGTGTCCACGACCGACGTGGATGCCGAGATCGCGACGCTGGCCGGTCCGCAACTCGTCGTCCCGGTACTCAATGCTCGGTTTGCCCTCAACGCCGCCAACGCGCGCTGGGGTTCGCTCTACGACGCGCTCTACGGCACTGATGCCATCCCCGAGGACGACGGAGCAGAACGCTCGTCGGCCGGGTACAACGAGGTGCGCGGCGCTCGCGTCGTCGCCTACGTTCGGCGCTTCCTTGACGAGGTCGCGCCGCTGACGAATGGCAGCCACACCGATGCGACGCGCTACGCGATTGCCGACGGCGCGCTCGAGGTCACCGGTGCCGACGGCACCACCGCCACGCTCGCGGGCCCTGCGCGGCTGCACGGGTTCACCGGCGCCAGCTGATGACCCGGACGGCGTGCTCATCGAACACCACGGACTGCATATCGAGCTCGTTGATCGACAGGGAGGCCCGCGTCGGGGCTCTCGACCCGGCGGGTATCAACGACGTGCAGGTCGAGGCCGCGCTGACGACCATCGTCGACTTCGAGGATTCGGTCGCAGCCGTCGATGCCGAGGACAAGGTGCTCGGGTATCGCAACTGGTTGGGCCTCAACCGCGGCACGCTCACCGAGCGCGTCGAGAAGGCGGGTGATTCGTTCGTCCGGCAGGCTGGCCGCCAACCGGGAGTTCACCGGCGCCGACGGCTCGACGGTCACGCTGCCCGGGCGTGCGCTCTTGCTGGTGCGCAACGTCGGCTCGCCATATGCGTACCGACGCAGTGCTCGACGGCGACGGCGTGGAGATCTTCGAGACATTCCTCGACGCGGCACTGACCGCACTGTGCGCGCTTCCGGGGTTGGAGTCAGGCGCTGCGCACGCCAATGGCAGCGCAGGTTCGGTCTACATCGTGAAACCGAAGATGCACGGACCGGCCGAGGTCGCCTTTGCCGTGCGGTTGTTCGAGCGGGTCGAGGAGTTGCTCCGCCTTCCCTCGAACACCCTCAAGATCGGAATCATGGACGAAGAGCGCCGCACGACGCTCAACCTGCACGCTGCGATCAAGGAAGCGCGCGAGCGAGTCATCTTCATCAACACCGGCTTCCTCGATCGCTCGGGCGACGAGATCCACACGGCCCTTGCTGCGGGGCCGGTCGTGCGCAAGAGCGACATGAAGGCGCAGCCGTGGATCCTGGCGTACGAGAAGAACAACGTCGAAGTGGGCTTGCGCGCTGGGCTGGCCGGTCGCGCGCAGATCGGCAAGGGCATGTGGGCGATGCCCGACTTGATGGCTGACATGCTCGAGCAGAAGATCGGACAGGTGCGCACGGGCGCTACGACCGCGTGGGTGCCGTCGCCGAGCGCGGCGACGCTGCATGCGCTGCACTACCACCTCGTCGACGTCGCGGCCACGCAACGTGCTGTCGCCGCGGAACTGGCCGCGTCCCCGCCGGACCGGATACCCGACCTGCTCACCGTGCCGCTCGTGGATCCTGCGTCGCTGGATGCGGACGCTCGCGCGCACGAGCTGGACAACAACGCGCAGTCGATCCTGGGCTACGTCGTGCGATGGGTGGACCAGGGCATCGGTTGTTCAAAGGTGCCTGACATCGCTGGGATCGCCCTGATGGAGGATCGCGCGACATTGCGCATTTCGAGCCAGTTGCTCGCGAACTGGCTGGCGCACGGGTTGGTGACCGCCGAAGAGGTCACCGCGGCGCTACGCCGGATGGCCGCCGTCGTGGACAAGCAGAATGCCGGCGATCCGGCGTACCGGCCGTTGACTTCGAACGAGGCCGGCCCGGCGTTCCGTGCCGCCACCGAGTTGATCATGCATGGCGCGGCACAGCCGAACGGCTACACCGAGTCGGTGCTGCACAAGTGGCGACGCGCGGTCAAAGCGGAGTAACCGCGCTACAGGCTGCAGGCTTAGGCGGCGTTCACCAGGTTGACGATGTTGCGGATCTCATCGGCATCCTCGTCGCTGTGCCGGGCCAGGATTGCGGACAGCTCGGCGCGCGCACTGGGCGAGTCGTACCCGGCCAGGTCGCGGATCAGGGCGTTGTGCGCGGCTCGAGCGACACGTCGGGCGTGCAATTCGGTGCGCAGGGCGGCCAATCGGCCAGCTTTGGTGTTCACGACTACCAGTGTCGTCAGTCGTGAACCGATGCGTCCAATGACGCAATCGTCAGCCAACCCATGCGGTAGCGTCATGTATGTGGATGTCGCGGCGCTTCGGTGGTTCCAGCAGGTTGCGGACGGCACGACGGTCACCGAAGTCAGCCAGATCGAGGGCGTGACCCAGTCCGGGGTGTCCGAGCGCTCGCGCGCCTCGAGGTCGAGATCGGCACGCCGCTGCTGCGCCGCTCGGGACGGAACCTGCGCCTGACACGCGGTGGCGCGGCCTTCAAGCGCCACGTCGATCGATTGCTGCACGAGTTCGACGACGGGCTGGCGGCCATCGCTGCGCTGTCGTCGCCCGACAGTGGAACGGTGTCCATAGCCTTTCAACTGTCCCTCGGAACTTGGCTTGTGCCGCGGCTGGTCGCCAGCTTCGCGCAGCGCTATCCGGCGGTCGGATTCGAGCTGCATCAGATCCGTGACGAGATGAACGAACCGAGGCTCGCGCAAGGCGCAGTCGATCTCGAACTCACCACCGTCCGGTCGAGCGACCCCGCGGTGCGCTGGCGGCCGTTGCTCACCGAACCGCTGTGTCTGGTCGTTCCACGCGCCCACCCACTTGCCGAACGACCGTTGGTCAATCTGACGATGGTGTCCGACGAACCGTTCGTCATGCTCCGCCCCACGTTCGCGCTGCGCACGACCGCCGAGGAACTGTGCGGGCGCGCGGGGTTCACCCCGCTGATCGCCTTCGAGGGCGACGATCTGCCGACGATCGAAGGGTTCGTCAGCGCCGGGCTTCGGCGTCGCCGTCGTACCGTCCGTACGCGATGACGCGCGCGCCGCCGATCCGCAGCTTCGGTACCTGGCTATCGACGACGAAGCGGCCTCGCGCGACATTGGCATCGCCTGGTCGACCGAGCATCGCCTGTTACCGGCGCCCGAGCGGTTTCGGCGTCACGTCATCGATACGGTGCGGGCCCGCCCCACGGTGCTGCAGCCCGACCGCTAGCCGACCGTCAGGACACCATGCATGTTCGAGTGGATGTTGCAGTGGAACTTGTAGGTGCCGGCCTTCATCGGCGCCGTGAGCGTGACCGTCGACGATGCGGGCACCGCGACGTTGAAGGCGTTTCCGCTGTCAGCCGTCACGGTGTGCGCTTCGCCGTCCTGGTTGGTCACCATGATCTTCTCGCCCGGATGGATCTTCCCGGTTACCGCGAACATAAAGCTCTTGATGGTGATCATCGGCGCGTTGGCAGGCATCGAGGCGCCGCTCGAATGCATGGACGAAGCCGGTGTGCCCGAACTCGATTCATGCGTGCTGGCAGGGCTGTTCGCCGGCGCCGATCCCGAACTGCATGCAGTGAGTACTCCGGCGAGCAAAGCTGCGGATCCGATCCACGACAAACGATTCATTTGATGCCTCCGTTATTGGCCATGCTGAGATGGAGCGTTGGTTAGGTGCCGCGGTTCGCGTTGCCCGATCAGCCCTCTGTCCAGCAGCCGAGAATGTCGGATGCGATCTCATAGGCGAAGTCGGCTCGCTTCTCGTGCTGCGAACCGAACTGCGCAGGCAGGCGGGACGCATCGACCTGCAGCGTGTCGCTGTCCTTGACCAGAGCGACGAGGCCCGGTGGCGTCGAGAACGCCGTTGTCGTGAGCCCGGCTACATCGCGTGTTCGGCCGAGTGCACTCCGCAACCCCTTGGCAAATTCCTGCGCGGCTGACGGGTTGCTCGACTCGGTCACCGACAGCACGAATGTGCCCATCGGCAACCGATAAGTGCAGGTGTAGACGTGGTCGACCCATCGGGCGGACGGCCGTGGCACGGCTCGCACCGCGAGCACCTGCGCGATGTCGTCGCGGATCTCGTTCGAGCAGATCATCTTCGCGCGCGGCCGACGGGCCGGCGTCAGAAACCATGCGCGGAGTTTGGGTTGCGCCCATGGTGCTGCCGTCGGGCATCACCATCCCGGGAGTCATCTCCGTGCCGGGGGTAGGCGACGCTCGGCGTTGTTCGCAGCCATCGAGTGTGCGCATCCGGCGACGAGCACCGCCGCGGACGCAAGCAGTGCGAAGCCGCGTGACCGAGTAGTCATCAGAACTCCAGTTCAAGGCTGTATTGGCGACGGCGCGGCACTACCTACGCGCCATCGGGTGGGAGGAGACCAGCGAGGCGTAGACGACGATGTTGTCCTCGTAGCTGCTCACGGTCGGGTCGAACTTGCCGCCGCAGGTGATCAAGCCGAAGCCCGGCGTGATCGATGTTTCCGTACACCTGCAACGTCGGGAAGTGCGCCTTCGGGTACTCGACGACGCGTTCGATCTCGAAGACGGCGACGGTGTGATCGGCCCGGGTGATCGAGACGCGGTCGCGTTGTCGCAGATCGCCGAGCCGGAAGAAGACGCCCGGTCCGTACGCGGCCGAGTCGATGTGTCCGAGCAGGATCGACGGGCCGAGCTGGCCGGGCGTCGGCGAGTACTTGTACCAACCGGCGTGCGAGTCGCGGCCGAGCGGCGGCACCTGCACCGAACCGTCCGGCGTCGAGCCCGAGCTGTTGGATCGCTGGACGAGACCCCGATCGCCGGGATGTCGAGATGCACCGGCATCGAGCGGGCCAGGATCGGCCCGCGGGTCGCCGGTGGCGCGGAGCGGTGCCGTCGTGCGCGGACGGCGCGGCTGGTCGGTGTCGGATGCTCGCGAGTTCGGGATGACCGCGCACCGGGCTGGCCGCCGATGCCGGCGGGCTCGGTGCGTGCCGCTGGGCACGCCAGCCGATGAGCAGCGCGACCGCGCCCGCGACGAGCAGCACCACGCCCGCCGCGCCGAAGATGCGCGCGCGGCGGGCGTGGCTGCTCATCAGATCGACTCGAGCTCGTCCGGTCAGCTCTGGCGGCGACACGCGACGACGCAGTGCGAAGGCGCCGCCGGCTGCGAGCGAGCAGGCCGCCACCGAGCAGGAGGACGGCCTCGTCCTCGATGCCGGAAGTGCTGCCGCCACCGGTCTGCGGAGCGCCACCGGGAACGGTGGACATCTGCGAGCAGTCAAGCACGCCGCACAGCGCGGGTGAGGTCGCCGCGAGCGGCAGCGACGGAACCAGGTCGCTCTTCTCGCCCTGGGCCTTCTTGCTCAGCGTGGCCGGGTCGAGACCGTGCACGACGATGACCGCCGTGCCGGCCTTGACCGAGGCCAGCGTGGCGCTGTCGAGCGTGAAGCGTGCGGCTGTAGGTGAAGCTGCCGCCGCTCGGTGCGACGGTCAGCGTCGTGCCGGCCTTCGGGCTGGTGTCGCCCGAGGTCGACAGCGTCGTGCCGATGCCGCCGTACGCCGGGCCGCCCTCGGTCGTGCTGATGACGCCGTCATTGTTCTTGTCGGCCGCAGTGGTCGGGCACTGGCCCTTGCCGCCGATGTGGATGTGCTGCACGTGCGGGTACGCGGTTACCGCCGAACTTCGCGGCCAGGCCGTTGACGTGCTCGGTGATCGGTGGCCTGCTGCCGTTGAGCGTCAGCATGAAGTCGCCGGAACCGGTGGCATGGTTGAGCGCCTTCAGATTCGCCTGGTAGCTGTGTCGAGCTCGCGCCGATGCCGTGGCCGGCAGCGCAAGCCCAGTCCAGCGATACCGAGTGCCGCCACCGGCACCGCCCATCGCAATGACTTCTTCATGTGATCTCCTTCCGCCTCGGCCAGGACGATCCCAGCCCGACTACCGTCACCAATTCGGCAAATCGGGCGCAGTCGGTTCCATGAATGACCTGCCAAATCGGTGTCGGTGCGAGAAGGTCGATGGCTAACTCTCAGGTAGCGGTGTCGCGGCAGCCGGCCGTGTACCGGCACCGCCCCGACTTCGCTGCAACCCGGGCAGGTGTCGACGCAGCACGACGAGCAAGGGCGTGCGTGTTCGCGGCGCGCTGCGGCGAGCGGTCCGGGCCAGGCGGTATCTCTGGGCGTCGGCGAGCAACTGTTGCTGTCTGGCCGCGGCTCTCGCCGACGAGGCCATCTCGTGGAACATCGTCGTTCTCCTGATTCGTCACATGCTGTTGCCGGTGACGCTAAGGAAGATCGCGATGGACGAAATCAGGGTTGACGACCTAGTTCCGGCCAACTCATGCCTATCTTCGGCCTGAGGGCACCTAGTTCGCCCTATCACGATTGCGGCGCGGTCATGACGGGGGTGAGACTTCTCCGATGCAACTGCTCGAACGCGACCACCTGCTCGCGGCCCTGAACGAGTACGCGCGCGAGGCGCGCGCAGGTGAAGGCCGACTGGTTCTGGTCTCGGGTGAAGCGGGCATCGGAAAGTCCGCGTTGGTCGAAGAGTTCAGAACCGATTGCGGTGCCGAGCGCTGGGTAGGTGGCGCGTGCGACGGGCTGTTCACACCGCGGCCGCTCGGACCGCTGTTCGAGATTGCCGAACAGCTCGGCGGCGAGCTGCTGGCGGCATGCCGCGACGATGTTGCCCGCGACAGGCTGTTCGCCTTGTTGCTCAAGCAGATTGAGGCTGCTGGCGAGCTGACGGTCGTCTGCCTGGAGGACGTGCACTGGGCCGACGAATCAACGCTCGACCTGCTGCGGTTTCTCGGCCGGCGCATGCGGACGGTATCTGCGTTGCTCATCGTCACCTACCGCGACGACGCGTTGGCCTCCGACGACTCGTTGCGAATCGTCGTCGGCGAACTAGGTACTGATCGGGTGACCCGGCGGATCAGTGTGCCGCGCCTGTCCGAACGAGCCGTAGCCACGCTGGCAGAGTTGGGCGATGCCGATCCGGACGAGGTGTACCGGCTCACCGGCGGCAACCCGTTCTTCGTCACCGGATGATTCAACGCGGCGCAGCGGGCCTGCCCACTTCAGCTCGCGATGCCGTGCTCTCGCGGGTCGCCCGGTTGTCGGGGGCCGCCCAGCACGCGATCGAGGTGGCTGCCCTTGTGGGCACGAAGGTCGACCCGCGAGTGCTCGATGGCTGCGCGGTCGCGACGCGTGGTCTCGACGAACTCGTTGGATCGGGGGTGCTGCTCAGCACCGCCGACTCGTTGCGCTTCCGCCACGAGATCACCCGGCTCGCTGTCGAAGAACACATCCCGGCCCATCGCCGAGTCGTCATCCATGCCCAGCTGCTCGAGTCGCTGCGGCGGGCCGGTGTCGAGGACGACGCACGCTTGGCCTTCCACGCAGACGGCGCGGGTGACCGGCGTGCCGTGCTGACGTTCGCGCCGAGTGCAGGCGCGCGTGCTTCAGCGCTCGGCGCCCATCGTGAAGCAGCGGCGCAGTACGAGCGGGCGTTGCGCCATGCGGGCGGCAGCGAACCGGAACTGCTGGCCGATCTCTATGACCGCCTTGCGCGTGAAGCCGCGCTGATCGACCGGTGGGAGTTGGTTGCCGAGGCGGCCGAGCAGGCGCTGCGGCTCTGGCGCGACATCGGCGACCGCTCGCGGCAGAGCTCGACCGCGGTGCTCTTGACACGGACGATGTGGCGGCTGTGTCGTGGCGCCGAGTCGCATGCGTACGCGACGTTCGCGGTGACGACGGCCGAGGCGATCGGACCGTCAGCAGAGCTCGCACGAGCACTCGTGTCGATGGCTGGCGCGCATCTGCATTCCGGTGATCACGAACTGGCACTCGAGCGGGTGCGACGAGCAGTCCGGCTCGCAGAGCAGTTGAACCTTGCCGATGTGTTGAGCGATGCAGTCGACACCGAAGCGTGCATCCTGTTCACGCAGGGCCGGGAGTGGGAGCCGCGCCTGCTGCGTGCGTTGCGGGTCGCACTGGCGGCCGATGTCGTAGATCAGGCCGGACGCGCATATGCCAACCTCGTCGAGCTCTACTACACGTTCAACCGATTCGAGCAGGCTGACCAGCTCTTCGACGAGGGCGTGCGGTACTGCGACGACCACGACGTCGCAACGTTCGGCACCTGCCTGCGCGCGACGCATGCCAGGTCGCTGTTCGACCGCGGCGAGTGGCGGCGTTCGGCGGATCTGTGCCGAAAGCTGTTGGCTACCGGTGCGTCGCCCTCGAACCGGATGACACCGTTGTGGACGCTGGGCCGCATGCTCGCCCGCCGTGGCGATCAGCAAGCGTGGGTGTTCATCGGCGAGGCGATCGACAATGCCGACCAGAGCGGGGATCCGGAATTGATCGCCAAAAGCTACTCGGTGCGTGCCGAAGCGCATTGGCTCGCCGGCAACAGCGACGATGCTGTGCGCGACATCGAGGTAGCGGCTGCGGCGGTCGCCGTCACCGACGGCTGGACCCGGGGTGACATCGCAATGTGGCAACGACGCCTTGGCGCCGTCGAGACCGAGGTGGGCGATGCGCTCGCCGAACCGTATGCGCGCGCGTTGAAGAACGATTTCGGTGGCGCGACGACGATGTGGGACGAGCTGAGCCGTCCCTACGACGCAGCGTTGACGCTGTTCGACACTGGTACAGAGGCCGGGCTGCGCGATGCGCTGGAACGGTTCGACGCGGTCGGCGCCGATGCTGCGGCAACGTTGGTTCGCAAGGAGATGCGCCGGCGCGGGCTGCGCGCCGTCCCTGCGGGCGCGCACCGGACGACTCGATCGCATCCGGCCGGGTTGACCCGACGCGAGCGGGAGGTGCTCGATCTGATCTGCGCGGGCCACACGAACAGCGAGATCTCCGAGCTGCTGGTGGTCTCGCCGCGCACCGTCGACCACCATGTGTCGGCCGTGCTGGCCAAGCTGGGGGTTCGCACGCGCAAGCTCGCCGCCGCCGAAGCAATTCGTCGCGGTCTCGTCCGCGCCGGCGCGCGCTGACACGGTGCCCGGAATCTAGGCACCCGCCCGCGCGAATGTGGGTGATCGGCACCGATCCGCTGCACTGCCGAATCTCCATAGGCTCGCTCCATCAAATCCGGCAGGAACGAAGGAGCGAGCAATGCCCCTGTACATGGACATTCACACGATCGACGGCGGTGTCACCGTCGGCGCCGTCGCGCAGGCACACCAGGCCGACCTGAAGAAGCAGGGCGACCACGACGTGAACTACTTGCGTTACTGGGTCGACGAGCAGAACGGGAAGGTGTTCTGCCTGGTGGAGGCGCCCTCCGCCGAGGCCGCGTCGACGGTGCACCGCGAAGCGCACGGCCTCGTCGCCGACGACGTCTTCCAGGTGCAGGAGGGCGTCTAGACGCCGACGATCAACCGGCCTTCAGGCCAAGCCGAAATCATCGCCACGTCGACGCATGGCTCGGCGCACGGCCGCGGCGCACGGCGAATCGGTCGCCATCGTCGCGGCCTCCGCGCGCAAGCCATCCAGTGCAAGGTCGATGAATCGCTTCCACGCGTTCGGTGCGGTGTCGGCGGTGCGGTGCACCACCCCGGCGTTGGCCATCAGTAACAAGACGATGTCTTCGGGCGTGAAGTCGGCACGCAACGCACCCGCGGCCTTCGCGCGGTCGGCGAGCCGGACGAAGGCGCGATACGCGCGACGGCGAAGTCGATCCAGTTCGGGCGCACCGGTGACCGTCATGGTGAGTAAGTCGGCGAGGCCTCGATCGACCGCCTGCATGCTGCCGAGGAACCGGACGTGGTCGGCGAAGCCGGTCCAGGGATCAGGCTCAGTGAGCGCGATATTGACCGCCTCGAGCACCCGTTCCAAGGTATCGGCAAAGACCGCTGCGACGAGGTCGCACCGCGACGGGAAGTGCCGGTAGACGGTCGCATTGCCGAGACCGGCGGTGCGAGCGATCTCGTCCAGGGGCGTGTCGAGGCCGCTGCGGCCGTACAACAACCGGGCGGCATCGATGATCGCCTGCCGGTTACGGGCAGCGTCGGCTCGTTGCATGAGGGTCGACCGTGGGGGAGCGGGCACGATCGAACACTAACGAAGTGGGGAGTGATCCCCAGTTCTGCTAGCGTCACATTCGTGACACAAACGGCGAACCAACCCAGCTTCGATGACGTGCGAGCGGCGCTTGACGATTCGCATGACCGGCTAGTCGCGGCGCTGTCGCCGCTGGGCGCGACACAGGGTAGCCGCTCCGTCCTACGCGGACGAATGGACGATCGCGCAGGTCGCCTCGCACCTCGGTTCGGGAGCAGAGATCTTTACGCTGTTCCTCGAGGCCGGGCTGACGCAAAGCGCCGCGCCGGGAGCGGATGTCTTCGCGCCGATTTGGGATCAGTGGAACGCTCGATCCCCGCAGGCGCAGGCGAGCGACGCAATTATCGCCGACGCGGCATTCCTTGATCGACTCGATGAGCTGAGTAGCGACGATCAGAAGCAGTGGCGCCTCGACTTGTTCGGTGGCGAGCAGGATCTGACGGGGATGCTCAAGATGCGTCTGGGCGAACATGCCTTGCACACCTGGGACATCGTCGTCGCCCTCGACGCCGAAGCGCGTGTCGCCGGCGCCGCCACGAACGTGCTCATCGATTCGCAGGCGGGCCTCGTCGCGCTCGCGGGCAAGCCGGCGGCGAACCCGTTGCACGTGCAGGTCACGACGACCGGTCCCGAACGGGCGTTCGGCCTCGAGATCGACAACGACGGCGCACGATTGGCGCCAAGTGACGATGACGCGGCCAGTGCGCACGGGCGGTTGCGACTGCCGGCCGAGGCGTTCATCCGGCTGGTTTACGGCCGCCTGGACGCCGCGCACACGCCAGCCGGCGTGGAGGCCGACGGCGTGTCGCTGGACGATCTGCGCTCGACCTTTCCTGGGTTCTGACTGCCCAGCGATCACAAACCGGCGATTGCCTGTGCGAGCAGATCGATCCCTTCGTCGATCGTCGGCTCGCTGAGGGTCGCGAAGCCGAAGATGAGCCCGGGATCGCCAGGGTGTGAGACGCGATACGGCGCCACGCCGTTCACGTGCAGGCCGAGGCGTCCGGCAGCAGCGATCACCGCGGCCTCGTCCAATTCCGGCGGCAACCACGCGACCGCATGCATCCCCGCCGACACACCAGCGGGTCGCAAGCTGGGCAGTCGCCGCGCCAGAGCGGCGAGCAGCGCATCGCGCCGTCGGCGGTACACCGGCCGCATCCGGCGCAGATGCCGGTCGAACTCGCCGCGGGTGATGAGGTCAGCGAGGGCCAGCTGCTCGAGGGCCGGTGAGCCGCGATCAGCCGCGATCTTGGCCTCGGCGACAGCGCCGGACAGAGCCGGCGGCAGCAGCAGCCAACCGAGACGCAGGCCTGGCGCGAGGGTCTTGCTCGCCGAGCCGGCGTAGATCACGTGGTCGGGTGCCAAGCCCTGCATCGCACCCACCGGTGTGCGGTCGTACCGGTACTCGGCGTCGTAGTCGTCTTCGATGACGACAGCCGAACGGGCGGCGGCCCAGCTCAGCACGCCCGCACGATTGTCCGCAGACAAAACAGCGCCGGTCGGCCACTGATGCGACGGAGTCAGGATGACGGCGTCGGCGTCAGCGCGGTCGAGCACATCGACGCGGATGCCGTCGTGGTCGACGGGAATCCCGATCACCTCGAGACCGAGCGCACGCGCTGCCAGCAGCGCGTCGTCGCCAGAGGACGGATCCTCGACCGCGAGTCGCTTCGCGCCGCGCGCTGCAAGCACCTGGATCACGAGCGAGATGCCCTGCGCGTACCCGGTGCAGATCACGACGTGCTCGGGGTGCGCCGAAGTACCGCGCACCCGGTTCAGGTAGTCAGCGAGGGCTTCCCGTAGCTGCAGCACACCGCTTCCGCTGAGATAGCTGAACACATCGTTCGGCGCGAGGGTGAGTGCGCGGCGGATCGAGCGTGACCAGGCCTGGCGAGGAAAGTTCGACACGTCGGCGCGCCCGTAGCTGAAGTCGATCCGTGGTTTGGCCACGAGCGGGGCCGGCGCTGTTGTCGGGCTCGGCAGTGCGCCGGCGGCGACCCTGGTATGCCCGCCGACTCGGCTGGTCAGGTAGCCCTCGGCGGTGAGCTGCTGATATGCCTCGACAACCACGCCGCGCGAGATCCCGAGGTCGGCGGCCAACACGCGGGTGGGCGGCAGGGTCGCACCCAGCTGCAGCTGTCCGGTTCGGATCGAGTTGCGGATCGACGTCTCGACCTGGCGGTGCAGCGGATCGCGCCCCGCGCGATGCAGCACGACGAGCAGCCCGGAATTGGTCCTGATTTCAGCCATCGGTCTGGACCTTATTCCCAGTACCGGTTCCTGTCAGGCTCGGACTCGGCAACCATCCGACATCCGATCAAGGAGCTCGACATGCGGCGCATCATCAACTCCACCTACATCTCGCTGGACGGCGTGATCCAGAACCCGCAGGACTGGCCGTCGAACGGCATCGGATCCGACGGCACAGGTACCGCCGTGCAGACCGAACTACTCATGGCCTGTGACGCGGTGCTGATGGGTCGCCACACCTACGACGGGTTCGCGCCGGTCTGGATGGATCGCTCGGGCGATCCGTACAGCGACCGGATCAACTCGATGACCAAGTACGTCGTGTCTACGTCACTTCGCGATCCCGAATGGGACAACACCACCGTGATCAGCACGGACGTGGTCGGCGAGATCCGCCGGCTCAAAGACCAGCCCGGGCGAGACATCGTGCAGTACGGATTCGGTCCCGTGACGTTCGCGCTGCTCGAGAACGGGCTGCTGGACGAGCTGCGCCTGTGGGTGCACCCGCTGATCGTCGGGGCCGCGTCGGCATCCGATCTGCTGTTCCGGCCCACTGCGCCGACCCAGATGGAACTCGTCGAGACGCTGCCCCTCAACACCGGCATCGTCGTGCTCACCTATCGCGTGCAGGCGTAGGTGACGTCATGGGCATCGTGCTGGGACTCGCTGCGGCACTGCTGTACGGCAGCGCCGATTTCGCCGGCGGGTTGCTCTCGCGCCGGCTGCCGTCGCTCTCGGTCGCGGTCATCGGCGCGATCGCGTCCGTGGTCATCGCGTGGATCGCGGTGGGTGCGATGGGGACGGCCCCGACCGCGGGGTCCGTCGCTTGGGGTTCGGTCGCCGGTGTAGGCGGCGCAGTGGGGACGATCGCCTTGTACCGCGGCCTGGCCCGCGGGCAGATGAGCGTCGTCGGCCCGGTGTCTGCAGTCGGTTCTGCGGTGCTGCCCGTAGTTGTCGGAATCGGTCTCGGCGAGCGGCCGAGCTTGGTCGCCGCTGCCGGTCTCGTGGTCGCGTTACCGGCGATCGGACTGGTCTCGGCAGGCGGGACGGGCCCGGCCGGAGCGCTCCGGACGTCTGTCATCGACGGTCTCTACGCCGGCATGTCGTTCGGTGTCTTGTTCGTCGGGCTCGGCCGAGCCGGTGACCAGGCCGGGCTGTGGCCGGTCGCCGTCGAACAAACGGTGTCCCTCGTCATCCTCGCGATCCTGGCGCTGCGATCTCGCGCGTTGGCCGGTGCGCGCGTGCGCGATCTTGGCCTGCCGGTCGTGATCGGTGTCGCGAGCATGGGCGCGACCCTGCTCTACTTCGCCGCGAGCCAGTCCGGGCTGCTCGCCATCGTCGCCGTCGTCACCTCGCTGTACCCAGGGGTCACCGTGGCGCTTGCCCGCGTCGTGCTCAACGAGCGGTTCAGCGCGGCACAACGAACCGGACTCGGCATGTGCGCCGTCGCGATCGTCGCGATCGCGCTCAACTGACGGCCGGCAGCCGCACCTCGACGGTCAACCCGCCACCGTCGGTTTCGTACAACTCCGCAGCGCCGTGATCGCCGGCCACGAGGCGCCCGACGATTGCCAGACCGAGCCCGGTGCCCCCGTCGCCGCGACGATCGGTCACGAACCGGTCGAAGGCGTGGGCGCGCAGGTCGGCGCTCATTCCGGGGCCGTCGTCGACGACACGCAACGTCGTCATCGCTGCGCCGGTGCTGACTTCGAGCCGCACCGTACCGCCCGGCGGCAGCGCGTCCAGCGCGTTGGCAAGGAGGTTGTCGAGGATCTGTTCGAGGTGCCCGGGCGTCACCTGCGCGAGGCTATCCGCGTGCGCATCGACGGCCACGCGCACCTCGCGCTCGGCCGCGATCGGCTCCCAGGCGGCGACGCGTTCCGCACACACCGCGCTCACGTCGATGATTTCCGGAGCGGCAACCGCGGCATCGGCACGCGCGACGGCGAGCAGGCCGTCGACCAGGCGGCTCAGACGCGATGTCTCCGCGATCATGCCGACCACCTCGGTGCGGCTGTCGCCAGTGACCTCATCTGCGAGCAGGTCGAGGCGAAGCCGCAACGCGGCGAGTGGCGTGCGTAGCTGATGCGATACGTCGGCGGTCATCGCGCCCTGCGCCGCGAGCAACGTCGCGACCCGATCAGCCATCTCGTTGAATGCCGACGCGACTGCGCGCACCTGCGCAGGTCCGGCAACGAGATCGGCGCGGGCCAGCGGGCTGCCGGCACCGATGCTCTGCGCAGCGCGGGTCAGGCTGTGCAGCGGCGTCGAGATCCATCGGCCCAGCGCCCAGCCCACGGCTGCTCCGACGACCAGCGCCAGGGCCGCGGCGGCAGCGAGCAGCGCCCAGAGCCGGCGCACCTGACCGTCGAGCGTGGCCGTTGGTCGCGCCAGGACGACCGTCCCTACCGGGCGATCCGGGTCGCCGACGGGCGAGGTGACGGTCAGTTCTTCATCGGCGGGACGCACCGACCGGCCTGCACGGGCGACGACGGCGCCGTTGCGATCGAAGACGGCCACGCCGTCGCCGCGCTCTGCTGCGCGCTGCAACAGCCCCGGCAATGCCGGGTCGGGGTTCTGGTCATCGAGGCGTTCCTCGGCCACCGCGGCGAGAGCATGTGCGGTGCGGTCTGCCGCCGAATGAAAGTCCGTGCGCAGTTGTCGAGTCTCGATGACCCCGAGCGGGACGGCGACCGCGGCGATGACGAGCAACAGAACGGCGAGGAAGGCCGCGGTGATCCGGCGCGTCACGGTTCGAGCCGGAACCCGCGCCCGTACACGGTCTCGATCCGTGCCACGTCACCGAGCTTGCGGCGCACCGCCGCGATGTGGACGTCGAGCACCTTGCGCGGCCCGTACCAATGCTCGTCCCACACCCGGTCGAAGATCTCCTCGCGGCTGACCACCCGACCCGGCTCGAGTGCGAGGCAGGCGAGGATGTCGAATTCCTTGCCCGTCAGCGCGATCGGCACACCGTCGGCGAGGGCCCGGCGACCGGCGAGGTCAACGGTCAGCGCGCCGACCGCGATCGGCAGCTGCGGGCCGCCGGCCGTGCGGCGCAGCACGGCGCGCATCCGCGCCAGCAACTCGTCGAACCCGAACGGCTTCACCAGATAGTCGTCGGCGCCGGCGTCCAGTGCCTCGACACGCGCCGCGACCGCGCTTCGCGCAGTGATGACGATGACGGGCACGCCGGTGCGCTGCCTGAGTAGACGGCACAGTTCGATCCCGTCGATGTCGGGCAGCCCGAGGTCAAGCAGGATCAGGTCTGCACCGACCGCGTCGAGCGCCGCAGCACCGGTGGTGACGACGATGGGCATGCACCCGGCGCGGGTCAGACCCTTCGCCAGCTGGGCACTGATCGCGGCGTCATCCTCGACGATCATGACCGAGCGCCCGACCATTGCCGCGTTGCGAGCGTCGGCGGCGGGCACGCAGCCACTCTAGGCGTGGCTCTGGCACGTACATGAGACCTGAACGGGTTCTTAGTACTCGGTTTCCGACGATCAACGGATGACCACTCTGCTGCCACGTGCCGTCGCCGACCGACTCGGGCCGGTCTGGTCTGCCCGACTGAGTCGCCCCGGCTACCTGCTGTTGCCGCTGCGCCTGTTCCTCGGCATAACGTTCTGCTACGCCGGGCTGCAGAAACTGGCCGAATCCCGGCCTACCTCGATCCGCACAGTTCGACCTCGGTCGCGCGCGCAGATGCAGGCGCTCAAGAGCCAGAGCCCGATCGGTCCGCTGCTCTCGCTGTCCGCGCACGCACCGACGCTGGTCGGCCTGCTCATCGCGCTGGGCGAGCTCGCGGTCGGCATCGGCGCCCTGCTCGGGCTGCTGACCCGCATCGCCGCGCTCGGTGGTGCGCTGCTCGCGCTGACCTTCTTCTTGACCGTCAGCTGGGCCACCACGCCGTACTACTACGGGTCGGACATCGTGTTCCTGTTCGCGTGGAGCGTGCTCATCGCGTTCGGCGCAGGCGGGGTGTTGAGCCTGGATTCGTGGCTGCGCGATCGCGCCCGTGCCACGGTCGGTCTCCCGCCGACGGCACCGGTGCTTGCGGTGCCGACGACGCGGCTTCGCGAGCTGTGCGGCCGTGACACGAAGTGCGGGCTGCGAATCTCGTCCGGCCGGTGCGAGCGGCTCAAGGGCTGTCCGGTGTTCGCACCGACGGAACGGATCTCGAGTCGAGAGGAAGCCGACCTGTCGCGTCGGTCGATCCTGGCAACGGGCGCGGGCGTGGCTGGTGCCGGTGTGCTGACGGCGTTCCTCGCCGGCGCTACCGCCGCGATCGGACGTGCCCTGCACGTCAGCAATGGCTCGCCGGCCGCCGCGGCTCCGCCGCGGCTCGTCGCCGTCCACGTCGCCATCGCCGGCGTCACGAAAGCACGCCCGGCACCGCCACCCGGCGCCTACTGGTGGTGGGACGCCGATCGCGCAGGCCGCTGCGGTGCCGCCGGGCCAGGCGAAGTCGTTCATCGATCCGAAGACGCAAGCGCCGGCGTGGCTCGTGCACCCGCCGGGCGGATCGTTCGTGGCGTTCTCTGCGGTGTGCACGCACGCGGGCTGCGGCGTCAGCTTCGATCCGTCCAACATGCAGTTCATCTGCCCGTGCCACGGCGGCACGTACGACGCGAAGACCGGCAAGGTGTTGGGCGGGCCGCCGCCGGCGCCGCTGGCGCCAGTGCCGGTACGTGTGGCCAACGGCGAGGTGACCACGGTATGAGCGCGGAGCCCCTGACGGAGTCTGTCGCGCAAGGATCCGAGGACGGCGTCGAGGGCAACGCCCGGCTCACCGCGGCGAACGGCATGGTGCTGCTGGTCATGCTCGCGGTCGAGGGCGTCACCATCCTCGACGTGCGGTCGATGCTGACGCTGCACATCTTCCTCGGAATCATGCTCATCCCACCGGTCCTGCTGAAGTCGGCGAGCACGTTGTATCGCTTCGCGCGGTACTACCGGGGTACCGACGCATACGTGCGCAAGGGCCCACCCCACGTGCTGCTCCGCGTGCTCGGGCCGCTCGTGATCCTGAGCAGCCTGGCCCTGCTCGGCACCGGTGTCGGCCTGCTGGCCGTGCGCCCCGACGAGAACAGCACGCTGCTCACGTTGCACCAGGCGAGCTTCATCGTGTGGGTGGCGGCGATGACGGTGCATGTGCTCGGGCACATCCTGGAGGCGGCGGCCACCACCTGGCGCGAGTTGCGCGACCGGCGTTCGGCGCGCGGTCGCCGACTGCGGTTCGCGGTGCTCGCCGTCGTACTCCTTGCCGGCGTCGGAACGGCCGCAGCGGTAATGCCCTCCGCCGCGCCGTGGACGAGTGCGCACTTTCACCACGACGATCACGGTGGGCCACCACGCTGAACTCGACCGCGCGCCGGCGCTCAGCAGCTGAGCTGCCGCCTGATTGATTCGAAGCTGGCGGTGCCCGCGGCCTGATGCCACACTCCGCCCGGCCTGCCGTAGAGCTGCCGCGCATCGCTGTAAACGATGAAGAACATCGTGCCCGGCGACGTGCGGCACGAGTAGCTGAAAGCCGAATGCGCGGGTTCGCCGGCCGTGCACCGCGGCAGTGCGGCGCCCTTGCCACCGGTGACCGGCTGGCCGACCTGGCAGCCAGCGTCACCACCGGACGGGCTTGTCGACGTCGATGACGATCCGCAGCCCAACGCTGCGACAGCGATCGCTGCGATCAGGCCGGCGGTCATCGCCACGCTGGCCGCCGGTACGCCGGATTCCCTTGCCACGGGCCCTCTCGTATGTCGTAGTCAAGTCGGGTCGCGCCGCTTGCCGGAGGAGTTTCGCACAACTGCGATCAAGTCGTAGTGGTGCAGCGATCTTCATCGTGCGTTTCGCACGAATCCTGCTACCTTTCCAGCGTGAATGGTCTAGACACCAGACCCGGCAGCGACGTTCGGTGTGCGGTGACGACGCTGATTGTCGACGACGAGCCTGATATGCGGGTTCTTGCCCGCGTCGTGCTCGAGCAATCCGGCTTCGAGATCACGGCCGAGGCCGGTGACGGCAACGAGGCGATCCGCACGCTGCGCGAACTGGGGCTGCCGGCGATGCCGACCGTGATCCTGCTCGACAACCAGATGCCCGGGCCGACGGGTCTTGAGGTGGCGAGCCGGATCCTGCAGTGCGTGCCCGACCAGCTCATCGTCTTGTTCAGCGCGTACCTCAACGACGAGTTCATCGCCCAGGCCGACGAGCTCGGGGTCGCCTGCGTGGCGAAGGCCGAGGCGCTCAATCTCGGCGCGATAATCCGCGACCTGCTTGACCGCCGCGCCTGACCCGTGCTGGGTGGGCCCAGTCCAACAGGCTGCCCCGACACCTCGCTGATAGCTTCTCTGCGTGGCCACCCGCGGTAACGAGACCACCGACGATACCGGCGGTGCACTGCACGACGTTGGTGGTCGACGACGACGCGGATATGCGCCTGCTCGTTCGGTCGGTGCTGCGCCGCGGCGGCATCGATGTGGTCGGCGAGGCCGCCGACGGCACCGAGGCGCTGGCCAAGTTCAGCGAGCTGCGCCCGCCGGTTCCCACCATCGTCCTGCTCGACAACCAGATGCCGGATCTGACCGGTGTCGAGGTGGCAAGCCGGATTCGCAGCACGTCACCGGATCAGCTGATCGTCCTGTTCAGCGCCTATCTCAGCGAGGCGATCGTCGCCGAAGCGGATCGGCTCGGTGTAGCGGCGTGCGTGTCCAAGACCGATGCGCTGAAGCTCTCCGAGATCATCCGCGAGCTGGTCGCCAGCTGATCTGCCGGCTCAGCCGGTGCCCGGCCAGGGGCGGGCCGGCGGGATCGTCAGCTCGGCCCACACCGACTTGTACTCGTCGGCCCAGTTCGTGCCCCACCGCTCGGCCAGCGCGTCGACCAGCAGGAGACCGCGGCCATGAGTGCGGGTGAGCGGGCCCGACGTCAGCAGGGGTTCGCCGGGGGCATCGTCGGCGACTGAGATCGTCAGCATGCTCGGATCGTTTGGCTGCACGCACAGCGACAGCCGCAGTTCCTGGGTCTGCGCCTGGACGGCGTTGGTGACGAGTTCGCTGACGATGAGGGTGGCCTCGCCGACCGCGCGCGAGGTGTCCTGGGTGCTGGAATCGAGCACCTCGCCGAGCCAGCCGGCGGTGAGGTTACGAGCGGTCGCCGACGTCTGTAGGGACGGCGTCAGCTGGCGCTCGATCTGCCACACGGTATTTACTCCGAACTGATTGTCTCGGATGTTCTATGTCCGGTTTGTACCCCGATAGTCCGGCCGCTAACGGGTTTGTGTGCATCGACCCGCTAGCCGCCGGTGGGCGGCGCCGCGACTGAACTCGATGGCGGGCCCGAGCCGGCAGCCGCCGAACTCGAGGTCGCCGGCGAGGTCGAAGGGGGCGCGCTGGTCGTGCGCGAGGCTGACGATCTCGGAGCCGACGAGGACGGCTGCGCCGATGTCGGGGAGCGGCTCGGCCGCGCCGACGTGCTGTGTCGCGGTGGCGGGCTGGTCTGGGTCGCCGAATGGGTCGAGGAGGAACTCGTCGCCCTTGAGCTGGCCGCTCCCGAGGTGCGCGGTGAACTGTTCTTGCTACCGCGCCGAGCCCGATCCACCCGCCGTGACCGGGACGCCGTGGCGCCCGGACTTGGTTGGCCCCGTCTGGCCAGGGTGGCCTGAGGTCGTCGGTGCAGTCGTGGTGCCGCCCTGGGGCACAGTCGGCGAGTCCGATGACGGTTTGAGGAGCAGGACGAGCGCGGTCGCGATGATTGCGATGAAGGCAAGTGCCGCGGCAGCCATGGCGACACCGCGGTGGCTGCGCTGCGGTTCATCGGCGAATGCGTCGGGCGCCACCATCACCGGTGCGGATGCGGCAAGCGCGACCGGGGCGGTGAACACCGTGGCGTCGTCGGGCCCGGCGAAGATCGGCGGCGGCACGAGTGCTGGCGGCGGCAGAGCCGGCGGCGCCGACGAGGTACGCAGCGCATTGGCGACCTCGGCTGCACCGGGCCGCTGCATCGGGTCGAACGCGGTCATCGCGGCGAGCAGGCCGGGCCACGGCATCGGCAGGCCGGGCGGGATCTCGGGAGCGCGAACCAACCGGGCGGCCACCGCCTCGTGGAACGGGCCGTCGAAACTGCGGACGCCGGTCAGCATCTCGATCAGCACGAGGCCCAGGGCGTACACATCGGCTGCGGTGCCGACATCTGCGCCCCGCGCCTGTTCGGGGGCGATGTAGGACGCGGTTCCCAACGTGAATTCCGCAGCGGTCATCCGCGCGCCGTCGATCATCCGGACGATCCCGAAGTCGGACAGCCGGGCTCGGATCGTGGCGGTCTCCGGGTCGGCGCCATCGGTGCCGAGCAGGATGTTGGCCGGCTTGACGTCGCGGTGCACCATGCCGTTCGAGTGCACGTACGCGAGCGCGTCGGCGATCTGCACGCCGATCGTGCGGACGAGTTCCTCGGGCAGCGGCCCCTCGGCGAGCCGGTCGGCGAGATTCGGCCCGATCACCAGCTCGGTGACAAGGAACGCCGGGTCAGGTCCGGCGAGGTTCGCGTCGTAGAGCGTGATGAGGTTCGGGTGGCTCAGCTGGGCGAGGGCACGCAGTTCGGTCTCGCGCCGCTCCGGGGCCTGCGCATTGCCCGGTTCGTCGATCGGCGTGCGGAACACCTTGACCGCGACATCGCGATCGAGCTGTTCGTCGTGGGCGCGGAACACCTCCGCCATCCCGCCCGCTCCGAGCCGGTCGAGCACCCGGTAGCGACCGGCAAGCACCCAGCCCGGAGCGCGCACCGAACCGGTGGCGTACGCCGGCGTCACCGGCAGAGCCTGGGTCTCGTCGCCCGGGCCGTCGGTCACGGTCGGTCTCCTCAAGTCATTGCAATCATTGTGCCGAAATTCGTTGTGCGGGCAGATACTGCTTGAGGGTTACCCCAGCGAAAGCTGAGCTAACAGCACGAAGCGGGCGACCGCGGCGTCAATTCCGCCGCGTCACCCGCTGCCGTGCCGTCCAGAAGACTAACCCTCGCGCGGCACCTCGCCGCGCCAGGCGCCGCGTTTCGGCCGGGCGTGACTCGATGAACTCCTTGAACCGGTCGAGGTCGCCGGAAACCTGATGGTCGTCGACACCGAGCACGGAGCCGGCCTTCTCGACGACTCCGGCCGGCTCCCAGTCGAGCTGGACGGTGACGCGGGTGTCGGCGTCGGAGAGCTTGTGGAAGGTGACGACGCCTGCGTGCGACGTGCCGTCGGTGGACTTCCAGGCGATGCGCTCCTCCGGGTGCTGCTCGGTGACCTCGGTGTCGAACTCGCGCGCCACACCGCCGACCTTGACCGTCCAGTGTTGCCGGCGGTCGTCGAGCTGGCTGATCGACTCCACGCCACCCATGAACTGGGGGAAGTCCTCGAACTGCGTCCATTGGTTGTATGCCTGGGCAATCGGAACGTTCACATCGATTGATTTGGTCACTGTCGTCATCGTCGGTGCCTCCGTATCTGGGCTTTGCGGCTGTTGCCCTACACAAAGATCGCTACCCGCATCGCCGCCGACACGAAACGTCAGCAATGTCTCGCTCACAGCAATGTGCCAAGGTGTCCACGTGGCGGGCAGGAAAGCGGGCGGTGCTTCGAAGGACGACACCGACCAGCTCATCGGCGAGGCAGCGGCCGAGCTCTACGCGCTTCCGCTCGACCAGTTCACCGGGGTGCGGAACGAGCGCGCCAAGCAGGCACGGGCGCAGGGACGATCCGAGCTGGCGGCGGCGATCACGAAGTTGACCAAGCCGAATGTCGTTGCCTGGTTGGCCAACCAACTCGTTCGCGAACATCGTGACGAGATCGACCCGCTCGTCGAGCTGGGTGCCTCGCTCCGCGAGGCGACCTCGGCGTTGGACGCCGCGCAATTGCGCGCGCTGTCCAAGCAGCAGCACCAGGTCGTGCATGCGTTGGTTCAGCAGGCCCGACGGCTCGGCGTTGCCGGCGGCCAGGCGGTTTCGGACAGCACCGCACGCGGGCTCGAGGACACCCTGCATGCTGCGCTGGCCGACCCCGACGCCGCTGACGAGTTGCTGGCCGGGCAGCTGACCACCGGACTGTCGCGCAGCGGTTTCCCGGGAGTGGAGGTCAGCACTGCTGCCCGACCGGCCAAGCGGGCCGCGCCCCGCAAGCCCGCGAAGCCGGACCGCCGCGAGCAGGCACGGCAGGCCAAGCGCGACGAAGCCGAGGCCCGCGCCGAGGCGAAGGCGGCCACGCGCAGCCGTGACCAGGCTCAGCGCGCTCTGCAGCAGGCCGAACAGGCAGCCCAGGACGCGGCCGACACCATCGAGCGGCTCAAGGCCGAACTCGACGACGCGGTTCGAGCGCGCAACGATGCGGACAAGGCGAAGCGGCAGGCGGCCAAGGACGCCGACCGGGCCGAGCGGGTCGCCCGCCAGGCCGAGCAGCGGCTGGCGAACGCGACGGTGCAGCGGTGAGGTCTGTCGCCTGACATGCTGGGCGCACCATGCCCGCCACGTCAGCAGCGACCACGCCGCTCCGTCCCCGGATCGATTCCGAGGTCGGCCGGCTGCGTCACGTCGTCACGCATCGTCCAGGACATGAACTCGACCGGCTCACACCGAGCAACATCCACGACCTCCTCTTCGACGACGTGCCCTGGGCAGCCCGCGCTCGCGAGGAACACGATGAGTTCGTCGAGGTGCTGGCCAGCCGCGGTGCGGTGGTGCACCGGTTCGCCGATCTGCTGGCGGGCGCGCTGGACACCGCCCAAGGGCGGCAGTTCGTCGTCGACCGGACGTGCACGCCGGAGCGATTCGGTGAGCAGATGGCGCGCTCGATCCGGCTGCTGTTCGAAGACGTCGATGCGCCGACGCTGGCCGACCTGCTGATCGGCGGAGTGCTCAAGTCGGACCTGAAGCCCAACTCGAATGCCGGGCTGCGCTGGCAAGCCCTTGATCCCGATGATCTCGTGCTGCCGCCGCTGCCCAACACGCTCTTCCAGCGCGACAACTCGGCCTGGATCGGCACCGGCGTCACGATCAATCCGATGGCCAAGCTCGCCCGGCAACGCGAGTCGTTGCATACCCGGGCGGTCTACCGGTACCACCCACTCTTCCGCGATGCGATGTTCTCGTTCTACTACGGCGACGACGATCGTGACCATCGCCCGGCCACGCTCGAAGGCGGCGATCTGCTCGTCATCGCACCGGGTGTGGTCCTGATCGGCATGGGCGAACGAACGACGCCGACCGCCGTCGAACTGCTTGCCCGCCGGCTGTTCGCGGCCGGTACCGCCCAGCGCGTGGTCGCCGTCGACCTGCCGCAGGCGCGGGCGATGATGCATCTCGACACCGTGTTCACGATGGTCGATGTGAACACGTTCGTCGCCTACCCGAATCTCGATCTGGACGCCGTGCGCGCGTGGCGGCTCAGCCCGGGTGTGGACGAGCGCGAACCGCTGCACGTGGAGGCGGCCGGTAGCCTTCCTGGGGCGCTGGCCGAAGCGCTGGAAGTCGACCGGGTCCGGGTCCTGCGCGCAGGCGGCGACGCGCGGGCAGCTGAGCGGGAGCAATGGAGCGATGGCAACAACTACTTCGCGCTCGAACCAGGTGTCGTCGTGGGTTACGACCGCAATGTGGTGACGAATGCGCTGCTCGAGTCTCGTGGGATCGAGGTTCTCGCCGTGTCCGGCGGCGAGCTGGGTCGCGGGCGCGGCGGGGCGCGCTGCATGACATGCCCGCTGGTGCGCGACACGTTGCCGGGCGAGCACGCGTGAGGGCACAGCGGTACTTCCCGCAGGCGCGGAACTACCCGACCTTCGACGGCGACACCGAATGGCATCCGCTCATCGACGGCGAGGCGTACTTCGCCGAGCTCGACGCGCTCCTGCGGCGGGCGCAGGCCGGCGACACGGTACTGATCGCGGGACTCGAGGTCGATCCGGCGCTCGACCTGCACGGCCGCCACGACGGCGATCCGGGCTACGCACCGCTGGGCAGCCAGCTCGCGCAGCTGGCTGCGCGGGGCGTCGACGTCCGGCTGCTGATCGCGGGCCGGGTGCTGGCCTCGTCGATCCCGTGGAGCGGGCTCGGCCCGTTCCGCGAGAACGCGGCGCGCGCCGAGCAGCTGCGCACCCTGCGGGTCGACGGCGTCGATGCCGCACCGCTCGCCGGTCGGGTACTGCTTGATTTCTCCGGTGCCTTGCTCGGTTCGAACCACCAGAAGGCAGTCACCGCGCACATCGGTGGCGAACTGACCTCGTTCGTCGCCGGGATCGACCTCGTCGACGACCGGTGCGACGCCGGGCCACACGACCGGTTCGATCTGGACGGCGCGCGCTGGGGCTGGCACGACATCGCGGTGCGATTGCGGGGTCCGGGAGCACGGCGGGTGTGGGACATCTTCCGGCAACGCTGGTTCGAAGTGTTGACCCTGCCGAATGCGCACTATTTCCGCACGCCGATCGACCGCCGGCCGCTCAACCCGTCGGATCCGTTGCCGGCCCCAGCCGCTGCACCCCGGGCCGAACCGGTGCCGTCGCCAGGTGTCGAGGTGCGCGTCCTGCGTTCGACGTATCGGCGCAAGCTCGAGTCGCGGGTGCCGTTTCGCGGTGGGCGGTGGCGCAGCGTCCCCGACACCGGGTTGCAGGAGGTGTTCGCCACGCTCGTCACCGCGATCAGCGCGGCGCAACGGTACATCTACATGGAGGACCAGTACCTGGAGGAGTCCGCGGGCGGTGACGTGGCATTCGAGTTGTACCCGCACCTGTTCGCTGCGGCATTGCGCGGGGTGAAGGTCATTCTGGTCGGGTCAGGGACCCGCGATCCGGAGGATCCGGGCTTCCATCCCAAGCCGATCAACCGCGAGCTCAACGCTGATCTGCGGGGCAAGCTGGTCGACCCGCTTCCGGTCAACCTCCGGTCGAACGTCGCCGTCTATCGGATCGAGCACTGCACGGTGCACGCGAAACTGACCCTCATCGACGATGCCTTCGCCAACATCGGCTCGGCCAACATCTTCAGCCGGTCGATGTTCGGTACCGACAGCGAGATGAGCGCAGCAGTTGCCACCACGACGTCGCTGGTGCGCGATCTGCGGGTCGCGGTATGGGGCGAGCACCTGCGCGCGCCGATGAAGGCAGCGCTGCGCGCTTCGCTCGAGGACCTCGACCTGGCGCTGGGCATCTGGCGGCCCGATTGGCTGCCCGACGGCGTCGCGCCCTCGACGTGGCTGGTGCCCGGCAGCCCGGCGGGCTTCGAGCCGGACGAGCGGGTGCTGGCGCTCGTCGGGCCCTGAGCGGTCAGCCGGCCTGGGTCGCTGCGTCGAGGGACTCGAACACGGGGATCACCTCGGTGAGCCGGGTGATCGCGAAGATCCGCTCGATGCGCGGGTGACCGCAGACCAGCCTGATGGTTCCGCCAGCGGCCGTGACCCGCTTGTGGACGCCCACCAGCACGCCCAACGCGGAGGAATCGAGAAAGTCGACCTCAGTCAGGTCGACGACCAGGTTGAGGGCGCCGCCGTCGCTCAGTCCGATCAGCCTCTCCTCGAGCTCGGGAGCGGTGGACATGTCCACATCGCCGTCGACCGTGACCACGGTGACGGTGCCGCGCACCGTGTCCGTTCGCAGGTCCACAATCGTCTCCAGAGTCTGTCCAGGCATGCCGGTGATGACCGTTCGCGATCCTAACCCGACGCCGGTGATGGCGTGCTCCGCGCGTGGGTATGGTCGCGATGTTGCCGACGTCGGGAGGGAGTGCCCATGGCCTCGATGCCATCGCGGCCGGGGCGCAACGCCCTGTTCGACCTTGACACCGAACTAGGCCGTGACCTGGCGGCGGTGGACTGGTCGGCGACCGCCCTGGGCCCGGTTGACGGCTGGCCGGCGAGCCTGCGCAACACCGTGCAGGTGATGCTCGGCTCGCGCTTCTCGATGTGGCTGGCCTGGGGCAGCGAACTCACCTTCTTCTGCAACGACGCCTACCGGCGCGACACGCTCGGCTCGAAGTACCCGTGGGCGCTCGGACGGCGATCGGACGAGGTGTGGTCGGAGATCTGGCCCGACATCGGCCCCCGTATCGACTCGGTCATCACTACCGGCCAGGCCACTTGGGACGAGGCGTTGCTGCTCTTCCTCGAGCGCAGCGGCTACCAGGAGGAGACCTACCACACCTTCTCCTACAGCCCGATCACCGACGATGACGGGCAGATCGCCGGGATGCTGTGCGTGGTCAGCGAGGACACCGCTCAGGTCATCGGCGAACGCCGGATGACCACGCTGCGCGACCTCGGCACCGGACTGGCGCGGGCGAGCACGACAGCCGAGGTTTCGGCCACGGCCAGTCGCCAGCTCGGCGAGGATCCGTACAACCTGCCCTTCGCCGCCGGTTACCTGTTCGACGCCGACGCATCGACGGCACGGCTGGCCTGGACGGCCGGCATCGCCGAGGGCCATGCAGCGATTCCGGCGGTCGTCCGCCGCGGCGAGCGACGGCCGGCCTGGCCGGTGCGCGACCTGCTGGCCGGTCGGGCCCCCATCGTCGAGCTCACGTCCGGCGGCGCTACCGACCTGCCGTCGGGTGCGTGGCCGGAACCGCCCGCGCAGGCGCTTGCCGTGCCGTTCACCCAGCCGGGCGAGCGCCGGCCGCTGGGTTTCATGATCGTCGGTCTGAACCGCTACCGCCCGCTCGACGAGGCCTACCGCGGCTTCCTCGATCTGATTGCGAGCCAGCTCGCCGCTGCCGTCACGCGCGCCCGAGCCTTCGACGAGGAGCGCCAGCGCGCCGAAGAACTCGCCGAGCTCGACCGCGCCAAGACGACGTTCTTCACCAACGTCAGCCATGAGCTGCGGACCCCGCTCACCCTGCTGCTCGGTCCGGCCGAGGATGCACTCAGCGACGCGTCCGAGCCGCTGCCGAGCACACAGCGCAACCGCCTCGAGGTCATCCAGCGCAACGGAGAGCGGCTGCTCAAGCTCGTCAACACGCTGCTCGACTTCTCGCGGATGTCCTCGGGAAACGCCGTCGGTCGGTTCGAGCCGCTGGATCTGGCGCGCTACACGGCCGAGTTGGCGAGCATGTTCGACTCGGCGATGCGCCGGGCCGGACTCGAGTTCACCGTCGAGGCGCGACCGCTCGGGGCGCAGGCCTACGTCGACGCCGAGATGTGGGCCAAGATCGTGCTCAACCTGCTCTCGAACGCCCTCAAGGCGACGTTCCGCGGCGGCGTGACGGTTCGTGTCGGGGACGTCGGCGGCGCCGCGCAACTCGACGTGATCGACACCGGCGCGGGGATCCCGTTGGCCGAGCAGCAACGGCTCTTCGAGCGGTTCCACCGGGTCAGCGGTGCGGCGCTGCGCAGCCACGAGGGGTCGGGAATCGGGCTGGCGCTGGTGGCTGAGCTCGCGGCAACCCACGGCGGCACCGTCAGCGTCCAGAGCACGCCAGGGGCCGGCAGCACGTTCACGGTGCGCATCCCGTACGGGACTGCTCACCTGCCCGCGAGCAGGTCATGGCCGGTTCGCTCGGCGATCTGCCTGCCGTCGAGGCCTACAGCGCCGGCTACCTCGCCGAGGCCGCCCGGTGGCTGGACGACGATGCGCCGGCCTCGGCGCCGGCCCGCAACGGGGATCGGCCCAGCGTCCTGATCGTCGACGACAACGCCGACATGCGTGACTACCTGCGCGGCCTGCTGGTTGACGACTACGACGTTCGGGTGGCCCCGGACGGCGTGGTCGCCCTCGAGCTCGCCCGCACCGCGCCGGCCGACCTCGTACTGACCGACGTGATGATGCCGCGCCTGGACGGTTTCGGCCTGCTGCAGGCGCTGCGACGTGACCCGGACACGATGCACATCCCGGTAGTGATGCTGTCGGCCCGCTCGGGCGACGACGCGACGGTCGAGGGGCTCGAGGCAGGTGCCGACGACTACCTCGTCAAACCCTTCTCGGCGCGCGAGCTGATCGCCCGCGTGCGGGCCAATCTCGAACTCGACCGGGTGCGGCGGCTCGCCGACGAACTGGCCCGCAGCCGCGCGCTGCTCGATCAAGCCGAAGGGCTCGCTCACGTCGGCAGCTGGGAAGTCGACCTGGGCAACAACGCCGTGGTCGGGTCGTCCGAGTTCTTCCGCATACTCGGCGTGCCGACCAACCATCTCGACGAGGGCGGCCTCGAACTGGCCATGCAGAGTGTGCGCCCCGACGATCGCGCCGAGCTCACCGAGGCCCTGGACCGGTCGGTCGCGACCCAGGCACCACTCGAGATCGAACTGCATGTCGTGCGCCCGGACGGAACTGAACGGTTGGTTCGCGCCCGCGGCCTGCCGCTGCCGGCACCGGACGGTTCGGCGGCACTCCTTCGCGGCAGCGTGCAGGACATCACCGAGCAGCGTCGCGCCGAGCAGGCCATGACCACCGCCGCGGTCGCCCGCGAGGCCGCCGCCCGGGAGCATTCGATCGCAGAAGAACTGCAGCGCAGCCTGCTGCCGGATCCGCTGTTCGACATCGCGCATCTCGACGTCGCCACCTACTACCGCGCCGGCGTGGAGGGTACGCAGGCAGGCGGCGACTGGTACGACGTGATCGACCTACCCGACAACCGCACCGCGCTCGTCTTGGGCGATGTGATGGGACGAGGCGTTCGCGCCGCCGCGGTGATGGGACAGCTGCGGGCCACCGTGCGCGCGTACTCGCGGCTTGATCTGGCGCCGACCGAGCTGCTGACGCTGCTGGACAAGTCGGTGCGTGAGCTCAATGAGCACATGATCGTCACCTGCGTGTACGCGATCCACGACCCGGCAGCCGGCACGTTGACTTACAGCAATGCCGGCCACCTGCCGCCACTGCTCCGGCTGCCAGGCGAGCCGGCCCGCCGGCTCACCGCCGGCGGCCCGCCGCTCGGGACCGATTGCCCGGTGACCGACTTCGAGACCGTGGCGCTACCCGAAGGCGCGACGCTGACGCTCTACACCGACGGACTGGTGGAGCACCGGGGCAGCAACATCGATGACGGGATCGACAAGCTCGCGCGCGCGATCGAGGCTTGCGCCGTGCCGATCGAGGCGATGCCGAGCGCGCTCGCGGACGCCCTGCTGCCCGCCGAACCGGATGACGACGTGGCGCTGCTGGTCGCCCAGTTCGCGCCGACCGAGCAACGCCGGTGGCGCACCGGTGTGTCGACCACGACGCAACCGGCGGGACGGGCAGTGAGCGCGGCACGCCGGGCCGCTGCCGGGGTGCTCGCCGGGTGGGGGGTCTCGCCGGAGACGAGTTGGGATCTGCTGCTCGCAGCCAGCGAACTCGTGACCAATGCGATCCGTCACGGCGGGGCACCGATCGAGCTGCGACTGCGCGCGGCGGCCGACGGCATCGTCCTGGAAGTCCACGACGGATCGAGCGTGCTACCGCAGCGCCGCGATCCGGAGCCGGATGCATCGAATGGCCGCGGCCTGTACCTGGTCGAGGCGGTGTCGACCTCATGGGGCGTGCGGCCGACGGGCAACGGCAAGTCGATCTGGTGCGTCTTTCCATGACAGAGGCTGCGGCCGTGCGAGTGCGCACCGTCGACTACCACACCGGCGGTGAGCCGTTCCGGATAGTCGCTGACCCGCCGATCGAGATTCCCGGCGACACCGTCGCTGCGCGCCGGATCAACGCGATCAACGATCCCGAGATCGACGGGCTGCGCCGGCTGCTGTGTTTCGAGCCGCGCGGCCACGCCGACATGTACGGCGGCATGATCACTGCGCCAGACGACGACGGCGCCCACTTCGGCGTGCTGTTCTGGCACAAGGACGGCTTCTCGACCGCCTGCGGCCACGGCACGATCGCGCTCGGCGCATGGGCCGTGCAAAGCGGCCGGGTGCCCATCGACGGCGATGTCACCGATGTGGTCATCGACGTCCCGTCCGGTCGGGTGACCGCGCGCGTGCACCTAGCGGAAGGACGCGTCGTCGCCGTCGACTTCGTCAATGTCGCCAGCTACCCGATTGCCGCGGATGTCGCGGTGAGCACCAGTCTCGGCGAGGTCGCGGTCGACGTCAGCTTCGGCGGCGCGATCTACGCCAGCCTCGACGCTGCGACGCTGGGCCTGGCCGTCTCGCCCGAACACCTACCGCAGCTCATCGCGGTCGGCCGCGAGGTCAAGTGGGCGCTCAATGACAGCGTGCACGCCCAGCATCGCAGTGACAGCCGACTCTCTGGTATCTACGGCACGATCATCTACGACGACCTCGGCGACGATGCGGACGGCAACGTGCACCAGCGCAACGTGACGATATTCGCTGACGGCGAGGTCGACCGGTCGCCGTGCGGTTCGGGAACGTGCGCGCGGGTTGCGCTGCTGGCGAGCACTGGCCGGATGCGCGCGGGAGCGAGACTGGTCCACGATTCGATCGTCGGGTCGCGCTTCGATGCGACAGTGCACTCGCAGGCTCGCGTTGACGACCGCGACGCTGTGATCGTGCGCGTAACCGGCATGGCATACCGAACCGGCGAGCACGCCTTCGAAGTCGTCGCCGGCGATCCGCTCGTCCCAGGGTTCGTATTCCGGTGAGCGACGCGCTGCCGTTCATCACCGGCGAGCAGATTGCTGCGCTTGTCACGCCGGGCGACGCGATCGACGCGATCGTCGATGCGCTGGACAAGGTCGATCCGGCCGACGAACCGGCCACGCTCGGTCATTGACGTCGGCACCGGCCAGTTACTGCTCATGCCGTCGGCCGGTGACACGGCGCTCGGGGTGAAGCTGGCCACCGTCGCGCCGAGCAATCCGGCGTCCGGGCTACCGCGAATACACGCGGTGTACGTGCTCTTCGAGGCCGCGACGTTGGCACCGCTTGCAGTGCTGGACGGGGCCGCGCTCACAACGCTGCGCACCCCGGCTGTGTCGGTCGCGGCGGTGCGGCCGGCGCTGCTCGCCCGCTCGGATGCGCCGCGGGTCGTTGTGTTCGGAGCGGGTCCGCAAGGCCGCGGGCATGTTGCCGCGCTGCGCGCCGTCCTGGATCCTGCCGACGTCACCTACGTCGTGCGGAATCCGCAGGGCCGCGATCGGATGCTGGCTGCGGGCAGCGACGAAGCCCTGGCCGTCCTGCGCGCTGCGGATGTGGTCGTCTGCGCGACTACTGCGCGCACCCCGCTGTTCGACTCGAAGCTGCTCACCGACAACGCGATCGTCATTGCGATCGGGTCGCACGAACCCGACGCACGAGAGCTGGACAGCGCGCTCATGGGCCGAGCACAGGTGGTCGTGGAGGACGTCGCGACCGCCCTGCGCGAGTGTGGCGACGTCGTGCTCGCAATCGCGAATAGCGACCTGTTTGCCGATGCGCTGGTGCCGATGCGTGCCATGGTCACCGGCGACGCGGCGCCAGCAGCTGACCGGCCGATCGTCTTCAAAGGCTCCGGGATGGCCTGGCAGGACCTTGCGGTCGCAACGCGGATTCACGCTGCGTCGGCCAACCGTCGCGGTGCGGATCACGACACCACTAGTCTGCCCGGATGATCAACGGTCGGCGTCGCGCCGGCGGCACCAGCGGCGCCAGCGGCACTGCGACAGCCGCGCCGGAACGGGTCACGTTCCGGTCGTTGTTCTCGTCGCGTGAGTTCGCCACGCTCTGGTTGGCCGGCGCGCAATCCCAGATCGGCGACCAGCTGGCAAGGGTGGCGTTGTCGGTGCTGGTCTTCTACCGGACCGGATCCGGGCTGGCGACCGCGGCGACCTACGCGCTGACCCTGCTGCCTGCGGTGGTCGGTGGCGTTGTCCTGACCGGGCTGGCCGACCGGCATCCGCGTCGGACCCTGATCGTGGCCTGCGATCTCCTGCGCGCCGGGCTGTTCGGCCTGATGGCCATCCCGGCCCTCCCGTTGCCGGTGCTGTGCGTGCTGCTCGTCGCTGCCGTGCTCTGCGGTTCGCCCTACAACGCAGCGGAGCCGGCAATAGTCGCCGACATGTACGAGGGCGCGTGGTATTCCGCGGCGATCGGCGTGCGAACCGCCACCGTGCAGACGGCGCAACTGATCGGGTTCGCCGGCGGCGGGATCGTGGTTGCCGTGACCGGCGCGCACGTCGCCCTCGCGATCGATGCGATCACATTCGCGGTGAGCGCAGTGCTATTGCGAATCGGGCTGGTCTACCGGCCGGCTGTGGCCACCGTGAGCCGGCACGGCCTGGAGCAGATCCGTGTCGGTTTTCGTACCGTCGCCAGCGACCGTCGCTTGCGTCTGTTGCTCGCCCTGGCCTGGTTAGCCGGCTTCTGGACGATTCCCGAAGGTTTGGCCGCACCGTACGCGAGTGCGCACGGTGGCGGCCCGACCTCGGTCGGAATCCTCCTGGCGGCCAATCCAACTGGGAATCTGATCGGTGTTCTTGTCCTGACGCGGTGGGTGCCCACCGCGCTGCGCCCGAGGTTGCTTGGACTGCTTGCGGTCGCCTCCGGTTTACCGCTCACGTTATGCGGGCTCGGACCCGGAATTGCGACTTCGGCAGTGCTGTGGGGAATTTGCGGGCTGTTGTCGGCATACCTCGTGCTGATCGTGACGGAGTTCGTCGCGATCGTGCCGCCGAACGTGCGGGGCCAGGCAATCGGACTGGCGAGTTCCGGTTTGCTGGCCGCCCAGGGCATCGGGCTACTCATCGGTGGCGGCATCGCGTCCCTGTGGGCGGTTGGCCCGACCATCGCCGTTGCAGGCGCGGCCGGGAGCCTTGTAGCGGTGCCGCTGGCCATTGCGAGACGCCAGTCAGCAGCCGCTCCACCCGGGTGAGATACGACGAGACGTCGATCTGGTGCCGGTCTTCAGTTATCAGGCGATCTTGATTTCCTGGCCGGTTTACTTCCAGTCCTGGGTGTACATGGGTGCCTCCGTTCCTACAGCGCTATCGGGCGGGTATTTGTTGTGCTGATCGTTTACTTCCAGTCCTGGGTGTACATCGGGCTCCTTTCCGGGCGTTTGTGACTTGCGAATTGTTCGGTTTTTACTTCCAGTCCTGGGTGTACATCGGGGGACCTCCTTTTCAGATCGCGTGGTCGGGCAAAGCTGTCGGTCTAGCTCGGTTTACTTCCAGTCCTGGGTGTACATCGGGGCTGCCTCCTGCCTGTGGAACGAGTCGTGCGCGGGGTCGGAAATCGGCTGGGTTACTTCCAGTCCTGGGTGTGCACGGCAGAACACCTCCTGCGGAGGGACTTGGAGCTGTGGCGTGTGGGGGTGGGCCTGTCGGGGTGCGTGGGGGTACCTCGTAAGGTGAGGATTGCGTAGGACGTGTAATGACTGTGTGTGCCGTCTCCTTTTGTCCGGTTTCGGGGTGCTTTGGCGATGATCTAGTGGCTAACGTCGCGAAATCGCGAAAATTAACCCGGGCCTAACACTCGCGGGATAAGAAAATTTGGGTAAAGATAGAGACGACGAGGCCGTACGGAGGCTCGCGCTCCGCCACGGATGCGCGATCTGGCCGGCGGTGTGAGGAGGGTGTGTGAGCAGGAGCGAAGCTCCGCCGAGCAGCGTGCGCTGCCGTCGGCCGAAGTTCGCTGCGCGTGTGCGTGAATCAGCACTCTGGAAGACCCCCCGATCCGCCTTTGCTCTTATTGTGTCCATCGAGACGCTCTGCGTCACCTGGCTGTGCGTTGCAAACCTCTCCGGCCTGCCGTCTGTGTCCGGCCTTGGGCGTTTTATCCTGCTATTTTTTGTCGCGCTTGTATACGCCTTGGGTGCGAACAAGATCGAATTACTTCGTCGCTACGTCGCCGAAGTGACATTTACCAGCGTCGCGAGCCTGTGGTGCATGGCTGCGGCGCTCATTTTGCCAGTGGGGCTGGCCGGCGCATTCGCCGCCCTCCTGTACGGGCACGCCCTGATCCGGGCTATCCGGACGAAGTCTGGCCGCCCGTTCCAACACATCTACGTCGCATCAACCGACGTGCTCGCGACGATGGCCGCCGCCAGCATCGTGGCCTACTTCGGCGCCGGCGAGGGTCATATGTCCGGCGGTGTCGTCGGCGCGATCGCGGTGATACTCGCGATGATCGCCTACCCGGTGGTCCAGCAGACCCTCGTCACGAGCGTCATCTATCTCGTCTCCAAGGCATCGCGCCGCGTCACATTGCGCGAGGTCATGCTCACTCGCGACGACCAGATCATGGAATTCGCGACGTATTCGCTGGCCGTGTTGCTGGCGATCGCGCTGGTTTTCGCGCCACTGCTGTCCCCGCTGGTACTGGTCCTCATCGTCGTGCTCCGGCGCAGCGCGCTCGTGCAGGAGCTGCAGGTGCAGGCCACCCGCGACGCGAAGACCGGGCTGCTCAATGCCGGTGCCTGGCGTCAGGAGGCAGAGCGCCAGATCGTGCGCGCCGAGCGCCTGCACGGATCGATGAGCGTCGTAATGCTCGACCTGGACCACTTCAAGGTGCTCAACGACACCTATGGACACCCGGCCGGCGATGCCGCGCTGCAGGCCGTTGCGGCCTGCCTGAGCGAGGCGCTGCGCGGCTATGACGCGATCGGCCGCTACGGCGGCGAGGAATTCATCGCACTGCTCAACGAGGCCGACGAGACCGTCAGCGCCGCAGTGGCCGACCGGTTGTGCGCCCGCATCCGCGGCCTTGACCTGGCGCACGGCGGGAAGGTCACCGCGTCGATCGGGGTGGGTGTCGGCAAGGCCGGAACGAACACCCTCGATGAGCTGATATCGATCGCCGACCGAGCCCTCTATGTCGCCAAGGGTGCCGGACGCGACCAGGTGTACGTCGATTCGGTGCCACCGCCGAGCCCGGTGGAGGCGCCGCGGCCGGTCCGAGTTCACCGGCCGGAGTCAACGCAGCCGCACTGAACACGCACCGACCAACGTGTCGGTGCATTCGACGGTTAACCCGCGTCGTTGGCGGTGCCTGCGCATCGCCAGCGGAGCGCGGCGTCGAAGGACGGCGTCATGCACGCATTCTCATTGACGAGCACGCAGCGATGAACCAGGCGCCGTCCGCACCCCCGCGGCACGGACGGCGCCCAGGATTCAGCGATCTGAACGCAGCTCGTCGAGCGCGATCAGTTGCCGCTGTACCTCGCGGGCTACCCGTAGCGTCTCAGTGTCGCTGACTCGGTAGCCCTCTTGCTCGCGCGTCCACAGGCCGGCAAGGGACAGCTCGAGAGCCGCCACACTCGTCTCGACACTGATCGCGCTGAGGTAGTCGTCGGAGATGTATCCAGGGTGGCCGACCTCGATGCTGACGAGGATGCCGTAGGTGTGCAGTTTCAGTGCTTCCCGCGTGACTACAGGTCCGGCAGGGCCACCGGCCCGGACGAAGCCTTCTGCAGACACATCTTCCATAGAAAGCATTCTGCCCGAGTGGAGGTCCGAATGCACCTGTTTAGCAGAAGATTTTGTTGCCAATTTGCGGATCAATCCGGAATGGACCGCCGGTTTGGTTCCGGTTGGCTACTCCCGGGAGTCCAGCAGCGAGGCGATGCCGGCCGGTTCCATCGCCGCGGCGAGCGCGTTGCCCTGTCCGCGTGTGCAGCCCAGCCGCACCAGCGCGGCGGCGGCGTCCGGCCCGTCGATTCCCTCGGCGACGACGTCGAGGTGCAGCGAATGAGCAAGCGCGATCACTCCGGCGACGACTGCGCCGGCGCGCTCGTCGACGGTCATCTGGGCAACGAAGCTCTGGTCGATCTTCACCAGATCGATCGGCAGCGCCAGCAGGTGGGTCAGCGTCCCCTCACCGACGCCGAAGTCGTCGAGGGCGATGACGGCTCCCAGCACGTGCCAGCGATGCAGTTGAGCGGCCAGGGCGGACGGGTCGGCGGGCATGCGCCGTTCGGTCAGTTCGATGCACACCCGGCTGGCCGGAATGTCGTAGCGGGTGAATCCCGACCGCAGCGTGGCGTCGATCTCGGGGTCGACTGCCAGGTGGCCGGGGATGTTGAGCCGGAGCAACAGTTTGTCTGCAATGCCGCCTTTGCGCCATTCGGCCAGCTGACGGCACGACTCGTCTATGGCCCACCGCTGGACGGCGGCGAAGGTGTGGGTCTGCTCGGCGTCGGGCACGAAGCTTTCCGCACGCAGCAGCCCGAGCATCGGGTGTTCCCAGCGCAGGAGGGCCTCGACGGCGAGGATCGAACCAGTGACGAGATCGAATTCCGGCTGGTAGTGCATCCGCAGCTGACCGTCGAGCAGTGCGCCGTACAGCTCGAGGCCCAGCCTGAGTCGGTCGAGCAGCGCGCTGGTCGCGCCGTCGTCGTACAGCTCATAGCGGTCGCCGCCGGCGGCCCGCGCCGCAGCTCCGCACCGCACAGCGCTGGCCAGCAGCACCTCGGGCCCGAGCGTCGCCGCCGTGTCGACGGCCACCCCGATGCTGGCTGAACGGGACACCGGCAACCCGTCGATGTCCACCGCTTCGGCGATCAGCGCCCGCAGCCGCTGCGCCTCGCGCACCGCGTGCGCGTCGTCACCGATGTCAGCCCGGATCGCGATGTAGCGGGCCCCACCGCCGGCGACGACACGCCCGGCAGCGCCCACCCAGGCCAGCACCCGCTCGTCGAGCGCGTCGAGCAGCACGTCCCCGGCGTGAAAGCCGAGCACCTCGTTGGCCACACCGAGCTCATCGATCGAAATGGCGTACGCGGCCCGTCCACCGGTCTGTGCGGCTGCCCAGTCGACCAACTCCTGCCGGGCCGAGACCGCCTTTGGTCCATCGACCATCGGACCCAACAGCGCTGCTGCCAACTCGGCGAGCGACCGGGCGGCAGCACCGCTGGCCGCAGCGAGCACGAGTGCGCCGCACCGCTCGCCCGATCCGGACCGAACCGGGTAGAACTCGACCGTTCGGCCGCCGATCGCGACCGTCCCACCGGCCACGTGACCCGCGGCGAGCCAGTGGGCGGCTGCGGCCTCGATATCGGCGCTGATCGGTTGCCAGTTCCGCCGGCTCGGCTCCGATCGCGACGGTGGCGCCGAGGAGTCGGCCGGGACGAACCACGCGAACTCGACATCGAGCTGCTCGGCGAGCACGGTGAGGAAGTTGTCGACGGCACGGGGTCCCCAGCGTTCGTGTCCCGCGCGATCACGGGCCGTCGAGGCAACCACGCGGTCAGGGTATCCGGCACCAGCGAACAGATTCGCCGGGTGCGGTTCGACACGAAACCGAGCCTAAACATGGGCCAAACCACGGGGGTTCCGGAGGGTTTCTGCATAGAATCCGCGTTTGATGAACAGAAACGGGAAGCCGGTCCGATGACCGAGACCGACGGCGAGCAGCCCGGCATCGTCGGGAACTGGGCGAGAGTCGTGCGCGCAGTCGACGGCGTGCAACACAAATTCGGACTTCGGCTCGAGGCGCTCGGCATCCCGCTGCCGTATTTCTCCGTGCTGACGTTGCTTCTCGAGGCCGCTGACCGTCGCCTGCCGATGAGCCGGATCGCCCGCGATCTGTCGATGACCTCCGGTGGGTTCACCAAGCTGGCCGATCGGATGGCGCGCGATGGGCTCATCGACCGCCGCGGCTCATCGGGTGATCGGCGGGTCGTGTTCGCCGCGCTCACCGACGCCGGGCTCGAGCTTGCCCGGCGGGCCGACGCGGCCTATCGCGGTTTCCTTCGCGACGACGTGCTCGGAGTGGTCTCGCTCAACGACCTGGAGACACTGGCCGCGATCGCCGGTCGGCTCGGCGAGGTCTCGCTGCCAGAACCCGAGCCGCAGCCCTTCGAACTGACCGACCGTGAGCCCGATGCGCCGGACCGACGCACCCGGGATCGCGACGAGGAAGACTAAGTCAGCACTGCCGGTGGGGCAGCGTCGTCAGGCAGCGTCGGGACGAGCCCGCTTCGGCTCACGCCAGACCACGACGTTGTCCAGCGCCGTGCCACACCGTGCACACAACTGCGGGTGGTGCGGGTCGGCCAGGTGGCCGCCGGCGCTCTGGCACTGGGCGGCAAGATCGTGCAGTTGGCCGTGAATCTGCGTCGCGACCGACATCGTGTCAGCATCGGACACGCGGTAGCCGCACGGCACGCGGTCCCAGAGCCCGGCCAGGCAGAGTTCAAGAGCGGTGATCGATGTTTCGGTGTTGATGGCGTTGAGGTACCGGTCGGAGACGAACCCGGGGTTGCCGGCCTCAATGCTGCTCAGGACCCCGAAGGTGTGCAGGTGCATCGCTGCGCGCGACAGGACGAGCTCATCGGTGCTCGCGTCCTCGCGTGACCGGCACAGCCGGACGAAGGTGGTGTGCGCTGGGTCCTCCGCGTTGAACTTCACGCTCGATTCATTCCCGAAAATCGTGCGCCTCAAGCGCAAATCAAGGCAGTCTCTGAATTCAGTCGTGCCCACTGCCGCACTGGTGCCCGGTATGTCCAGAAGTGCGATCGTTGCGGTCGGGTCAGACGTCGCCGATGTCGCCCCGGATGTCCAATACCCGGTCGAGACCGGTGCGCGCCAGCAGCGTGCGTACCGGCGGCGGGACGGCGCGCAATACGAGTCCTATCGCGTTGTCGCAGGCCAGCATCTTGAGGTGGACGAGCAGCTCGATCGCGCTGTGATCGAGCGTCGTCGTCTCACTCAGGTCGACGACGAGCTCACGCACCGTGTCGTCGAGCAGCAGGATGTCGGCTTCGCCGCGAAACCCGATCAGGGTTGCCGCGTCGATTTCGCCGCACACGCGCAGCACCGCGCAGCCGGGCACCGGTGAGGTCACCGCTCGACCGCCGGTTCGTCGACGCGAACCTCGGCCCAGACCCGCTTGCCGGGCTCGTCGGTCCTGATCACGCCCCAGTCCGACGCAGTGGCCGCCACGATCAACAACCCGCGGCCGGTCGGTCTATCGACGGCTGGCTCTGCGGCCGGGATCAACGGCAGCGCGTCATTGCCGTCACGGACCTCGACTCGGATCCGCTCGGCGGTGACGTCGACGCGCAATACGATGTCGGGCTCGCCGTGCCGCACCGCGTTGGTGACCAGTTCGCTGACGATGAGCAGTGCGTCCTCTGCGGCGGGACGCGGCAGTTCTGAAATGCGCGCCGCCAGCCAGGCCCGAGCATGCGACGGGGCATGCAGACCTTGGCTCAGGGTGAGGCTCTGTTCAGCGGACACAATGCGCGGGCGGTCCTCGCGACGGGTCGGACGGTGGCGGCTCGGGCGCAGGTCTGCGGCGTGGAACTGTCTCGAACCGGTGGCAGCCTGCCCAGCCGGTCGTGGTTTGAAACAGACGTCGGGCAAGATCGTCACATTCCGGTTGATATCACTCACGTGTCGTCAGTCGGGGCGAATCAGCCGAGCAGGTCGGCGATCGTCGGCAGGGTGCGGGGGTCGGCCTGAATGAGCAGCGTGGTGATCACCGTCTGTTCCCACAGGGGCAGCTCCTCGCGGATCTTTGCGGCCGGGCCGATGAGTCCGATGTCTTCTACCAGTCCGGTCGGCACAGCGGCGATCGCCTCGGGCTTGCGGCCGGCGAGGAACAGCTCCTGGATCTTCTCGACTTCGGCTTCGTATCCCATCCGGGCGAACAGGTTCGCGTGGAAGTTCATCGTCTTCGCTCCCATCCCGCCGATGTAGAGGGCCAGCGCGGGACGCATCCGGTCGGCAGCTGCCTCGAGGTCGTCATCGACGATGACCGGGACGAACGCGGGCACCTCGAAATCCGCGAACCCGCGCCGTGCTCCGGGCCGGGCGAATCCTTCGGCGAGCGCCGTGCGGTAGAACGAGTCGGTCTTGGGCGAGAAGAACATCGGCAGCCACCCGTCGGCGATTTCCGCCGCGAGCGCGACGTTCTTCGGTCCTTCGGCACCGAGCATGATCGGGATGTCGCTACGCAGCGGATGCACGGTCGACTTGAGCGGCTTGCCCAGCTGGGTGCCGCCCGGGTAGGGCAGCGGGTAGGCCGGGCCCGCGTTGGTGACCGGCACGTCGCGCGCGAGCACCTTCCGGACGATGTCGATGTATTCGCGAGTGCGTGCCAACGGTTTCGGATACGGCTGTCCGTACCATCCCTCGACGACCTGCGGCCCGGACGCGCCGAGGCCGAGGATGAACCGTCCGCTGCTGAGATGGTCGAGGGTCAGCGCGGCCATCGCGGTCGCGGTCGGCGTGCGCGCGGACAACGACCACCTTCCACATGGGGGACGCTGCACGGCAGGGGCTGTAGGATGCAGTGGAGGATCGAAATCGGTATCCACCTCGGCTTGCGCGACGATACGCCCTTTGCACCAGAGCCAGCGGGATGCCACTGTAGCTGCTGCAAGGCTGAGGGCGAGACATGGTGCATCCCATCGAGCTCAACCGTATTAACCTTGCTCGACTACGGCCTCCAGTGAGGTTGCCGGGGTTCGATCCGGTGCGTGTTACTGCGGGGATCGTCCATCTTGGACTGGGTGGATTTCACCGGGCCCACATGGCGCGATACACACACAATCTAATGGAAAGGCGCCCTGAAATGCTCGGCTGGGGCATCATCGGGGCCGGACTTCATGCGCTTCGATCAGCGCATGCGCGACAGTCTGCAGCCGCAGGACAATTTATACACCCTGGTGGAGCGAAGTGCCGCAGACGAGACGGTGGCAGTCATTGCGTCGCTCGCCAAGGTGATATTCGCCGGTGAATCCAGCGTGGCCCTGTTGGATGCTATCGACAAACCGGAGATTCGGATCGTCAGCCTGACCGTCACCGAACACGGCTACTGCCTGAACCGATCGACCAAGCAGCTCGATCCGGATCACGCGCTGATCCGTGAAGATCTTGCCCATCCCGAACGTCCTTCCAGCGCGATCGGCATCATCGTGGAGGCATATCGCCGTCGCTGGCAGCCGGTGCCGCGCCGTTCACCGCGTTGAGTTGCGATAATATCCAGCACAATGGCAGCGTGTTGCGTGAGGCGGTCCTGGCATTGGCAGCGCTGCGCGACATGAAGCTGGCCGACTGGATCAGCGGGAACCGCCAGCTTCCCCAGCACAATGGTGGATCGCATCACGCCCATGACGGCGGACAAAGGACGTCACGGCTTTGGCTGAGCGTTACGGCATCATCGATCGTTGGCCGGTCTTTGCCGAGACCTTCACCCAATGGGTCATCGAGGACCGCTTCCCGCCGGGCGCCCGGCCTGGGAGGATGTCGGCGCGCAGTTCGTGGAGGACGTGGCTCCCTACGAGTTCATGAAGCTGCGTTTGCTCAACGCCAGTCACCTTGCCGTCGCCGGGCTGGGCCGGCTCACCGGCTACGTCACCATCGATGAGGCGATGGCTGATCCGCTGATCGCTCGTTACATGATCGCGCTGATGGACCGTGAGACAGGGCCCACTTTGCCGGCCGTGCCGGGGATCGATCTACCGCGCTACAAGGCGACTTTGGTCGGCGCTTCGCCAATCCCGCGATCAAGGACACAGTCGAGCGGGTCAACACGGATGCGCCACTCAACATCCTGGTGGACCCGATCCGGGACCGGCTCGCAACGGGCGAGCCGGTGGAACTACTGGCGCTGGCCTTGGCTGCCTGGCTGCGCCGGGTGCGTGGGGAAGACGAGCAGGGCCTGCCTATCGAGGTGCGGCACCCACTTGCCGAACAACTGCGCGTGAAGGCGGTCGAGGGCGGCCCCGACCCGCGTCCTTTGCTCGGCGTGGCTCAATTATTCGGCGATACCGGCACCAATCCGCGTCTGGTTGAGCCAGTTGGTCGATGGCTGACCTCGTTATATGCGAACAGGCAGCCGCGGAACACTGGCCTCGGCGTCACGCCTGCTGGGGTTCTAAGTCGCTGCCAAAACTGTGACTGTTCGGCCGCGTTGACGTGACTGCCGGACAATGAGAGCGTTTGGATCAAGTCGCCGACACAAGGCGGCACGATCAAAGCCATGAGGAGACGCGCCATCTCTACAATCGTCGAGGTGGCCTGAGGGCTACCGTAGCCGTTGCTGCGCTGCTTCTTCTGCGAGCCGGCGCAGATCCCGCCCGTGCGGACGCCACGATCACCATCGCGACCGTGAACAACGGCGACATGGTGGTGATGCAGCGGCTCTCTTCGGAGTTCGAGAAGCAGCATCCCGACATCCACCTGCGCTGGGTGGTGCTGGAGGAGAACGTGCTGCGTCAGCGCGTCACCACGGACATCGCCACCAAGGCCGGCCAGTTCGACATCCTGACCATCGGCAACTACGAGGTGCCGATCTGGGCCAAGCAAGGCTGGCTGATGCCGATGGACAATCTGCCGGCTTCCTACGACGTCGACGACCTGCTGAAGCCGGTGCGCGACGGGCTGACCTACGACGGCAAGCTGTACGGTCTGCCGTTCTACGGCGAAAGCGCGATGACCTACTATCGCACCGATCTGTTCGCAAAGGCCGGCCTCAAGATGCCGGACGAAGCCGACCTACGAGCAGATCCGCGGTTTCGCCGACAAGATCACCGACAAGGCCGAACCAGATCTACGGCATGTGCCTGCGCGGCAAGCCCGGCTGGGGCGAGAACATGGCCTATGTCACTTCCCTGGTGAACGCCGAGGGCGGCCAGTGGTTCGACATGCAGTGGAAGCCGACGCATCGACACGCCCGAGTGGCAGAAGGCGATCAGCTTCTACGATGACATCCTGAAGGCTGACGGACCGCCGGGCGCCACGTCGAACGGGTTCAACGAGAACCTGGCGCTGTTCGCCAGCGGGCATTGTGGCATGTGGATCGACGCCACGGTTGCCGGCGGCTGCTGTACGACAAGAAGCAGTCCAGCGTCGCGGACAAGGTGGGCTTCGCGCCGATGCCGACCGGCAGCTTCACGGGCGCGCCGACCTGGCTGTGGAGCTGGAACTGGCGATCCCGGCGTCATCGAAGCAGAAGGACGCGGCCGCACATTCGTGACCTGGGCGACGTCGAAGGAGTATATCGCAGCTGGTGGCCAAGGAGAACGGCTGGGTGTCGGTGCCGCCCGGCACGCGCGCAATCCACCTACGACAATCCCGAATATCAGAAGGCCGCGCCGTTCGCCGGCTTCGTGCGCAAGGCGATCGACGTCGCCAATCCGAACGGACAGACCGGCAGCCCGCGGCCCTATCACCGGCGCGCAGTTCGTCGCGATTCCGGAATTCCAGGGCATCGGCACCCAGGTCGGCCAGACCATCGCCGGCGACGCTGACCGGCCAGAGCACGGTCGATCAGGCGCTCAAGGCGGCGCAGGCGGCGACCGAGCGGACGATGCGCCAGGCGGGCTACCCGAAGAAGTAGCGCGACCGCGATGTCGGCCGACTGGGCCCGGCGCCGCGGCGCCGGCGCCCGAGGCGCTGCGGCGCGTCGGCTCGCTGCTGCTGCTGCCGTCGGTGATCGTCCTGCTGGCGTGGATGATCGTCCCGCTGGTGATGACGCTGTGGTTCTCGTTCCAGCATTACAACCTGATCGACCCGACGACCACCGGGTTCGCCGGCATCGACAACTACGAGTTCCTGGTGACCGACCCGGATTTCTGGGTGTCGCTGCGAACACGCTGGTGCTGGTTGGCGTCCGTGCTGGTGATCACGGTCGGGCTCGGCACGTTGCTGGCGGTGCTGTTCGACCAGCCGTTCCCCGGCCGCAACGTCGCGCGGGTGCTGGCGATCTCGCCGTTCTTCGTCATGCCGACCGTCAGCGCGCTGATGTGGAAGAACCTGATGATGCACCCGATCTACGGCGTGTTCGGCGCGGTGGCGCGCAGCGTCGGGCATGCAGCCGGTGGACTGGTTCGCCGACTATCCCGCTGGCCTCGGTCATCGCGATCGTGTCGTGGGAGTGGCTGCCGTTCGCGCTGCTGATCCTGCTGACCGCGGTGCAGTCGCTCGACCATGAGCAGCGGAGGCGGCGCGCATGGACGGCGCCGGCGTGTGGCGCAGTTCTTCTTCATCACGCTGCCGCATCTGTCGCCGGGCGATCAGCGTCGTGGTGATGATCGAGACGATCTTCCTGCTGACGGTGTTCGCCGAGATCTTCGTCACCACGTCGGGCGGCCCGGGCAACGCCACCACCAACCTCGCCTTCCTGATCTATGCCCGGGCGCTTGCTGCAATTCGACATCGGCGGCGCGTCGGCGGGCGGCGTGGTCGCCATCATCCTCGCCAACATCGTCGCGTTCTTCCTGGTGCGCAGCATCGCGCGCCGGTTGGAGGTCTGGCCATGCGCGCAAGCCTCGCTCCAGCGCATCGCTCACCGCCGTCATCGGCTGGCTGTCGCCCTGCTGCTGTTCTTCCCGATCTTCTGGATGGTGCTGACCAGCTTCAAGACCGAGACCGAGGCGATCGTCGCCGGCTGTCGCTTCACGCCCACGCTCGCTTCCTACCGCGAGGTGCTGGCACGCGCCGATTACCTGGACTTCGCGATGAACAGCATCATCGTCTCGGTCGGCGGCACCGTGCTCGCCCTGCTGTTCGCGATCCCGGCCGCCTATTCTATGGCGTTCCATCCGACGAGCGCACCCGCGGCACGCTGCTGTGGATGCTGTCCACCAAGATGCTGCCGCCGGTCGGCGTGCTGGTGCCGATTTACCTGCTGTTCCGCACCGCCGGCCTGCTCGACACCCGGATCGGGCTGGTGGTGATCTACGCGCTGATGAACCTGCCCATCGTGGTCTGGATGCTGTTCACCTTCTACAAGGAAGTGCCGCACGAGATCCTCGAGGCCGGCCGCATGGACGGCGCCCGCACCGGGACGAATCTGGCACCTGCTGATGCCGCTGACGCTGCCGGGCGTCGCGTCCACCGGGCTGCTGTCGCTGATCCTGTGCTGGAACGAGGCGTTCTGGAGCCTGAACCTGACGTCGTCCAGCGCGGCGCCGCTGACGGCGTTCATCGCCTCGTTCTCAGCCCCGAAGGGCTGTTCTTCGCCAAGCTCTCCGCCGCCTCCACGATGGCGGTCGCGCCGATCCTGGTGTTCGGCTGGTTCAGCCAGCAGCAGCTGGTGCGGGGCCTCACCTTCGGCGCCGTGAAATAGGAGGCCACCAATGGCAACGCTGACGCTGCGCGAGCTACGCAAGAGCCTACGGCCCTGCCGAGGTCATCAAGGGCATCAATCTAGCCATCGCCGACCGCGAGCTGGTCGTGTTCGTCGGACATCGGGCTGCGGCAAATCCACCTTGCTGCGGATGATC
>CAWCFH010000020.1:0-122000 GCA_963794885.1 uncultured Actinomycetota bacterium
TTAATTGCCGTTGGCGTATGGCCAGGCAACCGCGGTCAAGATGCGTTCGTTCACAGCTTCAGCGTAGTGAGCGCCAGTCAGCCGTTTCGCCGTCACCGGACGGCGACGGCCTCGTTCTAGGTGGGTATACCAGCGGTCGCGCGGCAACAGGCTCGTGCATCGCCTCGCTCGGAGGGATTCCCCGAATGCCCAACCTGTTCACCGCGCGGGTGCGCCGGATCGCGGCGGCCGCCCTGGCCACCGCGCTCGTCGCGTCCGGACTGGTCGCAGCCGCCTACCCGGCGGATGCTGCCGCGAAGTCCTGGTCGGCGACCTCGACCAAGGCGCTCAAACTGACCCACGCCACGCTGCTGGCCAAGCACGCCGCGAGCTCGCGCCAGCTGCGGCTCACGATCGGACTCGCCCCGCGCGACCGCGCCGGGCTGCAGACGCTGATCAAGCGCCAGAACACGCGCGGCAGCGGGGCGTACGGCAAATACCTCACGCCCGCACAGTTCACCTCCCGTTACGCAGCCACGCAGTCGTCGGCCAGCACGGTGAGCAACTACCTGCACAGCCAGGGCATGCGGCACGTGCGCATCTCCTCGAACCGGCTGCAGATCACCGCGACCTCGTCCGTGGCCCAGGCCGAGCGCGCCTTCCACACGAACATCGCTGCGTACCGGCAGCGCGGCGCGCGCGTCCTCGCGAACACCGCGCCGGCCATGGTGCCGTCGGCGCTCGCGGGAAAGGTGACCGCAGTGGTCGGGCTGTCGACCCTCGGTTTCGCCGCCGACACCCCGACGGTGCCGAAGCTCACCGGGTACTACCCGGCCGAGTTCAACAAGGTCTATGACGCCGGCAAGACGAAGGCCGGAAACAACACCAAGCTGGCCGTGATCGCCGAGGGCAACGTCACCCAGACGATCAAGGATCTGCGGCTTGCCGAGACGAAGCGGACGCTGCCGAAGGTGCCGGTGAGCGTCGTCTATGCCGGACCGAAGAGCAACGACACGGCCGGCGTCGACGAGTGGAACCTCGACACGCAGACCTCGACCGGGGTCGCCCCGAACGCGGCCGGGCTGGTCATGTACGTCGCCACGTCGATGACCAACGCCGACCTTGCCCGCGCGATCAACAAGTGGGCCGCCCAGGGCAGCGTGCAGGCGGCGTCCGCGTCGCTCGGCGAGTGCGACGCGCTGCCATACCTCGATGGCTCGATGAAGCTCGACGACACGGCGCTGGCCGAGGCGGCCGCGCAGGGCCAGACGTTCATGGCCTCGACCGGTGACACCGGTAGCTCGTGCGCAGTGGCGGGCACCAACGGCGTCCCGGGTAGTGGCCCGCCCGACACCGAGTACCCGGCCTCATCGCCGTACGCGCTCGCGGTCGGCGGCACCACCCTGGACACCGACAACGCCGACAACTACGGCACCGAGATCACCTGGAACGCCGGTGGCGGTGGCGTGTCCCCTGTCGAGAACGGTGGGAAGTGGCAGAACGGTGTTGTCCCGACGTCGTCGGCGGGCCTTCGCGGCGTGCCCGACATCGCACTCGACGCAGACCCGAACACCGGCGCGCTGATCTACGTCAACGGCACGGTCGAGCAGATCGGCGGAACGAGCCTGTCGTCGCCGATGGCGCTCGGGATGTGGACCCGGCTGCAGTCGAGCAACAACCGGCACCTCGGTTTCGCTGCTCCGAAGCTGTACGCCCTCTACACCAAGGCGCAGGCCGGATCGCCGCTGCCGCCCTCGGCCGTCCCCGGTTTCCACGACATCATCGTCGGCGGAAACGGCACGTACGTCGCGACTCCGGGCTGGGACTACACGACCGGTCTGGGCAGCTTCGACCTGAACGCGCTGAACACCGCGCTCAAGTCGTAGCCGCCGCCAAGACTGCTCGGTGCCGGGACGGATCCCCCGTCCGTCCCGGCGCCGGGCCTCATCAGCTCCCCTTCGCGGCGACGACCGCGTCGAACACCGTGCGCTTGGGCAGTCGCCGCGATCCGCGCCACGGCGGCGATCGCTTCCTTGCGGGTCTCGCCCGCTGCTTCGCGCGCAGCCACCTCGCCGGCGAGCGTGGCCGCGTCGACGTCATCGGCGGCCGCGCGTCGCCCCGGCTACCACCAGGGTGATCTCGCCGCGCACCTCGCCCGCGGCCCACTGCGGCAACTCGTCGAGCGTGCCGCGGCGCACCTCTTCGTAGGTCTTGGTGAGTTCGCGGCAGACCGCGGCGCGGCGGTCGCCGCCGAAGGCCGCGACCAGGTCGTGCAAGCGTCGCGCCAGCCGATGCGGCGCCTCGAAGAACACGATGGTGCGCTGCTCGTCGGCCAGCGCGGCCAAGCGCGCGGCGCCGCTCGCCGCGCCCGGCGCGGCAGGAATCCCTCGAAGCAGAACCGGTCCACCGGCAGGCCGGACACCGCCAGGGCGGTCGTCACGGCCGACGGTCCGGGCAGCGCAGTCACCGCGATCCCTGCCGCGATCGCGGCCGCGACCAGTCGGTAGCCCGGGATCAGAGATCGACGGCATCCCGGCGTCGGTCACCACGAGCACGTCCTCGCCCGGCGCTGCAGCGCCTCGAGCAGCATCGGCACCCGCGCGGACTCGTTCGCCTCGAAGAACGAAACGATCCGACCCGCCGGCGTGACGCCGAGGTCGGCGCACAGCCGGTGCAGCCGGCGGGTGTCTTCGGCAGCGATGACCGGCGTCGACGGCCAGCGCCGCGCGCAGCCGGGCCGACGCATCGCCGGGCTGCCCCAGCGGCGCGCCGGCCAGCACAACACGACCCGCCGCCATGGGACGGACCGTACTCAGGCCGCGCGCACGCGGTTGCGCAAGTAGCATCGGGCGCGTGACGGCGACCCTCCCGGACTGGATTGCCGTTCCCGGAGGCGTTCGACCAGCCGCCGAAATGGACCGGCCGCGCCGTCCCGTCCCGCCGCACTGATCCCGTGGCGCGATCCGCGGCCGTGGATCGGCTGGGCGATCGCCGCGCGCGCTGCTGATCTTCGCCGGCGTTCACCCGGTTCTGGGCGACTGGGCTATCCCAACACGCAAGATCTTCGACGAGGCGTACTACCCGGTCGAGGCGCAGGAGATCCTGCGGTTCGGCTACGAGGACAACCGCGGCTACATGTTCATCGTCCATCCGCCGCTCGGGAAGTGGCTGATCGGCTGGTCGTCGGACCTGTTCGGCAACGGCTTGAGCGACGCGTTCGGCTGGCGCGTCGCGCCGGCGTTCTTCGGCTGCCTGACCGTGCTCTTGATGTGCCCGCATCGCGCGGCCGGCTGTTCCGGTCGAACCTGTTCGGCGCGATCGCCGGCGCTGCTGATCGCGGTGGACGGGCTGTCGCTGGTGCTCGCGCGCACCGCGCATCCTCGACGTCTTCCTGCAGTTCTTCGTGCTCGCCGCATTCGGCGCGCTGGTGCTCGACCGCGACCAGATGCGCGCGCGGCTCGGCGCGCTGATCGCCGACGGCGCCGACCTCACGACGGCGTGCCCGTCGCTCGGCCCGCGACCGTGGCGGCTGCTCGCCGGCGTGCTGATCGGCGCTGGCCTGCGCGGTCAAGTGGACGGCGCTGTCGTTCTTCGTGCTGTTCGTGCTGCTCAGCCTGCTGTGGGATCGCGGCGCGCTACAAGGTCGCCGGCGTCAAGCGCCGCACCCGGACGACCGCGATGCGCGTCGCTCGGCTGCCCGCGCTCGGCTCGCTGCTGCGCCGCCCCGATCGATCACCTACCTGTTCTGCTACCTCGGCTGGTTCACCGGCGAGAACGCCTGGGGCCGGCACTGGGCCGACTCGCACGGCCCGTCGGCCACATCTGGACTGCTCGGGCTGTCGATCCCGTGGACCTGGGCCTGGGTGCCCGGCGCCGATCCGCTCGCTCGGCGCGTACACCTTCGACGCCTACCGCTTCCACGAGGGCTCGACTCGCCGCACTCGTACGGTCCGAACCCGTGGAGCTGGCTGGTGCTCGGCCGGCCGGTCGACTTCTACTACAGACGGCGACTCGCAAGCAGCGTGCGGCGTCGTCGTCGTGCTCACGCGAGGTGCTGCTGATCGGGACGCCGCTGCTGTGGTGGGCGTTCGTGCCCGATGCTGCTCTGGCTGGCCTGGCACTACATCACCACCCGCGACTGGCGCGCCGCCGCGATCTGGGTGGCGTTCCTCGCCGGCTGGCTGGTGTGGTTCCACGACCTGAAGCGGACGATGTTCCTCTTCTACATGGCCCCGCTCGTGCCGTTCCTGATCTTCGGGCTGACCCTCGGGCTCGGCGTGATGCTCGGGCCCGGCTTGCGCCGGACCACCGACGTCCGTGCGCGAGCATGCGACGCCGGCGATGGGGCATCGCCGGGGTGAGCACGTTACCTCGCGCTGGTCGTCGTGGACTTCGCCTGGATGTGGCCGGTCCTCACCGGCGGGTTGCGTGAGCTACAACGTCTGGCACGCGCATATGTGGCTGCCGTCGTGGGTATGAGCGCGTACATGAGCCTTGCCGCAAAAATGCGCCGTGCCCCGCTTCGGATCGCGACCGGCGCCTTCATCCTGAACACCGGCATCAGCAAGCTCGGCGGCGACGACGAGCAGGCCAAGGCCGTGCACGCCATGGCGGCGAGCGCTTATCCCGATGCTGGACAAGGTGCCCGCCGAAGCCGTTCTTCAAGACCCTCGCCGCGGGCGAGGCCGCGCTCGGCGGCGCGCTGCTGCTGCCGATCGTGCCGGCCGGGCTGGCCGGGCTCGGCCCTGACCGGCTTCGCGGCGGCGCTGCTCGGCATGTGGTGGCGCACGCCCGGCATGCACGCTGAGGGCAACCCGCGGCCGACCCAGCAGGGCACCGCCGTCGCCAAGGACGTGTGGATGCTCGGCATCGGCACCAGCCTGGTCATCGACTGCGGCGCTGACCGAGTCGAGGATCACCGGCGAGCAGCAGCCGCGCCGACGCGAAGGCCACCATCAAGGCCGAGGCCAAGGCGGCGCGCAAGGGCCAACCAAGCGGGCCGCGCAAGCGGGCGCGTAAGCGCGCCGAAAGCCTCCTGCCAAACTAGCGGCAGGACCCGCTCGCTGGAGGTTGCGCCCGGAGGTGCCGTGTACTACCCGCTGACCGTCCGGGACTTCCTCGACCGCGCCGAGCAGGTCTATCCCGACCGGGTCGCCGTCGTCGACGAGCCCGACCAGCCCGCGCCCAGCCTGGGTGATCTCACCTACCGCGAGCTGGCCGCGAACGCGCGCGCCCAGGCGGCCCGGCTCGATCAGCTCGGCGTTCCGGTCGGCGGCCGGGTCGCGGTCATCTCGCAGAACTCCGCCCGGCTGCTCACGTCGTTCTTCGGCGTCTCCGGCTGGGGACGGATCCTCGTGCCGATCAACTTCCGGCTCAGCCGGCCGAGATCGAGTACATCGTCGGGCACTCGGCGCGCAGGTCGTCTACGCCGACCCGGCGCTGAAGGACACGCTCGACGCACTGGACGTCGAGCACAAGTTCGTGCTCGGCGACGACGACGCGCTGTACCTGCACGACGCCGAACCGCGGCCGTGGGACGAGCCGGACGAGGGCGCGACGGCAACGATCAACTACACCTCGGGCACCACGGCCCGTCCCAAGGGCGTGCAGCTCACCCACCGCAACAACTGGCTCAACGCCACGGTGTTCGGCCTGCACACGACGATCAGCGACCGCGACGTCCTGCTGCACACGCTGCCGATGTTCCACGCCAACGGCTGGGGCATGCCGTTCGCAGTGACCGGGGTCGGCGGCCGGCACATCGTGCTGCGCCAGGTCGACGGCACCGAGATCCTGCGCCGCGTCGACAAGCACGGCGTGACGCTGATGTGCGCCGCGCCGGCGGTGATCAACGCGGCGCTGGACGCCGCGGCGACGTGGGACGGCGAGATCCCCGGCCGTGACCGGGTGCGGATCGTCGCCGCCGGCGCGCCGCCGCCGACGCGCACGATCGAGCGCGTGCTCGACGAACTCGGCTGGGAGTTCATCCAGATCTACGGCCTGACCGAGACCTCGCCGCTCGTGACGATCAACCGGCAGCGCGCCGAGTGGGACGACCTCGACACGCACGAGCGCGCCCGCCGGCTCGGGCGCGCCGGTGCGCCCGCGCTCGGGGTCCGGGTCACGATCGACGACGACGGCGAGGTGCTCACCGCGTCCAACCACAACCTCGACGGCTACTGGGAGCAGCCCGACGCGACGGCCGAGGCGCAGGCCGGCAACTGGTTCCACACCGGCGACGGCGGCCAGCTCGACGACGACGGCTACCTCGTCATCTCCGACCGCAAGAAGGACGTGATCATCTCCGGCGGCGAGAACGTCTCCTCGATCGAGGTCGAGGACGCGCTGACGTCGCACCCGGCCGTGCGCGAGGTCGCGGTGATCGGCATCCCGGACGAGAAGTGGGGCGAACTGGTCACCGGCCTCGTGGTCACCGACGGCTCGCGAGGTGAGCGCGGAGGACCTGATCAAGCACTGCCGCGAGTCCCTGGCCGGCTACAAGTGCCCGAAGCGGATCGAGTTCGTCGACACCTTGCCGCGCACGGCCACCGGGAAGCTGCAGAAGTTCAAGCTGCGCGAGCCGTTCTGGGCCGACCACGAGCGGCAGGTGAACTGACTCGATCTTGGGCGTTCGGCGGGTGAGATTTGCGGGAAGAACGACTAATGTCGGCCTGAGCGCGAATTGTACATACCGCACTTTTGGGAGTAGTCGGGTGGAACCGGAGGAAATGCTCGCGGACTATCGCGCGCGTGTCGCCGGTATCGCCGAGCGCGCGCAGGCCGTGCGAGCGCGGATCGCGAGCGTGCGTGCCAGCGCGACGAGCCCGGACGGCGCGGTAACCGTCTCGGTCAACGTGCACGGTGCGCTGGAGGATCTCTCGTTCGGGGCGGCTGCCGAATCGATGTCACTGCCCGACCTCGCGCACACCATCGTCCGCACCGCCCGCAAGGCGCGCATGCAGGCTGCCACCGCCGGCGCCGAGGCACTCAGCCCGCTGATCAGCGACACGGACTAGCGTTCGGAATTGGCCAGTTCGCGCTGCGCCGACCTGATCATTTCGCCGATCCGGTCGATCAGCAGCCCGGCGCCGAGCGTGACCGCAAGGACCACTCCGACCGAACCGATCGTGTCGGTGGCGTAGTGGTAGAAGTGCCCGACCAATCCCACCGCGCCGGCGATCAGGGCCAGCGCGAGCAGCGCCGTCCACCACTTCTTCCGACTGCTGCGCACGCCAGAGGACAGCAGGATCACGCCGAGCACGCAGACCAGGCTGGCCAGCCCTGTCTCGTGCCCACTGGGGTAGGCGAGCGCGTCGGACTGGCCGAGCCCCTCGGTGACGATCACGTTGCTGCGATGAACGAGCGGCTTGAGCACTTCTTCGGTGAGCAGCACCGATACGGCCGGGGCAAGGACGGCGAGCACGGCGACGTCCCATCGCCGAACCAGCAGCCCGACGACGGCGGTCGACACGAGCAGGCCCAGCACGAGGGGCGGGTCGGTGAGATGCAGCGCGAGACCCTGCACCCAGTCCGGGACCACATCGCCGATCACGCGCAACACCGCGTTGTCGAACCAGTTGCCGCCAGTGGCGTCGTGCAGAAGGGCGCCAAGGGCCGCGACCACGGCCACGCTCGCCGCGATGAGCGCGAGCGCAGTCCGCGGCCAGGGCACGAGGCGCGGTGTCACCCGATCAAGGCTACGTACCGCTAGCTGGCAATTGGCGTGACGCGGAACACCGGGAATCCGGCGGCGACGCCGGCCAGATCCTCATCGGTCGCGTTCTTGTCGAGGCCCTCGAAGAACTGCCCGACCTCCCAGCCCCACTTGCGCAGGTACTCGCGCAGGACGGGCGTCTTCTCGGCATCGCCGACCTCTGCGGCGCGGAACGCCTCGGTGCGACGTCCGACGCGCAACTCGCCGGTGCCGACGACCCGGATGTTGCGCACCCACTGGGTCTGCCCGCGCGGCGCGACCAGGAAGCGGTCACCGTCGACGGTCAGCAGGTTCACCGGCGTGCGCGCGCCACTCGCCGCTCTTGCGGCCGCGCACGCGCAGCACCCGCGAGCCGGCGACGCTGATGCCCAACCGGGTCAGCCCGCGGACGGTGCCGTTGAAGATGTGCCGGGTGAACCAGCCGGGCTGCAGGTAACGGGTGTCGGTCATCGTGTGCTCCTAAGTCGGTTGAGAGAGCACTGCTCTCTGTTTGCGACCAAATTACACCTCGTCCCGCATTGTCAAGAGCACTGCTCTCGTTTGAGTGCACCGCTCGCGCAGAGATTCTCGGTTTGCACCCGCCGCGGCCGCTATATGCGCTCGTCCGGCCGATATAGCGACCACGCTGGGTATCGCAAACCGAAGCCGTCAGCGGAGGGTGGGGACTCCGGGCAGCTGGTCGTGCGCGGCCAGCCATGCGACCGCCTCGCGGACGGCGGCGAAGCTGGTGTGCTGCGGCGCATAACCGAGCAGGGCGCGTGCCTTGGCGATGCTCATCACGTGGCTGCGCTGCAGGTGTTCGCGGCTCGCCTCGGCATTCTCCGGCGTGGTCGACTCGTCGAACTCGCTCCACGACACGGGACGGAGGTCTGCCTCGCGGCCGAACCAGCCGGCGGCCGCCTCGGCCAGACCGCGGGTCGACACGGCCTGGTCGGACACCACGTGGAACGCCTCGCCGACAGCCGCGTCACTGGTCAGCGCCAGTAGGAAGGCCTGCGCGACGTCATCGGCGTGCACGTGGTGCAGCATCCCCACGCCGTCGACGGGCACCGGCAAGGGTGCGCCCGACGCGAGCTTCTGCCACACCGAGGCGTCCAGATTGCCGACCGGGTTGATCACCGGCCAGCCAGGGCCGCTGATGTGCCCCGGATGCAGCACGACGGCGGGCACCCGATCGCGCGCGCCAAGCACGATCTGCTCGATCTCGGCCTTCTTCACGCCGTACTCGCCGTACGGGGCGCGCCGGTCGGATTCACGGGTCGGCGCGGCCACCGTCGGGCCGTGCACCCAGATCGTCCCGCACATCAGCAGCCGATCGACGCGGCCGGCGAGCCCGGCCACAAGACGCACGTGCGGAGGACGGCTCGAAGCACACCATGTCGATCACGGCGTCCGGCTCTACGTCGAGCACCGTGTCGACGAACGTGCCGGCAGCGTCTTCGGCATCCCGGTCGACCTGGCGGCGCTCGACCGAGGCCCACGCCTCATCGGCGCGGTACGGCTGCTGCTTGCCGCGGCTCATCGCCACGACGTCGTAACCCGACCGCACGAGTACCGGGACGAGGTAACTGCCGACGTGCCCGGTGGCACCGATCACGAGAACCCGCATCACGCGTGTCCGAGCTCGGCGCGCCACGAATGGGTCGGCGCCCAGCCGAACAGGCTCTTCGCGCGGTCGTTGGCGAGCAGCGTCTGGTACGTCGCGACGTCGCCGGTGAGCTCCACGCCGGGGAACACCTCGCGCAGCAGGTCGGCCGACGGACGATCCATCACCGTCTCGTCGTTGGCCACGATCGCGCTGACCGCACCCTCGGTGGTTGCCTCGAGCGCGTGCCGGAACGCCGAGGCTCCATCGCGCGCGTCGATGTAGCCCCACAGATTCCACTTGCGCAGGTGCGCGTCCGGCCAGTACGTCGGGAACTGGTCGTAATCGGACGGATCGATGACATTCGACAGGCGCAGCGCGGCGAACGGGATCCCCGACCATGACGACACCTGCTCGGCCATCGTCTCGGCCACCACCTTCGACAGCGCGTAGGTCGTGGTCGGCACCGGGAAGTGCTCCTCGTCGACGGGCGCGTAGCGGGGCGGCTCGTCGAACGGCAGGCCGAGCGTGGTCTCGCTCGACGCCCAGACCACGCGCTGCAGCCGCCGGTCGGCTGCTGCGAGGAAGACGTTGCTGTTCATCGCGTTGTTCGTGTTCAGCGTGTGCGCGGGGGTGAACAGCTCGGGTGCCGGGATGTTGGCCAGGTGCGCGACGGCGTCGAAGCCGTCGAGCACCGCGACCGCTTGCCCGTAGTCGGTCAGGTCGGCGCGGATGAAGGGTGCCGGGCAGTCCGGCAACGCGGGCGCGATGTCGGTGGCGAGGACGTCGTGGCCGGCGTCGACCAGATCGCGCACCACCCACTTGCCTGCCTTGCCCGACGCGCCGGTGACGAGGATTCGCATACCCCGATCATTACCCCTTGAGTCCGGTGCTGGTCACACCTTCGATGATCTGGCGCTGGAACAGCACGAACACGGCGAACAGCGGCAACGCGCCGAGCACTGCCGAGGCCATCACCTCCGCGTAGTGCGCGCCGTACCCGGAGGCGACGCTGGCCAGACCGACGGGGATCGTCATCGTCTTCGTCGAGCTGAGCACGAGCAACGGCCATAGGAAGTTGTTCCACGTCCACACGAAGGTCAGGATCGCGACCGCCGAGATGGCCGGCCGGGACAGCGGCATGTAGACCTTCCAGTACAGGCGGAACCAACCCGCACCGTCGATGCGCGCAGCGTCGCCGAGGCTGGTCGGGATGCCGCGGAAGAACGTCATGAACACGAACACGGCAACCACGTTGGGCGCGGTGGGCAGGATCAGCGACCAGTAGGTGTTGGTCAGGTGCAGCGCGGTGAACTCCTGGAACATCGGGATGATCAGCACTTGCGGCGGGATCACCAGGCCGGCGAGCAGCAGGCCGAGCACGAACCGGCGCCCGGCGAATCGCGTCCGTGCCAGGGCAAAGCCGGCCATCGAGCAGGTCAGCACAGACAGCGCCGCGCTCAACGCCGAGGTGATGAAGCTGTTCATGTACCAGACCAGGATGTCGCTCGAGTTGATCACCTGGCGGTATCCGTCGAGCGTCCAATGTGCAGTCCACCACGACGTCGGGGTGCGTGGTGATCTCACCCTCCGGACGCAGCGACGTGACCACCGCCCAGGCAAGCGGGACGAGCCAGATGAGGGCGAACAGCACCACGACGGTTCCACAGAGCGCATTGAAGAACCGGGTGCGCGACGAGATCCGACGCGCGGCGCGACGCGACCTCTTCTCGTCCGGCGGTGGCGCTCACGGCGATCGGCACTCATCGGCTCCTCCTTGACACGGACTCGGCTGAACGATCAGCCAGACGATTGACGCAAGCAGGATCGCCAGGAAGTAGATCATCGAGGCGGCCGCTGCGTAACCGGCGCGATAGTCGGTGAAGCCGACGTCGTAGACGTACTCGAGCGCCGGACGGGTGGACAGGTTCGGCCCGCCCGAAAGCAGCAGGTAGATCTGGTCGAACACCTTGAGCGAGGCGATGATCTGCAACGCAATCACCAGTGCGGTCGTGCGGGCGACCAGCGGCAACGTGATGCGCCACATCGTCGCGAAGCCGGTCGCGCCGTCGACCGATGCCGCGTCGTAGACCTCGCGAGGGATCTCCTGAAGCGCCGCAAGATAGAGGATGAAGTTGAACCCGATCGTCCACCAGATCGTCAGCAGCGAAACCGAGATCATTCCCCAGTCGGCCGAGCCCAAGCCAGTTCGGTGCGGTGATCCCGAAGGCGCTGAGCCACTTGGTGGCCAGGCCGACAGCCGGCGTGTAGATCCAGAGCCAGATCAACACCACCGCCGCCGACGGGATGACGTAGGGCGCGAAGAACGCGAACCGGTAGAACCACCGACCGTGCCGGATACGCTCGGTGAGCAACGCGAGCACGAACGCGAGGATCACGAGTGGCGGTGTGGTGAAGATCGTGAACAGGACGGTGTGCCACATCGACTGCCAGAAGGCGCTGTCGGTGAGTGCTTCCCGGTAGTTGCTCACGCCCGGCGAACTTGCCCAGCCCCGAGTGCACGATGCTCGAGTTGAAGAAGCTCATCACGATGCCGTAGATGAGGGGGCCGATCAGGAACAGCAGGTAGAGCACCATGAACGGCGCGGTCATCCACCGCCCGGAACGCCGGCCGGTGAACGACTCGGTCGGGAGCGTGTGCGGCGGCTCGGCGTGCGGGCGGTTGCGGTGCCGGTCGGCCCGGCGATGGTGTCGGTAGCCATGTCTGATCGTTCCTCTTCAGCCGACCGGCGACGGGGTGGTGGCGTACGCCTCGAGTCGCGAGCGGATCTGCGCGACCGCGGCTCGTGGGGGCAGACTTCCGAGCGCGACTGCAGAGACCGTGCCGCCGACGACGTTCTCGAGGTCGGATCCAGATCCCGAGTACCACGCCTCGTCGTCGTAGTGCACGACGTTCGGCCACGTCGGCGTAGTTCGACTGCGGTTTGAGGTGCGTGTACTTCGCGCTGTCCTGCATCGGCAACCACGCGGGAATGTGCCCGCCCTGCGGCCCAGGTGTAGCTCTGGTCCAGCATCGACTTGATGAAGGTCAGGCATTCGTTCAGTCGATCGCGCTGTCGCGAGAGCTGTCCTTCGGCAACACCAGGGTGTGCGAATCGCCCTGGCAGGTGTAGGTGTCGAAGACGAACGGGAATCGGGTCATGTTGTACGGCGTCTTGTTGCCGGTGTAGATCGAGTTGTCCCACTCGCCGTCGAACAGGAACCCGGCCTGGCCGGTCGAGAACGCGACCACGGTGCCGTTGTCGTCGACCGCGGGCGGCATGAGGTGCTCCTCGACGGCAATCGTGTGCAGCAACTCCAGAGCCTTCACGGCTTTGTCCTCGTCGAGGACGATCTTCGCGCCCTGATCGGCCAGCAGGGCGCCGCCCTGTTGCCAGTACAAGGTGGCGAAGATGCGCCAGCACGACGACGGATCGTTGATCGTCGCCATCACCAGCCCGTACTTGCCGGTGACCTTCTTCATCGCACGTAGCGCATTGAGCAGGTCGTCCGGGCCGTGCATGTCGACCAACGTCCCGTCGGACTTCAACAGGCCGGCTTGCTTGCAGACCTTCGTGTTGTAGTAGAGGACGTAGGGATGCGTGTCGAGCGGGATGGCGTAGAGCTTGCCGTCGACGTGTGCGTTCCGCCAGGCCACCGGAGTGAACTTGTCGGCGGTCATTCCGAAGCGGGCCAGGTCGGCACTGTCGAACGGCTGCAGCAGCCCGGCGCGCGCGAGGGTCTGCATCCGGGTCAGGTGCGCCACCGCGACGTCCGGCGGCCTACCGCCCCGCGTCGCCAGAGAAAGCTTGGTGTAGTACGGATTGCCCCACGCGAGGGTCACCGCACTGAGCGAGATGTTCGGGTTGGCCTTGGCGAACCCGTTCTCCATCTCGACCATCCGGTCGCCGTCGCCGCCCGCGAACAGGTTCCAGTACGTGAACTGGTTGCGTGCGGGCGCCGCGCCGGTGAGCCCGGTGGCCAGCGGCGTGCCGCAGCCACTCAGCGCGGCGCCGCCGAGCAGCAGCCCGCCCATCCCGAGCAGCATGTTGCGCCGACTCGGACCGGCGGGAATGCGATCAATACCTTGCGGTTCCACCTCGGGCTCCTTCCTAGCCGACCGCGGCTGTAGCGGTGAGCGCCGTCCAGGACTGCGGGGGCAAGGTCAGGCGGGTGACGCCGTCGGCGGACTTGGGTGCCTCGTGCTCCACGGGGCGCGCGGCTGCCGCGGCGTCCGCGCCCATCAGCGGGCCGCGGTCGTCGCCGCTGATCGTCACGGCGCGCGCGTCGGCCCAGTCGCCGAACCGCTCGTGCCTGATCTCGACGGGCGCCGGCTCGTCACCACGGTTGGTCAGGAACATCGCGATCTCGCCGGCCTGCGTGCGGTGCGCGGCGGCCGCAGCAACGAGCGGGACGTCGCCGTATCGCGCGGTCGACAGCTCCCCGCCCGCGACACGCGTGACGAGGCTGCGGCCCTCTCGTGCACACCGGATGGTCTCGGCGATCGGGTAGAAGGTCGCCTGGCGCCAGGCTGCACCGCCGGGTTCGGTCAGGATCGGCGCGATCACGTTCACCAGCTGGGCGAGACAGCCGACGCCGACACGATCGGCATGGTTGATCAGGCTGATGAGCAGATCGCCGACCACGACGGCGTCCGTCGCGCTGTAGATGTCTTCGATCCGTGGCCCCGAGACGTCGATGTCGGTGCGGTCGGTGCCGGCCCAACGGGCTTGGTACCAGACGTTCCACTCGTCGAACGAGATGCGCAGCCTCTTGCGGCTGTGCTTGCGCGCGGCCACGGCATCAGCAGTCGCGATCACGTCGTCGATGAACCGGTCCATCGCTGCGCCGGAAGCGAGGAAGCTTGCCCGGTCGCCGTCCTTCTCCTCGTAGTAAGCGTGCATCGAGACGTAATCGACGACGTCGAAGGTGTGCTCGAGCACGGTGGATTCCCAGTAACCGAAGGTCGGCATCTGGTGACCGGAACTGCCGCAGGCGACCAGCTCGATCGACGGATCGACCAGCTTCATCGCGTTTGCCGCCTGGAGCGCGAGCTTGCCGTACTCGTCGGCATTCATGTGCCCGGTCTGCCACGGGCCGTCCATCTCGTTGCCGAGGCACCAGAGCTTGACGCCGTACGGGTCTGCGGAGCCGTTCGCCTTGCGCAGGTCAGACCATTGGGTGTCGCCGGGGATATTGCAGTACTCCACGAGATTGGCTGCATCCAGGATTCCGGCAGTGCCCAGGTTGACGGCGATCATCGGCTCGAGGCCGAGCCGTCCGGTCCACCTCAGGAACTCATCCGTGCCGACCTGGTTGGTCTCGATCGAGCGCCATGCGAGGTCGAGCCGGCGGGGACGCTGATCCTGCGGACCGATGCCGTCCTGCCACTGGTAGCCCGATACGAAGTTGCCGCCGGGGTACCGCACGACGGTGATACCCAGCTCTTGAACCAGGTCGGCGACGTCGCCGCGAAAGCCCGCCTCGTCAGCGGTCGGGTGCCCCGGCTCGTAGATGCCGGTGTACACGCACCGTCCCATGTGCTCGACGAACGAGCCGAACATGCGGGCGTCGATGTCGCCGCGATGATCCTCGGGATCGATCGTGACGGTCGTGGACGTGCGGGGTGGTGTTGTCATCCCTTGACTGCTCCTGAGGCCAGGCCGCGAACGTAATAGCGCTGCAGCGCGATGTAGAGGACTACGCAGGGCACCATGGCGACGACGGCGCCGGCGGTGAGGAGGCCGTAGTCGACCTGCCCCTGCGTACCGACTTCGATGTTCAGCAGCTCGACCGGCAGGGTCAACCGGTCACTGCGGGTGATGAAGGTCAGGGCACCGAGGAAGTCCGTCCACGATGCGAGGAACGCGTAGAGCACGGTCGTGGCGACTCCTGGAAGCACCATTGGTCGCAGCACGTACACGAGCGTGCGGAAGGTGCCGCAGCCGTCGATGTAGGCGGAGTCCTCGAGCGCCTGCGGCACCATCGCGAACGTGTTGCGCATGACAAAGACGCCGAATGGCAGGTTGAACGTCGTGTAGAACAGCGCCAGCCCGATCCGGCTATCGGTGAGGTGCATCGCATTGAGCTCGAGGAACAACGGCGTGAGCACGGCCTGGAACGGCACCATCAGCGTCAGCAGGATGAGCCCGAACACCCAGCCGGAGCCAGTGAACCGGAACCGGGCGAAACCGTAGCCGGCAAGGGTCGAGAGCACTGCAACAAGCACGCTCGCCAACCCGGCGACGAACAGGCTGTTCAGCACGTACCGCCAGAGGTGCACCTTCGCGCCGAACACCCCGCTGTAGTTGCTCAGGCTCAGATGGCTGAAATCAGTCCAGCTCGGCGCCGCCGATATCAACGACGACGGCAGCAACGAGCGGATGAGTGCCCAGCCCAGCGGGATCAGGAAGACCAGCGCCGCGAGCACCCCCGCGATCCAGTACCAGAACCCGGCACGCGGCCTGACCGGCGGCGCGGCGACGATCTCGGTGTCTTCCACGGTGGCCGTCATTTGTCCACCCGCAAGAGCCGGAACTGCGCCGCGCTCACGATCGCGACGACGATCACGAGCACGATCGACAGCGCGGTCGCCGCACCGAGGTGCAACTCGACGAACGCGCGGTCATAGATCCACATGACGACGGTCGTGGTGCTCGTCCCCGGCCCACCCTGAGTGAGGATGTAGAACTGATTGAACGCGAGGAACGATCCGATGATCGACAGGATGAGGCTCATCGCGATCGTGCGCCGCAACAACGGCACCGTGATGCGCAGTTCCCTGTCCCACCAGCCGGCACCGTCGATCTCGGCCGACTCGTACACGTCAAGCAGGGATGCCCTGCATTCCCGCCATGATCAGCATCATCGTCAGCCCGGACACCGCCCAGACAACGAGCACGCAGATTGCCGCAGTGGCCGGAACGGTGTTCACCAGCCATGCGGTTTGCCCGTTGGTGATGTGCAGGCCGTGAAGTACTGCGTTCACCGCACCGCTGTCCGGGCTGCAACTCGAGCAGGGCGAGGAAGCTCAGGTGCTCAGCCCGATCACGTAGGGCAGGAAGAACACCGTCCGGAAGAACGTCGAACCTCTGCGGTTGTCGCGGACGAACACGGCCATGGCGTACCCGACGACCAGGATCGGCACGGTGACGATTGCCGTGTAGGGTCAGCGTGTAGACACGTGGCGTGCCAGAAGGCCTGGTCCTTGCCGATCGCGGCGTAGTTCTGCAGGCCCACGTAGTGGTACCGCTCCGATCAGCGGCCAGTTCGTCAACGAGATGTAGATCGCGAAGATCAGCGGCACCACGACGAACGCGACGACGAAGCAGCGTGCCGGCGTCACGAGGGCAACGCCGGTGATCGGGCGGTGGACCGGAGTGCGTCCACGGCGCCGGCGCCGCACGACGCGCTCTCGCGTCGCTTCGTCGGCGGGCTCGGCGATGGTGGCTGTTGCCGACATCAGTCCTCGGCCTCCTGCAGCGCACGGACGAAGCCGCTCTGCGCTCCGTTGACCACGGCGTCGACGTTTCCGCCGAACACCGCGTCGGTGATCATCTGGGTGAACGGGCTGCTCGTCTGGTTGATCGCCAGGTTGTAAGCAAGGGTCTTCTCGGCGTATCCGGACTTCAGGTTCGCCAGCGCCACTGCGTCCAATGGGTACTCTTGCGGAATTGCGCGGTGTCGACGTCGGAGCGAACCGGGGTGAAGCCGGAACTCGGCAGGTCAGCTTGCTGCTTGGCTTGGAGGGCGAACTTGATGAACTCCCAGGCGCCGGAAGGATTGCTCGCACCCCGCGGTATGGAGATGTTGTCGCCGCCGTCGAACTCGCTGCGCCCCCCGCCTACGCCCGGGAACGCCGTCGCGCCGATCTGACCGCTCAGGTTGGCCGGGATCTTGCCGGACAGTGAGGCCCAGTTGCCGGGCCACATCCCGACAGTGCCGGCCAGGAAGTCCTTGCCCCAGGTCGCGCCGGAGTCCGTGCGGTCGCTCGCCGGCATCAGCTGTTCGGTCCACATCGTGCGGTACAGCTGCAGCAGTTGGTGCATCGGCTGGTTATGCGCGACGTTCACCTGCTGCGAATTGAGTGGCCCCGAGAACAGGTGAGCGTGGCTGGCCCACACGATCGGCAGGCCGGTGAAGCCGAGGATGCCGGGGTTGTCGCCGGCGATGGAGTAACCCTTGGCGCTGTGCACCTTCGCCGTGATCGTGCGGGCGTCTGAGAGCACTTCGCTCGTCGTGCGCGGCGGGTTATTCGGGTCGAGGCCGGCCGCCGCGAAGATCCGCTTGTTGTAGAACAGCACGCTGATGTCGGCCGCGACCGGAATCGCGTAGGCGCGGCCGTTGATCGTGGCCAGGTTCAAATGGCCCGGGCTGAGCTGCTTCCGGAACGGAAGCTGGTCGAGCAACGGTGTCATGTTCGTGAGCGCGTCGTGGTAGGCGAGCAGCGTCGAGTTGATGTCGTCGATGCCCACGACATCGGGCACATCGCGGCCGCGAACGGCGGTAGCGAACTTCGTCACGTACTGCGTATCGGGGATCACGGTGAGGTCGACATGCACAGCTTTATGTGTCGCGTTGAACCTGTCGGTGAGGAACTGGTACGCCCCGGCCATGCCTGCCCGTACCCAGAGCCGAACCGTCCGGTGGCATTGGTCCCGAAGCCCGATCCGTGGATGTTGACCGCCGGCAGCACGCCGGCACCACCGCACCCGCCGAGGGCGAGGGCCACGACGAGGATGAGCGCCGATCCGAGACGCGATGCGACACGCATCAGGTTCGCGACTCCGCTAGGAAGGACTCGGCAGGCAGCCACACCCGCATGGGTCCCGCGCCACGATTCGCCCAGGCGAAGTACGGCACCGCGGCCACTGGTTGCGGTACTTCCAGCTCGACGACCTGCACGCCGCCCAGCAGGTCGGGGCGCCATTGCGCGGCACGCACCGCGCGCAGTTCGATGTCGTCTACCGCCATGTCCGGCAGGTCAGCCTGCTCGACGCAGTAGACGAGCGGCCCGCGCTCGATCGCTACACAGCCGCGCACTGCGTCGACTCGGGAGTGCCCGGTGGTGAACCTGACCGGCATCGGCAGTTCCACGACGATCCGGTCACCGCGCTGCCACGAGCGCGTGCCGCGCCAGTAACCGGGCTCGGCCGGCGCGGCTGCCCGTTCACCGAGACAGTCGCCGCCGGGCACCATTCCGGTATGCGAACTGCGAGCTCCCAATCGGCTCCGTCGCTCAGCTCGACATCGATCTCGATCGTCGAGCTCCACGGATAGTCGGTCGTGACGCGCAGCTGACGGTCGCCGCCGTGCGTCGCGATCGACCCCGCGACGTACTGGTGCAGTTGCACGCCGTCGCCGCTCTCGGTGGCGAGATAACCCGCGATCGACGCGACCGTGCGCATGATGTTCGGCGGGCAGCACGCGACGTCGAACCAAGCCAGCCGGCCGTTGACCGGATGCCGGTGGTCGTCGGAACTGGCGTCACTGCGCAGCTGCAGGGCGTTGACGTAGAAGTACTCGCCACCGCCCTGCGAGACGCCGGCCAGCATCCCGTTGTAGAGCGTCCGCTCGATCAGATCGGCGTACTGCACCTCGCCGGTCGCAAGAAGCAGGCGCCAGCTCCACTGCACGCTGCCGATCGCGGCGCATGTCTCGCAGTACGCAACATCGGCAGGCAGTTCGTACGGATCGCCGAATGCCTCGCCGTCCCAGCGCGAGCCCAGGCCGCCGGTGAGGTACATCTTCGCGTCGACCATGTGCTCCCACTGCGCGCGAACCGCGCGCAGGTATCCGCCGTCCGGGTCGTCGAGGCCGTCGAGCACGACATCCGTTGCGCCCGCTGCGAGATACATCGCGCGGACGGCGTGACCCTCGACCGTGGTGCTCTCACGCACCGGGACCCGATCGGAGAAGTAGCTCGGCTTGCGCCCGTGTGCCGAGAGCGTGTTCCGCCCCCGCCGTGCGACGAAGGTTCGGGCCAGCTCCGCGTAGGCGCGCGTTCCGCTCTCCCGCGCCAGCTCGACAAGGGCCATCTCGACCAGAGGGTGCCCCGGCACGCCCTCGTTCCCGCCGGCTGCGAACGTGGCGACGACGTGGTCGGCCGCCGCGATGGCAACCGCCCACAACCGCTCATCGTCGAACGCGCGCCGGGCGGCGACAGCGGCCTGGAACAAATGCCCGTAGCAGTAGAGCTCGTGACCGAATGCGAGATCTGCGTACCGCGTGGAGCCGGTGACCTGCACGAACGAGTTGAGGTAGCCGTCGGCCTGTTGCGCGTCGGCGACGACCTGGGCGACCTCGTCGAACCGGTTGCGCAGCTCGTCCGACGGCGCTCGTGCGCACTCCCACGCGACTGCCTCGAGCCACTTGTAGACGTCGGAATCCATGAACACCGGGCCGCGGTACTCAGCGGCCGATTGCTGGCCGGCAGCCATCGCGAGGTTGTCGAGGTTTCCTGCGGTTACCAGCCGGTCATAGCCGTGCGCGATCGCGTCCCGGTTCACCCGCTGCCGAGCGGCCCAGAACCCGTCGCCGAGCTGCACCGCGCCGAGCCCGAGCGGTCGCGTTCGCAGCCGTGTCGTGACCTGCGGGCCGCACCGGCGCGGGGTCGACTGACAATCGACTCGCGGTCATCGCGGCACCTCAGTGCTGCGATGAGAATCCGCTGGCTCTATTGATGATTCGCCGCCTCGAGCGACGGCATTCGCCCATTCGGGTGCGCTGGTCCGGACGCCCATAATTCCGACCGTACGCTATGTATGCCCGAATTGACAGGATTTCTGTTAACGCTAACATCTTCCTGCCAATGTGCTGCCGCTGGTTGCGCTGCTCAGGCTCGCACCAGCCGGACGGACGGGAGCGCGCATGTCCTCTGTCGCACCAACGAACGAACTGTGGTTCCTCACCGGCAGCCAGCACCTGTACGGCCCGGAGGTGCTCGACCAGGTGGCCGAGCCAGTCGCAGACGATCGCCAAGCTGCTCGATGACGCACGAGCAGCTGTCGGCGCCGGTCGTCTGGAAGCCCGTCCTGACCGACGCGAGCGCCATCCTCGACGACGGTGCGCGAGGCGAATGCCGACCCGCGCTGCCTCGGGGTCATCGCGTGGATGCACACGTTCTCGCCGGCCAAGATGTGGATCGCGGGCTCGACGCGCTGCGCAAGCCCTTGCTGCACCTGCACACCCAGCTCAACCGGGAGCTGCCGTGGAGCTTCCATCGACATGGACTTCATGAACCTGAACCAGGCCGCGCACGGCGATCGCGAGTTCGGGTTCGTGCAGACCCGGCTCGGTGTGGCGCGAAAGACCGTCGCCGGTCACGTTTCCGATCCGGCCGTCGTTCGCCGGATCGACGACTGGGCTCGCGCGGCTGCCGGATTGGCGCACCTGCGCACGCTGCGGCTCGCCCGTTTCGGCGACAACATGCGCGACGTCGCGGTCACCGAGGGCGACAAGGTCGAGGCGCAACTGCGGTTCGGCGTCTCGGTGAACACCTACGGCGTCAACGACCTCGTCGAGGTCGTCGACGGCGTCGCGGAGACGACGTCGACGCTGATCGCGGGACTATCTCGATTCCTACCGCGTCGTCGCCGGAGCTTGCTCCGGACGGCGGGCGACATGCCGCGTTGCGCTATGCCGCCCGCATCGAGGCGGGCTTGACCGCGTTCCTCCGCGACGGCGCCTTCGGCGCGTTCACGACGAACTTCGAAGACCTCGGCGGATTGCGCCAGCTGCCCGGCATCGCCGTGCAGCGATTGATGAAGCCGGGCGTCGGGTTCGGCGCGGAAGGTGATTGGAAGACCGCGACGCTGCTCGCCACGGTCAAGCGGATGGCGGTTGGCCGCACGGGCGGAACGTCGTTCATGGAGGACTACACGTACCACCTCGGTCCCGGCACGCCGAAGATCCTCGGCGCGCACATGCTGGAGGTCTGTCCGTCCATCGCCGCGGACCGGCCGTCGTGTGAGATCCACCCGCTGTCGATGGGCCGAACGCGATGATCCCGTGCGCCTGGTCTTCGACGCGGCCGCCGGACCGGGCACGGTGCTCGGTATCGCCGACCTGGGCGACCGGTTCCGTCTGGTGGCCAACGCGATCACGGTCGTCCCGCCGGACGAGCCGCTGCCGCGTCTGCCGGTCGCTCGGGCGGTGTGGGATCCCGGCTCCATCGCTCTCGGTCGCGGCCGAAGCCTGGTTGATCGCCGGCGGCCCGCACCACACGGTGCTGACGAAGGACGTCAGCCTCGAGACGTTGCGCGATTTCGCGGCGATGCTGCACACCGAACTCGTCGTCATCGACGAGCTGACCGAGCCGTACGACTTCGCCGATCGGCTGCGGTGGAACCAGGCGTACTACCGGCTGGCCGAAGGCCTGCCGCGCCGCCCATGACGGCGCGTGCGGCCCTGCCGCGCGGTGCTCCCGCGCTTGACGCCAAGCGTCGGCTCGATCAGCGACACGCGGCGGCGCGCCGGCTTGCCTTCGATGAGCGTGAGGAGGCGCTCGAGGCCCTGCCGGCCGACCGCATCGAAGTTCTGCCGCACCGTCGTGAGGCCGGGCACGAGAAACTCCGCCTCCGGGATGTCGTCGAAGCCGATGACACTGCGCTGTTCAGGAACGTCATGCCCTGCTCGTGGAACGCACGCAGCACGCCGAGGGCCATCTGGTCGTTGGCAGCGAAGACTGCCGTCACATCGTCGCGCTCGGCGAGATTCAAGGCCGGCCGCATAGCCCGACCGCGACGTCCAGTCTCCGCGCACCGGCGCGGAACTCGCGCGCCGTGCGCGGTCAGCGTGTCGCGCCAGCTCTCCGCGCGCAGCTGTCGCCTCGTTCCAGTCTCGGGGCCGGCGACGTGCCACACCGTGCGATGACCGAGATCGAGCAGGTGCTGCGTGGCGAGTCGGGCGCCGAAGCGTTGGTCGACGGCCACCACGCTCACTTCCGGCTGAACTCGGCCTCGAGAGCGACGACCGGCAAGGTGCGCGCGGCGACCCCATGGCGTCGATGGCGCGCTGGTGCGGTGCGATGACGATGAGGCCCGTCGACGCGTTGCGCGTCGAGCGTCGCCACCGCGGCACTCGCTTCTTCGCCGGCGAGTCCGGTCATCGACGCGAGCGCGATCCCGTAGCCGCGGTCGTGCGCGGCCCGCTCGATCGCGACCAGGGTCGAGCCCGGTCCGAAGAACCGAACGTCGAAACTGATCACGCCGATGCGGTGCGTTCGGCTCGTGGCCAGGCTGCGCGCGAGGCTGTTCGGCCGGTAGTCCAGCTGCTCGCATCGCGTCGAGCACGCGATCGCGGGTCGTGCGCCTTGACACTCGGGTGAGTCGTTGAGTACACGCGACACCGTCTGGTGCGAGACACCGGCCAGCCGGGCGACGTCATGCATCACCGGTCGTCGCGGCTGGCCGTTCGGTCGCGTCGTGCTGGGCGCTCACCACGCAGTGATCGTATCGGCGCCCGCGTCCGTTTAGCGCCGGAGGTGAACGCTGCACTATGACAGCGACCAGTACACCATCGGGATCGACTTCGGCACGTTGTCCGGGCGCGCCGTGCTCGTGCGGGTCTCCGACGGTGCCGAACTCGCCAGCGCAGAGCACGCTCTACGGCATCCGGCGTGATCGACGAGTCGCTCGACGGCACGGCGTTGCCGCCGGACTGGGCGTTGCAGGATCCGGACGACTGGGTGGGCGTGCTGCGCCACGCCGTCCCCGCCGTGCTTGCGCGAATCCGGAGTCGATGCCAACGCAGGTGATCGGCATCGGCACCGACACCACCGCGTGCACGGTGCTGCCGTGCAAGCGCGACGGCACGCCGTTGTGCCGCTGCCGGAGTTCCGCGATCGTCCGCACGCGTGGCCGAAGCTCTGGCGTCACCACGCCGCGCAGCCGCAGGCCGACCGAATCAACGCGCTCGCGAGCCGAACGCGGCGAGCCTGGCTGCCCGCGGTACGGCGGCCGGTTGTCGTCGGAGTGGGAGCTGGCCAAGGCACTGCAAGTGCTCGAGGAGGATGCGGAGGTCTACGCCGCGACCGAGCTCTGGGTCGAGTTCGCCGACTGGATCGTGTGGCAGCTGTGCGGCGAGTACACGCGCAACCGATGCACGGCCGGCTACAAGGGCGCCTACCAGGACGGTCGCTACCCGAGCGCTGAGTTCTTCGGCGCGCTGCATCCCGACTTCGCCGACTTCGCCGAGACCCGGCTCGACCAGGCGCTGTGCCGAACTCGCGGCACGGCGGCCGGCCGCTCACCGCGGAGGCTGCGCAGTGGACGGGACTGCCCGAGGGCATCACCGTCGCCGTCGGGCAACGTCGACGCCCACGTCACCGTGCCGGCGGCGCAGGCAATCGAGCCCGGCACGATGGTCGCGGTCATGGGCACGTCGACCTGCCACGTGATGAACGGTGACGTGCTGGCCGAGGTGCCGGGCATGTGCGGTGTCGTCGAGGGCGGCATCAGCTCCGGGCCTGTACGGATACGAGGCCGGGCAGAGCGGCGTCGGCGACATCTTCGCGTGGTGGGCGCGCGTCGGCTTCCCGCCGTCGCGCGCCGCGCTGGCTACCGACGGCGAATCCGCCGCACGATCGTGCTGACCGCCTCGCGCGCGCAGCAGACGTCGGGCGCAGCACGGCCTCGTCGCGCTCGACTGGATGAGCGGCAACCGATCGATCCTGGTCGATCACGAGCTCTCCGGCGTCATCGCCGGGCTGACGCTGGACACGCAGGCCCGAGGATGTCTATCGCGCGCTGCTCGAGGCCACTGCGTTCGGCACCCGCCGCATCATCGAGGCGTTCCGCGACGCCGGCGTGCCGGTGCGCGACGTTCACCGCCGCCGGTGGCTTGACCAAGAACGACTTCCTGATGCAGATCTACGCCGACGTGACCGGCTACCCATCTCGGTGATCGGGTCGGACCAGGGCCCGGCGCTGGGTCGGCCATCCACGCCGCCGTCGCGGCCGGCGCGTATCCCGACGTCGAGCGCAGCGGCCAAGGCGATGGGCAAGGTGCAGCACGACGTGCTACCGGCCCGATCGCGGAGAACAGCGCGTCTACGACGAGCTGTACGCGCGTGTACGTCGGTCTGCACGACTGCTTCGGACGGGCGAACGACGAATCTGCACGAGCTGCGACGGATCCGCAACCGAGCCAGGCGATCGAATGAGCAGCCGTGCCCAGCGCGAGTTGACGAGATCGGCGAGGTGCGCACCAAAGTCGCAGACGCTGCATGCCGAACTCGTCCGGTACGGGTTGGTGGCGTGGACGGCGGGCAACGTGTCGGCCCGCGTGCCGGACGCCGACCTCTTCGTCATCAAGCCCAGCGGCGTCTCGCTACGACGAACTCACTGCGGCCTCGATGATCGTCTGCGACCTCGACGGCACGAAGGTCGACGGGGGACCTCGCCCCATCGAGCGACACCGCCGCGCACGCATACGTCTACCGACAACATGCCTGATGTCGGCGGAGTCGTGCACACGCACTCGACGTACGCGTCGGCGTGGGCGGCGCGCGGCGAGGCGATTCCTTGCGTGCTGACTGCGATGGCTGACGAGTTCGGCGGCGAGATCCCGATCGGGCCGTTCGCGTTGATCGGAGACGACTCGATCGGTCGCGGCATCGCGCAGACGCTCGCCAAGCACCGATCACGGGCGGTGCTGATGGCCAACCACGGCGTGTTCACCGTCGGGGCCGACGCCCGCTCAGCGGTCAAGACCGCGGTCATGTGTGAGGACGTCGCGCGCACCGTGCACATCGCGCGCCAACTCGGCGAGCCGCTCCCGATCAACGCAAGCCGACGTCGACTCGCTGTGGGAGCGGTATCAGAACGTCTACGGCCAGCGCTAGGAGGCGGCGTGCTCGAATAGGATCGTGCCAGTGCGTGACCGCGGTCACTGCTGGCCTCTCGCCGGCGCGATCGAACCGGCGCCGGGTGCGGTGCGAACTAACCGAATCCGCGGCCGGTCCGTGGCTTCGCCGCCACGCATGACCCGTCGATGGTGCGCCTGGCCGACGGCAGCTACGAGGTGTTCGCGACGCACGAGGGCATCGAGATCTACGCGTCGCCCGATCGCGTGCACTGGCATTATCATCGGCCAGGCGCTGCCCGACGGAGCCCCGTGGGCCGATGAGTACCAGAACGGCGACGCGAGCGACTGTGGGCGCCCGACGTCTCGTTCCACCGCGGCCGGCTACTACCTGTACTACGCCGTGTCGTCGTTCGGCTCGAACCATTCCGCCATCGGCCTGGCGACGAGCCGAACCGCTCGTCCCGGCTCCTGGCACGATCACGGCCTGGTGCTGGCCACCGACCACGAGCGACGACGCCAATGCGATCGATCCCGGCCTGCTGGTCGACAAGAATCACCGATGGTGGTTGAGCTACGGGTCCTTCTGGAGCGGCATCAAGATGGTGCGCCTCGACCCGAAGACCGGCAAGCCGGCCGCCGGCGCCGTTGTGCACTCGCTCGCGCAGCGCCCGGCCCCCGACGCCCTCGAGGGCGCATACGTCGTACCACCACGGCGAGCTACTACTACCTGTTCGCGTCGTATGACTACTGCTGTCGCGGCGACAACTCGACCTACAACATCCGGGTCGGCCGATCGCCACATCCGGACGGTCCGTTCGTCGACCGAGTCCGGCACGCCGCTGATGCAGGACGGCGGGACGCAACTGCTGGCGACACACGGCTACGTCATCGGTCCCGGCGGCCAGAGCGTGCTGCACGATCGCGGCCGCGACTGGCTGGTCTACCACTACTACAACAGGCGCGACGCGGGCACGCCGCGGCTCGCAATCAACCCGCTGGCCTGGCGAGCACGGCTGGCCGGTCGTCGCTCCTTAGCTGTCCGCTCGACGAGACGGAAGATGCGCACCTCCCGACCCGCCTGCCGTTCGTAGTCTCGATAGCCGGGGAACTGCGCCTCGAGCACCGGCCAGGCCGCCTCGCGCTCAGCGCCGGTGAGCATGGTCGCGGTCACCGCGAGGTGCCGGCGTGCCACGCACGATCTCGGCATCGGGATGCTTGCGCAGGTTCGCTGTCCACCCGGATGGTGATCTTGGCCCCAGTTGCTGCCGGCGATCAGCCACGTGCCGTCGTGCTGCGGCCAGCAGGCCAGCGGTGTCTCGCGGCGCTGCCCGCTCTTGGCGCCCGTCGAGATCAGGACGAGCGACGGCATGAGCAGCGCGCTGAGCTGGAACCGGCCGCCCGTCCACTTGTAGAGCCGCATCTGCGCGGGCGGGATGAGCGGTAGCAGGAAGCGGTGCGCGAACCGGGTCCGCATCAGCCGCGAGAACATCGCGGCAATCGCGGCGCGCAGGCGATCCATGGCTCGCGACCCTAGCTGGCTTCGTCACGTAATACTCCTTCCCAGGTCGCACGTAGAGTCGAAGCGTGCCCGTATCCACCGGTGCCCTGCTGGGCATCGCAGCAGTTGCGATCGGCCTGGTCCTGACACCCGGACCGAACATGATCTACCTGGTCTCGCGGTCGATCACCCAGGGCAGCCGGGCCGGGTTGATCTCGCTGCTCGGCGTGGCAGCCGGGTTCCTCGTCTACCTCGGCGCCGCGACCGCCGGGCTCACCACGATCTTCACCGCGGTGCCCGCCGCATACGACGTGCTGCGCATCGCCGGTGCGCTCTACCTCCTCTTCCTCGCCTGGCAGGCGCTTCGCCCCGGCGGCGTCACACCGTTCGCGCCGAAGACGCTGACGATCGACACGCCGCGCCGGCTGTTCGCGATGGGCTTCGTGACCAACCTGCTCAACCCCAAGATCGCGGTGCTGTACGTGTCGTTGCTGCCGCAGTTCGTCGACCCGGGCCGCGGTGACGTGGCGATGCAGAGTTTCGTGCTCGGTGCCACGCAGATCGTCATCGCAGTGACGGTGAACGCCATGATCGTGCTCGCGGCCGGACGGATCGCGCGGTTCCTCGCGACCCGTCCGAGCTGGGCGCGCGGGCAGCGGGTACTCATGGGTGGCGTGCTCGGCGCACTCGCCGTACGGCTGGCAGTTCAGCCCGGGTCGTAACGATCAATGTAAGTACGCGCGGGCCTGCTTGCCGACGATGTCGACGAGATTCCCGAGCGCGAGGTTGATGTCGTAGACGTGCAGTCCCCAGGTCTGTCCGAGCGATGCGTACACCACCGGCCGCCACTCGCTCGAGCTGCGATTGATCTGCAGCCAGCTTGCGCCGCTGCGGTGTTCACAGGACGCGCGGTACTCGCCCGGGTAGGTGACCCAGCGCGTTGTCACCCAGCTTGGTGTCTGGCCCATCTCGCGCGGGAAGTACGAATCCAAATGGTGATTGCCGCTATCGAGGGTCGCCGGGTTCGTGCACAGCACCTGCATGCCCGGCTTGGTCGGTCCGCCGAGTCCGATCGGCCGGCCGATACTCGTGTTCGCCCGGCCGAACAGGGCGTCCGCCGATGGCGTGGTGTCGAAACTCGAGTACGCGATGACGCAGCCGACCTCGTGCCCTGACCGGCACGACGGGATTCGGCGGAATGCACCGCCGACGCGCTTGCCCCGCGGCACCGTCACGTTCGCGCCGGGCAGTATCGCCGAGACGAGCCGTTTGCGGATCGCCGGGCTCCGGTCGATCTCGCGCTGCAGCAATGCAGTCAGCAGGAACGCGCCCTGCGAATGCCCGATCAAGACCACGCCGCGTCCGTGATTGAAATTGCGCAGGTAGTCGCGCCAGGCGGCGAACACTCCGTCGTAGGCCTTGATCGCGCCGGCAACCGTGGCCGAATTGCCGCCGGTCGCGATCGCTGAGAGCGTGAGCTGCGGGTACATCGGCGCGAAGACCCGGCAGACGTGTGAGAACCGGGCAGCCTGCGCGACGGCGGCGTGGATCTCTGCGGACTGCACGTGGCGGTTCGCATTGATGCGCTGCTGCTTGCTCACCGTCGGGTAGACGTAGAAGCAGTCGATGGCCGGGTGCGCTGCCGGGCGGGTGTGCTCGATCCGTTTCGCACCGGACGCGCTGACCGCGGTTGCTGTCTGGGTTGACGTGCAGGGGTTGTTGGCGAGCCGTGGTCGGCAGAGCCAGATCGTGCCGGCCCGGTCGCGTCGCGGCAGCGGCCCAGCTCGGCCGTCGGTTGGCCGCGTGGGCCGCCGGCGCCGCGGACGACGTCGACGGACCGGTCGTCGAGCCTGCCGGCCCGGACGCGCTACCCGTAATCGCCGACGTGCATGCCGCCAGCGCCAGCACGCCACCGGCCAGCGCGGCAGCAGCCCTCATGGCCTCAATTCTGCATTGCCCGAGTTAAGGACCATGTTTGCGCGCGGCGGCTCGCGTCACGGGGTGTGCTTGCGCTTGTGCTTCGTCGTGTGTTTCGCACCCTTGACGTGATGCTTCATGTACTCGTTGATGCTGCACTTCTTCTCTTGTGGCGACGACTTCGGGTACGGCTTGCGATCATGGCTGCGTCTCGCTTCGGCCTTCAGGAACGCACAGGTCGCGTGGGTGCTCTGCTGTGCCGGCGCCGAGGTGGCCTTGGGCGAGGGGTCGAGCACGAGTAGCACGATGGTGACGAGTTGGACGATCCCCTTGATCAACCTGATCAGCGGAGTGAGCGAACTGCGCTTGCCGGCCGTCGTGGCCGCGGTGACCTGCAGTCGCTTGGCCTCGGCGGGCGGCTGCCGCACGTTTCCGGCCTCGTCAGTGCCGATCCAGAGCAAAGCGTCGTACGCACCGGCCGCGAGCGAGGCAAGCGCGACGACCACGAGGACGAGGTCGAGCAGGGCCCGACTCGTTGCCGGGTGCAGCACGAAGATCGCGACGATGGCGAGGACCGCGACCGCCAGGTAGATCAGCGCCGATATGCCCCGGAACTTCCTGTCGGTCATCGCACCCTCCCTGCCCGATGGTGCCCGCCAACCTAGCTGACCGGGATGGCGATCGTCTTGGCGACGCTCGGCGTTCCCGCCGAGTTGAGCGCAAACAGCAGGTAGTTGCCGGGAAGCGCGACGCCTGGATCGGACGGAATGCGCAATTGGTAGGTGGTGCCGGTATGGCTGATCGGCGTGAGCGGGATGCGTCGCTGGTCGCTGTCGACCGTGTGGGTTACTGCGCCCATCCGGACGAGCGCGAACGATGTCACGGCACTGTTCGTGGTGACGCTGATCGTGCTGCCGAGCCGCGCCGTCGCGCGGCGTCGACGAGATGACCGGGCGCGTCCTCAACGATCCGTCGGAGTTCAACAGGTACGGCGGGGTGAAGATCTGCCCGTCCGGATGGTTCGTCGCGCACGTCCCGCACAGCCCGCCGCCACCGGAGAACACCCGTCCATCTGGCAGCAACAGCGCGACGCTGTGATAGTTACGCGGCTCGGCCTCGCTGGCCATGATCGTGAAATTGCCGGTCGCCGGATTCCACAGCTCCGGCGACATCGCCGCCCCGGTGTCGGTGAACGGCAACGGATAGCGCTGGCCACCGACGACAAGTACCTGCCCGCTCGGCAGCACCACACTGTTCTCGAACGCGCGCGCGAAGCTCATGTCCGCTACGCGCTGCACGGTCACCGGGCTGCTCGGGCCCTTGCTGATGTCGATCGTGTAGGCACGATTGGTCGCGTAGGCGTCCTGGTACGCAGTCGCGCCGCCGTCGGTGAAGATCTTGCCGACGTCGTACATCACCGCGTTGCCGTTCATCGCGTCTGCACTGTCGCCGCGCAGGCCGGCGCTCTGCGTGCTGCCGTCACCGGCCGTGGTGAACCAGTTCATCTGCTTGCTCGGCCCGGCGTGGAAGACGCCGTCGTTCGAGGTCGCGAAGAACCATCCGTGGTTGTCCTCGCGGAAGACACCCGCTGGGTCGGCACTGGTCAGGATCGATGCGGCAGTCACGTTCTTCACCAGCCGCCACGTTCCGTTCGGGGTGAAGACCTCGCCGTCCTTGTTTCCCTCGCCGCCGCTCCACGAACCGCCGAGGGTGAACACGCCGCCGTCGGACAGCGTCGTATCGCCCTCGTAACCGCGCGGGATGTTCATTGCCGGTCCGGCTGTCCAGGAGTCGGTGGCCGGATCGTAGATGGACGTCTTGCCGCTGTCGCTGCCGCCGTTGACGAGCACGCGCCCGTCGGGCAGCAGCGCCAGCCCGGTGCAGAACATGTCATGGCCGGTGTTGGAGACCTGGCGTTGGCTGACGACGCCGGTGCTCAGATCGAGGATCGCGGTCTGCGTGTAGCCATCGGCGTTGCCGTAGGAGGTGGCCTGATACGCGGAGAAGGTCAGGAGTTTGTTGTTCGGGAGCAGGACTGCCGACACCGGCACGATCGGGAAGTTGATCAGCGGGCCCCAGCTGCCCGCGACCGCCGGGTTCAGCGGCTGCAGGATGTTGATTTCGGCGGCGCTACTCCACGGGCCACGGTTGCCGGCCTCGGTGAGTGCGGTCAGCCGCACGTAGCGGGCGCTCGTGACGGCGAACGTGGCCGTCTTCTCGGTTGCGTCGTCGGCCCATACCCCCGCGGCGACCGGCGCGCTCCAAGTCGTGCCGTTGCTACTCAGCGAAACCTGGTACTTCCCGATATTTCCGTTGCTGCCGTTGGTTTGTCGCGGCAGGTAGTGCAGCCCATTGATCGCGATGGACTTCTTCATGTCGATGGTGATCGTGTGCGGCAGCGGCACCGACGGCGGGGACCACTCGCTGTGCCAGATCGTGTTCGGGTCGCCGTCGAGCACGTTTGCCGCTGACCCGTCCTCGCCGATGGTTTCCTGATCGCTCGCGGTGGCCGTCCAGCCGGCGCGTGGCAGCACCAAGTAGGACGGCGGCGTGCTGGTCGGCGCGCCGAGCAGGTTGAGTTCGGCCGCACTGCTCCACGGGCCACGGTTGCCCGCTTCGGTGAGCGCGGTCAGCCGTACATAGCGCGCGCTCGTGGTCGCGAACGCACCGGTCTTCTCGGTCGTGTCGTCGGCCCACGTGCCGGTGGCGACCGGCGATCCCCAGTTGGTGCCGTCAGTGCTGAGCGAGATGCTGAACTGCCCGATCCGCCCGTTCGGCGAGGCGGGTGGGCGCGGCAGATACACGAGTGCGGAGACGGTCGTGACGGTGTGCATGTCGATGGTGATCCAGTGCGGCAGCGGCACCGACGTTCCCGACCACTTGCTGTGCCAGATCGTCGCCGGGTCACCGTCGAGGACATTGGCTGCCGAGCCGTCCTCACCGGTCGTTTCCTGGTCGCTCGCGGTGGCCGTCCACCCGGTGCGCGGCAGGACCGGCGCGAGCGGGACATTTGCAGCGGCGGGCACCTGCACCATGTGCATGTTCATGGCTTGATGCGACGAATGTGCCGTTGTGGGAGTGAGCAACACGCAGACCACCAGTGCGCCCGCCCCAAGCGAGAGGGCACGGAAGAGAACCGGCCGCGTTGCCACGCCGGAAGCTAAGCCCGATCTTGCAAGATTTCGCCCTACTAAGTGGGACAAGACTTGCGCAACCGCGCCGCGTCACGCCCGCGCGCCTCGCCGCGAATCCCGGCTCAGCAGCCGTCCGGTCAGGCGCAACTCGAGCCGAGCGAGCGGGAGCGCGATTGCGTACCAGATCCCGAAGCTGACGAGCGCGAGCGGCATCATCGCCGTGGTCTGCGCGACCGAGTGGAACACGACCAGCCCGCCGAACGGGCGCCCGAACGCGGCCTGTGGGGTGACCCAGTACAAGAACGGATAGATCAGGTAGAACACGCCGCCGGCGAAGAATGCGATGGTCACACTTGACGTCACCGCCGCGACGATCGAGTGCAGCAGGCACCAGAGTGCGTCACGCCAACTCTGCGGATCGCGAGCAATCGACCAGGCCCGCCTGATCGCGCTGCCCTCGCCCGGCGATCGGTAGCCGGCGTGCATGCCCCAGCCGGTGAGGCCTCGGGCGGCGCGCCTGTGGATGTTGGCGTAACCGCGCACGAGGGCGGTCACGGGCAGCAGGACCACCGCAAAGATCGTGAGCGGCGATATCGCCGCTGCTGTGATCCAGAACGAGAAGAGGGCCGCACCGGCCATCGAAGTGAACAGCACCAGCAGTGAGCGGCCGAGCAGGTGCAGGCGCAGCGGTACCCGGTGCGCCGGCGGGAGGGTACGTGCCGTGGGAGGCGCGCCGATCGTCGTAACCATGCACCGATCATCAACCGATCGGGCCGGATCCGCAGTGGAGTTAAGCCCACCGCGCGAGGCGGTCTAGCGCCCCTTTCTTCGTGTCGCCGGCACAAAGATAGGCGGCCAGAGCACCAATCTGGGCGGTGTCCGCCGATGTCCACGCGCTCGCGTGATTCCTACCGTTTGAGCGCTCGGCACAACGCCGACAGAACCGGAGGAGCACGACATGAACGTGAAAGTCTTGATCGGAACGGCGACCGCAGTCGTCGCTCTGTTGGGCGGAACGGCGGCAGCCGGCGCTCATCGACCAGTCCAGCAAGCGACCGCGTCGGCAGCCCATTCGCAAAGTGCGCTGGACGGGCTGCGCAACGCGACGCGCAAGTTCCACAGCATCGCGGTCGCCGAACAGCACGGCTACGGGTTGCTCACCGACGCGAAGGGCGTCGCCTGCATCGACATGCCGGCGATGCCAGGCATGCCGGGCGGTGGGATGGGTGTGCACTGGGCGGACTCGAAGCTGGTGGGCGATCCGGCCATCGTGGCCAAGCATCCCGAGGCAATGGTCTACGCGCCGGGCAAGCACGGCACGCTGCAGCTTGCGGCTGTCGAGTACGTCGTGTTGCGCAAGGACTGGAACGCCACCCACTCGCACCGACCGCGGTTGTACGGGCATACGTTCAACCTGACCCCGGCACCGAACCGGTTCGGCCTGCCCGCGTACTACTCCCTGCACGTCTGGGCATGGCGGCACAATCCGGCCGGCACGTTCCAGATGTGGAACCCGAAGGTGAAGTGCCCGGCGAGCTAGATCAGGCCGTCCCGGGCCTTCATGGTCAGCACCCTGAGGACATCGGCTTTGATCGTGGCTGCGAACGCCGTGTTGTGCTCTATCCGCGATGTCACCGCCGTGACCATCGGGTGCAACTGCGCGGGTGCAGAGTCCAACACCATCGTCCCGCCGGCTTGGAAGAAGTCGATGGCGCGTAACCCGGCATGGAGGTAGGCGACCGAGGCCGAGCCGAAGCTGTCCGAGACGACGATGCCGGCGAACTTCTCGTGCGTACGTAACAGGTCGCTGATCACCTTGCGCGAGAAGCACGCCGGCTGAGTCGGATCGATATGCGGATAGGTGGCCGACGACACCATGACGAACTGGGTACGGGCGCGAATGCCGTCCTGGAACGGCAGCAGGTACGTGCTGCGCGGCCCGGTCGGGTCGGTGATGTTTCGTCCGCTGTCGGTGTTGCCGGTTGCGCGGCCAAGCCCCGGGAAGTGCTTGAGCGTCGTGGCGATGTCCGCCGCCATCAGCCCGCGCTGGAATGCGACAACGTGCCTGCGGACGCGAGTGATTGTGTGGCCGTACTCGCGGTAGTACTGCCCGATCGGCTGGTTGGACGTGCCGACCGACTTCGGCACGGTGTCCGCGACCGGCGCGAGGTCGAGGTTGAGCCCGGCCTTGCGCAGCTGTGCCCCCCAAGTGCGGGCGTCGGACTGCAAGGCAGCCGGCGCCACCGTCCTTGGCTCAGCGCAGTGGGCATGGCGCTGAAGCCCGGGCCCTGCAGATCCTGGACCTCGCCGCCCTCTTGGTCGGTGCCGATGAACGGACGAACGCCGGCGTAGGTCAGCCGTGGCGCAAGCGCATCAACGATGTTGCGCACGGCATCGCGACCTTGCGTGGTGTCGCCGCGCAGGTAGACGTTGCCGCCTGCGTCAGCGATCAGATCCTTCATCTCGCTGCGGGACGGGCCGGTCGACGCGACGCCCATTATGAACAGCTGCCCGACCCGTTCGCGGGTGGTCATCTGTGCATACGCGGCCTCGGCCCGCGCGCGAGGCGTGCTCGCACCGGACGATCCGGCACCCGCGGGCCGCGCAGCGAGGCTCACCGTCACGAGCAGCAATGCGATTGTTGCTGCGCTACCCACGATCGGTCTGACGGCCACGTCCGCAGCTTGCCACTATCGAGCCGACGCGGAGTCCTTCACTACCGATGCCTCGTAGATCTGTTCGACCGACGAGCGCAGCCGGTCGGTGAACTCGTCATCGGTCTGCTGCGCAGTGAGGCCCTCAGTGAGGGCGCGCGAGAAGCTCGCGACCATGGTGCGGTTCGCGGCCAGGAGCTTGCAGGCGTCGTCGCGCGGGTAGCCGCCGGAAAGGGCCAGCACCCGCACGAGGTGCGGATCATCGCTGAGCTCGGAGTACAACCCGGCCCGGGTCGGCAACGTCAACTTGAGCATCACCAGCGTTGACGCCGGTAGCGCCTCGAGCCGGGTGCGCAGACCGTCCAACAGCAGGTCTTCGGCAGCCTCCTTGCTGGAGCTGTCGATGCTCACCTCGGGCTCGATGATGGGTACAAGACCGGCGGCGGCGATTTGCTGCGCGTACTCGAATTGCTGGTCGAGGACGGCCGCGACGCCGGCATCGTCGGCTGCGTGGATCACTGAACGCATCTTGGTGCCGAAGATCCGATGGTTGTTCGCGCGTGCCAGCAAGTCGTCGAGGCCACTGATCGGTTTCATCACTTGGGCGCCGTCTGCTTCGTCAGCAAGCCCCTTGTCAACCTTGAGCACCGGCACGACGTGCTTCTCGTCCCACAAGTACTGCGCGGTCGGCATCCCCTCGATGTCGCGCTCCATGGTCTGTTCGAACAGGATCGCGGCAAGGATCTTGTCGCCCTCGAATGCCGGGTTGGTGATGATGCGTGTCCGCATCTCGTGCACGAGATCGAACATCTCGGCTTCGGAGTTGTAGCTGTCCTCGGCAATGCCGTAGTGGGCGAGCGCCTTCGGGGTGCTGCCTCCACTCTGATCCAGAGCTGCGACGAATCCGTCGCCCGAGCGGAACTTCTCAAGCTGTTCGCTATTCACCCTCCCTGCCTACGTCATCGAGCGCGCGCGAACAAGGGCCGTTAGTCCGCTTCACGTTGATGAAGTCTGCGATGGCGCTCCGGCTGCGGCCGCTCGCTCGCGAAGAAGTTTCAGAATTCTTGTTTCGGTAGGGTGATCTGGCCCGGATCGCGCATCAGTGATGCCCCCGGCAACCCCCCGACCGCCCGACAGCATCATCGATGCCGACCGCGAGCGTTCACCCGAGTTGCGCGGCCGACGCGCGCTGGTTCTACGCCGGGTCAACGGTGCAGCACCGTCAGGATCCACGTCGTGTGGCAGGCGCCGCTGCTACGCAGGCGTAGCTGCCCGTTGACGTCCGAACGAGTGAAGGGGATGTCCGCCTCGTCCTCTTCGGCATCGCCGCGACCGAGGACGAGGTGCGCGCGCGGAAAGCTGGCGTGGACGAACAGCACTTGGCTGCGCAAGCTGTCGGGCACGTCAACCTCTACGGCGACGCCGCCCTTCGCGCCAGTCGCGCTCTCGCCTGTGCTGATCTGGCTGGCCGGCAACGCCTTGACGGTTGTCACCCTTCCGCCTGTCGGATGGGGGAAGTCGGCGGGCACGCCCGCTGGCCAAGAGAACGACCGGGATTGCGGGGGCGAACACGCCGCGGACGGCTCGGCCGTCGGAGCCGCCGGTGTCGGGATTATGGCGGTCTGCGACGAATGTGACGGCGTGCTGGCCGAACTGCAGGAGACGAGAAGCACGAGCGCGCAGGCCAGACTCGACAATTTCAGCTCCGCCGACATGATCGCAGCCTAATCGGATAGCCTTCCCGCCCAACGGGGTACTAAACACACGCTGTCGGGGCTACTTGTCATCGGTCTCGACGACGACGCGGTACCGATTGGGAGGACCCATGCGACCTCGCCGCACTTCACTGTTCGGGTCGCTAGCAATAGTTGCCGCCTCGGTACTGCTGGCCACGGGCATGCTCACCTCGTCGTCATTCGGCGGGCCGCCGGCCCCCGGTGGGAGGCCACCGGCGTGGACTCCGCCGCTGACACTCGGCGCCGGCGCGGAGCCAAGCATCACGACGCTGCCCAAGGGATCGAAGGACCAGCAGGCGGCGATCGTTTCGGCACCGACCGGAACCGGAAGCAACTTCTGGTACATCGACGTGGTCAAGCACCCCAACGGCACCTACACGATGAAGGGAAGCGCGCCACAGCAGCCGGACTTGGGCACCGGCGGCGGCGACTCGGACATCTCGGTCGGACAGCTGAGTCCCACCAATCCATGCCCGGCGATCGCTTACACCGGCCTGCACAACATCGACGCGCTCGACAACTTCACCGCGGCCCGCTCGGACACCTGCGGAGAGTCCTTCACCAACCCGCCGAACCTGTATGCCACTCAGAACACGGCAACCGACCGGCAATGGCAGACCTTCGACGGCCGGCTGACCAACCATCTGATCTATCACAAGGTCGACACCGGTCAGATTGTCGACAGCATCTCCTACGACGGCGGCTTCACCTACGTCACGCAGGCAGGCCCGGCGGGTATCGGGGCGATCGGCAGCCTGATCGATGCGCAACACGCTTACACGCTGCCCGAGCTGAAGATCGGCAACATCGTCACCGACTATGCGCACCCTGTGAAGGGAAAGTTCTACCCGGCTGCGCCAGTCGGCAGCGGCGAGCAGATCCATCCGCTGTACGCGATCTTCGCCGGCACTGCGAGCGCGCAGGAAGCTGCTCTCGCACAGAACCCCAATGCGGGTTACGACTACCTCGACACGCTCTATCTCGCCAAGTCCCTCGATGGCGGGCTCACCTGGACCGACTCGACCGTCTTCTCGGTGCCGGCAGCCAGCCATCGGGAGCTTGACCTTGTTTTCCCGGTGATCGGCATCGACGCCGTGGGAAACCTCTACGCGCTGTGGAGCGACGGGTTCAAGGTGCAATACGCCTTCTCGACAGACCACGGCGCGAAGTGGTCCAAGGCTTTCCAGATCAACCCGGACAACCGCGGCACCAAGCCCGACCCCGGACGTGCTGACCTGTTCCCGTGGCTCGTCGGCGGCGGCGCCGGCAAGATCGACGTGGTCTGGTACCACGGGGCAGGCGGCGACACGAGCGCCTATCGCAACCCCGGCACCAACGACACCACGCACGGGGTAACCCGCTGGAAGGTGGCCTACGCCCAGCTGTTCAATGCCACCCGGCAGAACAGCAAGAACGTGCCCAACCCGACGATCACGAGTTTGTCCCAGGCAGTTACGCCGGCGATTCACAAGGGATCGGTCTGCAACAACGGCACTACCTGCGGAATCACCAGTCCCGGCGACCGCACCTTGCTCGACTTCTTCCAAGTCGCGATCGACAGCGCGGGACGTGCCAACATCGCCTACGCCAGCGACTTCTCCAGCCCGGGCAACGCGAGCACGGTCTACACCCGGCAGAACAGCGGGCTGTCCGCGATCACCGGAAAGCCGGTGGCCGCACTGCCGTTCGTCACGCCGACCGTGCGGACCGGCACGTCCTGCCCCGGACCGCAGGTGATCGACCCGAAGGGCGATGCCGCTGGGACGATCACCAACGATCCCGCCGAGAGCAACATCGCCAGCGACGACATCCTGTCCGTCCGGTTCGCCACTCCGGACGCGACGAGCTTGAAGATCACGATGAAGCTGAACAACCTGTCGTCGACGCCGGCTCCCGGCACTGCGTCCACGCAGTGGAACGCGTACTGGAAGTACAAGGCGAAAACCTATTACGCATCTGCCACGAGCAACGGCCCTGGCGTGCAGACCTTCGACGTCGGCACCGACGACGCGGGCACGATGACGTCCAATGGCACCGTGCCGGGAACCTTCACCGAAGGGCCCGGGGGCACGATCACCTGGACGGTGCCCCGCAACCTCATCGGCAGCCCGCCGGATCACGTCGCACTAAAGGCCCCGTACGCCGATGATCACGGGTCATTCACCGTCAACGGCAGCGGCCTGCACTACGTGGCCGCGGTCGACCGGGCGCCCGACGCCGGTACCGGTGCCCGCTACGTCGTGGGCGGCGCTTGCTAGTCCCGCGCGCGTAGGTCTGGTCAGAGTCCGCCTTCGCCCCCTGCGTGCTCTACTCTCGGGCGCATCCCCCGTCGGGAGCTCGTGAGGGGTACTGGGATGGCAAGCCCGCTGGTCGAGACCAAGCTCTACATCCCGAAGCCACGACGCAATCTGGTGGCCCGGCCACGGCTCAGCGAGCGCTTGACCCGCGGAGCAGAGGCGAAGCTGACCCTGATCTCCGCCCCGGCCGGGTTCGGCAAGACGACGCTGCTCGCCGAGTGGATGTCCCAGGCGTCCGCGCAGAATCGATCCGTCGCGTGGCTCTCTCTTGAGGAGAGTGATCGGCAGACCGGCTCGTTCTGGACCTACGTGGTAACCGCGCTCCGAAGCGTGCTTCCCGAGATCGGGTCGAGCGCGCTGCTGCTGCTCCAGTCGGCGCGACCGCCGATCGAAACCGTGCTCACCACGGTGCTCAACGAGCTGAGCACTGTGCCCAACGAGTTCGACCTGGTACTCGACGACTACCACCTCGTCGACAGCGTCGACATGCAAGCCGGCATGACATTCCTGCTCGAGCATCTCCCACCGCACGGCCACCTTGTGATCAGCACCCGAGCCGACCCGGCGTTGCCACTGGCGCGGTTGCGCGCGCGCGGCGAGCTGGTCGAGGTGCGCGCTGCCGACCTGCGCTTCACTCTCGAGGAAGTGGCGGCTTACCTCAATGAGGTCATCGGGCTTGATCTGGCCGCAGCGGACATCGCCACCCTGGAAGGGCGTACCGAGGGGTGGATCGCCGCACTCCAGATGGCTGCGATCTCGATGCAGGGACGAAGCGATGTCGCCGGGTTCATCGCCGGGTTCGCCGGGGACGACCGGTACATCGTCGACTATCTCGTCGAGGAGGTCTTGGGACGTCAGCCCGAGCCGGTTCGCCGCTTCCTGGTGCAGACATCGATTCTGGACCGGCTCAGCGGCTCACTCTGCGACGCCGTCACCGGTGCGCACGACGGCAAGGCGATGCTCGAGTCGCTGGACCGCGCGAACATGTTTGTGGTTCCGCTCGATGACAGCCGGCGGTGGTACCGCTACCACCATCTCTTCGCCGACGTCCTTCGAGCGCATCTGCTAGAGTGACCGCGCCGACGATCTCGACGACCTGCACGCGCGAGCCAGCAAGTGGTACGAGGAGAACGGCGAGCCCTCGCTGGCCATTCGGCACGCGCTGACCGCCGGCGACACCGAGCGTGCAGCCGGACTGGTCGAGCTGGCCGTGCCGGCGCTTCGCCGGGCCAGGCAGGAAGCCACGATCCGTGGCTGGCTCGACGCGATTCCCGACGAGGTTGTCCGCCTTCGGCCGGTGCTGGCGATCGGCTTCATCGGGGCGTTGATGGCCGAGCGGGCGAGTTCGACGGCGTCGACGGCCGGCTGCGCGACGTCGAGCGGCTGCTGGCGAACCAGCCGCGAGCGGATGGTCGTCGTCGACAAGGGCGAGCTCGTCCGCCTGCCCGGCGCGATCGAGACGTACTGGGCCGCATTGGCGCTGGCGCGGGGCGACGCGGCCGCCACCGTCGAGCACGCCCGGCAGGCCATCGAGCGCGCGGCCGACGGCGACGATCTCACGCTGCAGCGCGGCGTCGGCACTGTCCGGTCTCGCGCAATGGGGCACGCGGCGAACTCGAGGCGGCGCACCGGGCATATTCGGTCAGCGTCGACGGGCTGCAGCGGGCCGGGCACATCTCAGACGTGCTGGGCTGCTCCATCACCTGGCCGACATCCGCAGCACGCAGGGCCGCCTGGGCGAGGCGCTGCGCACCTACGAGCGAGCGCTGCAACTGGCGGCCGATGGCGGCGGACCGCGCTCTGCGCGGAACTGCGGACATGTACGTCGGGAATGAGCCAGGTCGCCTGCGAGCGCGACGACCTGACGCTGCCCGCCAGTACCTGCTGCAGCGCGCCAGCGAGCTGGGCGAGCACAACGGGCTGCCGCAGAACCCGTACCGCTGGCGGGTCGCCATGGCACGAGTGCGCGAGGCCGAAGGCGATCTCGTCGACGCGCTGGGACTGCTCGAGGAGGCGGAGCGCGTGTACGTCGGCGACTTCGCCCCGAACGTGCGGCCGGTCGCGGCGGTCCGAGCTCGGGTGCTGCTCGCGGCACGGCCGTCTCGGCGAAGCGCACGGCTGGGCGCGAGGAGCGAGGCTTGTCGCGCGGACGACGAGCTGTCCTACCTGCGCGAGTTCGAGCACATCACGTTGGCCAGAATGCTGCTCGCGCGGTCCGCGGCCGAAACAGGCGACCGCTGCGAGCGACGCGGCGGAGCTGCTTGGCGCGCCTGGCCGCGGCGGCCGACGGCAGGCGGCGGACGGGGAACCTCATCGAGATCCTGTGCTGCAGGCGCTGGCAGGCACGCGGCACGGCGACGTGACCGGCGCGCTCGTGCCGCTGGAGCCGCGCTGACCCTGGCCGAGCCCGAGGGTTACGTCCGCGTCTTCACCGGCGAGGGCGCGCCATGGCCGGGCTGTTGAGCGCGGTCGTCAAAAGCAGCCCAGATGGGGTTATGTGCGCCGGCTGGTGCATTCGGCCGCGGGTGCACCAGCCGCACGCCGACCGGCGGGCTCGTCGACCCGCTCAGTGAACGCGAGCTGGACGTGCTCCGGCTGCTCAAGACCGACCTGGACGGCCCGGACATCGCGCGTCAGCTCACGCTGTCGGTGAACACCGTCCGGACGCACACCAAGAACATCTACGCCAAGCTCGGCGTGAACAACCGCCGGGCAGCCGTTCGCCGCGCAGCAGAGCTCGACCTGTTGAACTCGCCGCAACGGCCGATCCCGTCGCGCTAACGGTCAGCCAAATCGGCCATTGACGTAATCGGCGGTTCGCGGATCCTGCGGGCGCCCGAACATCGCTTCGGTTCTTCCATGCTCGACGATCGCTCCCGGCGTCCCATGTTCGGCAAGGAAGAATGCGCAGTAGTTCGAGACCCGTGCCGCCTGCTGCATGTTGTGCGTGACGATCACGATCGTCACTTGATCCACGAGCACGCCGATGGTCTCTTCGATGACGCGGGTCGAGGTCGGGTCGAGTGCCGAGCACGGCTCGTCCATCAGCAGCACCTGCGGTCGCACGGCAAGCGAGCGAGCGATACAGAGCCGCTGCTGCTGACCGCCCGACAGCGCACCGCCCGGCTGGCTGAGCCGATCCTTCACCTCGCGCCACAGCCCGGCCCGCGTCAACGACTCCTCGACCAGTGCGTCTTTGCTTCCGCGCGAGACACGGACGCCAGTCAGCTTCAGCCCGGCGACGACGTTCTCATAGATGCTCATCGCCGGGAACGGATTCGGCTTCTGGAACACCATCCCGATCGCCCGGCGAGCATCGGTCAGTCGCCGTCCCGGTGCGTAGATATCTTCGCCATCGAGGGCGACCTCGCCGGACATCTTGGCGGCCGGAACCAGCTCGTGCATCCGGTTGAGGATGCGCAAGAAGGTCGACTTCCCGCAGCCCGAGGGACCAATGAGCGCAGTGACGTGGCCGGCGGGCATCAGCAACGACACTCGATCCAACACTTTGTGGTCGCCGAACCACGCCGAGACCGACCGCGCATCGAGCGAGGACAGCCCCACGTGCCGGGCAGGCCCCGATGACGCGTACGGCGGTTCCAGTTCGATGTTCGGCATGGATCCCGCTGCCACCGGCCCGATCGGCCCGGTGGCAGCGGGGTCGTTGTGGGTGTCTATCGTCACGAGGCCTGCACAGTCGTTGCAGGCGAGTAACCCACGGCCAGCTTGGATGTCGCGGGCTTCTGCACCCGGAACTTGTAACTGCCCTTGGCCGCGAGCTTGACGACGATGATGTACCCCACCGTCTTGCCGCCCTTCGGCAGTTTCTGGCGGTGGATGGGTGCCGTGTTCCCCAACGTCTTCCACTTGCCGGCAACGAACTGCTGCAGATCGACGACCTGCCCCGAGCTAGCGGGCTTGACGGTGCCATAGATATCCACGCTCTGCCCGTGCTTGACGCTCGCGGGGCTGTGCGCGACTGAAACCACCTGGCTCACCAAGACGGTCTTGTTCGCGCTGGTGACAGCCTTGTGCTTCTTGCTCCCTGCGTAGCGCCACTGGTACTGGCCATTCGCGGTTGCCTTGACACTGACCGACGAGTTTCCCTTTGCATCAGTGGTGACCTTCATGACCAGCTTGTATGGCTTGCCTGCCTTGGGTCGCTCGAAGAGCGACACCGACTGCGCGGCCAAGGCCTTGTGCGTCTGCGCATCAGTGAGCTTGCCGGTTACGTCGAAGTGCGCACCGTACTTGGCCGATGCGGGTGCGCTGATGCTGAAAGCGCTGGCGTGGGCCGTGGAAGTGATGACCTCCGTCGCGTTGCCGGTCGACGGCGCGAATGACGAGTCGGTCGGAGTGAAGGTCGCGGACAGGCTGTGGGAGCCGACCGAGAGTGTCGACACCGTCTTGGTGGCGACGCCGCTGCCATTGACGGTGACGGGGCTGCCAAGATCGGCAGACCCATCCTTGAACTGGACAGCGCCCGCGGCTACCGGCGTCTCAGTAGCGGTGAGAGTCACTGTCGCCCCAGCCGCGGCCGGGCTCGGTGCCGCCGTGAGGGTGGTGCTCGTGGTGGTGACGTTGCCGGGGTAGATCTGCGTCCACGTGTGCGTCGTGTCGTTGACCAGAACGTCTGCGTCGTCGTAGGTGGCGGTTTGCTGCCCGCCGGAATCGGCGGTGCGCAGCCGCACCTGGACCACATGGTCATAGCCGGTTGCGGTCGAGGGATTGGACAGATCGCTTCGGAAGCCGTCGAGCGTCTGGTCCGAGTTTCCGCCGGTAGCGACAGGGTGCGATTGGCTCAAGGTCTTGACACTCGACGGCCCGGTCCCGAGCGGGTACGCCGTGAAGAGCCCTACCTGTTCCTTGTACCAATAGGCGGGCAGCGAATTCGGATCGGGATTGGCGAAGAAGAGGCCGGCCTGGGTGTCGCCCGCGCGGATCGGCGCGCTGCCGACCGCGTACGCGGCGAACGGCGCGCTGCTCGTGCTGCCACTTGTGATCACGTTCCCGCTGGCGTCGTAGAACGAGATCGTGCCAACGGAGTCACCGGGCTCGAACGGTGGCGTATCCGCGTTCGCCGGAACGGCGGGCAACGCCAATGCCACGGTGGTCGCGACCACCGCGGCAAGCAAGGTCGCGGCTGTCCGACGGGGAGATACCTGCATAGTTGACTGGCTCCTTGTTCGGTCCGGTTTGCGGGCAACGGATGGCATGGACGCCTCCGCCAGAGGTCACGCCTGGCGGGGGCGCCGTGTTCGGGTCGAAACGCGTTTACGCATAACCACGCCGGCAACACCGAGTGCGACGAGAGCGGCGAGACCGAACCACGGCCAGTTCGAGGACGAGCCGCTCGGTGTGTCTCGGCTGGCCGCGGCCGGCGCAGCAGCAGGCGTCGACGACTTGCCCGCTGCCGGGTCGCCGGCTGCCGGGTTGCCCGGGGTGCTACTTCCGGCACCGCTGGTGTGCGGGACGCCACCGGTTACCGCGCTCGCCGACCCGCTTGTGGAAGGCGCACTGGCAGGATGCAGCGGCGACGATGACGAGCCCCGCACGGTTTCGGCCGGGCTCGGCTTGCGTGGCGTCGTCATCTTCTTGCTCACCACGCCGGTGAGCTGCTCGTTCGACACCGCCTTTGCCGAGCCGCACTTGACGGCGCCGCCGGAAACGAGCTGCCACCGGTCGCCGGACACGCGGATCGTCGTCGCTGGATACGTCGCGCTGTACAAGCCGTAGCTGGCCTTTCCGAAGTACATGCGCAGCTCGTAGAGACCGTCCATCATCGGCGGGAAGAGTTGCATGAACTCCTTCAGCGAGGAGTCGGCGTAAGTCGACTGCACCGTCGCGACCTTTCCCTTGTAGAAGGAAGCGGCCGTGAGCGAGTTCCCGCTCCACTCAGCCGGCTGGACGCCGGGCCGAGGCTGGTAGATGTTGAGAATCGCGTTTTCGCCGGTGCCTTGATATGCGGCTGGCGGCGCCTGTGAGGCCACCGCCTTCCACACAAAGGGTTTGCTGTCGATGCTCCCGCCGGTCACGTTGTTGCCTGCTTCGTCGCATAACCCGATGTAGCCATGCGCGGCCGGGTCGGTCGGCAACGCAGCGGTTGCACTCGCCGAGGTAGCAGCGGCTGAGAACGCGAATGCTGCGACCGCCGCGAACGATAGAACGCGGGCGACGGGTCGGTACGTTCGCACAGTCTTATGCCTTTCCGGCTAGTACCGGCTCGCGGCCGGCTTTGGGACGATGGCGTGCCGACCTGGGGTGGGCGTGCCGCCACCAGAGCCTGCCTGCGATAAGAGCGAGCACGACGAGGACGAGCGTCAAGAGGGTCCATGGCACCGCCCAGAGCGACGTCCGCGCAGTGTTGACCGGCAGGAGCGGATTGGCCGCTCCGGCAGCGCCGACCGGCTTGACGCTGACCGAGGCGTGCATGACGAGCTCGGGCCACACGCCGTCGATCCGCACCTTCACGGGAACGGCCGCTCCGGGCTGAAGCAACGGCACGTGCGCGACCGACACCGCACGGCCGGTTGATCCGAACAGCCCCGAGATGGTGACCGCCTGTGTTGCGCCGAGGGTGATGTTGCCGGTGTTGCGCACGGTGTAGGACACCGAGGCCCAGCCGGACCCGAAGGGGTTCAGAGTGCCGTGGTACTGCGCGGTGAGGTTCTCGATCGACAATGCCGGACGTAGCGGGCCGCTCACCCGAAAGTCAGTGCGTAACGCAACGCGTTGCTCGAACTTGACGCGCTCGCCGCTGTTGCTGGTGATGCGGGAAGTCAGCGAAGCGATGATCCCCGCGACGTGGTCGCCAGGGCTTGCATTGGACGGGATTGCCACCGAGATCGGGACGACTCGCGTCGCCCGCCCGCGCAGAAAGATGACGCCTCCCGATCGCGGGGTATCCACCGTGATCCAGGAACCGGCACCGGTCGGTTGCGTTGCCGCCGACTCGTAGCCGGTCGCGCCGTTCGCGCCCGGGATGGCATCGACCGGATAGACGCGCAGGTGTATCGGCTTCGTACTGAGGTTCACGACTGCGACGTGGTCGGTGAGCGCGGCTCCCGGCGAGGCCGTGTAGTTGAGCAGCGGGCGCCCGTCGATGCCGTTAGCGCTGGCAGGGCCGATGCCGAAGGTGACTCCTGGCGCCGTGGCCCGGTGGTGGCTTGCCGGATGGCCCGCGGCAGCCGCTGGCGACATCAGGGCCAGCACGCCGGCGATCGACGCCGCGTACAGCAGCGCGCGAAGGCACGACCTGCCGCTGCCGGGCCGACTTGATGTCACGGCGGAACCCAATCCTTTCGAAACGAATGCCTGACGAATGCAGGGTGAACGGAGGTTCACCGGAACGGGGCGGCCAGATTTGTGGCCGCCCCGTCCTCGGTGCACCCGGCCTGAGACCGGGCGATGGTGCGAAGGCAATCAGCCCACGGTGAAGGTGATCGTGCCCTGGAACAGGCCGCTCTCAGTCGACGTGGGCGCGTTCAGGGTGAGGTTGCCCTTGACGGTCACCGTGCCCAGTCCCTTGTCGACGGTGAACACCGTGTGCGGCGTGGAGCCGCCCAGACCCTTGGAGCCGGGGTCATTCGGTGCGACAGCCGGGTCAGCCGCGGGGTTGTCGGTCGGCGTCACGGTTCCGGCGAAAGCGTTGCCCGGAGTCGCCTGGAGCGTCGTCAGACCGACGTTCTGGGCGTTGATCGTGCTCCCGGGGTTGCTCTTGCCGTCGGAGAGCGCGCTTGCCAACGCCGACACCGTGTAGCCGAGCCCGCCCGAGCGGGTGTCGGTAACGACGATGTTGTTGAAATCGGCGTGCCCGGTGAACTCGGTCGCGCCGGCATTCAGCGCGAGTGTCCCGAGATCCAGCGGGTTGCTGGCGGTATACGGCGTGTGGATCACGAGCGTTCCCACCGGGATCGTCGCCTGGATGTTCTGGGTATCCGTACAGGCCGACCCAGTCTGCGCACACGCACCGGTCGTCGGCGGCTGCGTGAGGAAGCTCTGCGGCGCTGACTGCGATGCCTCGAACGCCGTCACATCGGTTGGCGTGAACTTGGCGACCACCGAGTGGCCGCCCGCCGTGAAGCCGGAGGGCAGGTTCAGCGTGTACACCCCGCTCGTCCCATTCACCGGCGACGAGTTCAGTGCGGTCGACGAGTTGTTGTCGTAGAACGACACCGTGCCCGCGTTGTTGGGCGTCGAGCCTGGCCCGGTCACATTCGCCGTCAACGTCGCCGGGTCGCCGGCGACACCGTCCTGCGTGACCGCAAGGGTGGTACTCGTCGGGGTCGCCGGCGGATTCACCACCTGTGTCGTCGTTCCGGTCGAGCCGGCGTAGGTCGACGTGTCCGTGGGTGTGAAGACCGCGGACAGGTTGTGCGACGCGACGCTGAGCGTCGTGGTCGAGGTGCTGGCCACACCGCTGCCGTTGACGGCAACCGGTGACCCGATGTTCGACGAGCCGTCCTTGAACTGGACCGAGCCCGCCGGGTGACCGCCGCCGTTGGCAGTCTCGGTCGCCGTCAACGTGACCGACTGGCCTTGCGACGACGGATTCGGGCTGGAGCTGAGCGTGGTGCTCGTCGTCGTCAGCACCGCCGGGTAGATCTGCGTCCACGTGTGGGCCGTGTCGTTGATCAACAGATCAGCCGTGTCGTAGTTGGACGTCTGCTGGCCGTTCGTGTCCGCGGTGCGCATCCGCACCTGGACCACGTGGTCGTAGCCGGTGGCCGTCGACGGGTTCGACAGGTCGGAGCGGAAGCCGTCCAGCGTCTGGTCGCTGTTCCCGCCCTGGTTCACCGGTTGGGTCTGGCTCATGGTCTGGATCGACGCCGGGCCGGAACTGAGTGGGTACGCGGTGAACAGGCCGACCTGTTCCTTGTACCAAAGCGCCGGTTGCGAGTTGGGATCCGGGTTGGCGAAATACAGTCCGGCGGACTTGTCTCCCGCGCGGATCGCGCCGCTTCCCACGGCATAGGCCGCGAACGGGGCGTTCGGGCCCGACGAACCGCTGGTGATCTGATTTCCGCTCGAGTCGTAGAACGAGAGCGTCCCGACCGCTGCCGGGTCGGAGGCTTCCCACGGCGGCGCGGCCGCGCGCGCGGCACCCGCCCCGATGAGTAGCACTCCTGCGGTCGTCGCCACAACGGCGCCGCCCGCAGCAATGCGGTGTTTGAGCTTCATGACAAATGTTCCTTACGTATGAGAGATGAGAGGGCCTGACGAATGTGCGGTGTGATCCCGGTCAGCACGTGGTCGGGTTGATACCGCAGTCCTTGTACGCGGCGGTGAATCCAGCCGCAGCGATCTCGCTTTGCGCACTCGCCGAACGGATTGCGCTCTGCGAGTTCGTGAACAGTGCGGCGGTGAAGTTCGCCGCCGCACCGGGCTGGAACGGCCCGGCACCGGTCACGTCGGCCTGGCGAACGACGAAGTACAGGCCGCGCGACGAGTTGTAGTTCGGGTTGGTGTCGCCGGGAGTGCCCGACTCGAGCGTGAGGTAGTTCGGCGTGTACGCGCCGTTCGGCTCACCGGTGCCGGTGTAGTTGACGCCGTTGGCGAAGTAGCCACTGTTGATCAGCGTGATCTTGCCCTGGGAGAACGGCTCGATCGCGTCAGCCGGCGACGGGTCGGCGTAGATGCCGGTCGGGTCGTGCTCTTCAACGGTGCGCACGCAGCTTCCGGGGGTCACCGCTGTGCCTCCGTTGGCGGCCTGGAGGTCGGCCAGGAAGAAGTTGCGCGTGCCCGAGCCCGACTGCGGGATGAGCGGGTGGATGACTGCGGTGCTCCCGCCGGAGTTGCCCGGGCAGCGAGTCCCAGGTCGTCTTGGCACACGTGTAGATGGAAACGAGTTCCTGGGCCGAGAGGCCGGTGGGTCCGTCGAAACCGGTCTTCACTCGGGCAATGCCGAGATTGTCGGTTGCGGCCTGGTACACATGCAGACCGCCGCACGCAGCGTTCGAGGTCGGGCAGTTGCCTTCTTCGGTGCTGTTCGGCAGCCGCGAGCCGCGCGCGAACTGGATCGATCCATTCGGCAGGCCCTCGTAGTTGCTGGTGGCGTCGCTGATCAACGCGCCGATGCCCGCGCCGGAACCGTTGGGCCGAATGACCGGCTTGGTGCCGGCTCGCAGCACAACGCTGCCGCCGAGCAGGTTCGGCGCCTTGTTCGTGGTGGAATCGCAGAACTGAGCCAGGCCGGTCGAGTCGGCCGTTCCACAAGTGCCGTCGTAGACCGCCCGGCCGTTGGCATCGCCGGTTGCGTCCACGTTCATCACGCGGTTGATGTTGCCGATGTTGTTGTAGCCGCCCGCGACGCCCGGAGCGCCGTCGAAGGCGAAATCGGCACCGTTCTGCAGGGTGTCCGAGCCGACGCCGACGGCGTCGCCGCTGCGGGCGCCGGTGTCTGCGGACGCCGGTGACGCAAGAGCGATCACGGTGGCAGCTGCAGCGAGAGTGATGGTGGCGATCCCAGCCTTTTTGAGCAGATTCATCAGGTCCCCTTCCAAGGGCGTGCTGTAGTGACGCACGAATCCTGAAGTGGCCCTATGGACAGTCGCGACCGCCAGAGTGAACGGGGGACGAAGCGCGTGCCGACCTTGGCGCAAGACGGCCCGCGCTCGGCGGGCTTCGGCCGGGACAGCTACATGAGGTTGGGCAGCAACTGCCACATACTCGTGCTCGCGCCCCAGAGCGCGGCGACGATGACCGGAGTCGCCACCACCCAGCTCTGCCGGCCACCCCACCGCAGGCGCGCCCAGACGGCGCCGACAACGGCGATCAACAGGAGTTGCAGCCAAAGCACAAGCGGATAGAGCCCGCGGCTGTCGCCGTGCTGAACCCCGTCCGCAGTGGTCGGGATGTTTTGATTCACCGGCGCAGCGACGCTGTGACCCATCAAGAGCGCATCGACGAAGACGGCGCGCGACGGAGCCCACCCGGTCCGCCAGCCGGCACCCTGCGACGTGACGAGCGTGAGTTGGCTGCCGCCCGACGCCAAGGTCGCGGGGAACGGATCGCCCGGCCCGCGAACGTCCTCGACCTCGTAGTGGAATATGCCTTGGCCGGTCGTCACGTCGATCGGATCTCCCCGAACCAGCGAGGTGATCTCACCGAACGGCGCCCCGAACGTCGTCGATCGTCCCATGATCACCGAGACGCCGGCCTGCCCCGGAAGCGGCGCTCCGGGAACGTGTCCCGGTCCGGCACGAAGGTCGGTCGAACTGGACCCCTCCACGACAACGAGCCCGTGCAAGCCGCCCTTGGCCGAATCCAGTACTGCGACCGGGGCTCCTTCGGGAATCGCCCCGCCGATCGGCGCAGTCGCTGCTGCCAACTGCTTTCGGAACGAGGCGTACAACGAATGCTGCGCGTGGGACTCGGACAATCCACTGAGAACCAGCCCGAACAACACGAGCCAAAGACCGAGGACGGCCAGGCCTCCGAGCGTCCACGAGAGGACCCTGACCCCGGCTGAGATCTCCGAGCCCTTCGAGATCGACAGCGCGGGTGGCCTGATCCGGCGCAAGCGTTGTACATCGAGACCGCGCTTGAGGATGGCGGTCACGGCGCCCGCTTGCCGCGCGGGCGAACGCGCAATGCAGCGACGAGGAAGCCCGCGACGAGAGCGGCGCCCAGTAGGCCGGGCAAGACGATCGCCGACAGGTTCGAGCCCAACGCGGGAGTGCGCGCCGCGACCTGGCTGGCGTTTGACAGCGCCACCGAGGACGACGGCTCCGCCGAGGTGCTCTTCGTCGGCGCTGCAGAGGATTGCGTCGCCGTCGACGACCGGTTCGTCGGCGTGGAAGTGGGAACCCCGTTCCACCGTCCCCACCCGCAGCGGGCGGACCCGGGGTCGGCGAGCCGGACGGTTGTCGGGTTCGGCTCGACGACTTGCTCGAACTGGGCGACGGCGAGGGCGAACTGCTGGGATGCGACGGAGGTCCCGCACTGACTAGAGGCGGCAGCTTGCCCGCCTGGGCCTGCACGGCAGAAGCTGCTCGGGAGGTGTACGAAGCCATGGCCGGCGAGCCCGTTGGCTTTGGTCATGGGCAGGTAGCCCGGCGCGAGATCCCCTTGCGCGGTGCCAGGATGTTGGCCCGGGCCGGCTGCGAAGGTCAGCAGCTTGCTGTAATCGAGTGCGTCGCGCTTCGGCAGTCCCCTGGTCGGTATCGCCGCGTACACGACCATCGTGCCGGGGTAAGCAGCCGAGTTGTTGCGCAAGGCGTTGTACGGGATCGGCCAGGTGCCGGCTCTTCGTATCCGGTTTGAGAGCCTGGCGCGGCCACTCTGAGTGATGCGTTTGTCGGTGCGACGAACGTGCGTCCCGGCGGGACTGGTGATCGCCGTCTGCGGCGAGACGGTTCGACGTTGTCTCGAGCGATGCCAGCGACAGGCCCTCCCGCGCTGCGTCGCCGAGGGAGACCGTGCCGAGCATGAACCGGGAGCCGGTTGCCTGCCTGCCGTTCGCCACCAGCTTCGCCCCCTCCAGCGACCTCGGGTTGATCGGGTTCAAGCGCGCAGGTCGTCTGGCTCTGAGCGAGCGCGAACTGCATGTCCTGACCGATGCTGAACAGCCGCGCCGTCGGAGCGGCGACGAGCGGGAGGTAGGGCAGCGGATCGTAGTAGAGGCAGTCGTTGCGACCTGGCTGGTACTCGGCCAGCGGCTCGAAACTGTCGAGCAGCGGCCAGTTGTTGACCGGCAACGCGATCTTCTTGTAGTTCGGGTTGACCACCATCCCCCACGGATCGGGCTTGCCGTTCAGCCAGGCCCGCGCCTCGGGGTCGCTGTTGATGTACGAGGTCATCGCGTACACCAGGTCGGAGTCGGTGTTCACGGTCAACAACGTGGCTGCGGCGTCTTGGATCTTCGGCGGGATGCCCGGGTTCAGCGCTTGGAATTCTGGGTCGAACGTGATGTTGAGCGGGTTGTTCGCGAGCGCTGGGTATGCGCTCTGCACGAAGGGCTCGCTCGGGTATGACTCGGTGAGTAGCTTCGCCAGCAACCTGGCGTCCAGGTTGAGATGGACGACCGGGTTCTGATCGTTGTTGTCGGCAGCGAACGCTATCCCGAAGCCGGTGACCGCGACGGGCGCGTTGACCGTCGGGATTCGGGTACGGGACGTCGGGCGGTTCGCTCGTGTACGCGGCTTCGATGTTCCCGGTGCCGAGCAGGTTGCGTGCCTGCGGCTCAGGCGTCTGCACATGGGTGAGGTCGAACAACTTCGGGTTGAGGCAGAACGCCGGTGCCCACTGGGTGGTCGCCTGGGCGAGGAGTTCCGAGCCGTAGACGTCGACCGGAGCCGCCGAGCGTGTTCAGCGCGCAGACGTTGTCCGACGGGGCGAAGCTGAGCGGCACGCTGATCCGGTTCTTCCAGTTCGACGGGCTCCACCACAGCGTGCCGTCGACCGCGGCCGCGCCCGACCCTTGGGCGGGCAGCTGCTGTCCTGGCTGGAAGTTGCCCTTGGACTCGCAGTTCGTCCTGGCGTCGTCGACTGTCCGAACCGGTCGGACGTTGCGCCGCGGGCAGCAGCGTACCCTCCGGGTCGCAGCTCACCCCCTCGATCGGTACGGCGACGAGCGAGCACGCGCACCATGGCCGAGCAGCCGAGCGACTGGTGGTCCTCGTCGGTGAAGACGTCGAAGGCTGCCTGCCCCCTTGCCGTCGGTGCCAGTGACTCCGAAGGTCTCATTGGTCGGCAGGGACAGCGACGATGTAGTTCGCCGGGCTCGCCTCCGGCGCTTCGCCTGCACAACCGAAGACGCCTCCCTCGTACACGTGCCTGTCCGCGCCGATGAACGGCACCCAACGCTGATTGGCGGTCTGGAACAGCGTGTTGACACACTCCGTCGGCTGATTCTTCGGGCGCGCCGACGAACGCGGCTCGTTGTCGTGGCGTCGCCGCCGAGTCGGACCGCCATGCGGGATAGCTGTCGTATCCGTAGGCGAATCTCTCGTCCGCGTACTGGGTCCAACACGTGTTCGGCGTCAGCGGGTGCGTGGCCGAGTCGGTGCCCCGGCACTCGAACAGCGCGAACGAGTACTCCTCGTTCTGCGCGAGATCGGAGTTCGTGTCGGCGACGAGGCCACCGGTCGGGTGAGCGCCCGACCAGGACACGTGGATGAGCTGCAGCGACCGCAGGTTGGCGGTCTGGTCGACCTTCAGGGTCATCTTCGCTTGTCGATGACGGTGGTCTTGCCGTTGTCGATGAAGCTTCGCTTCACCGTCGCGGTCTTCGTCACCGCCGAACTCGACGAGGACGTGGCCGCGGTGCTCGTCGCTGCACTCAGCGCGAAACTCGACGAGAGCACAACGCCGGCAACCGCCGCTGCGCGCATCGCCCGCCTGAGGACGGTCGCCTGATCACGTGCGCCTCTTGCGGCGAGAAACGATCGTGGCGACGAGCGGTGGCGCGATCAGCATGCCGACCAACAGGGCCCCGGCCAATACACCCAGCACGACGTTCATGCTGTGGCTCTGCGGGTCGGCCAACACGGTTGGCTGACTCACCGCGACGCCGCCCTGCGCCGTAGTTGCGCCCGACGACGTGCCGTTGCCCGGAACGAGCTGCCCGGTGGTCGGATCGATATGCGATCCGGTGCCACCGGTGCCGCCGGTGTTGCCGTTACCGCCCGTGCCGCCGTGCCGCCGGTGTTGCCGTTGCCGCCGGTGTTGCCGTTGCCGCCGGTGTTGCCGTTACCGCCGGTGTTGCCGTTACCGCCGGTCGTTCCCGTTACCGCCGGTGTTGCCGTTGCCCCCGGTGTTGCCGTTGCCGCCGGTGTTGCCGTTGCCGCCGGTGTTCCCGTTGCCGCCGTTGCCGCCGTGCCAGTGGGACCGCCGGTCGGGCCGCCTGAGGGCCCTCCCGGGTCGTGCGGGTTCTTCTGGCCGGTGTCTGCCGTTGTCCGTGCACGGGCCGGCGCCCTGGCGATCGCACGCCTCGGGGAAGGGGGCGACCTTGGCCAGGTAGTTCTCGGTCGGGTGGCCGGCGATGAAGGTCGGGTTGTGGCAGGCGCGTCACCTTCTCGTTCGACACGTCGACCCCGGTGTCGGCCGCGTGCAGCTTCGTCACCTGGTCGAAGCTGGCCTGGACCAGGTTGATCGGCAGCGGCGAGTAGCCGATCCGTCCCATCTCGGCCTGGCCCTGGCAGACGGAGTACTGCAGGTAGTCAGCCAGGGTCTGCCGCTTGGCGGTGGTCATCGTCGGCGTCGGTGGCCGCGGTCGGGATGATCGCGTACGAGTACGACGAGATCGGGTAGGTCCGCGGGTCGTTGTACGTGTACACGTGGTCGAGGTTCTGCAGCAGGTAGTCCGGCGACGATCTTGTTCAGTGTTGATCTGCGGCCTGGGTCAGCGCGACGGCGACGTTGTACTGGTTCGGCAGCGTGTAGTAGCCGCTCTGAGTTCAGGACCTTGGCCACCGGGTAGTTCTTGCCGAGTGCGTAGGAGTACTCGTCGTAGCCGATCGCGCCGTTGGCGGCGCCCGACGAGATGAAGTTCATGACGCCGTCCGAGCCGTTCTCGGCGACCGCTGATCCGCTCGGTGCGCGGGAAGTACTCGGTGGCGCCCGAGTCCCGAGCGAACGGCTCCCAGATGTTCGGGTACAGCTTGTCGAGATAGCGGGTGAACTGGTACGACGACCCGAGCCCTCCGAGTGCACCACCGGGATGATCGGGATGCTCGGCAGCGCGTGGCCGTTGTTGTCCGCCGTGATCGCGGGATCGTTCCAGTTGGTGATCTGCTGGGTGAAGATCTTGGCGATGGTCTCGCCCGGAGAGCCGGAGGTTGCGGACCAGCTGCCCGCCGACCTCGATGTGGTAGGGCAGCGCCGTACCGCCCGCGACGATCGGCAGGTAGGCGTACCCGCGGCCCTGCGACGTGTCGTCCTGACCGGTCGCCGGGTCGGTGCCCTGGAAGCCGATGTCGCTGACGGCGAAGTCGGTGGTCTTGTTGGCGAAGTCCTTGCGGCCTTGGGCCGAACCGTTCGAGGTGAAGACGATCTGCAGACCGTTGGCGTGCACGTCGGCGATCCACTGGTTGACAGCGTTGGCCGACCAACTCGATCCCGAGCCCTTGGATCAGGGCGTGCACTCGCTGTCGCCGCGACGGACCCGGCCGCGGAGAGGAACGCCACCAAGCTGACGACCAATACGCAAACCGTCGTCCGCACAGTGCGAATCGTGGTGGGGGACTTCATCGGGTCGTGACCTCGCTGCCGGGCGAGGAGTCGAATGATTGCGAACAGGATGATCACGAGTGCGAGCAGAACGCTTGCGGCGCCGTAACCTCGCGTGATCGAGTTCGGATCAGGGCTGCGCACGCCGGAGAAGACGAAGAGCGGCAGCGAGTTCATCGGGTCGGTGAACGGATTGGCGTTGAAGTAGGTCGAGGCGCCGACACGATGAGCACCGGCGCCGTCTCGCCGATGCCGCGGGCCATGCCGAGGATCAGCGCGGTCGCCAGCCCGGGCCGGGCGGTCGGCAGCACCACGCCCAGCACCGTCCGCCACTGGGGTGCGCCGAGAGCGAGGCTGGCCTCGCGCAGCCCGCTCGGGCACGACCCGCAGGACGACCTCGCTCGAGCGGGCGATGATCGGGAGCATCGTGATCGACAGCGCGACTGCGGCAGCGAATCCTGTCCGTGAACCGCCCAGCGCGATGATCAGGAACGCGTAGACGAACAGGCCGGCCACGAGGTCAGGCAGTGCGGTCATGGCCTCGACCACGGTGCGAACGATCCGCGAGAACCGGCCGCCCACCTCGGTCATGTAGATCGCGTGCAGCGACGCCGAGCGGCAGCGAGATCGCGACCGCGATGCCGAGCTCGATGAGCGATCCGACCACGCGCGTGCAGAATGCCGCCCTGCGTCAGCGGATCTTGCGGCCCCGCACTCGACATGTCTTGCGTGAAGAAGTTCAAGTGGCGGTAGGCCGGCCAGCCCTTGACGAACGTGAACACCACCGTGCTGACGAGCGCGATCCCGACGACCGCGGCCCCGCCGTGCACGAGCGCGGAAGCAACCCGATCGCGCACGATTGGCAGCGGCTGGGACAGCGCCGTCACGCCGGCGTACAGTGACGACGAATGCGACGTACCAGCACAGGAAGAAGCCGAGCTTGCCGGAGAACGGCAGCACCTGGGTGTACAGAAGCCACACCAGGCACAGCGAGGCTATTCCGGCGCCGCCGAGCGTCAGCCAGTCGTCGAGCGTGCGCGAACTGATCGACCGTGGCCGGTCCGGCCCGTCGGAACCGGCCGGAGCGGTCGTCGTTGCCGGCACGTTGACGACGGTGGATTCCACGTACGGATTCGGCGCGATCGGCGAGCATGGTCATCAGATCTCCACTCCCGCTCCGCTTCGGCTCCGGCCGACGACGAGTGCGGCGAGAGTGTTGACCGCAAGGGTCATCAAGAAGAGCACGAAACCAGCGGCGAGCAGTGCGGAGAGTTGGGCCGAGGTCGCGTCGCCGAATCGGTTGGCGATCAGCGACGAGATTGTGACGGTGCCGTTCTCGAGGATGTGGATCTTCACATGGAAGTCGACGGACGTCACCATCAGCACAGCAATGGTTTCGCCGAGCGCACGCCCGAGTCCGAGCATCGTGCCGCCGATGATTCCGCCGCGGCCGAACGGAATGACGACTGCTCGAATCATGCCCCAGCGAGTGGCACCCAAGCGCAAGCGCCGCCTCACGCTCGCCCGGCGGCGCCTGATCGAACACGTTCCGCATGACTGCGCACGAGCAGTGGGATCACCATCATCGCCACGACCACGCCAGCGGTGAACGCGGAGAGCTCATAACGGTATTGCGGGAACGCAGCATCGCGCGGGTTCGATCCAGGTACCTGGAATATCGGGATCCAGCCGAGCCAGGTTGAGAGCCAACGGGCGACGTAGAGGATTTGCGGCATGAGTAGGAAGAATCCCCATACGCCGTAGATGATGCTGGGCACGGCGGCCATCAGGTCAACGGCGAGACGTGAGCACCGACTTCAGCCGGACGGGCGCGTACTGACTGATGTACAGGGCGGTCAAGATGGCCAGCGGGAACGCGATGACGAGCGCGATGACGGCAACCTCGATCGTGCCGACGATGCCCGACGAGATCCCGACTCGATTGAGCTCGGGATTGAACTCCGTCTGGCTCAGGAATCCCACGCCGTAGCGGCGGAGCGTTGGAATCGCCTGATAGCCGAGGAACAGCCCGATTGCCCCAGTGACGATCAACACGAGCGCACCAGCCGAGCGCACGATCCCGGTGAAGACCCGATCGCCGCCGGTGAGCGAGTGCACTAACTGCCGTGGGCGATCGCCCGTATCCGGCGCCGGTACCGGACTCAACATCTCCTCCACCGACGAGGTCACAGGCCACTCACCTGAAAGGCCCCCGGCGGGGACGCGGAGAGGGCGGCACGCATTGTTCCTCCATCGATGTAACTGGCACTGACCTCAGACGGTATGCAGCGCCGCGGTACGGAAGATGAACTTGACGCAGACGACGGGCGTCCGGGCAGCGGAGTGCTCGACGTCCGGCTTCCGTCTCGCGGACTCCCCCAGCGGCGCGCGGCGCAGTCGGCCACCGCGACCGCGACTTCGGCCGTCGCGAACTGCTCGACGAAGGTCTCGAGCGACTGCTGGCAGCGAATCATCCGGTCGAAGGAATGCCCTGCCAGTGCGACTGTTCGATCGCCGAGGTGCGCGTCCCATGACCAGCGGTTGGGCGGTGTACGCCGGACGTACCCGCGCAGGCGATCCACGTCCGAGCGCAGCTCCGTCAGAATGGCTCGACAAGTCAACTCATCGGCGAACCAGGCCGCCGAGCGGCCGATCTCACGGTTGTTCGCGCTGAGCAGGCGCCAGCCCACGGCGGCGTCGGCGCGGACGAAGAGCTGGACTTGGAACTGCCCCCGCATCTAGTGCCTCGCCGGGCTGCTGACCGACCGTTGATGCTCGGCGGTCACCTGGCGACGCCCTAGACAGAATTGCCGTGCGCGCGGACGCGATGAAGCGGCCATTCAATCCCCAGAATTCGTGCCGTCCCCAACGGTCGGCGCCACTCGGAGAGTGGTGCTGCGCCGCGTACAAAGGGTTGCGTGGAGATGAACGCAGCACGTGCATTGAGTTGAATACAGAGCCGAATGAGGCAACGTTCGCATTCGCGCCCGCCGCGGCCGTCCGGTAGGTGTCGAGGCCCCGCTCGGCACTTGCGTGTCAGCGAACACCTTTCACCGGGACGATGGCGGCGGCCGCGATGAGGGCGCACACTCCGGCGACCGCGTACAGCACGCCATAACTGCCGCCTCCGATCGCCAGGATGACCGGAGCGATCGCGGGCGCGAGCGAGAAGGGCAACGCGCCGGCGATGTTGAAGACACCGAGATCCTTCGCGATGCTCTCCTTGTCCGGTAGCACGTCGGCGACAAGCGCCAGGTCGACGGCGACGTACATACCGAAGCCGAGCCCGGTGATCGCCATGCCGACGAGGAAGCCGTTGAAGCTGCTGGCGATCGCGACGACGAAGATCGCCAGGCCGTACACGGTCGCGGCGGTCAGGACGAAGACCTTTCGTCGGCCCGTCCGGTCGGACAGCCTGCCGCCGATCAGCGAGGCGGTCACGATGACGGCTGACTGGGCGAGTGTGCCGAGGAATATCTGATGCGGCACCTCGTGCCGACGCACTTCCGATCTTGTCCAGCAGGTAGTACGCCTGGTAGGTCACCAGGAAGGCGTAGGCCAGAACGAACATGAAGCGGCTGACGAACACCCAGGCAAAGTCCGGGCTCTTGCGCGGCGCGACGTAGAAGGTGCGCGCGATCTCGCGCACCGACCAGCTCGGCTTGATCTCCGGCGCGAGCCGGCGATCCTGCAACGTCACCGCGAACAGCAGGATGAAGAACCCACCGATCGCGCACGGCACCAGCAACATGGCGACCTGGTTCCCGGCGAACAGTTGGACCAGGTAGGTGCCGCTCACCGACGCGACCGGCAGGCAAACACCGAGGACGCCGGACACCAGACCGCGTTGCACCGGGGGGACGTGGTCAGGGAGCACCGCGACCATCGCGGCGAGCAGGGCATTGAAGAACAGCTGCGCGATGCACCAGCCGGCGAGGACAATTACGACGTTCGGTGCCAACGCGACGGTGAGGATGCCGGCTGAACCGCCCACCAGGCCGATCACCATCCAGGGCCGCCGCATGCCCATGCGCGAGGAAGTCCGATCGCTGATCTTCCCGAACAGCGGATTGCCGAACATGGCCACGAGCGCTCCGATGCCGGTGACCAGGGCCAGCCTCGTCGGCGCCTGCGCGGTTCCCACAAGTGAGTTCACCTTCAACGCCAGGCTGACCAGCAACGGCGCCAACAGCACCAGGCACGTGCTCATGTACGCCAACGTGTATAGCGTGATGAAACCCCAGCCCACCCGGCTGCTAGGCAGTGCCGGCACAGGGGGCGGAGCTGTCGGCGTGCCGAGAGCGGGAACGTCGGGCATCGCACGCACCTCCCTCGGGGCTCCGAGTCTGACACGCCCTGTCCGCCGGACACCCTGACGAGACGGAATCACCACGCCACTCACCAGGTGTGGTGATCCGCGCTCACCACATTGGCTCCTAGCTTTCGGCCATGAGCAACACACCTGAACCAGCAGGCAAGTGGGACGAGGCCGGCCGGTACGAGATCCGAGTCGCCGGACACCTGGCATCGCGCTGGAGCGCCTGGTTCGACGGCATGACGCTCACCCACCACAACGACGGCACGACCGTCATCGCCGGGACGCTCGCCGACCAATCCGCCCTCCACGGTGTGCTGCGCAAGCTCAGCGACATCGGTGTGCCGATCGTCTCGGTGACCCGTCCGGCCCCGACCAACCCGCAGTGACCACCACAACCCGAAGGAGCAACACATGACCACCGACACGAACACCCGACGGACCGGCCGGCTGCGGCAGCTGACGCCGATGCGGAAGATCTCCCTGGCCGGCGGCGTGCTCTACCTGATCACCTTCGCCGCTTCGATCCCGGAACTGAAGCTGTACTCCGCCGTCGTCAACAACCACAACTACATCAGCACTGCGGGAAGCAATACCTCGCTGCTGTGGGGTGCATGGCTCGAAGTCATCACCGCCCTGTCCGGTATCGGCACCGCCGTCGCGCTCTATCGGGTGACCAAGCGGGTAAGCCAGACCGCCGCGATCGGCTTCGTCACGTCCCGCGTGGTCGAAGCCACCATGATCCTCGTCGGTGTCATCAGCCTGCTGTCGGTCGTCACGCTGCGGCACGACTTCGCCGGCGCCACCGGCACGCACAAGGACTCACTCGAGATCACCGGTCAAGCCCTGGTCGCGGTACGTCAGTGGACCTTCCTGATCGGACCCGGACTGATGGCCGGCGTCAATGCGCTGTTCCTCGCCTACGTCATGTACCGGTCTCGTCTCGTGCCGCGCATCATCCCCCTTATCGGCCTCGTCGGCGCGCCGCTCATCCTCCTGTCCGGCACCGCGACGATGTTCGGCCTCTGGGACCAGGTCTCCCCCGCCGCCTTCTTCTTCGCGCTTCCCGACGTCGTGTGGGAGTTCTCCCTCGGCGTGTGGCTCACCTTCAAGGGCTTCAAGCCGACCGCCCTCGTGCTGGACAGCGTTCCGTCGGCAGCCACTCACGAAGCACTGCCGGTCGGCTGACGTTCACCGCCGATCACCAACCGAGAGGAACACGCAATGATCGAAGTAGTCGAAGTGACCAAGCGATACGGCGACAAGACCGCGGTGAACAACCTGACGTTCACCGTCAAGCCCGGGATCGTGACCGGATTCCTCGGCCCCAACGGAGCCGGCAAGTCGACCACGATGCGCATGATCGCCGGACTGGACGCGCCAACCTCGGGCACGGTTCTGGTGAACGGCCGCCGTACCGCAACGCCCGGGCCCCGATGGCCGAGCTGGGCACCCTGCTGGAGGCCAAGGCCGTCCATACCAGCCGTTCGGCCTACCACCACCTGCTCGCGCTGGCCCAGACCAACGGCGTCGGCAAGGCTCGGGTGACCGAAGTGATCGACCTGGTCGGGCTCAGCGATGTCGCAAAGAAACGTGCCGGCGGGTTCTCCCTCGGCATGGGCCAACGCCTGGGTATCGCGTCCGCACTGCTCGGCGACCCGCAGACGATCATCCTCGACGAACCGATCAACGGTCTCGATCCCGAAGGCATTCAGTGGGTGCGCAATCTGCTCAAGGGCCTGGCAGCCGAGGGGCGCACCGTGTTCATCTCCTCGCACCTGATGAGCGAGATGTCCCAGACCGCGCAGCACCTGATCGTCATCGGCCGCGGCCGGTTGATTGCCGACGTCGACGAGGCCGGCTTCGTCGCGATGGCATCGACGAGCGCGATCCTCGTGCGGTCACCGCAGGCCGGCCAGTTGCGCGACCTGCTCACTGGTCCCGACGTGAGCGTCAGCAGTCCAGAGCGAGAACTGCTCGAGGTACGCGGCCGCACCGCCGAACAGATCGGCGACGTCGCGTTCGAGCACAACATCCGGCTGCACGGCCTCGCTGTGCAGGAAGCATCGCTGGAGGAGGCATTCATGGAACTGACCCGCGACACCGTCGAATTCCACGCCCACACCGTAGGCGAGCACGCCGTCGCCCGTGAGGTCATCACCGCGGGAGATGCCCGATGACCGCCACGATCAGCCGCGACGGGAAAGCCGTCGGGTAACGCCTCGCCTGGCCGGCATGAAAGTCACCCAGTGGCGAGTGATCACCTCGGAGTGGACGAAGTTCCGATCGCTGCGCTCGAGCTTGATCACGCTGCTCGTCGGCGTCGTGCTCACGGTCGGTCTCGGCGCCCTGATCTGCGGTGTCGTTGCAGCGCAGTGGGACAGCGCCCGGCCGGGCGAGCACGCCTCGTTCCACGCGGTGGACACCAGCCTCACCGGCGTCGGCATCGCGCAACTCGCGTTGGGCGTGCTGGGCGTGCTGCTGCTCAGCGGCGAATACGCCACCGGCATGATCCGCGCTTCGCTCACCGCAGTACCAAAACGGCTGACCCTCTTCTGGGCCAAGCTGGCGGTATTCGCCGGGGTGGTCGGAGCCGTCTCGGTCGCCGCCTCGTTCGCGGCGTTCTTCGCCGGCCAGTCATTCCTGTCGAGCAAGCACGTCAACGTCTCGATCACCAGCCCGGACGCGCTGCGCATGGTCGCCGGCGCCGGCATCTACATGACGCTCATCGGCATCATCGGCATGGCCCTGGCCGGCCTGCTGCGCAACACCGCAGCCGGCATATCCACCCTGGTAGCGATGATCTTCGTCATCCCGCCGATCATGTACTTGCTGCCCAGCAGCGTCGCCGACCGCATCGGCCCGTACCTGCCCTCCAACGCCGGACAAGCGTTCTGGACGCACCAGACCGGCGTGCATCTCAGCGCACCGGCGGGCTTCGCCGTCCTCTGCGCCTGGGCCGCCGTCGCGGTGGCCGCCGCAGCGTTCAGGATGAAGCGCGCCGACGCCTGAGGCGCGTCAGCGGGCCAGCGCGGTCTCTCGCTCGATGTGCGACAGCTTCTCGGGATTGCGGACGGCGTACAGCCCGGTGATGCGGCCATCGTCGATGCGAGCCGCGATGACGGTGTCGATCTCGCCGTCGAGCCGGATGATCAACGCGGGGTAACCATTGACCTGTGCCGGTTGCATCGACACCGCGGCGTCGATCCTGCCCAGTCCGAGGACGACAAGGCGGGCCACCTTGTCCGCGCCGACGATGGGCCGCAGCACGGCCTGCTTGACGCCGCCGCCGTCACCAAGCAGGACGACATCCGGCGCGAGGATGTCGAGCAGGCCTTGCAGGTCGCCGGTTTCGGCTGCGTGGTGGAACGCCTCGAGTGCGCTTCGCGTCTCGGCCGGAGTAACGACTCCACGAGGTCGGCGGGCCGCGACATGCTCCCGCGCTCTGTGTGCGATCTGGCGGATCGCGGCCGGACTCTTGTCGACGGCTGCAGCGATCTCGTCGTAGCCGAGGTCGAACACCTCCCGCAGCACGAACACCGCCCGCTCGGTCGGGGTGAGCGTCTCCAGCACGAGCAGCATCGCCATCGAGACGCTCTCAGCCAGCTCGACATCCTCGGCCACATCGGGGGCGGTGAGCAGCGGCTCGGGCAGCCAGGACCCGACATAGGACTCCTTGCGGCGGCCGAGGGTGCGCAGCCGGGAAATCGCTTGGCGGGCAGCTATCTGGACCAGGTAGGCACGGTGATTCGTCACGTTGTCGAGGTCGACACCCGCCCATCGCAGCCAGGTCTCCTGAAGGACGTCCTCGGCGTCGGCAGCTGAGCCGAGCATCTCGTAAGCGACGGTGAACAGCAGGTTGCGGTAGGCGAGGAACACCTCGGTGGCGCGGTCCGGCCGATCACCAGGTACGAGCGGCCCGGCGTCGTCGGTCGGTCGCCTGCCTTGCTCGCCCATAGCCAACTCCTGCCGTTCGTTCTCGACGGTGCCACACACGAGACGCCGGTCGCAGCCGCTTTGTGACATCGCTGCTCAGCGGCGCGCATCACACGCTGCGCTGTCACAAACGTCGGGCGGCCGGCATCTCCATGTGTGTCAGGACGCCGCGCGGTGACCGTGCGGCACACAACTCTCCGAGTGAGGACGATGTCATGGAACCCCGATTCAACCTGTTCGAGAACGAGATCGGCGCCAAGTTCGCCAAGCGGTTCGCCAACGCCAGCCTGGTGATCCAGCAGTCACCGCTACCGCGATCCATCCAGGAGCTGGTCTCGCTGCGGGCCAGCCAGATCAACGGATGCGGTTGGTGCGTCGACATGCACACCAAGGAGGGTGCAGCCGCGGGCGAGACCACGCTCCGGCTCCACCTGGTCGCGGCCTGGCGCCACGCGTCGGTGTTCACCGAGGCTGAGCAGGCCGCGCTGGCGCTCACCGAAGAAGGAACCCGGCTCGGAGACGCCAACCACGGTGTGTCCGACGAGACCTGGGCCCACGTGCGCAAGCACTACGACGACGATCAGATCGTCGCGCTGGTCTCGTTGATCGCCTTGGTCAACGCGGCAAATCGGCTCGCGGTGATCGTGAACCAGCAGGGCGGCTCGTACGAGCCCGGCATGTTCGCCGCGATGTTCGACTGATCGAGCGGTGCCGTTACCCGAGCTGACCTGGGCAGCGCCCGCTCACGGCCCGCGGTAGGGCGTGGTGCGGGCGAGCGGCAGCGCCCGGCTGAGCAGGAACGGGCTCGCGGCGTGGTCCAGCCACGGCCGGTTGTACCAGAGGTAGGCGTCGACCCAGTTCCGGGCATACGCCGCGAGCGCGGCCGGGATGTGCCATCTCGACGAAGCGACGTCCGAGGTCGGCGGGATGCCGAGCGTCTCGCAGACCCGCTGCGAGCGCGTCTTGCAGACCAGCGGGTTGGTGACGTCACTGCCCGGGTGCCGCGAGCGGTACTGGTTGAAAGTGAACCCGTGACCATTGTCCGCGGTGTCGATCACGAAGTGCTTGTTCGGGATGCCGAGCTGCCCGAGGCGCCGTTGGATCGCCTTGCCTTTTGAAATGTTGCTCGCGGTGGTCGTGTAGTGCGTCCCGTTGAGCGCGAACCCGCGCACCCGCGCCACACCGGAATTCTTGAGCAGTTTCGCCGCCTGGTTCACGGTCAACCAGTCGGCCGCGCCGGCCTCTATGTACACCGTCGTGTTCGGAAGCGCGGCGAGGGTGCGAGCCGCGTAGGCCACCAGTCGTTCGCGGATGTCCGGGCGCCACGCGTCCTTGAGGATCACGGCGAGATCCGGCTCGAGGATGACCACCGCGCGCGCGTTGCCGATCCCGCGGGCGGCGGCGGCGTACCAGTTCTTGTAGGCCTGCTGGCTGATCGGGTCGGCCTTGTGACTCTCGTGGTTGGGGTACTGCCGGAACATCGCCATCGGTACCAGCACGTTCGCGCCTTGGGCCTTCTGCAGGTCAGTGACGTAGGAGTGGACCTTGCTCTGCATGTCCGAGGCCGGGATGTAGGACGTGAACCACCGCGCCCGCGAGCGCAGCGCGATCTTGGCGAGCAGCTTCTTGTTGGTGCCCGAGGCCTTCTGGTAGGCCGGCCAGACGCCGTCTGAGCTGCCCTTGTAGATCCCCCACGGCCCGGCGGCGAGCGGGTTGACGGCGCCTCGGTGCGCCCTGCTGCTCGCGGCAGGTGCCGTGACGAGCGAGGCGACTAGAGCGGTGAGGACGGCAAGGACGGCGAGGAGGCGGCGCATGCGATCATGCTCCTTGCGGTGACCTGCAAGTGCAAGCCCTCGCGCACATTGCGATTTTGTGGAGCTGAGGGGCTGAGGGTGCCTGGGTTCACGACATAGGTCCCACGAGACACGTCTCTCATGAGTCGCGACATGGGTCTCACCCGGCCAGGGTCCGGGCATGTCACGTGCTCGCGTCGCGGTCCTCAAGGTCACCACCGGTCAGCTTTCGGTCACCGCCGCGGCCGTCGAGTACGGCTACTCCCGCAGGCACCTGCATCGGCTTCTGGCCCGCTACGCCCAAGGCGGCCTGGACGCGGTCGAACCTCGGTCACGCCGGCCCGCGTCGAACTCGACCGCGACCCCGACCCCGGTCGTCGAACGGATCGTCGAGCTGCGGCTGCAACTGACCAAGGACGGCCTCGACGCAGGCCCGGTCACCATTGCCTGGCACCTGGAGCAGCAGGGCCATCGCCCACCGTCGACCTCCACGATCCGCCGCGTCCTGCACGCCGCGGGCCTGGTCGTGCCCGAACCCCGCAAGAGGCCTCGCTCGTCCTACCACCGCTTCGTCGCAGCCCAACCCAACCAATGCTGGCAGTCCGACTTCACCCACTGGCGACTGGCCGATGGCACCGACGTGGAGATCCTCAACTGGCTCGATGACCACTCCCGCATGCTGCTCGGCTGCACCGCCCACACCCCGGTCACCGGCGAGGTCGTCACATCACAATTCCTTGCCACCGCAGACAAATACGGCCTGCCAGCCTCCACACTGACCGACAACGGCCGCGTCTACACCGCCCGATTCGGCGGCGGCCGCAACGCCTTCGAATACCTCATCGCCGCCCTCGGCATCACCCAGAAGAACGGCCACCCCGGCCATCCCCAAACCCAGGGCAAGATCGAACGCTTCCACCAGACCCTCAAACGCTGGCTCGCCCAACAACCACCGGCGACCACCCTGCACGGCCTGCAAGCCCAGCTCGACAGCTTCCAGAAGATCTACAACGAGCAACGCCCGCACCGCGAACTCGCCCGCCGCACCCCAGCCACCACCTACGCCGCACTACCCAAAGCAGCCCCACCCGGACACGGCCAACCCGGCCACTACCGGCTGCGTTACGACCGCCTCGACACCCTGGGCAAAATGAGCTTCCGCCGAGCCGGCCGCATGCACCACCTCGGCATCGGCGCCGCCCACGCCGGCAAACGCGTCCTGGCCATCGCCGACAACACCACCGTCACCGTCATCGAACTGACCACCGGCGAAGTCCTCGCCACCAACACCATCGACCCGAACAAGACCTACTGGCGAAACACACAAAGAGCCCCAGGCCGATGGCCCGGAGCTCGATGAGACACATGTCGCGACTCAGGTGAGACCTATGTCGCGACTCACGACATGGTGGAGCTGAGGGGATTCGAACCCCTGACCCCCTCGATGCGAACGAGGTGCGCTACCGGACTGCGCCACAGCCCCGAATTACGGGAAGACCCGCTGACGGGCCGTCGAAAAGGTTAGCAGTCCTACGACGCGCGACGCTGCGCAGCCGCCTCGGCCAGCTCGTCGTTGTAGAGCCCGGTGAGGTCGATGGTGTCGAGGTTGTGCAGCTCGATGTCGTCATCGTCGATGCGCACGACCGACTCGACCGGCGCCGGTGCGTACCCTGCGTGCGCGTGCGTGTCGACGGCGGCAGTCACGTCCACGCTGCGCGTGCGCCGCTCGACCGCCCGCTGCTGGCGGTTGTAGCGACGGTCGCGGTCGCGCTGGGCCTGCGAGCGCAGGAACACCAGGTAGCCGAAAAGGCCGAGCATGAACGGCATGGCGACCAGCCACATCAGTCCGCCGGTGAGGAACGCAGTCGGGGCGAGGACCATCGTGCCGGCACCGAGGATGCCCAGCGAGCGGCGGCGGCGCGCCATCATCTGCGCCCGAGCCTCGGACATCTCGGATCGATCGACCGGGTACATCAGCGCCTCCTGGGCAGCGGGCACGGGGCGGCGGGTCGACACCGCTTTTTCTTCCGCGCGTCGCGCGCTCGGAACGAAGACCTCTGCGCGTGCATCGGCGGCAGGGACGCGCCGGCCAAGGGCACGCATCGACCTGCCGAAACCGTCCACGGACTTTTCCCGGCGGCGCTCGTCATGCCGGCGGAACAGCATCGGGACGACGACGATCAGCCACAGGACCGCAAGCACGAAGACGGTCATCATCGGCGACAGCACCTTCGCACCTCCAGTCACACCCGTAACACGCCTGATCAAGTTAGCCAGCAAATACGGGGTAATCCGGCAGGACACTCGGCGTGTCGGCGACAGACCGTCAACTAGAGGTTGAAGGCGACTTTCAGGTGCGTTCCGACCGCCACGACGGCGGGGCGGGCAACCGGCCGAGCCGGGAGAGCATCGTCTGCCCCCTGAGCTCCTCGATGGTCAGCGCATAGGCGACGTGGTCACGCCAGGCGCCGTCGATGTCGAGGTAGCGCTCGTAATAGCCCTCGCGCCGCAGCCCGAGCTTCTCGACCACGCGCAGGCTGGCCTTGTTCTCCGGGCGGATGTCGATCTCGACCCGGTGCAGGGACACCTCGGTGAAGCAGTGGTCGATCACCAGTGCGAGTGCGGTGGGCATGATTCCCCGGCCGGCGAGCGCGCCGTCGATCCAGTAGCCGACCGTGCAAGACCGCTGCACCCCGTGCACGATGTTGGACACCGTCATCTGCCCGGCCAAGCGGCCACCGTAGATCAACATGAACGGCAGCATCGTGCCGTTGCGCGCCGCACGCTTGAGCGCCGAATGCATCTGCGGCCACGCGCCCGAGGAATTCCGGTCACGCCACGGGAACGGCGAGGACGGCTCCCACGGTTCGAGCCACGCCTGGTTGCGCAGCCGCACCTCGCTCCACGCCCGGCCATCTCGCAACCGAGGCGGACGCAACTGGACCGGCCCAGCCGCCAGCTTCGCCGGCCACCCCGGATGCGCGGTCATCTATTCGCAAGTAGCAGTGGGATGACGGTGACCCGTGCGCCGGCAACCACTTCAGTCACCTCTTCGTCGATGACCACAAGACAGTTGGACGACGCCATCGACGCGATCAGGTGCGAGCCGGGGCCGCCGACGAGGGAAACGCTGTACCCGCCGGTCGCCTCGCGGTGCAGCACCCCGCGGCGGTACTGCCGCACGCCGGCCGGACTCTCGATGCGCTCGAGCGCCGCGGCCTGGACGGTCGCGCGCTGCAGGTTGCGCTTGCCGAGCAGCTTGCGGATCGCCGGACGGACGAACACCTCGAAGGACACCAGGGCGCTTACCGGGTTGCCGGGCAGGCAGAAGATCGGCACCCGGTTGCCGAGGTGCCCGAAACCCTGCGGCTTGCCCGGTTGCATCGCCACCCGGGTGAACTCGACCGTCCCCAGTTCGGACAGTGCCTGCTTGACCACGTCGAAGGCGCCCATCGACACCCCACCGGTGGTCACGAGCATGTCCGCACGCAACAGCTGGTTCTCCAGCACATCGAGCAGCGTCGAGTGATCATCGGGGACGATGCCGTACCGGCGAGCGTCGGCGCCGGCGTCCTTCGCGGCGGCGGCGATCAGGTACGAGTTGGCATCGGACACCTCACCGAAGCCCGGCCGCTGCCCGACCTCGACGAGCTCGCTGCCGGTGCTGATCACCAGCACACGGGGGCGGGGACGGACGAGCACGCGATCCCGACCTACCGCGGCGAGCAATGCGATCTGCTGGGGGCCGAGCGCGGCGCCGGCGCCGAGCGCCGGCGCGCCCGCAGCCAGATCCTCACCGGCGCGCCGGATGCACTCGCCGTTGCGCACCGGGCGGCGGATCTCGACGCGCGCCACGCCGCGGTTGGTGTCCTCGAGCGGGATCACCGCGTCGGCGCCGGTCGGGATGGGTGCTCCGGTCATGATGCGCATCGCCAGCCCAGGGCCCATCCCGGAGCGCGACTTCGCGCCGGCAGCGACATCGCCGATGACGGGCAGGGTCGTCGGTTCGTCGGCCGACGCGTACTTGGTGTCGACGCTGCGCACCGCGTAGCCGTCCATGGCGGAGTTGTCGAAACCGGGCAGCGGAATCGGCGTGTTGACGCCTTCGGCGAGCACCAACCCCTGCGCGTCGAGCAGGGTCAGCTCGATCGGGTCGATCGACCCGATCCCGTCCAGCACCGTCGCGAGATGTTCATCGACGGTCCGCAGGCGGTTGTCGTCAGCTGCCACCCGTCACATACTCCCTCAGCCACGCGCTGAACTCAGCACCGATGTCAGGATGACGCTCGGCCAGCTGGACCACCGACTTCATGTAGTCCAGGCCGTTGCCGGTGTCGTAGCGGCGGCCGCGGAAGACCACGCCGTGCACCGGCACATCGCCGTGCGCGAGCTGCTGCATCGCATCGGTCAGCTGGATCTCGTCCTTCGCGCCCGGCTCGGTCGTGCGCAGCGCGTCGAAGATCTCCGGCGGCAGGACGTAGCGACCGATGATGGCCAGCGTGCTGGGCGCCGTGTCGGCCGGCGGCTTCTCGACCAGTTCGACGATCGCCACGACGTCGGCGGACGGGTCGCTGTCGGGCGTCAACTTGACACTGCCGTACTTGCTGATGTCCGCGCGCGGAACGTCGATCAACCCGATGACGATGCCGCCGTGTTCGGCGTAGACCTCGAGCATCGTGCTGAGCAACGGATCGCGGTCGTCGATCAGATCGTCGGGCAGCAGCACGGCGACGCCCTCGCCGTCGGCAAAGCCCTCGCCGTGCGCCACTGCGTCGCCGAGTCCGCGGGGATCGAGCTGGTCGATCTGGTGCACCGTGGCCAGCTCGGGCGCGCGGCGCACGAGGGCGAGCGCGTCGGTGTCGCCCTTCTTCTCCAGCGCGTTCTCGAGATCCTCGTTGGGACGGAAGTATTCGACGATCTCGGCCTTGTCCGGGCTGACGACGAGCAACACGTCGGTGATGCCGTTCTCGGCAGCCTCGGCGATGACGAACTCCAGTGCAGGAGTCGTCACGATGGGCGCGAGTTCTTTGGGGACGGACTTGGTGAACGGTAAGAACCGGGTGCCGCGTCCGGCGGCGGGAATGACTGCCTTATGGACCGCACGATTCGCCATGTCCCGAGACTAACGGGGTCACAATTGCACTGTGACTACGCCGTGACCGCCGTGGACAAGCAGGATCTGCGCGACGAGCTGCTGCAGGAACGCCGCGCCTTGACGCCTGACGCCATTGCCGCGGCTCGGGCGGCAGTGCGGGCCGCTGTGCTGGCCAGGCTGGACACCGAGCAATGGAGGTCTGTCGCGGCGTTCCGCCCGTTGCGTACCGAGCCCGGTTCGATGGAGCTGCTCGAGGCGATGGTCAAGGGCGGGGTGCGCGTGCTCGTCCCCGTGACGTTGCCCGACCGCGACCTCGACTGGGTCGCGCTGCCCGGCGATGTGCCGCTGGACGTCGACGCGATCGGCACCGCCGATGCCGTGCTCGTCCCGGCGCTGGCCGTGGCCGCCGACGGCACGAGGCTGGGGCGCGGCGGGGGTTCGTACGACCGCGCGCTGGCGCGAGTCGGGCCCGACACGCCGATCGTGGCGCTGCTCTACGACAGCGAGCTGCGGGCGCACCTGCCCAGCGACGAGTGGGATATCCCAGTAACCGCCTATGTCACGCCGAGCGCCGGCTGGCATGAGATTGGCCGCACCTGACTGGACGTGGGAATCGTTCATGGGCGACCATGGTTAGCAGTCGTAGAGTTAGAGTGCCAATCGGGCACCCGTCGTTAGCTGATCGAGGAACGTGACCATGCCGACCTACCAGTACGCCTGCACCGACAACCAGTGCGGGAACCGGTTCGAGCTCGTGCAGTCGTTCACCGACCCAGCGGCGTCCGAGTGCCCGGTCTGCCATCGGCCCGTCCGCAAGGTGTACGGCTCGGTCGGCGTGGTCTTCAAGGGCTCCGGCTTCTACCGCACCGACAACCGGGCAAGCTCCGCGGAATCACGCTCCGACTCGAAGTCCGACTCGAAGTCCGACTCGAAGTCCGACTCGAAGTCCGACTCCAAATCCGACTCGACGCCGAAGTCCGACACTGCGAAGTCGAAGCCCGAGTTCAAGTCCGGCACGGGCGGCGACTCGAAACCGGCCGCTGCCGCCTCCGCCTGACCAGTCGGTCCACAGCCCGCGCGGGCTTTCCACAGTCGCGCCGCAGGCACTGAGAGCACTGCGCCACGCGTCCTAGCCTCGCTGCATGTCCGTGTCGCTGCAGCGTCTGGCCGTCCGCATCGGTCGCTGGCCACGGCGCATCGCCGCCCTCATCTGCCTGTTGCTCGCTGCCGGATCGGCGCTGGTGCCGCAGGCTCCCGCCCGGCCCGCCGACCGTCCGAAACTGCATCCGGGCCAGGTCGCGGTGCCGGTCACCGTCTCGTCCGCCGGAGACGTAGCCGCGGGCGATCAGGTGGGCATCCTCTGCGCGCCGGCCGACACCGGTGGCGACGCAGCGCTGGTCGCCGACCATCTACGCGTGCTCTCGGTGCGCGCCGGCGGCACGGGCCTGACCAGCGACACGGGCACGGTCGTCACGGTCGCGACCGAACGCGGCGTCGCTGTCGAGTTGGCCCGCTACGCCAACCGGACGTTGGTGCTGATCACCGACAATCTCCCCTAGGCTGCGCCTGAACGCCGCGGCGACGACACCCGGCATCGAGGCGAGGGGGCAGCTGTGCTCAAGGGCTTCAAAGACTTCATCATGCGCGGCAATGTGGTCGATCTGGCCGTTGCGGTAGTCATCGGTGCCGCGTTCAAGGCTGTGGTCGACGCGCTGGTAGCCGACATCATCACGCCGATCCTCGCCGCCATCGGCGGCAAACCAGACTTCCGCACGCTGTACTTCACGATCAACGGCAGCAGGTTCTTCTACGGCGACCTGATCAACCAGATCATCTCGTTCCTGATCGTCGCCGCCGCGATCTACTTCCTGATCGTCGTTCCGCTCAACGCGATGGCGGCGCGGCGCGCGCGGCGCCTTGCTGACGGCGAGGTGGCCGAACCGGAGGCGAAGGCCGAGGATGTCGTGCTGCTCGAACAGATCCGCGACCTGCTCCAGGCCCAGCAGGGTCCGGCAAAGACCCTCTGAATCACTCGTGGTGCGGCGGCCGCTCTCGGCGATACCAGTCGTCGTCGCGCCGGCCCGACTGCGGATCGTCGCCCCAGCCGGCGTCGCGCTCGTCACGGGTGGTCTCAGGCAGCACCGGATCGTCGTCCGGCGCCGGCGGGCGCGCGGGCTTCGGGTCGCGGGGTGCGTTCACGAACACAGTGTGCGCCTCGTCGTAGTTCGCGCGCCGGTGCTTTGATGGGATGAGCGGTATCCGACTGCACGAGGAGAAACTCATGGCCGACCCCGGCAAGCTCACCGACAAGGCAGCCGAACTGGCTAGCCAAGCCGCCGCCGCAGCAGAGCCACTGCGCCAGAAGGCGACCGAACTGGCCGGCCAGGCCGCGGCCGCTGCCGGACCGCTCGCCGCCCAGGCGCGCGAACGCGCCACCGTTCTCGCCGGACAGGCCGCAGCCGCCGCCGGACCGATCGCCGAGCAGGCCCGGGTTCGTGCCGCGCAGGGCGTCGACGTCCTCGCCGGCAACCTGGACAAGGTGACCGGTGGCAAGTACAGCCAGCAGATCCACTCGGTCGCCTCGCGCGTCGAAGAGGTCCTCGACGGCAAGGCCAAGCCGCCGGCCGCGGGCACCGTCGACCCGCTCAAGGCCGAGACGGCACCGCTGCAGAAGGACCCCGAGCCGCTCAAGCAGGAGACCCCGCCGCTCAACACCGACAGCTGACCGCACTCGGTTTGCACCCAGCGCGGCCGCTATATCGACCGGATTCGGCCATATAGCGACCACGGCGGGTGCAAACCAATCGCCGGAGGCATGACCTACGGGCAGTTGACCCACTCGTCGGTGCCGTCGGCGAACACCTGCCGCTTCCAGACCGGCAGCCGGTGCTTGACCTCGTCGACGAGGCGAGCGCAGATGTCGAACGCCTCGCGGCGATGCGCCGTCGACACCGCCGCCACCAGCGCCACGTCGCCCACCTCGAGCGTGCCCACCCGATGGCTGACCGCGATCGCGAGCACGTCGGGCAGCTCGGCAAATTCCTTGGCCACCTCGCGCAGCACGTCGGCGGCTGACGGATGCGCGTGGTACTCGAGCCGCGTCACCGCGCGGCCGTGGTCGTGCTCGCGAACCACCCCGCAGAACGACACCGTCGCGCCGGCGCGCACGTGCGCGACCGCTGCCTCGTGCGCCGCCACGTCGAGCGTGGTGTCCGTGACCTCGACGATCACCGGTGATCACCACCGGCGAGCTGGTCCACCGCATGGGAGAGCAACGGACTCAGCACGCTGATCCCGTCGCGCACGCCGCCTGGCGAGCCCGGCAGCGTGACGATCAGCGAGGTACCGATCGTCCCGGCCACGCCTCTCGACAGCACTGACGTCGGCACCTTGTCGCGGGATACCAAGCGCAGCGCCTCGGCAATCCCCGGAACCTCGCGATCGAGCAGCGGACGGACCGCCTCGGGCGTCACGTCAGTCGGCGTCAGGCCCGTGCCACCGGTGGTCAAGACGACCGCGCGCGCCCGCCGCCAGCGCGTCGCGCACTGCGCTCCGGATCGCCTCGATCTCGTCGGGCACCACGACCTGGCTGACCACCTCGTGGCCGGTGTCGGCGAGCCAGGTGGCGATCAGTTGACCGGACTCGTCCGCGCGCGCGCCGGCTGCCGACCGGTTCGAACAGGTGATGACCGCTGCCTTCACGTGCGGTTCCATTCGCCAGACCGGCCGCCGGACTTCTCGAGCAGTCGGACGTCGGTGAGCTGCGCCGACCGGTCCACCGCCTTGACCATGTCGTAGAGCGCGAGGCCCGCCGTGACGACCGCGGTCAGCGCCTCCATCTCGACGCCGGTGCGATCGGCGGTGCGGGTCGTCGCGTCGATCACGATGCTGTCGGCCTGCACGTCGAGGTCGACGGTGACCCCGTGCAGCGCCACCGGATGGCACAGCGGGACGAGGTCGGCGGTGCGCTTGGCGCCGGCCAGCCCGGCGATCCGGGCCACCGCGAGCGCGTCGCCCTTGGGCAGCCCGTCGCGGCGCAGCAGCGCGATCACCTCGGCCGTGGTCACGAACCGCCCTGCGCGTGCGCGGTACGTACCGTGACGTCCTTCGCCGAAACGTCGACCATCCGGGCCGCGCCGGTCTCGTCCAAGTGGGTCAGTTCCACACATCGAGGGTAGTCAGCGCGGCGCAACAGGACCGTTTCCGGCCAAGTTCCCGATTTGACGGGTCACTTCCTGCCAGGCCAGTACCTGACAATCCGGACTTACTCCTAGAAGCGGCACGAGACCCTACATTTCCGGAGGGTCTCGTGGTGGGGCCCACATCTACCAGGAGGCACCGTGAACGTTGCTCTACGAGGACTGACCGTCCTCGTCGGATCCGCGGCGATGACCGTCGCTGCGATCTCCGCCCCGGCCCTTGCCGGCGCGGCCCCGTCCTCGACGCATCCCGGAGTGCGCAACCCGTACTCGCCCGCGTACGGACACAGCTACCGCCACGGGGCGGTCCCGACACTGGCCGACAACGCCAAGATGAAGTCTTGGGCGAAGTCGCACAAGGCTGCGGCGGCTACCGGCCCGAACACCCTTTCCTACGGCGGCGGCGTCGACGGGATCGGTGTGCAGAGCGGGCATTCCAAGGTCTACCTGGTCTTCTACGGAACCCAGTGGGGCACCGCGAGCACCACCAACGGCATCACCAGCTTCACCGGCGACCCGGACAAGGGCGCGCCGGCTGCGCAGAACATGTTCAAGGGAATCGGTACGGGTAACGAGCTGTGGTCGGCCGACCTCACCCAGTGGTGCGACGGCCCGAACGTCGCCACCGGTGCGACCAGCTGCCCGTCCAACGCGAACTTCATCCCGCTACCAGTCCGGTGGCGTGCTCTCCGGCGTCTGGTACGACAACTCGGCCGCCTCACCGTCGGCGGCAACGGCCGCGCAGCTCGGCTCCGAGGCGGTCAAGGCCGCGGCGCACTTCGGCAACACGACGGCTGCGTCCAACCGCTACGCCTACTACGTGATCATGTCGCCGCACGGCACGAACCCGGACAACTACCAGGGCCAGTACTGCGCGTGGCACGACTGGAACGGTGACGTCGGTGTCTCGTCGTCCTACGGCGACATCGCGTTCAGCAACCAGCCCTACAACATGGACTCCGGCGCAGGCTGCGGCGTCAACTTCGTCAACTCGGGCAGCGCCGGCACGCTGGACGGCTACACGATGACCCTCGGCCACGAGTGGCACGAGATGATGTCCGACCAGAACCCGGCCGGCGGGTGGACCAACCACACCGGTGGGTCGGCCAACGGCGAGGAGAACTCGGACGAGTGTGCGTGGCTGAGCTCGGGGCAGGGCGCGGCGGCAAACGTCACGTTCACCACCGGTACCTTCGCCGAGCAGTCCAGCTGGTCCAACGACACGAACCGCTGCGACCTGTCGCACGCGATCGTGGGCGGCGGCAGCGGCGGTAACACCGTCACCGTCACCAACCCGGGCAACAAGACGGGGACGGTCGGCACGGCGACGTCGCTGCAGATCTCGGCCACGGACTCGGGCGGCGCGGCGCTCACCTACAGCGCGACCGGCCTCCCGACCGGGCTGTCGATCAACGCCTCCTCCGGGCTGATCTCCGGAACGCCTTCGGCCGCCGGCACGTTCTCGCCGACGGTGACCGCGAAGGACTCGACGAATGCGTCGGGTAGCACCTCGTTCACCTGGACGATCTCGACGTCTGGCGGCGGCGGCTGCAGCGGGCAGAAGTTCACCAACCCGGGCTTCGAGTCGGGTGCCACCGGCTGGTCGCAGACCAGCGGTGTGATCAACACCGACGGCGCGCACTCGCGCACCGGTACCGGCTACGCATGGCTGGACGGCTACGGGACGACGCACACCGACACGCTGTCGCAGTCGGTGACGATCCCGGCGGGTTGCTCGGCGACGCTGACGTACTACCTGTACATCACCACCGCCGAGACCACGACCAGCACCGCCTACGACAAGCTGACGGTCACTGCCAACGGCACCACGGTGCAGTCGTTCAGCAACCTCAACAAGGGCAGCGGGTACGTCCAGCGATCGGTGTCGCTGAGCGCTTACGCCGGGCAGACCGTGACGGTGAAGTGGACCGGCACGGAGGACTCCTCACTGCAGACGTCGTTCCTCATCGACGACACGGCGCTGACACTGAGCTAGTCCGCTTCGAAGCGACGGGCCGCCGGGGGCATCCGGCGGCCCGTCTTTCGTATTACGGTCGGGGATCTGCGAGTCGGCCAATCTGCATTGACTTCCGCATTACAGAAGATAATATCCGCTGTACAGAAATCAGCTCTTGGACGGCGGTGACCATGGCGCACCTCGACGCCACCCGGCTCGGTGATGAACTCGACGCGCGGCTGGCAGCGGCCGACGCCGCCCTGGCCGCGCGATTCCCGGGCGATCGGGCCGGGCGGCAGCCGATCCACACCGTGTACGTCCCGGCGGACCGCTTCGATGCGCAGCTGTGCCCGGAGTGGGGCGGGCAGGCGATCGCGACGCTGGACGAGCACCACGATCTGTTCACCGAGCTCGTCGCCGCGACCGGCGGCGACGCCGCCGACCTGTCCGCGCGGGTACGCAGCAAGCTTGCCTGCGAGCCGATCGAGGATCTGCGCATCGACTTCGAGGACGGCTACGGCGCGCGTGCCGACGGCGTCGAGGACGAGCATGCGGTCGCAGCGGCCGCGCACCTGGCGGCCAGCGTGACGTCGGGCTCGGCAGCGCCGTTCCACGGGATCCGGATCAAGTCGTTCGAGGCACCGACGCGGCGCCGCGGCCTGCGCACCCTGACGATGTTCGTCAGCGGACTGGTCGAATCAGGCGCGCCGCTCGACGGATTCGTCGTCACGCTGCCGAAGGTCACCAGCGTCGATCAAGTCGAGGCGATGGTCTACGTGTGCACCGAACTCGAACGCGAACTCGCCCTCGATGCGGGCGCGCTCCGGTTCGAGATCCAGGTCGAGACGCCGCAATCGATCCTCGGGCCGGACGGCACCGCGCTCGTCGCCCGGATGGTGCACGCCGCCGGCGGGCGGTGCACCGCGCTGCACTACGGCACCTACGACTACTCGGCCTTCTGCGGCATCGCTGCCGAGTACCAGAGCATGGCCCACCCGGTGGCCGATCACGCAAAGCTCGTCATGCAGGCCGCTGCGGCCGGCACCGGCGTGCGCCTGTCCGACGGCTCCACCAACATCCTCCCGGTCGGCGACGAGAAGGCGATCCGAACCGGGTGGGCGCTGCACCTGCAACTGGTGCGCCGCTCCCTCGAACGCGGCTACTACCAGGGCTGGGATCTGCATCCGGCCCAGCTGCCGACCCGCTATGCCGCGACGATCGGCTTCTATCGCGACGGGCTCGACCGGGCCACCGGCCGGCTGCGCCGCTACGTCGAGCGCACCAGCTCGGCAATCCTCGACGAGCCGGCCACCGCGCGGGCCCTGGCCGACTTCATCCTGCGCGCGCTGCATTGCGGCGCCACCACCCCCGACGAGGTGCACGGCGCGACCGGGCTCAGTACGGCCGAACTGGCCGAGCTGGCCCGTCCGGGCCGTTGACGACGTCCGTCCGGATGCAATATAGTTCCACTATTCGGTAGTAAGTTTCCGTATTACGGAAGTACAGTAGGAGGCCGGGATGGGCATCTCCCTCGGGGCAAACCAGTACGGCAAGGCCGAGAACCGCGTGGTGCGGGTGTATCGGGACACCGCTCGGCACGAGATCGTCGACCTCAACGTGTCCACCTCGCTGCGCGGCGAGTTCAGCGCGGCGCACACCGTCGGCGATCAGGCCGACGTGCTGCCCACCGACACGCAGAAGAACACCGCGTTCGCCTATGCGAAGTCGCACGGGGTGAGTTCGCCGGAGGATTACGCGATCGCGCTCGGCAAGCATTTCCTCGACGCCGCGCCGAAGGCCACCGACGCCCAGATCAAGGTCGAGCAGTACCCGTGGGATCGGATCCAGGTCGGCGGCGCCGGGCATGATCATGCGTTTGTCCGCCGCGGTGGGGCGGTGCGCACGACCGTGGTCACCGTCAGCGGTCGCGGGTCGCAGCAGAAGGTCTGGGTGGTGTCCGGCGTGCGCGACCTCGTCGTGCTCAAGTCGACCGGCTCCGAGTTCAAGGGCTTCCTCAAGGACGAGTACACGACCCTGCAGGAGACCGACGACCGGATCCTGGCCACGTCCCTCGTCGCTGCCTGGCGCTACGAGGGCACCGACGTCGACTGGAACAAGGCCTACGACAGCATTCAGGCGACGTTGCTCGAGACGTTCGCGACAACGTACAGCCGCGCGTTGCAAGAGACGCTCTACCTGATGGGCGAGCAGGTTCTCACCACGCGTGACGACGTCGCCGAGCTCAAGTTCTCGGCACCCAACAAGCACCACTTCCTCGTCGACCTCACACCGTTCGGCTTGCAGAACAGCGGCGAGGTCTTCATCGCCGCCGACCGTCCGTACGGACTCATCGAAGCGACCGTGACGCGCGACGACGCATCCGACGCCGGTGACGCCTGGCTTGCCGTGCCGTCCTTCCTCTGACGGCCAACTACCGGAGTACGCAATGACTGACCACGCACTGAACTACTTGACCAACTGCTCGATCATGTTCACCGAGCTGCCGCTGCTCGAACGGCCCGCCGCGGCAAAGGCAGCCGGCTTCGACGCGATCGAGTTCTGGTGGCCCTGGCCCGACCAGCCGGTGCCTGGTGACGCCGACATCGACGCGTTCGTCGGCGCGGTCACCGACGCCGGTGTGCAGCTCGTCGGGCTGAACTTCTTCGCCGGCGATCTGGCCGGCCCCGATTGCGGGGTGCTGTCGATACCGGCGCGGTCGAGCCAGTTCCGCGACAACATCGAGGTGACGGTCGGCCTCGGCGAGCGGCTCGGGGTCTCGGCGTTCAACGCGCTGTACGGCAACCGGGTCGACGAGGCCACCCCGACGCAGCAGGACGAACTGGCGCTGGCCAACCTCGGCGCGGCTGCCGACGCCGCGGCGCGGATCGGCGCGACCGTCCTGATCGAGGCGGTCAGCGGCCCGAAGCCCTACCCGCTGCGCACCGCCGACGACGCGGTGGCGGTCGTCCACGCGGTACGCAACGCCGGCCACCCCAACGTCGCGTTCTTGTGCGACCTCTTCCATCTCGCCAACAACGGCGACGACCTCGATCAAGCCATCGCGAAGCACGCCGATCTCGTCGGCCACGTGCAGATCGCCGACTGGCCAGGGCGGGGCGAGCCGGGCTCCGGCGAGCTGGAGCTCGACCGCTACGTGGCCGATCTGTCCGGCCGCGGTTACTCCGGCTGGGTGGGGCTCGAGTACAAGCCGACCACTGACACCGAGACGAGCCTGAACTGGCTGCCGCGCGAGCGGCGTGCCGCGTCGCGCTGACGCAGGAAATGAGGAAGTGAGCAGATGACCAACATTGCCTTCATCGGCCTGGGCATCATGGGCAGCCCGATGGCCGTGCATCTTCAGCAGGCCGGCTTCCAGGTGAGTGGGTACAACCGCAGCCCCGATCGCGCGAAGCCGCTCGTCGAGGCGGGCGGGCGGCAGGCGTCGTCGATCGCCGATGCCGTTGCCGACGCCGACATCGTCGCCGTCATGGTGCCCGACTCGCCCGATGTGCAGGACGTGCTGACCGGCAACGACGGCGTCTTCGCCAACGCGCCGGCCGGCGCGCTCGTGATCGACTTCTCGAGCATCCGGCCGGACGTGACAGCGGCCCTCGCCACGACCGCAGCCGACAAGGGTTTCCGGCTGCTCGACGCGCCGGTGTCCGGTGGCGAAGCGGGCGCGAAGAACGCCGCGCTGTCGATCATGGTGGGCGGCGACGCCGAAGACTTCGCCGCGGCCAAGGCGGTATTCGAAGCCGTCGGCAAGACGATCGTGCATGTCGGCCCGAGCGGTGCCGGGCAGACCGTCAAGGCGGCCAACCAGCTCATCGTCGGCACGAACATCCAGGTGCTCGCCGAAGCGCTCGTGTTCCTCGAGGCATATGGCGTCGACACCGAAGCTGCGCTCGAAGTGCTCGGCGGCGGCCTCGCCGGCTCGAAGGTGCTGGAGCAGAAGAAGTCGAACATGCTCGGCCGGTCGTTCGAACCGGGCTTCCGCATCGACCTGCACCACAAGGACATGGGCATCGTCACCTCGGCCGCTCGCGAAGCCGGCGTGGTACTGCCGGTCGGCGCGATCGTCGCGCAACTGATGGCATCCGCACGCGCGTGCGGCGACGGCAACCTCGACCACTCGGCACTGCTGCGCGGCGTCGAGCGCCTCGCCGGCAGGGCCGGCGACTAGCAGATCAAACGAACGGAGCACTACCCAATGGCACGCATGACAGCGGCACAGGCCGCGGTGGAGATCTTGAAGAAGGAAGGCGTCACGCGCGTCTTCGGGCTGCCCGGCGCGGCGATCAACCCGTTCTACAAGGCGATGAAGACCAACGGCGGCCTCGAGCACACGCTCGCGCGGCACGTCGAGGGCGCGTCGCACATGGCCGAGGGTTACACGCGCGCGGCCGCCGGCAATATCGGCGTCTGCGTCGGCACGAGCGGGCCGGCCGGCACCGACATGATCACCGGTCTGTACTCGGCCAGTGCCGACTCGATCCCGATCCTGTGCATCACCGGGCAGGCACCGGTGGCGAAGTTGCACAAAGAGGATTTCCAGGCCGTCGACATCGCATCGATCGCCAAGCCGCTGACGAAGATGGCGGTGACCGTTCTCGAGGCGGCGCAGGTGCCGGGCACGTTCCAGCAGGCGTTTCACCTGATGCGGTCGGGACGTCCGGGGCCGGTGCTCATCGACCTGCCGATCGACGTGCAGCAGACCGAGATCGAGTTCGACGTCGAGACCTACGCGCCGCTGCCCGCCTACAAGCCGAGCGCGACGCGCGCGCAGATCGACAAGGCGCTCGACATGCTCGACGCAGCGCAGCGGCCGCTGATCGTCGCCGGTGGCGGGATCATCAATGCCGATGCCGCCGACTTGCTCGTCGAGTTCGCCGAGCTGACCGGCGTGCCGGTCGTCCCGACCCTGATGGGCTGGGGCAGCATCCCCGACGACCACGACCTGAACGCGGGCATGGTCGGCTTGCAGACGTCAAGGCGCTACGGCAACGCCACGATGCTGGCTGCCGACTTCGTGCTCGGCATCGGCAACCGCTGGGCCAACCGGCACACCGGCGGCATCGACACGTACACCAACGGCCGCACGTTCGTGCACGTCGACATCGAGCCGACGCAGATCGGCCGCGTCTTCGCGCCCGACTACGGCATCGTGTCGGATGCGAAGGCGGCGCTGCAGCTGTTCGTCGAGGCAGCGCGCGATCGGCGCCCGTCCCGACCGCAGCGCGTGGAGCGCGGAGTGCCTGCAGCGCAAGCGCACCCTGCTGCGCAAGACGAACTTCGACGACGTCCCGATCAAGCCGCAGCGCGTCTACGAGGAGATGAATCGCGCGTTCGGCAAGGACGTTCGGTACGTGAGCACGATCGGGCTCTCGCAGATCCAGGCCGCGCAACTGCTGCACGTGTTCAAGCCGCGGCACTGGATCAACGCCGGGCAGGCCGGCCCGCTGGGCTGGACCGTGCCGGCTGCGCTCGGTGTCGCGACCGCGGATCCCGACGCCACGGTCGTCGCGCTGTCGGGTGACTACGACTTCCAGTTCATGATCGAGGAGCTGGCCGTCGGCGCGCAGTTCAACATCCCGTACATCCACGTGCTGGTGAACAACGCCTACCTCGGGCTGATCCGGCAGTCGCAACGCGGCTTCGACATGGACTACTGCGTGCAGCTGTCCTTCGACAACATCAATGCCCCCGAGCTCAACGGTTACGGCGTCGACCACGTCAAGGTGGCCGAAGGGCTTGGCTGCAAGGCGATCCGCGTGTTCGACCCGGACGAGATCCTGCCCGCGCTCGAGCAGGCCAAGAAGATGATCGTCGAGCACCGGGTGCCCGTCATCGTCGAGGTGATCCTGGAGCGGATCACCAACGTGTCGATGGGGCTCGAGATCGACAACATCACCGAGTTCGAGGAGCTGGCCGCGTCCGGCGCCGACGCCCCGACCGCGCTGTACGCCAACCTCGACTGATGTTGGCTCAGGTTGCAGCCGATGCCGCGCGTCCTGCTTGCCCCGGACAAGTTCAAGGGGACGTTGACTGCCGCCGAGGTCGCCGGGTACCTCGCGGAGGGCATCGCCTCGTCCCGTCCGGACATCGACGTCGTGACGGTGCCGGTGGCCGACGGCGGCGACGGCATGCTCGACGCCTTCGAAGCCGACGGCTTCACCCGCGTGCCGGTCATCGCGAGCGGGCCGACCGGCGAGCTCCGCGCGACGTCGTACGTGCGTCGTGGCACGGATGCCGTCGTCGAGCTGGCCGCCGTGGCCGGCCTGGCGATGCTCGGCAACGACCTCGCGCCGATGGCCGCGACCAGCCGCGGCGTGGGCGAGGTGATCGCCGCGGCGCTCGACGCCGGGTGCACGCACATCGTGCTGGGCATCGGCGGCAGCGCGTCGACCGACGGTGGCATCGGCATGGTGCAGGCACTCGGTGCGCGGGTGGTCGATGCGGACGGCGACTGAGGTCGGCGCCGGTGGGCTCGGCGCGCACGAGGCGGCGACCCTCGACCTCAGCGGTCTGCACCCGCAGCTTGCGCATGCGCGGCTCGAGATCGCCTGCGATGTCGACAACCCGCTGACCGGCGACAAGGGTGCTGCCGCGATCTACGCGCCGCAGAAGGGTGCCGACCCGGAACAGGTCAGCCGGCTCGACGCCGCACTCGGCAACTGGGCCGACGTCGTGGCGGCGGCGATCGGCGAGGACCTGCGCGCGGTTCCCGGCGCGGGTGCGGCCGGCGGGGTCGGTTTCGGCGCGATCGCGGTGCTCGGTGGCACGCTGCGTCCCGGTGTCGAACTGGTGCTCGAGCTCGTGCACTTCGCCGACGAACTCGCCGGCGCCGATCTCGTCGTCACCGGCGAGGGATCGCTGGACGAGCAGACGCTGCACGGCAAGGCGCCGGCCGGCGTCGCCGCTGCTGCGCGCGCGGCGCACGTCCCGGTCGTCGCGGTCGCCGGCCGCTGCCAGCTCGACGAGGCGCGTCTGCGCAGCTGCAGGATTCGACGCTGTGTACACCTTGCTCGACGAGACCAGCCGATCGCGACGAGGCGTTCACCGCTCCCGGCCCGCTGCTGCGTCGGATCGGCGCCCGCATCGGCCGACGCTCGGCTGTGAGCGGCGTCGACCGCGCGTTCCGCGCGCGGCGGGCGATCGTCGACGGCGCCGAGGTTTCGTGCGTCGTCGCGGTACGCGACGGACGGATCGCGGCGATCGAGCCGTTCGACGCGCACGATCGACGCGGCGAGCTCGTCGAGTTGGCCGACGACGAAGTGCTGCTGCCCGGGCTGGTCGACACCCACGTGCACGTCAACGAGCCGGGCCGCACCGAATGGGAAGGCTTCGACACCGCGACGCGAGCGGCAGCCGCGGGCGGCGTCACCACGATCATCGACATGCCGCTCAACAGCATCCCGCCGACGACGACGCTCGCCGGGCTGCGTGCCAAGCAGGAGCGCGCGCGGTCGCAGGCGCACGTCGACGTCGGTTTCTGGGGCGGCGCGGTGCCGGGCAACCTCGACCGACCTCGAGCCGCTGCACGAGGCCGGCGTGTTCGGGTTCAAGTGCTTCCTCATCGACTCCGGCGTCGCGGAGTTCCCGCCGCTGGACGCCGACGGTTTCGCCGCGGCGATGAGCCGAGACCGCCCGGCTCGGCGCGCTGCTGATCGTCCACGCCGAGGACGCCGGCGTCATCGACGCACGCACCGCCCGCGAGCGGGCGCGGCGTACTCGACGTTCCTGCGCTCGCGACCGCCCGCTGCCGAGGACCGCGCGATCGACGACGTGCTCGCAGCCGCCGCGGCGACCGGCGGGCGCGCGCACATCCTGCACCTGTCGAGCGCCGACGCGCTGCCCGAGCTGCACGCCGCGCGCGCGGCCGGCGTCGACGTGTCGGTCGAGACCTGCCCGCACTACCTCGCGCTTCGACGCGGAGCCGATCCCGGACGGCGCGACGCAGTTCAAGTGCTGCCCGCCGATCCGCGACGGCGCGAACCAGGACCGGCTGTGGGCCGGGCTGGCGCGACGGCGACATCGACATGGTCGTCTCCGACCACTCGCCGTGCACGGTCGAGCTCAAGCGGCTCGACACCGGCGACTTCGGCGCGGCCTGGGGCGGCATCGCGTCGGTGCAGCTCGGCCTGCCGGTCGTCTGGACCGCCGCGCGGGCGCGCGGGCATTCGCTTCGCCGACGTGGTGCGCTGGATGGCGACCGCGCCGGCCGACCGGGTCGGGCTCGGCGCACAAGGGACGCATCGCGGTCGGCGCCGACGCCGACCTGTGCGTGCTCGCCCCGGACGCCGAGTTCGTCGTCGACCCGGCGCGGCTGCTGCACAAGAACCCGATCTCGCGCGTACGCCGGGCAGCGGCTGACCGGCGTCGTCCGGCAGACCTGGCTGCGCGGCGACCGCGTCGACCCGGACGCGCGAGCCGCACGGCCGGCTCCTGGCGAGAGGACAGCGATGACCAGCTACTACGCGCCGCACGGCGGCCTGCCCGGCCAGACCGAGCTGACCACCGACCGGGCGGTGTTCACCGAGGCCTACGCGGTGCTGCCCCGGGGCACGATGCGCGACATCGTCACCAGCAACCTGCCGTTCTGGGACAACACCCGGCTGTGGGTGATCGCCCGGCCGCTGTCCGGCTTCGCCGAGACGTTCTCGCAGTACATCGTCGAGGTGCTCAACGGGCGGCGGCAGCGACCGACCCGGAGGCCGACCCGGACGCCGAGGCGGTGCTGTTCGTCGTCGAGGGCGCGGTGCGGCTGACGGTCGAGGGCAGCGAGCCACGTCCTCGAGCCCGGCGGGTACGCCTACCTGCCGCCCGGCGCGACCTGGACGCTGCGCAACACCCGGGCGCCGAGCCGGCGCGGTTCCACTGGATCCGCAAGGCCTACCAGCGGGTCGAGGGCATCGACGTGCCCGGCGCCGTTCGTGACCAACGAGCGCGACGTCGAGCCGGTGCCGATGCCGGGCACCGACGGCGCGTGGACGACGACCCGGTTCGTCGACCAGACCGACGTGCGCCACGACATGCACGTCAACATCGTCAACTTCGCAGCCGGGCGGCGCGATCCCGTTCCCGGAGACGCACGTGATGGAGCACGGGCTCTACGTGCTCGAGGGCAAGGCCGTGTACCTGCTCAACCGGGACTGGGTCGAGGTCGAGGCGGGCGACTTCATGTGGCTGCGCGCGTTCTGCCCGCAGGCCTGCTACGCCGGCGGCCCCGGCCCGTTCCGCTACCTGCTCTACAAGGACGTCAACCGGCACGTGCCAGCTGAGCCGGCAGTTCGTCTGAGATGTGCACGATGCGGAAAAATATTTCCGAAATATCTTCCCGCAGGTCGGCATCGCTTGTAGAGTCATGCCGCTGGCTCGGGCGCGTTGTTCGGCATGGATAACCAGCGCGCCCGGCGTGCCGTCGCCAACCATGCCGCGTAGCAGTCGACTGGATGCGGCAGGAGCATGGTGATGGTCACTGCCGAGGTCACGGTCAACGGGCAGGCACGCTCGATCGACGGCGTGCCCACGCACACCACCGCGCTCGACTTCCTGCGCGACCGCGGCCTCACCGGGTGCAAGGAGGGCTGCGCCGAGGGCGAGTGCGGCGCCTGCTCGGTGCTGGTCGCCCGGCCCGGGCATCGACCGCGCCGACCGAGTGGGTCGCGATCAACGCCTGCCTGGTCCCGATCGCCGGCGCTCGACGGCCAGGAGGTCGTCACCGCCGAGGGTCTGGGCACGCCGGCCGCGCTGCACCCGGTGCAGCGCGAGATGGCGGTGCGCGGCGGCTCGCAGTGCGGCTACTGCACGCCCGGCTTCGTCTGCAGCATGGCCGCCGAGTACTACCGCGCCGATCGGGCCGCGGCGGCGACCGACGCGCACCGACGCACGAGCACGGACCGAACGGCTTCGACCTGCACGCGCTGAGCGGCAACCTGTGCCGCTGCACCGGCTACCGCCCGATCCGCGACGCCGCGTACGCGCTCGGGCGAGCCCGCCGGCCGACGACGCGCTCGCCGCGCGCTGCGGCTGCCGCGCCCCGCGCAGCCGCGCCGCGACCGGCCTGCGCCACGACGGCCGCGAGTTCACCCGGCCCGGCAACCTGGCCGACGCGCTGCAGCTGCTGCGCGAACGACCCGACGCCGTCGGTCGTCGCCGGCTCGACCGACTGGGGCGTCGAGGTCAACCTGCGCGGCGCGCGCGCCGACTCGGTGATCGCGATCGACCGGCTGGCCGAGCTGCGCGGCCTGACCGTCGGCGACGACCAGATCGAGATCGGCGCGGCGCTGACCCTGACCGAGATCGAGCGCCGGCTCGACGGCGCGGTGCCGCTGCTCGCCGAGCTGTTCCCGCAGTTCGCGTCCCGGCTGATCCGCAACGGCGCCACGATCGGCGGCAACCTCGGCACCGGCTCGCCGATCGGCGACACGCCGCCGGTCCTGCTGGCGCTGGAGGCGCAGCGTCGTCCTGGCCAGCGTCGACGGCGAGCGCGAGGTCGCGCTGGCCGACTACTTCACCGGCTACCGGCAGAGCGTGCGGCGCGCCGACGAGCTGATCCGGGCGGTGCGCATCCCGCTGCCGCTGGCCCGCGCTGACCGCGTTCCACAAGATCGCCAAGCGCCGCTTCGACGACATCTCCAGCGTCGCGGTCGGCTTCGCGCTCGACATCGACGACGGCGTGGTCCGCACGGCCCGGATCGGGCTCGGCGGCGTCGCCGCGACGCCGGTCCGCGCGCGCGACACCGAGGCGGCGCTCGAGGGCCGGCCTGGTCGGCCGAGACCGTCGCGGCGGCCGCGCGCGGTGCTGCGGCGCCGAGGGCACCCCGCTCGACGACCACCGGGCCAGCGCGGCCTACCGGGCCGCGATGCTCGGCAGAGCCTGCTCAAGCTGCACGCGGAGAACCCGCCCGCAGGAGGTGACCGAGCATGAGCGCATCTGTCCGAGCGGCCGGAGCAGCGCCATCGGTCGGCGCAGCGCGATCCCGCACGAGAGCGCGGCGCTGCACGTCACCGGCGCCGCGCTCTACACCGACGACCTCGTGCAGCGCACGAAGGACGTGCTGCACGCCTACCCGGTGCAGGTGCCGCATGCGCACGCCCGCGTCACCGCGCTGCGCACCGAACCCGCGCTCGCCGTGCCCGGCGTCGTCCGCGTGCTCACCGCGGCCGACGTGCCCGGCGTCAACGACGCCGGCGTCAAGCACGACGAGCCGCTGTTCCCCGACGAGGTCATGTTCTACGGCCACGCGGTCTGCTGGGTGCTCGGCGAGACGATCGAGGCGGCCCGGCTCGGCGCGGCCGCCGTCGAGGTCGACGTCGAGCCGCTGCCGTCCTACATCACCGTCACCGAGGCGATCGCGGCCGAGAGCTTCCAGGGCGCCGCGCCGCAGGTGCGTCGCGGCGACGTCGACGCCGGGCTCGCCGGCGTCGGCCCACGTGTTCAGCGGCGAGTTCGAGTTCGCCGGCCAGGAGCACTTCTACCTCGAGACGCACGCGCGCTCGCCTACGTCGACGAGGGCGAGCAGATCTTCGTGCAGAGCAGCACGCAGCATCCGTCCGAGACGCAGGAGATCGTGGCGCACGTGCTCGGCCTGCACAGCCACGAGGTCACCGTGCAGTGCCTGCGCATGGGCGGCGGGTTCGGCGGCAAGGAGATGCAGCCGCACGGGTTCGCCGCGATCGCCGCGACTCGGCGCGACGCTCACCGGCCGCCCGGTGCGGCTGCGGCTCAACCGCACGCAGGACCTCACGATGTCCGGCAAGCGGCACGGCTTCCACGCCGACTGGCGGGTCGGCTTCGACGACGAAGGCCGGCTGCAGGCCCTCGACGCGACGCTGACCGCCGACGGCGGCTGGAGCCTCGACCTGTCCGAGCCCGTGCTTGCCCGCGCGCTGTGCCACATCGACAACGCCTACTGGATCCCGAACGTCCGGGTGAACGGCCGGATCGCCAAGACGAACAAGACGTCGCAGACCGCGTTCCGCGGCTTCGGCGGACCGCAGGGGATGCTCGTGATCGAGGACATCCTCGGCCGCTGCGCGCCGCTGCTCGGCATCGACCCGATGGAGCTGCGCCGGCGCAACTTCTACAGCGCGGGTCAGAGCACGCCGTACGGCCAGCCGGTGCGGCACCCCGAGCGGATCACCGCGCTGTGGCAGCAGGTCATCGAGAACGGCGACGTCGCCGCACGGCAACACGAGATCGCCGCGTTCAACGCCGCGCACGAGCACATCAAGCGCGCGCTCGCGATGACGCCGGTCAAGTTCGGCATCTCGTTCAACCTGACCGCGTTCAACCAGGCCGGCGCGCTCGTGCACGTCTACAAGGACGGCTCGGTGCTGATCAACCACGGCGGCACCGAGATGGGCCAGGGCCTGCACACGAAGATGCTGCAGGTCGCGGCGACGACGCTCGGCATCCCGCTGCACAAGGTGCGGCTCGCGCCGACGCGCACCGACAAGGTGCCGAACACCTCGGCCACCGCCGCGAGTTCCGGCGCCGACCTCAACGGCGGCGCGATCAAGAACGCCTGCGAGCAGATCCGAGGCGCGCCTGCTCGACGTCGCCGGCAGCCAGCTCGGCATCAGTCCCGCGGACGTGCGCATCGTCGACGGGGTCGCGCGCGGCCTCGGCACGTCCGATGCCTGCGTCGAATGGGACGAGCTCGTCCGCACCGCGTACTTCCAGCGCGTCCAGCTCTGGGCGGCCGGGCTACTACCGCACCGAGGGGCTGCACTGGGACTCGTCGGTGATGCAGGGCTCGCCGTTCAAGTACTTCGCCTACGGCGTCGCCGCCAGCGAGGTCGAGGTCGACGGCTTCACCGGCGCCTACCGCACGCGGCGGGTCGACATCGTCCACGACGTCGGCGACAGCCTCTCGCCGCTGGTCGACATCGGCCAGATCGAGGGCGGGTTCGTGCAGGGCGCCGGCTGGCTGACCCTGGAGGACCTGCGCTGGGACAACAGCACCGGAGCGGCACGCGGCCGGCTGGCCACCCAGGCGGCCAGCACGTACAAGCTGCCGAGCTTCTCCGAGATGCCCGAGGTCTTCAACGTCACGCTGATGCAGAACGCGACCGAGGAGGGCGCGGTCTACGGCTCGAAGGCGGTCGGCGAACCGCCGCTCATGCTCGCGTTCTCGGTGCGCGAGGCGTTGCGCCAGGCCGCGGCCGCGTTCGGCCCGGCCGGCACCAGCGTCGATCTCGCGTCGCCGGCGACGCCCGAGGCGGTCTACTGGGCGGTCGAGCAGGCGCGCGAGCATGCGGTGCACGGCCACGTCGACGAGGGCGCGCCCGGCATCGTTCCGCCGCAACCTGGCAACGGGGCGCACGCGATGCACCCGGAGTCCGAGCGTGCACGAAACCAACCGCAAACCGCGGTGAGCCATGCCTGAGCTGAACTGGCTGGCCGCCGTCGCCCGGCTGCGCGCGGCACGCCGACCCGGCGTGCTGGTCACCCTCGCGACCGTGCGCGGCCACGCGCCGCGCGCGGCCGGCGCGAAGATGGTGGTCAGCGCCGACGAGAGCTGGGGATCGATCGGCGGCGGCAACGTCGAGGCCGTCGCGATCGACCGGGCGCGCGAGCTGCTCGCCGATCCCGACGTCGGTCGCCGACCTGCTCACCGTCGCGCTGTCGGACAAGGCGCCCTACCAGCACGGCGTGCAGTGCTGCGGCGGCGAGGTCACCGTGCTGCTCGAGCCGCTGCCGGTCGTGCCGGCGGTCGCGATCTTCGGCGTCGGCCACGTCGGGCTGGAACTGGCCCGCATCCTGGCCCGGCACGACATCGACCTGCACCTGATCGACACCCGTCCCGAGCAACTCAGCCGACGCGCGGCTGGCCGTGCTGTCCGATGCGGTGGCGCAGGTGCACGTGCACCGCGTGCCGTTGCTGCCCGAGATCGTGCTGGGCGAGCTGCCGGCCGGCACGCACGTGCTGATCATGACCCACGACCACGCCGAGGACGCCGCGCTGTGCGACGCCGTGCTGCGCACCGGGCAGTTCGGCTCGATCGGGCTGATCGGCTCGGCCGGCAAGTGGGCGCGGTTCCGCGCCAAGCTGGCCGACGAGGGGCACGACGCGACGACGATCGCCCGGATCCGCACCCCGATCGGGCTGCCCGAGCATCGCCGGCAAGGAGCCGGCCACGATCGCGGTGAGCGTCGCCGCCGAGCTGGTGAGCGCGTTCGCGCGCGACACGTCGCCGGCGGACGGCGTCAGCGCAAGCCGGAAGTCGGCACATGACGCTGTACCGCGGCGCAGGTCATCGACACCCCCGACGACCCGTTCCACGGCGGCGCACTGCGAGCCGACGCCGACGCCGGGCTGCTCGTGATCGACGGCGTGATCGTCGAGCGTGGCCCGTTCGCCGAGGTGCGTGCGCGGCATCCCGCCGACGAGGTCGTCGACCTGACCGCCGGGCTGGTGCTGCCCGGATTCGTCGACACCCACGTGCACTTCCCGCAGCTGCGCTGCATCGGCGCGCTCGGCATGCCGCTGCTGGAGTGGCTCGAGCGGTGCGCCCTGCCGGAGGAGGCGCGGCTGGCCGACACCGGCTACGCCCGCGCGGTCGCCGGCGAGTTCGTCGGCGCGCTGGCCGACGCCGGCACGACGACCGCACTCGTGTTCGGTGCGCACTTCGCGCCCGCCGTGGACGTCCTGTTCGAGGCGGCGGCGACGCGCGGGCTGCGCGTGACCAGCGGTCTGGTCGTCGGCGACCGGCTGCTTCGCCCCGAGCTGCACACCACTCCGCAGCGCGCCTACGACGAGGGACGCGCGCTGGCGCAGCGCTGGCACGGCGTCGGGCGCAACCGGTACGCGGTGATCCCGCGGTTCTCGCTGTCGTGCACCGACGACCTGCTCGCGTCCTGCGCGGCGCTGCACGACGACGTCGACGGCAGCTGGTTCACCTCGCACATCAACGAGAACCTCGCCGAGATCGCTGCCGTGCAGGAGCTGTTCGGCGGGGCGAGCTACCTCGACAGCTACGACAAGCACGGGCTGGTGGGCCGGCGCAGCGTGTTCGCGCACAACGTGCATCCGACCGACACCGAGCTCGAGCGGCTCGCGGCCAGCGGTGCGAGCGTCGCGCACTGCCCGACGAGCAACTCCGCGCTCGGCAGCGGGCTGTTCCCGCTGGACCGGCACCTCGCGCACGGCGTGCACGTGGCGCTCGGCTGCGACGTCGGGGCGGGCACCGGCTTCTCGCTGTTCAAGGAGGGTCTGCAGGCCTACTTCATCCAGCAGCTGCGCGGCGCCGACGGCGTGCCGCTGACCGCGACGCACCTGCTGCACCTGGCGACCGCGGCGGGCGCTGACGCGCTCGGGCTGGGCGACCAGGTCGGCGACCTCAGCGTCGGGAAGCGGTTCGACGCGCTCTGGCTGCGCCCGGCGCGACAGCACGCTCGACGTGGCCCTGCGGCACGCGCCGGCCCGGAGGACGCCCTGGCGAAGGCGTTCGCGCTGGCCTCGTCGCACGACGTCGCCGGCGTCTGGGTCGGCGGCGACCAGGTGAAGCCGTCCCCGCCCGGCTGAGGCCGCTTGCCCCGCGTAGGCACGCTCTTCACGCTGCGCAGCGTGCGCAGGCGGGACAAGTGTGCTCGACACGGGATGTTCCGTCATGCGGAATAGTGTTATCGTTATTGCCAGTTTCGCTCGTGTCGCATGGAGGTTCCGTGGCCGCTGAAGCCTCGCCCGACGGCCGCGGCCGTTCCGGCGTGCAGTCGCTCGACCGCGCCTTCGCGATCCTCGAGGCGATGGCCGATGCCGGCGGCGTGATCGGGCTGTCCCAGCTCGCCAGCGATGCCGACCTGCCGCTGGCGACGATCCACCGGCTGGTGCGCACACTGGTCGACCTCGGCTACGTGCGCCAGGAGCCGTCGCGGCAGTACTCGCTCGGCCCGCGGCTGATGCGCCTGGCCGACGCGAGCACCAAGCGGCTCGGCACGCTCGCCGAGCCGGCGATGACGAAGGTCGTCGACGCCCTCGGCGAGTCGGTCAACCTCGCGGTGCTCGACGGCGAAGAGATCGTCTACGTCGCGCAGGTGCAGCCGTCGCAAGAACTTCATGCGGATGTTCACCGAGGTCGGCCGGCGCGCCAAGCCGCACACCACCGCGGTGGGCAAGGCGATCCTCGCCAACAAGCCCGAGGCAGACGTCCTCGACCTGCTGAAGCGCACCGGCATGGAGCGCCGCACCGACCACACCATCACCACGCCGGCGGACTTCCTCGCCGACCTGGAACGCATCCGGGCGCGCGGCTACGCGCTCGACGACGGCGAGCAGGAACTCGGCGTGCGGTGCGTGGCCGTCGTCGTGCCCGATGCACCGCGCCCGATGGCGCTGTCGATGTCCGGGCCGCTCACCCGGATGACCGACGAGGTCGTCGCCACGGCGGCGCCGATCCTGCACGAGGCGGCCGCCGAGATCGGCGCCGAGCTCGGCGTGCCGTCGCGCTGGACGCGTCGCGCGAGGCCACCGCCTAGCCCGACGCGGCTCCCCCGCTCCGTCCCCCTCGGTTTGCACCCGCCGCGGCCGCTATATCGCGCCCGTCGCGGCCATATAGCGACCGCGCTGGGTGCAAACCGACGTGCGCCTCCCGAGCTCGATACAGCCTTGACAGGGCCGTGTGACCCAGCTAACTTATCTGCGGAGTGAAAAAATATATCCGCATTGCGGAAACAAGAGCGGATCGGCGACGGACTACTGGGAGGTCTCATGTCGCTAGATCAATCCGTGAGCGAAGACCGCAACGGGGCGACGACAGGTGCACCCGGTCGACGAGGTGCTCGCGCCGCAACGGCTGCTCATCTTCGGCCTGCAGCACCTGTTCATCATGTACGCGGGCGCGGTGGCCGTGCCGCTGATCGTCGGCCCGGCGATCGGCCTGAAGTCGCACGACATCGCGATCCTGGTGAGCGCCGACCTGCTGGTCTCCGGCATCGCGACGATCATCCAGTCGGCCGGCATCTCGAAGCTGTTCGGCGTGCGGCTGCCCGTGGTCGCGGGCGCGACGTTCACCGTGCTGAACCCGATGATCATCATCGCGACACAGTACGGCGGACGGAGCGGGCTGCCCTACGTCTACGGCGCGATGCTGATCTCCGGCGTGTTCGGCCTGATCATCGCCAAGCCGTTCTCGATGGTCGTGCGGTTCTTCCCGCCGCTGGTCGCCGGCACGGTCATCTGCATCATCGGCCTCTCGCTCGCCGGCGCCGACATCTCGCTGATCTACGGCGACCCGGCAGCCGGCGACAAGTTCGTCGGCGGGGTCGGACGCATCGCGCTCGCCGGCCTGGTCATCCTGCTGATCCTGGTCATCAGCCGGGTCTTCCGGGGCTTCATCGGCCAGATCGCGGTGCTGCTCAGCCTGGTGATCGGCACGGTCGTCGCGTCGTTCATGCACCTGGTGAGCTTCAGCAACGTGAAGGACGCCGACTGGTTCGGCGCGCCGCAGATCTTCCACTTCGGGCATCCGAAGTTCGCCGCCGCGGCCATCATCACGATGTGCATCGTCATGCTCGTGACCTACACCGAGTCGACCGCCGACATGCTCGCCGTGGGTGAGCTGGTCGGCAAGGAGCTCACGCCGAACGACCTGGCGCGCGGCCTGGCGACCGACGGCCTGTCGGCGTTCCTCGCGTCGTTCACGAACTCGTTCCCGGACACCGCGTTCGCCGAGAACGTCGGCCTGGTCGGTCTGACGAAGATCCGCAGCCGGTGGGTGGTCACGACCTGTGGCGTGTTCCTGCTGGTCATGGGCCTGATCCCGAAGATCGGCCAGATCATCGCCGACCTGCCCGGGCCGGTGATCGGCGGCGGCGCGACGGTCATGTTCGCGATGGTCACCGCGGTCGGCATCCAGACCCTGCACAAGGTCAACTTCGAGGGCAACCACAACCTGCTGATCGTGGCCGCGTCGCTGGCTGTCGGCCTGCTGCCCGCGTTCGACCCGAACTTCTACAACAAGTTCCCGAAGGACTTCCAGGTCATCTTCGGCTCCAGCATCACCGCGACCGTGATCGTCGTGTTCGTGCTCAACCTCGTGTTCAACCACTGGACGCGCGGCGGACGAAGCGAATCCGCCGTGCAGACCGCGGTGCGCGAGGGCGCGGTGGCGGTCGACGTGCCGGAGGGCGGCGTTCGCGAGCGAGGACGAGTCCGGCAGGACGATCGACCACGTGAGTGCCTGGACGCTCGACACGCTCAACGCCGCACCGGACGACGACACGCTCCGGGCGGCGTTGCGCGCGTGCTGCGCCGCACGGTCGTGGGGCAGCGCGGTGATCGCCGGGCGTCCGTACCGCGACGAGGCGGCGCTGTACGCGAGTCCGATGCCGCGACCGCCGGTCTGGACGACGCCGGCTTGGCCGAGGCGCTCGCCGGTCACCCGCGGATCGGGGAGCGCGCGGCGGCCGGCCACGGCGCCTGGTCGCGCCAGGAGCAGTCCGGCGTCGACCGAGTGCCGACGCCGACGTGATCGGCCAGCTGGCCGCGGCGAACGCCGCCTACGAAGAGCGGTTCGGCCACGTCTACCTGGTCTGCGCGACCGGCAAGAGCGCGGAGGAACTGCTCGCGATCTGCCAAGTCGCGCCTGGCCAACGATCCGGCTACCGAACGCGGCGTCGTGCTCGACGAACTGGCAAAGATCAACCGGCTGCGGTTGGCCAAGCTGCTGCACTCGGAGGAATCGTGAGCCTGTCGACGCACGTGCTGGACGCGATGACGGGGCTGCCTGCCGCAGGGAGTGCTGGTGACCCTCAAGCAGCGCGTCGATGATCGCTGGGTACACGTGCGCAACGCGCGAACCGACGACGACGGACGGATCCGCGAGCTCGCCTCCCCCGGCGTCGGCGTGCACCGCATCGGCTTCGACACCGGCGCGTACTTCGCTGCTCGCGGCGTGGCCACGTTCTACCCGGAGGTGACGATCACGTTCGAGGTCGTGGACGCCGCCGCGCACCACCACGTGCCGCTACTGCTCAGCCCGTTCGCGTTCTCGACCTACCGAGGCAGCTAGGTCAGCCGTCGTCGCGGCACAGGCAGAAGGGGTGGCCAGCCGGATCGAAGAGCACGCGGACGCTCTCGTTCGGTTGGTCGGCAGACACGGTCGCGCCGAGGGCAACTGCGTCGGCGACCGCCGAGTCAAGATCGCCGACCTGGAAGTCGAAGTGCATCATCGGACGCTGCTGCCCGTCCGTTGGTGGCCACACCGGACGCTGGTAGCCCTCGGCCTGCTGGAACACGATGTAGATGGAGCCCTCGGGTGCGGCGAGAATCGCGGTTCCCGGCTCTTGGTGACCGATCGGCCAACCGAGCAGCTCGGAGTAGAAGCTCGCCAGCGCGCCGGGGTCGGGTGCCTCGATAGCGGTCCCCCACCACATGCCGTCCATTCGTGATCGCATGCCACAACCCTTCCGCAGCCCACCGACAACACGCACGACTGCACGGACGCATGGCGGCTGCCCGGTAATCTTGGGTCGCCGCCCTCGTAGCTCAGGGGATAGAGCGCCGGACTCCTAAGCCGGGCGTCGCCGGTTCGAATCCGGCCGGGGGCACCCAAAAAAATGTATTGCTCCCGGATTCGCCGAGATCCGGTGCTGGTTGGTGGTCTGATGGGCACGCACAGAGGCGGAGGCGAGCGAATTGGTCGCTGCCTCGCCTCTGGCCTGATAGCGGAACCCGTATGAGGTGATGGTCGATGTCCTCTGGACGGCCGGGCGGGTGCGGCGAGACACTCCACAACAGCCGGGCCGCCTCGACGGGAAGCACCGGCGGGCCGATGAGCGGAGCAGGCGATGACCCTGACCGACGAGCAGGCAGTGTTGGCTTTCGCCCGCGAGTGGGCCGAATGGCACGACGCGCTCGAGCAGGCGCGAGGGCCCCACACAGCTACCTCGCCATTACCAGCCAGAACCACCTCACCGACGTGCCCACCCGGTTCGCCGACGCGCCCGGTGAATGGTCGACCGGGCCCAACGGCGTCATCGTTGACCTCGCCGCAGGTGAAGAACTAGTCGTCGAAGGATCCGCGGTCGGCCGCAGGCACATGTTCGGGGTGCTTGCCGAACGGGAGAGCCGCTTCGCCCAGTGCGACGACGCGATGATCGAGATCGCCAGACGAGGGGGGTGCGACTTCCTGCGGCCACGCCATCCTGACAACCCGAAGCGCGTCACCTACCGCGGAACGCCAGCGTTCCCCGCAACGCGCAAGTGGGTCGTGACCGGCTCCTACCACCCGTACGACATGCCGCGTCCCACCTCGGTGGGTGCGGTCGTGGACGGACTTGAACACCTGTATGTCGCACCAGGCGAGGTCAGGTTCACCGTCGAGGGTCACGACCTCACCCTGACCGCGTTCGCCGTGCCCGACGACGAAATCATGATGCTGTTCACCGACGCAACCTCCGGCGTGACGACCCACGCCGCGACCCGCATGCTCGCAGCCACAGTGACGCACGGCCGCGAAGCCGTTCTCGACTTCAACCGGGCGATCAACCTGCCATGCGCCTACACCGAATTCGCCACCTGCCCATTGCCCCCGCCCGAGAACCGACTGCCGATCGCGATCCGTGCGGGCGAAAAGATACCCCTCGCCCAGTGAGTTAATGCCCACGTGCCGCTACGCGTGCACGCATACGCCGCGCAAGCGCCGTCTGCTCACACCCATGTCGTTGCGATGTGCAATGGTCGAGACCGTGCTCAAGGGAACGTTGCTTGGAGAGAGTCTGCGTATCGGTCACGACCTTCGGATGCTCGAGTTACGCATGCTGCGAATCGGTCGGCACGACGTGTCGACCTCGACCGCCGGCACCGACGGTGTTACGGATACTCCAGACGTCGGACCCGGTGGCGCGACCGGTTCCCAGCCGCGCGTGTGGACGCTCGTGGACTTCGAGGCTCCAGAGGACTGCGCTGATGAGCTGGCGAGGGCGCTCGCAGACGCTCTCGAACCGTCGAACGGCTGGTATGCGGACTTCACCGTCGGCGATGACCATGTCGTCGTGTTCGCCAAGAAGGTCTTCCGGTACCGAAAGGGCGACAGGACGGCAAGAGACGAGGCCGTCACATATGGGCTCGCTGCAGGCACACCACGACACCAACTCGACTGGGGCGAGTAACCGGCAAGCGCCTCGCACGACAACGCTCCCAGCCTCACGACGCAGCCGGTCAACCGGTCCTGCCGCACGTCGTACGGTGATCAATCGGAGATGCCGATGAGCGTGAGATCGGAACGAGACCGGACCTCGGCAGCGTCTACCAGCTATGAAGCCCGCTCGGCGCTGCCTCGCGATACTCACCGGTGCCGTACTCGCAGCATCTGGGTGCAGCGCGCACCAATCCAGGAGCAGCCAAGAGCGCACCGGGGTAGTCGTAGGCCAGTACCGGATCGTGGGGGGACCCGCTCCTGGATTCAATCGGCCTCAGCGCGGAACCGTCTGGGCGTACGCCGGGGACGTGGATCAGTCCAAGCTGCAACACGCGCACGCCGTTACCCATGTTGCCACCAACTCGTCAGGGAACTACACGTTGTCGTTGGCACCGGGCGAATACACCATTCTTGGCGCCACGGGAATGGCCGGCACGTTGCACTCGGCCGGCTGCGGTATACCCATCGTCATCCATGTCCAGCCATCGGTCCGCACGAAGGCAGACCTGATCTGCTCAGTGAATTAGCCAGACACGACCGGAATTGCCGTCGTCCACGTCTTCGGTCCACTCTCATGCCGAGGTGTGTGCTGGAAGACGTCCGGTCCGGTCCTACCGAACTGGTCGCGTACAAGGTCGCTCGTCACGGCCCGATCGGCAGGCGGCTAGACGGGCACCCGTGCCTGCCCGATCAGCCGGTGCGCGCGGTAGGCCAAGACCCTGAAGGCGACCCGTCGCGACGCTGGTTTCCATCCGAAGATGAGCGCCGTCAGCCCATGGTGCGAGGTGTCGTAAGACGTCGCGACGGTGGTGAGGCCGCGCGGCATCGGAGACACGACCACGGTCGCGCCCTCGTGACAGTTCTTCGAGATGATCACGATGTCGGAGTAGCGGTAGCCGCGGGTTGGCTTTGACAGCGGAGGAAGCTCATTCTTATCCGGCACCATGACATTCGACGCACGGTTCGGCATCGTCAGCGAGAGCCGCCCGAAGGTCGTGTAGGCCGGCGGCAGCAGCGCCTGGCCGCACCAGTCGATGTTGGTCTTGGTGACAGCACCCTCACCGCGGCCAGATGAGGTGCACGACGTAACAAGGGCAACGACCGCGCCGAGCGCGCCACGCGCCGGGCGAGCAGACCGTTCGGATCAGATCTCCTGGCCATGCGCTAAACCCCCGACCAGATGCTCGCCGTGTGCACCTCGTCGTGGAAGACGATGTCACCGCCGTGATCAGTTCGCGCGGCGAATCGCTGTCGTTGTCCTGGGTGGAGGGCAGCCTTTCTGTACTGGCCGATGAGGACGACCGACACCGGCCCAGCAGAATGCCACAGATTCGGAATGGACACGAACTGGGCGGCAGCCACCACGCGACATGCTGTAACGCAGCGGCACCGACCGGATTTGCCGCCGTCGGTGCGCGGTAGCGATACGACCGGAACTGCCGAATGGCGGATGTTCGCGGCCGCCTCTACGCACGCATCGTGATCATGCAGAAATACGTGCCCTAGCAGGCATCTGTGCATGATCACCGCTCGAGGACACCGAAGAAACCGCCGATACTCGAGGTTCAGGTGAACCCTCGAGCGGGAGCCAACACGCGTTCATGCCGCGCTGCGGGCTACCGCCCGCTCATGGCGCTGTCATGGCGCGTTCGGCCTCCGCGATACCGTCGATCTCGCGCAAGTCCGCTACTTCCGGCCAGCGCGCAGATCGATCGCTAGGCGTGGCAGTGAGCACGACCGATCGGCGGCCTCAGCTGCAGTCGTATTGGTAGTCCAACCCCTGGCAAGACCGCAGGTAGTCAATCGCGTTAGAGCGAGGTGGCAGCCCGCCTGACACGATCGGTGATCGTGTGACGGTGGGATGGCTGTGGCACTCGGTGGGGTGGACCATGTGGGCCATGCAGACGGTGGTCATCGGCGCGGGTCCTGCTGGGTGCGCTGTCGGCGCTGGCGTTGGCCCGCCGCAGCCACGACGTCGCGCTGATCGATCGGGACGAGAATCCGGAACTGTCCAGCGCGTCAGCGGATCAGATCTTCGACACATGGGATCGTCCGGCGATCGGGCAATTCCGGCAGCCGCACAACCTGCTCGGACGCGGTCGGGCGGTCCTGCGTGACGAATTCCCGGACGTCTACGACGCGCTGCTGAGGCACGGCGCCGGCGAGATTCGGCAGGACACCTTTCTCGGCGACGCCGTGCGGGAGCCAGGTGACGATGATCTCGCCACCATTGCCTGCCGGCGTCCCGTCATCGACGCTGTACTGCGCTCGGCGGTTGCCGGCCAGCACGGGCATCACCTTCCACGGCTCGGCCGTGCACGGACTGCGCATCGCGCACGGCACACACGTCACCGGTGTCGAGTTGGCCTCCGGCGACACGATCGACGCAGACCTCGTCGTCGATGCCTCCGGTCGCAATTCGTCGGCGAGCCGGTGGCTTGCGGATCCAGGGCGCAGCGCCGTGGCCGGAGCGCACCAGCGACAGCAAGCTTCTCTACTACAGCCGCCACTACCGATTCCGCGGCGACCCGCTGCCATACGCGTCGATTCTCGGTGGGCCGCGCGGCGACCTCGGCTACCTCGCCTATGCAGTCTTCATCGGTGACAACCAGACGTTCTGCCTCTGCATCATGGCGCCCAGCTGGGAGCAGGACTGGCGTGCCCTGCGCGAACCCGCAGCGTTCGAGCGCGTCGCTCGTGAACTGCCGGGTATGGCGCCTGGGTGGATGCCGCTGAACCGATCAGCTCCGTCTTGCCGATGGGCCAGTTGCGGAACACGCTGCGGGAGACGAGCGTCGACGGCGCGCCGCTCGTTCACGGGACTCGTGCCGATCGGAGACGCGCGCTGTCCATACCAATCCGACCTTCGCCTTCGGCCTGTCGCTCTCGCTCGGTCACGCGAGCGCGTTGGCCGAGGCCGTCGGACTCGGCAGGGGACGACGTCGACCTCGCGAGCAGGTTCGAGCAATCCGTCGGTGCCGATGCGGCGCAGCGTTACGAGGCGGTCACCGCCGAGGACACAGACCGCGTCCGGCTGTGGTCGGGCGAGCCCATCAACCCGGCCGATCGCACCGACACCATGCCGCTGTTCCTACGGTCGGTCGTCTATCGCGTGGCGTCGCAGGACCCCGCAATGCTCCGCGCGGTGTGCCGACGCATCAACCTCCTCGACCCAGTCGATGCGCTCGCCGCGCAACCAGGAGTTGCTCGATCGCGCCGAGACGGCTCTTCAACGAGACCCCACCGGCCAGCGCACCGCCGCCACGCGCAACGATGCTGGCCGCCCTGCGCGACACCACTCCGTAGCAGCAGCACCCGACACGCGGCGACGTCGCAACGCGGCTCGATCGGCGCGACTGTATCCGGATTGGCGGCACGTAGGTCCCTACGGTGTGCGCTGGGGCGATCTCGCTGGACGGTCTTCAGGGACACCATGCCGAGGGCACCGTCGCCGAAGCACCGGGAACAGCTAGTGCATCGCCGACCATCGCACCCGAGCTGCGGGCCACTCGGGAGCACACCGACATGAAGGCCGTCACCGGGCGCCGCCGGTCATGGCGGCGGCAGGCGGCCACCGGCCCGCTCGGCTGCGCATCGAGGATTGGGACGTACCGCAATCCTGGTGGCATCGGCAACACCCTCGACGCATCGGAACTGGGTACCGCGATTGCACGGTCGGTGATGATCGCGCGTGCGGCATCGGTGTAGGTATCGGCGAGTTGCACGGGCAGCGCTTGTCCGTTGCGGTCGGGATGCAGCCTGAAGAAGTCGGAAAACGGTTGGCTGTGCGTCGCGCTGATACCGGTCACCGCAATATCACCGAGGTCGGCGACGGTGAGCGTGGTTGCCGCGCCGAAACGTCCGTCGTGAGCGACCAGGGCCATCCGCGGCGCCAGGAAAAGTTGCACTGTGTGCAATGCGGCATCGACCGGCGATCGCAAGATCGCAACGTCCACTCGTCCTTCGATGACCGCGCGTTCGGTATCGGCCAGCGGAAGCTCGACCGGAACGATGCGGCATCTGGGGAGGGCGCGGCGCAGCGCGGCGAACAGCACCGGGTTCAACTCTGCCGCGCCGCCAGCCATCAGTCCGATCCAGAGCGCTCCGTCGTCGGTGGCGTGCGGGTCGGCAAGTTCGGCCAGGGCGGCTGCGACGTCGGCTAGCAACCGGCGGGCGTGTCCCTCGAAGATCAAGCCGGCGTTGGTGAGCATGAGCGGCGAGCGAATCAACAACTGTGCCCCGATATCTCGCTCCAGTGCCTGGACCCGCTCGGTCGCCGTGGCCCGACTCAGCCCCAGCCGGCGCGCGGCCGCAGCGAAGCCGCCCTCGTCGAGGACGGCCACGAAGGTCCGCACATGCCGGATGTCCATCTGCCCCCCGGGTCGAGGACGGTCGTCAGTGCGGATCATGACAGCCTGCCGACACGGTGAAAAGCCTTCCGAGGCAGCGGCTGTTCGCTCTTTCCGAACGATCTCCCACATAGGTGCGCGACAGCGATAGATCGGTGTGATCGATCGATCTTTCGCGAGGCCGGGGGACACATGAGCACCTATCGAAATCGTCGAGGAATACGGGTCGCGGCAGTGCTTGCGCTGGTCGCAGCCCTGTCGGGTACTTCGACCTCGGGCGCGGCCACGGTGGCGCACAGGGTGCGGCAATCCGCCCGTCACGACGGCACGTCAAAGAAGACTCATGGCACTCACGGCGGGTTCAACATCAAGCTGTCGAACGAGCAGATCGGCGGCGTGATCGACGAACACGAACCGGAGGACAACAGCTTGCCCCGCGGCGTCAAACGGGCCGCGAAGAACATCGGTGCGCCGACGAAAGTCATCACGCCGAAATCGGGCCGGCAGGAGCGGCGCACGGCGCGGAACGAGCCACTCGCAATTTTCCGGTCGACCGATCTGCGCGATTCGCTCGGCGGCGATCCTGGGATCGGCTGGGAACCGAGCGTTGCATCTTCGGGCAACGTGGTGTTCGAGACGGGCAACTGGTACGCGGCGTTCTCCCAGGATGGCGGATCGACCTTCAGCTACGTCTCGCCGACCGATGACCTCGGCACCGTGGACGGCGGATTCTGCTGCGATCAGCAGGTGATCTACGTGCCCAGCGTCGATTTGTTCGTCTGGGTACGGCAGACGAGCCAGGGCGGCAACGGCGAGAACCGACTGCGCGTGTCGGTCGCGACGCCCGCGCAGCTCATCGCCTCCAACGGGCTCACCTGGCACAGCTGGGACATCACGCCGGCATTCTTCTTCGCCAGCGGGCACAGGCCGGGATGGTGGTTCGACTTCCCGGACGTCGCCTTCGATGCAAGCAATCTGTTCCTGTCCGTCGACCTGATCGGAAGCGACAGGGCGATCGTGTGGCGCCAACCTCTCGCTGCGCTCGCTGCACATGGGGCGCTCGGCGGGCTGTACCTGTCCGAGCCGTGCGCATTCGTCAAGCTGGCTCAGAACGCCGGACACGTCGAACCGTTCGGATGCCTGACCGACACCTCGACTTTGCGGTCTGCCGCGTGGAACGACTCGGCCGGATCATGGGGCTGGCGCGACATCCCGATCAGTTCGGTGAGCTCCGACTTCAACTCCTGGTTGCCTCATGGTGGACGTCAGTGGCTCGGCCCGGGCTCGAAGACCAGCCCGGAGGTTATGGGTGCGACGATCCTCTACGGCGGTCAGACGCCTGTCGTGATCTACGCCTTGCATGCGGGACGAGACCAACAGTTCAGCGAGCCGCACATCGACATCGTGCGCGCCAATCTCAACACGCTGGCGATCATCAACGAGACCTACATCTGGAACTCTGCGCATACCTTCGTATATCCCGACGTCGCGACGAACAGCTTGGGGGACGTCGCTATCAACTTCACCTGGGGCGGCGGGCCACGCACCGGCGGCACCCAGTGGGTGCACAGCGGCGTCGGCTATCTCAACGGCACCGTCACGTTCGTGAACAGTTCCCCCGACGGCGTCGCGTCCGGTGCGCACTACTCGACCTTGCGGGTCAGCTACCCCGACGCACGGCGGTTCGTGGCGGGGTCGTTCTTTGCTCCCCAGAACAGCGACGGAACCTACGTCAACCATTCGCAGTTCATCCTGTTCGGACGCTCCAGCGACACTCCGTAGCGCGTTCGGAATGGCTATTCTCGGACCCGGGTGCGCGGTTCTGACCGCGACGCCGCGAGATCGGAGAGCGCCTCGTGAGCCAGGTGGACCGTACGCGAGAGCACCTGATCGAGATCTACCGGAAGAAGGCGAAGCACTACGACATCACCTCCCGGCTATATCCGGTGCCGGGCTACCCCGAACGGGCACAGCGCGTGCGGGCCGTACGAGCGCTCGGCCTTCGCCGGGGTGACCGCGTCGTCGACGTTGCATGCGGCACAGGTCTGAATTTCGCGCTGATCGAAGAAGCGATCGGTCCGGAAGGCCAGCTTGTCGGCGTCGACCTGACCGATGCGATGCTCGCCCGCGCCCAAGAGCGGATAGCGACACACGGCTGGAGCAACATCAGCCTCGTGCACGCCGACGCGGCTGACTTCACCTTCCCAACCGCGGTGAATGCGATCGTGTCCACCTACGCCCTGACCCAGGTGCCTGAGTGCGGAGCGGTCATCGCCCACGGCGCCGAGAGCCTCTCCGAAGGCGGCCGGTGGGTCGTGCTTGATCTCAAGATTCCCGCCAACGTGCCTCGGTGGCTGATGCGGCTCGGGACCGGAACTGTGCGGCCTTTCGCGTCGATCGATCAGTGGATCATGCGCCGGCCGTGGGAGGTGATCCGTGCAGCCATGCGGGAAGAACTGGCTGATCCCTCCTGGATCGAACTGGTCTTCGGGACCGCATTCCTCGCGTCCGGTTCCCGCGGCCCGAGACCGACGACAGCAGAACCGCTCGGCAATGCCTAGGCAGGTGAACGAATTGGAGCCAGCGCCCGTATACCCCGGTAGACCTGGCACTAGGGAGGCTTACCGAGTGAGTCGCGCTATGTGGGCGTCGGCGCGGGTCCTCGGCGGGCTCGCAATCGTGGGCGTCGTCGGCTGGCGCCTCGGAACCGGCCCATTTCTCGACGGGCTGCGGGCAGTCGATCTACGCTCGGTCACTCTCGCGGCCGTGATCACGTTCGTCACGACCGCCGCTTGCGCGTGGCGATGGCAGGTCGTCGCACTCGGACTCGGGGTTGAGTTGTCGCTGTCGCGGGCGATCGCTGCGTACTACCGTTCGCAGTTCCTCAACACGGTCTTGCCCGGTGGTGTCCTCGGCGACGTCCACCGCGGCGTCGATCATGGCCGAGCCGCCGGAGACCTCAGCCGCGGATTGCGTGCCGTCGCCTGGGAGCGGACCGCAGGACAGATCGTCCAGCTCGTCGTCGCAGTATTGGTGCTCGCCCTGTTCCCTTCTCCATTCCGATCGACGCTCCCGCTCGTGCTTGCGTGCACCGCGGTTGCGGCACTTCTGGTGGCCGGCGCCGTGCGGTTCGCACCGCGCACCGGCTTCTCCCGGACCGCACATGCGTGGCACGTCGCAACCTCTGACGTGCGCCGCGGCTTGCTGTCGCGCCACAAGTGGCCGGCGATCACCGCGGCGTCACTGGTTGCCGTGGTCGGTCACGTGTCGGTGTTCGTCATTGCAGCTCACGCCGTAGGCGCTCAGGTGAGTCTGCGCGTTCTGTTGCCGTTGGCGTTACTCGTGCTGGTCTCCGCGGCGCTGCCAATCAACATTGGCGGCTGGGGGCCGCGCGAGGGTGTCGCGGCATGGGCGTTTGCCAGCGCGAACCTCGGGGCTAACCACGGTGTCGCGACGGCGACGGCGTTCGGCGTGCTCATGCTGATAGCAACCTGGCCGGGCGCAATTGTCGTGTTGACGGGAACAGTGCGCAGAAACGCCGCGGCCAAGTCGGCCCCGAGTTTCGATCGCCGCTTGTCCAGTTCGCCCAATGGGTGATCGCCCAAGGGACGCGTCGATCACGCGGTGATCTGGATCGCCCGGTCCAGGTTGACGCGGGCGGGCAGGCAGTAGGTCCGCCAGCTGCCGTCGTCAGCGCGCTCCCACAGGTGTGGACGGGGGCCCTCCTTGAACAGCAGGTACGAGCGCACCATCACGAACTGCTCGAAGTCGGCGCGGTCACTCTCGGTGAGCTCGGGAGCATGCCGAGCAGAGATGAACCAGCCGGTTGGGTGTCGTCGAACGGTGATCACGCCCTGGCAATTCGGCGGCAGGGGGTGGTCTGCGGGAGTGACCTGGATGCTGCGGGCCAGATCCCAATGCTCTTCGGTCGCATTCATCGAAGCGTTCCTCTCGTCGAGACAGCCACCGCGGGGAGTGTGATGCTGCGCTGGGATGTCCAAGATCGCAGCGAAGCTGTTATCGGCGCCCTATTTGTCCGTTAAGAGAAGCTCAACACTTCCTGAGTGTCAACGGTGAATTCGGCGGATGACGAGAATCAAGACAGCGATCAGGAGCGGGCCGCCGAGCGTCACGAAGATCCAGCCAATGGCTGACCCGGCGATCAATGCGAGCGGGTAACCGACGGCGTAGCACACAGCGGTGGCCGCGATCAGCAGCCAGAGCGCCCGGTCGGCCCGTCCGCGCGACATCGTCATGGTCTCGGATCGTGTCGCACCCTTGGCCCGCTGACAAGCCGAAGGCGGTGCTGCTCTGGTGGCCGGTGCCCGACGCCGATAGCCTGCATGCGCGCGGCAGCAGTTGACCTTGGGTAGGGATGATCGCGTGGGCGATATCGCCAACATGTGGCCCGAACTCGCGTCGATGCTCGCGTGGACGGGCCTATTCGCCGTTGCCGGAGCAATCGTGGTGGGGGTCGTCGGCAGCGTGCTGTTGGCTCGGCGCAGCGATCGAGTCGAATCGGCGCCACGCTTGGTCGAACCGCGGGGGCGACGGTTCTTGCGAATCGCGCTGGCAGCGCTGTGGATCGGCGACGGCTTGCTCCAGGCCCAACCGCTGATGCCGGCCGGGTTCATCTCCACCGACATCGAGCCGGCCGTCCGGACCGATCCGGGGTGGCTGAACGCCGTCGTCGCCCCGCTCACCCGGGCGTGGACCCGGCACCCGGTTGCCGCCGATGTCGCCCTGATCTGGCTCGAGATCGGCATCGGAGTGCTGTTGCTCGTCGCGCGGCGCGGCCGACCGGCGCGCATCGCAGCCTGGTTCACGCTCGCGGTGTCGAGCGCGATCGTCGCGCGAGCGCTCGCCAAGAGCCCGGCCGGGCGCTACCGCGACGGCCGGGAGATGGCCGAGGCTCTGGCCCGGGCGCAGCTGTCGGCGCCGCCGCGCCCAAGGCACACGGCGGCGCACAGCGGCGCGCGGACCCGCCAGCGCCCGGCGGCTCGCCCCAGCGCCCGGGTGCCGGCGGGGCCTCGGGAGCTATTGCCCGCCCCCGCCCCCGCGCAGCCACGCCTGCCCGAGCGTCCGCCGTCACCCCGCCTCGCCCGGCCGTCGCCCCCCGACACCCGGCGGGCCGAGCTCTCCCCGCGGCACAACGTCAACCCCTCCGGCCGGCGCCGCAGCGCGGGCGCGCTGGCCCTGGCGTTCGCGCTGCTGTGCGCGATGAGCGTCGCCGCGGTCGTGGTCGGCGCCGGCGGCCACGTGCAGGTTCCCCACCTCACGGGCCTGACCCGCGCTGCCGCCAAGGCCCGCGTGCACCGGCTGTCATTGCTGGCGAGGTTCGACCGACGATACGACGCAGGTGCCCGAAGGGCACCGTGATCGCACAGCGTCCGGGCGTCGGCCGGCGCGTGTCCGTGGGCTCGACCATCCGCCTGATCCTGAGCGCCGGGCCGCCCCCGGTGAAGGTTCCGCCCCTGGCCGGTGACGCCTCTGCGCAGGCGCAGCAGACGCTGCAGCAGGCCGGGCTGAGGGCCCAGACCAAGATCGTGGTCGCGCCCGGCGTGCCCGCGGGCACCGTGACCAGCCAGGCTCCGGGGCCGGGCGTCCGGCGCCCGCGCGGCTCCCGCGGTCACGCTCGACGTCGCCGAGGTTCCACGCTGGCAGCCGGTGAGCACGATCACCGGCGGGGCCGGTGCCCGGACGGTCAGCTTCCACATCCGCGGGCCGCGCTGGCGGGTGGTCTACACGATGGGCTTTCAGGGCACCTGCACGTGGGTGATCTTCTGCTCGGGACCGAACGCGACCGTCACGAACGCGCAGAGACGGGGGCGCGGACCGGGTTCGGGCTCGGCGACGGGGGCCGCCGACACGAGGGTTCGACTCCGGCCACGGCGACTACCGGCTGACCGTCGCCCCCGGGTCTGACAGCGCCCACTGGTCTCTGTGGGTCGAGGACTACTACTGAGCCGGTCTTTCGCCGACGACGAGGCGCTCCTCACCGGCGTCCTTCACGACGTGCTGCGCGCCAGCGAGGGGCGCAGGCGGTCTCGCTGCTGGACGAAGCGTCGCGCTGGCCCGCGCCTGCGCGGCGGTGAGCAGCAGGCCGCCGAGCGCCTGGCTGACCTTGTCGCCGGGCTCGACCTCGCGCAGGCAGCGGTGCTCGTGCGCTCGCTGACGCGCTGGTTTCAGCTCGTCAACCTGGCGGAGGACAACGAGCGTGTGCGTCGCCTGCGCCAGCGCAGCGACGGCCCGCGAGCGGCTCGATTCGCGCCGCGATCGCGCAGCTCGCCGCGCGCGGAACGAGCGCGCAGGAGCTTCGCGCGCTGCTCGCCGGCGCGGAGCTGCGGCTCGTGATGACGGCGCACCCGACGGAGGCGCGCCGGCGCACGACGATCGACAAGCTCGCGCGCGTGTTCGGCGTGCTGCGCGAGCTCGACGCGGTGCGCGACGCCGACGCGGGAGCGGCGCGGCGGCGGCTGCTCGCGACGGTGCAGGAGCTGTGGGGCTCTGACGAGCTGCGCGCGATCTCGCTGACCGTGCTCGACGAGGTGCGCGGCGGGCTGATCCATTTCGCCTCGACGCTCGCCGAGACCGTTCCGCGCATCTACCGCGACCTCGAGGAGGCGCTCGCCGAGTTCTATCCCGGCGAGCGCATCGAGGTTCCGCCGCTGCTCAGCTTCGGCTCGTGGATCGGCGGCGACCGTGACGGCAACCCTTTCGTCACGCCGCAGACGACGGTCGCAGCGCTCGAGCTGATGCGCGAGCAGTGCCTGCGCTTCCTCGAGGGGCGGATGGAGCTGCTCGCGGGCCGCCTGTCGCTGTCGGAGCGCGTCAGCGGGGCCGCGCCGGGGCTCGAGCCGATCCTCGCCGCCGGCGCGCGCGACTTTCCCGAGCGCGCCGCGCAGCTCGCCGCGCTCAACCCCGAGGAGCCCTACCGGCGCGCGCTCAGCTTCATCCGCGAACGCGTCCGCGCGACGCTCGGCAACGACGGGAGGCTACGCCGAGCACGCCGAGCTGCTCGCCGAGCTGCGCGCTCGTGGAGCGCTCGCTGATCGAGGGCCGGGCGCCTCACCGCAGCCGGTGACCTGCACGACGTGATCCGCCAGGTCGAGGTCTTCGGCTTTCACTACGCGCGGCTGGACATCCGCGAGCACGCCCGCGTCCATCGCGCCGCGCTCGCCGAGATCTACGCGACGCTCGGCGTCTGCGCGACTACGACGGCGATGTCCGAGGACGAACCGGGTCGCGCTGCTGCGCCGCCAGATCGCCGATCACCGGCCGCTGATCCCGGCCGACATCGGCGCTTTCTCGGACAGACGACGGGAGACGATCGAGACCTTCAGGATGCTTCGCGAGGCGATCTCCGGCGCGCATCGCGGGGCGGTCCAGACCTACATCATCTCGGGCACCGAGGGCGCGGCGGACATGCTCGAGGTGCTGCTGCTGATGAAGGAGGCGAGCCTCACCCGCGCCGGCGGCGGGCAGGCGCTGCTGCGGATCGTGCCGCTGTTCGAGGCGGGGGCGACGCTCGAGGCGGCGCCGCGGACGATGGCCACGTGCTCGACGAGCCCGTCTACCGCGCGGCGCTGCGCGCCGTCGGCGACGAGCAGGAGATGATGATCGGCTACTCGGACTCCAACAAGGACGTCGGCTATCTGGCGTCCGGCTGGGCGGCGTACCGGGCGCAGATGGGGATCGCCGAGGTGCTGCGCGAGCGCGGCATCAGCTGGGTCTTCTTCCACGGCCGGGGCGGCGCGATGGGCCGCGGCGGCGGTCCCACCAACGGCGCGATCCTGGCGCTGCCGCCGGGCACCGTCGAGGGCCGGCTGAAGATGACCGAGCAGGGGGAGGTGCTGACCGCCAAGTACTCAGTCCCCGAGATCGCCCACCGCGAGCTCGAGCTGGCGGCCAGCGCCACGCTCGACCACCGGGGCCTCGCGCGAGCACGAGCACCGCGAGGCGTTCGAGCAGGTGGTCGACGAGATGGCGCGGGACTCGGCGCGGGTGCTACCGCTCGCTGGTGCACGAGGACCCCGACTTCATCGCCTTCTTCGAGGCGGTGACCCCGGTGGGGGAGATCTCGCGGCTGCGCCTCGGCTCGCGGCCCGCCAAGCGCTCGCAGGCGGCGCGGGATCGACGACCTGCGCGCGATCCCGTGGGTGTTCTCGTGGACGCAGGCGCGGATCGTGCTGCCGGCGTGGTGCGGGCTCGGCACGGCGCTTCACCGACGCGCGCGAGCGCCACGGGCTCGAGCTGCTGCGCCAGATGGCCGCCGAGTGGCCGTTCTTCACCACCCTGCTCTCGAACGCCGAGATGGCGCTGCGCGAAGGCCGACCTCGGGATCGCCCGCCGCTACGTGGAGCTGTGGGACGACGTCGAGGCGCGCGAGCGGATCTGGGAGCGGCTGTCCGGCGAGCTCGAGCGCACGATCGAGGAGCTGGTGGCGATCCGGGGCGGCGAGCGCCTGCTCGACGGCGAGCCCGTGCTGCAGGCGTCGATCGACCGCCGCAACCCGTTCGTCGACCCGCTGTCGTTCGTCCAGGTGGAGATGCTCCGGCGCCTGCGGGAGCGGCCCGACGCCGCCGAGCGAGCTCGGCCGCGTGAGCCTGCTCACCATCAACGGGATCGCCAGCGGCCTGCGCAACACCGGCTGACGCTGCGGGGCCAGCGCCTTGACGCAGACGCCGCGCGCCCAGAGAATCGGGAACCGAGGCCAAGCGAGAGAGAGGGCGGACCCGTGGAGACCTATGACTACGTGATCGTCGGTGCCGGCTCGGCGGGCTGCGTGCTCGCCAACCGACTGAGCGAGGACGAGACCGTCCGGGTGTGCCTGCTCGAGGCCGGACCCCCTGATGCGATCGACGAGATCCATCTCCCCGCCGGCGTGCTGGCGGTGGGCACCAGCAAGTTCGACTGGTCGATGATCTCCGATCCCGAGCCCGGATTCGGCGGACGGCAGCGCTATCTACCGCGCGGTCGCACGCTGGGTGGCTCCTCGTCGGTCAACGCGATGGTCTACATCCGCGGCCATCGCGCCGACTACGACGGCTGGGCGGCGCTCGGCCACGAGGGCTGGGGCTGGGAGGACGTGCTGCCGTACTTCATCCGCGCCGAGGACAACGAGCGCGGCGCGTCGAGCTGCACGGCGCCGGCGGTCCGCTGAGCGTGATCGACAACCGCTCGCGCTACCGGACCTGCGAGGCGTTCATCGAGGCCGGGGTGCAGGCCGGCATGGCCGCCAACGATGACTTCAACGGACCCGAGCAGGACGGCATCGGCTGGTACCAGGTGACCCAGCGCGGCGGCATGCGCTGCTCGGCGGCCGTCGCCTACCTGCATCCCGTGCTGGGGCGGCCCAACCTGACGCTCGTGACCGGCGCCCACGTCAACCGCCTGCTGCTGGACGCCGGGCGGGCGGTCGGGGTCGAGGCCGACCGTGACGGCGAGCTGACCGAGATCCGCGCCGAGCGCGAGGTGATCCTCAGCGCCGGCACGTACCAGAGCCCGCAGATCCTGCTGCTGAGCGGCGTCGGGCACGCCCCCGATCTCGAGCTGGCGGGCATCCCCTGCGTGCACGAGCTTCCCGTCGGCCAGGGGCTCCAGGACCATCCCGCGGCCTGGATCACCTACACCACCGATCAGCCGTCGCTGTTGAGCGCCGAGAGCGAGGAGAACCTGGCCCTGCTGCAGACCGAGGGCCGCGGGCCGCTGACCTCGAACTTCGCCGAGTCGGGCGGATTCCTGCGCACGAGCGAGGGCCTCGAGGCCCCCGACGTCCAGCTGCACGTGATCCCGATCCTGTTCCCCGAGGCCGGCGCGGGGGAGATCCTGGTCGACGGCTGGGCGGTCTCGGCGTGCGTGCTGCGGCCCACCAGCACGGGCTTCGTCAAGCTCCGCTCGCGGGTGCCCACGGCCAAGCCGCGGATCCTGCACAACTACCTGGTCAGCGACGAGGATCGCGCGACGATGGTCGCCGGCGTGCGCCGCTGCTTGGAGATCGCCGCCCAGCCGGCGTGGCCTCGGTCACCACCGGCGGCTACGGCGCTCCGCCGGCGGACGCCGACGATGCGGCGCTGATCGCGCACATCGAGCGCAACACCACCACGCTGTATCACCCGGTGGGCACGTGCGCGATGGGCTCGGTGGTCGACGCGGAGCTGCGCGTGCTCGGCATCGACGGGCTGCGGGTGATCGACGCGTCGGTGATGCCCACGCTCGTCCGCGGCAACACCAACGCTCCGACGATCATGATCGCCGAGCGGGCGTCGGACCTGATCCGCGGCCGGGTGCCGGCCGCGCGCGAGGCCGAGTCCGCCGCCGCCTGACCTCGGTCGGTCACAGCGGCGGGGAACTCGGCGTGCCGGGGGCGGGATAGCCATGGCCCCCGGTCCACTGCCATCCCAAACCCCGGGAGCCCACAGCCCCGGCTGGTCCCGTTCACGCCGTCTGAATCCGGTGCTCAGACCCCCGACCGAGCACCGCGGCCACGCTACGCCGGCCGGGCCCGGCTGCAAAAAGGGAAAACCCTACGATCAAGGGGGGGGGGCGGCCACGCTCGAGCGCGCGGGCCAGGCCGCCGCGCGACCGGATCCCGAGCTTGCGATACGCGCGGGTGAGGTTGGCCTCGACCGCCTTGACGGTCAGGAACGCCCGCTCGGCCACCTCCCGGTTGGAGAGGCCGGTGGCGGCGAGCTCCGCCACCTGGCGCTCGGTGGCGGTCAGCTCGAAGCGGTCGCCGCCTCGCTCACCGGCGCGCGCCAGCTCCGCCCGGGCCATCTCGCGCCCACAGCGGCGCCCCGGTCTGGTCGAACAGCCTCGCCGCCGAGCCGAGCGCGAGTCGCGCGCCCAGCCCAGCGCTTGCGGCGCCGGAGCATCCGGCCCTGTGCCAGCAGCGTCCTTCCCTGCTCGAACGGCATGCTCACCCGAGCGTGCTGGGCCAGGGCGGCCTCGAATGCGGCCGGCGCGGCGTCCAGCTCGCCGCGTGCCGTCAGCAGCATCCCCTGGCCGCGGGCCGCCGCCGCGAGTGCCCACGGCCGATCGTGAGCCGGCCGCGCTCCTCCAGCAGGGCGATCAGTGCCTGCGCGCGCCGTAATCCGCCGAGTCCGAGCAGGGCTTCGATCTCGTCGGGCAGAAAGACGAAGCCGACCGGGTCGGTCAGCCCGATCGCGGGCAGCAGCTCGACCAGCGGCTCCAGGGCGGCGTGGGCGCCCGCCGGGTCACCGGCCGACAGGGCCGCGAAGCCGAGCGCCCACCGCGGCCACACCCCGGCGAGCGCCAGTGCAGGCGCTCGAACAATGCTCGAGCGCCTGCCGGGCCTCGTCGCCGGCCAGGTCGCACCGGCCGTCATGACCGTGAACGAGGGCGCTCGCGGTCAGGGCCAGAGCGGTCGCCCCCGGTTGTCCGAGCAGCGCCGCCGCCTCACGCGCCGCCGCCGCCACCGCCGACGCCGCGCGCGCCCGGCCGCGCCACAGGTGCGTCCAGACGAGGAACATCGCGTACAGCGGCAGCTCTGACTCGGCGCCGCGCTCGAGGGCCTCCGCCGACAGCGACTCGAGGATCTCCGCCGCCAGGTCGAGCTCTCCGACGTACAGCATCAGCAGCCCGCGGATGTAGGACGGTCGCGTGAACCCCGAGCGGGTGGGCCTGGGCCCCTCCAGGGCCAGTGCGCGGTCGAGCCGTCGCGGTCCAGCCCGCGGCCGCCGAGGAACTGCACGACCGTCAGCACCGCCAGCGCATCGGCCAGGAGCGCCGGCCGTGCCGCCGGGCGACCGGCCCCGCCCGACGGCCCCTCCGCCGCGCGGGCGGCGGCCGCGGCGTGGGACTCCGCGCCGGCCACGTCGCCGAGGCCGACCAGGTAGAAGGCGACGTCGAGATCGATCGCCGCCCGCAGCGCCCGGTCGTGGGGAGCGGCCGCGAGCCCGGCTTGAGCTGCGTCGAGCGCGGCGGTGAAGGTCTCGGTGTTGCTCTTGAGCATCGCCGCGAGCTGCAGGGCCCGCGCCCGCACGGATCCGCGCGAGTCCATCGCCAGCAGGACCTCGAGCATCTCCGAGGCCCGGGTCAGATCGCCCGCCTCTGACAGGAACCCGGCGGCGGCGAGCAAGCGGCCGCCCGATCGGCAACGGCCTGCTCCGGGGTCAGGCCGAGGGCCAGCTCCACCAGCTCCGCGGCGGCGCCGGGAGCGCCGCGGGCGTGGGCGTGCTCGGCCGCGCGGTCCAGCTCGCGCGCCGTCGGCTCGTCGGGGCCAGCGGTGCTGTAGGCCAGGTGACGGGCCCGCTGCTCTGAGTCATCCACCTCCTCGGCGAGGGTGCCGTGCACCGCCCGACGCCGTGCGGCTGGAGTCGAGGCGTAGATCGCCGCGGCGAACAGCGGGTGGGTGAACTCGATCCGTCCGCGCTGATCGATGCGCACGAGGTCGGCGTCCTCGGCCGGAGCCAGCGCGCCGGCATCCACGGCTCGGGTGTCGGGCGCGGCCAGCACCGCGGCCCGCAGCAGCGCCGCCCGGGTTCCCCGTGGCAGCCCGCGCAGGCGCGACGCGGCGAGCGCCCGGAGGTCGTCGGGCACGGGCAGCGCGCCGGCTCCGGACTCGGTGCCGTTGCTGAGGACCAGCCGGGCCATCTCCAGGGCGAAGAACGGGTTGCCGCGTGACGCGTCGGCGATCCGCGCCAGCAGCCCTCGCGAGAGCCGGCGGTCGAGTCGCTCCGAGAGGATCGAGCCGAGCGCTGCCAGCGGCAGCGAGTCCAGCGGAGGCGTCGCACCAGGCGCTCCTCGGACAGCTCCGGGACCCCGAATCCGGCCAGCGGCGACCGGAACGCGCACATCACGCCGACCGGCGTATCGCCGAGGCGGCGCGATGCGAAGGCGAGCGTCCCACTCGAGGGCTGATCGAGCCACTGCGCGTCATCGACGGCCAGTAGCAGGGGTGACTCGGCGGCCAGGACCCGCAGCAGGGACAGAAACGCGGTCGCGACCATCCGCGAGTCGATCGCCTCGCCGTCCGGGGCCGCGCGCAGCAACGCCACCTCGAGACCGTGTCGCTTTCCCCGGGAAGCGCGTCGAACGCCTCGGGCCCGACGTCGGCCAGCATGTCGGCGACGCCCGCGAACGACAGCTTGGCCTCGGCTGCCGCCGGCCGGCAGGCGAGCACCGCACGCCCTGGGCGCGGGCACGCCGAACCGACTCGCGCCAGATCGTCGTCTTCCCGATGCCGGGCTCGCCCTCGAGCGTCAAGCCGGCGCTGCCCGACCGCAGCTCACCGAGGAACGCGTCGACCTCGGCGAGCTCGGCATCCCGGCCGAAGGCACCGAGAGCACGCATGACCGCAAGAGCGTAAACCTCCGCGGCGGGGAGGGACCCGCTGCCCGGCGCCGCGGCCGGACGCCGCGCCCGCGACCGGAGGCTCTACGCCGCCAGGTCGTCGAGGACGGTGCCCAGGGTCGGGTGATCGTCTCCAGCTCGCCACCTCGACGATGAACGGCGGCGAGATCTGGACCGTGTTGCCGGTGATGACCCGGAACAGGACCCCCTGGTCGATGCAGCGCCGGGCAGCTGCTCGCCGGGTACGTCGGGCTCGAGCTGGACCCCGGCGAGCAGGCCCTGGCCGGTGCGAACCTCCTTGACCAGCGGGTGGTCGCGCAGCGGGGAGACCAGGCGGTCAAGCTCGGGGACCAGCGAGGCGACGCGGCCGACGAGCTCCTCCTCCTCGAGCACGTCGAGGTTGGCCTGGGCGATCGCGCAGGCGGTGGCGTGGCCCGAATAGGTGACGCCGTGGCGGAAGATCGGCGCCTCGGGTGTGTCGAAGAACGGCGCCCAGACGCGCGGTGCGATCAGCACGCCGCCGAGCGGCGCGTAGCCGGAGGTGATGCCCTTGGCCATCAGCAGCATGTCGGGGGACACGTCGAACGTCTCGGCGCCGAACATGCGCCCGGTGCGCCCGAAGCCGGTGATGACCTCGTCGAGCACGAGCAGGACCTCGTGCTCGCGGCAGATGTCCTCGACGCGCTGCAGGTAGCCGGGGGCGGGGAAGATGACGCCGCCGGTCCCGACGACGGGCTCGGCGAACACCGCGGCGACGTGGTCGCTGCCGAGGTGGCGGATCGTCTCCTCGAGCGCGTCGGCGTCGTTGGTGGGGACGCGCGCGGTCTCGGGGATCAGCGATTCCGAGCCGTAGCCTTCGCGGTTGAAGGGGATTCCGGCGAGGCTGGTCCCGAACGCGTGCAGCCCGTGATAGCCGCCGTCTCGGCTGATGATGATCCGCTTGTTGTGCCGGCCGGCGAGCTGCCAGAAGCGGCGCGCCAGCTTGGCGGCGGTGTCCACGGCGTCCGAGCCGCCGCTGGCCCAGAACACCTTGGGGTCCTCGATCGGGCCGAGGTCGGCGACGCGGTCGGCCAGCGTGATCGCCTGGTCGTTGGCGATCCGGCCGAACGTGTGGTAGGTCTCGAGCCGGCGCATCTGCGCGGCTGCGGCGTCCGCCAGGCGCTCGCGGCCGTGGCCGATGTTGGCGTGCCACAGCCCGGCGGTGGCGTCGAGCAGCCAGCGCCCGTCGTCGGTCTGGATCCGGGCCCCCTCCCCGCGGACGATCGTGAGGCGATCGTCGGCGATCGTCGGCATGTGGGCCTGCGGGCTCCACAGGGCGGAGGAGGTCGAGCGCGTGGGCGATCCGGTGGTCATGTCCTACCTCGGCTGAGCGTGCGGGTTGGCGGGCGCGGCGCGCCGTCCGGCAAACCTAGTGCACGGGCGCTGCGGCCGTAGGGACGGCTCGGCGGGCGCGCCGTGGCGGCTTGGGCCGATCAGGCGAGTTCGTCGAGCACGAGCGTGAGCGTGCGCGGACGGCCGTCGCGCAGGACCCGCGCGGTGACCTCGCGGCCGATGCGCTCCTGGACCATCAGCCGCTGAAGGTCGGTGGCGTCGGCGACCGGCTCTCCGTCGAGCTCGACCAGCAGATCGCCGCGCCGCATGCCGGCGCGCTCGGCGGCGCTGCCCTCGATCACCTGCACGACGGACGGCGCCGCGGCGCTTCAGTCGCTGGGCGGCCGCCGGCGGGAGCGGGCGCGGGGCGACGGCCGCCCCGAGCTGGGCGCGGCGGACACGGCCGTCGCGGATCAGGGTCGAGATGATCGCCCGGGTGGCGTCGTTGATCGGGACCGCCAGGCCGAGCCCGATCCCGGCCAGAGCCGTGTTGATCCCGACCACGCGGCCGCTGCCGTCGACGAGCGCGCCGCCCGAGTTGCCGGGGTTCAGGGCGGCGTCGGTCTGGATCACGTTCTCCACCAGCCGGCGCGGGCCGCCGCGCGCGCCCACGGGCAGCGACCGGCCGAGGCCGCTGACCACGCCGGCCGTGACCGAGCCGCCGAACCCCTGGGGGTTGCCGATCGCGACGACGAGCTGGCCGACCCGCAGGCCGCCGGCGTCGCCCAGCGGGGCGGGGTCGAGCTCGCCGCCTTCGGCGCGCAGGACGGCGAGGTCCGACAGTGGATCGGCGCCGACGAGCGAGACGCTGGTCTCGCTCCCGTCACTGAAACCGGCGGTGCCGTGTCGGCGAGCCCTCGACGACGTGCGCCGAGGTGATGAGGAAGCCATCCGGGGAGATCGCGACGCCGCTGCCGGCGCCCGTGGCCGGGCCCGCGCCGGGTGCGGCGGCGGACCTGAAGGTTGGCGACGCTGGGGCTGACCGCCTCCGCGACCGCGATCACGGTGCGCGAGTACGCGTCGAGCGCGGCCTCCGGGGGTGCGTCGGCAGAGGGATGCGGAGCCATTTTCGCTTGACATGCAATAATCGTACACAATCGTTTCGATTCAAATATTTGGAGCTACGCGAATGCCGACTGATTTGAACCCAACCGAGCTGGCGGATACGGTGATCAGCGTCGCCGCCCACCTCGAGTCAGAGCTGGAGGAGGCGCTCGCGGAGCATCGTCTGACGCGGCCGAGCTTCCTGGTGCTCGACGCGCTGGACCGCGCCGAGGGCGGGATGATGAGCCAGCGGGAGCTGGTGACCGCGGTGCGGCGCACCTCGGGGACCCTGTCGGTGAGGCTGGGCCGTCTGGAGCGCGCCCGGATGATCGAGCGCAAGCCCGATCCCGAGAACCGTCGCAGCGTGACCGTCACGCTGACCGACCGCGGCCGTAAGACGGTGCAGGCCGCCCGTCCCGCCTATGCCGAGCGCGCCGCGCGGCTCAGCGCCGGGCTGCCGGACGGCTCGGATGCCGCCGTGGCCGAGGGGCTACGCGCGTGGCTGGGATTCTTCGAGCCCGAGGAGCGCGTCACCCCCAGGCTCGGCGTGGCCGTCGCGACCGCCGCGATCGCCAAGCGCATGCGCGCCGCCGTCGGCCTCCCGGATGAGCCCGGCGTGCTGATCGTTCGCGTGGGCCGCGAGAGCGCGGCCGAGGCGGCGGGGCTCGCGCGCGGCGATCTGATCACGCACGCGGGCGGCGAGGCGGTGCTGTCGATCGGCGACCTGCACCGCGCCGTCGCGGACGGCCGGCGGGACGCTCGCTCTGAGGGTGCTCCGCGGGGTCGAGCGGCGCGACGTGGAGGTGGCCCTCAGCGCGACTTCGGTCGCGACTCCCTCGACGAGCGAGCCGTCCGCTTGAACCTGCCGGCCTTGTGCGTCTTGACGATCAGCATCATCTGATCGGCGCGCGCGAGCAACATGTCGGCCGTTTCCCCCGAGGCCCGCTCGGCCACCCCGATCGACGCGGTCAGCGGATGGTCCGTCGAGGTGATCGACGCCGAGGAGATGCTCGATCGCATGCGCGCGGCGAGCTGGACCGCGTCCGTCTCGCGTGGTCTCCGGGAGGATCGCGACGAACTCGTCACCGCCGAAGCGGCCGATCGAGTCGCAGCTGCGAACGCCGTCGCGCAGCGCCCGGCCGACCTGGGCGAGCACCTCGTTGCCGTGCAGATGGCCGTGCTGGTCGTTGACGCGCTTGAAGTTGTCGAGGTCGATGAAGCAGACCGAGAGGCTGAGGCCGCGGCGGGTGCTGCGGTTGATCTCGCGGTCGAGCTCGTGGCGAGTGCCCGCGTAGCCGAGACAGCCGGTCAGGGGATCGAGCGAAGCGGGCTGCAGCAGCGGTATCAGCAGGTCCTGCTCGTGCAGGCACAGCGCCACCATCGCGGCGCACGACTCGGCGGCCCACATCGTCAATCGGGGATCGGCGGGGCGCGACGAGAACGCCGCGATCAGGGTGCCGGCCGTAGCCGCGGCCAGCCGGACGGGGGCGGCGACGGCGTGCGTCAGGCGCAGCCCACGCGCCGCCGAGATCAGCGCGGCGTCGTGATCGTCATGCAGGGGTCCGAGGACCGCGCGCTCGGCCCCCAGCGCGCGGTCGACGAACCCTCCTTCCTCGCAGCCGACGTGTCGCTCGTGTGCGGGACCCAGGCCCCACGAGCTGATCACCGCCGGCGGCTGTCCCTGGTCCTCGGTCCGGCAAAAGAGGGCGACCTCGCAGCCGCAGGATGTCGGCGACGTTGCCGATCAGCAGTCGAGGCTCTGCCGATGCGGCGTCCGGAGCGCCGCGGGGCGCCGCGGACACCGCGCGCCGCGGCGCCGGCGTTGTGCGCTCTGGACCTGCGGGCGTTGAAGACATGGGTGGCGCTCCTGGTCAGGGCTGCGTTGCTTGATTTGCAACACCACCAAGGCCGCCGCTGTGGCCGCTTCGGACGCGCTGTCTGAGGTTCAGGGTGGGACCCTGACCGCTTCGGCACAGACATCAACAGCAGTCAGCTTCCCTGCCCTCAGAGTTACTCCCCCGGCATCTGTCCCACAAGCGACCTGGACGGGGGTACCATTAATGCCCCCGGGTATTCCGGACGGCAGGGCGGGGAACGCGAGGTGGGGGGCTCGCGCGGTAAGGTGTGCAATACTCAGGAGCGATTACGGGTAGGTGAGAAGTATGAGCCTCGGCGGCCCTGAGAATCCAGGGACCATCGGCGCTCGGAGGCGGCCGGCTCCTGGCGGAGATCACCAACCGGATCGTCGCCTTCATGCGCGAGCACTACGGGCGCGGGCCGATCAAGGCCAAGACGTACGTGCTCGACAACCTGATCGTGTGCGTGCTCAGCGACGGGTTCACCGCCATCGAGCGCACGATGATGGAGGGGGGACAACCCGATCGGGTCCTCGAGATGCGCCGCGACTTCCAGCTACTGATGAAGCAGCGCTACACGGAGATGATCGAGGAGCTCACCGGGCGCAAGGTGCTCGCATTCCTGAGTCAGGCCCACGTCGAGCCTGACCTCACGATCGAGATGTTCCTGATGGACGGACCAGCCCCCGGCTTCGGGGCGCTGGAGCTCGTTGACCCGTCGCCGGCCGAGCCCGACGACGTCGGCCCCCTAGTGCAGGAGCACCCGGAGCGCGATCACGAGCAACCCCAGAGCGGCCCCGACGGCCGTCTGCCTGAGCAGATCGCGGCCGGTCAGCTCGGCACGCACGCCGATCGCGATCTCGGCGGCGACGATCATCCCGGCCGACGCCCACACAGCCGCCAGCACCGCCGAGGTCAGCGCCACCCCCGCTGCCCAGCAGACGAGGATCAGGAGCACGAGTACGACCGGCCCGGCCAGCATCGCCAGCTCACCCCGAGCGGTCCGGGCCAGAGCGGCATAGCTGAACGGCTCGCTGCGCTCGATCCGCTCGCCCGTGAACTCGGCGTAGGAGTGCGCGAGCCAGTAGAGCAGCACGGCGATCGCCAGCGCTCCGACGGTCTTCGGATACGTCTCGGCGCGGCTGACCTCGGCGCCGAGCAGCGTCGCCACCAGGAGCGTCCCGTAGACCAGGCCGGCGGGGTTGGCGGGCATCGGCGCGGATTCTCGCTCCCGGTGCGGATGGGCCGGGCGGATTGGCATTCCATCGTTGGTGTGTCCCGGCTCAGACCGTCCGAGGGTCTCAGCCGACCCGGTACAGGGTGCTGGCCATGATCCCGAGGCCGGTGACGGCGGTGCCGTGGGCCTTGACCCAGGTGGCGATCGCCTGGGACGTGCCACCGCCCGCTCCGCCGGGACCACCGGCTCCGCCGGGACCACCCGCTGCGCCGGGACCGCCCGCTGCGCCGGGACCACCCGCTCCGCTCGGACCGCCGGAGCCGCCGGAGGAGAGCAGCACGTAGTGCAGCCGGCCGTCGGCGACCATGTTCGCCAGCTGTGAGACCGTCGGGGCCGGATCGCTGCCGTTGAAGCCGCCGATCGTCACGACGGCGCGGCCGGTCTCGATGATGATCGGGGCGGTGGTCTGCGAGCCGACGGCGGCCAGAAGGTACGTGGCGGAGCCCTGGTGGGCCTCGAGGTAGGCGATCGCCGTGCCCGACAGCCGCCCGCCGCCGCCGGGGACACCGAGTCCTCCGCCGGTCCGCGGTACGCCACCGCGGCCCAACCCGCCGGGCCTGACAGCACCGCCACGGCGCCGGTCACCGCGACCAGCGCCACGAGCGACCGCGATCGGCGCAGCGACGCGCCGCCCCGCGCCAGCACCGCCGCTCCGGCCATCGCCACGACGGCGGCACCGCAACGACGGTCCGCAGCGCCGCAGCGAAGCCCGGGATCCGCGCAGCGATCACGGCGACGCCGACGCCGGCCGCGATAGCCAGCTCCAGCGCGGCCAACCCGCCCCAGGAGCGCCGGGCCAGGCGCACCAGCACGACCACTCCGGCGCCCGACAGTGCGGCGATGGCCGGCGCCAGCGCGCTCACATAGTAGGGATGGAAGATGCCCTGCTGGCTGCTGAACACGGCGATGTGGACCACGGCCCACAGGCCAAACAGGACCAGCGCGGCCCGGCGCAGATCGGTGCGCGGAGCACCACGAGTCGCCCACAGGCCGGCGGCCAGTCCGATCGCGGCCAGCGGGATCAGCCACGCGACCTGTCCGCCGACCTCGAGGTTGAACATGCGCAGCAGCCCGGCGGAGCCGCCGAACGAGGCGCCGCCCTGGGTGCCCCCGGTCAGCCGTCCGAACCCGTCGTAGCCGAAGATCAGGTTCCAGATCGAGCCGTCTGTGCTGCCGCCGATGTACGGCGTGGAGCCGGGCCACAGCGTCACGGCCAGCGGCCACGCCGCGCTGAGGCGACCATCGTCGCTCCCGCCACCAGCAAGTTGGCGCACGCGGACCCGCAGGCGCGGCGGGCCGGCGAGCAGGTACACGGCGCCGAGCGCCGGGACGACCATCCAGCCCTGTAGCATCTTGGTCATGAAGGCCAGGCCGACCAGCGCCCCACACCAGGCGAGGTGGCGGTGCGCCCCGACTCGACCGCGCGCAGCATGCGGTACGCCGAGGCGACCAGCAGCAGCACCAGCAGCGCGTCGGGGTTGTTGACGCGGCCGATCGCGATCGTGATCGGAGTCAGCGCCAGCGCCGCCGCCGCGAGCAGGCCGGCCGTCGGGCCGAACGCGCGTCGCACGGTGGCGTACAGCAGGCCGACGGCGGCGATCGTGCACAGCGCCTCGGGCAGCAGGATCTAGAAGCTCGAGAAGCCGAGCACGCGCGCCGACAGTCCCGACAGCCACAACGACAGCGGCGGCTTGTCGACGGTGATGAAGCTGCCCGGGTCCAGCGAGCCGAAGAACCACGCCTTCCAGCTCTCGCTGCCGGACTTGGCCGCCGCCGCGTAGTACTCGTTGGAGTAGCCGTTGATGGTCAGGTTCCACAGGCACAGGAACGCGGCCAGGGCGAGCACGCCGAGCAGGGCCGGGCGGACCCAGGCCGGGTCGGCGGTGCGGCCGCGGA
>CAWCFH010000021.1:0-228119 GCA_963794885.1 uncultured Actinomycetota bacterium
CGGATGTCTGAAGTACAGGCTCGAGACCAGCGTCCCCACTCGGATAGCACTCGTTCCGGCCGCCATCATGGTCAACGTCGCCGGACCGTCGAACATCGTGTGCCGCTGCCTGTCCGGTTCCACGACCGTGTCGCAGTTCCACACAACGTCGAACCCGATCCGCTCGGCGGCGAGCCAGCGCCGCTGAAGTACGTCGAGCGAGAGGTGCTGGTACTGGTAGGCGCAGAAACGCAACTCGGCCACAAGTCCCCCCGACCCGGCACGCCCGCCGGTGCGCAGGCTCAGTCACATGCTGTCACCGCGGGCGGAGCGCATTCAACGCCGAACGCGCATCCGACTACCGGGATGTCGGTACGTAGGCGCGAACGTCTGCGACGCTCCACCAACTCGGGCTGCTGGTCGTGAGCGTGACGCGGACGAATCGAGTCGGTGCGCCGTCGAGTGCGACGTTGGTCAGTTGCCCAGTGCCGGTGCCGGTTGTCGCGGTCGTCCAGTTCGTGCCGTCGGTACTGGTCGTGACGGTGTACCCGCGCGGGTAATCACCGGTGTTTGCGCCGGTGTCGAGGACGAATCGAGTCACCCGTTGCAGCCGGCCGAGGTCGACCTGCAGATACTGCCCGGGCGCCTGGCCGGTTCCGGTCGACCAGCGCGTTGTCGCATCGTCATCGACGGCGTGGCTCGCGACATCGTCGGTGCAGCACGGATCGCTCGGACCGCTCGGGTCGGCCGTCGCGCTCCATCGGGTCGGATCGAGGGCTCGCTCGCGCGGCGCGGGGGTCGGTGGCTTCGCCCATACGAACGTTGCGAGCGCGCCGCCGGGCAGCGTGTAGTCGAAGCTCTGACCGTTCTCGCTCACCGAGAACGACTGCGGGTTGTCGTTCTCGTTGTGTGCGACCAGCACGGTCGAGCCGTCCGGGTTGCGGAACGCGACGTCGGTGATCTGACCGTTCCACGACGGCGTGCCGAACGACGTGCTCGCGATGTGCAACGCGCCGGGCCGCACGAAGCGACTCAGATGACCGAGCGCGTAGTACTCCGCGTTGCGGGTGACCGTGCCGTCCGCGGCGACCGTGACCACCCCGGTGCAGGTGCCACAGCCACCGACGTGCGGGCCGCCGGACGGGTCGAGGGCGAGGTTCCAGTTCACGACCGACTTGGCCCAGTTGCGCGGCGTCCCGATCTCGAGGGTGCGGGCATCGAACTTCAGGGTGTCGGAGAACGTTTGCGACGGATCGCTTGATTGGCTGCCCGAGCACTCGGTGAAGTAGATGTCCTTGCTCGGGTACTGGTTGTGCAGTGCGGTCATCGCGCTCGGATCGCCGTAGTAGCAGTGGTAGGCCGTGCCGGCGAGATAGCGCGACGCCGGCGACGCAAGCAACTCCTGCGGGTAATTGTTGATGTCGGATTGCTCGTCGGGCGGCGTGTTCGCGATGTCGTTCGGGTGCTCGGCCCAGTTGTGGTCGTACCCGAGGATCTTCGTGTGCAGATGCGCAGCCCGAAGCATCGGCCCGAGCTGCAGGATGACTTTCTCCTCCTGCGCCGCGGACATGTCCGTGCCCGGGTAACCGCTCGGCGCGCGGTTCTGCGGCTCGTTCTGCACCGTGAGGTAATCGACCGGCACGCCGGCCCGCTGGTAGGCCCGCACGAACTTGACCAGGTACAGCGCGAAGGATCGGTAGATGCGCGGATCGTCGATGAGTCGGCCACCGACCAGCGACTGGTTGGTCTTCATCCACGCCGGCGGGCTCCACGGTGTTGCCATGATCGTGATGTGCCGATTGATCCGCAGCGCTTGGCGCAGTAGCGGCAGGATCTTCTTTCGATCGTGCCGAATCGTGAAATGCCGCTGCGCGTAGTCGGTCTTGCCGGCGGGACGATCGTCGTAGGTGTAGTCCTTCTTGGCGACGAAGTCCGACGCGCCGATCGGTTGACGCAAGAAGTTCAGCCCGTCACCGGTTCGCTGATCGAACAGGTCATGCATCGTGGCGTTGCGCGCGCGGCGCGGCAGGCCCGCCAGAACCGTCGCCGACGAGTCCGTGAGCGATGCTCCGAACCCCGTCATCGTCTGGTAGCCGCGGCTCGGATCAATCGTGACGGTCTCGTACTTCGGTGCGGCGGTACCGAACGACACCGTGCCTGCGTCATGCAGGAGCTGCGAGTGATCGGGCGTGGTGATCCACACCCGCGCGGTCGGGCTGTGCGCTGATGTGGCGGAGGCCGGTGCGCTAAGGGCGGCGGTCCCGAGGGCGGTCAGCGCGGCTGCGCCGACGATCGTGGCGGCACGAGAGAGCGAGCGGGAGGTCACGGAATCTCCTCAGTGAGCTATTGGTGCATTCCGGACAATACTCCCGAGGGAGTTCAGGGGACGTTGTCGTGGGCGTGCTCCGCACTCGCCGGGAAGGTGCCAAGCGTGGCGACGTCGTAGCCGGGCCGGTAGCTGCGGATATCCGCGCGCCGGCTGGCATAGACGGGCCGGCGGCGCGGCGGCAGCTGCCCTACCAACGCCGCACGTGCGCGCAGGGCGCGGTGCACGGCAGTGACGAGTCGGCGATTCGGGCTCGGGTACCCCAAAGCGTCGATCAGCTGGGGGTCCATCAGTGCCTGGGCGCCGGTGCGGACCCACGCAGTCGGCAGCATCCGTTGTGCCGGGAACGTGGCCATCAGATCCAGAGTGGCATCGGCTACCTGGCGAGAGCTGTCGTTGCGCCGAAAGTGTGCGGCCTCGTACTCATCCAGCAGCAGTTCGAAACCGGCGAGATCGGTGGGGATGTCCCGGATCCCCATCAGGTTCCCCAACCGCCGGTAGTAGGCGACGTTCGCGCGCAGCTCGACGTCGGTGAGTTCGCGCCAGCCGAACTGGCGTAGCCAGCGCACCGGGACGACGACGAACGCGGCGAGGACGTAACGCAGGTCGTCGTTGCTGATCGGGTATGCGCCGTGCATCTGGTTCATCCGGCGGATCGCGGCCCGGCCGGTGGGACTGTCGAATCCGTGCTCGAGCACTGCGTCGAGGATGAGGACGGTGTCGTCGTAACGCTTCTGCACCCGAGTGGTGAACTCTGCGGTGCGCTGCAACAGTTGCCCGATCGTCGGCACCGCATAGGTGCGGAACAGCGCAAAGCTCAACGCCTGGTAGAAGTCCCACGGGAACTCGAGGGTTGCCAGCTGGCGGTATATCTCGTGGTAGTCGGTGTCGGGATCACGCCGCGATAAGGCGTCACGGCGCGCGTACCGCCGGCCACGTCGAGCCACGACTGGGATCCCGTCCACGGGGCACCTCCGAACCGCCGGATGACCCGGCCGAGTTTAGATGCGATCGACGCCGAGTTGTGGTCGCATGTGGGCGCAAGTCGCTGTTGATCAAGCAGCGGGAACGTCGTCACGGTGCGGGCAGCACCGAGTCTCAGGGGCGCTCTGCAGCCGGGGTTGCGACCTCGACGCAGAGGGCTTGCCCGGTCCGCTCGGCGATGAGGGCGTCGACTTGGTCGAAGCCCGCCAGTACTGGCCGACGATGAACAGGGTGTTTCCATGCGGGCCGCCGAGGGCATAGGAGAAGCCCGGCCGATCCAGTTCGATGCGCTCGAGGATCTGACCGCCCTCGCGCACGCGCACCGCTGCACCGGGTGTGTCTGCCTCGTGACCTTCCGGTGCGGCCACGTCGGCGGCGCCACACCAGATCGCGCCCTCGGCGTCGACGCAGATGCCGTCCGGCGCAACGTGCTCGGCCCAGACGCGCCGGCTTGTCAGTGAGCCGTCTGCAGCGATGGTGAATGCGGTCAGCCGCCCGGCGACGGATTCGGCGACGACCAGCGTCGAGCCGTCCGGAGTGATGAGCATGCCGTTCGGGAAAGTGGATGTCGTCGGCGACTTGGCGGACGGTCCCGTCGGCGGCGACCAGGGCGATGAGGCCCGGTTCGGGGAACTGGCCGGCCAGGAAGTTGGCCGTGTCGGCACCGTTGACGTAGATGTTGCCGCGTTGCTGGTCGACGACGATCTCGTTCCAGTTCTGCCGCGCCACCGCACTCAGGTCTGCGTGTTCGACGAACGACCCGTCCGGCTCCTGCCGCATGAGCGACTCACCCGTGACGAGCAGTCGCCCGTCGGGCAACCAGTCGATCGACCAGCCCAGGCTCTGTCGCCCGGGCGCCATCACCTCGCTGTGCCCCTGGAGATCGGTCGCGATGATCTCGCCGACACTCCAGTGCGCGAACCAGAACCGGCCCTGGTGCCAACGCGCGGACTCCACGAACGCCAGGTTGTCGAGAACGACCCGACGCCCGTCGGCTGCTGCCTTCGCCGTCATCACGATCCACTCCATTCGTCAGAACTAGACCGTATAGTACTGAGCAACAGTACTGGACCGTCCAGTATGATCCTGGGTATGACGAGCCCTGCCGCCGCCGAAGCTGCCGACGAGCCTCGCTCGACCCGCAAACGCCGCGCCATCCTCGACGCGGCGACCGCTGCCTTCCTCGATCAGGGCTACCGCGACACGAGCATGGATGCGATCGCGGCCGCCGCCGGCGTTTCGAAACAAACGGTCTACCAGCACTTCGGCGACAAGCAGCGGCTATTCCACGAGCTCATCCAGGCCACCGTGCAGGCGGCCAGCGACCCGGTCTACGACGAGGCGCGACAGCTGGCCGACAGCGGTCGGCTCGACGACGACTTGCGCGATCTCGCCCGCCGGTTACTCGCCCTGGTCATGCAACCGGCCATGCTGCGGCTGCGCCGAGTGGTGATCGCTGAGGCCCGGCGCTTCCCCGAACTCGGGCGCGCCTTCTACGACCAAGGCCCCGGTCGCACCATCGCCACGCTGGCAGAAACCTTCGCCGAACTCGCCGCTGCCGGCACGCTGAACGCACCTGACCCCACACTCGCCGCCACCCAATTCAACTGGCTGATCATGTCGGCCCCGCTCAACGAAGCGATGCTGCTCGGCAAGGACGAACCGCTCACTCGTCGCGAGATCAACAAGCTTGCCGACAACGCCGTGCGAGCGTTCCTCGCCGTCTACCGTTAGGCAGCGACCTGCCTTAGCGACGCAGTCGGCGTGCGTTGCGCCGGGCACGTTCGGCGCGGTGTCGTTCGCGTTCGTAGAGCAGCCCGTAAGTGAACCCGTTCTGTCCCGCACCGGTCGCCGCTGCGCCGAGCCGGCGCAGCAGCTCAGCGGCGATCACGCTGTCCTGGTGCTCACCCAGCGCATCCTGCACGCGCTTGTGCTCCTTGATTGCCTTCTTAGCGCGCTTACCGACCAGTGGCGCGGTGAGTTCGGTTGCGTAACGCGCGCGCTTGGCAGCCTTGCGCGCACGGTGCAACCGCACCGCATCGTCGGCACTGAGCGCTTGCTTGAGTCGCTTGCGTGCCGTGCGCCGAGCCTTCGCGGCTATCCGCAGGATGGCATCGGCATCAACATCAGGACGCAGCCGCGGCTCGGCCGCCCAGTCGTTGACGGCGCGCATGAGCGCCAGATAGCGCTCCGAAGTCAGCGCCGCGCTCACATCAGCGGCAGCCGACACCTGTTCGGCCAGCAGGGTTTGCTCGATGCTCGCAGCGACCGGGCCCAGCACGAGCTCGGGCGGAAGGGAATGCACGGCCTCGCTGAATCGGGCCCGTTGCACATGCCGGTCGCGTACCTCGCCGAGCAGATCCTGGTACCAGGACAGTTCGCCGTCCAGACGACGCGCACTGCCCGGATCGAGAAGTGCCTCGTCGTAGATGCGCAGGATGCTGCGGAGCCGCCGCGCGGCAACTCTGGTCTTGTGCACCGGATTCAGACCCCGTCGCAGCGCCACATCACCGCCACCAAGCGTGATGAGCTGTTCGGACAGGTACCGGGTGAACAATCCTCGCGGGTCGGTGCCTGTCAGCGAGATCGGGTCGGACCAGCCAAGTGTGCGGGCAAGCTTCGAGGCGACTCTCGATTCGGTCGCGCCCGCCGCGCGCAGCCGAACACTCACCTTCCGCAACAGCCGTTCGTCGCCCTCGCCGAGTTCGACCTCGACCTCGCGCCAGGACGTGACGCGCGCCGCCAGGCCGAGGGCGGTGCCGTGTACCTCGTCGTCGTCGATCTCGAGAACGAGGCGATCGCCGTCGTAGACCCGTGATCGATGGCGCAGTGTCTTCACAATCGCGACCGGAGCCAGTTCTGCTCCAGCGGCAATCCCGCTCACGAGTTCGACGAGACGCTCGGGCACGTGCGCGCCGGCCGAGAGCGGCAGGCGCAACTCGGTACGGGCGTCGCCGGCCGGCACCTTGAGATGCCATCCGGTGTCGGCGTCACCCTCGCGTCGGCGCAGTGTCACCCGCTGCCGCAGGAGACCCAGCGAGGGGGTGTCGTAATAGGTCGAGGTCAACCCGACGTCATCGCGATCGACTCGCACCGACCGTCCGATGGTCACGGCGACATCGGGCACCGTGAACCCGCTCGGCACTTCGAACTTGAGTTCGCGTTCACGCTGAGTCTGCACTACCCAACGCTCCCTAACGCCTGGGCGACCTACTCTGCTGGCTGCGAGGTCGCCGTACCGAGCGCGTCGGCAAGCCGCTCGGCCTGCGCCAGCTCATGGTCGATGCTGTCATCACGCTCACCACGCTCAGCTGTTCGAGCAGCGTCGAAGGCCGCATTGACACCATCACTGGGCTCAATCACCGGTCCAGGGTATGTCTAGATCGGCGTGCCCGGTCCCCCAATAGGAATTCGTTCGCGCACTGTTCGTCTCGCCGGCCGTTTGGTCCCTTGCATCGAATTCGCCCCAAAAGGGGGCCTACTTCGTGACCGTGACCGTGCCGCCGGCGGACAGGTAGCCCGCTTTGCTCGCGCTCGCCTTGTACTTGCCGGGTGCGGTGTTCTTGGCCAGGGTGAACGAAGCCTTGCCCGCGCTGTTGGTCGTGGCGTTGTGCCCGTCGAAGTGGACAGTGGCGCCAGCGATCGGATCGCCGACGTCGGTCACCGTGACGGTGATCTTGTGCTTGCTCGTGTTCGTGACCTTGTGCGCGCTGAGCGACACGTGCAGCGAGACGAGCGCCTGCGTGACGTAGACGGCGCCATCCAGCTTCTTGTCCACGCACTCAAGGGCGACGTCCAGACGAGTGCTCGGCCCGCCGCTCAACCCAAGCAGTCCGTTCTCGACACACGGCGTCGCATAGCTCCTAGCCGCCCCGAACCTGGTGTCGTGCTTGTTGGTCCGCGTTACGAAGACCCTGTTGTTCTGGCTGTTGTACCAGGCGATCCAGAGCCGACCGCCTGGTGCGGCCGCGATGCTCACGCTGAATGCGCTCGCCGAGCCGGGTATCTTGACTGCCTTCTTCGCGCCGACCTTCCACAGTTGCAGCGAACACGTGGTCGCGTTGTTGCACGACGCGACGAACTCGCCCCCATGCGTGTTCGTGTTCGCGATCGCGATGTCGCCAGGGGTGGGCATGTGGTTCGTCGTGTTCGTGCCGGTGTTCGGCACCTTCTTCGCCGCGGTGTTCGCGCTGACGTCCTTCACGTAGTAACCGTCGTGGCTTGCGGGCGACGAGAACGCCTGCGACCAGACCACGTAGAAATCGCCGTTGCCCTGCGCGTCGGCACCGACGTTGGCGCGAGCCGCGACCGCAGGGCTGGTCAAGGAGATGCGCGAATCATTTCCCGTCGCGGGGATGGTCGGCGAGGTGCCGACCCGGTACTCGACGCCGTGACCGCCGTTCCAGCCGCCGGGGAACGCCGTGGCGAGCACGCCGGCCTTGCCCTCGACCGACCCGCCGATCGGGTTCACGCAGTCGGCCGAAAGTGACCACGTCTGTAATTGCCACGGCACGGCGGTGCCGAGCGCGCCGTAGACGCAGCCCCGACTGTAGGCACCGGTCGTGCCTTTCGCGCCGTTGAACACCAGGAGCGGCGAGGATCCCTGGCTGACGATGGCGGGTGCGTAGGTCAGCGACGTCCAGTTGGCGCCCTTGAAGATGTCGGCGGACGGCGTGACCGCACCTTTGGGCGCGACCTTGGCCAATTCGTAGGTGGCCGTGCCGTTGGTCGGGTGCCGCAGCCAGAGCGCGTACCCGGTGCTCTTCGGGCTCATCCAGACCGCCGGCGTACCGGGGACTACCTGCTTACCGCTACCGATCGTCGTCCAGTGGCCGAGCTTCGGCGCGCGGCGCATTCGGGCCGCGCGCAGGGTGTGGCGCGGTGCGGTTCGGGCGGCAGCGGGAACAACCGCCGCCACTCCAGCGAGAACGACCGCGGCGAGGACGAGACAACGAGCGGTGCGAGCCGTCATGCTCTGCATGGAGACCTCCCCATGGCTTTTGATACAGGCCGGGACGCTATACCAATTCGGGTCGCCAGCCCACCCTGGCGGCTAGCTCGTGGCCGCAAATTCGAGCAGGTTCGCGCGTTGCACGGTCGTCAGGGAGCCCGACGAAACGGCTCGGTCTCGGCGAGCACGGCGGCGACTGACTCGAGCGCGGCCAGGTGATCGTCGACCGACTTCAAGCCAGCCTTCATCGTGTTGATCGAGAGGTGCGTCGCGCCCGCGGCGCGCCATCGCTCGATGCGTGCGACAAGTTCGTCCGCGCTCCCGTGCCAGCTGGCACGTCCCTCCATGCCGAGTTCGGCGGGATCGCGGCCAGCGTCGCGGGCGGCTTGCTCGACGATCGCACGCGCGCTGTCGAGCTCGGGACCGGGCTGCACCTGCGGGAACCAGCCGTCACCCATCCGCCCCGCGCGGCGGTACGCCGGCGGTGACTGCACGCCGAACCACACCGGAATCGGTCGCTGCACCGGCAACGGCGCGAGCCCGGCGCCGACGACCCGTTCGTCGTCGACGGTGTCGGTGACCGTCTGCTCGGTCCACAGCCGTCGCAGCAAAGCGACCTGCTCGCCACTACGCCGTCCACGCGTGCTGAAGTCCTGACCGAGGCCGTCGTACTCGACGTGGTTCCACCCGACGCCGATGCCCAGCCGGAACCGCCCGTTGGTGAGCAGGTCGACCTCGGCCGCCTGCTTGGCCACCAGCGCGGTCTGCCGTTGCGGCAAGATGATGACTCCGGTGACCAGCTCGAGCGAAGTGATGCCGGCGAGGTACCCGAACAGCACGAACGGCTCGTGAAATGTCGTGTGGACGTCGTAGGGCCCCGTCCATGGTGCGTGCACGGACGGATCGGCGCCGAGCACGTGGTCGTAGGCCAGGACGTGCTGGTAGCCCAGCTGTTCCACGGTCTGCGCGTAGTGACGGACGGCCGCGACGTCGCCGCCGATCTCGGTCTGCGGGAAGACAACACCAATCTGCATGACCTCAACGCTAGTGTTCCGGTAGCGGCGACCGACGTGGGTGAGCGATGTGTGACTCCGACGAGGGCACGAGTCAGGTCGCGGCGGCGGTCCCGCGGGAAGCCGGTGGCGCCGCTGTCGACCCGATAGCCCTCGAGCCGGTCGACGAGGTTGTCATCACGACACTCGTCGACAACTCCTTCGACGCGTTGTTGGGCGGGGACGACCGCGTTTCTCGCGTGTCGTTCGGGGTCGGCTTGGTTCCGGCACCGCAATTCGAGTCGGGCAAGACGGTTGTGGGTCTTCGCGCCGAGCACGGTTTCTCCGCGCTCGTCACGGTGCGGCGCGGCGACGTGTCAACGCGCCTGCTCTTCGACACCGGGTTGTCACCCGACGCCATGGTCGTGAACGCCGATCGGCTCGGTGTCGATCTGGCCGGCGTGCAGGGCGTCGTGCTCAGTCACGGCCACTTCGATCATGCCGGTGGGTTGGCGGGGCTCGCCGGGCAAGGCAGGCGTGCGATCGTTGCCGATGGTGCTGCATCCACTGGTGTGGACCCGCCGACGGCTGGCCGTGCCCGGCCGCGAGCCCGACGAGTTGCCGACCCTGAGCAAGCGGGCTCTTGAAGCTGAGGGTTTCGACGTGATCGAGCGGCGGCAACCGTCGCTGCTCATCGACGGCTGTGTGCTCATCACCGGCGAGGTCGACCGCACCACCGACTTCGAGCGCGGGATGCCGCCGCCGCATCAAGCCTGGAACGGCACGAGTTGGCAGCACGACCCGACGGTGATCGACGATCAGGCGCTGGTCGTGCATGTGCGTGGCCGAGGCTTGGTCGTGCTCACCGGCTGCGGACACGCCGGGGCGGTGAACATCGTGCGGCATGCAGCACGGCTCACCGGCGTCGCGCAGTTGCACGCCCTGCTCGGCGGCTTGCACCTCGGCGGGCCGGCGTTCGAACCAATCATCGGCCCGACGGTCGCGGCACTGAGCGAGTTGGCACCCAGCCTCGTCGTGCCCGGACACTGCACCGGATGGCGCGCGCAGCATGCGCTCGCCGCCGCCCTGCCCGACGCCTGGGTCGCGAGCAGCACGGGCTCGTCCTACCTGCTGGCCAGCTGATCAACGCAGCGACGCCGATGTTCGCGACTGATGAAGATCAAGTGCGGCCGGGCGTGATCACTCCCGCTTCGTAGGCAAGGACGACCACCTGCACCCGGTCGCGCAGGTCGAGCTTGGTCAGAATCCGGGTGACGTGCGTCTTGACGGTCGTTTCGCCGAGGAAGAGCTGTTCGGCGATCTCGCGGTTGGACAGGCCGCGGGCGACGAGTTGGAACACCTCGCGCTCTCGTGCGCTCAGCTGGTCCAGGTGGGTTGTCGATGCCGGCGTGCGCGCGGTGGCGAACTGCTCGATGAGACGGCGCGTGATGCTCGCTGCCAGCAACGCATCACCGTGACCGACTGTGCGTACTGCGGTCGCGAGTTGTTCAGGCGGAACGTCTTTGAGCAGGAAGCCGCTGGCGCCTGCTCGCAACGCGTCGTACACGTACTCGTCGAGATCGAAGGTCGTCAGGATGAGCACGCGCACGTCCTGAGTGTGCGGATCGGCGACGATGCGCCGCGTCGCTTCGATGCCGTCGATGCCGGGCATCTGGATGTCCATCAGCACGACGTCAGGTCTTGTCGCCTGCGTGATCTCGACGGCCTCGTCGCCCGTGCTGGCTTCCCCGACAACCTCCAGATCGGGTTGGGTTGCAAGGATCATCCGGAAGCCGGCCCGGACGAGCTGCTGGTCGTCGGCGATGACTACTCGGGTCACGAGGGCACCGCATCGAGAACGGCAGCACGGACGGGGACGGCCGTGGCGACCGACGGTGGGCTGACGGAGCCGGCGCGTTGTTCATTGCGCAGGACGCCGAGCATGTGTCGCATCTGGTTCAACGCTTGCCGTCCGGTCTGCTCTATCGCGCGGATCGCAGTGTCGGCGCTGGCGGCGTGCGCAGCGACCAGCTCATCGGCGCCTTCGGACTGAACGACCATCGTGGTGACCAGGCGAGCCACGAGCGCATGCAGGTCGCGCGCGATCCGGGCGCGCTCGTCGTAGAGCGCGATCAGCGCGCGCTCCTCGCGCTCGGCAGCGAGGCGAGCATTGGCGGCCTCGAGGGCGACGGTCAGCTCACGCTGGCGGCGCACCATCTGGCCGACCAGCCACGCGAGACACGCGATCAGGCCGCCACCGAACGCGGCCCCAGCGGGCGCGTGCTGCACGACGGTCGCGGTCACCACGCCGACGAGCAGGGTCGCCAGACCGGCCACCGCGCGACGCGGCGTCGTGTAGGCCGCGACGGTGTAGCCGCCGACCCATACCGCGTAAGCGCCGACCAAGCTGGCGCGATCCGGCGACGCCAGCCCGCCGGAAAGCGCGAGAGTCATTGCGCCGACGATGGCGAGGAAGAGTAATGGGGTGCGGCGCCGCAATCAGTGCGGCCAATGCCATGGCCGCGGCTGCGCCCACATTGACCGCGACCGGCCCGGTGCGGTGCGAACTGGTCACCGCCTCGACCTCGAGCGCGACCAACCAGGCACCCGCGAACAGCAGATCCATCGCCCGTGGCGTCACGCGCGGCCATAACGAAGGCCTGCTGCGGTCGGCCGACGGCACCGCCGTCCCCGGTTGCGCGACCGCGGCCGACAACGGCAATCGCGCACGCACCACGAATCCGCCATGCGTCGTGAAGCCGGTGCGTATCTCACCGCCGTGCATCGCGACCCGCTCGCGCATGCCGACCAACCCATGACCAGGACCGCGACCGGACCGGGGCATCGCCGCTGGAGCGGCCGGACCGGTGTTCTCGATCAGCAGGTCGACACCGTCGTTGTCGAATGCGATCGACAGATCAGCTTGCGCGGACGGCGCGTGCTTGAGCACGTTGGTCAACGCTTCTTGGACGATGCGGAAAGCGGTGAGATCGAGATCCGCGGGCAGGTCGACCGGCCGGCCGTGAGTCTCGTACTGCACCTGCAGCCCGCCGGCGCGCAGCCGGTCGAGCAACAGACCGACCCGGGCAAGGCCGAGCGCTGCACCACCGAACTCGTCATCGTCGCGCCGCAGCACGCCGACGACTCGGCGCAGGTCAGCCAGCGCGTCGCGTCCGGAGGACGCGACCGCGGCCAGCGCGTTGCGGGCCGCAGCCGCGTCGCTGACAGCCACGAGCCGCGCGGCGCCGGCCTGGATGACCATCACGCTCACACAGTGCGCAACGACATCATGCAGCTCACGCGCGACCCGGGTGCGCTCTTCGGCGAGCAGCCGCTCGGTCCGAACGCTGGCTTCGTCACGCAGTTCGGACTCGGCGACGATCAGCTTCTGAATCAAGCGTTCGCGACGTTCGACGAGTGCACCGGCCCCCGCGGGCAGCACCGCGACCGGTATCCACGTCGCCAGTACGGCGAAGGCCGAGAATCCGGATCCCGCCTCGATCGCGGTGCAGGCCGCGAGTGCGTAGCCGAGCACGGCACCGAGCGATCGCCGGTGCGCTTGATCAGCTCCGCGCCGGCCCACCGAGTAGCTGGCCAGCACGATCGCCGCCGTCACGAACGACCCCTCGGTGTCATGGCCCAGCCGCTGGTACACAACCACTGCAGTGAACGCCACGACTGCGGCGAGCACCGGCATCCGGCGGCGCCACGCGACCGCTGAGGTGCAGGCGACGGCTGACGCGGCGGTGACGGGCAACCACTGATCCGACTTCAGCGTCGTCACCGCCCAGAGGGCCCCGCCCGTCAAGGCCGCGGCCGCGAACGCATCGATCAGCCAGCCGCTGCGCAGCACGGCCCACCGACCCCACGCAGGCAACCCGCCCGCGAAACTCATGGCGCGCAGCGTAATCGCGTCTCGGTGCCGCGGCATCGTTCCAGCGGACGAGGTCGATCCGACCTTCGGACGACCCCCGATCACCGCGTCGGCCACACGAACCATCCGGCAACCCGACGCGGCAGTCCCGCCTGTCCTGCCAGCGTGTCCACGTCCGCCCATCGCAGAGGAGTCAGAAATGTCGTCGAGCACGAGCACCGCGCCCCGAACGCCCACCGCGACCAGTCGGTCGGCGGCTCGTTGGGAGCCTTGGGCGGGGGTCGCCTTCCCGGTCCTGTTCCTGGCCAGCATCGCCGTCAGCAACCCGCCCGCCGACAACGCGACCGATGCGGCTTGGACCGCGAACTACACCGGGTCCACGAACGACGCCAGGCACCTTGCCACCGGCCTGCTGTTGGTGTTCGCCGGCCTGAGCTTCGCCGCGTTCCTCACCGCCCTGTGGCGGCGGATTCGCGCAGCCGCCCCCGAAGTACGGTTCAGCCCGCTGCCGATCGTCGCTGCCGCGGCGTCAGCGGCATGCATCGCGACGGGCGGAATCGTCATGGCGGCCATCGCCGGCGGCGAGTTGATGGGCAAGTACCCGCTGCCGCGTGCCGACCTCCTGCGCTTGAGCAATGATCTTGGCTTCGCGCTGGTCAGCGTCGGCGGGATGACCGCCGCGGCCCTCGCGATCGCATGCCTCAGTGTGCAGGGCCGCGTCGCCGGCGTCCTGGGACGCCGCACCGTAGGCCTGGGCTTCGTGGTAGCGGTCGTGCTGCTCGCCGCGATCGCGTTCATCCCCATCGTCGCCGCCCTGATCTGGTCCGTAGTCATCGCCGTGCAATGGTTGCGAGCCGCGTAGCACGGCTGATCCGGAAGTCTGCACGGATACAGTGGCTCTACGTTTCCCCGCGAGTGAAGAGGTTGCGAGCAATGGCCGCCGGCGCGGACGCACCCGAACACAAGGACAGAGTGCGCGATGCCGACCGCACGAAGGCCGAGATCCTTCAGGTCGCGACCCGCGAGTTCGCCAACCGCGGGTACACGGGTGCACGGGTAGACGAGATCGCCGCGAACACCAGTACGACCAAGCGAATGATCTATTACTACTTCGGCGGCAAGGAAGGCCTCTACCTCGCCGTACTGGAGAACGCCTACCTTCACATTCGCGCGCTCGAGCAGGAACTCGATGTCGACCACCTCGGACCGACCGAGGCCCTCCGGCGACTGGCCGAGATCACGTTTGATCACCACGAGACGCACGAGGACTTCATTCGGCTGGTCAGCATCGAGAACATCCACCACGCGGAGCACTTGAAGAAGTCCGCCGTGCGTGCGGGTTTGGCCGGGCCGGCAATCGACGTGCTGACTCGCATCTTGAAGCGGGGCAAGGCCAGCGGTGCCTTTCGCAAGGACATCGACGCGCTCGACCTGCACATGATCATCAGTTCGTACTGCGTGTTCCGCACCGCGAACCGGCACACCTTCGGCGCGATCTTTGATCGCGACTTGCTCGATCCGGGCCGGAGCGCGCACATGCGACGCATCCTTGGCGACATGGTCGTGTCGGTGGCGACCACCGGCCGTCGCTGACGCCGGTTTCGTCCCTTTCGTCTTGACATAGTGCGACATGCACCGCAGGGTAGGAGCGTACTCACTAGTTAGTACATAACGGATGTGCTGCGACTGACGGAGGTACGCAATGCGAGGGTCGCCCCCTGCGCGGACGTCGGAGCGGACTCCGTTCCACCGGGCCGCGCTGGCTGCTTGGATCGGCAGCGCGCTCGAGTACTACGACTTCTTCATCTACGGCACGGCAGCCGCGCTCGTCTTCGGAACGGTGTTCTTCCCGAGTTCCGACAAGGCGGCCGGGACGCTGCTGTCGTTGGCCACCTTCGGGGTCGGCTACGCCGCGCGTCCGATCGGCGCGATCGTGCTCGGGCACTTCGGTGACCGGCTCGGCCGCCGCAAGGTGCTGCTGGCGACCGTGCTGCTGATGGGCTCGGCAACGTTCCTCGTCGGCTGCTTGCCGAGCTACGCCTCCATCGGAGTATGGGCGCCGATCCTGCTCGTGACGCTGCGCCTGTTGCAGGGCTTCTCCGCCGGCGGCGAGCAGGCCGGCGCGAACTCGCTGACCCTCGAACACGCCCCCGAAGGCCGGCGCGCGTTCTTCACCAGCTTCACGCTGAGCGGCACGCAGGGCGGTCAGGCCATTGCCACCGGAGTGTTCCTGGCAGTTGCGACGCTGTCGGACCGCGACCTGCACCACGTGGGGCTGGCGGGTGCCGTTCTGGGCGAGCGCAATCGTGACGGTGGTCGGATTCGTGATCCGACGCACGCTCGAAGAGACGCCGGTGTTCGTGGCGGAGAAGGCGGCCGACGCCGTCGAGCGCGTGCCGCTCGTCGCCTTGTTGCGCGACCACTGGCGCGGCGTTCTCCGCGTCGCGTGCGCGGCATTGATCGCAACGCCGAGCACGATCTTCACCGTGTACGCCCTCTCCTACGGAGTGGACACGGTCGGGCTGGACAAGACCCGGCTGCTGTGGGTAGGCGTGCTGGCCAACGTCGTAGCCCTCGGCACGATCCCGTTGTGGGCCGTCCTGTCCGACCGGGTTGGTCGCAAGTCGGTATTCCTTTTCGGCTCGGTCGGTTCGGCCGTATGCCACATTCGGATACCTGTGGGCGGTGTCGTCGGGGAACTACGCGCTGATCTTCGTATCCGGCATTGTCATGTTCGGCGTCATCTACACGGCGACCAGCGCGGTGTGGCCGGCTTTCTACGGAGAGATGTTCCCGGCCAAGGTCCGGCTGTCGGGCATGGCGTTGGGCACCCAGATCGGGTTCGCCGGCGCTGGGTTCACGCCCACCATCATCTCGACGTTCACCTCGGGGCACAGCGCGTGGTTCGGTGCCGCACTGATCACCGTGGCGCTGTGCGTCGTGAACATCGTTGCGGTCGCTTCGGGACGCGAGACCTACCGCGTGCCTACCGCTGAACTCGGTGAGAGAGGTGACTCGCGCACCGCGAACCGCGTTGCTGCATCCGGACGCCGCGGTGTGCTGTCACAACCGTCGTCGAGCGCGTGATCCGTGCCGTCCGCCGCACTCGAGCGCGGCCCGGCTCCGGACCGGTTCGCGGTCTACGCGATGCGGTACGCGCAACGCGCGGGCGTACGAGGCCAACACCTATCGGGATACGACGAGCGGTCGGGCGAACAGCACGACACCGCCTACTACGTGTGGCTCGCAGTGTCGTCGGGCGTGACGGTGCTCGTCGATGCGGGCATCGATCGCGCTGCTGCGCTCGCCACTCGACGGATTCGGGTTCCGGTCGAGCCCGCTCGATGTGTTGACAAGTGTCGGCGTCGAGCCGGCGGACATCGACTGGCTCGTGCTCACCCATCTGCACTACGACCACACCGGATGCGCGCGCCGTTTCGACCGCGCGCGCTGTGTGATCCAACGCGCGGAGGTGGATTACTGGACCGGACCGGCCGCGAGCAGGAACACCCGCGAGGCGTGGCTGCACAATGCCGCGGACACGAGCCATCTGTTCGGTCCGGAATCCGGCGGACGGTTGACTCTCGTCGACGGCGACCACGTGCTGATGCCCGGCGTCAGCGTGCACCTCGTCGGCGGCCACACCGCGGGCTTGCAGGTGGTCCGTGTCGAGACGGAGTCGGGGCCGGTGGTGCTCGCCTCCGACGCGTGTCACTTCTACGAGAACCTCCACACCGATCGGCCGAGCCCGATCGTGCACAGCACGCCGGCCGCCTACGCAGCCTTCGACCGAGTGCAGGAACTGGCAGCCCCGGACGGAACGGTGGTGCCCGGCCACGACCCCGAGGTGATCGAACGGTTCCAGTCCGTCACCGCCCACGTCGTTCGGATCGGTTGAGGGGTGGCTTGCGAATGCCAGCAGCAGTGAGGAGCACGCCGTGAGCGCTGACTGTCGTCGTTTCCTGCTAGGACTGATCGGCACCGGTATCGGCCCGTCGCTGAGCCCACCGTTGCATGAACACGAGGCTGCGGCGCTCGGTGCATCAGCGACGTACCACCTCCTTGATCTCGACCGGATGGGACGTGACGTCTCGTCGACGATGGATCTGGTGCGCGCGGCCGGCACCGTCGGGTTCGACGGACTGAACATCACCCACCCGTGCAAACGCGTCGTGGTCGACGAACTCGATGAGCTGTCGCCCGAAGCCGCGAGCCTCGGCGCGGTGAACACCGTCGTGTTCAAGGACGGTCGCACGATCGGTCACAACACTGATGGCACAGGGTTTGCTGAATCGTTCCGTCGCGGCTTGGCCGAGCACTCGCGCGACAGCGTCGTCCTGCTCGGGGCGGGCGGTGCGGGCGCCGCTGTTGCGCATGCCCTGCTCTCACTCGGCGTCCGGACGCTCACCATCGTCGATGTCGAAGCCGAGCGCGGCGCGGCGCTGGCCGACCAAGCCGCCCTGTGGTTCGACGGACGCGCCGTGCGCACCGCGCAGACCGATGACCTGACCACCTTGCTGCAGCGTGCGGACGGTCTCGTGCATGCGACGCCGACCGGCATGGCCGAGCACCCCGGCTTGCCCCTCCCCCGCGCTGCGCTGCACCCACGACTCTGGGTCGCCGACATCGTCTACCGGCCGCTCGAGACTGAGTTGATCCAAACCGCGCGCGAGCTCGGCTGCGCGGTGCTCGCGGGCGGCGACATGGTCGTCTTCCAGGCAGTCGCCGCCTTCCGGTTGTTCACCGGTCTCGAACCGGATCCCGATCGGATGCTCGCCGACTTCCGGCGGCTGATCGCCGACGAGGCGAAGGGATGACCCGAGCCGGCGCGCACGGCCTTCGGCACGCGATCGCGACCGTCTGCATGTCAGGCACGATCGAAGACAAGCTGGCAGCTGCCGCACAGGCCGGCTTCGACGGCGTCGAGATCTTCGAGAACGACCTGATCGCGTCGAATCTTGCACCGCGGGACATCGCGAAGATGGCTGCTGACCTCGGCCTGTCGATCGACCTCTACCAGCCGTTCCGCGACGGCGAGGGCGTGCCTCCGTCGCGATTTGCGCACACGCTTCGTCGGTTCGAGCACAAGCTCGATGTCATGGCCGATCTCGGCGCGAACCTCATTCTCGTCTGCTCATCAGCAGCCCCAGACACCGTGCGAAGCGATGCGGTTTCGGCCCAGCAACTGCGCACACTCGCCGACGCGGCCGCCGAGCACGGCGCTCAGATCGCATACGAGGCGCTCGCGTGGGGCGTGCACGTGTCGACATGGGAACACGCGTGGGACGTGGTCAACCGGGCCGACCACTCTGCGCTCGGACTGTGCCTGGACAGCTTCCACATCGGTTCGCTCGGCGGCACGCTCGATCGGTTGAGCGAGGTACCTCCGGACGAAACTCCTCTTCGTGCAGCTGGCCGACGCGCCGCGGCTGGCCATGGATGTGCTGCAGTGGAGCCGCCACCACCGCGTGTTTCCCGGACAGGGCTCGTTCGACCTCACCGATTTCACCTCGCGTGTCGTCGCCGCCGGATACGACGGGCCGCTCTCGCTCGAGGTGTTCAACGACGTCTTCCGCCAGTCCGACCCAGCACGCACCGCGGTGGATGCGCGACGTTCCTTGCTCGTGCTCGAGGACTCGGTGGCGACCTTCGCGCCGAACGCGCATCGACCCGCGCTGCGACGGTTGCCCGACCCGCCGGCCGTTCAGGGTGTCGGGTTCGTGGAACTGTCGGTCGACGGGATCTCCGGACCGATCGTCGGAGACGTGCTCACCACCCTCGGCTTCGTACACACCGGACAGCACCGCTCGAAGCCCGTCGAGCTCTGGGAACAAGCCGGTGTACGCGTCGTGCTGAACTCTGCGGTCGTCCGGGCGGAACAGTCGCCCGGACGGAGCGCGATCAACGGGATCGCGGTCGAGAGCGAAGACCCGGTCGAGGCTTCGCGCCGGGCCGACGCGCTGCTGGCGACGTCTGCGCATCATCGAAGAGGCGCCGGCGAATCGGACCTCGCGACCTTTCTCGCACCAGATGGCTCGGAGGTGATCTTCTGCCGGGGTGCCGGCCCGACCGGTCCCGCCAGCTGGGCGGCTGACTTCCTGGCCACCGGTGAGAGTCATGCGGGCGCGCCGCTGCTCACCTCGATCGATCACGTCGCGCTGAGCCAACCGTTCGACCATTTCGACGAAGCTGGCCTGTTCTACGCATCGGTCCTCGGCTTGACCGAGGAATCCATCGGCGAGTTCGCGGCACCGTACGGCCTGATGCGCACCCGATCGCTTTGCGACCCAGACGGCACGGTACGGATCGCGCTCAGCGTGGCCCTCCTGCGGCGAGGTGACTGGACGCCGGGCGTCCCCCATCCGCAGCACGTCGCGTTCGGCACCGAGGACCTCCTCGGAACCCTCGCGCAGCTGCGCGCCCGTGGCGTGCGGCTGCTGCAGATACCGGACAACTACTACGCAGACCTCGACGCGCGGCTGGCCGTGCCGGCTGCGACGCTTGCCGCGTTACGCGCTGCCGGGGCGCTCTACGACCGCGACGCGAGCGGCGAATTCATGCACGCCTACACCGAGATCATCGGCGGCCAGGTCTTCTTCGAGATCGTGCAACGGATCGACGGCTATGCCGGGTACGGCGAGGTCAACGCGCCCATCCGGATGGCGGCGCATCGCCGTGCCCGGCTCGCCGGACAGGGCTGAGGCGGCCGCCGCCCGGCGGCGGTCGGCCAGCCACGTCGCTGCCCAGATCAGCCAGCCCAGTGCGACGACAAGAGCAAAGCTGATCAGCCGGTACAGCAACACACCGGCCGTGGCGTGCACGGTACTCACGCCGCCCTGGGTCAGAGCGAAGATCATCGCAGCGTCAACCACGCCCAGGCCGCCGGGCAACAACGAGAGGCCGGATGTGCTCATTCCGGCGATGTAGGCGACCATCACGAGCAACACGGACGACCCGTTGGCGCCGACTGCGTGACAGCACGCGGCCAGGCAGGCGAGATCGGCAACCCAGTTGAGTTCGGCAAAGCCGAGCCCGGCCAGCCAGTCGCGGTGGCGGGGCTTGATGGCTGACAGTTCGGCCAACACCCGACGCAGCACCGCGAGCCCGGTCTCCGGCGCTCGATGCATGATCCGATTCGCTCGGATGAGGCCGCCGCCGGCGATCCGGATCAGCAGCTCGGACTTGCGGTAACGGCGCGTTGTCAGCGCCGCGATCGCGAGGACGGCAGCGCCGGCGACAACCAGCAGCGAGCCGAGCCCGCCGTTGCCGGCCCACACCGCGCAGACGACCGCGAGCAGCGCGAACGAGAGCGTGCTGAGCAGGCCGGAGGCCACGATCGTGAAACCGGCAGCGGGACCGGTCGCGCCCCACGTCCTCAGTCGCTTGAAGACGTACCCGGACGACAACGCCGTGCCGGCCGGGATGCTCGCGCTCAAAGCGTTCGCGGCATAGGTGAGGGCGGCCATGCGGCGCATCGGCACCCGGGCGCCGCCGGCGGAGAGCATCCGCCGCTGCACCCGCGCGAATGCGCCCATAGAAACCAGTTCCGTGCCGAGAGCCGCTAGCAACCAACGAAGATCAGGGCGGTCGAGCGCGGACCAGGCTCGATCGAGGTACGGGGCGACTAAGACCACCTCAGCGCTCAGCAGCGCGCCGAGCAGGACGAACGCGACGAGCTTCCACCGGTTACGGCGAGGCTTGCCGCGCGCTTGGGCGGGCAGCCACCGGTTCGGCCTGCCACTCGACGGCAGTCATGCGTACGCCGCCCGGTTCGCGTCGCCGACGTCGTACGCGTTCGTGGCCAGCCAGCCCGACGCGAGCTCGTAGCCGTCGCGGATCAGCCGCGCGGTCTCGCGGAAGTCCAACGGATTCGTCGCCGCACTGACCGCCGGCGGTAACAGGTGCACTTCGCCTTGCGCGGCCAGAGAGTCACGCCGTGCAGTTGATTCCAGGATCTGCCCGAGCGCGTGGTAGGCCATCGCCAGCGGGCCGCGCAGCGGAGCGCGCCGGTTGTCCGATCCGGCAGCCGGCAGCACGAAGCAGGTCGTCGCGCCGAGCGCTTCTGCCTGCAGCACCGGGATGTCAGCCGAGACGCCGCCGTCGACCAGCCGTAGCCCGCCGCGGGAGACGGGCGCGTAGATACCGGGAAACGCCGACGACGCGAGCAGCGCCGACGCCGTGTCGCCGGAGGAGAGCACGACCGGTTCACCGCTGTGCAGTTCGGTGGCCACGACGTGCGCCCGGATCCGTGTCCGGTCGAGCTCGGCGGCAACAAGGTCGGTGCGCAGCAGCTGGCCCAGCGGGGCCGCATCGAAGAGCCCGTCGGTGCGGCCAAGGACGGCGCGCACGAGCATCCGGGCCGAGATGCCCGCGACGTGGCGGCGCCGCAAGGTCAGCCACAGGTTCTCCAGCCGCCGGAGGCCGGCCGCCGAGGGATCACTGGCGAAGGCCACCGCGTTCAAAGCTCCAGCTGAGGTGCCGATCACGAAGTCCGGGGTGATGCCCGCTTCGCCGAGCGCGCTGAGCATGCCCACCTGTGGCGCGCTGAGGCTGCCGCCACCCTGGAACACGAACGCGACCGTGCGCTGCCGACCGAGTTCGGACGTGTCCCGCGTGGCATCCCCCGTAGCCAACCCAGTCACCGCCTTCGTACTGCCAACAATCCGCTTCAACCTCGAAGTCGGAGGAACCCTCCGGTATTCCCGGCCGTGCGGATCGGGAGGAACGGAGGGCTTGCATCCAGCGTAAATAGGGACGTCTAGCGCGTTTCGGGCAGCGCGAGGTCGCGAATCGCGTACCGGCGGTGCTCGCAATGCTCGGTGATCACCACGCGCAGGCATTCGCCGACCGATTGCGACTCTTCGCCCCACACCGGAGCCGGCACGCCGGTGCGGATCTCGCCGAGCCCGGCGTCAGTGGTCGCCGCGATGACAGCACGCACCTGTCCCCTGCGGTCGGCGTGGGCAGCCAGCACTTCGGCATAGGACGGCTGCGCGTTGACGTCGAGGCCCAACTCCTCGAAGCGGTCCCTCGGGTAGTCCGTCGGCGGCAACCCCAACCGGTGGAACGGGGTCGGCGGGTCACTGATCATCTGGCCGATCCACACGTCGACGGCGAAGACCAGATGCCGCAGTGTCTCGACGAACGACCATTCGTCCTCGACCCGTTCGTTGCGGGCGGTCTCGGGCAATAGTTCAGCTTGCCCGACGGTCTCGGCCCACAGTTCTTCGACGGTGTTCCACGCGGCGCTGTAGTCGGCAGCGGTGCGCATCTCGCGGACTTGTACGCGCTCCGGATAGCGCCGATCGAGTTCGCCGGTCACGAAGGCGGTGACGTCGACGTCGTCGACGATGACCGTGCCGAGTTCGCCGGCGAACGCTGCCACCCGAAGATCGCCGACAACCGACCCGGCGATCTTCACCCCCGTCAGGTCGCATTCGCGGAACCTCGCCCCGCTGAGGTCGACGCCGCGAAAGGTCGCGCCACGAAACGAATCGGTGCTCGAGTACTCCGCCATCGGGCTATCGTCCAGGACCCGTCCGACAACGTCGCGGCACCCGCTATTGCGCGATGAGCCGGTTGTACGCCGACGCGATCACGTCGACGCACGTCTGCGTCGACAGTGCCGTGCTGTCCAGTTGCACGGTGAACAGATCCGGATCGTCGATGTCGGCGCCGTACAGGCGTCGGACGTATTGCGCGCGAGCGTTGTCGACCTCGGGCAGCAGTCGCCGTGCTGTTTGCTCGTCGACATGTTGGACCCGGATTGCGTGCGCGACCCGCGCGTCGAGGGGGCCGTACAGACGCACCCGCAGGACGTCGGGACGGTCACGGAACGCCGCGGCCCCGCCGCGGCCGAGAATGACTGCGCCCCCGGCGAGCGCCTGCACCATGATCGCCTCGGCCTGCTGACGGAACAGCTCCGCCTCGTCCGGCGGCGGGACGGCGTCCGGCGGGGCGGCGTCGGTGCCGGCGCCGAGTACGCCGCCGGCAAGGGGCGCGAGCACGCCGAAAAACCGCCCCACGAGCGATCGCTTCATGACGCCGGTCTCGGCCTCCTTGACCGACACGTGCAGATGGCCGGCGACATCGGTGCTGATCGCACGATCGAGCAACGTCAGGCCGAGCCGTTGGGCCACGGCCGGCGCGATCACGCTGCCGCCGGTGCCGTAACCGGCCGAGATCGTGACGCCGGGCATCTAGTGAACCCTTCCCGGTGCGACCGGAGCGGCAACCGTTTCGGGCGCCGCGCCAGCGTTGGTGTTGCTGGTGCGCAACCGTGTCTGCCTGATGAACAGCGCCGCGACCACGCCGAGGGTCGATACGATCGCCGCGACGGCGAAGACAGTGTCGATGGCGTGCGAGTACGCCTGGATGATGCCCTCGTGCAGCGCCGGGTCGCTCTGCTTGATCGCGTTGAGGGTGTCCGGGCTCTGCACCAACTGGGCGACCTTGTCGCCACCACCGGCCAGCGCGCTGGCCGGAAGAAACCGGGGGAATTCCGCAGCGATCCGCGCCGTCAGCACGGCACCGAGCGCGGACGCGCCGATCGCGCCACCCATCGAGCGGAAGAACGTGACCGACGATGTGGCAACGCCCATCATCGTCATCGGAACGGCGTTCTGCACAACCAAGGTCAGCACCTGCATGAACAGGCCCAGACCGGCGCCGAAGACCAGGATGAAGGCGCTGATCGTCACCAGCGAGGTGTGCGCTCCGACCCGGGTGAGCAACACCAGACCGACCGTCACCAGCACCGTGCCGACAAGGGGGAACCAGCGGTACTTGCCGGTGCGCGAGATGTAGCGGCCAGAGCTGATGCTCATGACCAGCAGGCCGATGAGCAGTGGCAACAACAACAATCCAGACTCGGTCGCCGACACGCCATGTACCAGCTGCAGGTACTGCGGGAGGAAGGCCAGCGCCCCGAACATCGCAACGCCGCTGATGAACGCGATGACGTTGCTGACGGTGAAGATCTGCAGTTTGAACAGGCCCAACGGCAGGATCGGCTCCGGCGCGGTCGCCTCACGCACCGCGAAGCCGACGAGCACCAGCGCGCCCAGCAGGAACAGGCCGACGATCTGCCACGATCCCCACGGGTAGTCGGTGCCGCCGGACTGCGTCCCGAGCAGGATGCATGACACGCCGAGCACCAGGAGCAGCGCACCCCACCAATCGATCTGCACCTGTCGCGTGCGAACTGGCAACTTGAGCACCCGGTTGGTCACGATGAGGGCAACGATTCCCAGCGGCAGGTTGATGTAGAAGATGTAGCGCCAGCTCAGGCTGTCGACGAAGAACCCGCCCGCGAGCGGCCCGACCACGCTCGATACACCGAACACGGCGCCGAAATAGCCTTGGTAGCGACCACGCTCGCGGGGCGGTATGACGTCGCCGATGATCGCGAAGACCAACGAGATCAGCCCGCCACCGCCGATGCCCTGCAGCCCGCGGAACCCGATCAGCTCGTACATGTTCTGGGCAGCGCCGCACAATGCACTGCCGGCCAGGAAGATCACGATCGCGAGTTGGAAGACGCGCTTGCGCCCGTAGAGGTCGCCGGCTTTGCCCCACAACGGCGTGGTGGCCGTGCTGGCAAGCAGATAGGCGGTGATCACCCACGACAGCAGATCAGTGCGATGGAAGTCGCCGACGATGGTCGGCAGTGCAGTCGACACGATCGTCTGATCCAGCGAGGCCAGGAACATGCCCATCATCAGCCCGGACATGATGACCAGGATCTGCCGGTGGGTGAGGGCCGCCTCGTGAGTCGTCGACTGGCCGCTACTCATCGGGCGATCTCGTCAGCGACCCACCCGCGACGACTATTTGCCTGCACCAACCGAACATACCGCCGCGTTTCGCCCGCGGGGTCAGCTGATGTCTGCTGCCCCGACGTTGTCGGCGGCACCGGCGATGTACCGGCGGGTCGCGGCGCGGTCGAGCGGGCGCGACATCAGGTAGCCCTGGGCGCTGTGGCAGTTCAGCCGAGTGAGGATGTCGCGTTGCACCTGGTGCTCGATGCCTTCGGCGGTGGCGTCCAGGCGCAGGTCTCGGGCGAGCCGCAGGATGGTCTCGCACGAACGTGGTGCCCGTCCCCGGACGCATCGCCGAGCAGATCGATGAAGGACTTGTCGATCTTGAGGATGTCGATCGGGAACTGTCTCAGGAAGCTCAGCGAGGAATAGCCCGTTGCGAAGTCGTCGATCGCGATCCGGATCCCCATCAGGCGGAACTCTCGCAAGACCTTGGCGACGTCCTCCCGGTTGATCATGAGGACGCTCTCGGTGATCTCCAAGACCAGCCGTTGCGGGTTGAGCCCGCTGAACGACAGCGCAGTTCGGACGTCCTGCAACAGGTTGGGATCCTGCAGTTGCCGGCCGGAGAGATTGACCGACACGGTGAGCGGAACTCCGGACGGCGATGTCCCAATCCGCCGCCTCGAGGCAGGCCTGCTCGAGCACCCAGCGGCCGAGCGGAACGATGAAACCGGTCTCCTCGGCCAGCGGGATGAAGCGGTCAGGGCCGACCAGGCCCAGAGTCGGGTGCTGCCAGCGCACGAGCGCCTCGAAGCCCTGGAGCGCACCGTCGGACAGGCGCAGCTGCGGCTGGTACTCGAGGAAGAACTCGGCGCGGTGCAGCGAACCCTGGAAGGCAGTTGATCATCGCCATCCGGTCGACGATGCGTGAGCGCATGTCGGTCTTGAAGATGGTGAACTTGTCCTTGCCGGTCGCCTTCGCTTCATACATCGCGGCATCGGCTTCGCTGAGCAGACGTTTCCGACGTCGTCCCGACTCCGGCGAAGGCAATGCCGACGCTCGCGGATAGGTAGATCTCCTGGCCGTCGATAGTGGCGGGCTCGTGCAGCACCGAGACGATCCGCTCGGCCAATGAGGTGACCGACTCGAAGTCCTCGACGTTCTCGAGCAGGATCGCGAACTCGTCGCCACCCAGTCGGGCCACGGTGTCGCCGGGCCGCACGATCGACGCAAGCCGCTTGCTCGTCCTGATCAGAACCTGGTCGCCGACGGTGGTGGCCCAGGCTGTCGTTGACGCCCTTGAAGCCGTCGAGATCGCAGAAGCAGATCGCGACGTTTCCGTTCAACCTCGTCGACGCCTGCAGCGCGTGCTCGACCCGGTCACTCAACAGGGCGCGGTTGGCCAGGCCGGTGAGGCTGTCGTGGAAGGCCTGGTGACGCAGGTCCGTCTCCAACGCCTGCTGCACTGCCAATGAGGCGTGCAGCGAGTCGCCGCGTTCCTGCAGAGCAATTGCTTGCTCCTTGAGCTGGCCGAACAGCCAGTACGCCCGCAGTACCGCCAGCGCACACAGGACAATCGTCGTCGCGGCGAGGACGTCTGCGTCGACGTCCCATCCGGCGACGCTGCCGATCAGCAGGATGCCCGGAGAGACGAACGCGGCGATCGCGACGAGCGGCAGCCACCGGTGCTCGGACAGGCGTTGACCTGCCTGATCATCGGCTGCACGGCGGGCGGTGGCGACGCTGGGGTGGACCGCCGCAGCCGCCATGAACACGTAGTTGAGCAGGAATCCGGCGTCAACGAGATTGCCCGCGGTGTAGCTGGAGTGCAGCACGAGCAGGTCGTAGACGAAGTCCGAGACCAGCGTCAGCGACAGTGCGATCGCGACAAGTGTGTCGGCGGGACGGCGTGCCGCGCGGTTCATCAGTGCGCTGACCACGATGAACAGCAGGCCGAGGTCGAGCACCGGATAGGCCATCGTCACGAGCTTGGCGAACTGGCTCAGTGACGCGTCGTGCGCGTACGAGCCCATCAGGAACTGCCACGACAGGGCGAGCGCGGCGACCGAGACCATCGCGGCATCGGTCCGCGACTCCCGCGCCCCCGCCACGCGGCGGCCGCTCACCCGCAGGACGCCTGCGAACAAGCAACGGGTAGCCGGCGAGGTAGAGCGCGTCTGCGATCGACGGGAACGGGGTGCTCCTTGTGCAGCACCAGGTCATAGATGTCATACACGCCGTCGCCGAGGACGAAGCAGAGGTTGGCCGCAGCGAAGAGGTACCAGCCCGCCCGCTCAGCGGGGCGACGTAGTCGGATCGCAGCCAGGATCACCAGCGTCGAGGCGAAGCCGATACCCGAATACGCCAGATCCTTACCAGCCGCGGTCGGTACCGCGAAATAGGCCGCGACCAGGCACGCGCCAACCACCAGGACGGCAATCCATGCCGCTGGCCTCGGGACGCCCCGCAGTGGCGTCTCGCGCGCGATGGGACGAGCCTGCGCGGCCCGGCCCCTGGTCACGACGGTCATGACGAGGTTGCCTCGACGGCAAGGACGGGCGGCGCCGGGCTAGCGGGGACGTCGCCGTGCGTAGGGGCGAACCTCGATCGCAGCCGGACGAGTCGTGTGCGCGTGCGCCGGCGATTGGACCCGCGAGGCCTCGCGTCGGCGGTCGCCATGACGTCGAGGGCAAGATGTCTGAGCATGGGCATTCCCATCTGTTCGGAATCCCCGCCGGAACAGCCGCCGCGGTCCCCGTCTATATCGGAGCCTGCGGTGCCAAACTTAACGCAAAACTCACTATAAGTAAAATTTCTGTGAGCAAGGAGTCATCGCCCGGGAGTCAGGTCGCGATAGCGGGCCTCGACGACGCAATAGAGGCCGTAGCAGCCCAGTCCGATGGCGAGCGCGCCGAGGGTGAACGGTCCGTAGGTCGAGTGGGCCACGCCGCGGAACGTGGCATCCAGTCCCCTGGATTCCCACGGATTACCCGAGATCGCGGCTTTGAGGACGAACACGCCGACGAGGACGAACACGGCAGCGCGAGCGACACAGCCGAGGGCGCCGAGCGAGCGGACGACAATGCCGAGCTGGGGTGGGTGCAGCTCGGTGACGAATCGCTCCTGGAAGGTCAGCCGGATCGACCGCCTGCCCAGTTCGATGCCGGCCAGCACCACGAGCGTGCCGACCAGGCCGAGCAGCAACCGCCCGGGCAGGGTGCGCAGCGCGTCCGCCGTTAGCGCGGTGTCCTGGCGCCGCTCGGATCGCGCGGTTCCGTCGGGTCGTTGAATGGTCGCCAGCAGCGAAATGGTGCTGACGCAAAACGCCGTGTACAGCAGGAATCCCATCGTCGAGACCGCCCGCTGCCGCCATCGATTGATCGCGCTCCCGGCAAATCGGGGTCGAAAAATCGCTTCAACGAGTTGGGTGAGCGCGTATCCGGCGAAGCCGGCGGCCAGCAGTACCAAGGAGGCCGAACCCCACGAATGCTCCGCAGCCGCCTGGACAGCACCCGCGGCGCTGGCCGGTTGGTCGCTGCGTCCGCGCGCGTCCAGCGCCAGGCGCAGGCTTAAGTACCCGACGAGCAGATAGACGACCCCGCGCGCGACCAGGCCGAAGCGCGAAACTGCCCGCAGCCAATGCCCGGACTTGCCCGTCGCGATCGCGTCGGCTGCCGCCGTCGAGGGGCGCCGGGACGCGGCGTCTCGGTCCGTCGCGTTCTCCATCCAACCGTCCCCACATGGCTCGCGAACACCGAACCTTGCACACGCCGAAGCCCCGCTCCAATACCTGTGGGGGTGAGCGGGGCTTCGAGACTCAGCGCCTTTGGCCGCGTACAACTGCTTCGCACGGCCACTGTTCCCATATCTGGAGTACAGATAACACATTGATCGTGCACTCGTCGGTCGCGTGCCACACAATTAATCGCCCGCAAAAATGGTCCGCACAAGTGTTCGATGCGTGGGACACTTTGTCTGTCTAACCGGCTCCTGGCGCACCAAGTGCCTGAAGCGGCACGACGATCGACATAGTCAATGCGCATCGTCTCTGCCCTGCGGTGTAGCGGAAACAGCCGGCCCCCGCCATGACAACAGCCGCTCTCTATTTCGACATCCAGGTCGACTACCCGACGCGCGAAATCGCGCTGAGCGGTGAGTTCGACGTTGCCACCGCACCCTGCTTGGCGACTGCGATCGCCGGATTCCAACGCGTCGCCACCGGCGACATCACCATCCGTCTCGACGACCTCACGTTCATCGACGCTGCCGGTATCGGTGCGGTCGATCGGGCCAATTCCTCCCAGACCGACCGCGGCGAACTGCTGAACGTGACCGGGGCTGACGTAAACGTGCGCCGGGTGTTCATCTTGGGCAAGCTGGACGAACTGCTCAACACCGCCTGACCAACGCGCGACAGTCCGGCTATCGGCTCGCAATGACCTCATGCAGGCAGAGCACGTTGCCGTCCGGATCTTCGAACCAGGCCGCCTTCTGCGAACCGAGCACGCAAACGTGGTCGACCGTCCGGAGTCCCGGCAGGTCATAGTCGGCGAATACGACACCTCGCTCGTTGAGCGCACGGATCTCGGCGCTGATATCGGCGACCTCGAAAGACAATTCGGTACGGCCCGTCGGCTCGGCGTCGTCGCCGGGCATCAATGCCAGCCCACCTCCACCGGCAAGCCCGAAGATCTCTTGACCTTCGCTGTTGCGGCCGTTGTAGGCGAGTCCTAGCCGATCGCGATAGAACTCCACCGCCGCTGAAGCGTCGCGGACCTGCAGGATCGTGGTGACGGCAGCGTCGGACAACATTGCGGCTCCCTCTGTCGGAATGTTGTCCGATACGGTCCTCCGGCGCATCGGCGGGCACAAGGTGCGCGCTGTGCAGAGTGAACGAGCGCAGACTGATGCGATGGATCGGGACCGCGACAGCGAGGGACGCGCGCGCAATGCCCGCCCGCGGGATGGATTGGGCCGACCGCTGCCGTACGGCATGCCCGGCGTGCCACGCCAACCCGAGGGAGTCGTCCGAACCGCCGAGCAGACGCTGGTCGAAGCCCAACAGCTGCTCGACACCGGTCAGCCGTTCCATGCCCACGAGGTCTTCGAGGATGCCTGGAAGCATTCGTCGGGCACTGCCGAGGCCGGGTTATGGAAAGGGCTTGCCCAACTCGCGGTGGCGGTCACTCACCGATTACGCGGCAACCAGCGAGGCGCTGACCGGTTGTTTCGCCGGGCTGCCGCGGCTTTGGAGCCCTACTGCGCCGATCCTCCGCACGGGATGAACCTCGCGCAGCTGCGCGACTGGGCGCTGGGCACCCGCGATCAGGCGATGCCGTCGCTACTGGCCGCCACGGTGATCAACTCGGTGCAAGATCAGTCGTCGACCGCTGCGACGAACATGCGCGATCCAGGCGGCGCGATCGCCTGATAGTCGGCCGCTGTCGCCTGGCCTTCCTCCGAGGCCAGCGCCGCTTCGAGTGCGGCCTGATCCTTGAAGTACAGCTCGGCGATGCGGTGGTAGGTCTGCTCGCCGCCGTCCGGCGCGGCGACGAAGCGGGCACCTTCAAAGCGCTCCAGGCCAGGGATCTTCAGCACCAGTGGCCCGTGCACGCCGAGATAGTGCTCGTCGAACGCGCTGCTGTCATCAGGCTGCGTGTACAGAACTACGAGCTTGATACCCATGCCCGCAGCTTAAGCCCAACCGCTCCGTTCGGCAGCAGCGCATTGCGGACATCGCCACCCCCCGGGCTACGGTCGCCCGGTGGCTCAGCGCTCCGCATCGATGGCCGGCAAGACCGTGCTGGTGACCGGTGGTACGGGCGGCATCGGCCTGGCTACTGCCGTCGGTCTCGCGATGCAGGGAGCGCATCTCGCGATCACCGGTCGCGACGTCGCGCGTGCCCACGCGGCGGCCGGTCAAATCCGTGCGGCCGGCGGCGGAGAAGTGGACGTCTTTGCCGCGGACATGTCCTCCCAGGTCGAAGTGCGCCGGCTCGCAGCCGAGGTTCTCGACCGGCTCCCCGCCTCGACGTCCTCGTCAACAACGTGGGCGGTTACTGGAACACCCGACACGTCACGGCGGACGGGCTCGAGCGCACCTTTGCGGTGAACCACCTTGCTGCGTTTCTTCTGACGAACCTGCTCCTCGATCGGTTGCAGCACAGCGCACCGGCCCGTGTGGTCACCGTGTCGTCCAACGCACAGGCCCTCGGCCAGGTCAGGTTCGCCGACCTGCAAGGCGAAAGGTCGTACTCCGGCGCGCGTGCCTACAACCAGTCCAAGCTGATCAACGTCTTGTTCACCTACGAGCTGGCACGGCGGCTGCGCGGCACCGGCGTGACTGCAACGGTGCTGCATCCCGGCGTGGTGCGCACGGCGTTCGGAGCGGACGACCCGGGCACCATGCAGCGCCTGATCGTGCCGTTCGCAAAGTGGTTCATGAAGAGCCCGCAGCAGGGCGCAGTCACCTCGATCACCCTGGCCTCCGCGCTCGATCTCGAGAACGTCTCAGGCCAGTACTTCGCGAACAACAAGCCCAAACGATCGTCGAAACGCAGCTACGACACCGCGACGGCGCAGCGTCTGTGGCAAGTCAGCGCGGATCTCGTCGGGCTGGGCGCGGCGCCTGCCAGCGGCGTGACGGCGCCGGGTCAGTCGGCCAGCCAGCGCGCCATCACGGGGTAATCCTGTTCCGTCGTCAACCCGCGCCACACGAGCATCGGCACGCCTATATATCGTCCCGCGGTGAAATTCTCGACCAGCGCCCTCGCACCACCGCGGTAGCCCTGATCGTGGAACACGACCTCGGCGTCGATGCCGAGGTGGCGAGCCGCGGCGAATGACCAGGCGAGGGCACCCATCTCGTTGCCGCCGTCGTCGCCCACGTTGGTATTCAGTGCCGCCCGGTCCGCGAGCGGAGTAATTGCGACATGCCCGGCCTCATGCAGAACGTCGCCGACATGTCTTAGGGCAGCTTCGTCGATCACGAGCGCGCCGTGATCGATGGTCAATCCGGGCAGGACGGTGGCCCGATCGATGCGTTCCAGACGCACGTCGACGCCGACGGCGGTGAGGAAGTCGACGATGCGCGCGAGAACAGGGTCCACCGCACGAGCATGCTCGGCGAACGTGCATCCCTCAACAGCGTCCGCGTCACGCCGGTAGGCTCGGCGCGTGAATCTCACGGGGATCCATCATGTGTCGATCAACGTCTCCGATCTCGACAGATCCGTTGCCTTCTATACCGAAACGCTCGGTCTCGCGCTGGATCCAAGTCGTCCCGGTCTGGCTGTCGACGGGGTGTGGCTGAACCTGCCCTCAGGACAGCTGCACCTCATCGTCGGCGATGTGCCACCGGCGAACGGGCAGCATTTCGCGGTCGGAGTCAACGACCTCGACGACGCCGTTGCCGAGCTCCGCGGCGCGGGCGTCGACGTGCGCGGACCCTTTCCGGTTGGTACCGCGCGGCAGGCCTTCGTCTCGGATCCGGACGGTAACGCCATCGAACTGCAGGCGAAGTAGCCGGCCGCCGCACCCGGTCAGTAGCTGAAGGTCACTGCGTCGTCATCGCCGATCCATTGCCACATCGGCACCGTGCCGCCCAACTCGGCCCCCTCGATGAGGTCGCCTTTGTCCAGACGCCGGGCGTCGAAGCAGATCGGGCACACGAGATACCGACCGCCGGCCTCGACATAACGCTGCGTCAGCGTCGCCAACGGTGGGCAGCCCTCACATGCGGTCGCATTGGCAAACCCTTCGAGCGCGAGCCGAACCGCCTCCTTGGTCAGGAACATCAGCGTGCTGCGCCCCTGCTCGGCCGCGCCGACTGCCACCAGAAACGCGACGGTGACCTTCTCGGCATCTTCCAGCCCTGTCGTCAGGCTGATGACTGCTTTCCCTGCCATGTCCTCCCCCATCCTGCGTACCGGGACTTGTCGACAGCGTCGGTCCCCGCGGTGGCGCTCGGCTAGTAGCGTTTCTGTAGCGAGGTCGGGAGGTTTCGGTGAAGAGCTATGGCCAGTACTGCCCCGTCGCCAGGGCCGCCGAGATCCTCGCCGAGCGATGGACTCTCTTAGTAATCCGGGAACTGCTGTGGGGCAACGAGAGGTTCAATGCCATCGCGCGCGGCGTGCCGCGGATGTCGCCGTCACTGCTCTCGACCAGATTGCGTCAGCTCGAACGCGTCGGGATGGTGCAGCGCCGGATCGTCGATGGCGAGCCGCGTTACCGGCTCACGCCTGCAGGCATGGAGCTGATGCCGATCGTGGAGCAGATCGGCGTCTGGGGTCAGCGGTGGATGCAGCAGATCCGCGACGACGAGTACGACCCTGCCGTGCTCATGCTCGACATCAGCCGCGAGGTCGGTGCCGACCCGAGTCGCCTGCCGCGCAACGCGTCCACGGTGCAGATCGAATTGGCACAAGTGCCTGACCGATACCGCGACTGGTGGCTCGTCTTCTCCGCGTCCGGTCTCGACGTCTGCGACACCGATCCGGGGCATCCGGTGCAGGCCTGGCTGGCCACCGATCCCGCGACACTCACCGAGATCTGGCTCGGCCGGCTGAGCTGGGCGGTCGCGATCCAGGCCCAGACGTTGCGGATCCACGGCGATGCTCGCGTGTGCCGAGCTGTGCCCACGTGGCTAGGCGTCAGCCGGTTCGCTGCGGTTGAACCCGCTCCGCAACCGCTCACCCGAGCATGAGATCGGAGCCATCGTCATGACCGCGGGTCGCGCCGCCAGCGAGCAGGCGGCGTGGACGTCGGGCCTGATCTTCGCCGCCGCCCGGCTGGGGCAACTTGCCTTCTCGGCCGTGATGATCGCGAATGACCGGGCGCGTTTCACCAGCGTCCGAAGCCAAGTCGCCGTGTTCGCGGGGCTGACGGCCGAATCCGCATGGCTGATCCGGCGCATCGTCGACCGCGCCGGATACGACGATCGGCTGGGGATGTGGACCGACACGGTGGCCAGTGCCGCCGGCTTGCTCGCCTCGCACCGGAGCCTCGCTGGCGGCGCGGCACCGTGGGCCAAGAACGTCGCGATCGGTTCGGCCATCGGCGCGAGCTCGGCCGCGCGCCGCAGTGACGCTGCGGGTGCCGTCGGCCTGCTCTGTGCAGCCGCGCTCGCGGTCGGCACGCGACGAAGTGGACGGGACGCACATGTGGCCGGGCTGGCACTCGCGGCGAACGACGCGATCAGTTGGTCTGGCATGTGCGTCGCCTCGCGCGCCTACCTCGACGCGTACCGCCGCTACGCGCACGAGCGCGACGAGGCCGACGCGCTCGCAGTAGACCGGGCGGTTGCGGCCGCAGCGCAGTCCGAGCGTGGCCACCAGCACGAGCGCCTGCACCGCGTCACCATCGAGGTTCTCGGTCGGGTCGCACGCAGCGCCGACCTGGTTGCCGCGCAGGCACTCGCCCGTGCCGAAGCGACGCGGCTGCGGTATGCGCTGCGGACGGAGGGCCGGCTGCCCGAAGGGCTGGACGACGCGCTCACCGAGATCGCCGAACGCGCGGCACTGCACGTCGATCTCGTCACCGCCGAACTGGCTGATGCACCCAGTGCGGCACCCGCAGCGGTGGCGGCGTTGCGGTCGGCCATCGAATCTGCCCTCACGGCCGCAGCCGAGCTCGGCGGCGCCGAGCGAGCCGTCGTGCGCGCTCACCCGGACGGCGACGAGATCCACGTCAGCATCCGCGACCACGGCTGCGGGTACGACCCAGCGGCACCCGGCGACTACGCCAGCCTCGAGCGCACGATCGCCGGCGTCCTCAAGCCCGTGGGCGGCAGCGTCGGCATTTGGTCCGAGCCTGGTTCGGGCGTTCGTGTCGAGCTAGCGGTCGCTGCCGATGCCGGCCTCGACGACCCGCAGCACGGCGTCCCAGATGCGCGAATCGGGTCGGCTGCGACAGGTGATGACGACGACCCCGTCGTCGATCACGACGTCAACGCTCGCAGCGGACGGCACGCCGACCGAGCGCAGGACGAAGTCGGCATCCGGAGAGGTGGTGACCTCGACGCCGGCGTCGCGAGCGAGCCGCTCGAGCCCGCAGCGCAGCAACGGCGGTTGCGCGGCGACGCGGGTGGTGGGTGGACGAGTCACCTACCGAGGATCGCAGGGCGGCGCCGCTCGCACATGGGTAGTTCTGCCCAATTTCGCGACCTACCGCCGAGCGAGACGCGCCGCGCCGACCGCACCCTGCTGACTGCCGCGCTCACCTGGCGGGCCACCGGGCTGGCCACCGGCGCCGCGTCGCTGGTCGCCGGCGCAGCCCGCTACCGCAGCCGCCGGCTCGCAGCGGTGCAGCTCGGCGTCGGCGTCATCGAGTCGGCGTGGCTGGCGCGCCGGCTACTGCGGCGCGATCGCTGGCGCGATCCCGGCGGTACCGCCGTTGACGCTGCCACCGCGATCGGGTTGCTCGTGATGACGCAGCGCAATCTCGCGCCGCCCGACCGAGTTACGTGGATCAACTGGGTGCCGTGGAGCTTCGCGGTGAACGCGATCGCGGTGCAGTCGATGCCGGATCACCCGTCGTGGCAGCGGGTTTCGTCGGTGGCTGCGATCAGCGCGACGCATGCAGCCCAGGGCCCTACCTCAGGCGACGCGCTCGCGAACGTGGTGGCGCACGCCGGTTTCGGCATCGGGGCACGGTTCATGGCCAGCCGGATCCGTCTGGGCGCGGTTCGCCTCGACGATGCCCGCGCGGGGGCTATCGAGCAAGGTCGTGCTCTCGCGGCGGCGCGCGAGCGGGTTGCCCAACTGCGCCTGCTGCACGACAGTGCCGTCCAGACCCTTGAAGCGATCGCCAGCGGGCGCCACGTCGATCTCGACGCTGCCCGGCAGCGCGCCGAGGCCGAGGCGCAGCTGCTCGCGCGCGAACTCGAGCGCACCGCGCAAGGCGCACCCCTGCCCGAGTTGCTCGCCGCGTTGACCGGCGTGCACGCGCAGCATGATCTGCGCGTCGAGATCGAAGTGGCTAAGCTGCCCGAGCTGCCATCGTCGGTAGCCGAAGCCGTCGCTGCGGCCTGCCACGAGGCACTGACGAACGTGACAAAGCACGCCGGCACGGACGAGGCGCGAGTGAGTGTTCATCCGGCCGGCTCCGGTGTCATCGTGGTCATCGAAGACCACGGAACGGGTTTCACCATCGAAAACAGGCGTGAGGGGTTCGGGGTGACGCATTCGATCTACGGGCGGATGGCCGACATCGGCGGCAGCGCTGAAGTCGTGTCGTCACCCGACGCCGGCACCCGCGTCACCCTGCGGTGGCCGTCATGATCTCGGTGGCGATCGTCGATGATCATCCGCTGTACCGGCGCGGCCTGGCCGGCGCAGTCGACCAAGCCGACGGACTCACGGTTGTCGCCGAGGCCGAGTCCATCGAGGCGTTCGAGGCCGCCGAGGTCCGTCCCGACGTCGTGCTGCTCGACCTGCACCTGCCCGGCATCCGCGGCGCCGACGGCGTCGCGCACGTGCACGGTCTGGGGCACCGCCTCATCGTCGTGTCTGCCGCGGGCGCACCGGAGGATGTCGTCGATGCCATTGCCGCAGGCGCCGACGGCTATCTCACCAAGGACGCGACCGCTGACGACATCGAACGCGCGGTGCGCGCCGTCGCGGGTGGGCAGACGTACGTGTCGCCGACCCTGGCGTCGTACCTCATCCGCGTCGACAAGCAGAAGACGATCGAGCAGGAGTTCAAGCTCAGCGCCCGCGAGCTGGAGGTCTTGGCCCTGGTTGCGTCCGGAGAGACCGATCGCGACATTGCCAAACAACTGCATATCGCGACGGCGACGGTGTATTCGCACCTCGAGCGCATCCGCGACAAGACGGGCGCGCGCCGACGCGCCCAGCTGACCCGTCTCTACCTGGAACGGCGAGGCGAGTAGCTGGGCGCGTAACGCCGGTGCGCTAATGGCGCGCTGGTGGCGGCGCGAACTGCTGCGGTCCGGTGTAGGGCACGTACTGCGGTGCCGGCCACTGCTGCTGCACGGGCTGCGGCGAGAACTGCTGGACCGGATAGGGCTGGACCGGTTGGACTTGCTGGACTTGCTGGGCTGGTCGCTGCGCGGCCGCTTGCTGCGCGGCGCGCACGAACCGGCGTCCCCACTGCGGCGCGCGAGCGTCGGCGACGCCCTGCTCCACGACGTCCCCCGCGAGCGCGTAGCCGAGCAGCAGCAGCGCGCTCACGATGTCGACGAGCCCCTGGATCGCTGCGTTGCCGGCGAAGTCATTGATGCCGTGCAGCGCTGCGGCGATGGCCAGCCCGATGCCGATCAACCAGCTCTGCTCAACGATGCCCGCGACCGTCAGCTTGTCGAGTCGCCGGGCGCGCTGCACGGCCAGACCGATGAAGAAGCCGGTGACGCCGGCCCAGAGCGCGTGGTTGAGCGGGTCGGTGATGAGCCGGAGGAAGACCACCATCGTCAGGTTCATGATGCTGTCCTGACCGGTGATGCTGGCGAACTGCTGGTTCTCGATGTACGACACCGCCTCGGCGCATCCGAAGACAACACCGGACACCGTGCCGAGATAGAGGAAACCTTTCGGCGAAAGGTCGAACACCTGGCGGCGGCGCGACGGCGCCACCTTGGCGATGATCGCGACGGCACCCAGTACCGGAACGATCTTGGCCAGTTCCTCGCTGCCGCCGATCACGAAGATCGAGCTGAACAGGTTGGTGGTCTTTGCGTTGAACGTGGTTTCCAGCCACATCGCGATCGGTCCGCCGGTGACGAGCGCGCCGAGGACCACGACGCTGATCGGCAGGGCGCTGATCCGCGGGCGGACGAGCATCCAGATGGCGACCAACCACACCGCACCGAAGTAGGCGACGAACGGCCAGTCCAGCCATTTGAGGTTGTGCAGCAGGGCCGGAAGGCCGTCGGCACCGACGGATCCGCCGGAGTCGACCGGCACCTGATCGAACTGCTGAGAGACGAACCAGCCGGCGAGCAGCGGGTAGCCGACGAAGAGGGCGAGCACGAGGATGCGGCGGTGGCGCAGGGCCGGCGAGCGAAGCCAGGCCCGCAGCGGAAGCAGGAGTCGGAACGTCGCGAACTTGGTGTCGGGTGCGGTCATGATGAGCTCCTTGAGTCGGTGCGGTGATGGGACGGTCAGTTGGGTAGCGGGGCGGCGGACCACTCGTCCTGCAGCCCGTAGACGTTCGCCGTTCCGCCGAAGAGGTCGAGGGTCATCGTCGGGTGCGACACGAAGGACGTGAGGATCTCGGGCGGGTCCGCGTAGCTCACCCGCTCACCGGCCGTCGGACCGGTTCCGTGGCTCCACGTCTCGTCGTCGCCGGCTTCCATGGACGCGTCGGACATGAGTCCGTCGACAGTGTCGGCATGGGCGTACTGCGCGACCACGATCGTGGTGTGGTCGGGTTCGCTGCAGCGGACCTCGGCGATCAGCTGGTCGCTGCTCGGCGTCACGGGCGTGCAGGTGGCTCCCCGCCACGCGTCCGATGCGCCCGGGCGCGATCCGATCAGCGGGGCGAAGGCGGCGAAGCCGGTCGGCCACGCGGAGAAGGTGAAGCCGCCCGAGCCGCCGTGCCCGCCATGACCGTTCGCGCTGCTGCCGTGTCCGGCGATCGGCTGCGCCGTGTGCTCGTGCGCGTAGTAGCCGGCGCCGAGCGCGATCGCGACCACCGCGACGAGGGCGGCGAGGCCGCGCTGTCCGGTGGCCGGTGCGGCGACCTGGGTGGTCGCTGCCTGCGGCTGGCCGTATGCCTGCGTTGCGGTGATCGTCATCGGAATCTCCCTGAGGTGGTGGACCGGTTCTGGTGTCCATCAGCCTGCGCGAACGGCGCGTCTGGCAGCAGGGAGAGAAGTGTCGGTTCTGGTGGCCGGGAACTGACCACAGCGTGTGGGTATTTCCACCCAGCGCTATTCGGTTGCGACCGCGATCAGCCGAGCAGGCCACGCCGGTAGGCCGTGGCAACTGCTGCGGCTCGGTCGCGCACGCCGAGCTTGGCGTAGATGTGCAGCAGGTGGGTCTTGATGGTGGTCTCGCTGATCAGAAGGTGGCGCGCCGCCGTCTGGTTGGTCGCGCCGTCGGCGACCAGGCGCAGCACCTCGATCTCTCGCGGGCTGAGCGCATCGAGGTTGCGCGCTCCCGTCCGTCCGAGGACGGCACCGGCCACCGCCGGGGCCAGGATCGACTGCCCCGCGTGCGCTGCGCGCACGGCACCGATCAGCTCGTCACGCGGGGCGTCCTTGAGCAGGTAGCCCGTCGCTCCGGCCTCGATCGCAGGCAAGACGTCGCGGTCGGTGTCATACGTGGTGAGCACGAGCACGCGGGCCGGGTGCCCCAGCTCGCGCAGCCGGGTGATTGCCTCAACGCCGCCCATCGCCGGCATCCGCAGGTCCATCAGGATCACGTCGACCTCGACGCGCTGCGCCTGCCGGACAGCCTCGGCACCGTCGGCCGCTTCGCCGACGACCTCGAAGTCGGCGTCGCCGGTGAATACTCCACGCAGGCCGTCGCGCATGATGGGGTGATCGTCGACGATCAGCAGGCGGATCGGCGTCATCGAGCGGCCTGACGCTGTTCGGCGAGCGGCACGATCGCGTTCAGGGTCGTGCCCGAGCCTGGAGCGGATTCGACGGTCAGCGATCCCGCGCACACGGCACAGTCGCTTGTGCATGCTGAGCAATCCATATCCTCCGGCTTCGATCGTGGGGTCGAACCCGACCCCGTCGTCAACGACGTCGAGCAGCAACGTGTCGTCAAGATAGGTCAGGGTGAGGTGCACCTCGGACGCCTTGGCGTGCTTTGCGACGTTCGACAACGCTTCTTGCGCAACGCGGAACACGGCAGCCTCGGTGTCGGTGTCGGCCCGCATCGGAGTGCCGGTGGTGTCCAGCTGCGCGGCGATCCGCGCCTGGTCGGACCAGGTACGGGCCAGCATGCTGATCGCTTCGGGCAGCGTCGCATCGTCGAGCTGCTCTGGCCGCAACGCCCGTACCGAACGGCGCGCCTCTGTGAGGCTGGAACGCGCGAGCGAACGCGCCTGGTGGATGTGGCGCGCCGACTCGCTCGGATGGCCGCGGGTGTGCTCGGCGGCTTCGAGCTGCGCGATGATTCCCGCCAGGCCCTGCGCGAGAGTGTCGTGTATTTCGCCGGCGAGCCGTTGCCGCTCCTCGACGATTCCTGCCTCCCGCGCCTGCATGAGCAACTGCTCGTGCAGCTCTGCGTTCTCAGCCATCGACGTCTCCAGCCGGCGCTTGGCCTCGGCCAGCTCGTCGATCATCCGTCCGCGTTGCTGATTCTGTTCCAGCGCGCGGTTGGTGATGCTGGCCGACGTGAGTACGAGGGCCAGCACCACCGCGGCGATCAGCAGGTAGCTGAAGCTCTGCCCCGCTCGTCCCGATGGGTAGCCGCCGGAAAGCGAGGCCGAGACGATCAGCGCGGTGACCGCGAAGCCGGCCGTGCGCCAGCGTGCACCGAGCGGGTACGCGAGCAGGAATCCGGAGTATGCGAACACCCCGTACCAGAGGTTGACCCAGACCAGCACGCCGGCGAGAGCGATGTGCACGCCGAACGCGACCAGCCGCCAGAGCGCAGACGAATCCGGTCGCAGGCGGGCGTTCACGGCGACCGACCAGATCGCCGCGGCGCCCGCCAAGGTCAAGCCGGCCGCGGAAACATGCCGGTGCGGATGACTGGGTACGACGAGCGCGGCCACCGTGGCGACGACCAGCAACGGAAACGGCAGCAGCCGCCTCAGCCGGTCAAGGCGCGCCTGCCACGGATCGTCGATGACAACGTCACTCATCTCTGCCGATGGTGCCACTCGCCTGCACCTGGATTTACTTGCCGGTGAATTGCGCGCGAAGGTGTACGCGATTGACGAGGACGGCGACGGCGATCAGGACGATGCCGCAAGCGCCTTGCTCGACCTTCATCCACACCGGGAACGTCCCGGGCAGCGCGATGATCACCACGATGGCGAGCGTCATCACCGCCGAGATGATGCGCAGCCGTAGATAGGCCCGCCGGTCGCCACGGGCCGCGCGAACAGTGAAGCTCAGCGTCAGCAGTGCGCTGAGAACGACGATGATTCCGCGGGTCCAGACGGCCGAGTTCACCTCGGCAGGATGATTGCGCATCAGTGCGATGGCGACAAGGGTCAGGATGCTGATGCCGGCGTAGCCGCCGACGAGCAGTTTGATCGGGGCGAACGCTTTTGCAGAAGGCAGTTCTTCGATTGCAGTCATGCATCGAGGGTGCGGCAACCGGGTCGCGTGCGAATCGTTCGACCAGGCGTTCCTGCTAGCCGCCTTGGTCGATGCCGGCATCCACCGATCGGTGGATGGCGATCACCGCATCGGCCACCCGGCTCCGGGCACGCTGACCTCGGTTCGCAGCACCTGGCCCTCCCACGGCGCGTCGCCGCCGAGCCCGGCCAGCGCCGGGCCACCGCGCCGCGACGATGTACAGCGTGGAGCCAGTCGTCCCACCGAGCATGCACGCGAAGCCGCCGCGGTCGAGCGGGACGGTTGCGAGTACTTCGCCGCCCTCAGCTACGCGCACGCAGTGCTGATGCGGTACGTCGGCGTACCACGCGGCTCCTTCGGCATCGAGGCAGATGCCGTCGGGCGCCGCGTCGCCGAGGTCGGCCCAGACCCGCCGTCCGGACAGCGAACCGTCCGATGAGATGTCGAAGCCGACCAGGTGGTGGCGGTACGAGTCGGCCACTATCAGGGTGCGGTTGTCGGCGGTGACCGCCATGCCGTTCGGGAAAGCGATGTCCTCAGCGACGACCCGCACTGTTCCGTCCGGCGTGACCAGCCCGACGACACCGGGTTGCACCGGGCCATCGGGTGGTCCGGCGGCGAACTCGAAATTCGGGCTGTTGACATACGCGTTGCCGCGTCCGTCGATCACGATGTCATTGCAGCCGAGTTGCGACAGCGGGGACAGGTCGGCGTATGCCGCCAGGCTGCCGTCGTCCTGCATGGCTAGTAGCGCGTGCTGCTGATTGGAGACCAGTACGAGACGGCCGTCGGGCAGGAAGTCGAAGCAGAGCGGCAGCGACTTGTGCGCGACGACGACTTCCCACTCCCCGGCGTCATCGATGGCGATGATCTCGCCCGCGATCCAATCGCTGAACCACAGTCGACCGGAATGCCAGCGTGGCGACTCCACCAGACCCAGACCACTGCGTAGGACGTCCATGATCAGCCATCCTCCCGCATTGACTTTGGTGCGGATCGGTCGATAGTGGCCTTATGGGTGTCCTGATCTTCCTAGCCGTCGTCGGGGTGCTCCTGCTGTGTGCAGCGCTCATCGACCGCCGCAGCAAGCGGCGGGGACACGTTGCGAGGTCCGGACACGACATCGCGAAGCAGTTGCCTGCCACGAGGCTCGACTCGCCGGACGGTCACTGATTTCACCGGCTACCTAGCCCGCGCGCAGAATCTGCTCTCTAAGGATGTCTGCATGGCCGCAGTGCTGAGCGAACTCACGCAAGCAGTGCAGGTAGACCCACCGCAGCGGCAGCGGTCCGAACCGGTGTCCGCGCAGGACGTCGTCGAGCTCGAGGTTGGCCGTTGCCCGTCGCGATGCGGTGCACGCCTGGTCGTGTGCTCGACGGACGGAGTCGATGGTGTCCTCATCGGTGAGGATGAACGCCTCGGCAGCGGTCGGCGGGAGGCCGAGCTGCTCGCGGGAACGTCCGGTGATCGCCTCGTCGAACCACACCTTCTCGGCGTAGGTCGCATGCTTGACCAGGCCGAGCAGCGTCGTCTGCGACGGGACGAGCGACCGCCGGACTTGGTCTTCAGTCAGGCCATCAAGACAGCCCCGCAGCGCGGCCCGATGCTCGTCGAGGAACGTCTCGAATTGAACCTTGAGCGGCGCATCGACGACGTCGAACGGGCGCGGAGGTTGCTGTGTGGGCACGACGCAAGTATCGCCGTCTGCAGCCGGCATCGGTGATGCGCAGTCTTTCGTTCTCGATCAACGGACGGCAGCGGCGGTGTCCAGCGTGTGTGCACCGCGTCGTGCTTTCGTGGCCAGATAGCTCGCATTGGCCGCTGACAGGTGTACTCGCGTCGGCACTTGCTCGACCACCGTCACTGCGTGCCGAGTGAGCTGTGCAGCCTTGTCCGGGTTGTTGCTGAGCAGCCGCACCGTCGATTGCCCGAGCGCGTGCAGCATCTGCGCGGCAGCGGTGTAGTCACGTTCGTCCTCGGCATGACCAAGCGCAAGGTTCGCCTCGTAAGTGTCGAGGCCCTTGTCCTGTAGCGCGTACGCGTCGAGCTTGTCGTACAGGCCGATGCCTCGGCCCTCCTGGCGCAGGTAGAGCAGGTACCCGCCCGCCGAAGCGATACGCTCGACCGCCTCGCGCATCTGCGGACCGCAGTCGCATCGCTGACTACCGAACACGTCGCCGGTCAAGCACTCGCTGTGCGGGCGCACCAGCGGCACCGCGCCGGGCTCGCCGAGCTCGATCGCGAGATGCTCCCGTCCGTCAACCAATCCGTAGAAGGTGAACACGCGGGCAGACGTCGCGTAACCATCGGCGAAGCGCAGCGGCAGCAGCACCTGCGTTCGGACCGTCGCGTCGGGTGGCATCACGACCTCACCCCGCGCAGAACCGGGACGAGAGCGCATACCGCAACAGCACAACGTCACCGATCTGCCGCACCTCGGCAAGCGTCGCGCGCCGATGCGGATTCCACGGGAACCGGCCGTCGTTGACGAACCGGCGCGCTCGAGAGTCACCGATGAAGAACGGAGCGACGACGAGGTGCAGCTCGTCGGCGAGGTCGGCGGTGAGGAACTGCGTGTGCACCGTCCCGCCGCCTTCGACCATCAACCGCTGCACACCGCGCGCGAACAGGTCCTCACTGACCCGGCACATCTCGACCGGTTGCCCGCCGTCGACGACCGTTGCGACAGATCCGAGCCGGTCGCGGGCATCGTCGAGCGCCGCGCTCGCGCAATAGACGACCTTCTCGGTGTCGCCGGCGACGAAGAAGTTCGCGCACGCGTCGAGCTGGGCTTGTCCGGTCACCGTGACCTTGATCGGCGACGGGCGCAGCCCGCGTGCGAGCCGCTCATCGCGTCGCGCCGGTGATCGGACGAGCAGTCGCGGGTTGTCGTTCCGCACGGTCGACGCGCCGACGAGGATCGCGTCGCAGGTAGCGCGCACTGCGTCCACACGATCGAAGTCGGCGTCGTTGGACAGCGGCAATCGCTTGACGGTCGCGCTGTCGAGATACCCGTCGATCGACATGCCGCAGCTCAACAGGGTGTACGGACGGTCAGCCACGCAACGCACCTTCCGGTTCGGCGGCTGCCGTTTCCACGTCCGCGTCGTCGACCTGCCAGCTGCCGCGCTGCAACCACGCTACGACCAGGACGGCCGCGCCGGGCAGGCTGGCGGCAAGGACGAGCACGCCGAACACCGTGGCCGCGGCGACACCCTGATCGGCACCGAGCCCGGCAGCGCCGAACGCCCAGGCGGCGACACCCTCGCGCGGACCCCATCCGCCGATGTTCACCGGCACCGCCATCGCGAGCAGGACGAGCATCGCCAGCGGCACGAGCCGCAGCGTGGACACGCTTACGCCAGCAGTTCGTGCGGCGATCAGGAACGTAACGGTGTGCCCAGCGACGACGACGACCGACGCGAGCACGATGCCGGGCCAGGCACGCCGCGCGAGCAGCCCGTCGCGGATGTCGGAACTGATCGTGCGAAGTGTTCGTGCCGGCCGTGAGTCGCCGTCGCGGGGCAACGCTCGCAGCACCACAACGAGCACGAACGAAGCCACGATGACAGTGACTGTGACGGTCGGCATGGCCGAGCGCACCGGCGAGGCGACGGTGAGCAGCACGCCCAGTGCGAGCGCCACCTGCACCGCTTGCCCGGCCGCGCGCTCCCACACCACCGCGCGCAAGCCCCGGCCGACATCGCCGACATCGCGGCCGTGCCGCACGCCGCGGTGCACGTCGCCGAGCACTCCACCCGGCAGCGCCGTGTTGAGGAACTGCGAGCGGTAGTACGCCGCGACCGCCGTCCGCAGCGGGACGCCGACGCCGAGACCCTGCGCGACGAGGCGCCATCGCCACGCCGAGCAGATCGTGGTCACGAGCGCGATGGCAGCGGCGCCGACGACCGGCCAGACGCTGATCGTCCGCAGCCCGTCCAGGAACGGACCTGTACCCAACCGCCAGACGAGGACGGCCAGGATCGCGGCGCCGCCACCCAGGCGCGCGTAGCCCCACATCGTCCGACTCATCGCGATCAATGACCTCCTACGAGAGGTACGCAGCCGCGGCCGATCCCGTTCACCAGGGCATGGGTGACCTGCGCGGCAGTCGTCGACCAACCGGGCAACGACATCCGCCGCTCACCCGCTGCGTGTCGCAACTGCTCGCGCAGCCCGGCATCGCCCAACCAGCTGCGCAGAGCCCCAGCCAGCGCAGCGGGATCGTCCGGTGGCACCAGCAGCCCGGGGCGGCGCCGGTCGGCGGTACGGCCGAGGGCCTCGGGCAGCCCGCCGACTTCGGTCGCGATCACCGGCAGTCCGCGCGCGAGCGCCTCGGTGACCACCATTGCGTACGTCTCGCCCCGTGACGCGAGCACGACGACGTCCGCCGCGCCGTACGCAGCATCGAGCTGGGCGCCGGTCCGCGGGCCGGCGAATTCGACCCGATCCGCGATCCCGCCCGCATCCGCCCGCTGACGCAACTGCTCGACGAATGCCGGGTCGCGGTCGAGCGAGCCGACGCACACGCACCGCCACGGCAGGTCGGCGATCGCGGTCAGCGCGGCAAGCAGGACGTCGTGGCCCTTGTCGGCCGTGACCGCAGCGACGCAGAGCAACTCGCCGGCCGTGGACGAGCCTGCTGCGATGGGCGCCGCTTCGACACCAGGTTCGGCGACCCAAATCGCGTCCGGGCGCAACGTGTACCGCTCCAGCAACCGGCCTTTCGTCCAGTGGCTGGTGGTGATGATCGCCGCGGCAGCCGATAGGACTGCGCCCTCGGCGACGGTCTCCAGTGGCAGGTGGACGAGGACGACCAGCGACAACCGCGCCGATTCCGGGACGAGGACGTCGGCGGCGACCGACGCGATGAGGCCGTCGATCAGCACATGTGCGCCGTCCGGAATCGCGGCGATGGTCGCGCGCAGCGCGTCCCGTGCCGCCTCGTCCGGCGATGGCCACGACCCCGCGACGGGATGTTCGCGCACATCCCACCCCACTGCCGCGAGTCCGCGGATGACGTGGCGGTCGTAGCTGTTACCGCCACTGGGACGGGCCGGGTCATCGATCCCGTCCGGCACAACAACGTGGACCGCTTCGCTCACAGCCGATCGCTCGCTTCGCTCGGATCGGCTGGCGAAGCCACGATCCCGTCGGTTCGCTCGCAAGCTTCGCTCACAGCCGATCACTCGCTTCGCTCGGATCGGCTGGCGAAGCCACGATCCCGTTGGTTCGCTCGCAAGCTTCGCTCACAGCGGCCGCTCGTATCCGGCCCACGCGATGTGCGACTCGTGCAGCGTGACGGCGAGTGCCGACAGGCCGCGCGCTCCCTCGCCGAGCGCGCCGGCGTGGACTCGATCGGCCAGCCGGTCGGCGATCACCTGCGCCATCGCTTCGGTCGAGGTGTTCATGCCCGCGAACGCCGGCTCGTCATCGAGATTGCGGTAGCTCAACTCGCCGACAACGGCATGCAGTTCCTCGGCAGCACGGCCGATGTCCACCACGATGTTGTCGGCGTCGAGAGTCTCGCGCCGAAACGTGGCATCGACGACGAAGGTTGCGCCGTGCAGGCGCTGCGCGGGCCCGAAGACCTCGCCACGGAAACTGTGGGCGATCATCATGTGATCGCGAACGGTCACGCTGAACATGGTTGTCCTTCGGCGTAGGTGATGGTGTGGCACAGCGCGGGCAAGGTTCCGTCGGACAGCCGAGCCATGACACTGGGCAGCTCGTCGAACGGCGACGCACCGGTGAGCAACGCATCGAAAGCGGGATCGCGCAACAGGTCGAGGGCCAGCGCCAGCCTGTCCGTCATCGTGCGGCTGCCGCGGCGGGCCGGCGCAACCCGTCCGACCTGACTGGCGCGGATGCCGAGGCGCGCGGAGTGGAAGGCGCCGCCCAGCGACAGCGTCACCTCTGCGTCGCCGTACCAGCTGAGATCGAGGACGGTGCCTTCGGTTGCGAGCAGATCGAGCGAGCGTTGCAGACCGGCCGACGTCGCGCTCGTGTGCACGACCAGATCACGTCCGCCTACTGCGTCGGACGGCAGCGCGAACTCGACCCCGAGGGCCGAAGCGACAGCCGCCCGTCCGGGATCGACGTCGACGAGGGTGACCTGCACGGCGGGGAATCGGGCGATCAGCCGGGCGACGCAACAGCCGACCATGCCGGCACCGACCACCGCGATCCGGTCGCCGATCAGCGGGGCGGCGTCCCACAGCGCGTTGACGGCCGTCTCGACCGTGCCGGCGAGGATCGCCCGCGCCGGCGGCACGCCCTCGGGAACGACAACGACCGCTCGGGACGGAACCACGTAGGCGGTCTGATGCGGGTAGAGGCAGAAGACGGTCCGTCCCTGCAGCTGGGGCGGTCCCTGCTCGACGGTGCCGACGTTGAGGTAGCCGTACTTGACCGGCGCCGGGAAATCGCCCTCCTGGAACGGCGCCCGCATGGTGGCGTGCTGGCTCGGCGGTACGCCACCTCGGAACACCAGCGTCTCAGTCCCGCGGCTGACGCCGGAGTAGAGCGTCCGGACGACGACGTCGTCGGGGCCGGGGTCGGGTAGCGATATCGGTTGGATCTGTCCGATACCGGGCTCGCGCAGCCAGAACGCGCGCGCGTCACGCCGCACCGGCCTCACCGCCCTCCGGGTCCGTCGTGAACCGTACCGTCGCACTTTTCGTACAACGGGTGTACGCCATACACACGGAGATGACAGTGCGCACGGTTCGAACGGGTCCCGCGATCGGGCTGATCGCCCAGGTGGCGCTGCTCGCCCTGCTCGGCGAGGCGTTCGGGTTGACCCCCGTGGGCTGGCTCGTCGGCGTCTCATCCGGTCTGGCGACGAACGCGACTCTGGCGTACCGGACCGATCGACTCCGCCCGGCCGATCGGGTGACGCTCGCCCGGGCGACCATCGTCGGCGCTGTTGCGGCGCTGACGGCCGACGCGTTCGTCCGGTCGGTGTCCGTGCCGTTGCTGGTGTCGCTCGCGGCGGTCGCACTCGCGCTCGATGCCGTTGACGGCTGGGTCGCGCGGCGGACTCGGACGGAGTCGCCGTTCGGCGCACGATTCGACATGGAAGTCGACGCGTTCTTGATCCTCGTGTTGAGCGTTGACGTTGCGCGTTCGATCGGCGCGTGGGTGCTCGCGATCGGCGCGGCGCGATATCTCTTCGGTGTCGCGGCGTGGCTGCTGCGCTGGATGCGCCGACCGATGCCGTCGAGTTACTGGGGAAAGACCGTCGCGGCCATCCAGGGCATCGTGCTCACCATCGCGGTCGCGGGGGTGCTGCCGGCCGTCGCCATCGAAACGATGCTCGCTATCGCGCTCGCCCTTCTCGCTGAATCGTTCGGGCATCAGGTGTGGTGGCTCGCGCGGCACCGTGATGTGCAGCCGCACCCGCGCGTCGAGGCCCCTCGGATCGTGGCGCACGCGCATGCAGCCTGACCAGGACGACCCGCCGACTCCCCGTCCTGCCTGGCGGCGAATCCGCACCGCGCTCGGGTGGGCCGCGACGGTCGTCGCGTTCGCGCTCGTCTGGTTCGCGCTCGTTGCGCCGCCCCGGCTCGACAAGCTCAGTTTCGATGCGTTCGTGCGCATTCCGATCGAAGCTCTGGTCGTCATCGGCCTGGGCCTCGTGCTTCCGTTGCGCTGGCGACGTGTCCTGGCGATCGCGGTCGGCGTGCTGCTGGGCTTGCTTTCGATCGTGAAGATCCTCGATATGGGCTTCTTCGCCGAGGTCGATCGGCCGTTCAACCCAGTGAGCGACTGGAGCAGTTTCAACCCGGCGATCGGCGTGCTGCGCGACTCAGTGGGCCCGGACTGGACGAACCTCGCCGTCATCGGCGCCGTGCTGCTCGCGGTAGCGCTCCTCGTGCTGCTGCCGCTCTCCGTGCTCCGGCTGACTCGGCTGACCGCGCAGCATCGGCTGGTCTCTGCGCGTGCTGTCGGCGCACTAGGTGCCGTTTGGATCCTGTGCGCGGCGTTGGGCGTTGACATCGTGGCCGGCACGCCGGTTGCGTCCACCAGCGCCGCGGCGCTCGCTTACGACCAGTACGACGCGATCCGTGCAGGGATCCACGACCGGGCGACGTTCGCCTCCGAACTCAAGGCGCCGGACCCGTTCGCCACTACACCGGCGAGCGACCTGCTCACCGGGTTGCGCGGCAAGGACGTCATCATCGCCTTCGTCGAGAGCTACGGACGCACCGCGGTCCAGGGCACGACGTTCTCGCCCGCAGTCGACGCCGTCCTCAACGCCGGCACACAGACGCTGCAGAACGCCGGATTCTCCTCGCAAAGCGCGTTCCTCGACTCACCCACGTATGGCGGCATCAGCTGGCTCGCGCACTCAACGCTGCAGTCCGGTATGTGGATCAACTCGCAGGCGCGTTACGACCAGCTGGTTTCGAGCAATCGCTACACGCTGAGCGACGCGTTCAAACGGGCCGGCTGGCGGACGGTCGGCGACGTGCCGTCCAACGGCGGAGCCTGGCCGGAGGGCACGTCGTTCTACCACTACGACCAGCTCTACAACCGCGCCAACGTCGGCTACGCCGGACCGCCGTTCAGCTACGCGACCATGCCCGACGAGTACATCCTCTCGGCGTTCCAGCGGATGGAGCTCGCCAAGCAGAACCGCGCGCCGGTGATGGGCGAGATCGATCTGGTGTCTTCGCACACGCCGTGGGCGCCGTTGCCGCACATGGTGCCGTGGGACAAGGTCGGCGACGGTTCGATCTTCGACAGCATGCCCGCGCAAGGCCAGTCACCGGACCAGGTCTGGCAATCAGGCAGCCAGGTCCAGGCTGCCTATGGCCAGTCGGTCCAGTATTCGTTGCAGGCGCTGTTCTCGTTCGTGCAGCACGCGCACGACAACAACCTCGTCCTGATCGTGCTCGGCGACCATCAGCCGGCGCACGTCGTCAGCGGGTACGGGGTCGGGCACGACGTGCCGATCTCGATCATCGCGCACGACCCGAAGGTCATGGATCGCGTCGCGGGATGGGGCTGGCAGGACGGGATGCTGCCCGGCCCGCAGGCTCCGGTGTGGCTCATGAGCTCGTTCCGGGACCGATTCCTCACCGCATTCGGACCGCAGCGCGCCCTGCCGCACTGACAAAGACCGTGCGATCTGAAGGATCCGCCGCGTTCGCGGGCCTCCACACACCACCTTCGAGCAGGGTTTCAGCATGTTTCGCCCGTTTTGGTCCGCGAATTGACAGCCAGTGTGAGTTCCTGGTGAGATTCGTCGTGTAGCGGGGTAACAACAGTTCGGCGGGGACGACCTAACTGGAGAAAACCGTGCCCCCCACGCCCCCCGCACCCCGTACCTCCTCGCGCCTCACCGCCCGCAAGGTGACCCTTGCAGCGACAGCGGCCGCACTCATGGTCAGCACCGTCGGCTTCTCGACGGACTCGGCAGCCAACGGCTTCACCAGAGTGAACATGCATACCGCCGTCCGCACCGCGCACACTCCCCTCCCGCATCGCAGCTTCAAGCATTGGAAGCTCGCGTTCCGCGACGACTTCCGTGGCCACAAGCTCAGCAGTGCGTGGAGCGTCTACGGACCGACCGCGGTGCCCTCGAACCCCAACACCGCGTACTGGTCCCCCCAGCACGCGAAGGTCAGCCACAGCATGCTCACGCTGTCCGGCAAGCGCGACAGCGCGAACGGGCGCATCGTCACCGCCGGCGTCGGGCTCTGGGGCGAGAAGCCGCAAACCTATGGCAAGTACAAGATGCTGGTCCGCGTCACGAAGTGTTCCCAGGTGAAGTACGCCTGGATCCTGTGGCCGTACAACGGCCAGTGGCCGGCCGGCGGCGAGGTCGACTTCGGCGAGGACGAGGGCGGCGCCCGCCAGGGCACGACCGGATCGATCGTCTACGACGACCGCGGCGCCCCCGGCACGTTGCGGCAGAACTACGTCACCACCCAGCGGCCGTTCTCTGACTGGCACGTCGTCGGCGTCGAGTGGATGCCGGGCGTGATCAAGTACACGCTGGACGGAAAGATCTGGGGTGTCCGCCGGTCCGCTGACGTCCCGTCGCAGCCGATGGTGCTCGCGCTGCAGACCGAGTCGCTGGTGCCCGCGAACCAGGTGCCGAAGTCGTTCGGCTCGTGCAACGCGCAGATCGGCTGGGTTGCCGAGTGGTCGCTGCGTCACTAACCGGTTCTTGATGGGGTGGCCGGTGCCGGCATGACTGGCACCGGCCGTCCCATGTCATTGAGGCGGACGACGATGTGGCGATCCCAGCGCGAACTTGTGCGCGGGTGGTCCGAGCGCCAGTGACAGCCGCGGCTCTCGGTGCGTGCAGCGGCAGCAACGATGACGGCACGGGCCACGGTCGCCAACCCGCCGGTGCCGAGCCCGTCGAGCTCATCCATGGCGGCGTTCAATCCGGCCGCATCCCGGCGGATACCCGCGTACTTGGACAGGATCGCTCGGACTCGCTCCGGTTCCGGATCGTTGGGCACGACGATCGGGGACGAAGCCGAGCCGGGCGATCGCGGCAGGTCCAGTGTGAGCGCTGCCGCGAGGCGCCGTCCGAAGACCAGACCCTCGAGCAGGCTGTTGGACGCGAGCCGGTTCGCGCCGTGCACCCCCGTGGCCGCCGCCTCGCCGACCGCGAACAGGCCAGCCACATCGGTGGCGCCGACGTGATCGACGCGCACCCCGCCGCACAGGAAGTGTTCTGCCGGAGCGACCGGGACGGGCTGCTGCGCGATATCCACGCCGATCCGTACACACGACGCGATGACGGTCGGGAAGCGCAGCCGGAGGGTAGCTGCGTCGATTGCGGTTGCGTCGAGCCAGACGTGGCTGGTGCGCTCGCGGCGCATCGTCGCTTCGATCTCGCGCGCAACGATGTCGCGCGGCGCGAGATCGGCCATCGGGTGACGTCCGGCCATGATCGGCCGGCCGGCATCGTCACGCAATACCGCACCCTCGCCGCGCACGGCCTCGGTGACCAGTGGCAGTTGTCCACGGGATGCACCGGTGTACAGCGCGGTCGGGTGGAACTGCACGAACTCCATGTCGACCAGCGACGCGCCGGCGTGCAGCGCCAGCACGATCCCGTCGCCGCGCACCGCCGGCGGGTTGGTGCTGGCCTGATAGGCGTTGCCGATGCCGCCGGTCGCGAGCACAACCGCACGCGCGCAGATCTCGGCCCTCGCTCCGTCCACATCGACGATCGCGCCGGTCACCCGACCGTCAGCCGCGCGAAGCAGTCCGACAACGCGGGCGGCAACGATCTCGACGCCCGCGGCATGCGCTGCGGCGGCCAGCACGCGGTAGACCTCCGCGCCGGTGGCGTCGCCGCCGGCGTGCAGCACGCGCGGTCGGCCGTGCCCGCCCTCGAGCGTTCTGGACAGCCGGCCGTCGGAGTGTCGATCGAACACGGCGCCGTGTGCGATCAGGTCGGCCACCCGCTGGGGACCCTCCTCGACGAGCAGCCGCACCGTCTCGTCGTCACAGAATCCGGCGCCGGCCACGGCAGTGTCATGCGCGTGATCGGCCGGATCGTCGCCGTCGAACGCGGCGGCGACTCCGCCCTGTGCCCACGGCGTACTGCCGTCGCCGGCCGAGATGACGAGCACGCGGCGGGTCGCCGCCAGCCCTAGTGCGGTCGACAGCCCGGCAACGCCGGCGCCGACGACGAGGACGTCGACCTCGCTGTTCACTCGCCACCGCCGGGCTTGCCGAGCGTGATCATCTTCTCGACGGCGCGACGCGCGGCGGGCGCGATGTCGGCCGGCACGGTCACCTCGTCCCGTCCCTCGCGCAAGCAGCGCAACAGCAGCTCGGGAGTGGTCATCTTCATGAAGCGGCACGATGCCTTCGGGTTCATCGGCAGGAAGGTGGTGTGTTGGTTCACCTTGCGCAGCTGGTGCAGCATGCCGATCTCGGTGGCCACCAGGGCGGCATCGGCCGTCATGGTGCGTGCGGCGTCGACCATGCCGCCGGTGGACAGGATTCGCGTCCGTCCGGCCGGAAGGTCACCCTCGCCCGCCAGCCAGATCGCCGAGGAAGCGCAGCCGCATTCCGGGTGCACGAGCAGCTCGGCGTCAGGATGAGCCGCGACCTGGCGGCGGACGTCGACCGGGCTGATACCGGCGTGCACATGGCACTCCCCCAGCCAGACCTCGATGTTCGTGCGGCCGGTCTGCCGACGGACGTGCGCGCCGAGGAATTGGTCGGGCAGGAACAGCACGGGACGGTCGGCGGGAATCGATTCGACAACCTCGACGGCATTCGAAGAGGTGCAGCAGATGTCGGCCTCAGCCTTCACAGCGGCAGTCGTGTTCACGTACGCCACCACTGCTGCACCCGGATGCTCGCGCTTCCACGCCCGCAGCTGATCGGCGGTGATGGTGTCGGCCAGCGAGCAGCCGGCCCTTGCCGTCGGGACGAGCACGGTCTTGTCGGGGCTGAGCAACTTGGCGGTCTCGGCCATGAAGTGCACCCCGCAGAACACGATCGTGCTGGCGTCGGTGCGCGCCGCAATTCGCGACAGTGCGAGCGAGTCGCCGACGTGATCGGCGACGTCCTGGATCAACGGATCCTGGTAGTTGTGGGCAAGTACGACCGCGTTCTGTTCCCGCGCGAGGCGGTGTACCTCGTCCTGCCATGTCTGCGTCGCAACGTCGACGGTCATGAGAACTTCTCTCGTCCATAGTTTTCGTCTTATAGGCGATTACTGCCATGGACGATAGCATCGCCGAGTGGCCGCGGACCGGAAAAGTGATTTGGTCAACTGGCCGAGCTATCCGCATGAGGTGCTCGCGGTCGTCCTGTCCGTGCGGGAGGGCAGGCTGAGCGTGCTGCTCTGGCGTCGCCGTCAGGCGCCGTACCGCGGCCGGTGGGCGCTACCCGGCGGCGGAGTCAACGCCGACGAACGGCTGCGGGTGGCCATCTCGCGGCATCTGGCGACCAAGGTGGACGTGCGCGAGCTGGCACATCTCGAACAGCTGGCCACCCACAGTGCGGTCGATCGCGATCCGCGCACTCGGGTGCTCGCTACCGCTTACCTCGGCCTCGTGCCGTCCGACCTTCATCCTGAGGTGCCGGCCGACACGGCGTGGCATCCGGTCGACGAGTTGCCGCGCACCGCATTCGACCACCACTTCTTCATCGAGGCCGCGGTCGACCGGTTGCGCGCCAAGCTGTCCTACACGAACATCGGCTTCGCGCTGGCGCCGCACGAGTTCACGATCTCCGAACTGCGCGACATCGTCAGTGCTGCGCTGGGCTATGAAGTCGGTGCGACGAATCTGACGCGGGTGCTCACCCGGCGGCACCTGATCGAGTCGACCGACCGCACCGCCTCGTCCGGAACCTCGGGTGGGCGGCCGGCGACCGTGTACCGGTTCGTTCAGCGCGAACTGACGGTCAGCGATCCGTTCGCCGTCTTCAAGCCGCCTCGGTAGGGAGTGTGCTGGACATGGAGCCAACTGCGCGCGAACGCACCGACCTGTGCCGCCTGCTCGGCATCGACGTTCCGATCGTCCAGGCGCCGATCGGATCGGTCGTCAGCCCGCAACTCGTCGCAAGCGTCGGCAGCGCCGGAGCGTTGGGCATGCTGGCCTCGACGTGGGCCGATGCCGCGCGTCTGCGTGCTGACATCCGCAAGGTCCGCGAGCTCGGGTCCGGACGGTTCGGTGCGAACTTCGTGCTCGAGTTCCCGGTCACCGACAACATCGCAACTTGCCTCGATGAAGGCGTCGACGTGATCTCGACGTTCTGGGGCGATCCGGAACAGGCGCATCGCCAGATCGCCGCAGCCGGTGCGCTCCACCTGCACTCGGTCGGGTCGGTGGTTGAAGCTCGGCGTGCGGCCGAGGTCGGCGTCGACGTGATCGTGGCACAGGGCTGGGAGGCCGGCGGTCACGTATCCGGCCGGGTGGGCACGCTCGCTCTCGTCCCCGCTGTGGTCGACGCGGTGTCACCCGTCCCGGTCATCGCGGCCGGGGGCATCGGCGACGGGCGCGGCATCGCGGCTGCACTCATGCTCGGGGCGCAAGCTGCATGGATCGGCACCCGTTTCATCGTCGCGGACGAGTCGAATGCGCACGACGTGTACCGCCGCGCTGTGCTCGACGCGAGTGCCGACGACTCGATCCACACGATGTGCTTCGACGGGGCGTGGCCAGATGCTGCGCACCGTGTTCTGTCGAACAGCACTTTGCAGGGATGGTTGGCTGCCGGTCAGCCCGCGAGTCCCAATCGGCCCGGCGAGCAGGACGTGGTGGCGACGTCCACCAGCGGACGATCGATTCGACGCTACGACCGCAGCCCGCCGTTGCAGAACATGGCCGGTTCCGTTGACGCGATGGCGCTCTATGCAGGGCAGTCGGTCGACCTGGTCAGGACGCCCGGATCTGCAGCGCACATCGTCGCCGACCTCGTCCGCGAACTGCGTGAGGCGCTGGGTTCGTAACCGCCCGGCTCCTGGCGGAGGCGCCGACGCTGAACGCGATGCGGCATCCGCGTCGACGGGTTGTGCCGCAGCGGGTTCAGTGTCACCCGTCAAAGTTGAGTGTTGCCGGTCAAAACGGTGGCGGTTGATCCTGGTCGTCGTCCGGCTCCGGTTTGCGGCGCGTTCGGTCGGTCGGGAAGGTGTCGGGTGGTCGGTCGTAGTTGCGTCCGGTGGGGGTGGTCCAGCGGATGGTGCCGTCGGGTAGTCGTTGGGTCGTGCCAGCCGGCGTCGTGTTTCAGGTGGTGTTCGCGTAGGCATTCCGGACCCAGGTTGGCGGCGTTGGTGTGGCCGCCTTCGCTGAACGGAATCACATGATCGACTTCGCAGCGGCGGGCGTGGCGGTGGCAATGCGGACCACGGCAGGTCCGGTCCCGCGCTGTGACGTGGTCGATCAAATCTTGGGGTGGCCGGTACTTCTCCCGCCCGTAATCCACCAGCCGGCCGAGGTCGTCGGTGACCAGCCGGGTCCAGGTGCCGGTCGGGTCGGCCGCCATCCGCCGGGCGAGGCCGGCGGGGATGGGTCCGTAGCCGGCCAGCTCACCGGGCTGCTCATCGATCCCGAGCAGTGTCGAGAGTGCGACGACGACCTGGACTTGGGGGTGGCGGCCCTGCCACTTCGGCAGGCCCTCGATCGTCTGGCCGTGCAGTGCGGCCAGGCAGATCGCGACCAGCGCGTCGGCACGGTACTGGTCGGCGCTGCGGCAGTCACCAGGGTCAGCGGCGTTCTTGAGTTTGTCGGCCATCGCCTGGACTGCGGTCAGTACCGCTTGGGCGTCGGCGGCGGGGAGGTAGGAGTTGATCCAGGCCATCGCATGCGCGTCGGGTTGGTGACAGACCCGCCGCTCGGCAACAGCATCGGCGTGCTGCTGCTCTTCGCCGCGCGGGTCGAGTTTGGCGACCCAACGCCGTGCCGCGGCACGGAACTCGCTCACCGTCTGCGAACCGGCCCGCTCCAGCACCTTGGTCTCGACCTTGCCGGTCACGGTGCGGTCGAGGTCTTTGGTGGCGGTGACCAGCGACGCGGCGTGCAGATACCCGAACCGGCCGGCCTCCACCGCGGCCAGCGTGGCGGGCAGCTCGCTCACCAGCCGAGCCGCGTCGTGCAGGCGTCCGATGGTGTAGCCGGTCGACCAGCGCAACACACACGCCACCTCCTGCGTGGCCGACAGCTGCGCGGTCCGGTCCAGATCGATCCGCTCCCGAGCGGTGGCCGACACCGGCCCGGGCACCGGATCGGGATGCATCTCGATCTGCGCCAGATGGCGCGCCTGCCGGGCCTGGGCGTAGCCGATCAGCCGCTCGTACCGCTCGGCCATCGCCAGGTTGGTATCCATCGACACCGTGGCCGGATCGGTGACCGGCGCCTGCGCGAGCCAGGCGTCGAAGCGTCGATCGATCTCGTCCACGTGTTTGATTTTAGGGACACCCTCTGACAGTTTTCGGGTCAGAATCAGTCGATCCCAAAAAGAATTCAAAGAGTTTTCGAAACCGCGCCTCGCCGCGAACGGCAGCCGAAAGCGGCAACCAGCCCACCACCAAACGCCCTCGTCGCTGCCGCTTTAGAAGGCGACCACAGCGAAACTCGACTGCGCGTGCCGCGATGCCAGCGACGCTTGGGGATCAAGACCGGCCATGCGCGCGGCGCCGACCCGGAGGAAGCGCACGCCTTCCTGCGGGCGGCTTACGTCGACAATTCGATGCGCATCACCGGCAGCTCCGAAGGCTTCCGGATGTGCAACAGCAATCACGACCTCGGCAGCGTCGGATTCAGTTCGCTGTCGCACACGATGGCACCGGACACGACATTGCAGTCCTGACGCCACGGCGATCAGCGCGCCGCGCCGTCCATATCGTCCAGGCCGGCCAGCGGCCAACCGCCGCTGGCCAGATGCGAGCGCACTCGCGCCACGTCCTCGTCGCGGGGAGCCTCGCGGGTGATCGCCGAGATCGCGTCGTGCATCGCCGCGGCCGAGGCGGTGTCGGCATTCAGGATCAGGCTGTTCGCAACGTCGCCGACCTCGTCCTCGGTCAACCGCCTGCGCAGTAGCGCGAGCAACGGGATGTAGTCCTGCCTCGGCACACCCTCCGGATAAACAGCGTGCAGAAACTGCAGCACGGACGAAACCGCTGTTGACAATGCCATCGTCTCTCCTAGCCGAGCGCCGAAGTGTCGAGTGTCGAGTGTCGAGCGAAGGTTCACGTACCGGCCACGACCAGGTAGATGCCCCAGCCGATCGCCGCGAGCACGATTGCGAAGCACACCGCAGCCGCCGCAACAGCCGCGGGATTTGCCGTCGTCGGACGACCAACAGCACCACCCACCGACCGCAGTTCAGTTCGGTTCGGGGCGAGCAGCCGCAGTCCGATCGCGAACAGTGCGGGCAACCCGGCGCCGAACACCAACCCGGCCAGCACGATTCGCCACAGCGCGGACAGATCGATCCAGTCAGACATCAGATCCCCTCTCAGGCCGCTGCGGGCAGCGGTTGCGGGACGACGGAGCCGGTCCACTCGTCGTTGACATTTCCGGGATGCACCGCGGTGCCGCGCGCACGCACGAACAGGAGCACGGCCAACCCGGCAAGGAGCACGGCCATGACGATCACGCCACTGATGCCGGGCAACCGGTCGCTGACCTCGAACGAACCAGCGCCGACAAGGCCCGCGGCGGGCAGCGTCACCAGCCACGCGGTGGCCATCCGACCAGCCACTCCCCAGCGCACTTCCGCACCGCGCTTGCCAACCCCGGTACCCAGGATCGATCCGGTCGCGACATGCGTCGTCGACAGCGAGTACCCGAAGTGACTCGAGAGCAGGATCGTGGCCGCCGAGGCCGACTCGGCGGCCATGCCCTGCGGCGACTCGATCTCGACCAGGCCCTTGCCCAGCGTGCGGATGACCCGCCAGCCACCGACGTAGGTGCCCGCGCTGATCGCGACGGCACACGACACGATCACCCACATCGGCGCCTCCGATCCCGCAGCCAGCGTGCCGTTGGCGATCAACGCCAACGTGATCATGCCCATCGTCTTCTGCGCGTCGTTGGTGCCATGGGCCAGCGACACCATGGACGCCGAAGCGATCTGACCGATCCGGAAGCCGTGCGAGCGCGCGCCGTCAGAGATTCGCCGGGTCAATCGGTAGACGAGGTAGGTGCCGGTCGCGGCGATCAAGCCGGCGATCACCGGCGACAATCCCGCTGGGACGATCACCTTCGCCACCAGGTTGTGCCACTGCACCGCGTGCCCGCCGACAGCCGCGATCGTCGATCCGATCACGCCGCCGATCAACGCGTGTGAGGAACTCGACGGGATGCCGAAGAACCACGTCAACAGGTTCCAGGTGATCCCACCGGCGAGACCAGCGAACACGACCGTCGGTGTCACCAGCCCCGAGTCGACCAGGCCGTTCGCGATTGTCGCGGCAACGCTTAACGACAGGAACGCCCCGACGAGGTTCAACACGCCCGAAAGTGCGACGGCGATCCGCGGCGGTAACGCGCGCGTCGCGATCGAGGTGGCCATTGCATTGCCGGTGTCGTGAAATCCGTTGGTGAAATCGAAGGCCAGTGCGGTTACGACCACTATTGCGAGTACGACGTCATCAGTCACAAACCCGCTCTACCCGGGCGCTTTGCCGACGTCGCGCGAGTGCGCCGGTATTGCACGTGTCTTCGCCCGCATGTTGCCGGGAGTTCATCTCGGGACGGGCGACGCTCCGTCAGTCGGCGAACGTCTCCGGAGCATGCAGCCCCCTGGTCCACTTCTCTTCGATGCGCCCGTAGCGCCAGATCAGGAGCGCAGCGAGCCAGGACACCGCGAACAGCGCGACGATGGCATACCCGGCGTAGTCGAGCGGTATCGATCCGATCGTCGCGAGCGGTCCGGACGTTATGTGCGCTTGCTGGGTGAGTACCGACACCAGCTCGATGGTGCCGATCACGAGCGCAACGGCGACCGACATCGCGGTGATCGCAATGTTGTAAAAGACCTTGCGCACCGGCTTGGCGAATGCCCAGCCGTACGCGGCATTCATGAACACACCGTCGATCGTGTCCATCAGGCACATCCCGGCGGCGAACAGGATCGGCAGCACCAGGATCGAGTAGAACGGCAGGACGAACGCGGCGGCGCCACCAGCGAGAACGAGCAGGCCGACTTCGGTTGCCGTGTCAAAGCCCAGTCCGAAAAGAAGCCCGACCGGGTAGATGTGCCACGGCTTGCGCACCGACTTCGTCAGACCGGAGAGGAATCGGTTCATGAAGCCGCGCTTGTTGAGGTGCTCCTCGAGCTGCGCCTCGTCATAGCGCCCACTGCGCATCTCGCGGAACACCTTGATGATGCCCATCAGCACCACGAGGTTCAGGATGCCGAGCACCCAGAGGAACGTGCCCGAGATCGAAGCTCCGATGATCCCGGTCGCCGAATGCAGACCGGAGCCGCCGTCCTTGAGAGGCCGGGCCAGCGCCTTCACGCCGGCCGACAGCAGGAACGCCAGCGTGAACACGATGCTCGAGTGACCCAGCGAGAACCAGAAGCCGACCGACAGCGGCTTGCGATCGGTCGAGTCGTCGGCAATCAGCTTGCGGGTGGTGTTGTCGACCGCCGCAATGTGGTCGGCGTCGAAGGCATGGCGCAGCCCGAAGGTATAGGCGAGGACGCCGACTCCGACGTCGAAGAGCCCGCTCTTACCGAGCTGATAGTGATGCGGCACGACGAGGCCGAACAGGATCCCGAAGCCGAGCACGTGCAGGAAGACGATGAACAGGAACATCCCCCAAAGCGACCGGCGGTCGCGGCTGGTCAGCGTCGCACGAAACCGGGCGATGCCGGAGGTGCGCGCGGGCGCCGTGAGGGTCATGCGCCCGACGGTAGTCCTTATCGCAAGAGGCTGGCAATAACTTCTTGCAAATCGTTGGCAACAAAGCTCACAGTTCCACCCGGGACGCCATCACGACCGTCCGGTCGTCCGGCAGGCAGAAGTACGCGGCCGGCGTAGCTGCGTTGTGCGCGAGGCCGATGAACAGGCGCTTGCGCCAGGTCATCATCTCGCGATCGCTGCGCCCGCTCGATGGTGATGCGGGAGAGGAAGTAGGACGCATCGTCGGGATCGAAGTCGAGCTCGTCGCTCATGCCCCGCGCGCGTTCCAGCATCTCCGGGATGTCCTGCTCGTCCTGGAAGCCGAACCGGATCGACACGTGCACGATGCCGTCGTCGGAGTAGCCCAGCTCGTCGACCTCGATCCGTTCCTCGACCGGGATGTGCGGCACGTTCTCTGATTGCACCGAAACGACGATCACGCGCTCGTGCAGCACCTTGTTGAAACGCACGTTCGCGCGCAGCGCCAGGGGTGTCGTCTCCTTGGTCGGATGCGGGAACACCGCCGTCCCCTCGACCCTCGGGACGGGATCGCTGCGCATCTTCTCGACGAAGTCGAGCAACGGGCCTTCCAGCTTGATCCGCCGCTCGGTGACGATCTGCCGGCCGCGCTGCCAGGTCGTCATCACCACGACCACGATCGCGGCGATCAAGACAGGCAGCCACCCGCCGTGGACGATCTTGGTGAGGTTGGCGGCGAAGTAGGTGAGCTCGACGCCGCCGAAGACAACGGCCACGACGATGATCCGCCACTTCGGCCAGTGCCAACTCGAAGCGGCCAGGATCAGGAAGAGCGTCGTGGTCAGCAACAGAGTGCCGGTGACGGCCAGACCGTACGCGGTGGCGAGCTTGTTGGACGAGCGGAACGCGAACATCAGCGCGAGCACGCCGCCGAAGAGCAGCCAGTTCACCGCAGGGACGTAGATCTGCCCGCTCTCCCGCGTCGATGTGTGCCGCACGGTGAGATGGGGCAGGAAGCCCAGCCGCACTGCCTGGCGCGACACCGAGAACGCTCCGGAGATGACTGCCTGCGAGGCGATCACCGTGGCGAGGGTGGCCAGCACGACCATCGGGATGCGCGCCCAGCTCGGAGCGAGCAGGTAGAACGGATTGGCGATCGCCGACGGCTTGTCCAGGATGAGCGCGCCCTGGCCGAGGTAGTTGACGATCAGCGCGGGAAACACGAGTGAGAACCAGCTCACTCGGATCGGCCGACGGCCGAAGTGCCCCATGTCCGCGTACAGCGCCTCCGCGCCGGTGATGGCCAGCACCACCGCGCCCATAGCGATGAACGCCGTGTACGGATGATCGGCGAAGAACGTACCGACGTAGGTCGGTGACAGGCCGCGGAGCACTTCCGGGTGCTTGGCAATGCTCGGCAGCCCGGTGAGCACGAGCACGATGAACCAGACGATCATCACCGGCCCGAACAGCCGGCCCACCTTGTGGGTACCCCAGCGCTGCGCCGCGAACAGCAGGGTGAGGATGACGGCGCCGACCGGCAACACGACATCGTGCGCCTGACGGCGCGGCGATCTCGATGCCTTCGACCGCGGACAGTACCGAGATCGCCGGCGTGATCAGGCTGTCGCCGTAGAACAGCGAGGCGCCGATGACGCCGAGCATCATCGCGAGCGCCACCCGGCGGGTGTTCGAGCTCAGCTTCTGGCGAATCAGCGCGGCGAGGGCCATGATGCCGCCCTCACCGTCGTTGTCAGCGCGCAGGATCAGCGCGACGTACTTCACCGACACGACCAGCGTCACCGACCAGAAGATCAGCGAGATCACGCCGAGCACGTCGGAGTTGGTCGGCTTGACCGCGTGCCCGTCGATGGAGAAGACGGTCTGCATCGCGTAGAGCGGGCTCGTGCCGATGTCGCCGAAGACGATGCCGATGGCACCGACCGCCAGCCCGATCAGGCCGGCACTGTGTGCCGCCGGATGCGCGCCGGGGCCGGGCTCTCGCGTCTTGCTCGGTCGCTACCTCGACATCAGCGTCGTCGGCCGCCTCGGAGTCGGTCACACCGCCAGTCTGCCCGCCGGGTAGGTCGAGCCATCACGTGACGGTCAGGGTGAGGTGTTTCGACACTCCGGCCGTGTTCGTCGCGGTTGCCGCACGGGTCACCCGCAGCACGAACGTGCCCTTCGAGTGCAAGGTCAGACTGAAGATGAATCCCTTCGCGGTCGTGCCGTCGGGGAGCTTCTGCTTCTTGATCGTCGCGGTCCCCTCGTTGACCCAGTGTCCGGACGACTTCATCTGCAGCTGCACCGTCTGGCCGGCCTCCGGTGGCGCGACCGTGCCCCAAACCTTCGCAGCCGTGCCCTTCGCCACCGACGAGTCGACGAGTTTCGCCGTGACCACTTGCGCGACCGTGACGGTTGCCGTTCCACTCGTCGCAGCGTGATGTGCTGCGTCGCCGGCGTACTGCCACTCGTATTGGCGGTTCACCGTCGGCTGCGCCGCTACGGTCAGCTTGCCCTGCGCGTTGGTGGTGCCGGAGCCGGCGGTGCCGAAGCCGCCGGTCGTCCCGCGTCGCGAGAGCAGGTTGACGGTGGCGTTCGCGATCGGGCTACCGGTGGCGGTGTCGGTGAGCGTCGTCTTCAAGTTCACCGTGTCGCCGTAGTTGAACGGCGGCATCGGCCGGTGCCGTCAACGCGCTCGCGTGCGGCGCCCCCGAGGGCGTCACCGGCGCCGATGGCTCGGACCACGCGCTCTGATAGGTACCGGAGATCGACTGCACTTCGAACTCGTACGCCGTGCCGTTGGTGAGATGTGTCGATGTGTCCGAGGTCGGCGTTGCCGGCACCTCGTCGACGAAGTTCCATGTGGTGCCGCCGTCGGTCGACTCCTGGATGTTGTAGCCGTCGACGGACGGCCCGCCGTTGGACGGTGCCGTCCAGGTCAGCGTCGCCATCTTGTTACCCGCCGCCCCGCTGACGTTGCTCGGCGGTAGTAGCGCCGGACCGTTGGTCGAGGTCAACGGGAAGGTCAGGTTGCCGCCCGAAGTCTTGATCTTCAGCGTGCCCGTGAGCGTGCTGTGATCATCTCCGGCCGATGCGCTGATACCGACGAAGACATTCATTCAGCCCGGAGCTGGGCGACATCGGATAGTACTTGCACGAGTCGCCGGTGATCTTGAAGCCGGCGCCCGATATCGACGAGCCGTACCCGTACATCAGGTCGCCGCCGCTGGCGCGGAAGACGCTTACCGACTGCTGCCCGGTCTGTCCGGACGGCACGGTGCCGAAGTCAATGGTTGTGCCCTTCGTCGGCGTCGACCCCGCCTTCGGGTTGCCCGTGCCGTCAGTTTGAACCGAGCCGATGTCGCAGCTGGTGCCGGATACCTTGAACTCGCGCTGGTCGGTGCCACTGAGCGAGCCGCAGAGCGACGGTGTCACCATGCGTCTTGGCCTGGTCAGTCGGCAGGATCGACATGGTTGGCCCACCGTTCGGCGCGAGGCTCGGGAAGCGGGGCTGTCCCATGCGATGTCGGTGTTGTTGTTCGGGTTGTGCGGGCAGGTAGAACCGACCAGGTTGTCCTCGTTGCGAAAGGTCCCGGCCTCCCAGTCGGCACCGATCACAGTTCCGGAGCAGTCGGCGGCAGTGTTGTCGGCGTTGACGGTGTTCACCGCCTGCACGGTGTTTCCGCCGTTGTACGAGTAGAAGCCGTCGGTGTTGTGGGTGATCGTGTCCCCTTCGAGGTGCACCTCGAAGTTCAGGCCGTAGAAGCCATAGGTGTTTCCGGCGATCGTCGAGTTGTCGATCGATCCTTCGCCGCCGTAGAACTCGACGCCGTAGGTGGTGTTGTTGACGAAGGCGCTGTTGTTGATCTCAGCGGCGCTCTGCAGGGAGGAGTTGCTGGTGAATTCGAGCCCGTTATTGAGACCTTCGAAGATCACATCGTCGACCGTCGAGCGGCACACCGTCGTCGACAGGCCGTTGGGCGGTCCGCCGCTGGACCCGATGAACGACAGGTTGATGAACCGACCTCGGTGCTACCACCCGGGTTGGCGAGTTGCATGAGCGAGTTCTCCGCGCCGCCACAGCTCGCGTCCCACTTGAACGACGTCAGCTCCGCTTCCTCGCCGGTCAAGTCCGCCGGGCGGACCGGCTGCACCGTAAGCGGCGAGGCCGACCCCGACGAAGTCCAGACGGTGCCAGTAACGCCGTGGTCAGCGAGAGTCGGCAACGTCGGCGGGCAGTACTCGCCCGGCATCATGTCGATGGTGACCGTGCCCATGATCGGCGTGGCGGCGTCGATCGCTTGCTGCAACGTCATGCAGTTGGTCGGGCCGACCGTCGTACCCCGGCCGCAGGCGATGAGGGCGCCGCTCGGCGGATCCGCGGCTCGCTCACGGCGGCTCGCCGGCGCGAGCGCGCTGAGCGAACTGGCGATGAGCAGGGCGGCGACAAGCAGAAGCGCTTCATGTTCCCTCCCCGAAGCGCACGTCAGAATATGCCCCGGCGGCTCGATGGCGGAAGACGCCGTCCGGGCAGACTGGCTGTTCCTCGCTGTCTCATAGCGGACGACACGCCGACACGACATGTAGTTCCCACATCTTGTCGGTACCCCTACATATGGTGTTCGACGCAGCTGGTTCGCCGGCCCAGCCAGGGTCGGCGAGACAACAGGGAACCCGGTGCGCTCTGCGCGGCAAGTCCGGGACTGCCCCGCAGCGGTGAGTGGGAACGAGCGCCGTCACGAAGCACTGGGCCTCCGGCCTGGGAAGCGACGGTCAGTAGGTGGTCGAGCGATCGGCCGTGCCCGCGAGTCCGAAGACCTGCCAGCGCACCGTGCCTCGCCCCGAGGCGCGGTGGTCCGAGGCCGCGCGGGACGGCCGACGGCGAACGCTGCGAGGCCGCCTACTCCTCGTGCGTCGTCCCCGTCGTCTGCCCGCAACGCCTCGGACCCTCGGACCGAGCTCGCGAGGAGAGAGCAGATGGCGGTCAACACATGCAGGTACGCAAGCGCAACGGTGACAGCGAACCGGTCGACGTGAACAAGATCGTGCGAGCGGTACAGCGCTGGGCCGGCGATCTCGACGACGTCGATCCGATGCGGGTCGCGACCAAAACGATCAGCGGCCTCTACGACGGCGCGACCACCGCCGAGCTGGATCGGCTGTCGATCCAGACCGCGGCGGAGATGATCGGCGAGGAGCCGCAGTACTCCCGGCTGGCCGCGCGGCTGCTCGCCGGCTACATCGAGAAGGAGGTACGCGGCCAGGGCATCGCGTCGTTCAGTCAGGCGATCGGCGCTCGGCGCACGCCGAAGGGCTGATCGGCGACGAGACGGCGCGCTTCGTCAAGGACAACGCCCGCAAGCTCGATTTCGCGGTCGATGCTTCGGCCGACGGCCGGTTCGAGTACTTCGGGCTGCGGACGGTGTACGACCGCTACCTGCTGCGGCATCCGACGAGCCGGCTGGTCGTCGAGACGCCGCAGTACTTCCTGCTGCGGGTCGCGTGCGGGCTGTCGCGCACGCCGGGCGAGGCGATCGACTTCTACCGGTTGATGTCCTCGCTCGCCTACTTGCCGTCGTCCCCGACGCTGTTCAACTCCGGCACCCGGCACACGCAGATGTCGTCGTGCTACCTCGTCGACTCGCCGCGTGACGAGCTCGACTCGATCTACGCGCGCTACCAGCAGGTGGCCCGGCTGTCGAAGTTCGCCGGCGGCATCGGCATCGCCTGGTCGCGCGTCCGGTCGCGCGGCGCGCTGATCCGCGGCACGAACGGGCAGAGCAACGGCATCGTCCCGTGGCTGCGCACCCTCGACTCGTCGGTCGCCGCGGTGAACCAGGGCGGCCGGCGCAAGGGCGCGGCATGCGTCTACCTCGAGCCGTGGCATCCCGACATCGAGGAGTTCCTCGACCTGCGCGACAACACCGGCGAGGACGCCCGCCGCACGCACAACCTGAACCTGGCGAACTGGATCCCGGACGAGTTCATGCGCCGTGTCGAGGCGGACGAGCTGTGGTCGCTCATCGATCCGGACGAGGTGCCCGAACTGCCCGATCTGTGGGGCGACGCGTTCGACGAGGCCTACCGCGCGGCCGAAGCCGACGGCCGGTTCGTGCGCCAGGTCAAGGCACGCGACCTCTACGGCCGGATGATGCGAACGCTGGCCCAGACCGGCAACGGCTGGCTGACCTTCAAGGACAGGTCGAACCGGCTGTGCAACCAGACGGCGCGCCGCGAGCAACGTCGTGCACCTGTCGAACCTGTGCACCGAGATCGTCGAGGTGTCCTCGAACGACGAGACCGCGGTGTGCAACCTCGGCTCGATCAACCTCGCGGCGCACCTGTGCCGGCGACGGGCATCGACTGGGATCGGTTGCGCGCGACCGTGCGCACGGCTGTGCCCGTTCCTCGACCGGGTGATCGACATCAACTACTACCCGTCGAGCCGAGGCTGCCGGCGTCGAACCCGCGCTGGCGTCCGGTCGGGCTCGGTGTGATGGGCCTGCAGGACGTGTTCTTCGCGCTGCGGCCTGCCGTTCGACTCCGCCGCTGCCCGCGAGCTGTCGACACGAATCGCCGAGGAGATCTACCTGACCGCGCTCGAGGTCTCCGCCGAGCTCGCCGCGGCGCACGGGCCGCATCCAGCGTTCGCCTCGACGCGCGCCGCGCGCGGCGAGCTGCAGCCCGACCTGTGGGGTGCGGCCGTCACGCAGACACGACCGGTGGGACGCGCTGCGCGCGCGGATCGCAGCCACCGGATTGCGGAACTCGCTGCTCATCGCGATCGCGCCGACGGCGACCATCGCGTCGATCGCCGGGTGCTACGAGTGCATCGAGCCGCAGGTGTCGAACCTGTTCAAGCGCGAGACACTGTCCGGCGAGTTCCTGCAGCTCAACGCCGCGCTCGTTCGCGCGCTCAAGGATCACGCAGCTTGTGGACGGCCGACGTGCGCGACGCGATCAAGCGAGCCGACGGATCGGTGCAGGGCATCACCGCGCTGCCAGCCGAGGTACGCGAGGTGCTACCGCACTGCGTGGGAGTTGCCGCAACGCGCGCTCATCGACATGGCAGCGGCGCGCGGGCCGTTCATCGACCAGAGCCAGTCGCTGAACCTCTTCCTGGCCGCACCCTCGATCGGCAAGCTCTCGTCGATGTATCTGTACGCGTGGCAGGCCGGGCTGAAGACGACCTACTACCTGCGCTCGCGACCAGCGACGCGCATCCAACAAGCAACCATCACCGCGGAGGCCGAGGCCGTCGCGTGTTCTCTCGAGAACCCCGAGTCCTGCGAGGTCTGTCAGTGAGCGCGCTCCTGGATCCCGGCATGGATCTGACCTTGCGGCCGATGCGGTACCCGCACTTCTACGACAGGTTCCGCGACGCGATCAAGAACACCTGGACGGTCGAGGAGGTCGACCTGCATTCCGACCTGCGCGACCTCGCTCGACTGTCGGCAGCCGAGCGACACCTCGTCAGCCGGCTCGTCGCTTTCTTCGCGACCGGCGACACGATCGTCGCGAACAACTTGGTGCTCAACCTGTACCAACACGTGAACTCGCCGGAGGGCAGGTTGTACCTGTCACGCCAGTTGTACGAGGAGGCGGTACACGTCCAGTTCTATCTGACGCTGCTCGACACCTACGTCCCTGATGAAGCCGAGCGGTTCGAAGCGTTCGCTGCGATCGAGAACATCCCGTCGATCAAGCGCAAGGCCGACTTCTGCTTCCGCTGGATCGATTCGGTGTTCGCGCTGCGCCGGCTCGCGACCGCAGACGACCGCCGCGCGTTCGTGCTCAATCTCATCTGCTTCGCTGCGTGCATCGAAGGGCTGTTCTTCTACGGCGCGTTCGCATACGTCTACTTCCTGCGCTCGCGCGGGCTGCTGAACGGCCTCGCGTCCGGCACCAACTGGGTGTTCCGCGACGAGTCGATGCATATGGCGTTCGCCTTCGACGTGGTCGAGACGGTGCGGGCCGAGGAACCGTCGCTGTTCGACGACGCGATGTCGGCGCAGGTTCGCGAGATGCTCAGCGAAGCGGTCGAATGCGAGGTGCAGTTCGCCGAGGATCTGCTCGGGCTGGGAGTGTCCGGGCTGTCCCTGGCCGACATGCGCGAGTACCTCCAGCACGTAGCCGATCGGCGCCTGACCCAACTCGGCCTCGATCCGATCTACGGCTCTCGCAACCCGTTCGGATTCATGGAGCTGCAGGACGTCCAGGAGCTGTCGAACTTCTTCGAGCGGCGGGTGTCGGCGTATCAGGTGGCAGTCCCGGGCTCGGTCGGGTTCGACGAGGACTTCTAGAGCGAGTTGGCCAGTTCGGCCAGAGTCTCGCGGCTCGTGTAGCGCGGCCGCCACCCTAGAACGTCCTTTGCCCGAGCCGTATCCATCACCACCGGACAGCGCCCGGCGTGGATCCACTCGGCAGCGGCAGGCGCCATCGGCAGTGCGCGCCAGCACAGTTGATGCGGCCGTAGCCGCCGCATGCGGGACACGGATCGAGCGGGTGCCGGTAGCGCGGCCAACGTCGCTGAACGAGATCTCTCCATCGCCGGCGAGGTTGTACGCGCCCGGCTCCCCCGCACCACGCGCAGCGAGCGCGATGGCGGCGGCGACGTCGTCGTGGTGCACGAGCTGCAGCGGGGTGCCGGGGTCGGGCATCAACGGCAACATCCCCTGGACGAACCCCGCCGCGCCCTGCAGCACGCTCGGCAGCTTCGCCTTGATCTGCGTCCACGGCATCGCAGCCGCGAGCATCGGCGCTTTCGGACCAGCGACGATGCACGGCCGCAGCACGTAGACCTCGAGATCCGAACCGTCGGTGATCTCGCGCAACAGCGCCTCGCACTCGGCCTTCTGCTCGGAGTAGTAGTGCTCGGCAGATCCGCGCGCCGGCACGTCCTCGGTCAACGGCACGGGGTTGTCGGCGTGATAGCCATACGCCGCCACCGACGACGTATAGACCAACCGGCGCGGACGCTGCGCTGCGACCGTCGCCTCGAAGACGTTGCGCGTGCCGGTCAGGTTGATGCGCCGGCTGTCCTCACGCGAACCCATGATCAAGTAAGCGAGATGGACGACCACGTCGGCAGCGGCCACCAGCGCGTCGATCGCGTCGCGATCCAGGATGTCGCCCTGGTGGTACTCGGTCTTCGTCCAGCCGTGCTCGGCCGGATCGAACGGACGGCGCGCCATCCCGATGATCTTCTCGATTTCAGGGTCCCGCTCCATCGCGTCGACCGCCGAGATGCCGATCTCGCCGGTCGGTCCGGTCACTGCGACGGTCAACGACACTGGAGACTCCTTTGGAGATCGGCCGGCGGGACGCACACGTACTCTGCCTCATCCGACCGGACGGCGATGAGCGATCGGCTCGACCAGCAGCTCACCATGCCGTCGTAGCACGTCACCCGACAGCGAGAGCGTCGATCAATCGGTCGATCACCGCGCCGACGTCGACGCGTGCTTGGCCGGGGTCGTCGGCACGCACCAAATACAGCGCAGCCTCACGAATCGCACCGAGCAATGCGTGCGCGAGTGGCGGTACGGGTTGCTGAGGCAGCCTGCCCACTTCGATCGCATGCGCGAGCAGCGCCTGCACCAAGCCCATGTTGTGGCGGTCGCCGATCTCGGTCCAGCGTTCCCAGCCCAATACTGCGGGGGCGTCGAGCAGCACGATCCGGTGCACCTCGGGTTCGGCGCACGCATCGAGCCACGCGCTTGCGCCGAGCCGCATCACCACGATCGGGTCGGGGTCGGGCGCCGCCGCGGCTGCCGCGGCGATCCTGGTCGAGACCTCCGCTTCGACCGTCTCGAAGACTGCGGCAAACAGTTCGCTCTTGTCGGCAAAATGGTGATACAGCGCGCCACGGGTCAGCCCGGCCGCGCGAACGATCTCTTCGGTGCCGACATCGGCGAAGCCCCGGGCGGCGAACAGCGACCGCGCCGCGGCCACGAGGGCATCGCGCGTGGCGGCCGAGCGCTCGGCCTGGGTACGTGGTTTGTCTTTCATACAGGCTGTATGTATGTTTGATCCTGCACGGCCAGAACCTACCGCGAGGAGGCCCTCATGCCGACCATCGACACTCCGCACGGACAGCTCAACTACCGCGTCGCCGGCCCGGCTGACAGCGCCCAGCCGCCGGTCGTCTTCCTGCACGGGCTGCTCGTCAACGGCGAACTGTGGACGGGGGTGGCCGAAGCGCTGGCCGCCCGAGGCGTGCGTTCGTACGCGCCGGATCTGCCGCTCGGCGCGCATCCGATCGCGCTCGAGCCGGCCGCCGACCTGACCCCGCGCGGGGTCGCTCGTCTCGTCATCGGTTTCCTCGAGGCGCTCGACCTGACCGATGTGACGCTCGTCGGCAACGACACGGGTGGCGCGCTGTGCCAGTTCCTTGTCGACACCGATCAGTCCCGGATCGGGCGTCTCGTACTCACCAATTGCGATGCGTTCGATCAGTTCCCGCCGCCGCCGTTCGGGCTGCTCGTCAAGGCCGGCCGCCGGCCCGGGCGGATTCGCGCGATGATGGCGACGATGCGCCCGACGTGGATCAGGCACTCGGTGCTTGGCTTCGGCCCGCTCGTCGTCAAGCCCCTCGATGCGGCGCTGACCCGGCGCTGGATCACGCCCGCACTGACCGACGCAGGAGTTCGGCGTGACGCCGCACGGTTCATGCGCGCGATCCGGCCCAGCGAGCTACTCGATGTCTCGACGCGCTTCGATCGCTTCGGCAAGCCCGTCGTGCTGGTCTGGGGCACGAGCGACCGGTTCTTCAAGCTGGCCTTCGCGCGGCGCCTCGTCGCCGCCTTCCCGAACGCACGACTTGTAGAGGTCGCCGGCGGGCGAACGTTCCTGCCACTGGACGAACCGCAGCGCGTTGCGGACGAGATCGTGGCGGCCTGCTACGCGCAGTCGTGACCCGGCCCTGGGTCGACCCTGTCAGCGCGGAACGACGAACGCGGAGAGGATCGCCTGCACCTGGTAGATGTCGACCTTCTCGTTGAACTCCTTGTGGATCGGGTCCTTCTCACCCATGATCCAGATCCGCAGTTCCGCATCGCCGTCGAAGTGACCAACGGTCTCGACCGAGAAGTGCGATACGTTCCGGTACGGCACTGAGTGGTATTCGATCTTCTTGCCGGTCATGCCCTGTTTGTCGATCAGGATCAGCCGTCCGTTGGTGAAGATCATGACGTCGCGGACGAACTCGAACGCCGCATACATCTGCTCGCCAGGGCCGAGCAACCGGCCGAAATCGTCGTGGGCCGCACCCAGCCCCATCGGCCCGGCGTTGCCGGTGAGCGCACTCATGATGGCCATTGAGAAAGGTCCTCCATCGCTAGCTACGTATTCACACCGCGCCGTCCTGCCGACGCCGTGCATTCGGCGGCCGCGGCCAGTCGGTCGCAGTCAACCGCCTCATGCGCCATCAGCACAAGAGCGACGACAACGGGTTCTCGCCGTAGTGCCCTTTGTCTAAGCTGGCAGCCGGCGACGGGTGGGAGGGGTGGCCTGGATGGCGGCCGGTTGGTTTCCTGATCCCGCTGCACGGCACGAGTACCGCTACTGGGACGGGACGTCGTGGACCGAACACGTCGCCGACCGGGGCGTGGCCGGCCTCGATCCGCTCGGGCCACGCCCGGTGACCCCGCCCGCGATGCAGCAACTCAGTGCCTGGAGCGACGAGCAGATGCGTGCCGCGGCTGCGTGGTGGCGCAATCGACGGGCCGGCCCGCAACCCGATGCCGGCACCGATCCGCCACCTGCCGGCCTGCCGTTCGCGGGTCCCGCGCCGAACACACCGGTGCTCGACGATGCCGAGGAGGTCTCGATCCTCGGCCCATGGTCAGGGCTGGCAGGCGCGGTCGGGCACTACGCCATGGCCACCTCCGGAGTCGCCGGTGCCGGAGAACTGCTCGGCGTGCTGCACGCGATCAGCGGATCGTCCGACGCGCAAACGCGGCTGTTGCGTCGGATCGACGCCAAGGTCGATGCGCTGGTGCTCGGTCCGTACCAGACCGGGCGTACTCACCTGAGCGAAGCGGCCCGTCTAAGTGGCGACGATTCGATGCAGCGCGACCACCTGAACCAGGCAAAGGAGTGCTTCTACAGCGCCCAGGGCCAGGCCGCATCGGTGCAGAGCCGCGCGCTGGTCGAATACCACCTCGCCATGACGTGGCTGCTGCTCGGGCGGCGCGACGACGCGCTGCACTGGTTCGCACAGAGTTACGGCTCGGCCGTCACGGTCGTCCATGAACTGGCACGGCAGACTTCGGACGTTCGCGTGCTGCACTCACGCAAGGGCGCCGCAGCGGCCACGTACCTCTACCCGGCCGGCCTCGTCGTGCTCGGGATGAAGTTCAAGAAGCTGCTCGCTGCCGAGCAAGCCAAGGACATGCTGCGCGAGTTCCTCCCGTTCCTCGCCTGCATCGCGCGATCACACAACTCGCTCGCCGAGCCGGCCGCGCATGTTCCGGCATTGCAGCTCACCGCCACCGCTACCGGACAGGATCTCGTCGAAACCGACGTCTAGCGCGCCGTCGACTGTTGTGGCGACTGTTGTGGCGCCCGCATCTGCCATGCATCGGTAATCAATTCTTCCAGGCGGTCGACATCGACCTCCCCGAGGCGCAGCATCACCAGCGGCCACCCGTCGTAGGACGGCGTGGTGAAGAAGATGTCGGGCTCGCCCAGCAAGAGCGCCTGCTTCTCGGCCTCGTCACCGACGAACAGCACTGCTATGTCGGTGCGGATCACGCGCGGCTTGCCCGGTTTGCGTTCGGGATAGGACCAGACAAACCCCTTGTCGCCAACCCGGAAGTCGAAGCCATCGCTGTCGATCTCCACCACGTGCGGCAACGCGAGCGCCACGCGGCGCACATCTTGTGCGTCGGCCATCGGATCACCCCTGCTCCGGTCCCTCAGCAAAGCTACCCAACGCGCCGGCGATGCCGCGCGACATCGGTATAAATCGAACCTAGTATAAAATCCGAATGAAGTGTAGGCTCTCGTTACCTGACGTTCTCATGGGCAAATCACCTCAGCGCAGAGCCGTCCACGGCCCCCGTTGACCGGGAGACAAGCGTGGAGAGGCTGGCGTGAGATGCCGAAGGACTTCGCGCTGGAGGTTCGCTCGCACGCAGTCGCGCGCAGCGCCGCGGAGCCGCAACACAGATCGCGGTCAACACTGGTCGTCTGGCTCATCTTCGCCGCGATGGGAATCTACCTCGCCGGCTTCCTGGTCTCGCTGATCGTGCAAGGCCCTGATCACCTCTGGCCGCTCTACAACGACTGGGTGGTCGCCGGATTCGAGGTACTCGGTAGCTTCCTGTGCCTGGCCAGGGCAGTGACCCACCGCCCAGGACGAGTCTTGGCGTTGACGTTGGGCGCCGGCCTTCTCATGTGGTCGACCGGCGACGTCGTCACCGCGATCGGCACGCACGACGGCGTCGCGCCACCGACTCCCTCTATCGCGGACATCTTTTTCCTCGCGTTCTTCCCGTTCACCTACGTCGCCGTCGTGATCTACCTGCGTGGCGAGATGCGCAGGCTGTCGACTCCGAGCTGGCTCGATGGGGCAGTCGCCGGGGTGGGATCCGGTGCGGTGTGCGCAGCGTTCTTCTTCCCCGCCGTCCTGAACCTCACCGGCAGCAGCACCGCCGAGGCCATCACGAACTTGGCCTATCCGATCGCTGACCTGCTGTTGCTGTTCCTCATCGTGGGCGGATCGACGGTGATGACCGGTCGGCGCAAGGCTCCGTGGATCCTGATGGCGGTCGGCAACGCGGTGAACCTCGTCGGCGACACAGCCAATCTCTTCCAGTCGTCGCTCGGGCACACCGGTTTCATCCTCGACGCGATGGCCTGGCCGACCTCGATCCTCGTCCTGTCCGCCTCGGTCTGGTTACGCCGCCGTCCCACGAATCCGTTCGCGACGCAGAAGCAAGGGACGTTTGTCATCCCCGGGCTCAGCGCGACGTTTGCGCTGGTCATCCTCGCCGTCGGGACAGTGCGTCCCGTCAGCCGAATCGGGGAAATCCTCGCGATCATCACGCTCCTTCTGGTGGGCGTGCGGCTCGTATCGTCGGTCAGGGCCATGCGGATCTTGAGTCACGAACGCGAGCGCCTGTCCCGCACCGACGAGCTAACCGGCCTGGGAAACCGACGCTGCCTGTCCGCAGCGCTCGAAGCCTTCTTCGCCGACTGTGACGCCGGCGGCGGCAAGTCACGGTTCCTCGCGTTTCTCTTCATCGACCTGGATCGCTTCAAGGAAGTCAACGACACGTTCGGGCACCCGGCCGGTGACGAATTGCTCAGACAGCTGGGCCCCCGCATGGCCGGCTGCTTGCGCAGCGACGACCTGCTCATCCGGCTCGGCGGCGACGAGTTCGTCGTGTTGCTCGTCGACGGCGACGCTGAAAATGCCACCGCAGTCGCCCAGCGGCTCACGGACGGTCTGGCCACCCCGTTCACCATCGGCACGATGACGGTGACCATCAGCGCGAGCATCGGGATCGCGTTCGCACCCGACGATGCAGCCGACGGGGCCAGCCTGTTGTGGTGCGCAGATATTGCGATGTACCGAGCCAAACTCGGTGGCGTCCCCTACGAGACCTACCAGATCGACATCGACCAAATCGGCAATCGCGTGCTGTTGCTCGACGGGCTGCGCACAGCAATCGCCGAACACCAGCTCGTTCCCTACTACCAGCCCCAGATCGATCTGCGCACCGGCGAGATCGTGGCGGTCGAAGCCCTCCTGCGCTGGGTCCATCCGGATCTGGGAGTCATCCCGCCCCTGGAATTCCTGCCGTTCGCCGAAGATGCCGGACTCATGGACGCGATCACGAAACTTGCCTTGACCGAGGCGATCACGCAGTGCGCGCAGTGGCGACGCGACGGCAACTTCAGGACGGTCGCGGTGAACATCTCGGCGACGAACCTGGCCGACCCCCTCTTCACCCTGATGGTTGCCGACCTGCTCGACCTGCACGGTGTTCCCGCCGAAGCTCTTGTCCTCGAACTCACCGAGACCAGCGTCGTGTCCGACTTCGACCGATCCCAGCGCGTCATCCAGGATCTCTGCGATCTGGGTGTCACGGTGTCGATCGACGATTTCGGCGCCGGCGTCACGTCGTTGGCCCACCTGTCCAGCCTTGCCGTCAAGGAACTCAAGCTCGATCGAACCTTCGTCAGCGCGATCGCGGCCTCCGGCCACGGACGCGACCTCGATCTGGTGCGTGCCACGGTCGAACTCGGCCACGCGCTCGGACTGCGGATCGTCGCAGAGGGAATAGAGGACCAGACCACCCTGACGTTGCTGACCGACCTCGGATGCGACCGCGCACAAGGCTATTTGATAGGCATCCCCAAGCCGGCCTCCCATCTCGCTTTGATACCTGGAATGCCGGAGTCGTCAGTCTCCGACCGGGCAGGCCTGCTGCCGGTCGGCGAAGGCACCGGACGATCACTCAACCTGCCAGTGATGTGACTCGCAGATAAGGCGGTCGATTTCTCGTGCCGGGGCGGGTCGAGCGAGGAAGAAGCCCTGCGCACGCGGGCAGTTGAGTCCCTTGAGAATGACGAGCTGTTGCTGATTCTCGATACCTTCCGCGATCACCGTGAGTCCGAGGGCGTTCGCCATCGCGAGGATCGCGGAAACCAGTGCCGAGTCATGCGAGTCGGTACCCAGGCCGTTGACGAATGCTCGATCGATCTTCACCGAGTCCACCGGGAATCGTTTGAGATAGCTCAGCGACGAGTAGCCCGTGCCGAAGTCATCGATGGCCAACGTGACGCCGAGCGCCTTGATGGCGGCCAGGGTCGCGCCGAAATATTCGGCATCCTCCATGAATACGCTCTCGGTCAGTTCGAGGCATACGGCTGAGGGCGGCACGCCGGTCCGGGTCAGGATGTCTGCGATCACGCCGGCGACGTCGGGTGCAAGCATCTGACGCACCGAGAGGTTCACCGCGATCGACATCATCGGATCGTGGCGTCGCCACTCAACGAGTTGCAGGCACGCCTGCTCGAGAACCCAGGCGCCGATCGGGATGATGAGCCCGGTCTCCTCGGCGAGTGGTATGAACTCGAGCGGACTGATGATTCCGCGTTCGGGATGTTCCCAGCGCAGGAGTGCCTCGGCACTGACCATCGATCCGGAATGCAAGTCGATGACCGGCTGGAAGTGCAGGACGAATTCGTTGCGTTCCAGGGCGTGGCGCAGCGCAGACGCCGTCGCCATCCGCCCTTCGGCGGTTGCACGCAGGGTGTTGTCGAAGACTTCGACGCGGTCTCTGCCCAAGCGTTTAGCCACATACATGGCGGCGTCGCCATCACCGAGCAAACTCTCCAGCGTCGCGTTCTCGTCGGCACGCGCGATCCCCATGCTGGCTGTGATGTGCAGTTCGTTCGTCCCGACAAGGAAGGGCATGTTGATCGCTGTGCGGACGCCCTCGGCAACCTGCTCGGACTCGTAGCTCGAGGCGTCCTCGCAGATGATGACGAATTCGTCTCCACCGAACCTGGCCACGGTGTCGCTCGGACGGATCGCGTCCGCGATCCGAGCGCCGACCTGTGTCAGGAGCTCGTCACCCGCGGTGTGGCCAAGCGTGTCATTGACGGCTTTGAAGTTGTCGAGATCGAGGAAGATCACCGACAGCCTCCCGGCCCGCCTGCGCGTAGCCGTCAGGCTGTTGGTGAGCCGGTCGGTGAGCAGCGCTCGGTTGGCCAGGCCGGTCAGCCGGTCGAACAGCGCTTGGTGGATGAGTTCGGCCTCCATCTCTTTGCGCTCGCCGATGTCCTGCAGCTGCGCGAGGAAATAGGCGGGTTCACCGGTGTCGTCACGCACCATCGTGATGTGCACGGCAGCCCAGATGACGCTGCCATCCGGCCGGATGTAGCGGCGTTCGTCGGAGTACGTGTCGTGCCCCGCCGCGAGTCTCGCCGTCATCGCCGTAGCGAGTGGCACATCGTCAGGATGGCTGAAGCCAACCCAACTGCAGCCGACGAGCTCTTGTTCTGGTCGTCCCATGAGCTTGCACGCAGCGGCATTAACGCGCGTAGGGATTCCGTCCAAGCCGAGGATCCCGGAGCCGATTCCGCCCTGTTCGAAGCCTGCTTCGATCCGGGTGTCGGCCGCCGTCTTCGCGCGTGCGGCGCCGACTCGCTCAGTGGCGTCGCGCAGCGTGCCGGAGAGTTTGACCAACTCGCCGTCCGGGTCGATTTCGGCAACGGTGCGCCCCTCGACCCACACCTGCTTGCCGTCGGCGCGTGTCATCCGAAAAGTCATGCCGAACCCGATGCCGTGCGTGGCTGCGTCTGACCATGCATCGACCACGGCATCACGATCGTCTGGATGCACCATCGAGAAGAACAGGTCGGCCGATGCGGGCACCGCTGTGTCAAGTCCGACGATGCGGTAAAGCTCCGCAGACCAGGTCAACTCAGCCGGCTCCGGGTCGAACTCGAAGCTGCCGACTTCGGCGATGCGTTGGGCCTCAGCCAGCCGGCGGCGGCTTGTCTCGATCCCGCGTTGAGATCTGATTCGCTCGGTGATGTCCTCGACAATGACCGACAGGCCGACCACTGCGCCGGCCTGGTCGGTCACGGGTGAGGCGATGATGTGCACGTCGACCAGCGACCCGTCCTTGCGACGGCGTTGGGTGTCATGCCGTTCCGCGGGACCGCCGGCGGTCAGGCGAGCCCGCATCTTCGAGACGTCATCGCTCACCAGATCGTCTGGTGCCAGCACGGCGACGGACATGCCGACGACCTCTGCAGCCGTATAGCCGAAGAGTCGTTCCGCTCCGCCGTTCCAGGTCGTGATGAGCCCGTCGAGGGTCGAGGCGAAGATCGCGTCGCCGGACCCTTCGACGATGGCTGACATCAGCTGCTGGGTGCGCTCGGCTTGCCGCAGTTGGGTGATCTCCACGGCGACCACGCCAATGCCGATGATCTCATCGCCGAGCTCGACCGGGTAGTAGCTGATCAGCCACTGCCGCGGTTCGGAAGAGTTGCTCGCGGGCGGCCCGGTGACCTCGACGTCCAGAACCGACTCGCCGTAGTCGAGCACCCTTCGGTACGCGGGCTCCACCTGCGACCAGAGCAGCGGTGAGACCTCCGGGACGCTGGTGCCCATCAGTTCCTCGACCGTCGAACCGTTGAACTCCGCCAGCGCCTGGTTGATCCGAACGCGTCGAAACTCGCGGTCGACGAACCCGAAACCGACCGGGGCATTCGACTGGATGGTTTCGAGCAGTGCCAACGATTCGGCAGCGTTGCGCTCTGCAGACCGAAGATGAGTCTCTGACATCTTGACGTCGTTGATGTCCGTCGCAGTGCCCACCCATTTCACGACGCTGCCGAGCGCATCACGGATCGGGCTCATTCTGACGAGGTGCCACCGGTACGCACCGTCGACGCGTCGCAGCCGGAATTCGACATTGAACGGCCGAGGCCTCCGGCCCGCGTCGTGCCACCGTCGCTCCGCGGATGCGAGTTCGTCCGGATGGATCAGGGCCGACCAGTCCGGCACGGCGCCGACCATCGCTGCCGGGCCGGCGTAATCCGACCCGCGCGTGTTCAGGTATTCGGTGACCCCGTCGACGCCGACGATCCACACGATGTGCGGAAGCCGCTCAACAAGCACGCCGAAGTCGACCTCGCCCACGGCTGGAGGCGTGCTCGCGTCAAGCACTCTCGTGCCGCTCACGAATTCGCGGGTGCTGCATTGCAACGCCTCACCACATGCTCCTGCGGACCGGACCACCGAAGGCTTGCGCTGTCGTCGGATCAGTCCATCTGTCTCGAACGCGAGCAGGTGGGACGAAACCAACCGCTGGGGCGCGAAACGTGACTTCAGCGTAGCCGCATATCGGGCAAGGCGCGCCCGATGGAGCAATAACTGTGCCGCCGCAGCGTCCGCGGAACCTATCGCCACAGTGTCGCCGGCTATCGCGGTCGCGTCGCGTAACGTCGCGCGGGTGCAGACGGTGCTAACAGGCGCGCTCGCGAGCAACGGTTTCGTACATCTGACTGGCCCGTTCGAGACACCGCTCGTGGCGTGGCGGCACGCGGAAGCCGTCATCGGATCGACCGAGCCGGACGGCGCGAGCCTCGACGTGGTCGGTGACTTCGTCGTCCCTCCACTGGGCGGTCCGCCGAGCCGCCACTTCCAGACCCTGCACTTCGATTTCGGCCTGCCGCTCGTGCCGGTCGAACCGGGCGACGTAGCGCGATTCACCGCCTTGCACATCCCGGCCACCATCACCTCGGCCAGCGCTCTCACTCGGCTGTTACCGCTCGCTGCACTGCTCGGCGCGCGCACGTGGTCGAGCCGCGACGAGTTGGTGCGCCGGTTCGCCGCGTATGGCAACAGCCACGGAGCCTGGGACAGCACGCGTGGATACATCGAGGGCAGCCTCGCGCGAATCGTCGAAGCAGCACTCGGCCGGATTCCGGTGCTACCCAGCGTCCCAAGCGATCCTGACTTCTTGTGCGGCACCGAGTTCTCTGCTCTAGACGACGAGAGCCGCTTCTTCGCTGAGCGAGCCGTACCCATCGAGTCCGCACTCATCGAGGTGCGGCTGCTGCCCGGAGACCTACTCGTCTTCGACAACCTTGCGTTGGCACACGGTCGACGAGGGGCTCGCCAACCGGGCGAGCTTCACCAACGCGTCTTCGGGCACCGCGCACTCGCCGTCCCCGGGCAGCTCAAGATTCGCGACCGCGTACTCGATGCATTTGCCGCCCGAACTCGGTCAGCGCCCTCGTCAGCGAACGAGATGGCCGACGACGATCGCAATCAGCGGTGTCATGAACAGGAGCACGATCAGCCAACGAGCGGCCTGCCGGCGCCACCCGGTCAGGTGGCTCAATCCGGAAGCGAATGAGCCGACCGACTGAATCTGGCCGGCAGGACTGCTCGGGTTGTAGTCGTGATCGTCGAGATGTGTCATCACAGACCTCTTTCGTCGGATCGTAGGAGCACCTTCGACCCGCCCTGATACAGCACTGCCGATTGGTTCGTTCCCGGCACGGTCTCTGCGATTGGGCTAGTAGGCCGTGACGGGGATGGTTGCGGTGCGCCAGCCGCGCACCGAGCTGATCAGCGCTAGTGCGTCGCATTGGTACACATCGTCCACGGCTACCGTGCGCTCGGTGACCGTGTTCGCGTCGAGTGCTACCGCCCGTGCGATGCCCGGTAGGCAACCGGACTCGAGCGGCGGCGTGTACCAATTGTTGCCGAAACGCACGGCGACGTTCGCGATCGTCGTCTCAGTGATGTTGCCGTGTTCGTTGATCATCAAGACGTCGTCCGCGGCGGGGTGACGGCGGAGCGCGGCATGGTAGGTACTGCGCCGGTTCGTCTTGTGCTTTTGCCACAACGAGTCGGAGCGCACCGGCTGCGTGTCAACAGCAACCCGAACGAGCCGTGCATCGGTTTCTGGCAGCGGGATGGCCGTGACAGCAAGATCGCCGTTCTCCCGAAGCACTAGCCGCACGCGCGCTTGTTCGCGGTGCCCGACCGCTCGCCGGATCAGATCGGGAACCCTGTTCGCGTCAACGCGGAATCCGAAGTAGGCCGCCGATCGGGCAAGGCGGGCCAGGTGCCGGTCGAGGTGGCGGAAGCCTTCGCCGCGAACGTAGGCAAGGGTCTCGAGAAGCTCGAGCTCCGGTGCGTCCTGAGTCGCAGCGAGCACCGCCACCTTGTCGAGCATCTCTTGATACTCCAGCGCTGGATCGGACGCAGTGGTGATCCCACCGCCTGCGCCATAGACCGCGGCGCTGCTCGCTCGGTCGACGACGACGGTCCGGATCGCCACGTTGAACCTCGCGCGGGTCGGCTGGTCGGGCGGTGCGACCCAACCGATCGCTCCGCAGTAGACGCCACGCGGCGCCCGCTCGAGCTCATCGATCAACCTGATCGCCGCGTGCTTGGGCGCACCGGTGATGGATCCGCTCGGAAACAACGCGGCCACCACGTCGACCAGCGCGACATCGGCACGCGGCTCGCACACCACGTCGGAGCTCAGTTGCCACACCGGTCCGAACGGCTCACGAGTGCACAGCCGCGAGACGCGCACAGTTCCGGTTCGCGCAATCCGGCCGAGGTCGTTGCGGACGAGGTCGACGATCATGACGTTCTCGGCGACGTCCTTCGTGCTGGCCGACAAGCGCGCCGCAGCCAGATCGTCCTCCTCCGCCGACCGCCCACGCCGCGCCGTCCCTTTCATCGGGCGGCACCACACCTCCTGCGGTGACCATTCGAAGAACAGTTCCGGGCTGATGCTGAGCACCGCGAAGTCGCCGAAGTCGAGAAGCGCGTTGTACGACGCGTGCTGGGCATGCACCAGGTCGGCGTACATCGCGCCGAGGTCGCCACGGACCCTGGCGCGCGCTCGCGAAGTGAGATTCGCCTGGTAGATGTTGCCTGCTGCGATCTCGCTCTGCACCCGCAGCACCGTCGCGCTGTGCTGCTCACGAGTCGCGTCGAGATGCCACGCGGAGCACCAGTACTCCCGATCGCCGTCCGGCCTGGCGACGAGCGGTTCGCGCCGTGGCGCGGTCGCTACAGCGAAGCACGCCAGTGGCACATTCGCAGGATCGCTGTCGGCCGCCGAAGTCGCCTCAAGTCCCGCGGCGGCCTCGTAGGACAGATACCCGAACGCCCACGCGCCCTCCCGCGTCGCCTCGTCGACCGCGCGCAGCAGCGGCGCCACCTCGGCGACTGTCGAGGCGACGAGCACACGATCCGGTTCGGGGAAGACCAGCGACGTCCCGGCGACTGCGTCATCGAACCGGGCGACGGCCGACGGTGCCGGGGAGGAACGACCGCGAGGCACGTCCATATGTGCGGCCGCCTCCTCTCGTCACCGGGTGTCGCTCGAGTTCTAGCCTGTCCGCCGGTTCACGTCGACGGCGTCGCACGCATTGTCACGCCTGCGGTCCGGGGACAGACTCAAGGGGTGAGCGACCTGGCGCCCGACTATGCGTTCCCGCATTCGGCCGCGGATGAATCGCGGCGTTTGGAGCTGTTCGAGCAGCGTCTCGATCCGCTGACCATTCGCCGTATCGAACGACTCGACGTTCCGGCCGGCGCGCGTTGCCTCGAGATCGGTGGCGGTCGCGGTTCGATCGCTCGCTGGCTGGCCGGCCACGTCGGCGAGACAGGCCAGGTGACCGCCACCGACCTGCAGACCGACTTCCTCACCCGTTCGGCGTTGCCTAATCTCGTTGTGCTGCGCCATGACGTGCGTGTTGACGAAATGCCGGCCGGTTCGTTCGACTTCATTCACCTGCGTGCGGTCCTGATGCACATCAAGGACCGGATGGCCACGCTAGAGCGGATCGTGTTGTGGCTCGCTCCGGGCGGGTGGCTGCTGGTCGAGGAACCCGACTTCGGAATGTGGCAGGCCGACTACGACCCGGTTTGGTCATCCCACCCGCGCGCGTGGCATGAAGCCTTTCCGCACGGATCCCCCTCGCAGGGACGAGCCCTACTTCGACAGATCCACCGACTCGGACTCGAGGCCATCGGAGCCGACGCCGAACTCGACATCGTCGCTGCTGACGCTCCGACGGCGGAGTTCTACCGGCTGAGCATGGCCGCACTCGCCGAACCCTCGATCGCATCGGGCGCGCTCACTCCCGACGAGGCGGCTGCCCTCGTCGCGCGACCGGGCGAAGACACCTTTCTCGGCTGCGGGTTCGCCTTCATCGGGGCGTGGGGCCGGCGCCCCATTGGCGCGAGTACCTGATCGAGCGTTGTCGGCGGCCGTCGATAGCGTCGTGGCGTGGCCCATTTCGCAGTTACCCTCGTCCACGGTCCACATTGGGACAGCTCGCGACCCATCCGCGAGCAGTCCGGCTGGCAGGCTCATGCCCGATTCATGGATGATCTCGTCGCCGGCGGCGTGATCATCGTGGGTGGACCGGTCGGCGACGGCCAGGAAACCCTGCACGTGGTGTGCGCCGACGACGAAAGCGACATCAGAACCCGGCTGGCAGGCGATCCCTGGGCCAAGGCAGGTTTGCTCGAGGTCGGGTCGATCCGGCCGTGGCAGCTCTGGCTGGACGGTCGTTAGCCCCGCTCGCCTCTCCCATGGCGCGCATCCGGCAAGAGTCCTGCTTACCCGCTCGGCCGGGCTGAAACCGGCACGACCTCTTCGTCGAGGTGCACCCGTGCCATCTCGGAAACTCGAGCCGGCTTGATCGCATACAGACAAGCGAGATAGATCACGCCGAGCGCGAACCAGATCACAACGCCGCGGACCGCGAGTGAGGCGGGATAGATCAGCGAGGAGATGAACGACCAGCCGAACGGATTCCAGCCGACGGCGAAGAACCAGCCGGGCACGAACGCGGCGATACCCAACAACGGAACCAGGATGTGCATGACCGCGCTGAAGCCCGTTGCGCGATGCCGCACGAAGTACCCGATGCACGCCACGTCCACGATGATGTAGATGGAGACGAGCATGATCACGAGAGCACTGCCAACGATGCCAAATGCGTTCGTGGGGTTGTACTTCGCACCAAGCGCAAGAGACACCGCGAGAGTCAGCGCCCCGGTGACGACAATCGCGACGTACGGCGAACGGTGCCTCATGCTCACCCGCGCGAACCAGTACGGCAGCGCACCGATACGCCCGAGGGCGTAGCCAGTGCGGCTCGCGACGTTTACTCCCGCGTTCGCATTCGCGATCGTTGAATTCACGATGGCGAGGAAGACGAACAGCCAGAAAATCCCGTAGAGCGATCGCGCCAAGCCCTGCCACGAATTGGCGCCGGACGTCGAGAAGGTCGCGAATTTGGCAGGCCCGTACGCAACGTCGACGGCATACGTCGTGAACACGTAGAGCAGGCCGATAAGCAGCGTCGCGCCGATCACCGCACGACGGATAGTGCGGCGCGGATCGCGGGCCTCCTCTGCGAGCGGCGTCGCACCCTCGAACCCGCCGAAACCGAGGAGCGCGAAGACCGAGCCGCCTATGACGCCGGTAACGCCGTGGAAGCCGGTCGGCGTGTACTTCGTAGTGAACACCGACGCGGTGTTGTGACCACCCGCGTGGACGACCAGGAACACCGCGAGGACCACGAACACGGCGATCTCGAACAGGCCGAGGACGGTACCTAACGTTGCCGAGGTACGAATGCCGTACAGCCCGGCGGCCACCACAATGAGCGCGCCGACGATCGTCCACGGCCACCATAGGTTGTCCGGGTAGCTGACCATTCGGAGTGAATCGTCGCGGCCGTCGTGAACCCAAGCTGCAGAAGGACCAGCGGCGGGATGAGCACGCCGATGAAGAGGTATCCCCATGAGGTGAGAAAGCCAAGGCTCGTGTGCAAGCCTTGCGAGACGTAGAGGCCGAGTGAGCCGGCACCGGGCAGATTCCGTGCCAACTCGCCGATGCAGGCAGCAGTCAGCAGGCAGGCAACCAGCGCTATCAACACCGATAGCGGGAGGGCGCCACCGGCATAGCCGACGCCGAACGGGATCGATGCTGCAATCGCAGCGCCGGGCGCCATATCCGTCATGCTCTGGAACAGGACTTCGCGTAGACCGATCGCGTCCTTGCGAAGACTTGGCCCCGGTGCCGGGGCAACGGCTTCAGCCATCGTTGAACCTCCGCTGGCTCGAGCTCCGAGTGGTCTCAACGGAGCGGGACGCTACTCCGGGAATTCGAGACGGAATAGTTCCCTCAGACCCTCGTAATGTCGTGCGCCGAAAGGTCTTCAATCGCCGGCCACGTCGGGACTGAATCGGCTCGGCGCCGCTGCGCGAAACGCAGGTAGGTACGACGCAACGCGCTGTGACACCACCAGCGAGTCGCCGCCGTTGAGAACGGATTGACCACGTCCCGCACGGTTTTCATGAGACGACCGTACGGCGTGCTCGGCCAGGCTGCATCATGTTGCTATGGACGGCGATCCGCTCGTATCCCGGCTGAGCCGGCTCTGCGTCCTGCCGTCGGGACGGCTGCCAGGGTTAGCGCTGCACGACCATGCCGCCCGCGCTGCGTTGCTGATCGACCTGGCCCTTTGGGGCAGGATCTCGCGGACCAGCCAAGCGAGTTTCGTCGACACCACGCCGACGGGCTTCGAACCTGCCGATCGGCTCCTGGGCTACATCGATGCGCATCCGGACCTGACGATGCAGCGGGTTCTGGCCAAGGCGCCGGTGCGGATGGCATACGTACTGGATCCCTCGGCGGAACTGCGCCGAAGGTGGCCGTGGCGACGCGGGACATGTGTTTCCGCCAACCTGATCGCGGCAGAACAGAGCCGGCTCGAGCAGACCGCTGCCGGCGACATCGACTCGGTCAGGTCGGCCGCCGTCGCGATGCTGGCCTCGGCCCTGCGTCTCATCGTGCTCACTGAACCCGAGACCGTGCTCGGCGAGTGCGCCGACATAGCGTGGCTGGTCAAGGATTGCGTCGACTATCTCAACGAGGTCCGCGTCAGATATGACATGGTCGCTGCCGCCGGACGCGGCGGCGGTGGCGGCTGACAATGGCCGGCGGTGACACTGCGCTCATGGCGCTGATCCATGCGATCGCAGGAGGCGACACAGCTACGGCGTCCAAGATGCTGGCAGCGATGCCGGGGTTGGCAACTGCACGCGTCGAGCGCGGCGCCACTCGCGAGACGGCGGCAGAGAACTACCTCGATGCCGTCGGGCACTACGTCTACGCCGGCGATACCGCGTTACACATCGCCGCGGCCGGTTACCGGACGGAGATCGTCACAGAGCTGATCACCGCAGGTGCCGACGTCAGCGCGCGAAATCGCCGTGGCGCGCAGCCGCTGCACTACGCCGCCGACGGCAGTCCCGGCGCACCCTCCTGGGACCCCGAAGCACAGGCCGCGACCATCGAGTGCCTCATCGGCGCCGGCGCGGACCCCAATGCCACCGACCGGAGCGGCGTCGCTCCGTTGCACCGCGCGGTACGCACCCGCTGTGCTGCCGCCGTCGCTGCGCTGTTGGCTGGTGGCGCCGATCCGCGACGCGAGAACAACAGCGGCTCGTCACCGATGAAACTGGCTGCGCACACCACGGGCCGAGGCGGGTCAGGCTCGCCAGAGGCGAAAGCGCAGCAACAACAGATCGTGCAGCTCTTGCAGTCGCACGGCGCTACGCGATAGTCGGATCGCCGCGTACGGAACACTCGGCGGTGTGCGTAGCTGGGTCGCGGTGCCGTCGATCGTCGCACCCGTCGCGTTGATCGGCGGGTGGACGCTGGCCGCATCCCGCCAACCTTCGAGCTATGACGCGACGCAGGACACCATCAGCGCACTCGCAGCGCGCGGTGCAACCGACCGGTGGATCATGACGGCCGCGCTCGCGGTCGTCGGCATCTCCTACGTGTTGTCAGCGGGCGGGATGACCGAGCTCGGCGTGCCGGCCCGGGCGCTGCTCGGCCTCGGTGGCTTCGCGACAGTGTTGGTTTCGTTGTTCTCGCAGCCGAACGCCGGCCACGTGCCGGCCGCGTCCGTCGGGTTCGTGTTGCTCGCGATCTGGCCGGCGTTCTCCGACGTGCCGCCTCGACGGCTCGGGATCGCTATCACGGTGGTGCTGCTCGCTCTGTTGGGCTGGCTGGTTGTCGAGCTGCGCGGCCACACGCTGCTTGGCCTCAGCGAACGGGCCCTTGCCGGCGCCGAGGCGTTGTGCCCGCTCGCATTCGTGCTCATTGACCGTTTCGGGAGCGGGCGGCGCCGCGAATCAACCTCCTCGCCGTGACGTGATCCGCATGCGCATCGTCGTCTTTTCGTCACCGGCCGCCGTGCTCGCCGAAGTGGCTGCCATATCCGCCACCGAACCCACGATGTCCATCGGCGACGGCGAATCCGAGTGCCACCGCGCCAACTATCACGACCAGAGCCACGACGATGCTCCAGACACGATGCCGACCGATGAACGCCGCGATGGCCGCGAACAAAGCCAGCACCGCGCCGCGAACCGAGCTTGATCCGTCGACGGCACCCACTGCGGTGACTGAACCTCGACTCGACGATCGGCAGATCAGCGACCGGAGCGTCCAATTCGTCTTGATAGACCGCCGCATGGACGGCCTGGCGACGCTCCTCGCCCTCGGCCGGTGTAGTAGCCCCTGCGCCACCGATGACTCGATCAGCGCCGCGACCCGATGGCGCTCGGCGGTCGACGTGCGCATCCTGACCGAGGGGATCTCGGTCGGATGAGGCGGCGCGGGCGCACTTGACATTGCCATTCCTTTCGTCGGCGCGGAGCGTCGCCGCGCTCCAGCGAGCCTGCTGGGCCAACCTGCATGGAAGCTGGCAGGAAGCCGACGTGAGCCTGGGAGCTCGCGGTTGCACACCACGATCAACCGGCTGAGCACCCGCTGTGACCTCGGCGACGTCGGCGCGCGCCCGCACGCGAGGTTCTCTAGCGTTTCAGTCAACAAGCCCAAGTCGATCGAGGGAGACGTCTCATGCCCGGCGCACTGCGTTCCGATCGCAGTCAGGCGTGGCGCGCAGTGCGCGGGTTGGTTGCTGCGGTCGCCGTGGTGACGGCGCTTGTTGCCGGTGCCGCGGCATCAGGTGCGGCGACGGCCGTCGGTCGTCAACCAGCGACGCCGGTCGTCCCCGTCCCCGGGACGCCGGACAGCACGTTCACCGGGCATCCGGCGACCGCCCACCCGATCCGCGGCGTGCGGCACACTCCGCAGAACCCGTACCTCGCACCCAATGGCGATTCGGGTATCCACAACGACGGGTGGCAGACGAATACCTACCGCCGTCCCGGGCCGCTCGGCCGCGGCACCAGCACCGTCTCGAGCGCGGTCGGCGGCGAGTGCGGCTCGATCACCTTCGACCACGCCGGCCGCATAGTCTCGACCTGTATCGGCGAGCGCACCGGTCTCTATCTCATCGACCCGAACACGCTGGCCACGCTCGGCTTCTACGCGCTGCCCGGCCGCGACGTGGCAGTCGATCAAGTCACACCCCAACCCTTTCAACGATTTCAGCGGCGGCGGCTACTTCTATCTCGACGATCACGACCGTGCCGTCGTCGCCACGCGAGACGGACACGTGAACGTGATCGCCGAGAACTCCAGCGCGACCGGCTTCGTGCTGCGCCACGACTACAACGTCTCAGGCGCACTGCGCAGCGGCGAGACCATGAACTCGGCCCTGCCCGACAGCACCGGCCGGCTCTGGTTCGTCGCCAAGACCGACGGCGTGGTCGGCACGATCGCGCCGCGGACAGGTCGGATCCACGTCGTACGACTCGGCAACGGCAGCGCCGGCGAGATCGAGAACTCCTTCGCCGTCGGCGCGCATCGTGACGTCTACATCGCCACCAACCGCCGGATGTACCGATTCACCGCGGGCCGTCGGTGGCGGCCTAAGAGTCGTCTGGTCGGTCCGGTACCGCACCACCGGCCAGACCAAGCCCGGCCAGGTCGACGACGGCACCGGCACGACGCCTGCGTTGCTGCCCGGCGGTTACGTCGCGATCACCGACAACGCCGACCCGATGGACGTCGTCGTCTATCGCACCGCCAGCCGCGCGCCGCCGGGCGGCAGGTCTGCGCCGTACCGGTGTTCGGCAAGGGCGCAAGCGACACCGAGAACTCGCTCATCGCTGCCGGAAGGTCGCTGGTCGTCGAGAACAACTACGGCTACAGCGATCCGAGTACGACCAGCGGTGGCCGGACCACGACACCCGGAATTGCGCGGGTGGACGTCAATGCCGGCGGCCATGGCTGCCATCTGGTCTGGACCAACCGCCAGATGCGCGCCCTCCGTGGTCCCGAAGCTGTCGCTCGCGACCGGGTTGATCTACACCTACACCAAGGGCACCGACCCGACCGACCGGTGGTCGTGGACTGCATTGAGCTTCCGCACCGGTCGGCAGGTCTGGTCACGCGCCAACGGCGACGGCCTCGGCTACAACAACAACTATGCCGGGATCGCGCTCGGACGCCACCACACCGCCTACTTCGGCGTGCTCGGTGGCATCACCGCATTGCGCGACGGCTAACCGACCGCCACGGGCACCGCTTAACCTGTACGTGTGCCCGCTTGGACCATGTGGTGACCGCGCGGCCGGCGCGTCTATGGCACACCGTGATCGCGGTGCTTGTGGCGGCCGCGATCCTCGTGCAGCTGTGGATAGCGATTCGGGTGAGCGCCACTCCACCGGGACATGCAGTAGGCACGTTGAGCGGCACTCCAACGGCGAACCGGATCCTGCGCGTGCTGAGCTTCTTCACGATCCAAAGCAACATCCTCAGCGGAGTCACCTCGGCCCAGCTCGCGCGCAACCCGAGTCGCGACGGGTCGGTTCGGCCGGCGGCACGCCTCGCTTCGCTCTTGGGCATCACCGTTACCGGCCTCGTGTACTCGACAGTGCTGGCAAAGGTCCATGAACCGCACGGCTGGCAGGAGATCAGCACCAACATCGTCTTCCACTACGTTGTGCCGATCATGATGGTGCTGGGCTGGGTGCTGTTCGGCCCCCGCCCCCGCATCGAGGGCCGCACCATTGCACTGGCGATCCTGTGGCCGGTCGCGTGGATCTCCTACATCTTGATCTACGGCGTCGTCACCAAGTGGTACCCCTACCCGTTCGTCGACGTGATCACGCACGGTTACGCGAGAGTCATCGTCAATGTGATCGCCGTCGTCGCAGTGCTGCTCGTTGTGACAGCTCTCTACTTGCTGGGCGATCGACGCCTAACCGCGACCGAGCAGCTGGAACCGTCGAGGAGTTCATGCCGTCCGAAATCCTGCCCGGGTCAGACGTAGTCTGGCCGGATGGCCTTCACCGTGACGTTGCTCGCGGATTGCCTTGAATCCGCGGCCGCCGTCGCAGAAATGAGATGGCAGGAGTGGGGACATCCTCCCGAGTCCGAAGACCCGGCCTGGTGGCTCGAGACCACCATTCGTGAGGCAGGCAGGGAAGAATTGCCAGTGAGCTTCGTGGCGCATGACGCGGCCGATGAGGTGCTTGGCGTGGTGGGTCTTGACACCTACGACCTGGACGAGCGGCGCGACACCACCCCTTGGGTCACCGGCATGATCGTCCGCCGCGATCGCCGAGGTGAAGGGGTGGGGCGAGCCCTGATGCAGCATCTCGAGCGATGGGCTGCCGAGCATGCAATCGCCGAAGCTTGGGTCGGCACCGACCTCGCGCTGGGGTTCTATCAGCGATGCGGCTGGACCCTGCAAGAGACGTTCACGACGAACGCGGGCGAACACATGGACGTGCTCTACAGGAAGCTGCTGTAGTTCATCGCCGCTAGATGCTCGCGGTGTCGGGATTGATGGCTGCGCGCAGGAGTTGGATTGCGTCGTCGATGGTGAGTCCGGTTGCGTGGATCACGTGGGCGTAGTTGCGAGCCGCAGTTTCGGCTTGGGCCCTGGCCAGGTCGCTGGTGTGGACGAACGTGCCCGCGCGGCCGCGAGTCTGGACGAGTGCGCCGAGTTCGAGTTCGCGGTAGGCGCGGGCGACCGTGTTGACCGCGAGGCCGAGGTCGGCAGCCAGTTGGCGCACGGTGGGCAACCGAGTGCCGATAGCCAACTCGCCATCGGTGATGCGGTTGGCCAGCTGGCTACGCACCTGCTCGTAGGGCGGGACGGGTGAGTCGTGGTCGATGGTGATCACGCTGCGGTCCTGCATCGGCAGCGCAATCGTGCCGGCTCGTGCGGATCGTCCACGCGGCGATGGTATTGCGACAAGGATTGCTACGCCAGATGGACGTCCGCGGTTCGGGTCTAGAAGTCGTAACGCACTACTGCGCGCCGCAGCGACGGCACGTGCACGATCCGGAATCCGGCAGCGAGGAAGGCACTGAGCGCCCCGACGTGCATCTCGCCCCAGGTGACCTCCTTACCCGCGGCCGGTTTCATCGGATAGGCCTCGACGGCTCGAGCGCCGTGATCGCGAGCCAGGTCGATCGTTCCGGCGGTCAGCGCGCGGCTCACGCCCTGGTGGCGGAAACCGGCTCTGGTGACGAAGCAGGTGACCGCCCAGACGCTCGCATCGTCCTTGTTCTCGGTGCGGCCCTTCCACGTCGTCTGGCGCAGGTAGGCGTAGTCATTGCGCGGCGCGAGTGAGCACCAGCCGACCGGCTCGTCGTCGAGGTAGGCGACCAGGCCGTGTCCCTCGATCACCTGGTCGCGGAGCAGTTCGCGCCGGCCCTGGACGTCGTCGGAATGCATTGCGTACCAGCCCATCCGGTAGCCCTGGCACTGGCAGCGGGCAGGCTGGCCCCTCGACCCGAAGATCGTCTGCACATCGTCGAAGAGCGCTTCGCTCACGGGCCGAACGATGATCGCCACGCAGTCAGAATTCCAGATCCGTGATGATCATGCGACAGGCGCAGACGAGAGTGGTGCCTGCAACGCGCTCGCGCCACTAACGTCGCGGGTATGACGGACAGGCCGTTTCGCTTCGGGGTCATCGGCGCGCCACTCGGGAATGCCGACCAGTGGCGCGCGACGGCGGTGCGCACCGCCGAGCTTGGCTACGCAACGTTGCTCATGCCGGACGTGCTCGACCTGTTGGCACCTGGGCCATCGCTCGGCTTGGCCGCAGGGATCGCCCACATCGGCGTCGGCACGTGGGTGTACGCCGCACCGCTGCGCACGCCGCAACAGACGGCGTGGGAAGCGCACACGCTCTCGGTACTCACCGAGGGACGGTTCGAGATGGGTATCGGCACCGGTCATCCCCGCAGCGGCGAGTTCGCCCGCCGCCTTGGTATGCCCTTCGGGTCTGCTGCCGAGCGGCTCGCTCAGGTGTCCGCGACGATCGACGCGGTGCATGAACTGGACGGCCCGAATCTGCACACGCGCGTCCTGGTAGCCGCCGGCGGCCCGAAGGCGAGAGCGCTGGCGGCCGAGAAGGCGGACATCGTCTCAATCGCTGCCGATCCGCTGACGCCGCGCCAGGCGGTGGCCGATGCCATCGCCGACGTTCGCGCAAAGGCCGGTGCGCGAGCGGCCGACGTCGAGTTCGCGATGAACCTGTTCGCAGTCGGCGACGAGATCCCTCCGCACGCCAAACAGGCGACCGGGGCCGATCCGGCTCAGCTCATCGCCGCAGACTCACTCGTGCTGCTGCGCGGCGACACCGTCGCGATCATCGACGAGCTGCGACGCAGGCGCGAGCAGATCGGCGTTTCCTACATCCTCGTGAACGCACAGTTCATGACTCAGTTGGCACCGGCGGTCGAAGCGCTGGCCGGTACGTGACCGGATGGACGGCCCGCCGCCCCCGTACGCTGAACCCGTGGCCGACCGGTTGATCTTTCAACTTGGCACCAACAACTGGCAACGCGACGGTGAGTTTGCGCCCGGCTCGGGGATTCTGCACGAGTCGCACCATCACGCATACAACGCGTTGCCGGGGGTGCGGTGTTACTCGATGTATCCGTCACGCCGCCAGCGGTTCGAGGAAGAGGACGTGCATGTCTTCCCGCTCGAACACGACATCCCGATCTGCGAGTCGGTGTCGCCGGTCAGCAGCTACCGCTGGCATTCGATGAGCGAGGCCGAGGTGAGCGCCTACCGGCTCAGGCTGACAAATGCCGTCGCCGACTGGATGGACGAGATCGAATCTCGTACCGGTGACCAGTTCAGCCTCGCGATCGCACATCACGCATTCATGAACACGGTGGTGCTGCGCGATGTCAACCGGCGCCGAGTCGCAGACGGCCGGGCGCGCATGACAGTGCTGTGCTTCGCGCACGGCACGGAGCTCAAGATGTTCAACAACGAGCGGCGCGGCGACGAGCCGGACGAGTTCCCGCTGCGGTTCTGGCCGTTCATGCAACGCGAGAAGATCTTTGAATTCGCCGACCCGGAGCACGGCGTCGACGTTGCGGCGGCAATCTCGATCGAGCAGGTCGAGGCGCTGCTCGACGTCTTTCCCGAGTTCCCACGCGAGCGCGTCGTGCTCTCCCCCAACGGCTACAACCAGGATGTCTTCGTCCCACTGCCGGACGGCACCGATCGCGCAGCGGTACTCGCCGGGTTCTTCACCCAACCCCTTGACGGCAGCGACCTCGAGCCCGAAGCCATCGCACCACCGGAGGGCTTCGACGCCGTCGTGGCCTTCTGCGGCAAGTTCGCCGACTGGAAACGGTTGGACGCGCTGCTGCGCGCGGCGGCGATCTACGAGCAGGACGACCGCCGCATCCTCACCCTCGTGATCGGCTCGGGGCCACCCGAGGCGCAACGCGACCTGCACAAGCTGACCACCGAGCTCGGCTTGCGCCGCACCTACTTCCTCGGGCCGCGCCCGCAGGACGAGCTCGCCTTGCTGTTCGGATGCGCCGACGTCGGCTGCTTCCCGTCCTTTCGCGAACCGTTCGGGCTCGTCTTCGTCGAGTGCATGGCGTGCGGCACTCCGGTGATCGGCGCAGACTCGGGCGGCCCGCGCGACTTCGTCACCTCCGAGGTCGGCACCCTCGTCCCCGAAACCGACGATCGGGCCGCGCTCGCCGCGTCCCTCACCGACGCGATCAATCAGGCGCTCAGCGCCGACTGGAAGAACACCCGCGGGCCGGTGGCAGCCCAATACGCACGCAACAGGTTCAGCGTGACCGGCCAGGTCTCACACCTGCTCGCCGAGGTCGACCGGCTGACCAACTGACCTCACCGGTTCAGCGACGGACGCGGTACCGGATGTGCGTGGCATCAGGCGTGTCGATCACACGAACGATGTCCAATTCGACACGCGACGGCAGCATCTCGAACAGCCGTCGCCCGGCACCGAACAGCACCGGGATCTGGTGGATCTGAATTTCGTCGAGGACACCGGCCTCGAGCGCTCGTTGCGCCGTGTATGCGCCGTGCACCAGGACATCCAGGTCACCAGCGGCGGACTTCGCCTGGGCCATCGTGCTGGCGATCCCATCGGTCACGTAGGTCACCAGCGGATAGTCCGCGACGGATGCGGCGGGCGGCCGGTGACTGGGCACGAAGATCGGCACGCCGTGATGATCACCGCCCCAGTGGTCGGCCTGCTCGACGGTGCGCCGTCCGGCGACCACCGCGCCAGTCGCGTTCCACTCGTCCCACAGTTCTCCGGCCACCCCCGACGGCCGGACGAATTCCCCGCCCGGACGGACGAACCAATCGTGCAGCCGCATGAACCCGTCGCCGCCGGGGTTACCGGGCTCATCGTTGGGACCTGCGATGTACCCGTCGAGCGACATCGACATGTAGAGCACTGATGCGGACACGAGCCTGCTCCTGCCTTTACCGGCGCGGCACCCGAGCCGCGCCGCCTACCCTTACGTCGAGCAGCGCACGGATAATTCGACTCACCGTTTCGCGGGAGTGACCCGGCGCGCTTGGATCGGGTTGTCGCGCGTGGCCCAGGCGATCTCGAAGTAGTTGCCTTCCGGATCGGCTAGGTAGGCCGAGCGACCGGTGAAGAACTCGGCATCGACGGGTTCCTTGGTCACCCGCGCGCCGGCCCGCCGCATCTGCTCTGTCAGCGAATCAACCTCTTCGGCGGTGTCGACCATGATCCCGATCGTGAAGCGGATACCCCCGCTGCCCGGGTCTGGCTCGCTCCTGCCGTCACCGGCCAGTTTCGCGATGGGGAAGAGTGCGAGGACGACACCGCGCACGTCGAATGCCGCGAAGTCGTCCTCGTCGATGACCTGCGGCCACCCGACCCGTCCGTAGAAGGCTCGAAGTTCGGCCAGGTCTCGTGCGCCGAGGGTGATCATCACGTTGGCCAGCGGTCCGGGCTCGGTCATGATCCCAGTGTCCAACAACGCGTGCTTCGTGACTAAATCGCGTTGCGGGGTGTGGGCGAGCGCCTTAGCGTTGCGCCGCGTACCTCAGTCAGTGGATCGGAGATGCGCAGCGACATGGCCTTGCGACTTCTCGCCCTCTGCTTCGATGCGAACGACCCGCGCCGTCTGGCGCATTTCTGGGCCGGCGTTCTGGGCTGGGAACTAGCAGAAGACCCTCCGTCGGTCGCATTGCTACCTAGCGATGACACCGGGTTCCAGATCCGATTCGCGCCCACCAACGAGGTGAAGGTCGGTCCGAACCAGGTGCACTTCGACCTGACGAGTGCATCGCTCGAAGCGCAGCAGCAGACGGTGGCCAAGGCGCTCGACCTCGGCGCGCGTCACATCGACATCGGGCAAAGCCCACAGGACGCTCATGTGGTGCTCGCCGATCCCGAAGGCAACGAGTTCTGCGTCATCGAGCCGGGCAACAACTTCCTTGCCGAATGCGGATTCATCGGCGCCCTTGCGGGCAACGGCTCTCAGGGCGTCGGGTACTTCTGGAGCGAGGCGCTGGGCTGGCCGCTGGTCTGGGACCAGGACGAAGAGACCGCGATCCGCTCGCCGCACGGTGGCCCGAAGATCACGTGGGGTGGCCCGCCGCTAATGCCGAAGACCGGCAAGTTCCGGCTGCACTTCGACCTCGCTCCGCCTCCCGACGGTGATCAGCAGGCCGAGGTCGAGCGGCTCATCGCACTGGGCGCGAGCCGAGTCGACATCGGCCAGGGCGAGGTCAGCTGGGTCGTGATGGCCGATCCCGACGGCCATGAGTTCTGCGTGTTGACGCCCCGGTAGGCCGAGCCACCAGCCCGACGCACACCCCACGATCGACCAGCCACAGCCGCCGATTCGTCGGGAGGGCCGGCGGTTAGTCAGGCAATGCGCTTCGCGCGAAGGAGCGGCCGCGCAGAGCCGGCACGAGCCGCCACAGCCGCCCGGCCAGAACGGCCCCGCCGAACATGAGCAGGTACACCCAGACCGTCCACGATCCGCCGACCGAGGAATAGCTCCCGCCGACATAGGTGACGGCACCGTCGTGTGTCAGCAGGGGCACGCCGTCCCAATGGAATGTGCCGGTCGGGTGGTCGCGTGCCGCGGTCACTCCAGCGCGAAACGCACTCGATGTGACGTGGTCGATCAGCATCATGACCAGATCGACAGCCGCGATCCAGATGGCGGCCGCCGTCCATGACGGACGACGCCCCACGTCGCCGTATTCAGCGGCCAGGTAGTCGGCCGCGACGACTCGAAGATCACCGAGTTGGCGCACGGCTTGACGCGCACCTATCTCAGCGGCGGCGGCTCGCAGGTTCTGCCGAAGCTCGCGGCGCTTGGCCACCCGCGACTTCTGGGGCAGGTCCTGCAGACGTGCGTCGAGCGTCCACACGGCGCGCTCGATGCGGAGCCGGTCGATCATCGTTTGCGATTGCGTCATGCTTACGCCTCTCCCGTTCGAATGGTGCGATCGGCGAAACCCCGCGCAAGCACGGGATTCACGACCTCCACCAGTGAGAACCAGCTTTCCGATCCGGCTGCAAAGGCTCGACGGCCCGCCGCGGTCGGTCGGTAGTACTTGCGCGCCGGGCCCGATCGCGAGGCCACCAGCCTCGACGCGACCTTCTGCTCGCGCTCGAGGCGCGCCAGCGCTGGATACACGGTTCCTTCGTTGATCCCGCCCAGGCCGAGTTCTTGCAGGCGCTGGACAACCTCGTAGCCGTACGACTCGCGCTCGGCCAACAGGCTGAGCAGCAGCAACGACAGCACTCCTTTGAGCAGTTGCGGATCGTGCTCCGATGTCACTGCACTAGACTATGCCCACTACCTGACTATGTCTACTAGCAGATCTCACTGCAGCGGAACGCAGGCCGCAGCGATCGCGCGGACGTGTCGCAGATCGGTTCCGCAGCAGCCGCCGAGAACGGTGAGGCTCGGCGCAATCGTGCGCAGCCGCCGGTAGTCGTCGCCGAGTTCGATCGGGTCACCGTCGTCGAGATCGGCTGCCTCGTCGAGTTCGGCGTGGCTGCGCCGCGACGCGTTCGCACGGATACCGCGCATGCGGCCTGTCCAGTCGCCACCAGCGGAAAGAGCATGTTCGACGTGCGTGGGATGCGCGCAGTTGACCATGAAATAGCCGGCGCCTCCGTCAGTGGCGTCGTCAGTCACTCGGATCGCGTCGGCGAGGGTGCTGCCGTCCGGCAGCCGTCCGTCGGTCTCGACTGTGAACGACACCGCGGCCGGTATGCCCACGTCACCGGCCGCCTGCACGATCCCGATGGCTTCGTCCGGATAGGTGATCGTCATGGCGTTGACCAGATCGGCACCTGCGGCACCGAACGCCTCGATCTGCGCTCGGTGATACGCGCGGGAATCCGCCGCGCTCATCGCCGATTCCGGTTGGTAGGCGTCTCCGCGCGGGCCGATGCAGCCGCTGACGACTGCCTCGCCACCGGCCTCGGACTGCAGCCGGCGAAGGAATTCGATCGCGCGCCCGTTCACCGAACGCAACGCGGCCGCGTCGTACCCGAGCAGCGCTCCCCAATCGGCACTCGCCCGCCACGTCGGCGCCTCGTAGATGAAGCCGACTCCGTGCGTTGCGGCCACCTCGGCGTGCTGACGGAAGTAGTCCGCGAGCAGCTCGCAACCGGCCGCATCATCGAGCAGCGGGAACGCCGCGAAGCTCGGCAGCTCGACCCCATGATTGAAGATCAGATCCGTCTCGAGCCCCGAGTCGGTCAAGAAGACCCGATCCGAGAGCTGCGGCGAAACGCCGCTCACGACGGGGCCAGCGGCAGACGCATCAGGATCTCGCCGTCGAAGACGGTGTCGCCGGTCGGCTCGAATCCGAGCCGCTCGTAGAAGCCGCCGGGACCGCCGTCACCCACCACGTAGCTCGTCAGCAGCTCCGCCCCTCCGGCTGCGCGCACCAGCTCAGCGATGAGTCGGACGGCGGCTGCGCCGTGGCCACGCCCCTGGTACCGCCCGTCGATGATCAACTTCCACAAGTACCACGGACCGACGATTTCCGGCGGCTGCGGCGGCACGTCCCAGCTGATCATCACGAGTCCGATCGGCGCATCGTCGACGTAGATGGCACGAAACCACGGCTTGGCTTGCGGGAGGTCCGCGGCTTCGGCCAGCGCACCGGGTACCGTCCCGACGAATTGCTCCTGGCCCGCAGCGACGCGCAGGGCGAGAACCGCCTCGCGGTTTGCGTCGGTGATCTCGACGAGGTTCAAGCCGACCAACCCGACCAGTGATCCACCTCGATCACGATCACCGGCCCGGCCGGCGGCTGCTCGCGGTACTGCGCGTACCGCGCCACGAGTGCGGTCAGGTCGTACTCGTCGTAGATCCGACCCCAGCCGTCGGCACGCGCCCACCACAACTGCGTCCAGTTGTCGTCGTCGTAGTGATCCACCAGCACGCTGACGAACGGGTTGACCGCGATGTTGTCCAGCCTGCGCAGGTCGGTCGTCGATTTCGGTTTGTCGTCGACCGCACTGATCAGTCGCGTTTCTTCCACCGCGAAGACCATGGGGACGAGGTGTGGTGACCCATCGCCCGACACGGTGGCCAATCGAGCCACCTTGGCCTGCTCGAACCGCTCCCGTGCCCACTGCTCGTCGTGCCGCATGTCGCGACCCTAAGGTGAAGTCATGCGCTTCGGAATGTTTATCCCGCAAGGTTGGCGTCTTGACCTCGCCGGCATCGAGACCAAAGAGCACTGGCGAGTGATGCGCGAACTGGCCCAGGCCGCCGACAACGGGCCCTGGGAAAGCGTCTGGGTCTATGACCACTTCCACACCGTGCCCGTCCCGACCGACGAAGCGACCTACGAGGCGTGGACCTTGATGGCCGCCTTCGCCGCGGTCACCGACCGCGTACGGCTCGGCCAGATGTGCACGTGCATGGCCTACCGCAACCCGGCCTACCTCGCGAAGGTCGCGACCAGTGTCGACGCGGTCTCAGCGGGGCGCGTCGAGATGGGTATCGGCGCCGGGTGGTACGAGCACGAATGGAGGGCGTACGGCTACGGCTTCCCGAGCGCCGGCGATCGTCTCGGCATGCTCGACGAGGGCGTGCAGATCATGCGCGACCTGTGGACGTCGGGCACCACGACCCTGGTCGGCAAGTACTACCAGGTGCAGGGTGCGATCTGCCGTCCGCTCCCCCAGCAACGTGGCGGCATCCCGCTCTGGATCGCCGGCGGCGGCGAGAAGAAGACGCTGCGCATCGCCGCGAAGTACGCCCAGTACACGAACTTCGACGCGACGCCGGAAACCTTCAAGCGCAAGTCCGAGATCCTCGCCGAGCACTGCAAGGACGTCGGGACCGACTTCGAGACCATCACCCGCTCCGGCAACTACAACGTCGTGATCGGCGAGAGCGACAAGGACGTGCAGGCCAAGCTGGACTGGATTCTCGACCACTACACGCCGCTCATCCCGCCCGATCAGCTCAAGCGGTACGAGAACATGTACAAGACCGGCCCGCTGGTCGGTACCGCTGAGCAGATCGTGGAGCGGCTCACCGCGGCCAACGAGATGGGGTTGAGCTACGCGATCTGCAACTTCATCGACGCGGCCTACGACCGCTCGAGTGTCGAGTTGTTCGAGTCGCAGGTCATTCCCGCGCTCGCCTCCTGACCCGATGGACGACGCGGACGCGCCGCTGCTTGACGCGTGGCAGCGCTCCGTGCACAGCGGGGCCGCCCCGTTCACGATCCCTGGCCACAAGCGTCGCGCCGGTGCCATCTGGCCCACGCTCGGGCGGTTGCTCGATAGCGATGTTCCGCTGTTCGGCGGGCTGGACACGATCAAGCACGCCGCCGCTGCGCTGGCCGAAGCGGAACGGCTCGGAGCCGACCTCTGGGGTGCCGACTGGTGCCGCTACTCGACGGGTGGCTCGACCCACGTCAACCAGGTCGCCGCGCTCGCGGTGGGCCAGCCGGGACAGCAGGTGCTGGTCAGCCGCGCCGCCCACCGCAGCACGCTGTCCGGGCTGATCCTGGCCGGGCTCGATCCGGTCTGGCTGCCCAGCGACATCGATCCGCGGTTCGGCCTGCCCACGGGGCTGTCGCTCCCGGCGCTCGAGATTGCGCTGGCCGAACATCCCGACGCCGCCGCGGTCTTCTGCGTCGAGCCGAGCTACGTCGGCACGCTGTCCGACCTGCCCGCCGTGGTGGCGCTCGCCCATGCCCGTGACATCCCGGTGGTCGTCGACCAGGCGTGGGGCGGCCACTTCGGCTTCCATCCCGCGTATCCGGCGCATGCGTTACAGGCCGGCGCCGACGCCCTGATCACCTCGGCGCACAAGGCGCTGCCGGCCTACTCGCAGGCCGCGCTGCTACTGGCCCGTACCGAGCGGCTCGATGCGGCGCGACTCGATCGCGCCTTCGACGCAGCGGCCACCACCAGCCCGTCCGGAACGATCCTGGCCAGCATCGACGCAGCTCGGGCCGTGCTCGGCGCCCCGCTCGGACGCGAGCTGCTGGATCGCCTCGTCGGCCTGATGGCCGCCGCACGCGCCCGGCTGAGTACCGGCGGGCACACAGTTCCCGGACCGGACGATTTCGCCGCCGGCCGATTCGACCCCGCGAAGCTGGTCGTGCTGCTCGACCGCGTCGACGGCAATGCGCTGGAACGCGCGCTGATCAGTGCGGGTGTGCCGGTCGAGCAGGCCGACCGCGACATGCTCGTGCCGATAGTCACGATGCTCGACGACGAGGCGACGCTCGACCGGTTGTGCACCGCGATCGAGTCCGTCGAGCCGGGCGAGCCGCGCCCGCGTTCCGCGACCTCGATCTGGACGGCCCAGATCCCGCCGTCGGCGATGTCACCGCGGGCTGCGTTCTTCGCCGCGCACGAGTCCGTCCCGGCCACCGAGGCAACCGGCCGGGTCAGTGCCGAGCTGATCGCGCCCTACCCGCCCGGTATCCCGGTACTCGCCCCCGGGGAACTCATCACCGCCGAGGCGATCGACGCCCTCGGCGACGCGGCGCGAAACGGAGTCCGAATCGCCTACGCGGCCGATCCAACGCTGTCCAGCTACCAAGTCGTGGTCGAATAGGCCGGTGACCGCAGCCGCACCACCGACCAACCTTGACGCGCAGATCGTTGCCACCGACCTGACCAAGGTCTTCCACGGGCGCATTCGCGCGGTCGATCGGCTCAGTTTCACCGTCGAACCGGGGTCGGTCACCGGCTTCCTTGGGCCCAACGGAGCAGGCAAAACGACCACGTTGCGGATGGTGCTCGGCCTGGTGCATCCCACTGGCGGCACGGCGACGATCGGCGGGCGCCCGTACAAGAGCCTGCCACGGCCGATCACCCGCGTCGGTGCCGCGCTGGAGTCGTCGAGCTTCCACCCGGCCCGTACCGGTCGTAATCACCTGCGCATCCTCTGCATCGCGGCCGGGTTGCCGCTGAAGCGCGCCGACGCGGTGCTCGACATGGTCGGCCTCGGCGCGGCCGGCAAGCGCAAGGTGCGTGGCTACTCGCTCGGGATGCGGCAACGGCTCGGCCTGGCGTCGGCGCTCATCGGCGATCCCAGCGTGCTCGTGATGGACGAACCGGCGAACGGGCTCGACCCCGACGGCATCCGCTGGTTACGCGGGTTCTTCCGGCACCTCGCCAGTGAGGGACGGACCGTGCTCGTCTCCAGCCACCAGCTCAACGAGGTGCAAGAGGTCGCCGATCGGGTGGTCATCCTCAATCACGGCCAGCTGGTCAGGGCGGGGACGATCGCGGAGCTGACAGCCGGCTCGGAGTCGGTGCGGGTGCGCACGCCGAATCCGGCCGCGCTCGGGGAGGCGATCGCGTCAGGTGGCGGATTCGCCCAGCACGAGGACCCGCTGACGCTGCAGGTGCGCGGGATGACCCTCGAACAGGTGGGCCATCTCGCCTTCACCACCGGCGTCGAATTGCACGAACTCAGTGCGCAGAGCTTCGATCTCGAAGACCTCTTCTTCCAGCTGACCGGCTCTGCACAGGCCCCCGGGGCAGCCATGCAGCCGAGCCAGGGAGGAGCGCGATGATCCGGCTCGTCCACGCCGAGTTCGTCAAGCTGCGCACCACCCAGGTCTGGTTCTGGCTGCTGGTCGCAGTCCTCGCGATTTGCGTGCTCGTCGTGCTGAGCAGCTTCCTGTCATCCGGCGGCGTGGTCACGAAACACGACGTCCCCGACATCTTCGCCTCGAGCAACAACGCGTCGATCGCGGTGTTCGTGCTGGGCGTGCTCGGCGTCACCACCGAGTTCCGGTACCAGACCATCACGCCGACGGTGCTCGTCACCCCGTCACGCTGGACGCTGATCACCGCCAAGATGATCGCGTACGCCCTGATCGGAATGCTCTATGCACTCGCCTGCATCGCACTCGAACTCGCGATGACGCTGCCCTGGCTGGCGAGCCGGAACATCGCCTTCGACCTCGGCGACCCGACTCTGCGTCGCTCCATCTTCGGGTTGTTCCTCGTGCTTGCCCTGTTCGGCATCATCGGGCTCGGGATCGGCGCGCTGTTGCGGAACCAGATTGTGGCCGTCACGGTCGGCATCATCTTCCTGCTGATCTTGCAGAACATCCTGCTGGCAATCCCCGGGGTGCGCAACGCGTGGCCGTACATGCCGGCGGGTGCCGTCGTGTCGATCTTGTTCAGCAAGGGCTCTGGCCCGGACGACATCGTGACCCTGCTGAGCCCGCTGGGCGGGGTGGTCACGCTGCTGCTGTGGGCGTTCGTCCCTGGCGTCATCGGCGCCGCATTCACGATGAACCGGGACATCACCTAGCCCGGACGTCGACTGGTCCCGTCTATTGCCACACAGTCCGGCGCGCGGGCATGACCCGCCGGTAACCGGCGCGTAATCTGGACCATTGGCACAGCGCACGCGACGACAACTCGAGGATGGCCGGATCCGTGACGACAGACGCAGAATCGTCGACCAGCAGCGATTCCAGTCCGGTGGTGAGCGACTTCGGCGCGAACGAGTGGCTCGTCGAGGACATGTACGAGCGCTACCAGGCCGACCCGTCCAGTGTTGACGAGGCCTGGCACGACTTCTTCGCCGACTACCGGCCAGCGCCCGCGGCCAACCAGGAGCCGGCCGCCAGCGGCAACGGCGCCTCGGCGCCGGCGCAGAGCAAACCGAAAAGCCGAAGCCAAGGCCGAGCCGAAGTCCGAGACGCCGAAACAACCCGAGCCGAAGCCCGGCGGCCAAGGCTGAGAGCAAGCCTGAACCGAAGCCGGCCGAGAAGGACGAAACGACCGAGAAGGACGAGAAGCCAGCACCGCCGCAGCCCACCCAGCTGCGCGGCGCAGCAGCGCGGGTCGTCGCGAACATGCAGAGCTCGCTGACCGTCCCGACGGCGACGAGTGTGCGTGCCGTGCCGGCCAAGCTGATCGCCGACAACCGCGTCGTGATCAACAACCACCTGCGCCGTGCGCGTGGCGGCAAGGTCAGCTTCACCCACATCATCGGCTACGCGATCGTCCGCGCGCTGAAGGACCACCCCGAGATGAACAACGCGTTCGTCGAGGTGGAGGGCAAGCCCGCGATCCTCAAGCCCGACCACGTCAACCTCGGCATCGCGATCGATCTGGCCGGCAAGGACGGCGCGCGGTCACTTGTCGTCGCGTCGATCAAGAACTCCGAGACGATGGACTTCGCGGCGTTCTGGAACGCCTACGAGGACATCATCCGCCGGGCCCGTGCAGGCAAGCTCACCACCGACGACTTCGCCGCGACGACGATCAGCCTCACCAATCCGGGCACCATCGGCACGAACCACTCCGTCCCGCGACTGATGGCCGGGCAGGGCACGATCGTCGGCGTCGGCGCGATGGAGTACCCAGCCGAGTTCAGCGGCATGAACCCCGACCAACTCGTCGACCGTGCCATCAGCAAGATCATGACGCTCACGTCCACGTACGACCACCGCATCATCCAGGGTGCGCAGTCGGGCGAGTTCTTGCGCCGCGTGCACGAGCTGCTGCTCGCCGACGATTTCTACGACGAGATCTTCAAGGCGCTCAAGATCCCGTACGAGCCGGTGCGCTGGCGGGTCGACAGCAACTTCCGGCACGAGGGCGAGATCAGTAAAGAAGCCCATGTCATCGAGCTGATCAACGCCTATCGCACGCGCGGGCACCTGATGGCCGACACCGACCCGCTCGAGTACACCGTGCGCAAGCACCCCGACCTCGACATCACCAGCTACGGCCTGACCTTGTGGGACCTCGATCGCGAGTTCCCCGTCGGGGGCTTCGCCGGCGAGAAGTTGATGAAGCTGCGCGACATCCTCGGTGTGCTGCGCGACGCGTATTGCCGGCGGGTGGGGGTCGAGTACCGGCACATCACCGATCCGGAACAGCGCCGCTGGCTCGAAGCTCGCATCGAGGTCAAGTCCGAACCCCCGACCCGCGACGAGCAACTGCACATTCTCGGCCGGCTCAACGCGGCCGAGGCGTTCGAAACGTTTCTGCAGACCAAGTACGTCGGGCAGAAGCGGTTCAGCCTCGAGGGCGCCGAAACGGTCATTGCGCTGCTCGACGCCGTCCTGACCGAAGCCGCGGCGCAGGATCTCGACGAGGTCGTCATCGGCATGCCGCACCGCGGACGCCTGAATGTGCTGGCCAACATCGTCGGCAAGCCGTATTCGAAGATCTTCAACGAATTCGAGGGCAACATCGATCCCAGCACCGCGCAGGGGTCTGGAGACGTGAAGTACCACCTCGGGGCCGACGGCACGTTCCACGCCGGAGACGGCAAGGACATCGCGGTGTCGTTGACGGCCAACCCGTCGCACCTCGAAGCCGTCGATCCCGTGCTCGAGGGCATCGTGCGCGCCAAGCAGGATCTGCTCAACCAGGGCCAATCGGCGTTCACCGTGCTGCCGCTGTTGCTGCACGGCGATGCTGCGTTCGCGGGCCAGGGTGTCGTGGCCGAGACGTTGAACCTGTCGCAGCTGCGCGGATACCGCACCGGCGGCACGGTGCACGTGATCGTGAACAACCAGGTCGGCTTCACGACCTCACCGTCGGCATCGCGCTCGTCGTTGTACTCGACCGACGTTGCACGAATGATCGCCGCGCCGATCTTCCACGTGAATGGTGACGACCCCGAGGCGTGCGTCCGCGTCGCGAAGCTCGCGGTCGAGTACCGGCGCGAGTTCAACAAGGACGTCGTCATCGACATGGTCTGCTATCGGCGGCGCGGCCACAACGAGGCCGACAACCCGTCGTTCACGCAGCCGCTGATGTACGACATCATCGACGCCAAGCGCAGCGTCCGGAAGCTCTACACCGAGGCGTTGGTCGGACGCGGCGACATCACGCTCGAAGACGCCGAAGCCGCGCTGAAAGACTTCCAGGCACAGCTGGAGAAGGTGTTCGTCGAGACCCGTAACACGTCGGGCAAGTCGGCACCCGAGCCGGACATCGAGAAGCAATCCCCCTCGCAGCAGGTGACCACGGCCGTCAGCCTCGAGGTGATCAAGCGCATCGCCGACGCCTACGCGAACCCGCCGGAGGGCTTCACGGTGCATCCGCGGCTCAAGCCGCAGATCGACCGGCGCGTGGCGATGGCCAGTTCCGGCGATGTCGACTGGGCCACGGCCGAACTGTTCGCCTTCGGTGCAATCGGTCATCGACGGTGGGGTGGTACGGCTGTCCGGGCAGGACAGCCGGCGCGGCACGTTCACCCAGCGGCACGCAGTGCTCATCGATCGCAATACCGGCGACGAGTACTCGCCGCTGAAGAACCTGTCCGATACGCCGCAGACATTCATGGCCTACGACTCGTTGCTGTCCGAGTACGCAGTGATGGGGTTCGAGTACGGCTACTCGGTCGTGCGCGACGACGCGTTGGTGTGCTGGGAGGCGCAGTTCGGCGACTTCGCCGACGGCGCGCAGACGATCGTCGACGAGTTCATCGCCTCCGGAGAGGCGAAGTGGGGGCAGCGCAGCGCCGTCACGTTGCTGCTGCCGCACGGATACGAGGGACAGGGGCCGGACCACTCATCCGGCCGTCCCGAGCGGTTCCTGCAGCTGTGCGCCGAGAACAACATGACGGTCGCGATGTGCTCGTCACCGGCGAACTACTTCCACCTGCTGCGCCGCCAGGCGCTCTCGCCGGTGCGCCGCCCGCTGATCGCGTTCACGCCGAAGTCGCTGCTGCGACTGAAGGCTGCGGTCAGCCAGCTCGACGACTTCACCAGCGGGACGTTCCAGCCCGTGCTGCCCGATCCCGGCGCGGGCGTCGTCGGTGCGGCGGCTGCTGCTGTGCAGCGGGAAGGTCTACTACGACCTGGCCGCGGCGCGCAGGGAGAACGGGCGCGACGACGTCGCGATCGTGCGGGTCGAGCAGCTCTACCCGCTGCCGGTCGACGAGCTCCGTGCCGAGCTGCAACCGCTACCCGGATGCCGAGATGGTCTGGGTGCAGGAGGAGCCGGCCAACCAGGGCGGCTTCCCGTTCATCGCGCTGAACTTGCCCGAGCACCTCGACGGGCGCCAGCTGCTGCGGGTCACCCGGCGAGCGTCGGCGTCGCCCGCGGTCGGCTCGCTAGCCGTGCACGAGGCACAGCAACGCGAGATCGTCGCGTCTGCCTTCGCGTAGCCGGGGAGGCGCGGTGTACTTCACCGATCGCGGGATCGAGGAACTCGTCGCTCGGCGCGGCGAGGAGGACGTCAGCCTGGAATGGCTGGCCGGTCGCCTGCAGACCTTCGTCGACCTCAATCCCGAGTTCGAGACGGCGATCGAGCGGCTGGCTACCTGGTTGGCCCGCGACGAGGACGACGACTAACGCGCCTTGACGACCGCGCGCACCGCATCGGGCGGTGTGCCGGTCGTCGACCTCGCAGCGACGACGAACGTTGTCGAGTTCGCGCTCGAGTGGGCGACGCTCACCTTCACCCGAAGCAGGACGAAGCTGCCTGCGCGCGATGCTGCCGGTGGAGTAGGTGCCGGCGTCGACACCCGGCGTGACGTTGTTGGTTCCTTGGAAGTAGCGCGCCTTGATGCCGTTCGCGCCGCCGGTGGCCTTGATCGCGAACGTCGCTGCGACCAACCCGTCGTTCTGGATCTTCAGATAGCAGATCTCGCTCTTGCCGCGCTTGATCGTCAACGTTCTCACCTCACCGGCGCCGGTCGAGCTGTACACCCCGTTGCCTGCGAAGTGGCCGGTGCGGGTACCGCCGATCATGCTGTCGGGCAGGCGCAGCGAATGCGCCGCGAGGAATCGCGCGAGGCCGTCGCCACCCGCCGAGGTGAAGTTGCCGGCGGCGTACAGGTTGCCGTTGACGACCGCGAGTGCCGTCTCCACGCCGGGCAGCGGTCCGTTGCCGGCACCGTCGGATCCGATCGGTCGCCATTTCGTGCCGTCGAAGTAGCCGATATGGTCTGCGGTCGCCGTGCCGTTGGCGTTCAGGAACGAACCGGCCGCGACGACGAGCGATCCGTACGTGGTCAACGCGTTGATGAACGTCGTTGCGGGGAACCAGCCGTCGGTACCGGCGGTGTTCGCGCCGACCGCGCTCCACGACGTGCCGTTCCACCGGGCAACGTGATCGGCCTGCGCAATCCCGGCGATGTCGACCGCGTCCGTCCCCACATAGACGTTTGTGCCTTTCGCCGTGAGGCTGCGGACGATGTCGTCGACCGCGCGACCGTTGGGCCCCGTACCCATCGCGTGCCACGTGCCGTCATAGGCGGCTACGTGATCAGCCTCAGGGATGTTGTCCAGGTTGATGAAGGTTCCGCCGGCGTACAGCGTGCCGTTGCTGTCGGCGGTCAGCGCATAGACGCCGCCCTCGAAGTCGCCATCGTTCGCCGACCGTCGCGCTCGACGCGCCCGTGGTCAGGTCGCAGGCGAGCAGGTAGTCGGCCGCGTCGATGCCCGCACCGTTCTGGTACGACCCGCCGACGTACAGCGTGTTCCCGATGATCTGGAGCGCATCGACTGAGCCGCCGAAGGTCGGATCGCCGTTCGTCGAGTTGCAGAAGGGCGCCCAGGACGAGCCGTCCCAGACCGCGAGGAAGTCGGCGTTGCCGTGCCCGCCGGCGTTCAGGAAAGTGCCGCCGACGTAGACCTTTCCCGCGTGGTAGGCGATCGCGGAGACGGAGCCGTTCGTCAGCGGAGTGTTGCCGAGCGCGCTCCACGTGCTGCCGTTCCACCGCGCTATGCGTTTCGCCTTGGGGTTCCCGCCCGCGCGAGGTGAAGTCGCCACCCGCGTACAGCACGCCGGGATTCTGCGAGTTCAAGGCGTAGACGTGCCCGTCCAGCGACGGCGTCGAACTGGTCGCCCCGACCCCGAGATGGTTCCAGCCGCCCGGCCCGACCGCCCCCGCGTCGGGCGCGACGATGAACGTTGCAAAGATGACGGCGGCGAAAACGAGCACGGATCGGCGCATGACAGCGCTCCCTGGAGTTGGGGCACAGAAAGTACCACCGGCGACGGCGCGCTGGCTTGCCCGTTGGCGCAGCGAGTCCGGGTCAGCCGGCGCGGCCGAGCGCGGTCCAGGCCGACGCGGACACGTCGAACGGGGCGGCCGGAAGCAGTTCCGCGCAGTGGTCGCGCAGTGCATCGCGACGGTGGTCATCGAGCCCGGCGACGTAGTCGCCCGCCGGACCGACACCGAACGTGAACGGCTCCCACCACTCGAGGAAGCTCGCGTAGCGCACGTGCACGGACAGTGACGTCGCCTCGATGGCATCCAATCCGGCGCTCTCGAACAGCTCCGCCAGATGCCCCTCCCGCGCGCCGGCCAGGCCCGACTCGTCCTCTGCGGTCGGGTCGAGATCAAGGACGGCCCGCCAGAACACCGACAGCGGTCCGCCCCCGCCCGCGTGGTCCCAGACGCACGCCGCGACCACGCCGCCCGTACGGGTCACCCGCGCCATCTCGGCGAGGCCGGCCACCGGATCGGCCATGAAGTGCACGACCAGCTGCGCGAGGGCGAGGTCGAAGCTGTCATCCGGGAACGGCAGCTGCTCGGCAGACGCACGTCGCACGTCGACCTCGGGCAGCCGCTCGTGCACGGCTGCGGCGAAGTGCTCGGAGGGATCGACGGCCACTACCGCGTCGGCGCCGAGTCGCTCGACAAGCTGCGCTGTCAACGCGCCGGGCCCGCAGCCGACGTCCAATGCGCGCTGGCCGCGCTGTGCGCCGGCCAGTGCGACGAACTCGGCGGCCAGCGGCTCGGAATACCGCCCGATGAACCGTCCGTACGCGTCGGCACCGACCTCGAACGCCATCCGGCAAATCTAGCGAACAATGATTGGATGGCCGACTTTGCGGCGGCTGCGCCGCTGCTCGACGAGCGTGCTCGGAGCTGGCTCGACTCGCGCTGCGTCGAACCGACCCGGCGCACCCGTGGCGAACCGGGCGCCCTGATCGACTAATCCTCGAGTAGAGCCGCAGCCCCGCGATTGAGCAGCTGCCGGGCGACGATCAGCCGCTGCAGCTCGCTGGCGCCTTCCCAGATGCGCTCGACCCGCAGTTCGCGGTACATCCGCTCGGCGACGTTCTCGCGCATGTAGCCGCGGCCGCCGAAGATCTGCACGGCGCGGTCGGCGACCCGTCCGGCCATCTCCGAGCAGTACAGCTTGGCCATCGACGCGCGCCCGTGCAGCAGCTTGCGGTCGGCGCCCGCGTCGACCGAGCGCGCGACCTCGTAGAGCATCGCCGCGCGCGGCGAACAGCTCGGTCGCGCTGTCGGCGAGCATGCCGGCCACCAGCTGGTGGTCGCCGAGCCGCTGGCCGCCGACCTGGCGAGTCGCGGCGAACGCGGTCGCCTCGTCGAGCAGCCGTTGCGCCGCGCCGACGCACCGCGCCGCGACCATCATCCGCTCGAAGCGGAACCAGTCGTGCGCGAAGGTCATGCCCGTCGCCCTCGGCGCCGACGAGGTGCGTCGACCGGGACGCGGACGTCGGTGAACGACACGATCGGATGGTGGTCGGCGATGTTGTGCGTGTACGCCGGCGTGCGCACCACCTCGACGCCGGGCCACGGCAGGTCGACGACGAGCAGCACGTGCTCGCCGCCGTCGAGCTTGGCCTGCACGAAGCAGTAGTCGGCGAGGTTGTACGACGTGACGTGCCACTTCACGCCGTTGACCACGTAGTCGTCGCCGTCGCGCACCGCGGTTGCTGCGATCGCGCCGACGTCCGATCCGGCGAACTCCTCGGTGATCGCGTAGCACTCGTGCCGCTCGCCGCGCACGGCCGGGCGCAGCCAGCGCTCGCTTCTGGTGACTCGGTCGCGACGTCGACCCACCACGCCGGCGGCGTGTGCATCACCCAGGCCAGCCCGTTGGTGACGCGGCCGACCTGTTCCTGGACGAGCACCTGCTGCAGCATCGTGCAGCCCGGGCCGCCCGACCGAGCGCCGGCATGTTCGTCGCGTACAGCCCGCGCGCGATCGCCTGCTCGTGGTGCGCGTCGGCAGTCTCGTCCGGCAGCGCGCCGCCGGCGAGCTCGGCCTCCACCTCGAACGGGATCAGCTCGTCGGCGAACTCGCGCGCCGCGTCGCGGATGCGCCGGTCGGCGTCGGTCAGACCGTACATCGCAGCTCCTCCCAGCCTATTGACTGAGCGTTCAGTCTATGCCAGCGTCAGCAGCGTGACCAGCGTCGACGCGTGGTCGTCGGCGGCGGGACGGTCGGCGCCTGGACGGCGTGCCTGCTCGCCGAGGCCGGCCTTTCCGTCGTGCTCGTCGAGGCCGCCACCCTCGGCTGCTGGCGCCAGCAGCCGCGCGGCGGGCATGGTGCGCGCGCAAGGCGGCACCGAGGCCGCGATCCGGCTCGGCATGTTCAGCCGCGAGTTCTACCGGACGCAGCGCGACCAGTATCCCGCTCGACTCCGGCTTCGTCGCGCAGGGCTACCTCATGCCGTGCTTCACCGCGGCCGAGGTGCCGCCGCCCACGAGCGCATCGCGCTGCAACGCGTGCTCGGCCTGGACGTCGAGTGGGTCGGAGCCGGACGAACTCGACCGCACGGGCACCGGGCTGGCCCCGGGCGTGCGCGCTCGGCGCGTCGTTCGCGCCGGCGACGGGTACATCGACGCGCCGCGCAACGTGCTCGCGTACACGGCCGCGCTCGTCGCGCTGCGGCGTCGACGTCCGCGAGCACGCACGGTTCACCGCGTCTGCACGGATCCGACGGCATCGACACCGCCGTACGGATCGAGCGGCGGCGACATCGACGCTGGCATCGTCGTGCTCACCGGCGGACCCGATCTCGCCGCGGTCGGCACGCGCCGCCGGCGGCGTCGCATCATCGCCGGCGGCACGCGGCACCAGGTGGTCGTGACGGCGCCGCTGCCCGGCACCGACCCGGCCACGCTGCCGATGGTGTTCGACGTCGGCGTCCGGCATCTACTGGCGCCCGGGCGAGCACGGCGGGCTGCTCTGGGGCATGAGCAATCCGGACGAGCAGCCCGGACCGGCCGTCGACTTCGACTGGCCGTACTACGAGCGGATGCGTGCCCGGGTCGAGCAGTTGTTCCCGGCACGGCCGGGCTCGGCCTGCGCCGCGCCTGGGCCGCGACGATCGACTACACGCCTGACCACCTGCCGATCCTCGGTCCGTTGCTGCGCGGCGGCGAACCCGGTGCCGGCACCATCGTCGCAGCGGCCGGCGGCCACGGCATGATGTGGGGCCCCGGCGTCGCGCGCGCGGCCGCCGATCTTGCGCTGCACGGCCGACCGACGTCCTCGACGTCACCGATCTCGGCCTCGACCGCTTCGACGCCGACGGGCGCAGCCGGCTGGCCGCCGACCCCATCGCCCTCCCCTTCCCGCAGAGGACCTGACCATGACCGACGCCGCACCTCGCACGCCGCCGCCGAGCCGCCGAGCTGGAGGACTGGGGCCCGCTCGCCGAGGCGACCGGCGCGCCGATGACGACCTCCGGCCTCGAGGTCTGGGCCGACGGCGACCAGTTCCGGCGGTATCTGGGAGTGCACGCCCGGGCCGTCGCACTGGACGCTGGAGACGAACGAGGTCATCCACCTCGTCGCCGGCCGGATGACGGTCACGCCGGACGGCGGCGAGCCGGCTCGAGCTCGGCGCCGGCGACATGGCGGTCTTCCCCCTCGGCTGGACCGGCACCTGGGAGATCCACGAGACGGTCCGCAAGGTCTACGCGATCTTCTGAATCGAGCGCGTCGACGGCGACCGCGCCGGACGGGCCGGCGATGACCGGGTTCACGTCGAGTGCGGCGAGCCGGTCGCCGAGTTCGACGGCGAGCGTGCTCACTGCGACCACGGCGTCGACGAGCGCGGCGAGATCGGACGGTTTCGCGCCGCGCCACCCGTCGAGCAGCCGCGAATCCGCAGTCGGTGCAGCAGATTCGCTGCGCGCTGCGGTGGTCAACGGCGGCAGCGCCACCGCGCGGTCGGTCAGCAGTTCGGCCAGCATGCCACCCGCCGCGACCACGACGAGCGGGCCGAGCTGCGGGTCGCGCACGAGGCCGACGGACAGCTCGACGCCCGGCCGGGCCGTCGCGCACACCAGCACGTCGCGGCCCGAGCCGGCGGCGAGCTCGTCGTAGGCGCGCGCGGACCGCGGCTCGTCGCTGAGCCCGAGCACGACACCGCCCGACGTCGGCTCTTGTGCGCGATCGCTCGGCTCGTCGGTCTTCAGCACGACCGGGTAGCCGATCGCAGCTGCGGCTGCACGGCATCGGCCTCGGTCGCCGCGCTGCGGCACGCGCACCGACCGGCGATGCCGTAGTCCGCGAGCAGCGCGAACGACTCGGCGCCGTCGAGCGGGCGTGGACGTCGTCCAGTCGCGATCGACCAGCGTGCTGCCGCTCGGCTGTCGATCACGACCGGTGCATCGAGCGGCCGTGTGCGTCGCGAGCGGCCAGGAGGTGCCGCAGCGCGACCAGCCCGCTGCGGGTGCCCTCCAGCACCGGGATGCCGGCGCGCGCGCAGCCGCGCGGCGGCGTCGCTGGTCGATCGCCGACGGCAGATTGGCGAGCACGACGAGCGGCACGTCGCCGTCGTACGTCGAGCACCGCGTCGGGATAGGACGTGTCGCCGTCGTACTCCTCGACCAGGTCGACGGCGAGCGCGACGGCGGACACGTCCGGGTCGTCGGCCATCGCCCGCAGGCTCGCGCCGAACAGGTCGCGGGTAGCCGGCGCCGGTGCCCCACAGGTCGAGCGGGTTCTCGGCGACGAGGCCGTCGTCGAGCACGCTCGTCGAGCCGCGTCGCGGGTCGGCGCCGACAGTGGCGCGAACGGTACGCCGAGTTCGTCGGCCAGGTCGGCGACCAGCGTGCGCTCGGCGCCGGAGTCGTGGACGGTCGCGATGCCCGCCCCGCGCGTGCGCGCCGTCCGGTTGCGAGCAGTTCGAGGGTGTCGGTGAGCTCGGCGAGGTCGCTCGACGAGCAGTGCGCCCGTCGCCCTCGGCCAGCGCCTCCCACGCGGCCCGCTCCCGGCCAGCGCGCCGGAATGCGCTGTCACCAAAGCAGATCCGAGCGGCGAGCCGCCGACCGGCAAGCAGCACGACCGGGATGCCGCGCTCGGCCGCGCGGCGCAGCGCGGCGACCAGCCGCGGCCCGTCGCGCACCGTTTCGAGCACGAGCGCGACGACGCGCGTGTCGGTCTCGTCGAGGACGTAGTCGAGGTAGTCGCGCCGTCGTGGTCACCAGCTCCTGGCCGGACGACACGGCGACCGTGAAGCCGAGCGCGCGGCGGGTGCGCAGCAGCGCCGAGAACATCGAGCCGGAGTGCGTGACCAGCGCGATCGGTCCGCTCGGCAGACTCCGCGCTCGAGGTAGCCGGTCGCGCGCAGCCCGTCCGCGACATTGACGAAGCCCATGCACCCGGCGCCGCACAGCGCCATCCCGGCTTCGACCGCGATGTCGCGCAGTGACGCGCGCAGCGCCGTCGCCGTGCGCGCTGCCGAAGATCACCGCGGAGCGCGCACCGAGCTGGGCGGCGTCGCGCAGCTGCTCGTCGAGCGCGGCGTCGCCGACGCCGAGCAGGACGAGGTCGACCGGCTCGTCCAGATGCTTCGAGCGACGGCAGGCACGGCCGGTCGCCGATCGGTCGTAGCGCGGGTTGACCAGATGGATCCGGCGCGCTCCGGTGCTGCGGCGTGACCTCGGCGATCATCCGCGCGCCGAAGCTGTCCGGCCGCGGGCGCTCGCGCCGACGACCGCGACCGAACGCGCCCGCAGCATCGCCGCTAGCGCATCGTTCACTGGCCCTCTCGCTGCGCTCGGTTCGGCCACCGGAGGGCTCCGCATGCCGATTTCGCGCCGCAAGCGTCGCTCACGAAGCGCGGCGGGCCAGTGCAGCGCGCAGCCGGCGCGAGCTGCGCTTCTGGTCCTTCAGCGCCGCTCGCGCCGCCTGCCAACCGGGGATGCCGCACACGCCGCCGCCGGCGTGCGTCGCCGAGCTCGCGTTGTACAGCCCCGCGATCGGCGTGCGGTAGTCGGCGTAGCCGGGCGCCGGACGCATGTGGAACAGCTGCTCGAGCGACAGCTCGCCGTGGAAGATGTTGCCGCCGATCAGGCCGTACTCCTGTCTCCATCTCGTGCGGCCCGACGATGTCGCGATGCATGATCGACGACTTGAAGTTCGGCGCCACCGCGTCGTAGAGGTCGATCAGCCGGTCGGCGTACGCCTCGAGCTCCTCGGTGTGCGGCGCGTCGTTCCACTCCGCCGGCACCCATTGCGTGAACAGCGACATGATGTGCGTGCCGTCCGGGCACAGCGTCGTGTCGAGGCTGGTCGGGATCACGCCGTCGCTGAACGGCTGCACCGCGGCCGCGCCCCTCGCGGGCGTCCTGGAACGCCCGCTCGATGAACTCCATCGTCGGCGCCATCTCGACCGACCCGGTGTGGTGCTCGGCGAGCCCGTCGCTCGGATTCGCGGTGAAGTTCGGCAGTTCGGCCAGCGCGAGGTTGATCTTGACGACGCCGCTGCGCGTCTTCCACCGCTCGATGTCGGCGACGAACGAGTCCGGCAGCTCGCTGCGCGGCACCTGGTCGAGGAAGGCGATCTTCGGGGTGCAGCGACGTGACGACGATCGGCGCGCGCAACTCCTCGCCGTTGGCCAGCACCGCGCCCTCGACCCGTCCGCCGCGCACGATCAGCCGGTCGACGCGCGCGTTGGTCCGGATCTCGGCGCCGAACTCGCGTGCCGACGACGGCGATCGCGGCGGAGACCGCGCCCATGCCGCCCTCGGGATAGCCCCAGCTGCCGAGCTGGCCGTCGCCGACGTCGCCGATCGAGTGGTGCGCCATGACGTACGCGGTGCCCGGCTCGTACGGGCCGGCCCAGGTGCCGATCACGCCGTTGACCGCCATCGCGCCCTTGATCTGCGGCGACTCGAACCAGTCGTCGAGCAGGTCGGCGATGCTCATCGTCATCAGCCGGGTGACGTCGGCGGTGGTGCGGACGTCGAGGCCGCGCTGGCTCCAGGCGAGCCGCGCGGTGTCGACGAGGTCGGCCGGCCGGTGCGAGCCGAGCGCCGGCGGCACGCGGGTCAGCAGCGGGCCCATGACCTCGGCCAGGCCGGCCAGCCAGGCGTTCCACTTCGGCCACGCCTCGGCGTCCTTCTTCGACCAGCGCGCGATCTCGTCGTAGGTGCGCGCCGGGTCGTCCTCGTAGATCGTGAGCGAGCCGCCCTCGGGGAAGGCCTGGTAGTACGGGCCCATCGGGTGCACCTTGTAGCCGTGCCGCTCCAGCGAAGGTCGTTCACGATCGTCGGCGGCATCAGGCTCATCACGTAGGACAGCCGGGTCACCCGCAGGTGCGGGGCGTCCGGCCACGGCGCCTCGGTCGTCGCCGCGCCGCCGACCGTGGCGCGCGACTCGAGCACGAGCGTCCGCGCGCCGGACCTGGCGAGGTAGGCCGCCGACACCAGCCCGTTGTGCCCGCCGCCGACCACGATCGCGTCGTAGGTGTTCGACATCGCTGCGCTCCTGCCGTTTGACTGACTGTTCAATCTAACTGGATGCTAGGGTCGCCCACAAGGGCTTGCGCGCGCTGCGACGGAGGGCGACGGCATGGCAGACATGGCTCCGGCCACGCCGAACAACGAAGCGCGTCGCGTCCAGATGCTGCGCGCCGCAGCGGAACTCATCTGCGAGCGCGGCTTCGGCGAGACCCGGATCGCCGACGTCGCCAAGCGCGCCGAGGCCAGTTCGGCGCTGGTCATCTACTACTTCGGCACTCGCGACCGGCTGCTCGTCGATGCGCTGCGCTACTCCGAGGAGAACTTCTACGACGCGGCCGAGAAGATGCTCGCCGAGGTGACCGTCGGCGCGCGAGCGGCTGTCGCATGCTCGTCCGCTGGACGTGCGTCCCCGAGAACGACGGCGACGTGCCCGGGGCGTGGGGGCTGTGGTTCGACCTGTGGGCGCAGGCGTTCCGGCACCCCGAGGTGAAGCAGGATCGGGTCGAGCTGGACGGCCGGTGGCGCACCATGATCGTCGACATCGTCAAGGCCGGGCAGGCCGACGGCGACGATCGGCAAGGTCGACGCCCGTGCCGTTCGCGCTGACCTTCGCCGCGCTGCTGGACGGGCTGTCGATCCAGGTCGCGCTCGACGACCCCGAGGTCGACCGGGACACGCGCGTACCGGATCGCGATGGGCTACGCCGAGCGCGAACTCGGCCTGCCCGCCGCCCGCGGCAAGCGCACCCGTACCGCCGCCGGCGCCGGCGCGTCCACCGGCTGAGCAAGGGTCGCCATCCGCGCGGACGACGCCGGCGGAGCGCCATGACAGCGCGATGCCCAGCGATTTGTCGGTGCCGTATTCCGGGCACTAGGTACCCCTTAGTGGTCGTGCGGGCGCACTAGTAGGAAAACTTCCGATGCCCGGCGGCACCCCTTAGGACGATCTTTGAGTCCATGAACACGTACTTCGCCGATCTTCTGGCCCGCGACCGCATGAACGAGATGGTCTCCAGCGCGGCGGCAGCCCGCCGCGCCAAGGCCGCCCGGCAGGCCCGCCGCCACGCGCGCCACCGCTCCTCATGAGAACCGCGGAGCTCGACCCGCTCGACAAGAGCTGTCCCGGCACGATCCCCTGCCGGGTGATGGACTCCGAGCTGTGGTTCGCCGAGGCCCCGGCCGATATCGAGCGCGCGAAGAGCCTGTGCCACGACTGCCCGGCCCGGCTCGGTTGCCTCACCGGCGCCATCGAGCGGCGTGAGCCGTGGGGCGTGTGGGGCGGCGAGATCTTCCAGCAGGGCGCGATCGTGCCGTTCAAGCGGCCGCGCGGACGTCCGCGCAAGGTCGACCAGGAGCGGTTCGTAGCGTGAGCGACGCTTGCGGAGCGGTTCGCAGCGTGAGCGACGCTGCGGAGCGGATCAGTCGACGCGGCCGGCATCGCGGCAGCGCTGCGGCGCAGCACGCGCACGGCGTCCGGCGTGCACACGCACTGCACGGTGACACCCGGCGGGTACGGCACCGACGCCGGCCCGTCGTGGTTGGCGACCTCGACGGTCAGCGTCTGGCCAGCCGGCAGCTCGACGTGTACCTGGGTCGCCGCGCCGAGGTAGACGATGTCGCGCACCATGCCGCGCAGCACGTTGCGCCCGGCCGGCACGGCGTCGTCGGCGCCGAGCATCGCGATGCGCTCGGGCCGGATGACGACGGCCGCCGGACCCGGAGCGAAGTCGTCCTCGACATGCGCATTCACCTTCGTGTCGAGCGCCGTCGCAGCTGGCCTCGCCGCCGGTCACCGCGAGCACGGTCGGCGTCGAAGATGTTGGCCGAGCCGAGGAAGCCGGCGACGTACGTCGTGGCCGGCATCGAGTAGATCTCCTGCGGCGCGCCGACCTGCTCGACCTGCCCTCGGCGAGCACCGCGATGCGGTCGCTCATCGTGAGCGCTTCCTCCTGGTCGTGCGTGACGTAGACGAAGGTGATGCCGACCTCGCGCTGCAGGGCGCGCAGCTCGAGCTGCAACTGCTTGCGCAGCTGCGCGTCCAGCGCGCCGAGCGGTTCGTCGAGCAGCAGCACCCGCGGATTGAGCACGAGCGCGCGGGCCAGCGCGACCCGCTGCTGCTGGCCGCCGGACAGCTGGCCGGGGCGCCTGTCGGCGAAGCTCGACATCCGGGTCAGTTCGAGCGCCTGCCCGACCCGCCGCTGCGTCTCGGCCTTGCTGGCCTTCTGGTACTTCAGCCCGAACGCGACGTTCTCGCGGACGGTCATGAACGGGAACAGCGCGTAGTTCTGGAACACCGTGTTCACCGGCCGGTCGTGCGGCGGGTCGTTGGACAGGTCGCGCCCGTCGAGCAGGATCTGTCCGGCGTCCGGCTTCTCGAAGCCGGCGATCATCCGCAGCGTCGTCGTCTTGCCGCATCCGGACGCGCCGAGCAGCGAGAAGAACTCGCCGGCCGGGATGTCGAGATCGATGCCGCTGACGGCCGGGAACGCCGCCGAAGGACTTCGCCAGCGCCACCAGCTGGATCGCGCCGCCGGTCACCGCGACATCAGGCGGCGACCGCCGCGCCAGGCCATCAGCGCACCGCCGCGGCGAGCCGGGCGAAGTTGCGCGCGAACCGGTCGACGTCGGCGTCGTCGTGCTGGACGGACAGCAGCCACTGCTCCACCTTCCCCCACGGCGGCAGGAACACGCCGCCGTTGTGCTGCACGAGCCAGTGCGCGTGGCCGAGCCGGTCGTCGATGCCGAGGAAGTCACGGTATTCGCGGACGCGCTCGGCGCGGAAGGTGATGCAGCCCTTCGCGCCGACGCTGACCACGTGCCAGCCGAAGCCGCGGTCTGCGATCGTGGCCTCGAGACGCGTCGCGCAGCCGGGCGGCGAGCCGGTCGAGGTGCGCGTACGAGTCGTCGGTGAGCACCTCGGACAGCGTGGCGCGCGCCGCGGCCATCGCCAGCGGGTTGCCGTTGAACGTGCCGACCTGCTCGTAGCGGCCGTCGGCGATCGCGCTCATCACCTGCGTCGGTGCCGCCGATCGCCGCGACCGCGATCCCGCCGCCGAGCGCCTTGGCCAGGCAGACGATGTCCGGGACGACGCCGTAGCGCGCGGTCGCGCCGCCCGGACCGGTGGTGAACCCGGTCTTGACCTCGTCGAAGGTGAGCAGCGCGCCGTGCCGGTGCAGCAGCTCGCGCAGCCCGGCGAGGTAGCCGGGGTCGGGCGGGATGATGCCCGGCGTTCATCATGATCGGCTCGAGGATCATCCCGGCGACCCGGCCGTCGATGCTCGGTCGAGCACCCGCTCGACGGCGCCGAGGTCGTTGAACGGGACGACGACGACCAGGTCGCGGATCGCTGCCGGGATGCCGGTGTTGCCGGCGACGCCGATCGGGCTGATCGCGCGGCCCGATCTCGTCCGCGCTCCGGCAGCACCGACACCTGCACCGAGTCGTGGTGGCCGTGGTAGCAGCCCTCGACCTTGATGATCAGGTCGCGACCGGTGATGGCGCGCATCAGGTGCACGGCGTCCATCGTCGCCTCGGTGCCGGAGTTGGCGAAGCGCCACAGCGGCAGGTCGAACCGGCGCGCCAGTTCGGCGGCCACCCAGATCGCGTCCTCGGTCGGCTGCGCGAAGTGCGTGCCGCGGCGCACCCGCTCGGACACCGCCGCGACGATCGCCGGGTGCGCGTGTCCGGCGATCGACGCGCCGTACCCGCCGTGCATGTCGACGTACTCGGTGCCGTCGACGTCGTAGACCTTCGAGCCCGGCGCCGTGGCTCATCCACACCGCCTGCGGCTGGGCGATCTGCCAGTTCGACGTCGCCCCGCCGGCGAGGTGCTCGCGCGCCTGCTCGATCAACTCGGCGCTGCGCGGCTGGCGGCGCAGGAAGACCTGCTTCCTCGCGCTGCGATCAGCTCGTCGAGCCGGTCGCGGACGTCATTGCGGCGGTCGTGAGCGCGGGCGAAACCACGCTGGAACCTCCGCTTTCGGCGGCCGGGCGATGATTGACTGAGCATTCAGTCTATGCAGAGTCGAGACCACGACAAGGAGTCGACTGGCCGGAGGCCGGATGCCGAGCGATGACCGCAGCTCCACGCGTCCGCCGGCGCGCGGCCGCCGAGCCGGCGCGCAGTTCCTGCGCGCTGGCCGCGAGCAGCCGTCGGCGCGCCGTCGCTCGACCGCGCTGCTCGAGGCCTGCGTGCGCGACCGCGCGCGGCGACGCATCGGTGTCCGGCGCGCTCACCCTCGCCGCGCCCAACCACCCGGTGACCTGGCCGATCGCCGCGGACAACGAGCCGATCGCCGACGGCCTCACGCCCGAGCGGAACGCGACGCTGCGGCTCTACAACTACGCCGACTACATCGGCCCGGCCGTCGATCAAGGCGTTCGAGAAGAAGTACGCGAAGTACAACGTCAAGGTCACGGTGTCGACGTTCAACGACACCGACGAGGCGATCACCAAGATCCGCACCGGCGCGGTGCCCTACGACATCTACTTCCCGAGCTACGACCAGATCAGCCGGCTGGTGGCCGCCGAGCTGATCCGGCCGCTCAACCACAGCTACCTCACCAACATCGACAACGTGTGGCCGGCGTTCCAGAACCCGTGGTACGACCAGCGGTGGCGCTACACCGTGCCGTACACCGTCTACACGACCGGGATCGGCTGGCGCACCGACAAGGTGCAGACCGACATCGCGGCCCTGCCGAACCCGTACGACACGCTGTGGGACCCGAAGTACCGCGGCGAGACCGCGATGATCGACGACTGGCACACGCGATGGCGATGTGCCTGCTGCGCGCCGGCAAGACCGACATCAACACCGCCTCGCCGGCCGACCTGCAGGTGATCAGGACAGCAGCTCGACCGAGCTGCAGCGAACCGACCGCAGCCGAAGGTCACCATCACGATGTACAACGACCTGCCCGGCGGCCAGCTCGGGCAGTGCCAGATGTGGTCCGGCGACGTCGTCAACGCGCAGTACTACCTGCCGAAGGGCACGCCGGTCGACGTGCTGCGCTACTGGTTCCCGAGCGACGGCAACGGCATGGTCGACAACGACCTGATGGTCGTCCTGCGCGGCGGCAAGAACCCGGTGCTGGCGCACCTGTTCCTGCAGCACATGCTCGACACGAAGAGGCGCTGACGAACTTCAGCTACATCGGCTACCAGCCGCCGCAGCGTTCGCTCAACCCGGACACCGTGGTGCAGCGGGGCTTCGTGCCGAAGAACCTGCGACGGCCGTCGTGCAAGGAGGAGTACTTCGACGTCGGCTACCGGCTGCTCGAGCTGACCGTCGACAACGACGCCGCGTGGCACCGGATCTGGCTGGCGTTCAAGGCCGGCAGCTGATGGCGCGCGCGCGTTCGCGGCACGCTGCGGCGCGTTCCGTCCGCGGTTCTCGGGCTGTGGCCGGTCCTGTCGCTGCCCGGGATCGCCTGGCTGGTGCTGTTCTTCCTCGCGCCGCTGTACGTCGTGCTGGCGATCGTGTTCGGTGCGGTCGACCCGGTGTTCCGCACGCCGGTGCCGGTGTGGAACCCGCTCGCACTGGCGGGCAGCCAGTTCACCTACGTGCTCGACCGGATCTTCGGCAGCGACGGGATCTTCGGCCCGGCGCTGCTGCGCACGGCGGTCTACGTCGGCGTCGCCAGCGTGCTGTGCGTGCGCGATCGCGTTCCCGGTCGCGTACTACGTCGCGCGGCTCGCCGGCCGGCGGCGCGGGCCTGATCCTGGCACTGCTCATCGCGCCGTTCTGGATCAGCTACATGATGCGCATGCTGGCCTGGGTGAACCTGCTCGCCGACGACGGCCTGGTCAACAAGGTGCTCGGCCTCGGCGGCATGTTCGACGTGCACGAGCAGCTGGCTGTCCGGGCGCAGCATCGTCGTCGTGCTCGGCCTGGTGTACGGCTACGTCCCGTACATGATCCTGCCGCTGTACGCCGGGCTCGACCGGCTGCCGCAGTCGACGCTCGAGGCGGCGCGCGACCTCGGCGCGAACCGGCGTCGCGCGTTCGTGCGCGTCGTGCTGCCCATGTGCCGGCCGACGATCGTCGCCGGCGTGCTGCTGACCTGCCTGCCGATGCTCGGCGACTACTTCACCAACGACCTGCTGTCCGGCTCGCCGCAGCACCGCGATGGTCGGCAACCTGATCAACGAGACGGTGCTGACGCCGGGCGAGACCGGATACGCCGGCGCGTTCGTGATGATCGTGCTCGTCGTCTCGCTGCATGCCGATGCTCTACTACGTCCGCTCGGTCTCGCAGCGCCGAGCGGGTCGCGACGTGAGACGGCCCGCTGGCCTGGTGGCGCGATCCGTGGCGCAAGCCGCGGGTGCTGGTCGCGATCACCGTCGCCTATCTGGTGTGGTCGCTGCTGCCGGTCGCTCATCGCCGTGCTGTTCTCGTTCAACGACGGCCGGTCGCGCACGTCCTGGCAGGGCTTCTCGATGCGCTGGTACTGGGGCGACCCGGTCCGGTCGGTGTGGCACGACGCCAGCCTGCACACCGCCGCTGATCCAGACGCTCAAGCTCGGCGTGATCACGACGGTGATCACCGTGCCGCTCGGCGTGCTGTTCGCGATCGGCATCGACCGCTGGCGCGGCCGGCTGCCCGAGACGGCGAACGTGCTGATGCTGCTGTCGTTCGTGATCCCCGAGACGCTGCTCGCCGTCGCCCTGCTGTTCCTGGTCACGATCATCGCGGTGCCGTTCGACCTCGGCACGACCGCGCAGGTCATCGGCCTGGTCACCTTCCAGCTGTCCTACCCCGCGGTGCTCGTCCGGGCCCGGCTGGCGACGATCGGCAAGCAGTACGAGGAGGCCGCGCAGGATCTCGGCGCGTCTCCGCTCGGCTGCGCTGCGCCGGGTGATCCTGCCGATGCTGACGCCGGCGATCTTCGCGAGCACCGTGCTCGTCTTCGCCGACGTCATCGACGACTTCGTCATCGTGCGCTACCTGTCCGGTGACTCGTCGACCGAGCCGGTGTCGGTGAAGATCTACAACACCGCGCGGGCCGCACCGACGCCGGCGCTCAACGCGCTGGCGACGATCCTGCTCGGCCGCCGCGCTGCTCGCCGTCCTGGTCGGGTACGGCGTCTACCGGCTGCTGACCCGTGGCGATCGAACTCCGAACGCGGCGATCGGCGCCTTCGCCGGCGAGGTCTGAGATATCGGACGCGCGAGCGTCTGCGGAACTAGGCTGACTGTATGTTCAATCAGGAGCCCGGCACCGGTCCCGGCGGACGATCTGGACGCGACCCTCGCCGAGTTCGGCGAGTCGCGGATGCTGCCGCGCGAGGCCTACGTCGACCCGGCCGTGTTCGCCTGGGAGCAGCGGCACATCTTCGCGTCCTGGACGTGCGTCGGCTACGCCGCCGACCTGCCCGAGCCGGGCGCGCAGCGCGCGGTCGCGGTCGGCAACGGCGGCGTGCTGCTGACCCGCGACGAGGACGGCGCCGTGCACGCGTTCGCGAACACCTGCCGGCACCGCGGCCACGAACTGCTGCCGTGCGGCGAGACGGCGAAGCGGCACAGCATCGTCTGCCCGTACCACTCGTGGTCGTACAAGCTCGACGGATCGCTGCGCAACGCGCCCGAGCTTCCGCGACGTCGAGTCGTTCGACCCGGCCCAGTTCGGACTGATGCCGCTGCGGGTCGTCGACTGGCACGGCTGGATCTTCGTCGACCCGAGCGGAACCGTCCGGCGAGTTCGCCGAGCACGTCGCGGGCACCGAGGAGATCGTCGCGCCGTACCGCCCCGAAGAGCTCACCATCGTCGCCCGGCACTCCTACGAGCTGGCGTGCAACTGGAAGGTCATCGCCGAGAACTACCAGGAGTGCTACCACTGCTCGACGATCCATCCCGAGCTCTCGCGGATCAGCCCGCCGACGAGCGGCGACAACCTCGACCTTGCCCGGGCAGTGGATGGGCGGCTCGATGGACCTCATCCCGGAGGCCGAGACGATGTCGCTGGACGGGCGCAGCGGCGGCGTCGCGATCGCCGGCCTGTCCGAGCGCGAACTGCGCACCGTCATGTACCTCGTCGGCTACCCGAACCTGCTGGTCAGCCTGCATCCCGACTACGTCATGACGCACCTGATGACCCCGCTCGCGGTCGACCGCACGCACGTCGAGTGCGCGTGGGCGTTCCCGCGCGAGGTCGCCGAGCGGCCGGACTTCGACCCGTCCTACGCCGTCGACTTCTGGGATCTCACCAACCGGCAGGACTGGGCGGCCTGCGAATCCGTGCAGCGCGGGCTGTCCTCGCCGCACGCCCGGCCCGGTCCGCTCGCCCGCGAGGAGGACGGCGTCTACCAGTTCGTCACCCGGGTCGCGCGCGCCTACCAGGCGGCTCGGCGTGAACGCGATCGCCGACCGCCTCGGCCGGGTCGGCCTGCCCGCGCCGATCAGCGAGCTTGCCGCGCGCACCTGGGACGTCATCGTCGTCGGCGGCGGCCACAACGGGCTCACCTGCGCGGCCTACCTCGCCCGCGCCGGCAAGCGGGTGCTCGTCCTCGAGGCGCGCGAGCGGCTCGGCGGCGCCTGCACCCTCGAGCAGCCGTTCGCCGACGACCGGTACGTGATCAGCCCGTGCGCGTACGTCGTCGGCCTGCTCGACGAGGACGTCATCCGCGACCTCGACCTCAACCGCCGCGGCCTCGAGGTGTACGTCGCCGACCCGCAGCTGTGGGTGCCGTTCGACGACGGCACGGCCTTCGGCCAGTGGATGGACCACGAGCGGACGGTCCAGGGGCTCGAGGACATCGGCATCAGCGACAAGGAGATCGACGGCTACGTCGCGTACGAGAAGTTCTTCGACGACATGCGGCTCAAGCTGCGCAAGGGTCCGCGCGACACCTGGGTCGGCGACTCGCCGTCACGCGGCCGAGCTCGAGGAGATCCTCGGCAACCAGACTGATGATCGACGCGCTGTTCGAGGCGTCGATCGCCGACGTGCTCGACGAGTTCGTGTCCGACCAGCGGCTCAAGGACGCGCTGTTCGGGCAGGGCGTCATCGGCACGTTCGCCGGGCCGTACGACCCGGGCACCGCGTCGGTGAAGCTCATGCACTACCAGGGCGATCTGCTCGGCGAGGGCCCGATCTGGGGCTACGTCAAGGGCGGCATGGGCATGGTCAGCTTCGCGATCGCCGAGGCCGCGGTCAGGACGCCGGCGCGGTGCTCGCCGCGGGCGTCCCGGTCGGCGAGATCGTGCCCGGCGAGGGCGTGCGGCTCGAGGACGGCACGTTCATCGCCGCGCCGGACGGTGGTCAGCAACGCCGACCCGAAGCGCGTGCTCGGCATGGTCGCCGCCGACGCGATGCCCGCCGACTACCGCGCGCGGCTGGAGGCCTGGGACATCCGCAGCCCGGTGGTGAAGTTCAACTCGGCGCTGTCGCGGTTGCCGTCGTGGACGGCCGCGCCGGGCGAGACGTTCATGGCGCGCGGCACCGTCGACGTCACCACCGGGCTGGCCGACGCGCAGGCGGCGTTCGAGCGGTGCGCGGCCGGCGAGGCCGCGGTCGGCTTCGGCGAGATCTACGTGCAGACGCTGCACGACCCGTCGCCGGCGCCGGCCGGCAAGCACCTGATGAGCGTGTTCGGGCAGTACGCGCCGTACGACCTCAACGGCGGATGGGACGCCAACCGCGACGAGGTCGCGCGCCAGTTCATCGACCTGATCTCCCGGTTCGCGCCGGACTTCGAGGACTGCCTCGAGCACTACGAGGTGCTCGGCGCTCCGGACATCGAGGCGCGCGTCGGCCTCACCGGCGGGCACATCTTCCAGGGCGAGGTGCGTCCCGACCAGATGTGGGAGCACCGGCTCACGCCGCGCACCCCGATCCCCGGCGTGTACCTCTGCGGCGCGGCGACCCACCCGGCCGGCAGCGTGATCGCCACCAACGGCAAGAACGCCGCCGCCGCCGTGCTCGCCGACCTCGCCTGACTCTTGGCCCCGTAGCAGGGCGACACGCCGCAAAACACCCTGCACAGGGGCCAAGAGTCAGCGGGGCGACTACCGCGGGTGCTGGCACAGGGCGTGCCCGCACAGGTAGTAATCGACGCCGGCATCGAAGGGAGTGCGCGACTTGATGCGATAGACGATCTGACCGCTGCCCGGCTCGAGCACGATCACGTATGGCAAGCCCATCGTCCAGCCGCCGTCATAGCCCTGGAACGCATCGTTGGCTCCGGCGTTGTACCCGTCGTTGAACGACGCGCGTACCGCCTTGCGCAACGTCGCGGGAACCGATGCACCCTCTTGCAGCACCCGGCCCTGGCGGCGGCCCTCGACCTCGCCCACCCGGATGCCGTCGAAGTACCGGTCGCTCTGGTTAGTGCCGCGCGAGGCCGCGGCTGGCGCCGTCCACCGTCCGAGCGCGAAGAGCAGTGCGGCCAGCCCGACGGAGACGATCAGTACCACTACTTGCTTCCAGCTCGGAGCGTGCATAACTCAGCATGATCCCGCTATCGCGACCGCGGGTCGTGCCTTGACGGGACGGTTCGTTGCGAAGATCGGCAGGAAGATCTGCGCCAGCGGACCGATGGCGACCGCGTAGGCGACGGTGCCGATGCCGACCGAACCGCCGAGCAGCCAGCCGGCCGCCAGCACGGTCACCTCGATGCAGGTACGGACGAGGCGGATCGACTTGCCGGTGCGGCGGGCCAGCCCGGTCATCAGTCCGTCGCGCGGGCCTGGCCCGTAGTTTGCGCCGATGTACATGCCGGTGGCGATCCCGCCGAGCAGGATGCCGAGCGCGAGCACCGCGATTCGCAGCGCGAGCCCGTGCACGTTGGGGACCAACTGCAGCGACAGGTTCAGCGAGACACCGATGAGCACGACGTTGCTGATCGTGCCCAGCCCCGGTCGCTGCCGCAGCGGGATCCAGAGCAGCAGGACGGCGGCGCCGACGATGATCAACACCGTCCCGATGGCCAGGCCGACGTGGCGCGACAGGCCCTGGTGGAAGACGTCCCACGGGTCGAGGCCGAGTCCGGCCCGCACCTGAAGGCCTGCGCCGAACCCGTAGAGCAGGAGGCCAATGTAGAGCTGGGTCAGCCGCCACGGGTGACGATTCCAGGCCATGTTTGCCATTCAAGCGCATCTGCACCACCCATTTACCCGGCCAATCCCGCGGTAATGGCTGCTCGATCAAGCCAATTCGTGGCAGGATGGCCGCATGGCATCCGTCTCTCGCATCGGCGGCCGCTCGCTGGCCGCGCTCCTTCCCGATCTGCGTGCGCAACGTGGCCCGGTCTACGCGGCGCTGTGCGACGCGGTCACCACGCTCGTCCTGGACGGGCGGATCGCAACCGAGACCCGGCTGCCCTCCGAGCGCGAGCTGGCGGCCGCCCTGCACATCAGCCGGGCGACGGTCACCGCCGCCTACGACGCGCTGCGGTCGTCCGGCTTCCTGGCCAGCCGCACCGGGTCGGGCAGCTACGTCACCGTGCCCCCAGGGTCGCGGCCCGGGCCGTCGCTGGCGCGGTGGCGCTCCGGCGCCGACGCCAGCGACTTGATCGACCTGTCCTGCGCCGCGCTGGCGGCACCGCCCGGCGTGCTGCAGGCGGCGCTGCCCGCCGCTGCCGCTGCACTGCCCCGCTATGCCGAGAGCGAGGGCTACGAACCGGCCGGCCTGCCCAGTGCTGCGTGCGGCCATCGCGAACCGATTCACCGAGCGCGGCCTGCCCACCGGTCCGGAGCAGATCCTCGTCAGCAACGGCGCGATGCATGCGCTCGATCTGCTGCTGCAGCTGCTGATCGGACCCGGCGACCGGGTGCTCACCGAGCTGCCCACCTACCCCGGCGCGATCGACGGCAGCCGCCGGATCGGTGCGCGCATCGTCGCGGTGCCGATGGCCGCGGCCGGCGGTTGGGACGTCGCGACGATGCGCGCGACGCTGCGCCAGACCGCACCGCGGCTGGCCTATCTCGTCCCCGACTTCCACAACCCGACCGGCGCGCTGGTCGACGACGACGCCCGCCGCGACGTGCTGCGCACGGCACGCCAGACCGGCACGACGGTGATCGTCGACGAGTCGTTCGTCGAGCTCGGGTTCACCGGCGGGGTGCGCGGCAGCACTGCCGCACTCGATTCGCACGGTGATCGTCGTCGGCTCGCTGTCCAAGCCGGTGTGGGGCGGGCTGCGCACCGGCTGGGTGCGCGCATCGTCGGATCTCGTGCAGCGCCTGGCCGCGTTGCGCGCCTCGATCGACATGGGCGGTGCGGTGCTCGACCAGCTGGTGGCCGCCGAGATCGTTCCGCAGCTCGACGCGCTGATGCCGGAGCGGGTGGCGATGTTGCGCAACCGGCGCGACGCGCTCACCGCGGCGCTGGCGCGCGAACTGCCCGAGTGGCGAGTCAGCCGAACCGCAGGGCGGGATCTCGTTGTGGGCCGAGCTCGACGCGCCGCTCTCGACCCCGCTGACCATGCTCGCGGCACCGGCCGGCGTGGTCGTCGTCCCCGGCTCGCGGTTCGGCGTGGACGGCACGTTGGAACGCTTCCTGCGGATCCCGTTCGCCCTGCCCGAAGAGCGCCTCGAGATGGCAGTCGCGCGGCTGGCCGCCGTCGTGGCAGCAGCTCGATCGGTCGGGCGTGGCGACGCGGCAGCTCGTGGTTGCATAGCTGGGTGATCACCCTTCAGTTCCCCGTGCTCGGCGTCGACGACATGGATCGCGCCGTGCGCTTCTGGTCCGAACTGCTCGGCTACCAGGTACGCGAGGCACACCGCACGCAGCACCGGTGGTGCACGCTCGATCCGGTGTCCGGGGACGGGTCGTCGCTGGCGTTGCAGCTGAGCAGCACACCGGTACAGGCAGTCGCCGCGCATGCACCTCGACCTGGGCGTGCGCGGCGTCGACGGTCAGCGGGCGGCGGTGGATCGGGTGTGCGCTCTCGGCGGCAGCCGGGTCGACTGGGACCAGTGGCCAGAGGATCCGCGACTTCGTCGTCGTCGCCGACACCGAGGGCAACCGCTTCTGTCTGGTCGACCTCGACCACGAGTGAGGTCGCTTGCCCCGCGTATGCAGGTATCTGCGCTCACAGCGTGCCTACGCGGGGCAAGCGGCGTAGCCAGCGTGCCTCGCGGGCGGCCGCCGAGCTGATCACGCGTCGAGCGCGACGCCGTCGACGCGCGCCTGCGCGGCCACCGCGGCCGCGACCGCCGGCGCGACCCGCGGGTCGAACGGCGTCGGGACGATGTACTCGGGCGTCAGGTCATCGAGCACCACGTCGCCGAGCGCGTCGGCCGCGGCCAGCTTCATGTTCTCGGTGATCGCCCGCGCGCCGGCATCGAAGGCGCCGGCGAACACGCCGGGGAAGGCGAGCACGTTGTTGATCTGGTTCGGGTAGTCGCTGCGGCCGGTCGCCACGACCGCGCGCGTGCCGGTGCGCGACGATCCGGATCGACCTCGGGCGTCGGGGTTGGCCAGCGCGAAGATGATCGCGCCCGGCGCCAGCCGCAGCACCGACTCCTCGCTGACCGCGCCGGCGCTCACGCCGAGGAACACGTCGGCGCCGGCCATCGCGTCGTGCAGCGAGCCGGCCAGCCCGAGCCGGTTCGTGGTGCGCGCCATCTCGGCCTTGATCGGCGGTGAGGTCCGGCCGGTCCGGGATGCAGGACGCCGCGCGAGTCGGCGACGGCGATGTCGCCGATGCCGGCCGCGAGCAGGATCTTCGTGCACGCCACGCCCGCCGCGCCGGCGCCGGACACCACCACGCGCAGGTCGGCCAGGCGTCCGGCCGGTGACGCGCGCGGCGTTGCGCAGCGCGGCGAGCACGACGATCGCCGTGCCGTGCTGGTCGTCGTGGAACACCGGGATGTCAAGCCGCGTCGCGCAGCCGGGCCTCGATCTCGAAGCAGCGCGGCGCGGAGATGTCCTCGAGGTTGATGCCGCCGAAGGACGGCGCGATCCGCACGACGGTCTCGACGATCTCGTCCGCGTCGGTGGTGTCGAGCACGATCGGGACGGCGTTGAGCCCGGCGAACTCGCTGAACAGCGCCGCCTTGCCCTCCATCACCGGCAGCGCGGCCAGCGGCCCGATGTTGCCGAGGCCGAGCACGGCCGTCCCGTCGCTGACGACCGCGACCAGCCGCGAGCGCCAGGTGTAGTCGCGGGCCAGCCGCTCGTCCTCGTGGATCGCCATGCAGACCTCGGCGACGCCGGGCGTGTAGGCGAGCGACAGCGACTCGCGGTCGACGAGCGGGAGGGTGCTGCGCACCACCAGCTTGCCGCCCTCGTGCACGCGGAACACCGGACTGTCCGGTTGGAACCCCACGGCGAAGCGCCCCCATTGATCGGTTCGTCCTGGTGCCGGCCTGCTCAGGTTACGGCCGGTGTGGCTGTGCCGGGGGATCGCCCTCGACCTCCAGTCTGGCACGGCGCCAATCGACCACAAAAGAATCGGACATATCTGGACTAATCGGACGAATTGCGGCAGGGTGGTGCGCAGTGACATCCCAGATGTCCCTCCGGAGGTCTGTCCGATGAGACGAGTACGCATCACCACGAGTGGCGGCTGCGATCGGAGCAGCGGCGCTCGCGACCGCCTTCGCGCGCCGGCTCCGGCGCAGGCCGCCAACCCCGCGCGGCGCCGCCGCACCGACACCCACAAGGCCAGCGAGCGCACCTGTGCCGCCGCGCCGGCCGGCTACGCGGCCTGCCTGGCCCGGGTCGTCGTGAACAGCAACGGCACGCCCAAGGCGAAGCGCCGCAGCTCGGCCCGGACGCCACGCCGGCCGGCTACGGCCCGTCCGACATCCAGTCCGCCTACAACCTGTCCGGCGCCTCCGGCGCCGGCCGCACGGTCGCCATCGTCGACGCCTACGACGACCCGACCGCCGAGGCAGGACCTCGCCGACCTACCGCTCGACCTACGGCCTGCCCGCCTGCGACTCCGGCAACGGCTGCTTCAGCAAGGTCGACGAGTACGGCGGCACCAGCTACCCGTCGGTCGACGCCGGCTGGGCCACCGAAGATCAGCCTGGATCTCGACATGGTGTCGGCGGCCTGCCCGAGCTGCAACATCCTGCTCGTCGAGGCCGATTCGGCCTCCTTCGCCGACCTCGGCGCGGCCGTCAACACCGCGGCCAACCTCGGCGCGGTCGCGATCAGCAACAGCTACGGCGGCAGCGACAGCAGCGCGTCGTCCGACTACGACCACCCCGGCATCGCGATCACCGCGTCGACCGGTGACGGCGGCTACGGCGTCGAGTCGCCGGCGAGCTTCGACACCGTCGTCGCGGTCGGCGGCACCAGCCTGATCCAGGACGGCAGCGCGCGCGGCTGGTCGGAGTCGGCGTGGAGCGGTGCGGGCAGCGGCTGCTCGACGCTCAACGCGAAGCCGTCATGGCAGAGCTCGGCGACGCAGTGCAGCGGCAAGGCCAACGCCGACGTCTCGGCCGTCGCCGACCCGTCCACCGGCGTTGCGGTGTACGACTCGACGCCCTACCAGGGTCAGTCCGGCTGGCAGGTCTACGGCGGCACGAGCGCGTCGTCGCCGATCATCGCCAGCGTCTACGCGATGGGCGGGGTGAACTCGAGCTACGCCGCGCAGTACACCTGGCAGAACCCGGGTGGCCTCAACGACGTGACCAGCGGCTCGAACGGCGTCTGCTCGCCGGCGGTGTGGTGCACCTCCGGTCCCGGCTGGGACGGCCCGACCGGCCTCGGCACGCCGAACGGCGTCGGCTCCTTCTGACCTCGCCTTGGCCGCGCTGCAGGGCGACACGTCGTCGCCGGCCCTGCAGCGCGGCCAGGTCGTGTCGCATCCGCGTCGAGCGCGGCGCAGCCGGCGGCCGCGCGCGACCCAGGTCACCCGGCCGATGCACGTCGGCGACGCCGTGCGAGGCGCTGTCGCCGCCGGCGTGCGCGTTGTCCGACGCGAGCCACCAGCCGCCGTCCTGCTGCGCGCACCGCCCGCTTGAGGACGAGCCGATCGGGCAGCGAGCGAAACGTCGCCAGCACGACGTCGCCCGCCGCGATCGCGCGCGCCGTGCCGCACGATCACGACGGTCGCCGTCGCGCAGCGTCGGCACCATCGACGGACCGGACACCCGCACCCGCTGCCACGGGAACATCGCGCGCCGCACGTGGTGAATGCTGCCCTGCGATGGGCAGATATGCCGGAGTAGGGTCGAATCAAGGACAGCCCCGCCCCTACGAAATCTTTCGACAGAGAGGTTCCAGGCATGCGTCTCTTCCGTCCGACCGCCATCGCGTACGCGCACTGCGACCTGCCCTGCGGCGTCTACGACCCCGCTCAGGCCCGCATCGAGGCCGAGTCGGTCAAGGCGATCATGGAGAAGTACCAGGGCAACGACGACCCGGTGTTCCGCACCCGCGCCCTGATCATCAAGGAGCAGCGCGCCGAGCTGGTCAAGCACCACCTCTGGGTGCTGTGGACCGACTACTTCAAGCCGCCGCACTTCGAGAAGTACCCGCAGCTGCACGAGCTGTTCAACAAGGCCACCAAGCGGCCGGCGCCGCCGGCGGCAAGGGCAAGGTCGACCCGGCCGAGGGCCAGGCGCTGCTCGACTCGATCGCCGAGATCGACACGATCTTCTGGGAGACCAAGAAGTAGTCCTGCGCACTGGCGAACGATCACCAGACGTGACGAAGGCCGGCCCCGATGAGGGGCCGGCCTTCGTGATGCCCGAGAGTGTCGACGACGGCGCGCCGCTCTGGCTGATCCGGCACGGCCAGACCGAGTGGAGCCGCGACGGCAGGCACACCGGGCGCACCGACATCCCGCTGACCGAGCGCGGCGAGGAGGAGGCGCGCGCGCTCGCGCCGCTGCTGCGCCGACCTCGCATCCCGCGCTGGTGCTGTGCAGCCCGCGGCAGCGCGCGCGGCGCACCGCCGAACTGGCCGGACTGCACGTCGACGCGATCGACGACGACCTGGCCGAATGGGACTACGGCGACTACGAGGGCCTGACCAGCGCCGAGATCCAGCAGCGACGTCCCGGGCTGGACGATCTTCACGCACGGCGCGCGCGACGGCGAGCAGGCCGAGCGATGTGCGCGCAGCGTGCCGACCGGGTGCTGACCCGGGCGGCCGAGGCGCTGGCCGCGGTCCGGTCGTGCTGGTCGCCCACGGCCACATCAGCCGCGTGCTCGGCGCCCGTTGGATCGGATTGCCGGTGCGCGCGGGCGCGCATTTCTTGCTCTCCGAGGCGGCGCCGTGTGTGCTTGGTGCCGAGAAGGCGTTCCCGTGATCGCCAGCTGGAACCGACCGAACCCCGCAACGTCCGAGGAGACCTGCATGACGATGACTCAGCCGATGACGGGCCCGACGGCGACGTCGTCGAGGTCCGGGTCCCCGCCGACGGCGCCTACGTCGCCACCCTGCGGCTGACCGCCGCCAGCCTCGGCGCGCGCTGCGACCTGACCGTCGACGACATCGAGGATCTGCGCCTGGCGGTGGACGAGGCCTGCGCGCTGCTGCTGCCGCATGCGCAGGCCGGGTCGACGATGCGACGCCCTGTTCGAGCTGTCGACCGGTCGGCTCGCCGTGACGACGACCGTCGATTCGCCCGACGCGTCGGAGGCCAGCCCCGACCGCAGCGGCTTCGCGTGGAGCGTGCTGTCCGCGCTCGCCTCCGAGGTCGAGGTCGCCGGCGACGGCGAGCAGCTCTCGATCACGGTGACGCAAGCGGCGAGAGGCCGCGTCGGCGTGACCCGAACCTCGCCGCGAGGAACGCGACGGACCGTCTGCGTCCCAGCTGCTCAGCGAGCTGCACTCGTTGCCCGAAGGCGACGCGCGTCGCAAGCGGCTGCGCGACCAACTCGTCGAGCTGCACATGCCGCTCGTCGTGTACCTGTCGCGCCGCTTCTCCGGCCGCAACGAGCCGATGAACGACCTCGTCCAGGTCGGCTCGATCGGCCTGATCAAGGCGATCGACCGCTTCGACCCCGAGCGCGGGCTGGAGTTCTCGACCTACGCGACGCCGACGATCCTCGGCGAGCTCAAGCGGCACTTCCGCGACACCGGCTGGCTCATCCACGTTCCGCGGCGCGCCCAGGAGCTGCAGACGACGCTGAACGCCGCGCGCGCCGACCTGTCCCAGGAACTCGGCCGGGCGCCGACGGTCAAGGAGCTCGCGGCCCGCATCGACGCGCCCGAGGACGCCGTCATCGAGGCGCTGGACGCCGCGCGCGCCTACTCCGGCGTGCCGCTGGACGTGCTGGCCCCGCCCGGCGAGATCGGTGCCCGAGCACCCGATGCTCGGCATGGTCGACGAGGGCTTCGAGCAGGTCGAGCAGCGCGCCGTGCTGCGCGACGTCATCGCGCAGCTGCCCGAGGCCGAGCGCGAGATCCTGCTGCTGCGCTTCGTCGCGAACAAGACGCAGACCGAGATCGCCGCGCTCGTCGGGGTATCGCAGATGCAGGTGTCGCGGCTGGTCGCGCGCGGGCTGAAGAAGCTGCGGGTCAGTCTCGGCGCGCCGGAGCCGGAGCCGCGAAATCGCGAGCGGCTACGTGCGGCGCGGTCGAGCGCCTCGCGCGCCGGCGGGGTGAACAGCAGGAACAGCACGGCCAGCGCGATCAGCCATGATCGGCCCGCCGTAGCCGATCCGGCCGGCCTGGAAGCCGAGGCTGTAGGACACCGGCAGCGCCAGCAGCTGGAGCACCACGATCGGCGAGCGGGCGGCGGGCCGCAGATGCCACAGCGCGCGGGCGCCCGGCCGCGAGCACGGCGGCGCCGAGCAGCGCGATCGCGGCGCCGATCAGCGCGCGCGCCACCTCGTTCGGACGGCCGACGATCGTCGCGACGACGAGGAAGCCGGCCGCCCCGACCAGCGCGGCGCTCTCGACCAGGATCAGCACGACGGCCGCCCGCAGCGGGCCGGGCACGCGTCCGGCGTCCGGGGCGTGCTCGACGGTCGACCTCACGCCGTCAACCTACCGACGGGTTATCCTTCCGGCCGTGCGCGTCCTCGTCGTCTCCAACCCGCGCGCGACGGCGACGACCGCGCGCGAACGCGACGTGCTGATCCACGCCCTGGGCAGCGAAGCCGAGCTCGAGCTGGCCGAAACGGCCAACCGCGGGCATGCCGCCGCGCTCGCCTGCCGGGCGATGCGCAACGGCACCGACGCCGTGGTCGCCTTCGGCGGTGACGGCACGGTCAACGAGGTCGTCAACGGGCTGCTGACCGACGGCGTGCACGACAAGGTGCCGGCCCTCGGCGTCGTCCCGGCCGGCTCGACCAACGTCTTCGCGCGCGCGCTCGGGCTGCCCGACACCCCGCTCGAAGCGACCGGGGTCGTGCTCGAGGCGCTGCGCACCGGGTCGCGGCGGCCGGTCAGCATCGGCTGCGTCAATTCCGGCGCCGACGACCGCTGGTTCGTCTTCGCCGCGGGCATGGGATTCGACGCCGCCATCGTCGAGGGTGTCGAAAAGCACCGGCGCCGGGGCAAGCGGTCGACGCACGTGCTCTACACGCGGGTCGGGCGTGCGCGAGTTCTTCCGAAGTGACCGGCGCCACCCGCGCCTGCACGTCGAACTGCCCGACGGCACGCCGCTCGACGACATCTACTTCACGATCGTGGCCAACACCGACCCGTGGACCTACGTCGGCAACCGGCCGCTGCGGCCGACGCCCGAGGCGAGCTTCGACACCGGGCTGGCGCTGTACGCCCGGCGCCGGATGAGCACGGCGGGCCTGCTGTTCAGCATGGCCCGGCTGTCGGGCAACCGACCGCACATCGGGCGGCGCGGGGCATTCGTCGCCCACGACCTGGACGGGTTGACGGTGCTCGCCGACGAGCCGCTGCCGGTGCAGGTCGACGGCGACTACGTCGGCCTGCGCGAGAAGCTGGTGTTCACTTCGGCGGCCCGTGCGATCAATGTGTTGATCTGAGCGGATTCATCCGTATTTGGGGGTCGACTCCCCGCGAGACGCCCGCGTACGGTGGGCTCCGATGTGACGCAAGCGAGCTTAAGGAGATCCTCGATCGGCCAATTGGCACTTGCCGGTTCAGCCGGATTCCGCAACGCTTGCATAAGGAAACCGGGAAGCACCCGTCGCGCGAGCCGACCGGAACCGTCGGCTGGCTAAGAAGTTCGGTTGCATACCTCTCGATTTTCTTGAATCGCGGGTAGGCTCGTGAAAGGATTCACAAGCGTAGGGACGGGGCAGCACCCCCGATGCTGCGCCACTACGACCAAGTGAGGAGATCAACGAATGGATTGGCGTCACCGCGCGATTTGCCGTGACGAGGACCCGGAGCTTTTCTTCCCGATCGGGAACACCGGGCCCGCGTTGCTACAGATCGAGCAGGCCAAGTCCGTGTGTCGCCGCTGTCCGGTCATCCAGCAGTGCCTGGCTTGGGCTCTCGAGAGCGGCCAGGATGCGGGTGTCTGGGGCGGCCTGTCCGAGGACGAGCGCCGCGCACTCAAGCGCCGCAACGCCCGGGCGCGTGCCCGACTGGCCTGATCACCGCACGGAACTTCAACCGGTGCCGGTCGCGGAAGCGGCCGGCACCGGTTTCGTTTATGGCCCTAGCCGGCGCACCGGTAGCGCAGGTAGACGACGCCGTTGCCGAAGCTGCGCTGCGGCGAGCAGTTCGAGCTGCAGGCGCAACCCAGCAGGCAGGGACGGCGTGCCAGCGCCCACGACGACGGGTGTGAGGAAGAACTGGCACTCGTCGACGAGTCCGGCCCGCAGTGCGTGGGCGGCCAGCGTCGGGCCACCCACCGAGATGTCGCGGTCGGCGGCCGGCTTTGAGAGCTCCGACCGCCGCCGGATCGAAGCGGTCCTCGATCCGAGTGCGCGGGGCGTTGCGGCGCTCGTCAGCGTCGTGGAGTAGACCACCTTGTCGGCGCCCCGCCAGATGGTCGGCGTAGTCGCGCATCACGCGCTGGTTCAGCACCGGTGTCCATGGTCTGCCAGACCGACATGACCTCGTACATCCGCCGCCCGTACAGATACGTGCCGACGGGCCGCTCGAGGTCGTTGACGAAGCCATGCACCTGCTCATCGGGAGCCGCCCAGCCGAACTCGCCGCTTCTCGTCGGCCACGTATCCGTCCAGCGACGCGATCGTCGAGTAGATCAACTTGGCCATGGCACGCGTCCTCCTGTGCGCGGGTACTAGCCGCCGACGCGGGGCCGCCGGCCCAGCGGCATCCGCACCTGCGCACTTGTGCCCGGGCCCTCGCTGTGCGCGGCAGGAACTCGACCGTGCCGTCCAGCTCGGCCGAGACCAGGGTGCGGACGATCTGCAGGCCGAGCTGGTCGCGCGGACTCCTCGCCGAAGCCTGGCGGCAGCCCGCGCCCGTCGTCGTCGACGGAGAGCACGAGCTGGCCGCGCGAGCGGCGCGCGGCGACCGTGACCGGCCCGCCGGCGCGGCTTCGGGGAAGGCGTGCTCAAGCGCGTTCTGCACCAACTCGGTGATCACCAGCACCAGCGCCGTGGCGACCTCGGCCGGGATGTCGCCGAAAGTCCCGTCGCGCCGCAGCGTGATCCGTCCGGCCGAACCGGCCACGTCGGCGAGCATGACCAGCAGCCGGTCGACGACCTCGTCGAAGTCGACCTCCTCGTCGACCGAGACCGACAGCGTCTCGTGCACCAGCGCGATCGAGCTCACCCGGCGCATCGACTCCTCCAGCGCGACGCGCGCCTCGGGCACGGCGACCCGGCGGGCCTGCAGGCGCAGCAGCGCCGCGACGGTCTGCAGGTTGTTCTTCACCCGGTGATGGATCTCGCGGATCGTCGCGTCCTTGCTCATGATCTGCCGATCCCGGCGGCGCAACTCGGTGACGTCCTGCATCAACAGCAGCGCGCCCAGCGTCTCGCCGCGCGGACGCAGCGGGATGGCGCGGAACAGCACGGTCGCTCCCCCGCCCTCGACCTCGATGCTGGCCGGCTGGCCGCCGTCGATCGCAGCCTCGACCGCCTGGCCCAGATCGCTGACGTCGAACGGGTCGTCGGCGACGGTGTGACGTGAGATCGTGCAGCGGCTCGCCGACGACCGGGCCGGAGATGCCGAGCCGGCTGAACGCCGACAGCGAGTTGGGGCTGGCGTAGATGATCGTGCCGTCCGGTTCGAGGCGCAGCAGGCCGTCGCCGACGCGCGGGCCGGAACCCTCCTCGTCGCTCGCGTCCGGGTTCGGGAACGTCCCGTCGGCGACCATCGCCGACAGGTCGGCGGCGGTCTGCAGGTAGACCAGCTCCAGCTGGCTGGGCGTGCGCACGCTGGCCAGGTTGGCGTCCTTGCCCAGGACGGCGAACACCGTGCGGTCCGGCCCGTCCAGCCGGATCGGGATCGCCTCGCGCCGGATCGGCAGGTCGCCGTCCCAATCGGGTTCGGTCTCGCGGAAGATGCGTCCCTCGCTGTAGCGCGGTGCGCAGCGGGATGGCCCGCTCACCGCGCGAGAGCACGCCGACCTGGTCGTGCTGGTATGCCGTCGGGCCGGTCGTCGGGCGGCATTGCGCCGCGCACAGGAAGGCGCCGACGCTGCCGGCGTCGCCGTCGGACAGCGAGACCGGCACCCAGAGCAGCAGATCGGCGAAGGAGAGGTCCGAGAGCAGCTGCCACTCGCCCACCAGCCGCTGCAGCGTGGTCGATCTGCGCGTCGTTGAGGGTGGTTCGCGACGTGAGCAGGTCCGACAGCGCCGACACGCGTCCACCCTTTCACGGCCCGCGCCGCCGTCGGCGTCGGGTCACCGCACTCTAGCGAGAGCGGGTGAGCAAAAGCCGCATAAGGACGATAAGGTCGAAACAAGTCCTGAGTGAGCGCTGTCACTGCGATGAGGAGGTCACCCCATGACCACCGGTACGACACCGACCGGTTCGCGCGAGGGTGGCGCGCCAAGCAGCCGTCACCTCCCGGCATCGGCCAAGATCGCCGCGGGCGTGCTGCTGGCGATCCCGCTCGCTCGCGCTCGCGCTCGTCCCGACGTACTCGCACGAGACGCCGACGCTGTGGGGCTTCCCGTTCTTCTACTGGTACCAGCTGCTGTGGGTGATCCTGACGCCCGTCTTCACCTGGTCGGCCTACCTCGTCATCGCGCGGCGCGCCGGCGAGGTGAGTCGCCGATGAGCCTCGCGACAGCACCGGCGTCAACGGCGTCGAGCTCGGCGTCGTCATCTTCTTCTTCCTGGTGGTCACGGTCGGCGGCTTCCTCGCCGCGAAGTGGCGGCGCGGTCCGAACCTGCACAGCCTGGACGAGTGGGGGCTGGGCGGTCGCGGGCTTCGGCACGGTCGTCACCTGGTTCCTGCTCGGCGGCGACCTGTACACCGCGTACACGTTCGTGGCCGTGCCGGCCGCGATGTTCGCGACCGGCGCGGTGAGCGGCTTCTTCGCCGTCCCGTACACGATCGTCGCGTACCCGATCATCTTCATCTTCATGCCGCGCATGTGGAGCGTCGCGCATCGCAACGGCTACGTGACGCCGGCCGACTTCGTGCGCGGTCGCTACGACAGCCGTGGACTCGCACTCGCCGTCGCGATCACCGGCATCCTCGCGACGATGCCCTACATCGCGTTGCAGCTTGTCGGCATCCAGGCCGTGCTCGACACGATGGGGCTGGGCGGTTCGGGCAACTGGTTCGTGCGCGACCTCCCGCTGATCATCGCGTTCGCGGTGCTCGCTGCGTACACCTACTCGTCCGGCCTGCGGGCGCCGGCGCTGATCGCGTTCGTGAAGGACACGCTGATCTACATCGTCATCATCGTGGCGATCATCTACGTCGGCGCGAAGATCGGCTTCGGCGACATGTTCAGCGCGGCGAAGACCAAGATGGCGCACGCCGACCCCGACTGGCGCGCCGACCGGCGCGTTCATCACCAACGACACGACCTACTGGGCGTACGGCACGCTCGCGTTCGGCTCCGCGCTTGCGCTGTTCATGTATCCGCACGCGATGACCGCGGTGCTGTCCAGCCGCAGCCGTAAGGTGATCCGCCGCAACGCGGCGATCCTGCCGGCCTACTCGTTGATGCTCGCGCTGCTGGCGCTGCTCGGGTTCGCGGCGATCGCGAACAAGACGACGCGTGTTCGGGCAGGACGGCAACGGCCAACGCGCAGCTGGCGGTGCCGCACTTGTTCCAGCAGGTGTTCCCGTCCTGGTTCGCCGGCGTCGTGCTTCGCCGCGATCGCGATCGGCGCGCTCGTGCCGGCCGCGATCATGTCGATCGCGGCCGCGAACCTGTTCACGCGCAACATCTACCGCGAGTTCATCAAGCGGGACGCGACGCCGAAGCAGGAGGCGCAGGTGTCGAAGATCGTCTCGCTGGTCGTGAAGTTCGGCGCGCTGCTGTTCGTCCTCGGCCTGGACCGGCAGAACGCGATCAACCTCCAACTGCTCGGCGGCGTCTGGATCCTGCAGACGATCGTGTCGATCGTCGCCGGGCTGTACACGCGGTGGTTCCACCGCTGGGCGCTGCTCGCTCGGCTGGGCGGTCGGCATGGTGTACGGCACGGTGGTCGCCTACCAGCAGCAGGTGCCGAACGCCAAGGTCAAGCTGGTCAACGGACAACCGGTCACGACCGTCGACGGCATGCGCCACTTCGGTGCGTCGATCGCGAAATTCCCGTTCACGGACCAGAAGGTCTACATCGCGGTCACCGCGCTGCTGATCAACATCATCGTCGCGGTCGTGCTGACCGTCGTGTTCCGCGCGGTCAAGGCGCCGGCCGGGGCCGACGCGACCGCTGCCGACCAGTACCACTCCGACGCGCCCGATCCGCGGGTGCTCGTCACAGCCGACCGATCGACGGCGGGCGTCGAACCTGCCACTTGATCAGACGGGTGGGAGCGCGACCTCGACGGTGAGGCCACCGTCCGGATTCGCTGCTCGCCGAGATCGTGCCGCCGTGCGCGGCCACCACCGAGCGCGCGATGGTGAGTCCGAGGCCGACGCCGCCGCCGTGATCGAGACGGTCGCCGCGCGCCCTGCGGAACGGCTCGAACAGCCCGGCGACGTGTTCGGGCGGCACCCGCGGCCCGCTGTTGGCGACCGTCAGCGTGCCCGTCGTTCGCAGTGCGCACGGAGACCCAGCCGTCTCGCGCACGTTGTACTTGACCGCGTTCTGGACGAGGTTGGTGACCAGCCGCTCGAGCAGCGGCTGCTCGCCGGCGACCTCGGCCGGGACGACCTGTGCATCGATCCGGATGCCGCGCTCGCCGGCGGCCGGGCGCATCGTCTCGACGATCGCCGCGGTGATCAGGTCGAGCCGCTGCGGTGCCGTCGACATGACGCCGCGCTCGGTCTCGGCCAGCACGAGCAGGCCCTCCACGAGCGCCTCGTTGCGCTCGTTGGTCGCGAGCAGTTGGCGCGACAGCAGGTCGAGCTGCTCGGGCGTCAGCGCCGAGGCGAGGCTGACCTCGATCAGCGCGCGCTGGGTGGCGAGCGGGGTGCGCAGTTCGTGCGAGGCGTTCGCCGCGAACCGGCGCTGCGCTTCGTAGCCCTCGGCGACGCGGTCGAGCATCGCGTCGATCGCGTCGGCGAGCAGGCGCGTCTCGTCACGCGGGCCGTCGGCCCGCATCCGCACGCCGAGGCTTGTCGGCCCGAGCTGCGCGACAGTGGCCGGCCATGTGCCGCACCGGCCGAAGCACCCATCGCGCGAGCATGAAGCCGAAGGCCACCATCAGTGCGGTGAGCAGCATGAACTCGAACCACGCGAGCACCACGTTGAAGGTGGACGGAATCGCAGCCGTTGGCCGCGGTCGAGGTACACGTTGCGCAGCAGTCGACGAATCCGTCGCGGTAGTAGCGGATCAGGTTGACGCCGTTGTAGTAGCACCAGGCGAGGTAGAGCAATCCGACCGGCCAGCTCACCAGCATCGCGATGGTGAACCGGCGGCGCGGGGTGAAGCGCATCAGCTCGAATCCCCGAACCGGTACCCGACCCGCGGGACGGTGTGCACGATCGGCGGGTCGCCGAGCTTCTTGCGCAGCGTCATCACCGCTACGCGCACCGCGTTGGTGAACGGGTCGGCGTGCTCGTCCCACGCCTGCTCGAGCAGCTGCTCGGCGGTGACGATCTGGCCCGCCGAATGCATGAGAACGGACAGGACGGCGAACTCCTTGGGCGTGAGATCGAGCAGGCGCCCGTCGCGGAACGCGCGATGCCGCGGGATGTCGAGCACCACGCCGAACGCATCGAGCACCGGCGCGTGCGCGGCCGGTGGCCGGCGGGCCAGCGCCTGGATGCGCGCGGCCAGTTCGGCGAACGCGAACGGCTTGGTCAGGTAGTCGTCGGCGCCGAGCCCGAGCCCGTCGACCCGGTCGCGGATTCCCGCGGCCGCGGTCAGGATCAGGATGCGGGTGCCGAGGTTGGAGTCGACCATCCAGCGGCACACCTCGTCGCCGGTCCGTCCGGGCATGTCGCGGTCGAGCACCGCGACGTCGTAGCGGTTCACGCTGAGCCGTTCGAGCGCCGCCTCGCCGTCGTAGCAGACGTCGACGGCCATGGCGAGCTTGCGCAGCCCGTCGGCGACGGTGTCGGCGAGCAGCCGTTCGTCGTCGGCGAGCAGTACGCGCACGTCGTCGATCTCCTTGTCGCTTCGCGCAGAGCCTCTCGCGCGTGCCATAAGGGATCCATAAGCACGTCGCGAACGTTGACGATAACGCTGCCTGCGAACGTCCCTGCCATGTCCACCGCCCTGCGCCGTATCTCGGTCCTTGTCGTGCTCGCCGTCGTCGCCGTCGACCGTCGGCGCCGCCATCCGCCGATCGCACGACGACAGCCGGACGCCACTACCTCGGCGCCTCCGGCTGGCCGGCTCACGGGCAGGCCAGCTACGTGTTGGGCGACGGGCGGCCCACAATCGAGCCCCGGGCAGCGCCCGGCACCGATCGCGAGCCTGGCGAAGGTGATGACCGCCTATCTCGCGCTGCGCAGCAATCCGCTGACGCGCTCCGCGGCCGGATTCTCGTTTAGGGTCAGCCAGGCCGATGTCGCCGACACCGCCGCGCGAGACGCGCGCGACGAGTCAGTCGTGCCCGTTGCGCGCGGCGAGGTACTCACCGAACGGCAGGCCCTGGCGGCACTGCTGCTGCCGTCGGCGAACAACGTGGCGATCATGCTCGCGCGCCACGTCGCCGGCAGCGTCAAAGCGTTCGTCGCGCGGATGAACAGGCCGCGTCGCGCGCTGGGCATGACGCGACACGACCTACACCGACCCGAGCGGCTACTTGGCGAGCACCGTGTCGACCGCCGCTGACCAGCTGCTGCTCGCGCAGGTCGCGATGCGCAACCGCGTGCTTCGCCGGGCTCGTCGCCACCGAGAGTTACGTGCTGCCGGTCGCCGGCACCGTCCACAACACCGACGAGTTGCTCGGCACGCACGGTTTCGTCGGGTATCAAGACAGGGTCGGACGACGCGGCCGGCGGATGCTTCATGTTCCGCGCGCGGCGGATGGTCGAACGGCGACGATGGTGAACCTCACCGGTGTCGTGCTCGGGCAGCCCGGCCACAACCTCATCCGAACCGGGCAGTATGCGGCGCTGCAACTCGCCGACCGGGTGGCGCCGGCGAACGCCGCCTAGGACGCGTTCTTGGCTTCGGCGTCGTCCTCGGCCTTGGCCTTGGCCTTGTCGTCGCGATCGCTCTTCGGCGCGGGCCCGAGCGTCTGGTCCTCCTTCGACACCGTCATCGCGCCCGTCATGATCGCGACGGCGTCCTGCATGGAGTGCGTCTTCGGCGTGATCACTCCGGCCGACCCGCCGAGACGCTGCACCTGGATCCGGTCGGCCGTCTCGAACACGTTCGGCATGTTGTGGCTGATCAGGATCACGCCGATCCCGCGGTCACGCATCTCGGTCACCAGCTTGAGCACCTGGTTCGTCTCGCGTACACCGAGCGCGGCGGTCGGCTCGTCCAGGATCACGACATTGCTGCCGAATGTCGCCGCGCGGGCGACGGCAACGGCCTGTCGCTGCCCACCGGAGAGCGTCTCGACCGCTTGGCTGATGTTCTGCAAGCGTGCTGATTCCGAGACTCTTGATGTTCTCCCTCGCCTCGTTCTTCATCGCGCCGGTGTCGAGCATGCGCAGCACGCTGCCGAGCGGTCCCTTGCGGCGGATCTCGCGCGCCAGGTAGAGGTTGCTCGCGATGTCCAGCGCCGGCGCGACAGCCAGCGTCTGGTACACGGTTTCGATGCCGACCTCGCGGGCGTCCTGGGTCGACCGGAAGCTGACCCGCTTGCCGCGCACCTTGATCTCGCCGGCGTCGGGTTGCATGGCCCCGGACAGGCACTTGATCAGCGTCGACTTTCCAGCGCCGTTGTCGCCGATGACGGCCAGCACCTCGCCGGGATACAGGGTGAGGTCGATGCCGCGCAGCCCGACCACCCGGCCGAACAACTTGACCAAGCCCTTGGCTTCCAGGATCGGCTCGTCTGTGGCCGTGTCGCTCATGCCTTCACCCGCCGGATCCACTGGTCGACGGAGACCGCGACGATCACGAGAACACCGGTGGCCAGCACTTGGTAGTTCGGGTCGACGTTGGCAAGCGCCAGTCCGTTGTTGAAGACCTGGACGATGAGCGCGCCGATCAAGCGACCCGATCACGACGCCTCGTCCACCGAAGAGGCTGGTACCGCCGATCACGACCGCAGTGATGCTGAGCAGGTTGACGTTCAGACCGCTGTTCGGATCGGCGCCGCCGACCCGTCCACACACGACCCATGCGGCAACGGCAACGGTGAAGCCGGCGACGCAGATAGGCAGAGAGCAGCACCCGCTTGGTCTTGATGCCGGCCAGTTGCGCCGCCTCGGCATCGTCACCGGTGGCGTAGAGATGTCGCCCCCATGCCGTGTAGTGCAGTGCGAAACCGACGATCAGGTAGAGCACCAGCATGAGCAGCACGCCGTAGGTGACGGTGAAGCTGCCGATCGAGAACGACTTGCCGGTCCAGAGCAACAAGGAATTCGGATTGAGTGCGATCGTCTGCCCTTGGGCGTACAGCAGCGACACCGCGGTGAAGATGCCGAAACTCCCCAGCGTGACGATGAACGGCGGCAGGTTGAGCCGGGTGACCAGCAGCCCGTTGAACCCACCGGTCGCGACGGCCACAACGGCACCGATCAGCAGGGCCAGCAGACCCGGCAGCGACTGGTCGTACACGAGCTTGACCATGACCAGCGAGGTCAGCACCATCGCCAACCCGATCGACAGATCGATGCCGGCTGTCAAGATGATCACTGTCTGCCCGACGGCGAGCGTGCCGACCACGGCCATCTCTTGCACGAGCAGCGACAGCGCCTGTGGGCGCATGAAGCCGGGCGACGCGATGGCGAAGACGATGACCGCCAGCACCAGCACGATGAACGGGCTCAGTGCCGGATTGCCGTGCAACACATGCTGGATGCGTTCAGCGACCGTGCGCTTGCGTCCCGCCAGCAGATCCTCGGCGCTCGCGGGCGAATCGCTCTCCGCGATGGCGTCGGCATCAGTCTGGGTGTCGGTGTTCGCCACGTTGCCGTCCCTCCTTTGGTTGGCTCATCCGGTCAGTCCGGCACCCCAACAACGCTTCAGTGCGTCCTTGGTCGATTGCACCTTCAGATGGTCCGGCGCCTTCTTGGCGACGAGGGCCGTGCCCGTATCGAGGAAGGCCTTGCCACTCGTCGCGGTCGGTTTCTTGCCGCTGCGGGCCAGCTTGGCGATGGACGAGACGCCGAGCGAGGCCATCTTGCCGGGATACTGCACCGCATCGGCGTCGAGCTCGCCGGTGTCGACGTAGTGGATTCCCTGGCAACTGCCGTCGATCGACACGATGATCGCCTGGTTGGTCTTGCCCGCCGCTTTGAGCGCGGCATACGCACCCTCACCGGCCGGCTCGTTGATGGAGTAGACGAGGTTGATACTCGGATTCGCCGACAGGCATTGCTCCATGCCGGTGCGTCCGCCGTCGATCGCGCCTTGTGTGGGCCGGTGACAGACGATCTGGTAGTCACCGGTGCCGCCGGGGTATTTGTACTTGCCCGTCTTGCTCTCCTGCGCGTTCTGCGTCGTGCTGCCGGGATTGATCCCCATCCCCTCGAGGAAGCCGTGGTCGCGCTGGATATCGACCGAGGCGATCTGGTCGTTGTAGAGATCGAGCATCGCGATGACGGCCTTCTTGCCACCGAGCGTTGCTGCCGCGTACTGGCCGATCAGCTTGCCCGCCTGCTCGTTGTCGGTCGCGTAGGTGATGTCGACGGTGTTCGCCGGGATGGTGGGGGTGTCGAGGGCGATCACGAACAGTCCGAAATCCTCGGCCTGGCGCAGGGCGGCATTGACGGCGTTGCCGTTGCTGGTGATCAGGATGCCCTTGTCGCCGCGGGCGATCGCGGTGTCGATCGCGTTGATCTGGGTCTGGGTGTCGCCGTCGGTGGTGCCGGCGGCGACGGAGAGTTTGACGTTGACCTTCTTGGCCTCGGCCTCGGCCGAGTTTCGCATCGAGACGAAGTAGGGGTTGGACAGCGTCTTCAGGATGAGCGAGACACCGACCTCGCCGTTCTTGAACGCCGATCGGCATGCGACCAGCTGCGAGGCGACCAGCAGGCCGACGGCCAGCGCCAGCAACGAGCGGCGCTTTGCCCCGCTACGTGTTGAGATTGCCACATATGTACCGCTACACGGGTCGCTTGGGCAAGTCAAGCGAACCGCGCGAGCGCCGCACGGCAGAATGCCCGCTATGCGCCTCGCCCTGCTCGCCCTGGCCAGTTGTCTCGGCACGGTCGTCGTTGCCTCGCCGGCCTCGGCGCACACGGTCTGGCCGGCTCAGGGCCAGGCTGCGTACGTGCTCGGCCACGGTGCCGTGCGGGCCGGCCCGAACCAGCACGTGGCGCCGATCGCCAGCATGGCGAAAGTGATGACCGGATACCTCGTGCTCCGCGATGCACCACTGGCCCCGCATGCGCAGGGGTTTCGGATGCGCGTCTCGCGACGCGACGTGCGCGACTGGCATCGGCGGGTCGCGCGTGACGAGTCGACCGTCCCGGTGCAGGTGGGTGAGCGGATCACCGAGCGACAGGCCCTCGCGGCGCTGCTCCTGCCGTCGGCCAACAACATCGCGATCATGCTGGCGCGCAAGGTCTCCGGCAGCGTGTCCCGCTTCGTCCGACGAATGAACCGGACGGCGCGCGGGCTCGCGATGATGCACACGACCTATACCGATCCCAGCGGTTTCGACTGGCACACCCGATCCACGCCGCGCGACCAACTCACGCTTGCCCGGACGGCCATGAAGGTGGACACGCTGCGCAGGCTGGTTGGGCTGCGCAGCTACCGGATCCCGGTCGCGGGCAAGATCTCGAACACGGACACGCTGCTCGGGCACGACGGATTCGTCGGGATCAAGACCGGATCGATGGATGCCTCAGGCGGCTGCTTCATGTTCCTGACGCATCGCCGGGTGAACGGTCGACGCGTCGACCTCTATGGCGTCGTGATGGGACAGCAAGGGAGCGATCTGATCCAGGCGGCATTGCAGGCTGCTCGGCGTCTTGCCGATCGGGTTGCGTGATGTTTGTGGTCACCTTCTAAAGCGGCACCGACGAGGGCGTTTGGTGGTGGGCTGGTTGCCGCTTTCGGCTGTGCGTTTCGTGGCCTGGAAATTTCTCGAAATTCTTTTGGGGATCGGACGATTCTGACCCGAAAACTGTCAGAGGGTCACCCTAAAATCAAACACGTGGACGAGATCGATCAACGCTTCGACGCCTGGCTCGCGCAGGCGCCGGTCACCGATCCGGCCACGGTGTCGATGGACACGAACCTGGCGATGGCCGAGCGGTACGAGCGGCTGATCGGCTATGCCCAGGCCCGGCAGGCCCGCCATCTGGCGCAGATCGAGATGCATCCCGATCCGGTGCCCGGGCCGGTGTCGGCCGACCGCTCGCGGAGCGGATCGATCTGGACCGGACCGCACAACTGTCGGCCACGCAGGAGGTGGCGTGTGTGTTGCGCTGGTCGACCGGCTACACGATCGGACGGATGCATGACGCGGCTCGGCTGGTGAGCGAGCTGCCCGCCACGCTGGCCGGGGTGGAGGCCGGCCGGTTCGGGTATCTGCACGCCGCGTCGCTGGTCACCGCCACCAAAGACCTCGACCGCACCGTGACCGGCAAGGTTGAGGCCAAGGTGCTCGAGCGGGCCGGCACGCAGACGGTGAGCGAGTTCCGTGCCGCGGCACGGCGTTGGGTCGCCAAACTCGACCCGCGCGGCGAGGAGCAGCAGCACGCCGATGCTGTTGCCGAGCGGCGGGTCTGTCACCAACCCGACGCGCATGCGATGGCCTGGATCAACTCCTACCTCCCCGCCGCCGACGCCCAAGCGGTGCTGACCGCAGTCCAGGCGATGGCCGACAAACTCAAGAACGCCGCTGACCCTGGTGACTGCCGCAGTGCCGACCAGTACCGTGCCGACGCGCTGGTCGCGATCTGCCTGGCCGCACTGCACGGCCAGACGATCGAGGGCCTGCCGAAGTGGCAGGGCCGCCACCCCCAAGTCCAGGTCGTCGTCGCACTCTCGACACTGCTCGGGATCGATGAGCAGCCCGGTGAGCTGGCCGGCTACGGACCCATCCCCGCCGACCTCGCCCGCACGATGGCCGCCGACCCGACCGGCACCTGGACCCGGCTGGTGACCGACGACCTGGGCCGGCTGGTGGATTACGGGCGGGAGAAGTACCGGCCACCGCAAGATTTGATCGACCACGTCACAGCGCGGGACCGGACCTGCCGCGGTCCGCATTGCCACCGCCACGCCCGCCGTTGCGAGGTTGATCATGTGATTCCGTTCAGCGAAGGCGGCGAGACCAACGCCGGCAACCTCGGTCCGGAATGCCTACGCGAACATCATCTGAAACACGACGCCGGCTGGCACACCCAACGACTACCCGACGGCACCATCCGCTGGACCACACCCACCGGACGCAGGTCTACGACCGACCACCCGACACTTTCCCGACCGACCGAACGCGCCCCAAACCGGAGCCGGACGACGAAAGGATCAACCGCCACCGTTTTGACCGGCACCACCGCTTTGACCGGCAACACTGAACCCGCTGCGGCACCGCCATCCGATACTGGTGTCGTGGATGACGACCGCGATGTCGCCGCCTTTGCCGATCGGGCACGCGGCTACGACGACGGCTGGCTTGGTCGGCTGCATCACGATGTGGCACAGCGCGTCATGTCGATCGCGCTTTCGGCGACGTCGACCCCGAACCGAGTCCTGGACGTCGGGTGCGGAACGGGCCATTTGCTGCGTCTTCTCGCGCAGCGCTGCTCGCACGCGGTTGCCCTACGTGGTGTCGATGCGGCGGCGGAGATGGTGCGAGTTGCTCGCGCGGCCTCGACTGACGCACGCATCGACGTGCGGGAGGGTCGAGCCGAGAACCTCCCGTTCGCGGACGGCGAGTTCGACCTTGTCGTGAGCACGACCTCGTTCGACCACTGGCAGGATCAGCAGGCTGGCCTGGCGGAATGCGCACGGGTCCTTGCGCAGGACGGCACTCTCGTTCTCGCCGATCTCTTCTCGCCGTTGCTCACCCCGACTCTGATCGGGTCGCGCCGCGACAAAGCGCGAACCCGTCAGCGGGCAGAACGCTTGGTGACCGCAGCGGGTCTGCACGTGATCAGCTGGCGGAACGTCTATCCGCTAATTGGCGCACTCGTAGCGCGGCACAACACTCCGTCGATCGATCACACTGCGGGCTCTGGCGCCGTCGTCTCGGCGGATACCCCACCGGTCGAGCGGTGACCCGCCAGCGACAGCACTTCGGCAAAGCTCTCGTACAGGCACTCGAGCAGGGCGTCGGGGTCGTCGACAGCACCGGTGTCGATGTTGATCCCGATGTTGCAGGTCCCGGCGTAAGACATCAGCGTCGCGTTCATCGCCGATCCGATCGTCGGCCCGAAAGCGTAATAGCCGGTGATGCGAGCGCCGGCCAGCCAGACAGGCATCGGAATACCGGGAACGTCACTTGCCAGCAGCTCGATCCGCTTGAAGATGCCGCCTAGATAAGGCCGCGGCAGCAGGTTCAAACCGAACGCGATCTCCTGCGTGTGATCGAGGGCCGGCTCTTTGCGCCAGCGCTCCACGACGCTGCTGATGTGGCGGATCCGCTCCGCCGGTTCGGCGATCGCCGCAGGCATCTTGATACGCGTCAGGGTGATGCGGTTGCCACCGACGGGATCTTTGTCTCTGCGGATATTCACCGGCACCGTCACCCGCACCTCGTCCAGCGGCGATCCGCGGCGTTCGTGGTAGCGGTGCAGGCCATCGGTGAGCGCGGCCAGGAAGGCATCGTTGAGGTGACCGCCCGCCATGCCAGCCGCGTCGTGCAGTTCGGTTAGGGACACGTCCATCGTCGCCAGCAGCCGGCCCGTGCGACGCGTGCCGAGAAGCCCGGAGAACTGCCGATTGACCGGGGCCACGAAGCGGCCCACGGAGACCGCCGCGGCCACCGCGTCGCGCGAAGTCGTGCGCGGGTGGCGCACCGCGCGGATCGCCTCGCCCGGCAGCGCGCGTGCGACCCGGCCCGCGGTGCCGACTGCCTCGACCAGATCGTCGACGAGCGAGCGTCCCGTGAGTTCCGCAAGCGACGGCGCGTGGCCCTCGGGAGCGGGCGGCAGCTCGCCGGAATCGACGGCGTCCGGTCCCGGGTCGACGACGAGGCCGGCGAGCTGGACACCACCGATGCCGTCGGTGAGCGAGTGATGCAACTTCGTCACGAAAGCTGCGCCGCCATCGGCCATGCCTTCCAGCAGCGTGAACTCCCACAGCGGGCGAGTGCGGTCGAAGCCGTCCATCGCCGCGATACGGGCGAACTCGAGCACCTCGGCCCAGTCGGCCGGGGCACCGAGCCGGATGCGGCGCAGGTGGAAGTCGAGGTCGAACGAATCGTCAGTTGCCCAGCGAGGCGGTCCGATGCGCATCGGCGGGCTCTGCACCGTCATCCGCAGCGTAGGAACCAGCCGGGTGAGCCGGTCGATGCGGTCATGCAGCCTGTCCCAGTCGGGACTGCTGTCGAGTCGGGTCACGGCCACGATGGTCGAGCGCAGTACCGGATCCTTCTCCATGTACCACGCGAACGCGTCGCTGTGCAGCATCCGCGTGCTGCCTGCGCTGCCGTTTGTCGCCTTGCCGTTCTCGCTCATACCCTCACCTCGCGGTCACCGTATGGCGGTGCGGCGCGTGCACGAAGGGTCGGAAGTCACCTCCGGTCGAGGACTTCGGCCACCGGCGCCGCGCCGACTGCGTGCTTAGCGTCGAGGCATGGCAACCGTGCACGGCGAAGTGGACATCCAGGCGAGCGCTGCACAGGTGCTCGATGTGCTGGCCGACCTGACCACCTACCCCAGCTGGTCGTCGGTACACAAGCGCGCGATCGTCAACGAGGTCGGGCCGGACGGTCGGCCGCAGCGCGCCACGATGACCGTCACTGCGGCAGGACTGGCCGACGAGCAAGTGCTCGACTACGAATGGACCCCGACGAGCGTCACCTGGTCATTGGTGAAGTCCGGCTCGCAGCGCTATCAGCACGGCCGCTACGCGATCACCGAGCGGCACGGCCGCTCGCACGTGCGCTACGACCTCGACATCAGCCCGGCCATCCCCGTCCCTGGCTTCATCGTGCGGCAAGTGATGAAGAAGGCGGTCACGGCCGCGACAGACGGCCTGCGCCTTCGAGTCGAGTCACTGACCTGAGCGAACCGACTCCTCCGACACCCGACCGGCTGCTACTCGGCGCGATATTCGAGATGTGCGCTCTCGATGCTGAGCTCGGTGATGCGCACGCGAATGCGCTGGTGCAATGAGGCAGGTGCCTGATCGCCTCCGCAACAGCGGGCGATCAGCGAACGAACGTCCTGCTCGAGGCCGTACTGCTTGAGGCACGGTGCGCAGGCCTCGAGATGCTGACGGATCCGGCTGCGGGTCGCGTCATCGGTCTCGTCGTCCATGTAGACGTACAGCTCGGTGAGGACATCGTCACAATCGATGTTCCCCGGCCCAAACCCAAGTCCGCTCACGACTCGCTCCCAGTGGTCGCGGAGATGAGCCCGCGATCGCGGGCGTAGTCGGCCAGCAGCGTCTGCAGCTGCTTGCGGCCACGGTGCAATCGCGACATCACGGTGCCGATCGGGGTGCCCATGATCTCGGCGATCTCCTTGTACGCGAATCCCTCGACGTCGGCGAGGTAGACAGCGAGGCGGAAGTCTTCGGGCAGCGCTTGCAGCGCGTCCTTGACGTCCGAGTCGGGGAGGTGGTCAAGCGCTTCCATCTCGGCCGAACGCAGGCCGCTGGAGGTGTGCGACTCAGCTCGCGCCAACTGCCAGTCTTCGACGCTCTCGCCGTTGGACTCTTGCGGCTGGCGCTGCTTCTTGCGGTAGTTGTTGATGAACGTGTTGGTCAGGATCCGATAGAGCCACGCCTTGAGGTTGGTTCCCTCGGTGAACTGGTGGAAGGCGGCGAATGCCTTCACGAACGTCTCCTGGACGAGATCTTCGGCATCAGCCGGGTTGCGGGTCATCCGCATCGCGGCCGCGTAGAGCTGGTCAAGGAAGGGCAACGCGTCACGTTCGAACCGTGCGCGCCGTTGCTCGACAGTCTCGTCAGCCACCCTGCTCCCAGCACTCGTCGCCAAATCCTTCGAAGTCGAGCTTATCGCGCCGACCGGCAACGGCCTGATCGCGCGCACGACCGCAGATGCGTCAGCGGTCACCATCATGTGGGATCTCCTAGTTCGGGTGCTCTGAGGGCAAACCACGAGGACGGCTGGCGCATTCCGGCTACCGTCGAGCCCGTGGCATCGAAGACACGCGCAGGAACGCCTGCGACGGCGCTGCTGACCAAGGCCAAGATCGCCTTCACGCTGCACCCGTACGAGCACGATCCGCGGGCCGAGGCCTACGGCGACGAGGCTGCGGCCGCGTTGGGCATCGAGCCGGACCGGATATTCAAGACGCTCGTCGCCACGATCGACGGCAAGCTCGTGTGCGCAGTCGTCCCGGTGGCGGGACGGCTCGATGTCAAGGCGCTGGCCACCGCGGTCGGTGGCAAGCGCGGTGCGATGGCCGACCCGGCGGCCGCTGCACGTGCGACCGGCTACGTCGTCGGCGGCATCTCGCCGATCGGTCAACGGACCGCGTTGCCAGTGGTCATCGACGAGTCGGCGACCGGTTTCGAGACGATGTTCGTTTCGGCCGGCAAGCGCGGGCTGCAAGTCGAGCTGCAGCCGGCGGATCTGATTCGCGCCACTAACGGGCGAATCGCCCCGATTGCATCATCGGGCTGACGATTGCCCCTCGGCTGGCCGAGTATCGACGAGTTCTCTAAGGTCAAAAATCAGTCAGCGTCGAGTGACGATCCCCTGGGAGGGAACCGATGTCGTACAACCCGCCACCGAACATGCCGCCGCCACCACCGCCCCGGCTATGGGGCGGTCCCCAGCCGCATCCCTCCGCAGGTCAACACAGCAGCGATCCTGCTGTTCATCGGCGGTGGATTCTCCGTGCTCGGCGGCCTGCTGCTGGTCGCATTGGGTGGCATTGGCGCGGTCTTCGCTGCCCTTGGGGTCGTCTTCCTGATCGTCGGTGGCGTGGAGATCTGGGTCGGTGTCGCTCTGCGCCAGCTCAAGCCATGGGCGCGCCAGGCTGCGGTCGTCCTTGCGGCCATCGGCGCGGTCCTTGCGCTGATCTCGCTGATCAAGGGCAGCTACACGAGTGTGGTGGGCCTCGGCCTCGACCTCGTGATCATCTACCTGCTGAACCAGCCGGACGCGAAGCGGGCATTCGAGACGTCCGGCCGCTGACGGCTATCGCAACCGGTCGGGCAGCTTCTGGACGGCCGCGGCGATCACGATCGTGAGCAGCACGTAGGCAGCAGTGAGCGGGCCGAGCCGCGCATCCACGCCGGCGGCGACGGCAAGCGCGGCGATGATCACCGAGAACTCGCCGCGTGGGATGAGGGCCACCCCGGCGCGCCATCGTCCCCTGCGCTTGACCTTGCCGCGCCGCGCCGCCACGTAGCCGGTCGCGATCTTCGTGCCGGCCGTGACCACCGTCAGCAACAGGGCCAGCGGCAGCACCGGCAGCAGCGTGCCAGCGCTCGTTGACAGCCCGAAGGTGACGAAGAAGACCGCGGCAAACACATCGCGCAGCGGCGCGAGCAACTCCACCGCGCTCTCGGCAACCGTTCCGGACACCGCGATGCCGACGAGGAATGCGCCGACCGCAGCAGACACCTTGAGCTGATCTGCGATGCCCGCGACGAGCAGGGTCAGCCCGAGTACGCCGAGCAGCAGCGACTCCTTGTCCTCGGCCGAGACCATCTTGGTGACGTGGCCGCCGAAACGGGTGGCCAGCGTGATCACCACCGCGACGGTGGCCACGGCGACCAGGATCGCGATCACGACGCTCCCGGTACTGCCGCCGGCGAGCAGTGCAGTGAGCAGTGGCAGGTAGAGCGCCATCATCAGGTCTTCCATGACGAGCACGCCGAGCACGGCCGGTGTCTCGCGGTTGCCGAGCCTGCCGAGATCGCCCAACATCTTGGCAATCACGCCCGACGACGAGACCCACGTGACGCCGGCCAACGCGACTGCGGCCAACCCGCCCCAGCCCGCGATGAGCGCGACAGCGGCGCCGGGCAGCGCGTTCAACAGCCCGTCCAGGATGCCGATCGGCGCCTGCGTGCGCAGGCTCGCCCGCAACTCCGCGGCCGAATACTCGAGGCCCAGCATGACCAGCAGCAGGATCACCCCGATGTCGGCGCTGACCTCGAGGAAGTCGTGGCTGGCCGACAGTTCGAGCAGGCCACCCTGGCCGAAGAACAGGCCGGCGACCAGATAGAGCGGCACGACCGGAATCGACAGCCAGCGGGCGAGCTGGCCGAGAATGCCAAGTGCGAACAGGATCGCGCCGAGTTCGATGAGCAGGGTCGCAATGTGCGAGCCGCCGTTGCCACCCGACGCGAGCATGCCGGCTCAGCCCGTGCCTGGCGGCGCATCAGCGCCGTCGAGGATTCGGCCGACTTGATCGACGCCGTCACGCGTGCCGACTGTGATGACGAGATCACCAGCGCGAAGAACGAAGTCGGGACCGGGCGAGGCGTGCGTGGTGCCGTCCCGCAGGATCGCCACGATCGACGCGCCGGTTCGCGTGCGGGCCTGGGTGTCACCGAGCCGACGACCGGCATAGGGCGAGGACGCCGGAATCGGCAACTGTTCGGTCAGCACCTCATCGACGCTGCGCTGCAGATCGGCGAGCCGGACGACGAGTTGCGGTGCGCCGAGCAGCTCGGCCAGGGCGTTGGCTTCGCCGACGTTGAGCTGGATCGTCTCGGCCGCGCCGTCGCCGTCCTCGTCGTAGACGACGATGTCACGCTGGCCGTTACGCCGGGTGACGATGCCGATGCGCTTTCCGCCGTGCAGCTCGAGTTCCTGGCACACGCCGATGCCCGGCAGCACCCGGCTGATGATCTCGAGACCCATCCGGTGATTTTACCGGTCGTTGTTCAACTCGCTGTCGCTCGTTTCGTACCGAGGAGCAGGTGAGGTCTGGATCGGCATGCCACCGGCCTGGCGCGTTGCGTCGAGCAACTCCTGGTGCTGCTGCCGATGCAGGTCGAACAGATCCTGGTGGGCCTGCACGATTTCCTTGTGGTGGCGTTCCTTCTGTTCCAGGTGTTCCTTGTGCCGCGCGTGCAACCAGGGTGCGACCTTGTACTTGCCGACCATGAACGTCGCAGCACCGATCAGGACGTCACCGAGGATGTTGCCTGGAATCGTCTGCTGGCTGATCCAGAATTGGTAGAAGTGGTCCCAAGCGCTCATTGCTCGAAGTCATCCTCCCGGTACTCCCCGGCCGGCCGGCTGGTGTACCCGGTTTCGGCCGTGCGCAGCTCGACGCGACGAATCTTGCCGCTGATGGTCTTCGGCAATTCGGCAAACTGCAAGCGTCGGATGCGCTTGTACGGTGCGAGATGCTCGCGACAGTGACGCAGGATGTCGCCGGCAAGCTCCTTGCTCGGTTCATAGCCCGCCGCAAGGACCACGTAGGCCTTGGGCACGGCCAGTCGCAGCTCGTCCGGTGCAGGGACGACCGCGGCCTCAGCAACCGCAACGTGCTCGATCAGCACGCTCTCAAGTTCGAACGGGCTGATCCGGTAGTCGCTGGCCTTGAACACGTCGTCGGTGCGCCCGACATAGGTGATGTAGCCGTCCGCGTCGCGGGTGGCGACATCACCGGTGTGGTAGCGGCCGCCGGCGAAGGCGGCTTCGTTGCGGTCGTGGTCGCCGTGGTAACCGACCATCAACCCGACCGGACGCTCCGGTGACATGTCGACGCAGATCTCGCCCTCGTCGGCCGGTTCGCCGGTGATGGGGTCGACGAGGGTGATCGAGAAGCCGGGCATCGGTCTGCCCATCGACCCGAGCTTGAGTTCCTGACCGGGCGAATTGCCCACCTGCAGCGAGGTCTCGGTCTGGCCGAACCCGTCGCGGATCGTCAATCCCCAGGCCCGCTGCACCGACTCGATGACTTCCGGGTTGAGCGGTTCACCCGCCCCGACCAGTTCACGCAGCGACAGGTCGTCGCGCCACGCGGCGAGATCCTGCTGGATGAGCATTCGCCACACCGTCGGTGGCGCGCAGAAGGTGGTGACCTGCGCGTCGCGCAACGTGTCCAGCATGGCCCGCGCATCGAAGCGTTCGTAGTTGAACAGGCAGATCGTCGCGCCCGCGATCCACGGTGCGAACACGCACGACCAGGCGTGCTTCGCCCAGCCCGGGCTCGAGACGTTCAGGTGCACGTCGCCGGGCTGCAATCCGATCCAGTACATGGTCGACAGGTGCCCGATCGGGTAGCTCGTGTGGGTGTGCTCGACCAACTTCGGCAGCGCAGTCGTACCGGAGGTGAAGTACAGCAGCAGCGGCTCGTCAGCCCGTGTCGGTCCGTCCGGACTGAAGTCGATCATGCTGGTGGCCGTGTCGCCGTAGCGCAGCCAACCTTGCACCGCATCGCCGACCGCGATGCGCAGGTATCCGCCGGGCACGTCGTCGAACCGCTCCGCGATCTCGGATCGGGCGATGACCGCGCCGACATGCCCGCGCTCGACCCGGTCACGCAGATCGGCCGAAGCCAGCAACGTCGTTGCCGGGATCAGCACTGCGCCGAGCTTCATTGCGGCAAGCGTCGTCTCCCACAGCTCGACCTGGTTGCCGAGCAGGACGAGCACGCGCATGCCGCGTGCGACGCCCTCGGCGCGCAGCCATCCGGCGACCTGATCGGACCGCTCGGCGAGCTGCGCGAACGAGTACGACGCATCGGTGCCGTCGGCTTCGATGATCCGCAACGCCGCAGCATCGGGATTCTCCTTTGCCAGCACCGCATCGAACCAGTCCAGAGCGAAGTTGAAGTGGTCGGGACGCGGCCAGGCGAACCCGTCGCGAGCGGTGGCGTAGTCGGCGCGGTTGGCCAGCAGGAAGTCGCGAGCTGCACGGAACTCTTCGGTGGGGGTCGATGTCACCCCAGCACATTTGCATGCGCGACGACGGAAGTCACGAACTCGGTGACCACGCGCGCAACAGTCGCGGTGTCCTTTCGCAGCGCGTGATCGGCACCGGCAATCACCACGACAGTGCGGCCCGCACGCGGCGGCGGCATGCCGAACGGATCGCGGTCACCCTGCACGACGAGCACCGGGACGTCTGCCGCGTCCAATTCGGCGAGCCGGTCGCTTTCCGGCTTGCCCGGCGGGTGCACCGGAAACGCCAGCGCGACGACGCCCGCCGCGCCGCACGCGCGCGCGGTTCGGCAGGCAACACGGGCGCCGTTGGAGCGCCCGCCGGTGACAAGCGGTAATGCGGCCAGCCCGCGGCGGCGACGCAGTGCGGTGAGCATCGCGAGCCACGCGTCGTCCTGCGGGCCAGGTTTTGGCGGGCTGCTTCGTCCCGCGACCCGATATGGCTGGGTCAGCAAGGCCACCGCGATGCCGGCGCCGAGCGCGGCAGCTCGAACAGCGAGCACATCACGGGTCTCGACTCCCCCACCGGCGCCGTGGGTCAGCACGAGCAGCGCCGAAGGGGTGCGTGGCCGGTCGAGATCGACCCAACCGCCGGCCAGTTCGAGGCGCATCAGAACAGCGTCTGCGCTTCGGGAATCGGCTCGACACGCTCGACAAGTTCGGCACCGTTGTTGTCGGCGCTGTTGACCGTCGTGGCCACCGGTCGCAGCTCGAGGTGTTCGCCACTCGCTTCGTCCCACGGTGTGAGCAACTCGGACGGATCGGCGACCTTCGGATCGAGCCACCGCGACCACACGCTGCGCGGCAGGACGAGCGGCATTCGGTCGTGGACCTCGGTGAGCGCTCCCGCCGACGGCGTAGTGATGATCGTGCATGTCGACAGCGTCGGCTCGTCGCCGTGCCGCCAGAACTCGTACAGCCCGGCGAACGCGATCGAGTGACCGTCCGCCGGAGTCATGTAGATGGGCTGCTTGGCCGGCCCGTCCGGTCCGTCGATGACCTGCCATTCGTACCAGCCATCGGCCGGGATGAGGCAACGGCGTTTGGCGTACGCGGACCGGAAGGCCGGCTTGTCCGCGACGCTCTCGACGCGGGCGTTGAACATCCGGCCCTGCGTCTTGCGGTCCTTCGCCCAGGACGGCACGAGGCCCCATGACATGACGCGCAGCTGGCGGGTGGGCGACTTCGCCGGGGTGCCGGCCGCGTCACGCAGTGGTCGGTTGACGATGGTGCGCACCGGCTTCGTCGGGGCGATGTTCCAGTCGGCCTCGTACACGTCGTCGTCGGTTGCGTCGACTGCTTCGAAGTCACGCAACACATCGCCATCGGACTTCACCGAGACATACCGGCCGCACATGGCTCCGACGCTACCTCGCGTCACCGACGGCGCACCTCGGCGGCGATTCGACGAAGCTCACCGAGCACCGCAGCGACCGATCGCCGCACCGCCCGCTCGGGTCGGCAGAGCGCGTCGATGTGGCGGCGAGCCGCGATTCCGGACAGCGGCCGCAGCACCAGACCCGGCCGCGGCCGGGTCGTCCACCTCGGCATGAGCGCAAGCCCACCGCCGGCGGCGACGAGTTCGGCGACAACCGAGAACTCGTTGACCCGATGGGCGATGTCGATCTGCCGATTCGCTGCGAGGGCGATCGCCTCGATCGTGCCGAATACGGGGAATCCGTCGTGGACGGCGATCCACTGTTCGGCGGCGACGTCGCGCGGCGTGACACGTGCCTTGCTCGCCAGCCGGTGATGATCCGGCATCGCCACGTCGAGTGGCTCGTGCATCAGTGCGGTGACAGCGAGGCCATCTGGCCACGGCGGCGTGTGATCGAGCCGGTGCGCTACGACGACGTCATACCTGGCGGTGAGCGCGGGAAAGTCGACCTGCGCCACGTCTTCGTCGGCGAGCGACACCGCTGCCGACGACCGCAGCAGCGGCGGGAACAAGGTCGCCGCCGCGCTGTGGAACGCCGCCACGGTAACCGGCGCGCCCGGCGCGTCCACGAACGCGTCAACGGCACCCTGTGCCCGCGCCAGCGCCGTCGCCACTTCTGCCGCTGCGGACGCGAGCGCACGACCTGCGTCGGTGAGCACGAGACGGCGACCGATCCGTTCGGTCAGCGGGACGGGAATCGCTCGCTGTAGCAGGCGGAGTTGTTGCGAGATGGCCGACGGCGTCACGTACAGCGACTCGGCGACTGCGCTCACGCTGCCCAGTTCGCCGAGCTCGCGCAGGATCTGCAACTGGCGCGCGTCCACGACGTCAATGTAGCGCTGCTTATCTATGTCTTCACTATCTCGTTCTTTTGCTAAAGGGTCCGGTGCCGGATGGTGGGCGCATGACCGACGATCGGCGTGTCGACGCAGCACTTCTCGTCGTCGCGGTCACGTGGGGTTCGAGCTATTTCGCCGCGAAGGTCGCGACGGCAGCGGTTGCGGTGATCGTCGTACTCGGCCTGCGTTATGCCCTCTCCGCCGGCATCTGTGTCGCGCTCGGCGGCCTGCGCCATTGCGCACGGGACGAACTGAGGCTGGGCGCGGTGCTCGGTCTCACCCAGGCGGCGGTGCTGGTGCTCGAGACCTACGGCGTGGCGCACACGACTGCGGCGAACGCAGGTGTGCTCATCAGCCTGACGATCGTGCTGACTCCGCTGCTCGCGGGCGGCCCGCGACTGCCCGTTCGCTACTTCGCGGCTGCTGCCGGCTGCGTCGCGGGGGTCGCCGCCATCATGTTCGGCACCGGTTTCCACACTCCACGCAGCGGTGACCTGCTCGTGTTGGGCGCGGCCGTGGTCCGCGCGCTGCATGTCGCGCTGATCGGGCGGCTGTGCGCGGGCCGAACCGTCCGCCCGCTCCCGCTGACGACCGTTCAGACGATCGTCGGCGCGGTCGTGTTCGGGATTCCGACCGCGATGTCCGGCCTGCCGGAGCTGCCCGTTTCGGCCTGGTGTGCGATCGGCTATCTGGCGCTGCTCTGCAGCGTGCTCGCATTTCTCGTGCAGACCGCGGCCGTGCAACGGACGTCGGCCAGCCGGGCCAGCCTGCTGCTGGGAACCGAGCCGGTCTGGGCAGTCGCGGTCGGGGTCGGGCTGGGCGGAGAACACCTGACCTTGTTGGCCGCCGGCGGCGCGGTGCTCGTGCTGGGCGGGACGTACGCGGGTCAGGCCATCGAACGCTGCAGCCGAACGATGGAGGTGCTGGCATGCCCGGCGACACCTATCAGCGTCTGATCGCGCTGCTCGAGGAGCACAACGTGGATTTCCGGCTCATCGATCACGAGCCGGAAGGCACCACCGAGGTGGTCAGTGCAATGCGGGGCAATCTGCTCGAGCAGGCCGCCAAGTGCATCGTGCTGATGGTCAAGATCGATCGGCGCACCACCCGGTACGTGTTGGCCGTCGTCCCTGGCGATCGCCGGGTCGACCTGGCCGCGATCCGTTCGCTTTACGCAGCGCGGTACGTAGGGTTCTGCGATCCACAGACCGCCGAACGCCTGGCACACGCCGTCCCAGGAACGGTATTGCCTTTCTCATTCGATCCCGACCTCGAGCTCGTCGCCGATCCGCGCGTCGGTGCCATGCCGCAGCTGTACTTCAACGCGGCTCGCCTGGATCGGTCGATCTGCCTCGCCGGAGCCGATTACCTCGCCGTCGCTCGTCCGCGGCTGGCGCCGATCAGCACGTACTGAACCGGCCGGGCCATTGCGCCGTACGGCAGGATGTGCGCATGGCGTCATGGATGGCTCCGCGCGCGAGCAGGCCCATCCGCGCGCGCGTCGAGCTGCCCGGCTCGAAGTCACTTACCAACCGCGTACTCGTGCTCGCCGCACTGGCCGACGGGTCGTCAAGGATCATCGCCCCTCTGCGTGCACGCGACACGGTGCTCATGGCCGAGGCGCTGCGCGCACTCGGCGTCGGCGTCGTCGACGACGGTGCCGATTGGGTGGTGCATCCCGGGCCGTTGCATGGCGCGCAGATCGACACCGGGCTGGCCGGGACTGTGATGCGGTTCCTGCCGCCGCTCGCCGCGCTCGCCGACGGACCTGTCACGTTCGACGGCGACCCGTACGCGCGGGAACGCCCGATGGCGACGCTGTTCGACGGGCTGCGCCAGGCCGGTGTCAGCGTCGACGACGGCGGGCGCGAGCGGATGCCGTTCACCGTCCACGGCACGGGCAGCGTCGATGGTGGCGCGGTGCACATCGACGCGTCGGCGTCCTCGCAGTTCGTGTCCGGGCTGTTGCTCGCCGGCGCCCGCTACGCCAAAGGCCTCGAGGTAGTGCACACCGGCGACTACGCCGTGCCGTCACAGCCGCACACCGACATGACGGTCGACGTGCTGCGCAGCGCCGGCGTCGCAGTGTCCGTGCCCGGCTTCGGGGTGTGGCGCGTCGAGCCTGGACCGATCCACGCACGCGACTGGGTCGTCGAGCCGGATCTGTCCAACGCCGCACCGTTCCTGGCCGCCGCGGTAGTGACGGGCGGCTCGATCACCGTGCCGCGCTGGCCCGCGCGCACGACGCAGCCTGGCGACGAGCTGCGCACACTACTGGCGCGGATGGGTGCGCACGTCACCGTGCGCAACGGCGAGCTCACCGTCTCGTCCGGCCACGAGTTGCTCGGGCTCGACGCCGATCTGCACGACGTCGGCGAGCTGACCCCGACGCTTGCCGCGATCGCCGCACTCGCCTCGACGCCGTCGCACCTGTACGGCATCGCCCATCTGCGCGGGCACGAGACCGATCGTCTGGCGGCACTCGCCTCGCAGATCAAAGGCCTCGGCGGCGACGTGATCGAGGAGGCAGGCGCCCTCACCATCCACCCGCGTCCGCTGCATGCAGGCGTTTGGCATTCCTACGCCGACCACCGGATGGCGACCGCGGGTGCGGTGATCGGCCTCGCGGTCGACGGGATCGTTGTCGACGACATCGACGCGACGAGCAAGACGCTGCCCGACTTCGACGGTATGTGGTCTGCCATGGTCGGCGCCTGACGTGCCGTCGTCGCGCGACGTCAGCCGCTTGGACGAAGACGACGTCCGCGTCCGTCCCGGCCGGCGCAGCACCCGACCACGCTCCAAGCAACGTCCGGCGCACGTCGATGCCGCGGACGGGATGGTGGTCACGGTCGACCGCGGCCGGTACACCGTGCTGGTCGACGGCGTCGAGGTCACCGCGATGCGTGCGCGCGAACTCGGCCGAAAGGGCATCGCGGTCGGCGATCAGGTCAGCGTGGTCGGCGACATGTCCGGCGCGCCCGACGCGCTCGCCCGCGTGGTGCGGATCGCCGAGCGGACGACGGTGCTGCGACGCACGGCCGACGACACCGATCCGCTCGAGCGGGTGATCGTCGCCAATGCCGACCAGCTGGTCATCGTCGCGTCGCTGGCCGACCCCGAACCGTCCTACGGCCTGATCGACCGGTGCTTGGTCGCAGCGCTGGCCGCGGGCCTGGAACCGCTGCTGTGCCTGACGAAGTCCGATCTTGCTGCACCGGACGAGGCGCTGGCCAGGTACGACGAGCTGTCCGTGCCGGCCGTGGTGACCCATCGCGGCGGGCCGCTCGACGAGCTGACCGCGCGGCTGGTCGGCCATCTATCCGTGCTGGTCGGCCATTCCGGCGTGGGCAAGTCGACGCTGATCAACGTGATCGTGCCGTCGGCCTACCGCGCTACAGGGCGGGTCAGCTCGGTGGGCAAGGGCCGGCACACGTCGTCGTCGGCGATCGCGTTGCCGTTGCCCGGCGGGAGCGGCTGGGTGATCGACACACCTGGAGTGCGGTCGTTCGGCCTCGCGCACGTCACGCCCGATGACCTGCTGTGGGCCTTCCCGGATCTTGAGGACGGCGCAATGCAGTGCCCGCCCGGTGACGAGCATCTGAGCGCGGAGGCCGGCTGCCGACTCGACGACTGGGTCGCTGCCGGGCACTCGACACCGGAGCGGCTCGCGGCGTTCCGACGCCTCGTCACCAGCCGCAGCGCCCCGGTCTGACCAGGTCGGGTTCGGTCAGTACCGCGGCGGCGGGGCGTGCACTCCGCCGGTGTGCACCGGGCCGCCGCGCTCGCTGATCGAGCCGCCGGTCGAGCCGGAGCGGGTTGCCACGATCTCGGCGATGATCGATACGGCAATCTCGCCGGGCGTGTGCGCGTCGATGTCCAGGCCGGCCGGTCCGTGGATGCGGGCTAGCTGGTCCTCGGCGACGCCGCGGTCGAGCAATCCCTCGCGCCGCGCCGACTGGGTGTGCCGCGCGCCCAGCGCGCCCACGTAGCCGGCCCGTCCGGCAAGCACGGCGGCAAGCGCGGGAACGTCGACTGCCCGATCGTGGCTGAGCACGACGATCGCGTCGCTCTCGGTCAGCGTCGCGGCCGTCTCGGCAGCGGCCTCGGCGTCGTTGGTCACCGCGACACTCCACCCCAGCACGCCGGCCACGTCGGCGAGCGCGTCAGCGATCATCCCGTTGCCCACGACGATGAGCGCGGTCTGCGGCCAGAGCGTGACGACCGCGAGCGAGGTGTCGCCTTCGGCGATGAGCGCGGTGGCGCTCGTCCCGCGGGCGAACAGCCGCGGGATGTCCTGGCCGCCGGGCAATTGCGCGGCCGAACGCACGTCGGCCGGGGTGTACACGGCAGTCCGGCCGGGCGCATCGCCGGCGATCTCGTGCACGAGGCAGACCGGCTCGCGGCGGGCCAGCCGGTCCCACACCTCGTCCGGGTACGCGGCCGCGTTCTGCACGAGCACGCGCGCGACGCCGCCGCAGGAAAGTCCCGACGCGACCGCATCACGATCGCTGACGGTGGTTTCGACGAGCCGGCCGTCGACCTGGTCACCGAAGGCCGTCAGATCGCTGTCGACGCCCGGAAACAGGGCACCGCCGATGTCGCCTTCGTCGGTCCACACCAACGCCGCAGCCGGGTCGCGCGAACTGAATCCGCGGGTCTCGACGACTTGTGCCACGTGCACCGTTTTTCCGGCACCGCGCCAATCAGCGATGTTGGTTGCGAGCTCGTACATGCCGTCCACCCTGCCAAAACTACGGCGCATAGCCCGGTACGGTCGATGAGTGCCGCTGCGAGTTACCGCGATCAACCGCTATCCGGTGAAATCGTGCCGTGGCGAGCCGCTCGATCGGGCCAGTTGTCGAGCCGTGGGGGCTGCGGGGCGATCGCCGCTGGATGATCGTGGACGAGCAAGGCGAGCCGATCACCGCGCGCGAAGTGCATCGGATGCTGCTGATCGAGCCGAAGCTCATCGACGGCGGCCTCGAACTGTCCAGTCCGGACGCCTCGCCCCTGACGGTCGCAACGCCCGGCGGCGCGACCCTCGTGCCGGTGCAATTGTGGGGTGGCCACCCGTTCGACGCGTCCCCGGCCGGCACCGACGCCGACGCCTGGGTCAGCAAGGTCGTCGGCACCGCGGCGCGGCTGGTGTACCTGGACGACCCGACGCGGCGGCCGACCAATCCGGACCGCACGCTGCCCAGCGACCGGGTGTCCTTCGCCGACGGCTATCCCCTGCTGCTGGCGACCGAGGAGTCGCTGGCCGCCTTGAACGGCTACATCGCTGAGGGGCCACGGGCAGTCGAGGGGCCGCTGCCGATGCAACGGTTCCGTCCGAATGTCGTGGTTCGCGGGGCGCCCGCCTGGGCCGAGGACGGGTGGCGGCGCATCCGGATCGGAGCGGCGCAGTTCCGGATCGTGAAGGGCTGCGACCGGTGCGTGATGACCATGCTCGACCCGGTTACTGCCATAAGCGGCAAGGAGCCGATCGCGACGTTGGCGCGCTATCGACGCTGGGACGGCAAGACCTGGTTCGCGGTCAACCTCGTGCCCGACGCCCAGGGCGGAGATGTCGGCGACATCAGCGTCGGGGACGAGGTCGAAGTGCTCACCGCGGTAGACCCGGCGGACGGGCCGCTGCGCTGAGCAGCTGTGGTCAGACCCAGCGGGCCACCTCGGTCGCGAGCCAGAGCGCGACGGTGGAACTCGCGAAGATCATCACGCCGGCCATTGCAGCCCAGAAGCCGAATGGCCGGCGGGTGATGGCGGGGGTGACTGTGGGGTTCACGGTAGCCATGCCCCCCGTTTTTCCCACATCTCAAATTCTCTCACTCATAACTTGCAATTACCTTGTGAAATCTCGGTTTCTTTCCCCGGCAAATTCATGAAAATCGGGCGTAAAGAACGCGCGGAAAGCGGGCCGTTCCTCAAGATTACCTATTGCCGCCCGGTTCAAACTGCATTCTTTAGCGTGGATTGTATATTTCGCAGTTCACCGATATTTGGACAACTCACCCAATACCCGGTTGGCCGGCAAGCCAGTCGCCGAGCCACGAGATGCCCTGCCCGATCTCGCCGGCGTCGCCGGCGAAGCACATCCGAATGAAGCGCCCGCCGTCGACCGGATCGAAGTCGACGCCGGGCGCCGCGGCCACCCCCGCCTCGGCGAGCAGGCGGGCGGCGAAGCCCAGCGAGTCGGTCGTCCAGCGCGAGACGTCGGCGTAGATGTAGAACGCGCCGTCGGCCGGCGCCAGCCTGTCCAGCCCGATCTGGGGCAACGCGTCGAGCAGCATGGCTCGGTTCGCCGCATATCGGGACACGTTGGCGTCGAGCTCGCCGTAGTCGTCGAACGCGGCCACCGCGGCCAGTTGCGACAACGCCGGTGGGCAGATCGCGAAGTTGCCCGCCAGCCGATCTATCGAGTCCCGCAGCTCGTCGGGGACGAGTAACCAGCCGATCCGCCAGCCGGTCATCGAGAAGTACTTCGAGAAGCTGTTCACGACCACCGCGCGACGGCTCGTGCGCCAGGCACTTGCGGCGGCCATCCCGAACGTGATGCCGTGATAGATCTCGTCACTGATCAATCGCGTGCCGTGCGCGTCGCACCACGCGGTCAGCGCCGCAAGTTCGGCGGCGTCGACCATCGTCCCGGTCGGGTTGGCGGGCGAGGCGAGCACGAGGCCGGCCGGTGGTTCGGGCAGCGCGTCCAGCTGCGCGACAGTCGGCTGGAAGCGGGTCTCCGGGCCGCACGGCAACTCGACCACTTCGCAGCCGAGCGCCGCGAGCATGTTGCGGTAGGCCGGGTAGCCCGGGCGTGCCATCGCGACCCGATCGCCGGCATCGAACGACGCGACGAACGCGTAAAGAAAGGCACCCGAGGAACCGGTCGTCACCGCGACGTTGGCCGGATCAATGTCGAGGCCATCGGTGTGCCGGTAGTGATTGGCGATCGCCGACCGCAGGGACGGGATGCCGAGTGCGTTGGTGTACCCGATCCGATCGTTCTCGATGGCCGCGACGGCAGCAGCACGCACCGCTGCCGGCGCCGGCGTCGACGGCTGGCCGGCCGACAGGTCGACGACCGGCAGCCCGGCCGCTCGGCGCGCGACGACGGCGTCGATGACGCGCATCACGTGGAATGGCGGTATCCCGCTGCGCCGGGCAACCCGGCCCAGCTGCTCCACATTCACCATGTCTCCTCCGCAGCGGACGCTACCCGCAGTCGAACTGGCCGCCGATGCGCCAGTACTCCCCGGCGGCGCGCTCGAGCAGCTGGGCGTCGATCAGATACCGCCGCAACGCGGCCACATCGTCGGGCCACACCGGCCGGAGCTCCGCGTTCACCTCGGGCTCGGTGTAGCGGCGTCCGGGCTCGAAGCGTTGCACGATGTGCTCGAGGGCGATCCGGCGCTTGGCGCCGGCGCGTGGCATCGCGGTCATCCGGTCACCGGCGAAGAACGTGCGCAGCACCCTGTCGACTTGCTCCGGCGACGACGTCATGTCCTCTCGTCTCCACAAGCGTCGGTCATGACCTGCGACGGTAGCCTGCCTCCCGTGTCCTACGCCGCCGACCTCGCCCTCGGCCTCGCGCTCGCCGACGACGCCGATGTGATCACCCTCGACCGGTTCGGAGCCGCGGACCTGGTGGTCGAGTCCAAACCCGATCTGACCCCGGTCAGCGACGCCGACCGCGCCGTCGAGGAGGCGATCCGGGCGCGGCTCGCGGCCGAGCGCGCCGGCGACGCGGTCTCGGGCGAGGAGTACGGCACGTCCGGCACCGGGCCACGGCGCTGGGTCATCGATCCCATCGACGGCACCAAGAACTTCGTGCGCGGCGTGCCGGTCTGGGCCACCCTGATCGCCCTTCTCATCGAGGACGATCCCGTGGTCGGCGTCGTCACCGCGCCGGCGCTCGGCCGGCGCTGGTGGGCCTCTCGCGGTGACGGCGCGTGGCTATCCGTACTGGGCGGCCAGGCGCGCCGGCTCGCGGTGTCCCGCGTCGCTGCACTGAGCGACGCAAGCCTGTCCTACGCGTCGCTTTCCGGGTGGACGGCCATCGGCCGCCGCGACGCGTTCCTCGCGCTGATGGACTCGTGCTGGCGGACCCGCGGCTACGGTGACTTCTGGTCCTACATGCTGCTCGCCGAGGGCGCGGTCGATCTCGCCACCGAACCGGAACTGTCGCTGTGGGACATGGCTGCGCTTGCACCTGTCGTCACCGAGGCGGGCGGCCGGTTCACCGGCCTGGACGGCCTCGACGGCGTGCATGCCGGGAACGTGGCGGCGAGCAACGGCCTGCTGCACGATGCGTTGCTCGCCGCGATCGGCGACTCACGGCAGCAATAGGCAGCTGTCGCCGAACTCGTGCCATAGATAGCGCTCGCGCAACGCTTCGGCATAGGCCGCGTCGACGAGTGCCGGGCCGGCGACTGCCTCGAGCAGTTGCAGGTGTGACGCACCCGGGGCATGCCAGCCCGTGACCAGGCCGCCGACCACGCGCGCGGGGCGGTCGCGCCCGAGCACCAAGTCGGTCCACCCGGACCGCTCGTGCACCACTGCGTCGCTGTCGGCCGCCGACTCCAGCGCGCGGGTCACCGTCGTCCCCACTGCGACGACCCGGTTGCCCCACGCACGCGCCATGTTCACCTGCCGCGCCGTCGACTCCGGGACGCGGAACCGCTCCGGCTGCGGAGGCTCGCCGGCATCCTGCGACGAGACGCCGGTGTGCAGCAGGATCGGGGCGATGCCGATCCCGCGGCTGACGAGATCGGTGACGATCTCGGTGGTGAACGGACGTGCCGCACTGGGCATCTCCGCACTGCCCGGCTCGCGGGCGAACACTGTTTGGTACGCGGCGGTCGGGAAGTTGCGATGCACGTACGAGTAGCGGATCGGCCGTCCGACCTTCGCCAGGTACGCGACGACACCACCGTCGATCGGCGCACGCGCCCGCCAGAGCCGGTGCTGGCCGGCCGGGTGCGGCGCGATGACGGTCAGCTGGATGCCGTGCGGCAGTTCGACTTCCTCGCCGGCGCTCAGGTCGCCGACCGCGCCGTTGGCGTGGCGCCGCGGTCGCACCTCGACCACCCAGTCGCCGCCGTCGAGTGCAGTCGCGAAGTGGACCGTTACCGGCCGCCCATCGCGGCGCGTGCCGTCGACTGCAGCAGCAAGCGTTCCGGACGTGTTCACCACGACCAGGTCGCCCGGCTGCAGGAACCGGCCGATCTCGGCGAAGCCGGCGTGCCGAATGCCATCGGCCTGTGCGACGAGCAGGCGTACCGCGTCGCGGTGGGGCGGCGGCGCGGATGCCTCGAGCCCTTCGGGCAGCTCGAACGTCAAAGCCGTCATCGCAGCGCCTCGGCAACCGCCCAGTCGGCCGCCCGGTACCGGCCGCTCGCCGGACGGACGTCGAGCAACCTCAGCAAGGCGGGCACAACGGTTTCGGGGCGCGGCCGGTCGGAGATGTCCTCACCGGGAAATGCGCGCTGGTGCATGTCGGTGCGCATGTCGCCCGGATCGACGGCGTACACCCGCAGCTCCGGTTGCTCGGCGGCGAGGATCGCCGACAGCTGATCCAGCGCTGCCTTGCTCGCGCCGTATCCACCCCACCCCTCGTACGCCTCGACCGCTGCGTCCGAGCTCACGTTCAGCACGGTTACACCCGCCGTGCGCAGGTCCGGCAGCAGCTGCAACAGGGCTAGCGGCGCGATCACGTTCGTCTCGAACACCGTGCGCAACGCGTCGAGCGGGTACTCGGCGAGCGTCGGCAACGGGCTCGGGCCGAGATCGCTCGCGTTGTTCACGACGAGGTCGAGACGGCCGAGCTCGCGCACGGCAGACGCCAACGCCGCGCGATGGGCTGGATCAGTGACATCGCCAGGGATGGCAACCGTGTCGGGCAGTGTGGCGGCGACGTCGGCGAGCCGCTGAGCGTTCCGCCCGTCGATCACCAACTGCCAGCCGCGTTCGGACAGTGATTGGGCCAACGCTCGGCCGAGGCCTTGCGATGCGCCAGTAATGAGGGCAACTGGTCTGCTTGTCATCGGCCCATCGTTATAGTTGAAGTCAACTTGAGGTCAAGGAGGCATCGTGCAAGCGAGTGATCTGCTCACCGTCGGTGAGGTGTCCGAGCGCAGCGGGGTGGCGCCGTCGGCGCTGCGCTTCTACGAGTCCGAGGGCTTGATCACGGCGACTCGCACGACCGGCAACCAGCGCCGCTACCAGCGCAACGTGCTCCGACGCCTCGCCTTCGTGCGGGCGGCGCAGAACGTCGGGCTCAGCCTGACCGAGATCACCGACGCGCTGGCGACCCTTCCGGACGGGCGGCCGCCGACGAAGGCCGACTGGACCCGGTTGTCGCGTACCTGGCGCGCCCGGCTCGACGACCAGATCGCGGCGTTGACGAAGTTGCGCGACGGGCTCGACTCATGCATCGGCTGCGGTTGCCTGTCGCTGCAACGCTGTGCGGTGCAGAACCCGGCCGATGTGATGGCCTCCGCCGGGCAGGGGGCGATGTACTTGCCGCGGGTGTTGCGCGCTATCCCGCCAAGCCGTCGATGACTTCAGCGGTCGGCAGCTGCGCGAGCGCATCCGACGGCAGCGCGATCTTCGATCGCCGCAAACCGCTGCCGATCACCACGACATCGCGCTCGAGCACCGCGGCGTCGACGAGCACCGGCCAGCCAGCGGGCAACCCGATCGGGGTGATCCCGCCGTACTCCATGCCGGACAGCGCAACCGCATCGTCCATCGGCGCGAACGATGCCTTCTTGGCACCGAGCCGCCGGCGCACGACGCCGTTCACGTCGGCACGCGTCGTTGCCAGCACCACGCATGCCGCGTAACTCACCGTGTCGCCGCGACGCCCGGCGATGATCACGCAGTTCGCCGAGTCCTCCTGCAGCACGCCGTACCGCTCGCAGAAGGCCGCGGTGTCGGCGAGGTCCGGGTCGATCGGTGCGGCGAGCAGCTCATCGGCTCGTGCCCAGCCGGCCAACGCCGTGGTTACCGCGCGCGGCGACCAATTGTGCCGACACCGGTTGCCAATCCAACGATCCAGGACCCGTCACCCGCAAAACCCTAGTGTGGACGCTGTGGCAGACACGGACGAGGTCGTCGAGAAGATCCTGCGCAGCTACGACACGATCACGGTCGTGGGCGCGAGCAATGCCGACCACAAGGCGGCGCACACGGTGCCCGCCCACATGCAACGGCACGGCTGGCGAATCATCCCCGTCAATCCGCGTGCTGACCAGATTCTCGGCGAGCCGGTCTACCGCACGCTCGCAGACATCCCCGAGCAGGTCGGCCTGGTCGACGTGTTCCGTCCCTCGATGCAGACTCCCGACATCGCGCGGCAGGCCGTTGCCGTTGGCGCGACAGCGCTCTGGCTGCAACTGGGCATCGCCTCGGACGAGTCGCGCCGGATCGCGCAAGACGCCGGCTTGCTCTACGTCGAGGACCGCTGCCTGATCATCGAGCAGCGTCGCCTCGGGCTCAGCGCACCGGCTCTCTAGCTGCCGCCTGCCACGATGCGAATTGCAGCAACTGGTCGGCCAGCACGTGCAATGCGCCGGTGACCCGCTCGTCATCTGGGCTCTGCTCGGCGGAGTTGACGGTGACGCCGAACGGCGTCGGCCAGCCGCGCAGCGAGTGGATGGCCGAACGCACCGCGACCAGCGCCGTGCCGCACGCCTGCCAGCCGGCCGCGGTGACGATTACGCCGACCGCCCGTCCGTCCAAGTAGGGGCGGTCGTCGTCCCGGAGCGACTCCAGATGGTCGAGAGCGTTCTTCACCAGCCCGGACATCCCGCCGTGATAGCCCGGCGTCCCGATGACGATGCAGTCGGCTGCGCGGACGAGGTCGATCAGCGGCGCGACGAGCGCGGGATCGGCGTCACCGCTGTAGATCGGCAGCTCGGCGAGCGCCATGCCGGTGATCGAGGCGGTCCGGGCGCCGCGTGCTGCCACTTCGGCCAGGCACGCGTCGAGCAGCTCGTTGGTGACCGAGGTCGGGTTCGTGGAGCCACCGATCCCGACGATCAGCGGCGCGCCGCCGGCGAAGGGCGGGAGCACGTCGACCTCGGCGCCGGCATGCAGCTCGGTGGTGTCGCCGGCCTGGCGGCCGTCGACCAGGAAGGACGCGACCGCGCAGACGTTGGTCAGCGCCGGCCGTGCCGCGAGCTGCGAGCGCAGCTCTCCCACCGTGTCGGCAGCGAGCGACTCCTGTTCGTGGCCGGCTGCGCGCTGCGCCCCCGCCCAGAACCGCACCAGGACGTCAGGCATCTGTTCAGCCTGCCACGTCCGGGTAAGTCGTCACGTCGGTGGCCTTCGCACTGATCCACAATGCGGTGCCCGGCGCGAGCCCGAGTTCGGCGACCGCGGACGCCGTGACGTCGACGCGAACCGGCTGCGGACCGTCCACGCTGAGCCGGATACGGTCTGCGAGCGGCGTCAGCGCCTGCAACCTGCCTGGCCACACGATCCGCGCACTTATCCCGTGCGGTTCGCTGGTGTGCACGGTGAATGCGGACGGCCGGACCGCGACGAACACCCGTCCGTCCGGCGCGTCGGCCGCGATGAGCTTGCCGCCACCGTCGAGCACGACCGTGTCCGAAATCGCCCGGCCGCGGTACAGGTTCACCCCGACGAGTTGCGCGACGTAGGTCGTCACCGGGCGGCTGCTGATCTCGGCCGGCGTGCCCTGCTGCACCACGGCACCTGACTCGAGCACGACGATCCGGGTCGCGAGCAGCAGCGCTTCCAACGGGTCATGGGTCACCAGCACGGTCGGGCCGGCAAACGCGCCGAGGTGATCACGCAGCTCGGCCTGCACCTCGGCCCGCGTCTGAGCGTCCAGCGCAGCGAGCGGCTCGTCGAGCAGCAGGGCGCCTGGCTCGCAGGCGAGCGCGCGCGCCAGCGCGACGCGTTGGGCCTGACCGCCAGAGAGCTGCCGCGGATGGCGGGCCGCCAGATCGGCCAGGCCCAGGCGGCCTATCCACTCCCCGGCAGCGACGCGTGCCGGTGCGCGTGGGACGCCACGCGACCGCAGTCCGAACGCGACGTTGTCGAGCACGCGCAGGTGCGGGAACAGCCGATGGTCCTGGAACATCAGACCCAGTCCGCGGCGCTCGGCCGAGACGAAGACGCCGCGCTCGGGGTCGTCCAGGATGACGTCGCCGAGCGTGATCGTGCCGGACTCGACGGCAAGCAGTCCGGCGACCGCGCGCAGCAACGTGCTCTTGCCCGCGCCGTTGGGCCCGAGCACGGCCAGCACCTCACCGGGCTCGACCTCGATCCGGGCGGCGAGGCGGAACGGGCCGCGCGTCACCGCGGCGTCGAAGGTCAGGGTCATGAAGCCGGCGCCGACTGCAACCACCGGTCGCGCAGCGCTACGAGCACCACGATCGCAATCAGCACCAGCGGCAGGCTCAGCGCCGTTGCGGCCTGTGGGTCGCCGCTCACCGTGAACACCGTGCCGATCAGTGTCGGCATCGTCTGCGTCGTCCCGGCGGTGTTGCCGCCGAACAGCTGCGTCGCGCCGTACTCGCCGATCGCGCGCGCCCAGCACAACACCGCGCCGGCGATCAACGACGGCGCGATGAGCGGCAGGGTTACCCGCGTCAGCACCCGCAACCGCGACGCGCCGAGCGTCGACGCCGCTTCCTCGAGGCCGCGATCCGAGCTGCGGAATGCGCCCTCCAGCGTCACGATCAGGAACGGCATCGCGACGAAGGTCTCGGCGAGAACGACACCGAACTGGGTGAAGGCAAGGTCGATCCCGAACCAGTCCTGCAGGTACCGTCCGATGACTCCGGTGCGTCCGAATGCATAGAACATGGCAACACCGCCGACAACCGGCGGCAGCACGAGAGGCAGGGTGACGATGGCGCGCACGAGCGACTTTCCGGGGAACCGGCGGCGCGCCAGGATCCATGCCAGCGGCGTTCCGATCACGAGGCTGATCGCGGTCACCTCGAGGGACGTGACGATCGAGATCCGCAAGGCGTCCCAGAACTGGTACTTGCGGTAGATCGCGCCGAGGCTGCTCCACGGCGCGCGGATGAGCAGCGCGAGCGCGGGCACGATGAAGAAGACCGCGCCCACGGCCGCCGGCGGAAACAACGCGACAGGCGTGCCCGACCTCTCGGCCACGGCCCGTCTGCGGCTCATGGCGCCGAGAATCCTGCCTGACGCAAGACTTTCTGGCCCGCGGCGGACAACACATAGGCGACCCACGCCTGGGCCAGCGGCTGGTTCTTGGAGCCCTTGAGCACGGCGATCGGGTAGGTCGTCGTGGCGTTCACGCTTGCCGGGATCGGGACACCGGTCACCTTGTTGCCGGCAGCTTTCACGTCGGTCACGTAAACCATGCCGGCGTCGACTTCCTTGATCTCGACCTTGGCCAGCGTCGATTTCACGTCAGGTTCGCTCGAAACAGGCTTGACCGTGACGTGCGCATTCTTGAACACCTGCTCGGCTGTGGCGCCACACGGCACGGCCGCATCGCACAGCGCGACCTTCACCGACGGCTTGGCAAGATCCTTTACCGACGTGATCTTCGCCGGGTTCCCGGGCGGCGTGGCGATCTCCATGGTGTTGGTCACGAAGTTCGTCGACTTGTCGGCGTCGCCGGCGGACGTCACCGAGTCCATGTTCGACGTTGCCGCCGAGGCGAAAACGTCGGCACCGTTTCCCTGCGTGATCTGCGTGGCGAGCGTCGAACTCGAGTCGAACTTGAATGCGATCGTCGTGCCCGAATGCGCCGCTTCGAACTGCTTTCCGAGTGTCGTGAAACTTTCGGTCAGTGAGGAGGCGGCAAAGACGGTGATCTTGCCCGAGACCGATGACGCGCCACCGCCGCCGTTTCCGCCGCCATTTCCGCCCGATGATCCGCAGCCGGCAAGCGTCACCACGAGCCCCAACAGAACTGTGCAAACGCCGAACCTACGAGGCCTCACGATTCCTCCTTCCCAGCTGCAATCTCGACGACGACGTTCGTCGATTTGACCGATGCGATCGCGCGGACGCCCGGTTGCAGCCCGAGCTCGTCGGCGGCTTCCCGGCTCATCAAAGAAACGACACGGTACGGACCGCACTGCAGTTCGACCTGCGCCATCACAGTGTCGCGAAGAACGCGAGTTACGAGGCCGACGAACCGATTGCGCGCCGATTCACGGGTTACCGGGCCGGCTTCGGGTAATGCCGTGGCATTCGCTTCTGCGAACCGAGCCAGCACTACGCCGTCAACGACTCGGCGACCGGCGGTGTCGCTCGCGGTCTCCAGCCGGCCGCTCTCGGCCCAGCGGCGCACGGTGTCATCGCTGACCCCGAGCAGGTCGGCAGCCTCACGCAGTCGGTAAACGGGCACCCGCAAACCCTAGCCTGAGGGCCGCATGTTCTCCAGATCCGTGCTGATACTGCCGCAAGTGCGGTTAGTGGTTCGCGGCCTCGTAGGCGTCGATCACCGACGAGGCGACCCGCCCGCGCGCAGACACATCAAATCCGTTCTGGGCTGCCCAGTCACGAATAGCAGCCAGGTCACGCTTGCCCGAAGCACGGCCTCCGGATCGGCGGCCACGCCCAACCCGGCTACGCCGCGCCGCGTCGACGTACGGTTTCAGTGCCTTCTCGAACGCGATCGCATTCTTCTTGTTCAGCTCGATCTCGTAGTCGACGCCGTCCCAAGTGAAGTTGACGGTGCGCTCCCCCGCACTGCCGTCCAGATCGTCGACAAGTATCTCGGTAACCACCGTCCGTTTCGCCATGACAGGCATTGAACCACAATTCAGCGTCGCATTTCGGCGTGCACATACGTCAATTCCGATGCGTTGAGTCGCCGAAAGCCATGCAATCCCGGTTGCCGAAATCGTCGTACCCAGGTGTCGAATTAACCATCGCCCGTTCGACGTCCCAGTGTCCGAACCAATCACCGAGGAAGGCAGCGCAATGGGCAAGATCGTGGTCACCGAGTTCATCAGCCTCGACGGGGTTATGGAGGATCCGGGCGGCGCCGAGGGCTACAAACACGGCGGGTGGACGTTCAACTGGGAGCGCGCGGAAGCCGGCGACAAGTTCAAGCTCGACGAGCTGATGGAGGCCGAGGTCATGCTGCTCGGCCGGGTCACCTACGACGGCTTCGCCGCCGCGTGGCCGACCATCGAGGACGAGGCCGGCTTCGCGGCGAAGATGAACGGGATGCCGAAGTATGTCGTCTCGAAGAACCTCCAGGACCCGCAGTGGAACAACACCACCGTGCTGTCCGGCGACCCACTGGCCGAACTGACAGCGTTGAAGGAGCGCATCGCCGGAACGATCCTGGTCGCCGGCAGCGCACGACTGGCGCAGTTCCTCGCCGCCCACGACCTTGTCGACGAGTACCGATTGATGGTCTTCCCGGTCGTCCTGGGCGCTGGCAAGAGGCTGTTCGGCGACGCCGAGCGCGAGACACCGAGCCGGCTGTCGCTCGCGTCGCACGAGCGGGCGGGCGATGTGCAGATGCTGGTGCTGCGCCGGGCCGGTTGACAGCCGGCAGGCGTCAGGTCAGATCGACCGCGCTGAGGTGGGCACGCTGGCCATCGCGATCCAGGATCACCAGGATCTCGACAGGTCCACCATGCGCGGTTATGGCGTGTGGCGTCATGGTGGAGAACTGCGCCGCCTGACCGGCTTCGATCAGGATCACGCGGTCGCCGAGGTGCAGCCGGGCAGTTCCGGTGAGCACGGTGAACCAGTCCCTGCCCGGATGCACGCCGAGCTCGCTGGGCGGCCTACGTGCCGTGACCCGCAGCTTGGCCACCGTCATGCCCTGCGGGCCGTAGTCGCCGGAGAGCAGCCAGGAGGTGACGCCGTGCGCTCGATCTCGTCGCGGTCGGATCACGACGTCATCATCTGCCACGGACTCCACGAGTTGATCGAGGGTGGTGCCAAGCGCGCGCGCGAGTGGAACGAGTTGGTCGACTGAGATGCGCCGGTGCCCGGTCTCGATCCGACTCAACGTCGAAGCGCTCATGTGACACCGGATGCCGAGCGCGTCCAGCGACCAGCCACGTGCAACGCGAAGGCCTCGGATGCGGGCTCTGATCACGGTGTCGAGATCCGGTTCTTGCGTCATCAGCAATACTGTATGCCCCTTGCGCATGAACGGGTTAGCGTGGTGGTCATGCCACATGAACACCATCACGCCGCCCACGACCACGCCCACGGCCACGCCGACGACGCCTCACTCGCCGAACTGCTTGATCTCGAGGGCGCCGTGTTTCAGACCTATTGGACCGACGTCATGACCTGGTTGCGCGGCGCGGTCGCCGGCTCCAGACCGCAACTGATCGTCGACCTCGGTGCCGGGACCGGCATCGGCGCGATTGCGCTCGCGCGGCACTTTGCGGCTGCGGAGATCATCGCCGTGGACGCGTCGGAGGAGATGCTTGAACGTACGCGAACAAAAGCGCTCGAGCTCGGTCTCAACGATCGCATCCGATCGGTCCAGGCTGATCTCGACGGCGGCTGGCCGAACCTGGAGGGAGTCGACCTCACCTGGGCCTCGATGTCGCTGCATCACGTCGCCGACCCCGACCGGGTGCTGCGTGATGTCCTCGCCGCGACCCGGCCCGGCGGGTTCATCGCCGTGGCCGAGTTGGGCGAGGCGGAACGCTTCCTGCCCGATGATCTCGGCTTCGGGCGTCCCGGTCTCGAAGGGCGCTGTATCGACGCGATGTCGAAAGAGCTCGCCGAGGCATTGCCCACCCTCGGCTCACACTGGTCACCGCGGCTTGCGGCCGCTGGCTTCACCGTGCTCGGCGAACGGAAGTTTGCGCTCGAGGTGAACCCGCCGTACCCACCCAGCGCACGTCACTTGGCGCAACTCTGGCTACAAGGCATCCGGCCGAGCATTGCCGACGATCTCGCACCGGACGATCTGGACGCTCTCGCGAGATTGCTCGATGGTGACGGGCCGGAAGCCTTGCTGCGGCGAGACGATCTGCAGATTCGCGGTTCCAGAATCGTCACAATCGGCCGCCGCTCGACAAAACCCGAGTGACGTCGAATGCGACCATTCATCGGTGACACCGAAGATCGCCAACTTCGCCTCGATATTGGAGGATGAAACTCGAGCTCAGGCTGAGCGAACGGCTGCGATGCCCTTCGTCCAACCGCACCTTGCCCTGATGCCGGATGCGCACCTCGGCAAGGGTGCCACCGTCGGAAGCGTGATTCCGACGCTGGGAGCGATCATCCCGGCGGCAGTCGGCGTCGACATCGGTTGCGGAATGATGGCTGTTCAGACCCAGTACACGCTCACGGATCTGCCCGATGACCGCATGGCGCTGCACCGCGCCATCTCTGACGCGGTGCCGCTGTCTGCCGGTCGCTACAACACGACCGTGGCCGAGACCGCCACTGCGCGCATCACCGAGCTCGAGGAACTGGCCGGGGCCGAGCAAGCGAACCAGATCGCGCCCGGCTGGCGCATGCAGCTTGGCTCGTTGGGTTCGGGCAACCACTTCATCGAGATATCGCTGGACGAAACCGACAACGTCTGGCTGTTCCTGCACTCGGGTAGTCGCGGTGTCGGCAACAAGCTGGCAACCAAGTGGATCAAGGTTGCGCAGGATCAGTGCGCCAAGCGTTGGATCAAGCTGCCCGACCGTGACCTCGCCTACCTGGTGGAGGGCGATCCGGAGTTCTGGGGCTACCTGGAAGCACTGCAGTGGGCGCAACGCTTTGCCCTGCTGAACCGCGAAGAGATGATGGATCGCGTAGCCGCGGAGTTCGGGCGCTGGATCGGTGGCTCGGTGGATCGAGTCCAGGAGGTCAACTGCCACCACAACTACACGACCAAGGAGCGTCACTTCGGCAAGAGCGTGTGGCTCTCGCGCAAGGGTGCGATCGACGCGCACGTCGACGTGATGGGGCTGATCCCTGGGTCGATGGGAGATCTGTCGTACGTGGTGCGGGGCAAGGGGCATCCCGGTTCGCTGTGTTCGTCACCGCACGGCGCGGGGCGAAACTACTCGCGGTCGGCCGCGCGCAAGCGGTTCGATCGCGCCGACCTCGACAAGCGGATGGCCGGCGTCGCCTGGGGCGAGTCTGATGCGTTCCTCGACGAACACCCTGACGCGTACAAGCCGATCGACGTGGTGATGCACGACGCCCGCGAACTAGTGGACGTCGTACACACCCTGCGGCAGATCGTGAACGTCAAGGGCGACTGAGCACGTCTTGCGGACAGCACTGCAAGTGCGCATCACGATGGCCAACGGTTATGCGGCTGGCACTCGCGTGTAGCGCAATCGCCAGTCGAGTTCCCACTCGGTCGAACCATTCGAGGCGTGCGACCAGTCCCACGAGAATGTGTCTGCAGCGATGTCCCACCACCGCATCCGCTGTCGGACGACCTTGCCGCCTGGACGCGTGACGGTTCGGTCCAGGATCATTTCGTCGCCGACACGGCCGCCGACGAAGTCGAGGTACTGCCCGTCGCTATCCACCCAGGTCTGGCACCAACCCCGTCCAGCGACGGGAACGCTGATGCTGCGGCCGTAGAAGATCCCGTCGCCGACTGGCATCGAGAACTCCTCGAGCAACGCGGCGCGTCCCCAGAGCCAGGAAATCTCGTTGGACGCAACCGCCGCCGAGCCGGTGCCGCCCGCCACTGTCTCCGCCCGCCAGCTGCCGCGCCAGAACTCGAACTGACCTGCTTCCGGTTCGGACCAGCTCGGCGCGGAGCTCGGCGCGGTGCGCGTCAGCGGACCCCCGCTCACGCGGTGGACAACACGTAGACGGTGTCGCCGCTGGCCGCGGACACCAGGAGGTCCGGATGCCCGTCGCGGTTGACATCCCCGATCCCGACTGCGTCGAAGCCGAGGTTCTCTCCGGCGACAGTCGAGATATAGGTCCGGATCGGGCGGCCCGTGCGCCCGGAGTACACATCGATCCGGCCGGCGAGCGGTGCTCCGTCGCTGCTGGTGTACGAACCGACGACGATGTCGGGAACGCCGTCGCAGTCGACGTCCCCCGCGCCGCGGCCCGGACCGGCGCCCGCGTTCGGGCTCGCGCCGTGGAAGGCATGCAGTATCTTGCCGGTCGCACCGGAGAACACGAAGGCCGCGCCCCGGAAGTTGCCGTTGCTGTCCGCGCCGGCGTCGAAGTCGCCGGCATAGATGTCGGGCGTGCCGTCGTGGTTGATGTCACCGACGCCGGCGACGAAGAACCAGCCGAGGTCGGCGGTGGTGGCATCGCCAGTCAGCTGCAGTCGCCGCTTGCCGGTACGCCCGGAGAACACCGACACCACCCCGCGATGCTCTGGGCCGGCATCTGTCGCGGCGATGGCGACGTCGGTGATCCGGTCGTGATCGATGTCGCCCACCGGCGCGGTCCCGATCCCGAAATGATCACCGGCCGCATCGCCCGGGAAGGTGCGGAGCACCTTCCCGTTCGCACCGGAATACACGTACGCCGCGCCACTTTCGGCGCCGTTGGGTCCCGCGCAGGGCGCACCGACCAGCAAGTCGGCGTGACCGTCGCCGTTGATGTCGCCGGCGGAACTGACGGCCGCGCCAAGGTGGGCGCGGGCGGGCGCGCCGCCGAGGGTAAGCAGCAGAGCACCGGTTGCGCCGGACCGGACGTACGCGTGCCCGGGGCCTACCTCGTCGCCGGTGCAGTAAAGCCCGCCTTGCGGTGCCCCGATGATGACGTCGTGCACGCCGTCGCCGTCAACGTCTCCGGCGTCGGCGATCGCGTAGCCGAACAGCTCGCCGGGAAGACCGAAATAGGAATGCAGGATGGCACCCGAGCGACCGGAACGGACGTCGACATGCCCGGCGTTCGCGCCGGCTGCGGTGGCATGGAACGGCGCACCGATGATCGCGTCCGTGACACGGTCGTGGTCGACATCGCGAAGATCGCTTACCGCCCAGCCGTAGCCTTCACCCGATTGGTCGCCTGTCCAGGTATGTATCGGTGACGGCATGGTGGATGGCGCTGCGGACGCCGGCGCATGGGCCGGCAGGCCCAGCACGGCCAGCACGGTGACCGTCGAGCAGACGGCCAACCGACGGAAGTGGCTTCGACTACGAAGTTTCATGATCGCTCCCCTGTGTCTCGGCGATGCTAGGTCTGAGCTGGCATCGTGCGCTGTCACGTTCGTGCTCATCAGGCCGGCAAAGGGTCAGGCTCTTGCTCGCAGCGTGGGTCGCGATGATGCTGTGCAGATGACGGCCTGGGATGTTGGCCCAGTGGGCACCGGCCTGCGCGGCTCGGGCGCCGAGCGCCCGGGGCATGTGCGCGTCCTGCTCGCGACCGATGACCTGGTGTTGGGAGAGTTCACCTGCCGACCCGACGACCCGTTGTGGACGAGCGCGAACACGATCGGCGACCTGCCGCACGTGGTGTGGCCGTTCACCACGGTCGAGATCATCCGGCCCAGAGTCGGACGGGTATGCGCGGACAGCAACGGCGTGCTGCTCTACGACGCGTGCGCGGAGTATCGGCGCCGGTCAGTCTCGCCGGCCGGCGATCGCTCGGTGTTCATTGCGCTGCATCCGCAGTTGCTCGAGCGGCTTGTCGGCCGGTTCCCGCGCAAGGGGTCCGCCCAGTTCCCCGTTGCCCACCTCCCGTTGGGCGCGGGCGGATGGCTGCGCATGAAGGCTGCGCTCTCAGCCGGGCGCGCCCGCAATGATGCAATGCGCCTCGAAGAACTGGCCCTTGACGCACTCAATGCGGTGGTCGACGCGTTGCCGCAGCGACAGTCGTCCCGGCCTGAGACCGGACGCGTCGTCCGAGAGCGCGTCGAAGACACCCGACGGCTGCTGGGCGATGCACTGACCGAGCAGGTGGCCGTCACCGACATCGCGGTCCGCCTCGACGTGTCGCCGTATCACCTCGCCCGCCAGTTCCGCATGCTGACCGGGACGTCGATGCACCGCTACCGCCGCGAGCTGCGTGCGCGGGCGGCGGTGCATGCCCTGCTCGACGATCCGCACCGCGATCTGTCCGCGATCGCCGCCGACCACGGGTTTGCCAGCCACAGCCATCTGACCTCGACCTGCAAGCAGGTCTTCGGCAGGACGCCGACCCAGCTACGCACCGTCCTTGCTGAGGCTTGACGAGAGGGAACCCGCCGCGGACTGACGAACGCGCGGTGAGCCTAGGGTGGACGGGTTATGTCACATCAGACTCGAGCAGCGACGCCGCACCCCCCGGTTGACGATCACGGACACGATCATGACCACCCGGTAGGGATGTGGGCGCGGCTGCGGCACGCGCTTGGTGAGGCCGTGGGCGGCCATGGCCATGACCCGGCCGATCAGGTCGACGCGGCGCTGGAGGCCGACGCTGCCGGCCGACGCGCGCTGGTGATCAGCCTTGTGGGCTTGGTCGTCACGGCGACGATCCAAGCCGTCGTCGTCGTGTTGTCCGGGTCAATCGCGCTGCTGGGCGACACCCTGCACAACTTTGTCGACGCGCTGACGGCCGTGCCGCTCCTGGCCGCCTTTGCTCTGGCGCGCCGAGCTCCGACGAAGCGGTACACGTACGGCTACGGCCGCGCCGAGGACCTGGCCGGGCTGTTCGTCATCGCGATGATCGCGCTGTCCTCGGCGCTGGCCGCATTCGAGTCGGTGCGCAGACTCATTCATCCGCATGGCGTCACGCACCTCTGGGCGGTCGCCGGTGCCGGGCTGGTCGGGTTCATAGGCAACGAGGTCGTCGCGCAATACCGCATCAAGGTCGGCAACCAGATCGGGTCAGCCGCCCTCGTGGCTGACGGATTGCACGCGCGCACCGACGGCTACACCAGCCTTGCGGTACTCCTCGGCGCCGGCGGCGTCGCGGTCGGTTGGCATTGGGCAGACCCCGTCGTGGGGCTGCTGATCACCATCGCCATCCTCGGCGTGCTGCGATCGGCCGTGCGCCAGGTCGGAGCGCGGCTCATGGACGCGGTGGAGCCGGATCTCGTTGACCAGGCGACAGCGGCGATCCGCTCCGTTGACGGCATTGCGGACGTTCGAGAGCTTCGCATCCGCTGGATCGGTCACACCCTGCGAGCCGAAGCAGACATCACCGTCGACCCCACGATCAGCGTGTCCACGGCCCACGACCTGGCCCACCACGCCGAAGCCCACCTGCTCGCCTACGTGCCACGCCTGACCGCCGCGACCATCCACGCCAGCCCGTCGAACGCGCACAAGACCTAACGCTCGGGCACGACGTCGGCTCCGGGCTACATCGGCAGCAGCTCGAAGATCTCCACCGCGCACGTCCCGTCCCTTTTGGACAGGAACGGGAGGCCGTCGGTCAACGCCTTCGCCGCGGCCAGGTCGTCGGCCTCGATGATGGTGTAGCCGATCAGGTCGCCGGCGGCCCTTCAGTGCCGTCGTCGCGTACCGACGCGCTGGTCCCGAACGGGCTGCCGACGTCGATGAGCCCCGCGCCGACCCGCTCCATCCAGGCGCCGAACGCCGCGGCGCGCTCGGCACCCTGCTCCGCGGTGAGGTCCGACATCGGAGCGGCCGGGCCACGGTAGAGGTAGATGAACTTCGCCATGTCGATCGACCTTTCGAGAACGCGGCGCGCCCCTTGCGCGCCGTCACCTAAGGTCACGAACGGCGATGCCGCGCACGGACACCTGCGCGCGAGAATTTTCTCGACCGTCGGTGTCCGTCTGCAGCGAGCTGGTTCGTCCAATACTCGAACCGGTACCGATCACAAACTGGAGAGCCGATGCAGTACGCATTGCTGGCCTACGGCCAGCAGAACACGCGCGACGCGGCGCGCCCGATCGAGAGCCCGATTGCCCTCGTGCTCGACAGGCCGTACGTGACGGGTTGGGCCCGTCTGCACGCCGACGAATCTGCGACCACCGTGCGCAGTGGCAACGCAGGCTCGCTGCTCACGGACGGACCGTTCATCGAGACAAAGGAGTATCTCGCCGGTCTGATCATGGTCGAAGCCGACAATCTCGACGACGCGCTGGCCATCGCGCAGGAGCTACAAGAGACGAGATCCGGCGGGGCGATCGAGGTGCGGCCGATCCTCGAAGCGCAGTTCCGTGGCGCTTGACGCTGTCTTCCGCGAGCACTGGGGCCGCGTGCTGGCAACACTGGTCGGGATCCTCGGCGACATCGAACTCGCCGAGGACGCTGCCCAAGAAGCATTCGCGACCGCCGCCGAGCGCTGGCCGCGCGACGGAGAACCTGCCAATCCGGTCGGCTGGCTGATCGCAACCGCGCGCAACCGCGCCATCGACCGGATCCGCCGTCAGCGCGTCCTCGCGCAGAAGTCGAAGCTGCTGGTGCGTGACCTCGAGCTGGAATCGGAGGCAGCCATGCCCGACGCGGTTGACATCCCGGACGAGCGGCTAGAACTGGTCTTCACTTGCTGCCACCCTGCGCTGGCGGTCGAGGCGCAAGTCGCGCTCACGCTGCGCACGCTGGGCGGGCTATCGACCGATGAGATCGCGCTCGCGTTCCTTGTCCCGTCAGAGACGATGAGCAAGCGACTGACGCGGGCCAAGCACAAGATCCGCGATGCGCGCATTCCGTTCGCCGTGCCGCCGGTGCATCAATTACCCGATCGGTTGGCGGCCGTGCTCGCGGTGGTCTACCTCGTGTTCAACCAGGGCTGGGGCGGCGGACGAGTGGACCTCGCCGCTGAAGCGATCCGGCTCGGACGAGCACTCGCCGAACTCATGCCCGACGAGGGCGAAGTGCTGGGCCTGCTGGCCCTGATGCTGCTGCACGACGCCCGCCGAGACGCCCGACTGCGCGACGGCGAGATCGTCCTGCTCGATGACCAGGACCGTGCGCTGTGGGATCTGCAACAGATCAGCGAGGGCCGTGACCTGCTGCAGCGTGCGATAACGCGCGGCGACAACGGGCCGTACGCCATCCAGGCGGCCATCGCCGATCTGCACTTGCAGCAGCCGCGCGACTGGTTCCAGATCGCCGCGCTCTACGACGCGCTGGTCCGCCAGACCGGCTCGCCGATCGCCGAGCTGAACCGGGCGATCGCGGTAGCCGAGCTCGATGGGCCGGCCGCCGGGCTCGCCGTGCTCGATCGCCTCCAGCTCGACCAGTACCGCTACTTCCACTCCGCTCGCGCTGAGCTACTCCGCCGCGCCGGTCGCGGCGACGAGGCACGCGACGCTTACCAGCGAGCGTTGGACCTCGCGCAAACCGAGGCCGAGCGGCGATCCCTCCAGAACCAGCTCGCCCGGCTCGGACCGCCGGATTGACATCGAGGTCGGTCGCGGGACCAAACCGGTGGCCGGACTTGTTGTAGAGGGCGAAGGAGGAAACATGAAAAACGAGCAGCAGGTTATATCGCCACCTGTTCGACAATCTCGACGATTCTGAGGGAAAGGACCAGTCATGACCGACACGACCGAACGAGCCGTGCTCGCAGGCGGGTGCTTCTGGGGTGTCCAGGAGTTGGTCCGCCGGATTCCCGGCGTCATCTCGACCCGGGTCGGCTACTCCGGGGGTGACGTGCCGAATGCGACCTATCGCAACCACGGCACACACGCCGAGTCGATCGAGATCATCTTCGACCCGGCGCGCGTCTCCTACCGCGAGCTGCTGGAGTTCTTCTTCCAGATCCACGACCCGACGACGAAGAACCGCCAGGGCAACGACATCGGCCTGAGCTACCGATCAGCGATCTTCTACACCAACGACGAGCAGCGGCGCGTCGCCGAGGACACGATCGCAGATGTCGATGCGTCCGGCCTGTGGCCGGGCAAGGTCGTCACCGAAGTGGCGCCGGCCGGCCCGTTCTGGGAGGCCGAGCCCGAGCACCAGGACTACTTGCAGCACTACCCGGACGGCTACACCTGCCACTTCGTCCGGCCCGGTTGGCGGCTGCCGCACCGCACCCAACCGGTCAACAACTAGCAGGCGACTCCCGGTCGGGCACCGCAGTGCCCGACCGAGGACGCTGCCCGGCGCTGAAGAACGACGTCGAGGAGCGGGTCTCCTCGTCCGGGTTTACAGCGGAGCGTGCGGATGCACGGTTGAACGCGGTCCCGCGGCGTGGGTTGCGTTCCACAGGTCGGCGAGGTCGTCCTTCGTCAGTGCGTGGCCGTCCGGGCAGCTGAACTCGAGTTCCTGTCGCAGCGGACGTCCCTGCTGATCGGTGAGTTGGAAGAACCGGAGGTGTGCCAGTCGACCGCATTGCGGACACACAGTGCTGCTGCCTTCGACCTGCATGTGAACCTCCGCCGCCAGCCGCTCGTCTTCAATATCAGCGCGAAGTTCGTCAGAAACGTTGCACTCGTCAGACGGCGGTTGCGAGTCTGCGACCGTGTTGCCAGTTGACTGGAATCCTGGCGGGATGGAGCCGAGCTTCGTTCTGATCCCGAGCCCCTTGCTGGGACCTGCGACGTGGGAGCCGACCGCCCGAGTACTCGAGCGGCACGGTCGCCGGGCACGCGTGCCGAGCCTGCAGGGCGTTTCGCGCAGTGCACCGCCGTACTGGCCGGCCGGGGTTGACTCGATCGCGCGGTCTGCGGGCAGCGAACCGGTCGTGCTCGTACCGCACAGCAACTCCGGGCTTTACGTGCCGGCGGTGATCGATGCGCTCGACCAGGTGCGCGGCGTGGTGTTCGTCGATGCTGCGCTTCCCGGGGCCGGCTATTTCGCCCAGCAGGACTTCCTGAACACCCTGGTGGGCACGGACGGCTTTCTTCCGCCGTGGACATCGTGGTGGGAGCAGTCCGATGTCGCGGAGCTGTTCCCGAACGCCGAGGTGCGGGCCCGCGTCGAGGCCGAGCAGGCGCGCATGCCACTGGCCTATTACGACCACCTGCCGCCCGCGCCGGACGGTTGGGACCGGGCGCCGTGTGCATACATTTGGTTCGCCGAGCCGTATGACACGGGGGTCGAACGGGCAACCATCCACGGCTGGCCGACCAGGCACGTTCCGGGCAATCATCTGCACATGCTGGTCGACCCGGACGCGGTCGCCACCGCCGTGGTCGAGATGGCCGGCCTGATCGGTCTGGACGATGCCTAGGTCACCACGGGCTCGTGGACTTGCTCGACCGACTTGTCGACCTGAGGCGGCGCCGGTCGGCGGCGACCGCCCAGCCAGCATCCCAAGGCCAGCCCGGCACTGGACGCGCTCGATCCGATAGCAACCCAGGCCGAGAGCACGATGCCGATGCCGATCGAGCCGTAGGCACGATAGGCAGGGATCACCTGGCCAGAGATGAGGTGTCGGCCGGCCACCACGACGACCGCGATTGCGAAGGTGCTCAACGCGGTAGGCATCCAGAGGCGACGCGCCGCGACACGGCGGCCCAGCAGTAGGTACTGCGTCCACCAGATGAAGGCTGCGATGACGAGCACCTGAACGGCGAAACCGATCTGGACGGCGCCAGTCGTGTGCCTACCGAGGACGTGCCCGGCTCGGCTGAGCAGGACCACGATCACGATCATGATCGGGAGTGCGACCGCCCAGCAAGACTGCCGACGCAGGCTGGCCAGATAGCTGGCCCGCGGGAGGTGCCAGATGAGTTCCAAGCCGCGCTGCAGGGTGGCGGCCAGACTCACCCCGAACGCGACTGCCAGCGCCAGGTTGATCAGGAGCGCGCCGACGCCGACCCGTGGCGAGCCGGCAAATGCGTCGACGACCTCCTTACGTGCTGTTGTAGACAGGCTCAGGACGTGGGTGATGGAGTCGGCGAAGGACACTCCGGTGAGCCGCTTGCCGACGGCGGCCAATGCAACGGCGAGCGGCACTGTGCACAGAAGTTGTTGCGCGCTGATAGCAAGCAGATGTGCGCCGAGGTCCTTGTCGCGGGCCTCGCGCATGTATCCGCCGATGCGGCTGTCATTCCACCGTTGAATCAACCCGCGCCGCACCGACTGCGTAGCGGATGAGGTCATGTAGTTCTTCCGATCTGCTCGTGGGGGTTGAGGAACAGTTTGCGCGGGTCACGCTGATCAACAGGGGCCGAGTCTCGCGACCTCCCTCCCCCCGACGGCCCCAAACGGAGGGCTGCTCGACACATGCCGAAGACAAGCCCGGTGTGGTCCACGAACCTGGTCTCATTCTGCCAGCGCCGGACGCAGGCGCGGCGTTACACCGCGCATGGCTCGTCGAGCCACGCCCCAGCACCCGCGGCGGCGGGTCGTCGGAGGATGCCCGGTCAGATCAAGCGACGACGGCCGCGACGTTTTCGGGTACTCGGGGTCGCACTCAGACCGTCGCGGCGGAGGTCGTCGTGCGATGCGACGAGTCGATTGTCGCGGGTCGATGATGGAGCCATGATGCGCCGCGTTCACTCGGATCAGCCGGCCTCGATAACGACAGCGTCGGAGAGCCCGGCGGAGGAGTTGAGGCGCCGGCAGAGGCGGTACGCGGTTATGGCGGTCATCTTCATCGCGAGCTTCACGTCGGCAGCGCTGCTGCACCGTGACACCGCTTTGGCGTTGCTGCTGTGCGGTATCGCCATGACGACACTCGTGTTGGCGGTGATCGGCGCAAATGTGCGCTCGCCGCGTCGGCCCTCGGCCCCGGCCAACCGCCCGCCGGGAAAGTAGAAAGTCGCTCCGGCGCAACGTCCACGACTGGGCGATCCGCCGGCGCTGCCAAGATGAACGCATGGACGTCGCGACCCACATCGACGAACTCGAACAGCACGGTGCGGGGCTTGCGGCCGCGGCCGAGCGGGTTCCGATCACCACCGCCGTCCCGACCTGCCCGGAGTGGGATGTTCGCGCGCTGCTTGCGCATATCGGCTACGTCCATCGGTGGGCGACCACGCACGTCCGCGACGGATCGGCGGCGTTCGACGGGCAGAGCGAACCGCACTTCCCCGCGCCCGATGCCGATGACAGCGTGCTGGCTTGGTACCGCGCCGGTCACACCGAACTCGTCGAAACGCTGCGCGCAGCCCCAGACGATCTGGTGGCTATGACGTTTCTCGCCGATGCTGGGCCGCCTCGCGCGTTCTGGGCCCGTCGGCAGGCCCACGAAACCGCGATCCATCGGGCAGACGCGGAAGCGGCGAGCGACGCCGCTCTCGCGGTCGATCGCGAGTTCGCGCTGGACGGGATCGCCGAGCTGCTCGAGGGCTTCTACGCCCGCCGAGCCGGCAAGCTGGTGGCCGACCCCCCGCTGTCGTTGCGGGTAGCGCCGACGGACGCCAGGACGAGCTGGCTGGTGCGCATCGAACCCGAACGCCGGGTGATCACGCGGATCGGTGACGCCGAGGCCGACTGCACGCTGCGCGGCACCGCGGCCGATCTCTACCTTCAGCTGTGGAACAGGCCGTCGCCGGGCGAGGTGCGCACCGAAGGCGACCCGGCCGCGATCGACGTGTGGCGCCGGCTCGCGCGCGTGCGGTGGAGCTAGGTGTCGAAACCGCGAGGCGCGTCGAAAGCCGGCACGATGGAACGCGCGCCGCATAGCGGCTCGGTGCGCCCCGGATCGGGCGATTCAGCCGGCGTGCAGGCCGAGCTCCATCAGCCGTGCATCGAGGAGCTTCTTCACGAGCGCTAGCGGCAGCGGTTGGTCGATCGGGAAATGCAGCGACCCTTTGGTGAACTCGTATCCGACCAAGTCGCCGGCGATGCCCGGAAGGACCGAGCCGCTGTGCGGCAGGTAGCTCAGATGGTTGTTGAATGCGGCGAACCCGGCGACCGTCTTGCCCCGCACCTTGAACGCAGGCATGCCGTATGAAATGCATTCCTCGGCGTCAGGCAACGCGCCGAGAATGCTTCGGCGCAACTGCTCGAGGGTGCTGCGCTTCGGCTCGTCCACGCCTGCCAAGTAGTTGTCGACATCACTCGCCGCCACGTATCAAGTGTGCCAGTGCTCGCCTGTTCTGCAGACCCCGCTTCCGCCGGAGGATCGCGCGACGAGTGGGTGCCCCGGACAGGCTGTTAGGCCCTAGTGGTTCATCGTCGCCATGCCTAGCGTCGATATCAGGAGGTGGGCCCGATGTTCGAGTATTCGGTTCCCGTTGCTTACGAAGTGAAGCCCGGAGACAACGTCACGCAGGATGTGTTCAACCACGCAAACACGTGGCCGGACGGAGTCGGCCTGAAGCGGCTGGTCAACGGCGGCTGGGTTCCCGTCACTTGGCGCGAGTTCACCGAGAAGGTGAGCGCACTGGCCGCGGGATTGATCGGGGCCGGGGTTTCGCCCGGTGACCGCGTGGCGCTCATGTCGCGGACCCGCTATGAGTGGACGCTCGTCGACTACGCGATCCTGTCGGCCGGTGGCGTCACCGTCCCGATCTATCCGACGTCGTCGCTCGAGCAGGTCGAGTGGATCCTCAGCGACTCCGGCGCCGTCGCCGTCGTCGCAGAGACCCACACCCACGCCCAGATCGTGGCGGAGGCGCGCGTGAACGTGCCCACGGTCAAACATGTCTGGGTGATCGAAGACGGTGGGCTCGCCGAGCTGGAACGGCTCGGTGCGGACGTCAACACTGACGAGGTCTATCAACGGCGCACGACCCGTGGCGCGAATGACCTCGCCAAGATCGTTTACACGTCGGGGACGACCGGGCGGCCGAAGGGCTGCATGCTCACGCACGGCAACGTCGTCGCGAACGCCTACAACTGTATGCAGAACGACGGCTTCGAGAAGGTCTTCAACGAGAACCACTCGACCCTGCTGTTCCTGCCGCTCGCGCACAGCTACGCGCAGGTCATCCAATACGGCGCGCTGCACTCACGCACGGTTCTCGGGATGGTCGACATGCAGGACGCGATCACCGAACTGCCCGTGTTCGCGCCGACTGCCGTGCTGTCGGTGCCGCGGCTGTGGGAGAAGGCCTTCAACAGCGCCGAGCAGAAGGCCGCAGCCGAAGGCCACGCGAAGATCTTCGCCGCCGCCGTGAAGACCGCGATCGACTACAGCCAGGCACTGGACAACGATCGCGCCGGCATCGTGTTGAGCTTCAAGCACGCCCTGTTCGACCGACTCGTCTACACGAAGGTGCGGGCCGCACTCGGCGGCCACGTGCAATACGCGTGGAGCGCGGCCGCGCCGCTCGGGCCACGGCTGGGTCACTTCTTCCGCGGTGCCGGCATCAACGTCCTCGAGGCCTACGGGCTTACCGAGACCAGCCCGGCGACGAACTCGAACACACCCAACGCGCAGAAGATCGGCACGGTGGGACGACCGATCCCGGGATGCACGATCCGGATCGCGCCCGACGGCGAGGTGCTCGTCAAGGGACACATGGTGTTCCAGGGCTACTGGAACAATGAATCCGCCACCAACGACATGATCGATGAGGGCGGTTGGCTGCACACCGGTGACCTCGGCGCGCTCGACGACGAGGGATTCCTCGCGATCACCGGCCGCAAGAAGGATCTGATCATCACCTCCGCGGGCAAGAACGTTGCACCGGCGGTGCTCGAGGATCGACTCCGCGCCGACTGGCTGATCAGCCAGAGCCTGGTCGTCGGCGACAACCAGCCCTACATCGCGGCGCTCGTCACCCTCGACCCCGAGGCGTTCGACCAGTGGAAGACCAACCACCACAAGCCCGCGGAATGCACAGTGGCTGACCTGACCGACGATCCCGAACTGATCAGCGAAATCCAGTCGGCCGTGGACGAGGCGAACAAGGCCGTCTCGCGGCCCGAATCGATCCGTAAGTTCCGCATTCTCGCAAATGACTTCACCGAGGACGGCGGCCAGTTGACACCGACGCTCAAGGTGCGTCGCTACGCAGTGCTGCAGGAATTCGCGAAGGAGATCGACGCCCTCTACCGCGGGTGACGCAAGCTGGAGCCGTACTGCTCAGCCGGCTACCACCGTGAGCGTGAAGGTCTGCCGCTGTTCACGACGATGCCATTAAGCCTCGCGGCGACGCCCAGGCAAACCGGATGATCAGGAGACGAGCGAGCTGACCCGGGTGGCGAGCCGTCCGCCGAGATGCACAGCGTCCACCGTGCCCGCCGCGTCGCGCTGGAAGAAGCCGCGCATGCCCTTTGCACCACCGTCGGTGACGATGTACTTGTCGCCATCGACCGAGAGCATGCCGAGCGGTATCGGCGGCTGTACCTCGTCGGGGTCCTGTCCCGCTTCGCGCAGCGTGTCGGCCATCTCCGGCTTGACCCGCAGGTTTGCGACCAGGTGACCGTCCTCGGCGGTGATGTCGCAGAGGATGACGATCGTCTCGTAGGTGCCGACGTACGGGGCGAGTGCATCGTCGCTGAGCCTGACCGGCTCGGGATCAGCCTCGATCACGTCGAGGTAGTGCTTGAGCGCCCACACCCGCAGCTGTTCGTTCAGCTGGGGTCCGTTGGGGCCGCAGTTGGTCAACGAGATCAGCCCGAAATCGCGCTCGGGAACCATGACGAATTCCGAGTGCTGGCCGACCGTCGTGCCGCCGTGAGCCACCAGCCGAACGCCGCCGACATCGCGCAACAGCCAGCTGATGCCGACATGATCGCCAAGGGCGCTCCCCGGCATCGACACCGTCGGCTGGTGCATGCGCCTGAGCGACTCGGTGCTCAAGATGCGGGTGCCATCCGGAGCGGTCCCGTCGCCGAGATTGAACCGCGCCCACGCAATCTGATCAGCTGCGGTGGCCGACATGCCACCGGCCGGACCGTTGCCGCGCGGGATGGCCCACATGCGCGACGGCGTGATCGTGCCGTCCTCCTCGCGGGTGTGCCCGACCGCGAAGCGCCGGGTCATGATCTCGGTCATCCGGAAGAGGGTGTCGTCCAGGCCCAGCGGCGCGAGCAGCAGCTCGCGCATGGCCTTCTCGTAGGTTTCGCCGCTGATCTTCTCGATGATTCGTCCGGCGACCGACAGTGCGGCGTTGTTGTAGGACACGGTTGCGCCCAACGGCGTCACCTGCTTGATGTCCTTCATCAACGCGACGTAGCGGGCCAGCGCATCGTCGCCGTCGCCGGTGTCGTCGGACAGGTCGCCTTCCCACCCGGCGGTGTGGTTGAGCAGGTGCATGACCGTGACGTTCTGCGCGACCTCCTCGTCCTGCAGCGCGAACTCGGGGATGTAGCGCCGCACCGGCGCGTCGAGTTCGAGGTCGCCACGCTCCATCAGCACCATGATCACGGTTGCGGTGTAGGTCTTTGCCGTCGAGCCGAACTGGAACAGCGTCGTCTCGTCGACCGGCAACGGGTTCGTCGTGCTCGTCACGCCGTGGTAGGCGTATCGCTCGACACCGTCGTGGATCACGCCGACTGCGACGCCGGGAATCTCGAGCTCGGTGGCCAGCTCGCGCACCTTGTCGGCGAGCGGTTCGTCCTGAACTGGTGTTGTCACATCGTCTCCTTGGCGTCACGACGGGCTGAGTCAATCGTGGGACGGTGAGTGCGTTCGGGCTATGTGCGGCGCGGACAAGAGAGCCGACCGGGTTGGTCCGGCGCGACAAGGCCGTTCAGTGCTCGACCGAGATGACCTTGAGCTGGAGCATCGCGGCGAAGCGAGCGTCAGGGTCGTCGAGATCGAGCCCACCGACTTCGGCCAGCCGGCGAAGCCGGTAGCGAAACGTGTTGGGATGGACGAACACCGCGGCCGAGGCCGCAGCGACATCACCGAACGCATCGAGCCACGCCCGCAGCGTCTCGACGAGGTTCGTATGGTGCTGCTCGTCGTAGGTGTAGAGCCGCGCGATCGGTCCGGTCAGTTCGTCGCCGCGCGACACGACGAGATCGCGCAGTTCGAGCACGAGCGACTCGACGTGCACATCATCCAGACGGGCGACCCGCTGCGCGCGCTGCCCGGTGCGCAACACGCGCAGAGCGCGGTCGGCGTTCGCCCGGGCGGGTGCGAGGTTGGCGGCGTCGAAGACGACCGGCCCGACACCCACGACAGCGGGGACGCGATCACCGATGCGGTCGAGGAACTCGCGTGCGATCAGCACTGCGCGTTCCTGACCGTCGGCCTTGTCGCGCTGCACAGGCACGAGCCCGTAGGCGACATCACCCACCAGCGCCGCGGCACAGCGTGGATGCACCGCGCTCAGGTGCATGGCCAGCGCGTCGGCCAATCGCTGCCGCTCGGTGGCCAGGCTGGTGTCGCCGTCGATCGACGGTTCGTGCTCGGCCTGATCGAGGATCGCAAGCGCGAGGACGACCACGGGCTGGCCGGCCAGCCCTAGCCTGCCGAGCGCCTCGCGGGCACCACCCTCGCCTTCGAGGGCAGTGCTCACCAGGTCGGCCCGCAGCCGGCGCTCGACATCGGCGCCCGCGCGGATGCGCAGCATGTGTAGCGCGACCAGCTTGGCAGCGTCACGCAGGGCGCGTGACCGCTCCTCGCTCAGCGGTTCATGCACGGCAACCCAGATCGACCCGAGCACTTCGTCGCCGGCGCGAACTGCGACCGCGACCCGCGGCAAGGTGACGTCGTCGGACTCGACCTGGAACGGTTCGATGTAGACCGGCTCGTCGGTGCGGTACAGATCGCGGAAGACGCCACGCTCGGTCAGCACCCGCGAGACCCGTTCTGGCACCTGTCGGCCGAGGATCGTCTCGACGCGAGAGGCGTCGGCTTCGTCCTGCCGTCCGGAGAATGCCAGCACCCGCGAGCTGCGGTCCTCGATCGTGACGGGCGCGTCGAGCAGTGCCGCGACGGCATTTGCCAACGCGAACAGGTCGCCGGAGCTGATGCCGCCCAGTGTTTCCGGCTGGTCGACGCCGACGTCACCCTCTGCAAGCAGCGAGCGCAGCAACGCGGCCACCTGCGCCCACGAGGCGCCACGGGTCAGGCCGAGCACCACCACCCCGGACTTCTCGGCCGCTGCAGCGACCACGCCGTCGGTCGGCACCGGCGCGCGCAAGATCAGCGCCGCGGTCTGCTGCGCGCCCAGCTCGATGAGCAACCGGGCGATCTCGTCCGGATCGTGCAGGCCGACACCGAGCACGAGGGCATGTGGCGGGAGGACGGGTTCGTCCACCGGATCGTGGATGACGATCCCGCCGATGTCCTCGGGGCTGACCGGCTCGCCGTAGACCAGCTCGAGCAGGGTGGCGCCAAGATCGTCGACGACTCGGCCGAGGCTCGCGCGGGGGCGCATGTTCACCGAGACGAGCACCTCCCGAACCTAGGAGCAAGGAGGCCAGCCTAGTTCGTGCCACCCGACGAGATCAGGTCGCCCGTTCGTCGGTTCCGACCACTGGCAATTCGTCGGTGGTGCGGTCCGAGCCCGCGGCCGTCGGTCACGTCGGAGGTTAGAGCGGGAGCCATTCGGTGCTCGTGGTGACGGCATCGAGCTCGTCGACCAGCGGATCGACGCCGATGCCGGGCGCGGTCGGCACGTCGAGGTGGCCGTCCTGAATGACGAACGGGGCGGTGATGTCGGTGCGGTAGTAGCGGTCAGAGCCCGAGGTGTCCCCGGGCAGCGTGAAGCCGGGCAGGGCGGCCAGTGCCAGGTTCGCCGCACGTCCCAGCCCGGTCTCGAGCATCCCGCCGCACCACACCGGCACGCCGTGTGCCACGCAGACGTCGTGGATGCGGCGCGCCTCCAGGTAGCCGCCAACCCGTCCCGGCTTGATGTTGATGATCGAGCAGGCCCCGAGTCGGATCGCGTCGGCCGCGGCGCGTGCCGACGTGATCGACTCGTCCAGGCAGACCGGCGTGCGCATCACCTTGGCCAGCTCGACATGCCCGAGGATGTCCTCCTCGTCCAACGGCTGCTCGATGAGCAACAGGCCGAACCGGTCGAGACCGGCGAGGTGTCGCGCGTCGCCGACGGAGTACGCGGCGTTGGCGTCGACCTGGAGCAGGATGTCGTCACCGAAGCGCTCGCGGACCGCTGCCACCGGTGCCAGGTCCCACCCCGGTTCGATCTTCAACTTGATGCGGACGTAGCCCGCGTCGAGATAGCCCGCCACCGCGTCGAGCAGTTCGCCGATCGAGTTCATGATCCCGACCGAGACGCCACACGGCACGCGGTCGCGCACCGCGCCGAGCTCGCGGGACAGCGGTCGTCCGGCAGCACGCAGTTCGGCGTCGAGCACGCCCATCTCGAGCGCCGCCTTGGCCATGCGGTGGCCGCGGAACTTCGCCAGCGTCGGTGCGACAGCGGTTGCGTCGAGGCGGTCGACGGCCGCGACCGCAGGAATGAGGAAACGGCGCAGTACATCGGCCGCCGCGTCGACATATTCCGAGGAGTAGAGCGGGTCGGACATGGCCACGCACTCGCCCCAACCCTCGGCATCGGTGGTGACGACCCGAAGCAGCAAGGCATTGCGGCGTGTCTCAGTTCCGAACGACGTGCGGAACGGCGCGACGAGCGGCATAGCTATCCGTCGCAGTTCAACTCCGGTCAGCTTCATCGCTCGCCCCCGTTCGCAGTGTCCGGACGGACCAGCACGTACCACCCGGCGCGATCGAATCCAGTACAACGCGCGCCTGCGGCCATGAGTCCATTCAGCACCTCGCGCATGGCGAGGCGCCAGTCCTTCGCACAGCCCGGGTCGCTCACCCGCAACGCTTCGACGTCAGGCGGGACGGCCACCAGCACGGTGTGGCCGTCGAGCGTTCCGAGCACCGGGCCACCGAGCGAGGAAACGCTCAGGGCAGTCACGGCACCGCGGCTGCGCTCAATGTCGGCGTCGGCAGCGCTCGCCGAGCCGACGCACGCGGCCACCACCGACGGTTCCTCGAGCGACCAATGCACCAGCAGCCGATCACTGTCGTCGCCGGCATTGATCGTGTCGTGCATGCCGCCGTAGAAGTTGGTGAGGTACTCCGCCGGGCGCGCCGCCAGCTTGACCAGGTTGAAGTACGCGTTGCGACGCACCAGCGGGTCGAACGTCCACGCCACGGCCGACACGCCGCGCAACAGCGACCACGCGCGTTGATGCACCTTGAGCGCGAAGCCGACGTTGCGGCCACGCGCCGCGCCGGAGACACCGGCGATGTGACTGTGCAGCGCCTCATCGGCCGGCGCGCCGAAGAACCCGACGCACGCTCCTACCAGGACGTCACCGTCGAAGGCGCCTGCCACGTAATTGCCGGCCTTGCTGAACGCGCGAAGCAACTCGCTCGTCACCGGTGGATTCTTCGGATCGGGTCGCCAGATGTCGGCGTAGAGCCGGTACACCGCTTCGAGTTCGGGCAGCGCACTGATCTCACGCACGTGCACACCGGCCGCCAGCGCGGCCGCATCGGCAGCCTGGACGGCAGCATCGGCGCGGGCCGACGCGCCGACCAGCTCACGATGCAGATCGGTCACCGCTTCAGTGTTGCCCGTCCCTCCCGGCCGAGTCATGGTCGGCTCGCACCAGAGGCCCGCGCGCCGTTGGTCGGCTGCGACGTGCCGCCCGGGTTCTGCAGGTCGGCTATCAAGGCCGTCAGCAGGGCGGTGCGCGACGGCAGTTCGGCGACGAGCACGTGCTCGTCGTCGGCGTGCGCGCCACCGCCGACCGCACCCAGCCCGTCGAGTGTCGGAGTGCCGACACCGGCGGTGAAGTTGCCGTCGGACGCCCCGCCGACCGATGCCGCGACCAGGGGCGGCAGCCCGAGCTGCACGGCCAGTTCGGCCGCGCGGTCGAACAGGCCTGCCGACGCGTCGTATTCGAGCGGCGGGCGGTTCGGCCCGCCGTCGATCTCGATCCGCGCACCGTCAAGTACTGGCGCTAACGCTCGCATCGCTGTGTCAACCCGGTGCTGCTCAGCTGCGTGCCGAACGCGCACGTCTACCGCGAGCGTCCCGATCGCAGGAACGGTGTTCGAGGTCGTACCGGCCGCCAGAGTCGTGGGGGTGACCGTGGTGCCCTGCTCGGCATCGGCCAGCGCGGCGATCGCGAGGGCCTGGTGGGCCAGCTCGATCGTGGCATTCACCCCACGTTCGGGTTCGAGGCCGGCGTGCGCCGCTCGTCCGCGCACCCGAACCTCGTACAGCGAGACGCCCTTGCGTTCGGTCTTCAGCGCGCCGCCGTCGGCCGAGGCTTCGAGCACGAGCGCCGCAGCACGACCGCACGCTTCGTCCTCGATCAACGATCTCGACGTGGGTGAGCCGATCTCTTCGTCACCGGTGACGAGCAGCGTGACCCCCTCGCGGTCGCGCAGCGCGGCGATCGCGTGGAACGCCATCACGACACCGGCCTTCATGTCGAAGCACCCCGGCCCGCGCAGCACGCCATCGATGCAGGTGAACGGATGGATAGCCAGCGAGCCGATCGGCCAGACCGTGTCGTGATGACCGAGTACGAGCACGCGCGACGGGCTGCTGCCGAACCGCCAGCGCAAGTGGGTGCGCCCGTCGAGCACGATCCGTTCCGGTTCGGCGCCCAACCGGCGCGAGCCGACCTGCGCGACCAGGTCGGCGCTTGCCGTCACCGCTTCGAGATCGGCCGAGGGCGACTCGCACGTGACCAGCGCCTCGAGGTCAGCGAGCAGCTGCGGCAGCAGTGCCTGCGCGCGATCGACGAGTTCGGGCATCGGCATGTCAGTCGACCTTCGGAGTTGCCCGCACGCCGAAGTGCACGTACTGCTCGCCGGTCGGCAGCGCGTAGAACGTGACCGGTACCCATGTCAGCGCGCTCGGCTCGCGGATCAGGAACAGATCGCCGGACGGATTGACCGCGATGAGGTCGTACTGCTCGACCGGATCGGGCATCAGCTCGGCGATGGGTCCGGTGATCGTCACCCGCATCCGGGGTGCCTCGTCGCCGGCGAAGACCTCAATGCGCGCACTGGCCCGCTCGTACGTTCCGGCATGCCGAGTGATGTCGACGATCGGGACATCGGCAGGCGGCTCGAGTGGGCTCGGCATCGCCACGCCGGCGAGCTCGGCGAAGATCTCGCGGTACAGGTCTTCGTACAGATCGCGGGTGTTGCCGCCGTTGGTGAGCAGCGTGACGGCAAGGCCCTGCTCGGGCAGCAGCCGCAGGAACGCGGCCTGCCCGATGGTGTTGCCGTCGTGACCGACGAGGTGGTGCCCGTCCCAGTCGAACCGGATCCAGCCCAGTCCCCAGGAATCGCCGAGGGTGTACTTGTCAGGCAGGTCCGCGTGCTTGGCAGTCATATCCGCTGCGCTGGCCGCGCTGAGCAGCTGCGTGCCGTCGCCGGTCGCTCCCCCGGCCAGGTGCATGCGGGCGAACTCGAGCACGTCGGCCGGCGTCGAACAGATCAGCCCGGCCGGTCCCAGCGAGCGCGGCAGCTGCCACACCGGCGCGCGCGCCGGCTCATCGGTCCCCTCCGCTACGTGACCGACCGCCGCGCGATAGAGCAACGCGTCCTCGGGCAGCGTCACCGTGTGCTGCAACCCGAGGGGGGTGAAGATCCGCTCGCGCAGTGCGGCATCCCAAGTGCCGCCGGTCAGCTTCTCGATCACCCGTCCCATCACGACGAAACCGGAGTTGCAGTACGACCAGGTCACCCCGAGCGGATGGTTCTGCGCCACCTCGCCGAGCTGTGCGACGTACTTCTCGATGCAGTCGTCGCCACGACCGGTGTCGGTGAACACGTCACCGTCGATGCCGCTCGTGTGCGTCAGCAGGTGCCGCATGGTCACCTGCTTGGTGACGTCAGGGTCGGCCAACCGCAGTTCTGGTAGCACTTCGCTGATCGGGGCGTCGAGGTCGAGCAGCCCTTCATCGACGAGTTGCATGACGACCGTGGCCGTCCACACCTTGCTGATCGAACCGATCTGGAACACCGAGTCCGATGTCACCTCGACACCGGTGTCCTTGTTGAGCACGCCGTACGTCGCCTCGACCACCTCGCCGGTGGACACGCGCAGGATTCCCAGCGCCGCGCCGGGCACGCGATGCCGTTCGGCCAGCACAGCGAGCCGGCGTTGCCAGTGCGCTGCGTCGATGCGGGGACGGCGCGCGCCGCCCGCATCGCCGGCGTACTGCTCGACCCAGTCGACGATGCGCCGGTTGAAGTCGAGACGGTGCGACGGCTTGCCGTCGAGGATGAACAGATGTGACGCGCCGGGATACAGGACGAGCCGCGACGGCACGCCGTGCTCGCGCAGCGCGGCGTGCCACTGTTCGGCCTGACCGACCGGGCAGCGCACGTCGTCAGCGCCGTGCAGGACAAGGGTCGGCGTGTGCACCTGCTCGACGCGGGCCAGCGGTGACATCTCCTCGTAGCGCGCGCGGTCCGCCGCAGGCAGCGCGTTCAGCTCGTACGCGGCGATGAAGTGCCCCGCGTCGGATGTGCCCGCCATGCTCGTCACGTCGCTGACCACACCGCCGGCGACAGCGGCGGCGAAGCGGTCGTCGCGGCTGGTGAGGTAGCACGTCATGAAACCGCCGTAGCTGTAGCCCGCCACTGCCAATCGCTTCGGGTCGGCGCTGCCGTCGGCTACCAGTTCGTCCAGCGGCTCGAGGAAGTCCTTGGCGTCGGCGACACCCCAGGCTCCCAGCGCGGCGTTGTAGAACCGCTCGCCGTAGCCGTCACTGCCGCGCGGGTTGAGCAGCAGCACCGTCCAGCCGCGCGCCGCGAGTTCTTGGTGGTAGAGGTGCACCTCGTCAGCTGAGCCGTTCCACGCGTTGTGCGGACCGCCGTGGATGTCGAGCAGCACCGGCTGTGGCCCGTCGCGCTCGGGATCGCGGATCAACCAACCGGACACGACCGTGCCGTCCGAGATGGTGAAGTCGCGTTCGACGCGGGCGAACAGGTCGAGGTCCTCGGCGCCGTGCGTTGTGCAGACGGTCTCGTTTCCCGACGCGATGTCGATTGTGACGATCTCGCCGAAGGACGTCGTAGTGCTGAGCACGACCGCAGCCGTCGTGCCCTGTACCGAGAGGCCGGACACGTTGCGACCGTCACCGCCGAGCACCAATCGCGGCTCGCCACCATCCAGCGACACCGAATACAGCTGCGTGCAGCCCCGGTCGCGCGCGCAGAACAGCACGGCGCGACCGTCGTCGACCAGCACCGGCAGGGCACCGGGGTAGCCCGGTCCGCCCGGCATCACGTTGCGGTCGAGCGGCGCGGCCAAGTTGGTGACCGCGCCGGAGTCGAGGGGCACGCGTAACAGGCCGGCGTGACCCACCGGCGCGCCCTCGTGACCGACAACCAGCAGTCCGGTGCCGTCGGCGGTCCAGATCATCGGTCCGGCCACGCCGCCGGCCAGGCCGGCCAGCTGCGGCGTCGCCTTCGGGTCGGTGGCGTCGAGTACGTATGCCGGTGCGGTGATCCGCAGGTCGGCGTCGGCGGCAGTCGCGGCGGCGAACGCCAGCTTCGTGCCGTCCGGCGACCACGCCGGCTCGCCGGCGTGCCAATCGCCCTCGGTGACCTGCCGGCACTGCTTGCTCGCCACGTCGAGCACGTGCAGGTGGCTGCGCATGGTGCGCAGCATGCCCGCGCCGTCGGCCTGGAAGTCGAGGCGTTCGGTGACGATCGGGGCGCCGTTGCGTCGCTCCCTCGCCTTGTCGTCCTCACCCTGCGCGGCCTCGATGTCGACCGGTGCGGCAAACGCGATCTTGGTGCCGTCCGGGCTCCACACCGCTGCGCCGGCACCGAGCGGCAGCGTCGTGAGCTGCTCTGGCTCGCCACCGGCAGCCGGCAGCAGCCACAGCTGGCCGGGGCCGTCCTGCGAGCGCACGAACGCCAGGTGCGAGCCGTCCGGCGACCATCGCGGCGCGGCGTCGCCGCCGCCGCGGGTCAGTTGCCGGGCGTCGCCGCCGCCGGCACCGACCAGCCACAGGTTGCGCACGACGGTGTCCGCGTCGGTGTCATTGGTGCGCAGCACGTAGCCGATGTGCGCGCCGTCGGGCGCGAGTGCCGGCTGTTCGGGCAGGGCAAGCCCAGTCAGGTCGTCGATGGTGATCCGTCGGCTCACGTCGTGCTCCTCTTCATTGGCTTTTCAACAGCTGCGGGTGGGGCGCGAGATCTGCAGCCGCTGCGAAGTGGCAGGCCGCGCGATGGCGATGGTCGGTGGATGGTTCGGCAGTGCGGCACAGGTCGCGTTCGGCGCGGACGAGCGGACCGACCGGGCAGCGCGGATGGAACCTGCAGCCCGAGGGCGGGTGGTGCGGATCGGCCGGCTCGGCATCGGCAACGGCGCGCACCGCAGGATCGAGTTCGAGGTCTGCACTGTGCGCGTGCCCCGAATCGGGGACGGCCGCGAGCAGGTCACGCGTGTAGGGGTGTTGCGGATCGCTGAGCACCTGGGCGGCCGGGCCGCACTCGACGATCCGGCCGAGGTACATGACGGCGATGGTGCTGGCGACGTATCGCACGACCGCCAGGTTGTGCGAGATGAACAGCATCGACATCCCCAGCTGCCGTTGCAGGTCACGCACAAGGTTGAGCACCGTGCCCTGGATCGAGACGTCGAGGGCCGAGGTGATCTCGTCGGCGATGACCACATCCGGGCGTCCGGCGAGGGCTCGTGCAATGGCTACCCGCTGCCGCTGCCCACCGGACAGCTGGGCGGGGTACTGCCGGGCGCGGTCGGTCTCGAGTCCGACGAGTTCGAGCAGCCGATCGACTTCAGCGCGGCGGTCCTTCACCACCCGACGCGGAATCGTCTCAGCGATCGTGCTGCCGATCGTCATGCGCGGATCAAGCGACGAGTACGGATCCTGGAAGATCATCTGCAACGGCCGGGGTCCGCTGGTGCGATGCAGCAGCGGCTTGCCGTCGAGCAGGATCCGTCCACTGGTCAACGGCGTCAGGCCGACTGCGGCGCGAGCCAGGGTCGACTTGCCCGACCCGGATTCGCCGACCAAACCGACTACTGCACCGTCGGGCACGGTCAGGTTGACGCCGTCGACCGCGGTCAGGCCGCGGCGCGCAGTGCCGAAGCGCACCACTACGTCCTCGAAGCGCAGCTCACTCATGCGTAGCCTCGATCGGCTCGCCGGCGTGCCAGCAGGCGACGCGGCGCCCGGCGCCGTCGGACACCAGCGCGGGATCCACACTGCGGCAGTGGTCGTCGGCCAGCGGGCAGCGGGCTGCGTAGGCGCACCCGATCGGGATGTTCGCCGGATCGACGGGACGGCCGGGAATCACGGCGAGCGGACGGTCGAGGTCCGTGCGCATGTCAGGGACGGCGGCCGCGAGCGCGCGCGTGTAAGGGTGCCGCGCAGCGGTGGCGAGCTCGGCGGCCGGTAGGTCTTCGACGATCCGTCCGGCGTACATCACGAGCACGCGGTCGCACACCTGTCCCACCACGGCCACGTCGTGGCTGATGAGCACGATGGCCACGCCATCTGTCGCGCGGATCGACTCGAGCAGGTCGAGCACCTGGCGCTGCACGGTGACATCCAGCGCGGTCGTCGGCTCGTCAGCGACGATCAGCGCCGGGTTGCCCATCACGCCCATGCCGATCATCGCCCGCTGTCGCATACCGCCGGAGAACTCGTGCGGGTACTGCCGCACCCGCCTCTCGGCCGCGGGCACGCGTACCGCGCGCATCCGGTCGACGGCGCGGGCCAGCGCCTGGCTGCGGCTCATGCCCTGGTGCTGCCGGGCGACCTCGGCGAGCTGGCGGCCGATGCGCCGGGTCGGGTTGAACGAGGTCATCGGATCCTGGAAGACCATCGCGAAGGCGGTGCCGAGCAGGTGGCGGTGCGCGCGCGCCGTTCCGGTCAACAGGTCGGTGCCGAGGAATTCGAGCCGGTCCGCCTCGATCTCGCCGGGCTCCTCGACCAGGCGGGCGATCGCCAACGCGGTCAGTGACTTGCCCGAACCTGACTCGCCGACCACGCCGACGGCCTCGCCGCGGCGAACGCTGAAGGTCACCCCACGCACGGGCCGGATCGGGCCGTGCGGTCCGGGAAAGGTGATCGACAGATCGCGGACGTCGAGCACCGCGTCACCGCTTTTGGGCTCCGGGTCGTCGGCCGGTGCAGCGAAACGCTTCGCCGGCCGGCTGATAGGCACTCCCGCGATCGTGGTGGTCAGGCCGATGCCCTTGGCCACCGCCTCGCCGAACAGGTTGAACGCCAGCCCGGCGACGACAACGGCGATGCCGGGAGCGAGCGCGGCAGCGGGATGCTCGTAGATGCTGCTCAGCCCGTCACCGAGCAGCCGTCCCCAGTCATAGCTCGGCGGCTGCACACCCAGCCCGAGGAACGACAGACCGGCGAAGGCGAGCAACGCGCCCCCGGCGCCGATCGTCGTGTTGACGATGAGTGGCTCGGCGATGTTGGGCAGGATGTGCCGAACCAGCAGGCGAATCCGCCCGACACCCGCGATCCGAGCGGCGGCCACGAAATCGCGCTCGACAATCCCGGCGACCAGGGTTTGCGACAGCCGCGCGAACGCCGGCGCGCCCGCGACGCCGATGGCCAGCACCGCGCCCTTGGCGCCCACGCCGAAGATCACGGCGAAGAACAGCGCGAGCAGCAGCCCCGGGAACGCCACCGCGATGTTCACCACGGACGTGACGAACCGCCCAGCACGCCGCCCTACCAGCACCGAGGCCGTACCCAGCAACAGCCCGACGACCACGGTGATGGACGTCGCGAGCAGCGCGAGCCCGATCGACAACCGGCTGGCCACGAGCACGCGGTAGAACAGGTCGCGCCCGAGATTGTCGGTGCCGACCCAGTGCGCCGACGACGCGCCTTGCAGGATGTGGTCGGTGTCGATCGCGTTCGCCCGGTCGGTCCACAGCACCGGCGCGATGATCGCGAGGCCGAGCACGGCAGCGAGCAGCAATCCGGCAGCCGCTCCGACCGGCGTCCGCAGCACGGCCAGCCACCGCTTGGTCGCGGCCGGTCGCCGTCCCTCCGGAACGGTGACCGCAGTGCCGAGCGTCGACGTCGTCGCCATCGCAGTCAGCTCTCGCGGATCGTCGAGCGGGGGTCGAGCAGCGCGAGCGCCACGTCGACGGCGAGGTTTACCAGAAGCACGCCGGTGCCGTACACGAGGACGATCGCCTGCACCACGGGATAGTCCTTGGCCAGGATCGATTGGACGATCGAGCTGCCGAGGCCCGGCCAGGCGAACACGTTCTCGACCAGCACCGTCCCGGCAACGAGCCCGCTGAGCAGCAGCCCGCCGATCGTGATCGAACTGGTCAGCGCGTTGGGCAGCGCATGGCGCAGGTAGATGCTCGGTGCGGGCAATCGTTTTGCGCGCGCGGTGCGTACATAGTCGGCTCGCAGTACCGCAACCATCTCGACTCGCATGATCCGGGCGAGCACAGCTGCCGGGCCGATCGCCAGCGCCAACACCGGCAAGACATAGGACGATGCGCCGGTTCGTCCGGCCACCGGCAGCCAGCCCAGATGCACGCCGAAGACATAGACGAAACCGACGCCGAGAAGAAAATCAGGAATCGTGCCGAGCACGACGCTGAACGTGGTGAACGCGAGCTCACCGCGGCGGCCCCGTCCGTTGCGGGTGAGCACGCCCATCGCCACGCCGACCGGAACCGCGATCACGATGGCGAGCAGGAAGGCGAACACCGCCAGCTCGACGGTCGCCGGCAGCCGCTCGCGGATCAGGTCCGACACCGGCAGCTGCGTGGTCATCGACGTGCCGAGGTTGCCGGTGAAGACGCCGCGGAGGTAGTGCACGTACTGCAGCCAGAGCGGGTCGTTGAGGCCGAGCTCTTGCCGGCGCGCGTTGACCAAGCTCGCCGGTGCGGTCAGGCCGAGCGCCGCGCGTACCGGGTCGCCCGGGATCAGGTGGATCATCAGGAACGACGCCGACATGAGCACCCAGAGCGAGACCACCAGGCGGGTGAAGCGACGGATCGCGAACCGCACCCAGGCGTTGTCGGTAAGACCTGCGACCAGACGAGGCGCTGCTGCCAGCGTCGTCACGACCGTCCTCTCGCTTGCATCGTCACCCGCAGGTCGGGCCCGATCAGCTGGCCATCATCCGGATGCTTGTCGGCACCAAGGCACCGACGACTGCAAACTGGGCGTGGTAACCGAAGGTCTTGACGACCTGGTTTGCGAACGGGACGACGTCAACGGCTTTCACGAGCTCCCCTTCGGCCTTCAGCCAGTCCGAGCAGCCCGCGCTGCCGGTCATGGCCGAGGCCTTGGCCACCAGCGAACTGTAGGCGGAGTTGTTGATGTGCGCGAAGTTCGTGCCCTTGCCCGGCGCCGGGCCTGACATGAACGGGACGATCTGGTCCGGACTGCTGACGTTCAGCGTCAGCCACACGATGTCCCAGTTGCCGGTGCTGAAGACCGTCCCGCTGATCGCGGTCGAATCCTGCGGTTTCACCGTCACATCGACACCTAGCTGCTTCCACGTCGCCGAGGCCAGCTCGGCCGCCGCCGCGCCGCCAGGACCCTGCGCGGAGTTGTAGACGAACGTCACCGCGAGCGGCTTGCCGTCCTTCGATCGAACGCCGCCGGAGCCGACCTTCCACCCAGCGCTGTCGAGCAACTGCTTGGCCTTGTCGAGATCGTGTGTCGGCAGGTTCGCGGTGACCGAGTTGCCCGGGCACGCAACCGGCGGCAACGCGGCGAACTCGGTGGCCGGCTGGCCGTTGTTCGAGGTCAGCACCTTGGTGAGCTGATCCAGGTCGACCGCGCTGGTCAACGCCTGGCGGACGGCTGGATCGGCACCCGGGCGTCCGGCTGCTTGGTTGAACCACATCTCGCCGGCTATCGACTGGGTGTCGGTCGAGAAAAGGTGCGCACTTTCCAGCCGCTGGACATCCGCGCCGAGAATGGTCGCCGAGTTCAGCCCGCCGGAGAGCAGCAGGTTCGCGGCGGTCGTCTCGTTCTGGACGATCTTGACAACGATCGTGCTCGGCAACCCTGGCGTTGCGGTGGTCGCGCCGCCCGGACCCCACGTGTACCCGGAGCGCTTGGTGTAGGTGTAGTGATCGCCCGAAACCGCCTCGGTGAGCTGGTACGGGCCGGTGCCGTCGGTCTTGCGGGCCAGGCTCTTGCGGTCTTGCATGCCCTTGGCGCACACCATCGGCAGGCTGGCCAAGCCGTCGAGGACGAACGGGGCGGGCTGCGCCAGCGTGATCGTGACCGTGCCTGCCGCGGTATTGGCACTCGCCTTGGCACCGCCCGGTAGGTACACGCCCAAGAACGGGCTCTTGTTCTTCGGGTCGGCGACGTAGCTGATGTTGGCGACGGCGTCGGCGGCGGTGAACGGCGCGCCGTCAGAGCACGTGATGCCCTTGTGCAGCGTCAGCGTGACCTTGCTGCCGGCGACCGACCATTTCGTCGCCAGCTCCGACTCGATCTTGCCGTCGGCGCTCTCGCTCAGCAGGTTGTCATAGGCGAACTGGGTCATCTGGAAGGTGTTGCTCGTGGCGGCGCCCTGCGGGTCGAGGTTGCCGGGGTCGGAGTTCATCGACATGGTGAAGGTGCCGCCGTTGACGACGTTCCCGGGCGAGCTGCCCTCGGAGCTGGCGGCGCTGTTTGCCCCGCTGTTGCCGCCGCTGTTGCCGGTGGTGCTGGTCGGCTGATTCTTGCTGGCGCTGCACGCGCCGAGCAGCGTAGCGATCACGCAGACTCCGGCGACAGTCCCGATCAGCCTCATCGTGTCTCCTGTTCGTGGGGTTCGACAGGAAAAGGTTGCCTCGTCGGCGGCACGTGATGTTCGTCGGAGCGAACAACCTGGCGGGGACCCACTCGTCGGCTCCAACGACACGATGGGTGACCACTCGGGCCGCGCGACCCTTGTGGCACGAGTCTGCATCTGATCCAATGCTCAGGAACCCTGTGCATTGGAGAGACTATGGTCGCGTCCGAACCATCGGTGCCCCCGGACATCGACCTTCCGCCGTCGCTGCTTGTTCGAAGGCACGGCGCCGTCGCCGTACTCACCCTCAACCGCCCGGCCAAGCGGAACGCTCTGAACGACGAGACCGTGCTCGGGCTCGAGCGGTTCTTCACCCACCTGCCCGGCGACGTCCGCAGCGTGGTGCTCGCCGCCGAGGGCGATCACTTCAGCGCCGGACTTGACCTGTCGGAGATGGGCGAGCACGACACGATCTCCGGCATCGAGCACTCGCGGATGTGGCATCGCGCCCTCGATGTTGTCGAGTTCGGGCCGGTGCCGGTCGTCTGCGCGCTGCACGGCGCGGTCGTCGGCGGGGGACTGGAGCTGGCCGCCGCGGCGCACCTGCGGGTAGCCGAGCGGTCGACGTTCTACGCCCTTCCGGAAGGCATGCGCGGGATCTTCGTCGGCGGCGGCGCATCGGTGCGCGTGCCGCGCCTGATCGGCGCGGCCCGGATGATCGACCTCATGCTGACCGGGCGTCGTTACGACGCGGTCGAGGGACTCGCCGTCGGTCTGTCGCAGTACCTGGTCGATGACGGCACCGGGCTCGACCGCGCCGTCCAACTGGCCGAACTCGTCGCGCAGAACGCGCCGCAGACCAATTACGCCATCGTGCAGGCGCTGCCCAGGATCGCCGAGGCGAACCCGCGCGAGGGCTACTTCATGGAGGCGATGATGGCGGCCATCGCGCAGGGCACTGACGATGCGAAGCAGCGGATGCAGGCGTTCCTGGACGGCCGGGCGGAGAAGGTCACCGACCGATGAACGCGGCGGTGAGCGACAACGGCCTCGGATCCTGGCCGCGGCGCCGGGCCGCGATGACCCCCGGCAAGACGGCGCTCGTGCAGGACGGGACGGCCACCACCTACGCGGAGCTGGACCGCGCCATCACCCGGCTGGCCCATGGACTCCGGGCGCGCGGGGTGAGTCGGGGCGAGCGGGTCGCGTTCCTCGGGCTGAACTCGGTCGAGATGGTGATCGCGATGTTCGCGACCGCGCGGCTCGGCGCTGTGTTCGTCCCGCTCAACACCCGGCTGGCCCCGCCCGAACTGGCCTACCTGCTCGAGCACAGCGGCGCCGGCCTGCTCCTGGTCGAGGACGCGTTGCGCGCTGTCGTCGAACAACGGGGTGCCGACGGTCCCGGGCCCGAGGTCGTCGTCTTCAGCCGCAGCGCGGGTTCTGGGCTGGACGCGCTGATGGCCCAGAACGATGCCCCCATCGATGAGCCGATCGGCCTCGACGACCTGTTCATGATCCAGTACACCTCCGGCACGAGTGGCCAGCCGAAGGGCGTGATGCTCACTCACGGCAACATGGCGTGGAACGTGTACAACCTGCTCGTCGACATCGATATCAGCAGCGACGAGATCGCACTGGTGACCGCTCCCCTGTTCCACACCGCCGCGCTGAACCAGGTCTTGTTCCCGACCGTCCTCAAAGGCGGCACCGCACTCATCGAGGCCAAGTTCGACGCGGCTCGCGCAGTCGACCTGATCGAGCGGGAACGGGTCACGCTGCTGTTCGGCGTCACACCATGTACCTGGCGCTCTCGCAATCACCGCGCTTTCACGACGCCGACCTGAGCAGCCTGCGCCTGGCACTGAGCGGCGGGGCGCCGATCCCGGAGTCGCTGCTGCAGACCTGGCTCGACCGCGGCTTGATGATCGTCCAGGGCTACGGACTCACCGAGACGTCGCCCGGCGCGACGATGCTGCGCGCAGCCGACGGGGTGCGCAAGCTCGGCTCGGCCGGCACCGGCGTGCTTCTTCACCGACGTCCGCGTGGTCGTCGACGACCGCGACGTCGACGTCGGCGAGCCCGGCGAGGTGCTCGTGCGTGGCCCCAACGTGACCCCCGGTTACTGGCAGGATCACGGCGCCACCGACCGGGCGTTCTCGCGACGGCTGGCTGCACACCGGCGATCTCGCGACGCGCGACGACGAGGGCTACCTGCGCATCGTCGACCGGCTCAAGGACATGTACATCTCCGGCGGCGAGAACGTGTATCCCGCCGAGGTCGAGCAAGCGATCTACACCCACCCCGCTGTCGTCGAGTGCGCAGTGATCGGCGTCGCCGACACCACCTGGGGTGAAGTCGGGCGTGCATTCGTCGTCGTGGGCGAAGGGGAACATCTCGACGCGCAGGAGTTGCTGCACCACCTGGAATCGCGGCTGGCCCGCTACAAGGTGCCGAAGTCGGTCGAGTTCGTCGCCAGACCTGCCGCACAACGCGTCGGGCAAACTCCTCAAGTCCCGACTGCGAAAGCCGAGGCCACATGACTCGTTACGAACCCGCTGTCGACGTCGACGCGGTCGCCGCCATCGACGTGCACGTCCATGTCGAGTCCGACGGCCACGGTCACCTGTCGCTCGACGACGAACTGATGGACTGCGTCTGCGGCCTACTTCAAAGGCTCGGAGAGCCGCACCCCGACCGTCGACGAACTGGCCGAGCGCTACCGCGCCGCGGGACTCGCCGCCGTGGTGTTCACAGTCGACGCCACCACGGCCACCGGCCACGCCGCCCTGTCCAGCGAGGACATCGCCGACGCCGCCGCACGACACAACGACGTGCTGATCCCGTTCGGGTCGGTGGACCCGCACCAGGGGCCGGCGGCCGTCGACCGAGCCCGGCGCTTGGTCGAGGATCACGGCGTGCGCGGCTTCAAGTTTCACCCGAGCCTGCAGGCGTTCTCGCCGGACGGTCCCGCATTCGCCGAACTGTGGGGCGCGATCGAGCAGCTGGGGGTGCCGGCGCTGTTCCACACCGGGCAGAACGGCATCGGCGCCGGGCTGCCGGGTGGACGCGGCATCAAGCTGCGCTATTCCAACCCGCTGCTGCTCGACGACGTCGCTGCCGACTTCCCGCAGCTGACGATCATCCTTGCCCATCCGTCGGTGCCGTGGCAGGCGGAGGCGATCTCGATGGCCACGCACAAGGCGAACGTCTACATCGACCTGTCCGGGTGGCGGCCGAAGTACTTCCCGACCGAACTCGTCCGCGCGGCCAATGGTCTGCTGCGGAACAAGGTGATGTTCGGCAGCGACTACCCGCTGATCACGCCCGAGCGTTGGCTGGCCGACTTCGCCGAACTCGACATCGACGCGGACCACCGCCCGGCCATCTGAAGAGCACCGCAGCACGCGTGCTGGGACTGAGCCGGTAACTACCATGGGCGTCCACGGAGGTTCTGGATGACCATCACGCGCGGCCGGGCTCGTTCCAAGACGGCGCCGGCGGCCGACTACGCCGACCCGCCCTCGACGCTGCTCTACCTGATGAAGCAGGTCGAGTTGGCCGTCCGCGCGCCCTGGACGACCTGGCTCGGCCGGAAGGGTTGACGGCTCTGCAGTACACCGCGCTGACCGTGCTCGAGCGGCACCCCGACCTGACCGCCGCCCACCTGGCGCGCCACTCCTTCGTCACCGGCCAGAGCATGGCCGACATGGTGACGGCGCTGCTCAACCGCGGCCTGATCGAGCGGCACCGCGACCCGGCCGACCGCCGGCGTCTGGTGATCGCGTTGACCCGGGCAGGTGAGCGATTGCTGGCGACGGATGCGTCCGCAGGTCGCGGCGCTGGAGGATCGGATGCTGTCGCTGCTCTCGGCGTAAGCAGGCCAGCGAGCTGCGGCGGGCGTACTTGGAGCTGTGCCGGCTGGCGCTGCGCGAGCGCGGCCGAGTAGATTACTCAGGAAACCTGTACATCTCGGATGTGTGTTTGTGGTTCCGCTTCTCAACCATGAAGGAAACCGCTGCCCGCCAGCCGGCGCATCGACTTCACCGGCACGGCTCAGCCGGGCACGCTTGTCGCCGCGGCGGTCGCAGTCGCCGTTGCGCAGATCGGCCTCTCGATCCCCGCCGTGATCAACGGCTTCATCAACTCAGGATCTGAGCACGACGTCGACGCAGCTGACCTGGATCTCGGACGCCTTCCTCGTGCCGGTCACGCTGCTCGAGCTGACATTCGGCGTCTTCGGCGACCTGTTCGGCCGCAAGCGGCTGCTCGCCGTCGGCGCGGCGCTGATGGTCGTCGGCGGCTTGATCGGGTTCTTCACGCCCACCTCGGGACGGCGTGGGCGTCGCTGCTCACTGGCCAGGTGCTCTCGGGCATCGGCGCCGCGGCGATCTTCCCGACGTCGGTGGCGATGCTCGCGGCCGGCACGCACACCGTGAAGGCGCGCCCACGCGATCTCGATGTGGGCCGCTGCACTCACCGGCGCCGGCTTCGTCTCGCCGGTGCTCGGCGGGCTGCTGGCGCGGATCCACCACTCCGGCGGGCCGGACGCGAGCTGGCGGTGGGCGTTCCTCGCGCATGGCGGTGCTGGCCGCGGTGAGCGTCGCGGTCACGCTGTCGTTCGCGCAGAACTCGTCCGCGCCGCACGGCCGCTCGCTGGACTTGCCCGGTCAGATCACCATCGCGATCTCGCTGTTCGCGCTGCTGTACGGCGTGATCCAGGGCGCGGACGGCGGCTGGGCGAGCGCGACGGTGATCGGCGGCTTCGTCGTCGCGGTGGTCTTCCTGGTCGCGTTCGTGTTCATCGAACGGCGGGTCGATCGCCACTGATCCGGCTGGACCTGTTCAGCAACCGGGTGTTCCGGTCTCGGCGCGTGGTCACCGTCATCGGCATGTTCGCCTATCTCGGCACGGCATACGGCACGAGCATCCGGCTCTCCGCGATCCAGGGGTACTCGCCACTGAAGACGTCGATCGGCTTCGTCTGCCTGAACATCATGGGCGTGGTGCTGTTCCCGGTCAGCGCTCGGATGCTGCAGCGCTACAACCCCGGCTGGACGCTCGCCGGCGGGTATGGCGATGATCGCGGCGGGCGACCTCGTGCTCGCCGCGATTCCCGCGACGAACCTCTAGATCGCGCGCCGTCGCCGTGCCGCTGCTCATCGTCGGTACCGGGTTCAAGCTCGCGGTCACGTCGATCACCGTGGTCGCGGTGAACAGCGTGCCCACGGCCAAGGCCGGCATGGCCAGCGGCGCGACGAGCATGCTGCGCGACTTCGGGTTGACGCTCGGGCCGGCCATCGTCGGCGCGATCGCACTGACGATGCGGCGAACGAGATCTCGGCCAAGATCGCTTCGCGCCGGCGCTCAAGTCGGCGTTGGCGGCTTCTACGCCGCGCCGCAGCACGTCCCGCCGGCGCAACGGGCGGCGGTCGCGGGTGCGGTCGCCGCGGTCAAGTCCGGCCCGCTCGGCGCGAACGGGGTTCCCGCCAGGTACCCTGCCCGACGGAAGCTGACCCCGTTCAACCCGCTCAAGGACATCGCGTTCCACGCGCTGTCGCACGCGTACGCGATCGGGTATCTCGTCTGCGGCGCGTCGGCGCTGGTGGCGGCACTGATCGCGGCGACGATGCTCGGCGGACACCGGCACCACGATGCGTTCATCGAGCCCGAGACGGTCGCGGTGCACTGAACCCCTGGACCCGTTCGCCGTCACGCCGAAGAGCGGGCGCTCACCGAACGGCAGCCGCAGGGATTGAGCCGCAACTCGGTTGCTGGGCGAAGATGGTCTCGTGACCACGGGTGAAACCCGCGACGGCGTCGCCCTCAGCAACTTGGACGAGCCGCTGTTCGACGGTGCTGACGCGACCAAGCGAGACCTCGTCGACTACCTCGACGCACTTCACCCGCAGGTCATCGCGGCGCTGCGCGACCGGCCGTTGTCGGTCATTCGCGCCCTACGAGGCCAGCAGCCGTTCATGCAGAAGAACGTGCCCAAGTACTGGCCCCGAAGCAGCCAAAGCCGCCCATGTCGAATTCCGAGACGACCGCATCTGTGCTTTTTACACGCGCCTCGAGCGAGGTAAGCACGAATTCACCTACTACCTCCGCGCCGAAACCCCAGGCACAAGCCACATCCTCCCCGGCTGCGCCTACCCCATGTACGAGGAAAAAACGCGCGGCGAAACCGGCGCAAGCGTCTCGAGATTAAATAAGCGGCGCCCAACAGTGGGTGAAGGCGCCGCTTGCAATCGCGAATTTTCCGGGCACACTATGCCTTTGTCTCAATTCAATAACCGGAATCTACGCCATGAATGAACCCGCTCCTCTCCCGCCGTCCCAACCCGCAGCCTCGACAGCCCCCGCTGCCCCCGCGGACGCCGGCGCCAAAGCCACGCTCGACGAAATGCGCGAGGCGATGAAAGAAATCTTCGATCCCGAAATTCCGATCAACATCGTCGATCTCGGCCTGATCTACAAACTCTCCGAAACCAATGGCAAAGTGGACGTCGACATGACGCTCACCAGCCCGCACTGCCCTGTCGGCGACCAGCTGAAAGCGCGCGTCAACGAGGTGCTGACCAAGCAAAAAGGCGTCAGCTCCGTCGACGTGAAACTGGTCTTCGAACCGCCGTGGAGCAAAGAAAACCTGACGTTCGAAGGCAAACTGCAGGCCTCGATGCTGGGAATTATGTAGGAACACCCGTACCGCAGGCGTCCCGCCTGCAAGGACCGTTGAACCGGGCAGGCGGGACGCCTGCGGTACAAACCTATGCCACTCATTACCCTGACCACAGACTTCGGCGCCAGCGACACATTCGTCGGCGTCATGAAGGGCGTCATTCTCTCGATCGCGCCCACCGCGCAAATCGTCGATCTGTGCCACGGCATCCCCCCGCAAGACATCCTCGCAGGAGCCCTCGCGCTGGAAGAAAGCACCGCCTTTTTTCCACCCGGGACAATTCACGTCGCGGTCGTCGATCCCGGAGTAGGCTCGGACCGCGAAGCCGTGGCAATCGCCACAGACCGGGACCTACATCGGCCCCAACAACGGCATCTTCGATCTAATCCTCAACAAGGAACGTCTGAAGCGCGCGGTAAAACTCGAAAACCCCCGCTACCGGATGCCGCACGTCAGTTCAACATTTCACGGCCGGGACATTTCGCGCCCGCCGCGGCTCATCTTGGCCAACGGAGTGGCGCTCGACGAACTCGGCCGTCCACCGGAAGGCCTGACGCCGCTGGAAATCACCGCGCCGCAGAAGCTGAAAATTCACGTCCTCCGCGCGGACCGCTTCGGCAATCTCATCACCGACCTGACCGCGGCATACTTCGCCGCGTGGAACCCCAAAAATCGCGCGTCCGCGTCACCATCGGCCAAGCCAGCTTTCTGGGCGTATCGTCCACATTCGCCGACGTCGAGGAAGGCACCGTCGCCTACTTCGGAAGCGGAGGACGCCTGGAAATCGCCGTGCGCAACAGCAACGCAGCCTCTTATTTCCAAATGGCGAAGGGATTTTCAATCCTGCTCGGGAAGCTGTGATATCGATTGCGCGTACCAGCTACTTCGACCGCATTCAGTGTCTGGGTTTGAAGGAAAATTTGATCATGGCTAAAATCACAATTTTTCTCGTTGTATTCTTTTCCTTCGCCTCGCCCATTCGTGCTGAAGAAGATGCGGCGCGCGCTATTGTCAAAAAAGCAATCGAGGCACAAGGAGGCGAAGCGAAAACCGCAAAGCTCCAAACCATGCGCATCAAAGCCGAAGGCACCGCTGTTTTGATTCCAGGACAGCCCCCCTATCCCGTTCACAATTGAAGATACCTGGCGAATGCCGGATCGGTACAAGAGTTCAGCTGCTTTTCAAATGGCGGGCGCCAAAGTTGCCCAAACGCAGGTCATCAATGGCGACAAAGGCTGGATCGAAATGAACGGCCAGGCGCAGGATATGCCCTCCGAAGCTTTGACTGAAATGAAGGAGCAGAAATACGCGGAAGATTTGGACCGGTGTGCATTTTTGAAGGAAAAGAGCGTCGAACTATCGGTGCTGGAAAGCATACTCGTCGAGGATAAGCCTGCGATTGGAGTGCTGGTGAAGGCGAAGGGGCACGCAGACGTTAAGCTCTATTTTAACATAGCCAGCGGACTGTTGGTCAAGCGAGAGCATCGGCTGCTTGACTCGGCTTCCGGCAAGGAAGTCTTGCAAGAGGTCATATTCAGCGACTATCAGGAAACAGACGGCCTCAAGCATTACAAAAAAATTGTGTGCATTCGCGACGGAAAAAAGGCTTTCGATGCAAAGGTGACGGAACTGGAATTCTTCGACAAACTGGACGACAAGGTTTTCACCAAACCGTAGATTCCCAAGGGGGATCGTGAAGCCTGCGCCAACGGTGTTGAGCCATTCTGCGAAACACGGTAGGATACGCGCGCGCTTCGACCTCGCACGGAGACTCCTTCAGTTTGAAAAACATCGTTGCCGTGATTCTCGGGGGCGGGCAGGGCTCGCGGCTTTTTCCGCTGACAAAAGACCGTTCAAAGCCGGCGGTGCCGCTGGCCGGAAAATACCGGCTGATCGACATCCCGATTTCGAATTGCATCAATTCCGAAATCCGGCAGATCTACGTGCTGACGATGTACCAGTCGGCGAGCCTCAATTCGCACGTCGCCAACACGTATCGATTTGACGCGTTCTCGCAGGGCTTCGTCTCGATTCTCGCCGCTGAACAGACATCGAGAGGCGGCACGTGGTTTCAGGGCACCGCCGACGCGGTGCGGCAGGCGTGGGTGCATATCAACAGCCGGCATTCCGAACATATTCTGATTCTGTCGGGCGATCATATTTACCGCATGGATTATGCCGCGTTCAGCCACTCGCACAACGAGTCGGGCGCGGAGATTTCCATCGCCGTGCAGCCCGTCACGCGCGAAGAAGCGCCGGAACTGGGCATCCTGAAAACCGACGCAAAAGGACGTATCGTCAAATTCGTCGAAAGCCAAAAACAGCGGAAGCGCTTGAAGCCATGCGCTGCGATACGACCACATTCGGGCTGTCAAAAGAAGAAGCGGAGAAGCGGCCATTTCTGGCGAGCATGGGCGTTTATCTGTTCAACACGCCGGTGATGAACGAATGCTGCACCGCGATGTGAACCAACACGATTTCGGCAAGAACATCGTTCCGCAAGCGATCGCCGAACGGCACGTCAACGCGTATTGTTTTCAGGGCTATTGGGCGGACATCGGGACCGTCGGCGCGTTTTACGAAGCGAACTCGACTCGTGCGCCCGACTCCAAAATTCAATTTCTTCGATCCCGCTCAGCCGATCTACACACACGCCCGACCGCTGCCCGGCGCGAAAGTCAGCCAGGCGCGCGTTGAAGGTTCGATCCTCTGTGAAGGCGTGGTGGTTGAAGGCGGAACGGGTCAGCGATTCGATTCTCGGCGTCCGCGCCCGTGTCTGCAAGGACGCACGATCGAGAATTCGCTCGTCATGGGCGCGGATTATTTCCAGCCGGCGAACTCCCCGAAGCCGCGCATCGGCATCGGAGCAGGCGCGGTGCTGCGTCGCGCGATCGTGGATAAAGACGCCTCCATCGGTAATGGCGCACGAATGATAATCTGAAGAATTTGACACAATTACGACGACCCCAACCAGCAGTTCTTTGTTCGCGACGGAATTATGCTGGTGACAAAAGGCGGGGTCATTCCGGCGGGATTTGAATTCTAGTTTTCTCTCGCAAAGACGCAAAGGCGCAAAGAACGGCAAAGACAAGAAAAGAAAGAAGAAAGGAAATGCGAAGATGTTCCAGACATATTACTCTTCATTCTTTTCTTTTTTTTCTTTGCTGTTCTTTGCGTCTTTGCGCCTTTGCGAGAGACAAAAACCGAGTTTTCGAGCAACTTTTCCAAGGCAGCCGCATCCAACACCCAGACGACCGCCAAACTCCCACTCATCGGAAGGGCACAACCATGTTCTCCCCCGCGAAATCGTTCATTCTTTCGCTCTCCATTCTCGCAGTCTTCACGATCGGCAGACTCTTGGCGCCGAAGAAACCAACCCGCAACGCGCGACGCATTGCAGACGAAGAGAGCCGGCAATTTCAAAGACGCCTACGATCAATTCAGCGCGCTGGCCCTCGATGCCAGCGACGACCCGCTCAAAGTCGGCGACGATCTGCATCAGCGCCAGTTCAATGCTTGCAGCACTTGAATCGTGAAGACGAAGTCGATGATTTCCGCGAAAAAGTCATCGACATCCACGCGAAGAATTGGCGCCTGCTCGGGCCGCCGCGCAAACGTTACACTGGAAGGAAACCATGTCGGCTTCATCGTCGCCGGCAAATTCTCGCGCGGACATCAGCGCGGCAACGGACGCTACGTCAGCTCTCAGGCCGCGATCGCGTGCGGGCACTGCAGCTGATGAGCAGGCGGCTGCCATTGGTAAGGATCGAGACGGACAAAAAAGCGCTTTCGCAATTCTATTCGCAGTTCGCCAACACCTTGATACTGGCAGCGGCTATTACGAAGCATGGCAAGTTCAGACTCACCGAAATCGACAAGCTGCCCGATTACGAAGAAGGCTACTACGGTTATCGCGGCCGCGGCATGCGGTTATGGAGGCGGCTCATGCGGCGCGCCGGTCGATGCCGACGGCACGCCCGTTTTTTACGCAGTCCCAAAATCATTCGACGCGGCGGCCAACGATGGCGAACGCTGGCGCTGGGCGCTGGTGCAGGCCGAGGAGATTGAGGCCTACCCGCACGGCCGAAATGCGCTTCACGTTCGCCAATTTCTCCAGAACCAATTCGACGTTCAGACCATGGCCGGATTACTCCGCCTTCAGCAGATGGCGAACGAAAAGACGAGAGCGGCCCGTACGCCGTCAAGACGCTCGGCGAAGACGAAACGATCGCCCGGCTTGGCCACCGGCATCAAGCGCTTCAAACTGCCCGACGAATTCAACTTCATCGAGATTTTCCAGCAATCGCTGGCCGATGCAAAGACCGGCTGCGGCGAGCAGTCGCTCGAGACAGCTGGCGCAGATCTTCGAAAACCGCCAGCAGTACGACCGGGCCGCCGAATATTGGAAAAGCAGCATCGCCGAATACGGCCCGGACCGCAAGAATCGCAAGCAGCGCGGCTCGATCAGATCCTCGAGCAACTGGGGCACGTTTGAGCCGCTGGCAACGCAAGCCGCCGGGCACAGACGCCACCGCCTGATTTCCGTTTCCGCAACGGCACGAAGGTCAGTCTTCGAGGCGCACGAAATCAATGTCGCGAAGCTGCTCGACGACGTGAAGGCATACCTCAAGACCAAGCCCAAGCCAGCTCGACTGGCAGCAGCTCAACATCGACAACATCGGCTATCGCCTCGTGGAGAAGAATCAGAAGCAATATCTCGGCGCGAAGGCGCGCCAGGTGGGATATGGAACTCAAGCCGCGCGACAAGCACTTCGACCGGCGCATGACGGTGCGACGCCGCTGAAAAAGGCGGGCGCGTATCTCCTCACCGCCAAGATGGCCGACGGCAACACCAGCCGCATCATCGTCTGGATCGCCGACACGGCGATCGTCAAGAAGCAGCTCGACGAACGGCACGTATCTACTTCGTCGCCGACGCCGTCAACGGGCAGCCCGTTGCCGAACGCGAAGATCGAATTCTTCGGCTATCGCCAGCAATGGAACAACAACGCGTTCAGATATCGACACGCCGAAAGCAGCTCCACACGACCGACGCCGACGGCCAGGTGTTCTCGATCAAAGCACGACGAGCAACCAGTAATTCCAGTGGCTGATCACCGCGACCACCCCGACGGCCGGCTCGCGTACATCGGCTTCACCGGACATCTGGTACGGGCAACTATTACGACCAGCGAATACAACCAGAGCAAAGCGTTTCGCCATCACCGATCGGCCGGTCTATCGGCCGGAGCAGACGGTGAAATTCAAATTCTGGGTCGGCCACGCCAAGTACGATCAGGAGGGCAAGTCGGCGTTCGCCGAGCACAGACGTTCACGTTCGAGATTCACAATCCGCAAGGGCGAGAAAGATCTTCGAGAAGACTTACACAGCCGACGCATTCGGCGGAATCGACGGCGAATTCACACTCGCCAAGGACGCGACGCTCGGCGTCTACATCATCGCGCATGCCCGAACGTCAGGCGGCTCGGCGAGTTTCCGCGTCGAGGAATACAAGAAGCCCGAATTCGAAGTGAAAGTCGACGCGCCGACCGAGCCGGTCATGCTCGGCGAAAAGATCACCGCGACGATCAAGGCGAAATATTATTTCGGCGCGCCGGTCGCCAAGGCAAAGTGAAATACAAGGTCACTGCGCAGCAGCACACAGCGCCAATTGGTATCCCGCCGGCCGCTGGGATTGGTTTTACGAGCCCGGCTATTGGTGGTTCGCCTACGATTACGACTGGTATCCCGGCTGGCGCGATTGGGGCATGCAGCCGCCCGATCGCGTGGTGGTGGGGCCGCGCGCAGAACGCCGCCGGAAGTCGTCGCGCGAGAACGAAGTGCCGATCGGCGCCGACGGCACGGTCAAAGTCGAAATCGACACCGCGCTCGCAAAGCGGTCCACGGCGACACCGATCATCAGCTACGAAATCACCGCCGAAGTGACCGACGCATTCGCGCCGCACCATCGTCGGCACCGGCAGCGTGCTCGTCGCGCGCAAGCCGTTCAAAGTCTATGCCTGGGTCGATCGCGGCTACTACCGCATCGGCGACGCGATCGAGGCCGATTTCTCTGCGCAAACGCTCGACCACAAGCCGGTCAAGGGCAAGGGCGAGCTGAAGCTGCTGCAAGTCACCTACGACAAAGACGGCAAGCCCGTCGAAAACGCCGTGCAAGACATGGGCGCTCGACACCGACGCCCAGGGCAAGCGCGCGCATGCAGATCAAAGCCGTCGCAGGCCGGGCAATACCGCCTCAGCTACAAGGTCACCGACGAGCAAGAAGCACGCGATCGAAGGCGGCTACGTCTTCGTCGTCACCGGCGAAGGATTCAACGGCGCGGCAGTTCCGCTTCAACGACATCGAAATGGTCCCCGACAAGCGCGAATACGCGCCGGGCGAAAAGGTCAAGCTGATGATCAACACCAATCGCGCCGACGCGACGGTGCTGCTCTTCCTGCGCCCGGCCAACGGCGTTTATCTGCCGCCGAAGGTGCTGCGTCTCAAGGGCAAGAGCGCGGTCGAAGAAATCGACGTCGACGCAGAAGGACATGCCGAATTTCTTCGTCGAAGCGATGACCGTCACCGACGGCAAAGTCTTCAGCGAAACGAAGGAAATCGTCGTGCCGCCCGAGAGCCGCGTGCTCGAACGTCGAAGTGCTGCCGTCGGCGGCAGAATACAAGCCGGGCGAAAAAGCGAAGGTGAAGATCAAGCTGACCGACAGCGACGGCGAGCCGATCGTCGGCTCGACCGCGGTCATCAGTCTACGACAAAGCCGTCGAGTACATTTCCGGCGGATCGAACGTGCCGGAGATCAAGAGCTTCTTCTGGAAATGGCGGCGGCAGCATTATCCGCAACACGAAACGAGCTCTGACGCAGAGCGGCGACAACCTGCTCAAGCAGCGGCGAAATCGCGATGGGCTATCCTCGGCGTCTTCGGCGCATGATGCGGCGAGACGAAGATCGGCAGTGGAACGCGGCGGGATCGACAGCCGCGGCGAGGAGCGACGGCTTCGGCGGCGTGCCGGCAGAGCATCGAGCGCGCAGGCGGCATGGACAGCAGCCGGTCGATGGCGTGGACGCCGTGCCGACGGCCGATGGCCGCGCCGGCAATGCAGGCGATGGACGCCGCGAAGCGAAGGCGGCGATGGCGCGCCGACAAGTGACGGACGAAGCGAGACGCGAGCGAGGCAGGCGAGCGGCGCCGATGGTCGAACCGACCGTGCGCACGAATTTCGCCGACACCGCATTCTGGGCCGCGACGCTCGAACACCGACGCGGACGGCATCGGCCGAAGTTCGAACTCGACCATGCCGGAGAGTCTGACGACGTGGAAGATCAAAGTCTGGACGATGGGCACGGCACGCGCGTCGGCCAGGGCGAAGCCGAAGTCGTCACGCAAAAAGAATCTGATCGTCCGCCTGCAGGCGCCGCGGTTCTTCACGCAGAAAGACGAAGTCGTGCTCTCGGCCAACGTCCACAATTATCTCAAAGACCAAGAAGAAGGTGACAGGTCGCGCTCGAACTGGACGGCAACACGCTGGACGCCGATCGATGGGCGCCGATGGACGATGTCGACGCAGACGTCGAAGTTGCCGCCGACGGCGAAAAGCGCGTCGATTGGCGCGTGCAAAGTGATCGCGCCCGGCGAAGCCGACGATCCGCGTGAAGGCGCTGACGAACGAAGAATCCGACGCGATGGAGATGAAGTTCCCCGTCTACATCCACGGCATGCTGAAGACGGAATCGTTCTCCGGCGACATCCGCCCGGACAAGGACAACGGCGCAGCATCGCGTTCACCGTTCCCGCCGAACGCCGTGCCGCAGACAGCCGCCTCGAAGTCCGCTACTCGCCGACGCTGGCCGGCGCGATGGTCGATGCGCTGCCGTACCTGGTCGATTATCCGTACGGCTGCACCGAACAGACGCTCAATCGCTTCCTGCCGACGGTGATCACGCAGAAAGTGCTGCTGCGCATGAACCTCGATCTGAAGGACGATCGAGACAGAAACGCACCAACCTCAACGCCCAGGAGATCGGCGACGACGTCGAGCGCGCGAAGCAGTGGAAGCGCTTCGAACTCGCAATCCTGTTTTCGACGACGCCGAAGTCACGAAGCATGGTCAAGGACGGCGTCGAGCGCCTGACCGACATGCAGTTCGCCGACGGCGGCTGGGGCTGGTTCAGCGGCATAGGGCGAACACTCCTCGCCGCACACGACGGCCTACGTCGTCCACGGCTTGCAGATCGCCAAGAACAACGACGTCGCGCTGCCGCCGGACATGCTGGAACGCGGCGTCAGCAGTGGCTGAAGAATTATCAGAACACAGCAAGCTGCAGCATGCTGCAAGAACGCGCCGGCGAAGATCAAGCCCGTACAAAGAACAGGCCGACAATCTCGACGCGTTCGTCTACATGGTGCTCGTCGACGCGACAATGCCGACAACGCCGAGATGCGCGACTTCCTCTATCGCGACCGCAACAACCTGGCGGTCTACACCAAGGCGATGTTCGGCCTGGCGCTCAACAAGCAGAAGCAGGCCGAGAAGCTCGCGATGATCATGCAGAACATCGAACAGTACCTCGTCCAGGACGACGAAAACCAGACCGCGTATCTCAAGCTGCCAGAAAACAATTACTGGTGGTACTGGTACGGCAGCGAAAACGAAGCGCAGGCCTACTACTTGAAGCTGCTCGCCGCGACCGATCCGAAGGGCGAGAAGGCCGCGGCTGGTCAAGTATCTGCTCAACAACCGCAAGCACGCCACCTACTGGAACAGCACGCGCGACACGGCGATCTGCATCGAAGCGCTGGCCGATTACCTCACCGCCAGCGGCGAAGACGCGCCCGACATGACGCTGGAAGTGGTGCTCGACGGCAAGAAGTCGCAAGGACCGTCGCGATCAACGCAGTCGAACCTGTTCACGTTCGACAACAAGCTGGTGCTCACCGGCGACGACGTCACCAGCGGCGCGCACAAGATCGAGTTCACGCAAGAACGGCACCGGCCCGCTTTATTTCAATGCGTACGTCACCAACTTCACGCTGGAAGATCCCATCACCAAAGCCGGGCTGGAAATCAAGGTCGAGCGCAAGTACTACAAGCTCAAGCGCAGTCGACAAAGACGATCAAAGTCGACGGCGCGCACGGCCAAGTCGGTCGAGCAGAAAGTGGAGAAGTACGAACGCGAAGCGCTGGCCGAACTGGCGCAGCTCAAGAGCGGCGACCTGGTCGAGGTCGAACTCGAGATCGACAGCAAGAACGACTACGAATACATCCTCTTCGAAGACATGAAAGCCGCCGGCTTCGAGCCGGTGGAAGTGCGCAGCGGCTACAACGGCAACGACATGGGCGCCTACATGGAATTGCGCGACGAACGCGTCTGCTTCTTCGTCCGCCAGCTCGCCCGCGGCAAACACAGCGTCGCGTACCGCATGCGCGCCGAAATCCCGGGAAGTTCAGCGCGCTGCCGACCAAAGCCAGCGCGATGTACGCGCCGGAATTGAAGGCGAATTCGGATGAGATCAAGTTGAAGATTGCGGATTGAGCGAGCCGCGCTGTTTCTTTTTTCGGTTAGACATGGTGGGGAAGCTCAGCGCAGTTCCAAATTGAATCATGAAACAACTTGGCGATCGATGGGCCGATCACACTGGTTGGGCCCCCGGATTATTTTGGACGCATATTTGGCGGCAAGTTCGTCTACCGTATAGAATGACGTATCATCAAAGGAGAGGCCGCCATGCGCACGATTCTTCTTCAGGCTGCAATTCTCACTGCGTTTTTGACGGGCACGGCTCGCGCTCATGAAGCTGGGAGCAGCGCGCGTTTCGGCAGTTGAACCGGAAAGTCACGGTCGAATTCGTTGACAGCAAATTGTCGGAGGCGCTCAACTTCGTTCAGCAGTACACGGGGTTCATCATGATGATTGTTAAACTTCGCGCTGCGGATCCGACGGTGAACATTCGAGTCAATGACATGGATGCGGGCACGTTCATCAAGTGGCTGACGCAACTCACCGATACGTATGCGGATGTCAAGGATCAGGCGATTTTTATTACCGGGACGCCTGACGCTGCGGGGATCGAGGATGAGAAGACGGACCTTGCGATGCTGGCGGCGACAATGAAAGCGGAAATCACTCTCGCCGCCGGGTGTGGCGCTGACCGATGCGGACCGCGTGGAGATCGCGATCAAGCCGATCGAAAAGTTGGATTATAAACCCACCGATTTTCCAGGGCCGGAGTTTGGAATCGGGCTGGGTGAGAAGAGCAATAATCCGTTTGGCGCCGCGAAGTAATGGCGGCATCCGTTCAATTGCCATCGCCATTGCGTCCGACGCTGCGCGCAGCTCAGCGCGTTCGGGCGAGCGCGGACTTTCAGCGCGTGTATGCGGCGCGCAAATCAGTCAACACACCCGAAGTGACGGTCGCTTACGCGCTCAACGGATTGCCGCATTCGCGCTTGGGCGTTTCCGTTGGCGTGAAGCATGGCAACGCGGTTCGCCGCGCGCGCATCAAGCGTGTGTTTCGCGCGGCTTTTCGCGAAGCTCGCGCGGCGCTCCCGGCGGGGTTCGATTATGTTTTGATTCCGCGCAAGGGCGTGACAGAGTATGCTATGGCTGCGATCAAACAGGCGTTGATCGACGCGGCGAAGCGGATTCGTTCAGTGTGCTCGATTTTCTTTCTTTTCCAGCCAAATAAAAACCGGCGTCTCGCTCGCCGGGACTTCGATGGTCTCGCCATCGCGCTTGAATTCCACCGCCTCCGGCGCCTTCTCGCTCAGCGGCGTGCGTTCCGCTTTGAGCGCGTTCAATCCTTCCAGCGGCAGAGTCACCGGCGCGCTGCGTTCAGAATTCGTCGCGCTCCAGACGGCCCAGATTTTTCAGGCCATCGTCGCCGCTAACAGATCCATACCGACGTTTCGTTGGCCTGGTCCTGGATCGCGCGCGCGAAGCGGTAATCGCCGAGTGTTTTGTACAGATGCGCGACGGCGTGAAACGCGGGCTTCGGTTTGAAATTGCGCGTCAATCCAGACGAGCCGTGGACATGCGGCGTGTCGTCGTCGTTGAAGAAATAAATATACGCGCGCGCGACTGAAAGTTTTGAGAACACGAGAAATGAGCGCACAAGCCACTGCGCTTGCTGCGTCTCCGGCGCTGCCCTCCCACTTTGCGAAGTCGCCGGTCTTCGGCGCGGGTTTGGTCGTCGCGTCCCATCCGAATTCAGTGATCCAAAGCGGCTTGCCCGCCGCGTGCGCATCGCGCCAGGCGATCGCGTCGTTGACTTCTTTGAGATACTTGATATTCGGGTCTTCGGGGTTCAGCGACTTCATCGACGTCGGCCAGCCTTCGACTTCTGCATAAACGTGAATATTGATCGCGTCATAGAGATCGCTCAGGCCTTCGAAGCAGCTGAGACTCTTGCGTATTGGTGGCTCTTGCCGGGGACGGTCGCGCAGGTGGAAATCGTCAGCTTCGGATCGCCCTCGCGGATTCCGCGCGCCATCGCTTCGAAAAGCGTGCGATAAATTTTGTCGTCATACGATCCGGGCTCATTGCCGATTTCGACGGACGAAACCACCGGCGTGCTCGACGATGGCCCAAATGCTTTGGCGAACGCGAGCCCATACGCCCGACCGTCCTGAGCCGGATCTTTCCATTTGTCGTGCTTGAGCGATTCGATCATGAGACACGCATCGGTGATAAAGCCGCTTTTTTTCCACGAGCCGTAGACTGGATCAGTTCACGCGGTTGCGCGCTTCGGGGAACGTGGTCTTGAACGCGCTGTCATTGCCGAGGTCCCACTCAACCGGTGGTAATCGCGCACCAGCCGGCAGACAGATTTGTAGAGTTCCGGTTTGAATTGGACGGTGTGGCCGTTGACGCCCATGAAGTCTTTGAAGAGCGGTTTGGATTCTTCGGCGGCGAGAGTGGATGCGACAAATGAGACGAGGATCAGCGAGCGAAGGCGCATGGCAATTTTGTTTCCGAAAATTATTGGCGTGAGACTGACAAAATCGTTCGAGCGTCTCGAAGGATTACACCGAGAGTGCCGCCGGCCCGTGAATGACCTTTTCGTCTCAGCCGCGCCGCGTTATTCTCTCGCCATGCCCAACATTTTCTATCTGCCGAATGGCGCCACCTGGCGATGCTGAATTACGAAGTCGATCCGGCGATTTTGCAATCGCGCGTTCCGCCCGGGACCGAAATCGATCTTGTGGAACGGCAAAGCCATGGTCAGCATCGTGGGCTTCATGTTCCTGAAGACGCGCGTGCTCGGCATTCCGATCCCGTTTCACATGAATTTTCCGGAGCTGAATCTGCGCTTTTACATCAAGCGCCCGCACGCCGATGGCGACCGTCGCGCCGTGGCGTTTGTCAAAGAACTCGTCCCGCGCTTCGCCATCGCGTTCGTGGCCCGGACGCTTTACAACGAAAACTATGTCTCGTTGCCGATGCGCCATTCGCTGCGAACAAAACGCGAACGGCATTGCGGCGCGTTACGAATGGAAGCTCGACGGCCGCTGGCAAAAGATGAGCGTTGCGCTGCAAGTGGCGCTGCGGCGATCCCGCGCAAAGGGTTCGGCGGCGGAATTCATCACCGAACATTACTGGGGCTATGCGGCTCAGCAGTGGCGGCGGCACGATGGAATACCAGGTCGCTCATCCGCAATGGCGCACATGGACCGCGGACGGATTACACGCTTCGATGCGGACGTTGAAGCGCTGTACGGCCGGAGTTCGCGCCGCATTCTGAGCGGCAAGCCGGTCTCGGCGATTCTGGCGGAAGGTTCGCCGATCACGGTGTCGAAGGGGAGAAATTCTGATTAGTGGGTGCCAGGGGCCAGTACTCTGGCCCTTGCTATTACGCCATGAGTTTTTGAAGAGTAACTTCCCGTCTTTTAGAGCGCGCAGCAGCACGGGCTGGGTACGGCCCGTGGCACACGATACGTGCTAGTTTTTTGTGCGCGAAAGGGCCCAGTCAATGAGCGCCGTCATTGCGGTATCGCCTTCTGTTTTTGCGGCTTCTTAAGGGCCAGCGCGGCGGAGTCTTGAGCCTTGTCAGCAAGTGAATCGCTCGCGCGCGAACGCCTTTGTTTTTCGACGCGAGGTCTTCCTGAATTAATGCGAGTGTTGAATCGCCGCGTTCGGTGAGGAGGTCGCCGGCGACGGTTTGGAAGGGTTCGTCGTCGCTTCGAAATGTCTTCAACAGGCGTTCGCGAGCGACGGCCGTTTCGGAGGCTGAGAGCGCTTCGAGACCAGCGCGCTGTTCGGAGTACAGATTGGAGTTCGCCAGTTTCATGATGTCGGCGAAATATTTTGCTCCGCCGGCGATGGCGAGCGCTTTCATCCAGCGGGCGTCGAGACGGAATTGGGAGATCGCCGCTTTGCCGACCTCCGCGCAAGCGGCTTTGTCGCCGATTTCGCCGATCGCTTGCGCCGCGACCGCGCGAACGTCATCGTCGATGTCGTCGAGGAGTTTGACCAGCGCATCGAGCGCGGCTTTCGCTTTGCGTTTGCCGAGCGACTCTGCGCCATAGTAGCGGACAAGTATTCGAATCGTCGCTCAGCGCACTGATCACTTTCGCTCGAGTCCGAGGATCGTTTCCAAGATCTAGACGGCGGGTGAGAATCCAGACGGCGGCGGCTCGCGTGGTGCTCTTTGAACTGCTGCAGCATTTCGGTCAGGACCGTGTTGTCTTCGGTCAACAGCGGTTCAAGCGAAGTGGCGACATCGGTCCACGTGTAGCGATCTGATTTTCGAGTGTGCGGACGATACCGGAAACCGCGGCGTGATCGCGGCGGAGCGAGAGCGCGCGAACGGCGGTTTCACGGATTCGCGCTTCGGGGGAGTCGTTCAGCAGTTTCAGCAGCGGCGCGTTGCTGTCGTCGCGTGCGCACAGTGCGATCAGCGCTGAGCGGAGCAAGCCATACGGCCCTTCGGGTTCATCGATTTTTATCGCGTCGGGGTCGGGCGGTTCGGCTTCAAGCCCGCATCGACAATTTCGTTTAAATAGGCGAGACTTTCGGCGTCTTTGTTCCCGAGGCCGAGACCGATGACGGCGAGACGCTTCATTGCTGCCGGCGCGGAGAGTTCGTTCGCTTTCAGCCAGGCCAAGACCGTCTTCACGCCGCCGGGTTCCGGTGCTGCACATAGCGAGAGGAGCGCGAGCGCGCGCGTCAGTGGCGGTTCGGCGTCGGCTTTTGT